>NZ_AP018227.1:484487-1318296 GCF_002368095.1 Calothrix parasitica NIES-267 | reverse complement strand
AGGAAAGTGAAGTTGAATTTTGATTATTTTCGGTAGTGGGGGTAGTATTTTGGGATTCCTTAGCTATGGAAGAAGGTTGAATGGAATTTTCAGCAAGTGGTGAGTTGGTATCTATTCCGATTGAGGAATTCTTATTTTCTGTTGTAGGAATAGTATTTTGAGATTCTTCAGTTATAGAAGAACGTTGAATTGAATTTTCAACAAGTGGTGAATCGGTATCTATTCCGATATCGGATTGTTTGTCAGATGTTGAAGAAAGTGAAGTTGAATTTTGGTTATTTTCGGTGGTGGGAATAGTATTTTGAGATTCCTTAGCTACCGAAGAACGTTGGATTTGATTTTCAGCAAGTGGTGAGTTTGTATCTATTCCGATATCGGATTGGTTGTCAGATGTTGAAGAAAGTGAAGTTGAATTTTGGTTATTTTCGGTGGTGGGAATAGTGGTTTGAGATTCTTCAGTTATAGAAGAACGTTGGATTATATTTTCAACAAGTGGTGAGTTTGTATTTGTTCCGATTGAGGAATTCTTATTTTCAGTCGTGGGGATAGTGGTTTTGGATTCTTCAGTTATAGAAGAACGTTGGATTTGATTTTCAGCAAGTGGTGAATCGGTATCTATTCCGATATCGGATTGGTTGTCAGATGTTGAGTAAAGTGAAGTTGAATTTTGGTTATTTTCGGTGGTGGGAATAGTAATTTGAGATTCTTCAGTTATAGAAGAACGTTGGATTGAATTTTCAGCAAGTGGTGAGTTACTATCTATTTTAGAAATTTGTTCCTGAGTTTCGGAAGTTTGAGTAATTTCTTGTTCGGTTTTTATATCTTTATTATCTATTGAAGGTTGTAACTGATTGAAATTTTCCGATGTTGATATCTCAGGTGTAATTAATTCGGATTCTTGTAAAAAATAATTATTTTGAAATTCTTCCCTAGCTTGATTACTAATTGTTGGTGAAGAAGATTGGGATTTATTTATAATGTCGGTTGCTTGTTGTTTAACTAGATTGTTATCTTCAACAACTTCTGTAGATAAAGAAGGTTGTAACTGATTTGAATTTTCCGATGTTGATATCTCAGGTGTAATTAATTCGGATTCTTGTAAAAAATAATTATTTTGAAATTCTTCCCTAGCTTGATTACTAATTGTTGGTGAAGAAGATTGGGATTTATTTATAATGTCGGTTGCTTGTTGTTTAACTAGATTGTTATCTTCAACAACTTCTGTAGATAAAGAAGGTTGTAACTGATTTGAATTTTCCGATGTTGATATCTCAGGTGTAGTGAATTCGGATTCTTGTAAAAAAGTATTATTGTTCAATCCTTCTTCAACTTGATTACTAATTGTCGGTGAAGAAGATTGTGATTTATTTATGATATCGGTTGCTTGTTGTTTAACTAAATTGTTATCGTCAACAACTTCTGTAGATAAAGAAGGTTGTAACTGATTTGAATTTTCCGATGTTGATATCTCAGGTGTAGTGAATTCGGATTCTGCTTGAAAAGTAGTATTTTGAAATTCTTCCCCAATTTGATTAGTGATTGTCGGTGAAGAAGATTGTGATTTATTTATAAAATCGGTTGCTTGTTGTTTAACTAGATTGTTATCGTCAACAACTTCTGTAGATAAAGAAGGTTGTAACTGATTTGAATTTTCCGATGTTGATATCTCAGGTGTAATCAATTCGGATTCTTGTAAAAAATAATTATTTTGAAATTCTTCCCCAGCTTGATTACTAATTGTCGGTGAAGAAGATTGTGATTTATTTATGATATCTGTTACTTGTTGTTTAACTAAATAGTTATCTTCAACAACTTCTGTAGATGTAGATAAAGAAGGTTGTAGCTGATTTAAATTTTCCGATGTTGATATCTCAGGTGTAATTAATTCGGATTGTTGTGGAAAAGTAGTATTTTGAAATCCTTCTTCAACTTGATTACTAATTGCTGGTGAAGAAGACTGGGATTTATTTATAAAATCAGTTGCTTGTTGTTTAACTAGATTGTTATCTTCAACAACTTCTGTAGATAAAGAAGGTTGTAACTGATTTAAATTTTCCGATGTTGATATCTCAGGTGTAATCAATTCGGATTCTTGTAAAAAAGAATTATTTTGAAATTCTTCCCCATCTTGATTACTAATTGTTGGTGAACTTGAAAATTGGGATTTATTTATAATGTCGGTTGCTTGTTGTTTAACTAAATTGTTATCTTCAACAACTTCTGTAGATAAAGAAGGTTGTAACTGATTTAAATTTTCCGATGTTGATATATGAGGTGTATTGGATTCGGATTGTTGTAAAAAAGTAGTATTTTGAAATCCTTCTTCAACTTGATTACTAATTGTTGGTGAAGAAGATTGGGATTTATTTATAAAATCAGTTGCTTGTTGTTTAACTAGATTGTTATCTTCAACAACTTCTGTAGATAAAGAATGTTGTAACTGATTTAAATTTTCCGATGTTGATATCTCAGGTGTAATTAATTCGGATTCTTGTAAAAAAGAATTATTTTGAAATTCTTCCCCAGCTTGATTACTAATTGTTGGTGAAGAAGACTGGGATTTATTTATAAAATCAGTTGCTTGTTGTTTAACTAGATTGTTATCTTCAACAACTTCTGTAGATGTAGATAAAGAAGGTTGTAACTGATTGAAATTTTCCGATGTTGATATCTCAGGTGTAATTAATTCGGATTGTTGTGGAAAAGTAGTATTTTGAAATCCTTCTTCAACTTGATTACTAATTGCTGGTGAAGAAGACTGGGATTTATTTATAATATCGGTTGCTTGTTGCTTAACAAGATTGTTATCCTCAACAGCTTCTGTAGATAAAGAAGTTTGTAACTGATTAAAATTTTCCGATGTTGATATCTCAGGTGTAATTAATTCGGATTCTTGTGGAAAAGAATTATTTTGAAATTCTTCCCCAGCTTGATTACTAATTGTTGGTGAACTTGAAAATTGGGATTTATTTATAATGTCGGTTGCTTGTTGTTTAACTAAATTGTTATCTTCAACAACTTCTGTATATGTAGATAAAGAAGTTTGTAACTGATTAAAATTTTCCGATGTTGATATCTCAGGTGTAGTGAATTCGGATTCTTGTGGAAAAGTATAATTTTGAAATTCTTCCCCAATTTGATTCGTGATTGTTGGTGAAGTTGAAAATTGGGATTTTGTTTGTATATTTATATCTTTAGGTCGTGACGGATTTTGTAAATCTGTATTTCTCTGTATACTATCTGCTGAAAAATCGTTTTTTATCTCCGATTCTGTAATTATCTCCGTAGAAGTTGAATAAATTTCGTCATCTTGTGTTTTTAAAGGTGTTTTAACTTCATCATGCTCCCGATTTATAATATTTATCGGGTTTGCTTGAGTCGTAAAATCAAATGACGAATGCTCATTTATATTTTGCTCTCCATTAAAAAAAGACGGTGTTACAGATGTGTCTGACCTTGTTTCTGAATTACGCTGAATTGGTTGAGTTTCGGTTTTCGCTGAAATCTGAGGATGAAACTCATCGAAAAAAGGAGAATCTTCAAATGTAGTTCTGGAAAAATCATCTATTAATTTAGGAGAAAAAATTTTAGGTTGTAAAACGGAAATAGATTGCGTTCCTAAAGGTACCAAAAATTGCGGTAGTAATGGATTACTGTTACCAAGGGGTTCCGATGATGAAATTTTTTGTGACTCTAAATTTTCTCCAGAAGGTGATTCAGACTTAGCCATTTGTTAATTACTACCAAAATACCCATTATTGCGTCCATTGAGAGAAGTTGCTGAATGACTTCCTGATTTAGCAACTTTGATACCTTCATAAATCAAAGTTAATTCTTCAATTGCAACGTTTGTCGAATCTGCTGCTAATGAAGGTGCTTTCCAACCGACTGGGACAGCACCAATCAGCGTCCAACACTGCATTGTTTCACCAGCTTGGTTAAACACTGATATATTGACATTGCGTCGCTCTATGGCTTTATTCCCATCAGTTTTCATTACCTGACTAGCCCAATTCCAGAATACCAAGTCATCACTCATACCACGCTTAAGAGTGACTTCCGAAAACTCAGGTTGTCCTAAAAATATTCGCTGTTGGTCGTTAACACCTCCTTCGTGATAAGTCTCATACTTCACTTTTACACCCAACCCCTGACATTCACTAAACGAAGCTGAAATACTGCTTTCTATCCCTACATAAAAACGATTACCAGTTATATAGTTTAAATTACTGCTTGTTTTAGTTAATGGCTTCGTATTTGCATTACCTGTTGTGCTTATACCACTGCTTGTCCTGTAACTTCTTCTTAATGGCATTTTACTCATATTAGTTCCTACGTGTTTGACTGCGTTCTCTTTGCTGACGAAGCTCTTCAAGCCATAATTCGTAAACGCGATCGCAAAGTTTTTGCACCATTAATGGGCTGTCTAAAATTTGACTGGCAGATTGAGTTATTTTACTGTCAATATTATTTTTCATATTTAATCCCGCATATCATCAATCGCTTGTCTAAGTTTTCCAATTTCTCCAACCCAACGACGGCGATCGCCATGTTCGAGAAGCACAATTTCTTCTAATGACCAGTGAAATTCAGATGCAATACAGGCTACCTCCTCATAAAGCTGTTCTGAGGGGTAGCCTACGATTCCCCCGACAATGCTAGCTCCGTACTAAATCGATTATCGCAGTGGGGACAATGAACGGGAATTTCCAAATTACCTTGTTGATTAATGCGGTTGTAAAACTCCCGCAAATAGCTCAAATCAACGCTAAATAGATTTTCTAATAATTCCGGTGTAACTTCAGTTAAAGTTCCTAAACTAACCATTACCCGAGAAAACATAATCAAAGTTGCATATTCAGGACTTTCTTTGATTCTTCGGTCTTTTTGTACCGTCATTTCATCCTTAGCAGTTGCCAACCGCATTACACCATGACGATGAACCTTTCCTGACTCATCCACAAAACCACGGGGAAGCGTAAACTCAAATTCTGTAGCTACCATCAACTATTTATACAGTAAATTGTTAAGTATTAGCTATCGCTTCTACTTGTTCGATTTCCGATTCTAACTCATTTATTTGACGGTAAAACTTTTGTAAATAATTAAGGTCGCAAGCAAATAAGCCTTCCACAACCATAGGTGTCACCTCATCCAAAGCACCCAAACGAGCAATAACCCGCGTCAAAATAATCACAGTTGCATAAGCCGGATTTGATTTGACTCGCGGGTCGCGTAACGGCACAATTTCATCCATAGCCCGTGACAAACGCATCACACCCTTACGATGGACATTACCATCGTTATCGATATAACCTTTAGGTAAAGTAAATTCAAACTCTGTTTGCATTGGTAATGGGTAATTGGTAATTGGTAATTGGTAATTGGTAATAAGTAGAATAACTTACTCACTACTTGCTATTTGCTACTCGCTACTCGCTACTTACTACTCGCTACTCGCTACTTCCTACTTCCTACTTACTACTTCCTACTTACTACTCCCTCTACTGAACCCGAGAGAATTCATCAATAGCTAATTCCATCTCTTCGATTTCAAACTCATTTTTACCCACCCCAAGGTCGGCAATTTTATATTTTATGGGCCATGCACCCATAAATCGAAATCTTGCCTGTTCGTTGGCAGCTTGGTCGTAAAGGGTTAAATCGCCGTTTCGCCGCTGTTTTGCCCAATTTCCCTGCTCGACAGCTTGAAACCATTCCCAGATAACTTTTGATGAAGTCATACCCCGTCGCAAAGTTAAATTACTGCTTTTAGAATTTCCGGGCATTTTTGTGCGAACGACTCGACCAACAGCAGAACCATTTCCACCCCATTTTTGGGGTGTAACCTCACAAAACTCTATGACATCTTGGGAACGCTCGAAACCCTGACATTCCATGAAGTAGCCGTCAATGCGGTCATCACTTCCATCAACTTTAATTTCAAGGTAAAACTTAGAAGAAGTTAAAACTTCCAGTTGGTTAGTCATCTGGATTTTGGATTTTAGATTTTAGATTTTGGATTGGGTAATTGGTAATTGCTGAGAGGGGGAAGTATTTGTAGGTTGGCTTGAAGGTCATGAACCCCAGCACTACTTGCTACTTGCTACTCACTACTCGCTACTCAATTTACTTAACTCTATGTAGAGAATGGAAAGCAAAATCTACAGTTTCTTTAAATAAATCGGTACTACCAGCTTCCATTTGGCTAGTTTTATATGTTTTAGGCATAACTCCTGTCATATTCCATCTAGCGGCTTCATCTCCAGCCTGGTTATAGAGAACGATAGAGCCAGTTTTTAACGCTCCTTTATTACTCGAACCACCACCTGTAGTAGGTTGAGAGTGAGATTCTTCATACCACTTGAATAGGCGATTGTCATCTACTGTACCTACATATTCAACTGTAACCGTACCATTTTGAACCCCAGTCACCGTAGCTTGAATCGCAGCTTTCCCACCCTTAGTAACACCGAAAGGACTTTGGTCGCCAGCTGTTTGCAATTCCATAGATATACCACTGACTTTAGCAACGATTAAATCATCCAAACCATCAAAGGCAACATAAAATTTAGAACAAGCAAGAAGTTCACCTTTAGCCATATTTCAACTCCTGAATTATATATATAAATTGTGTAGCGAGTAGCGAGTAGTAAGTAGTAATTAGCAAGTAGCAAGTAGTAAGTAGTAAGTAGTAAGTAGTGAGCGAATAATTTATTTACTGATAACTATGTAACAGTACTAAGGGTAAGGAAAATAGTTTATTACTTATTACTTATTACTTATTACTTATTACTTATTACTTATTACTTATTACTTATTACTTATTACTTATTACTTATTACTTATTACTTATTACTTATTACTTATTACTTGCTACTTTCTACTTTTAAATTACTTCGTCCGGTCAACTTGTTCGCAAACGATTTCAAATGTCTCTACTGCTAACTGATTGCTATCTGAAGAAAATTCGGAGACTTTATAAGATTTAATCCAGCCATTTTTGATACTCCAGCGCATAATTTCCGCATCACTGCTGTCATAACCAACTAAGGCTCCGCTTTTGCGACTTTCAGACCATTTACCATCTCCTCCTTCACTTTTAGGCATGGTTGCTTTTACCCAATTGTAAAAATCCATGTCTCCTTCAGCTAGATAAACTTCAATAGTAAAGTTAGGATTTTGTTTAAATCCACCTGAAGTTGTCTGCCAAAGAGTTTTTCCGTCTTTAGTAGAGGCTAATGGCTTTTCGTGTCCTGTAGTTTGACCTGTAAAATCAAAATTAGTAATACTCTTAACTAACTTTTCTGACAAACCATCGAATTCTACATAAAATCGACTAGTTGGGATTGGCTTTAAGTCTGGCATCGCTTAACTCTTTTGATTTACTTTATTGATGACTCGTTAAGAAGGGAGTAGTAAGTAGCAAGTAGCAAGTAGCAAGTAATAAAATATTTCACTTAGTATTGTTAAATAGTTATAGGTAAATCAATTCTTTACTCATAACTTATTACTCATAACTTATTACTTACTACTTACTACTTGTTACTTTATTGCCCCGGTGCCCACTGTCCAATGCGGAAGATAACGAATTCCGCTGGACGTACCGGACAAACTCCGACTTCAACGTATAGACGACCTAGCATCATTGTTTCTTGGGTATTCAATTCCCCGTCGCATTTAACGAAAAATGCTTCACCAGCAGAACCACCAAATAATGCACCTTCACGCCAAAGTTGTTCTAGGAAATTACTAACTGTACGGGTAACTCTTGCCCATAAGTCTTGGTCGTTAGGCTCGAAAACCACCCATTGAGTACCAATTTCAATTGACTTTTCAATATAACTAAGCAAACGACGAACGCTGATATATCGCCATTGAACGTTATCAGGTTCTACCAAAGTTCTCGCACCCCAAACTTTAAAGCCTCTGTTGTAACTAACGAAGTTACGAATACAGTTTATACCGACTGGGTTAAGTAGTTCCTGCTCGCGCATATTGGTTTCATAAGCTAATCCCAATACACCCCGTGGAGTATCGTTTGCTGGCGCTTTGAAGATTCCTCGTGACTCATCAGTACGACACCACAATCCCATCATGTGACCGGAAGGAGGTACCATAATTGGCTTACCACCATTGCGGGGATTTGCTACTTTTATCCAAGGATAATAAGTTGCTCCAAACATCGAACGACGATTAAATTCTCTCAACCAGTTGAAAACATCTTGCGGTTTCTGCTGTTCGGGAGCAACTGCATTGTTGTCATTTTTACCTGGTTTTACTGGAGGTGGGTCAATCAACGCCATTCTATAGGCAGGTCCAGGGAAAGAATTTTCACACATACTCAGCATCATTTCCATAATGCCATGTACTTGGTCTAAATCCATCAGACCATCTTGATAGACTCTCATCAAGTCGGGACAAGCCACCATTGATACTTCGTCTACCTCAAAGATACCCTGTAAACCAGTCCTGTCAGAACGCGCTCCCTGCATATCTCTCGCCATATGTTCTTCTTTGGCAACATAAGGTGGAGGAGCGATTTCATAAGAACCGTTGTTGGGACGACGAGAAAGAGCTTGTCCGGTTTGAGAAATATTAGCTATTTTAATAAATTCAGAACTTTCTAAAGCTGTTTCAACATATTCAGCAACAGCAGTCTCTACTTCTGGATTCATGGTCAAATTATCGTAGCGTTCGAGGACTTCATCCCCGTTACGAACGATAACTGAGAAGAATTCACCTGTATTCAAAGGTGGTTCTGCATCTTCTGGAGCATCTTCTGCTAAAGGCTTTGGTTCGCTATCAATAATTGAAACCGCAAGTCTTCCACCAGTCTGACCGCTCGCAGGTAAAGCTGGTGCATCTCCTTCTGCTTCAGGTAATTTGAGATTAAATTGTAGAGATGGCTTACCACCAGAAGTTAACATTTTTGTAGCGACTTCTGATTCTTCAGGTGCTGGAGAACCGGGTAACTTAGTACCGATACTTACCACCCAACAGCGACCACCACCGTTTAGAAACCAACCTTGAACCGCGAAAGGTAAGTAAGCATCGAAATCTGTAAACCCATCAGAACCTGCTTTACCAAACAACTCTAGATACTGGCTCCAGTTAGTCACCATCATGGGCTTGAATAACTCAGCATCACCGCGAACATCCTCAGTGAAACCGACAAAACCCGCAACACTCATGCTGACGCCAGCAATCGGACGGCTACCCCTATCTACTTCTTCAACGTAGACACCAGGAGCAAAGTAATCTAATGGCATTATTTATAATCCTCGGAAACTAAACTATTTAGCCTTATTTTTGAGATATCTGTTGCGTGCAATCTTATGCAATCGAGAATAGATACTTAGTCATGATTATTCTCGCGGTTGTTTTCTAATGAGAGAAAATTCGATTAATTAACCATTAATTCAAGTATTCCGACTCGAAATAGCTATAAATCTTTGTCTATCAATAAGTAGCAAATTTCTACTATAAACCATCGAAATTCCTACATTAATAAATGTAAAATACTTGAAAAAAGTCTGAAAAAGATTGAAATCACTTCTTCTCTAACTATCTCTCATCAGAAAAATTTAGCAAAGAACAAACATACTTATTTTTTCGCACGAGAAAGTAAATAAATATTTTGGTAACACAACTGAAAATTATTGCGATACGTAATTTTTACATCAGAGATTCAAACGGACACATTAGTGTTACAGATGAATCCTTAGCTCAATAAGGCTTAAGTAAAAATACTACAATCAGCATTATAACTTCACGAACTAAGCAAAACATCAATATTGTACGGTATTGAGAAATTACTTAGTAAACAGTTAAATTACTCAAGTTACTTACCTAATTTGGCACATGTCAAAGCTATTTGTCGAGAATTATGATGATTTTTTGCATTATTAATCACAATCTTCAGCATGCAAACAATTAGTAACTTAAATAACCATTTTTGATATCAGTGAAAACTCTTGCATATACTCTCTCTCGCCCAAAAAAACAGAAATAATTGCGTATTTTCCTCATGGCTGAACTACTGACATTTATAAGTTGTAATTACTTTCTTAAGAGAGAAATCAGAAAATAGAAAAAATCTAGATTTGCTGCTTGAGGATAAAATTCCGATAGCAATAAAAACATACATGATATTCCGAAGCTGTGCCAAACTATAACAGTGATATTTTTTACTATCAATTAAATATTAGTATGGCAGAGCAGGAACAGCCTCAGAAAAAACCTTTGAGTCCCCTCGTACAAAACCAAAATTCATCTCAATTTCTTCAAACCCGACCATTTGCACCACAACCTAAATCTACTGGTTCAGATATATCAAGAAAAGCAAATAAAACTCCAGCTATCGGTCATAGTTTTGGTAATTTGACTGTTCAACCAAAACTGACTATAGGTGAGCCAGGGGATAAATACGAGCAGGAAGCAGACACAGTTGCATCTGAAGTAGTACAGCGAATAAATTCATCAGAAGCAGTATCTTTGAAGGAGGTTTCCGAAGAAGAAGAGTTACAGATGAAACCTTTGGTGGATAAGTCAAATTCAACTACATTCCAGCAACCAGTTGTTCAAAGAACAATCAAACATGCTGCGGAATTGGCAAATATATATAACCCAGACAAAAAATATGAAGCTGATGAAAATAGTCTAAAAAAAGCAAAGGGTGACTTTAAACCTAATCAATGGGACAGAATTCATGCTGCCATGAAGTTAGATAAGCAAGGAAAACCACAACTATGGGATGCGTCAGGTTATAAAGTCGATGAATCTCCTCTGAAAAAAGAAGAACAAGAAAAATTAAATAAAAAACGAGAAACATTAAAAAAACATCAAGATCACTTTGTCTTTTTACAATACCTAGACAATCAAGTAAATAAAAGATTGGGTAAAGGAGCTGTTGCACAGTTTTATAAAGGGGCTCACATCATTTTCAAAGATGGAGCTGCTGTATACGATACTCTTTTTCAATTAGCTAAACCTTTAGCTGCTAAGGCTAAGAGTAATGATAAAAAAGATTTGAAACCTAACGATGTGATGGATAAAAATACCGGGGCTGGAAGTGGAGGACAAGGGTTGTATGATTGTAAGTTTCACAGTGGAGTTAAGTGGGATGATCCGGTAAGTGATGCAAAATTATCAAAAGAAGAACTAGCCAAAGGGAAAATGTTTAAACGACGACCAGGAGGATACAATGAAACCTCTCACTACGAAAAACCAGATGAAATCAAAGAATCAGATCCCACTCGTCCACAATTAGGGCTAGATTTGCCAGTTGAAGTCAAAGGACATATCTTGTTTGGAGTTGTTCCGGATGGAAAAAATGGATTCAACACATTTGTACAAACAGAAGGTGCAGGATTCCAAAATTTAAATGAACATATTTATGAACATGGAAAAGGTTTTTTATACAACAAGTTCGGTGGTGGAATGCAAACAGGACTAGTAGGAACTACAACAAATGGCGAAAAAACAAGCGGAGGTTCTACAGCAATTAGAGAAGAAGATCAATTTAATCGTAAGTGGGATTGGAAATTTTTGCTTGAGTCTGCAACAAATGAAACTAAGCAACAGGACTCTCTCTGGTTGTAAGTAAGTCGGCACAAATAAAACGAACTATGTAACAGAATGTAAATCGCTATCAAACCCTTGCGATGAGCCACAGCTCCGCTGAATGCTTCGTTTCACTATCTCCCTCCGGGAGACGCTTAGTCTGACGACTCACTCCGTGTATCGCTCTCCGAGCGACGCAAGCAACAGCGCGGCACGACTCGTTAGAGTAACGCTAACGTTCCACTTGCAATGACATACCTTTCTTTTTTAACGCTGACTTACTTAGTTAATAAAATTATGTGTGTTGGACTTAGCCCAACACACCCTGATAACTATGAAGTTAATTTGAAGAAAAATAATCATAAAATACCTATAATTACTCATTTATAAAAATCTTAAATTTATGCCAAGCTATAACAATAATATTTTTTGGAATAAAAAAACTATATTTGTTATGGCAAGGCAAAAACAACTTCAAAAAAAGGTTTCAAACCCGGTAGTTGATAAGGATTCATCTGAATTTCTTCAAACCCGACCATTTGCGCCAATTAATCGCTCTCGTACAGATTCCACAGAACAAGAAACACACCCAAATTCACCGCTTATAACTACTAGCAAACCTAATTTAGGTCACAGTTTCAGAAATTTACCAATTCAAAGACAAGTTCCTTCTATAAAAGAACGCACTCAAAAAGCAGAAGTTAGTGACCGTCATGCAATAACTCACCCATTTTTTGACCTGGGAAGATGGTACAAAACTTTAATGACTCGTAGAATTACTGGTTTGTACAAAACAGCTAATGGCTTCCTCAGTCATGCTCAACAAATACAGCAAGAGCTTTATAGATTATCTCCCCTCATAGATAAAGGTCAATTTCACAATAAAAAATTATTAGCTACAGCTAAAGAATACGAGCAAAGTATCAAGAACTGTATCGTAGATGGTGCCACAAAAGTTAGCTTTGACATTCCTAAATATACATTTAAATTTTCTAATAATAGTAGTCTTACAATCGAACGTAAGAATGGAAAATTATTGATTAATGGTAAAGAAGGTAAGGGGAAATATTAAGTATTTGAGGCTGAACTTAAATTAAATAGAAAAATATAAAAAAGGTTGAGTTTGATAATAAACTCAACCTTTTTAATTCAATTTTTTAAACTAAGTAAATCGGCAGAAATAAACAGAGCTATGTAACAAAATGTAAATGGTCTTTAAACCCTTATTACTACTTGCTACTTGCTACTTGCTACTTGCTACTTATGCGGTCTTAACTACGATTTTCAACCCCGACCTACTTAAATTCCCGGAATTTCCGATAATTCAGATTCAAACTCTTCCACAGCAAAACCCGTGGCTTTTTTCCATTCATCAACTGTAAACTCATAACCCTCTTTCTGAGCCATTTTCACGAAAGTATTCGCATCGGGAGCAGTATTTAAATGCTCGCGCAAGCTGGGATTACCTTGAGCTGCTCTAAATAATCTGGTAACTTCTTGTACTGCCATGTTTTTTCTCCGTCGTTAGATAAATAATTTGAAAGGTGTGGGAGGTGTGGGAGGTGTGGGGAGTGTGGGGAGTGTGGGAGTGTGGGAGTGTGGGAGGTGTGGGGAGTGTGGGAAGAATTAGTTAGTTGAGTAACCAGTTTTCTGGATGTTTAATCATCTTGACTAATCCACTAAGGATTTGATTGTATGTTCCGTAAAGTTCTCTTCCTTGTTCAACCGTGAGATAATGACATTTGACAGCAAATTTTAACCAAACTTGAGTTTCTGCTGCTTCAGACTCACAATCACTCAATTTAGCTACAAAAGCAGCTTTATATCTCCTTTTTCTCCAAGCTTCTGCGAAATTAGCACAAACTGAACGAGATGAACGACGAACTTGATGAGACAGCGCGTTCTTGGGGGTTTCCCCCATGAGCGACTGCGAACCCGAAGGGTCTGTTAAAGAATATTTTTCTTCCACTGGAAACCGCTTAGAATAATCATAAATTTGCATCGCTGTCTCAAATGCCAATTGAAAAATAGCTAAATCCTCATGAGTCCTAAAATACTTCTTCCCTTTTTCTTTTTCTAGCATTTGTATCCCATCTTCTTTAACCTAAACTCCCCACACTCTCCACACCTCCCACACTCCCCACACTCTTCAGACCCACCCCTTAATCTCCGCATCGGTCAATGGTCTTTCCATTTTGGTATATTCGCTCTTTGCTGCTTGCAATATATGTTGCATCTGCACAACTTCTCCTGCTTGAGCGGCGATAAATGCAGCGTTCAAAGCAATATTACGGATATTACCTCCAGCTACATTTAATCTTGCGAGCTTTCGCGCATCTAAGCCTTCTGTCGGGGTATTTTTGGGAAAAACTCGTCGCCAAATTTCTGCCCTTTGGTTAGCGTCGGGGAAAGAAAATTGGACTATAAAACGAATTCGTCTGAGAAATGCTTGGTCGATGGAATTTTTGAGGTTAGTGGTCAGAATCGATAGTCCTGGATAGGCTTCCATACGTTGTAATAAATAAGCAACTTCCATATTCGCGTGACGGTCACGTGCGTCTTTAACCTCGGAACGTTTACCAAATATGGCATCTGCTTCGTCAAATAGCAATATGACACCACCAGTTTCGGCTGCATCAAAAACTCTACCCAGATTCTTCTCAGTTTCACCAATATATTTACTGACAACAGCACTTAAGTCAATGCGGTATAAGTCTAACCTCATTTCCTGGGCTAGGACTTCAGCAGCCATGGTTTTACCAGTACCGCTACCCCCAGCAAATAAAGCACTGATGCCCAAACCTCTTTTACCCTTGCCACCAAATCCCCATTCTTCATAGACTTTGGTACGCTGTCTGAGTTGGTCAGCAGCATCCCGCAAAACTTGCTTTTCCATTGCTGGTAAAACTAAATCATCCCACTCCCCACCTGAATCCATCCGTTGAGCAAGTTCATCTAAGCGAGGACGAGCTTGGGTTCTACAGATGTCCCAGAGGAGGGTGTGGGGGGTGTGGGAGGTGTGGGAGGATTGAGAAATAACTTCCCCCTCTTCCCCCTCTCCCCTTTCTCCCCACACTCCTCCCTCTTTCCCAATACTTCTTGCTTTCAAACAAGCCGACCGAATTGCGGGGGTGCTTAAATTAAAGTGAGAAACTAGATTTTCGACTTCACTACTGATGTCTGGAGCAAATTCTTTAAGGGATTGCTGCCATAATAATCGCTGTTCAGTCGATGTGGGACTATCGACATCAAAAGTAATAATAGAGCGGTGTCTTTGACGACGACGTTCTTGGCTAATGATAATTACCGGAGCTTGGATAGTCTCGATAAATTGATTAATAGCTCGTTCTTGTTTGGGGTCGTTACCGTCATAGTTATCCCACTCTAAGAGTAATGCTGCATTATTTAGAGTAAATTCTCTTTCCCAGAGGGATTTTACTGAGTTTAAATGTTCGGTTTCATTAGGCAGTAATTCTACGCTAATAGTATAAGGTAAAAAGTCAATTTTACTACAAATTGTTGATGCGATCGCCCTTTGACTAGTTGAGTCATTACCACACAATTGAAGGATTGGCAGTATTTTTTGCTCTGGTGCTGCTAGATACCAAGTATTTACCATTTGCATGGCTAATTGCTGATGGGATGGAACTAACTGCTCCTCAGTGTTTATAAGAGTAGCAATTCCTTTCAATCTTGAATCTAGATGATAGATACCCGTGAGATAATGCAAAATTTTCTCGTCAATTCGCAACGGACTGGTAGTGAGAGTATTACCACCACCAATTTCAATCAACCGCCATTTTCGCAACGGGCTTTCAGGAGTCAGCGCTCCCCAATAAGCCGATTCGAGAACCGCAAGCGCCAAACTGAAAGTAGGATAATTACGCTGGGAATCACCTTGAATATCTGCTATTAACGACCCAAAGCTAGCATCTAACTCCACTCCCGCACATAAGAGTAATATATCTCGCTCAAAGGTTGATAATCCAAAACTTTGACAGATTTTCTCTAGCGCTACGATTTGAGAAGTGTTGGATAATACTTCCTCTCTTTTTTTCCATACTTCCCCCTCTCTCCCCCCTGCTGCTCTTTCCAGAGCAAATCGCAAACGGTCGAGATGCTGCATCAGATAGAGTTGATTTTCCTGCTGCCATTCGGTACTTACTTGAGCAATCACTATTCCGGTTCGGCTATTAAATTCTGTAAATAAGTTTGTGCTTCTTGAGGTGTGAGGGTGATAATTTCGCCTTTACGCAAAATCTCATATTTTCCACCATGGTAGCCATGACCGACAATCAATCCCATTTCTATGGCTCGATTTCCCAATTCATTCAATAGATTAATGGCGATTAAATCACCTTCTTCTTTCAACTGTTGTTTTAACATTTCTTCTGCATCCATAAAAATAATTAACGAGTAGCGAGGAGTAAGTATTAAGTAGTAAGTAGCAAGTAGTAAGTATTAAGTAGCTTTCTGGAATAAACATTATTGTATTGTTTTCTTTTCAGATAACTTTGGTTATCAGAACTCATAAAGTCAAACCATGTAAAGAAATCCGAAAAAACGATTGCTTCCTTACTCCTTATTCCTTATAGCGTTTCTCAGTCTATTGAAGTACATCTAAAAACCTCACCCCCAACCCCTCTCCTTATTAAGGAGAGGGGAAATAAAGCACAGTTTTATTGGTGTGAGTTCAAGCTGTACCTCAGTTGCTTGATAAACGCTATACTTTCTACTTACTACTTGCTACTTTCTACTTACTACTTGCTACTTTCTACTTATTACTTTCTACTTGCTACTTACTACTTTTTACTTGCTACTTACTACTTGCTACTCAACTTCAATCTTCGGTGCATTAAACCAACCGTAAGTTCCACTAGTTTCGTCATTATCAACGCTCAGTAAACTTTCTGCACCATCGATTTGTAAGCGTAACAAGTATTCTGCTGATTTTATTTCAGTGATATAAAAAATAACAGTATCGGTTTCGCGATTGCGAGGTTCGGCTTCAAATTGATAACCGACTGGTTCATTGATAGTCCATTGATTCATTATTAACACGACTCGCTGTTTTACACCAATCATTACATCTACTTGCACCCTCAAGCATTGGGACTCATCAATTGTTTGATTTTTCCTTTCTATATAAAAGTTTTGGATGGTAGGACGAAGTACAAATGGTGCAACATTAGAATCAACTGTCCGATTTATGACGTTATGTTCGGAGCTAATCGAAGTTTGATTAATAACCTGTAGACTTTGGACACCTGCCCGTAAAAAGTCTACAGGAACATCTGTAAGAACTAAAGTTATCCGAGTTTCGCTAACTTGAGATGGTAAAAGTTCAAATCCACCAATTCTGACTTTGGTACTATTGCTAGTGAGATGTTTACCGCGAATCACCAAAGTACTATTTGCAAAAATTGGCTCTAATTTACCAACTTCGGACATAACTTGCTCAACCAGGGGACGGTTGGGAAATGGTACTGCACCACCTAAATTGCGGTCGCTGATTGGTAATGCACGTTTTGAAGATTCATCACCCTCAATTGTCACCACGGTTACTTTGTAAACTAGGGACAGCATATAAGGAGCTTGGAAAAATACAGACCAAACCTTAGATAAATCATCCAATCCCAGTTCCAGAGGTACAATCAATAATTGCTTAACCTGATTAGCCAGATTTGAATCCTCTAAAAATCTATATGTTGGGTCGGCTATTGCTTGCTGAATTGCTTCAACTGAAATTGTGGAGCAATCATTAAAAGTCCTAACAACACTACCTAGCAAACGCTGGGGAATCAGTTCTGTATCGTTACCATAAAAGCTAATCATATAGTATAAATCAACAGCCGCTTGCCGTTTAATTGGCGTTCCTTTCGAGCGAAACGGTGTTGCATCCGCATTATTGAGAGCGGGATTGCGGGCTACATGATATAAAAACAGATTAATACCAGTTTCCGGAGTCCCATTACCGATGTTTCTTGGCTGTAAAGTTGTGACTCTGACTTCATCTATATCTCGCTGTACGGCGGATTGCAAGATTCTTTGCAAAATGGCTGTCACGGTGGCAACAGCTAAATAATTACTCACACTTAGTTATTTTCCCGTATTCTGATACCTTTAATCTCATATTCCCTTAAACATCTATGATATCTGTGAAGATTGATAATGGGTAATTGGTAAGAAGAATTATTTTATCAGCGGGTTATGGTATGTAATTACCGAACCCGATATAAAACTTTTTCAATTTAACCGAGATATTTTTGATTGTCGATGTGTTGAAATGCCATGCTTAGATTATTGATTAAGAAGTTCCTTTAACATAAATATTCCAGATTTTTTCTACGATTGTATCTATTTCCAGCATCTCATCTGATGATTGTATAGTTCCTTTAAGATGTTGCTGATAATGTTGTCTAAATTTTTCGCTTAGGGATTGTAGTACCGTGTGGTCGTAATGTAGAGCTTTTGCTAAAGCATCGGTCGTAATTATTAATAATTCAGTTTCAACTCCAGCAAGTATTTTTACTTCAGGTAAAGATTCTCTTAGAAATAAAGCTCTTTCACCAAAAAAATCACCTTCTTTTAAAAATTCTACAGGTGATTGGGGACTGTGTTGGAGAAAATCTCGTCTATCTTCTAAATCTGTAATTTCTTTTGCTAATAGTTGGTAAAACCAGTAAATAGAATTAGTATGTTTTGCTGCTTCTTGAGCTAAGGAAAAAGCCGAAGGTCCAATGTAATAAACTAATTTGTAAGCAACTTCGTCTATTATTTGTTTACTTAAAGGTAGGGAGGGCTGAGACGAAGGTTTTTGAGTGAATGGTTTGATAGATATTTTCCCGGATTTAAATGTAAGTTCTTGTTCTACTTCTACACAACCTCTAACAACAATAAACATTGCTTGGGATGGTAAATTTTTATGACTAAGTTGTTCTCCCCTATCAAATATTAAATTTTGGGAATTTTCTAGAATAATTTTCTGTGCTTCTATACTAAAATCTTGAAACAGTTCAATAGAGTTAATAAATTTTAGATAATTGTTCTTGGTTGGAACTACATATTCCGGGCTATAACCTTGACGATGTAGAGCATACCAAATACGACGCATGATTTCTCTATCGGTATGACGGTTTGCTTGGTTGTAGTCTGTGGGGGAATAAAAAAGTTTATAAGTTAAAAATAATCCTTTTTCGACTAAATTATATTGCCACATCCTAATTTCAACCGGTTGATTCAGGTTGATATTGGGTGATGGTTGATTCATTACTGCTTCGTAAGCTGCATCCATAACTCTTTGGGGTGGTGCTGCTGCTGGAACTAAGAAATCGATAGTACGTTTTACAGGTTTATCTAAGGGAACAACAGTTACAAAGTCTTCCGACATCAAACCATTAGGAAGATAAGTTATCATACCGCTACTCAAGCGTATTCCTGTAGACCTCCAAGTAATAGAGTGTACCGTCCCTTCAACATTTTTGATAATTATTCTGTCGCCAATTTTAAATGGTTGGTCTATTCGTAAAGCAACACCAGAAAAGAAATTTCCTAAAGTTGATTGCAATGCAAAACCAATAACAGCAGTTACGATGGCTGATGTTGTAAATATTACAGCAATATCTTTACCAAGAATTTGTAAAATTAGGACAATACAACTAACATACAAAACAATCTGAATTACCAATTTTAATAATGCAGAAGGTTGTTTACCACTAGAGCGAGAGAACCAAACATCAGCAATTAAAAAAGATAATATATTAACAGTGGCAAAACTACTACAAATTAATACAGCAATTTTGAGATAATCAACAAAAACTTTTGATATTAGACCGGGATTAGTACTAAAAAAAGAATATGCTAGTAACAGTAAACCTGTAATCGCAATAATAATTAAGGTTTTGGCGCTCATTTGTCCGGGTATTTATGAGTTTTATTTTTTGTAAAACTACCTGTAACATGACGCTTGGAAAGAGCTTTTCCTAAACTAATCAATAGTCTATTAATAGATTTACTTAGTTTACCAATTTCATCAGTACGTTCTTCCGGTAATTTAGAGATTCCTGCTTTATTTAAACTTACTTCTTCCACTATTCGCGCAATACTATCTAAAGGAGAAATAACCCAACGTCGAACTATTAAACTGACAGCAGTATAGGCAATTAATAGAATACTAGCTAATAGCAGCATAAATGAAATAACTGTTTCATTTGCTCTTTTTTGTGGAATCGACATTGGTACAGAAATCAATCGAGTACCAATAATTTGATTTAACTTCCAGCCGAAACCATTACTACTACCATAGGTTTTAATTAATTCCGGTGGAGCAACATCGGGAGTACTATGACATTTCAAACAGCTTTGCTGCTTAATCTGAATGGGTTGAGCCACATATAAAAAATTACTTCCCGCTCTTGTAGTTCTCTCTCCCACAACTTCAGGAAGCTGGGGATTTTGAATAAATTCTTGAATTAATTCAACCTGCCAACCTTCAGCTAAATCTTTAGGGCTTGTAGGATTTAATGCTCTTTCCACATAATTATAATCTTGATATTCTTTATCCAAACGATTGAACAACTGTTGAGCAGCATAGGAAGGAACAGTTTGGGGAATAAATTCCGATTTTTTTAACTCATTTAATAAAGGAGCAATCTCATTAGAAGTATATCCCCTTGCTGCGACTGCCGTATTTAGCAAAACTTCAGCCTTACGAACAACTTCTTTTCGAGCATTTTGTTGTTCTAATGTGTAGGTAGTCATTGCTGCTGTTAGCCAACCGCAAAGAAATATAATTAATATTACTAATTCTAATCTGGTTTGTAGTTTCATTTCATACGCGGGATTTTATTCAGGACTTACGCAATTGTCACAAAACTCGGATGGTGCGTGACACCAGAAGCCTTATCACTACGTTCAAAATTAATCAAAGTGTCACAGCACCCTACAAAAAAAATATGCCAGTTGGGTAAGTCCTATTATTGTTGAGAGATATTTAAAAAGTATGAAGACAAGATAATCCGTTACTATAAATTGTGAAAATATTTCGGTTTATTTCACTTTTTAATTAAGCGTTAATAATCCTTTATTTCTATTCTTTCCCTGAACTTTATCTCGTTTTCCTACCAACTCTTTACTAGTTATTTTTCCTTCATTAACTTTTTCCTCCATATCTTTTAGCTGCTGCATCCAATTCTTTTCATCAGTAGAAATTTTAGATAAATCAACCAACATACCTCCTCTCTTTTTGCCAATTTTGTCATCCTTCAATCCACCTGTTGGTCCATGTTTAGCACTTTTAGCCCGCCAATCATGCTTATGTCCTAGAGAATTCGTCATACCTGGTGCATCAGTTTCACAGCCGATTAATAATCCTCCATCTCGCTGGGTTGTAGGTGGTTTATAACCAATATACAGATGACCATAGGAGCCATTGGGTAAAATAACATTTCCATTCATGTCAAGGTTTCCCAATCCACCCACTGGCAAATCCAATCCATAATGAGTTGTACCGTCACTAATCGACCTCAAGTACGCACCTTTTCCTCCTTTTTCTTCAAAAGATCCTCGTTTGTCTTTCTTATTCTTCCCAATATCAATTCGATGAGTTGCAGCCAATCGTTTATGCATACCTGAATTTTTCATGCCGTATTCTCCCCCGGTTAACCAATTGAAAAAATCATCTGGCTTCTCATTTTTACCAACTTGAGGAATTCTGATATTTACCCGTCCTCCATGAGAAAGCGCAACTGCAACAGGCTGCTGCCAATCTTGAAAATTTAATCCATCATTAGAAAACTTCAATCCTTTTTGAAGAGTTATAAAAATTCGTTTTAGGATTTTCATAGCAGCATTATTTCTGTTTAATAATTCCTTTTTAGTCTTTGACTTTAGTTTATTAGGATTAGGACTATTCAGAGTTTTTTCCCAAACTTTGGCATCATTTTTATAAATTTCTTCTTTTTTACCAAGCGCCGATATTGCCTTATGATAGCCAGGCGTATTTTTCATCTTGTGAGTATATTGATGAGTTACTACTTGCATCATGAAAGCAGGTTCCTCATTTTCCCAATTTTTAAAATCTTTATAAGATTCGACTTTTTTTACATCTTTAAAGCCAGCTTCATTAAGCCACTTTGAACTTTTGTTACCAATCGAATCATACTCGGTTTTAGTAAGCAAAGAATTTTCGTTGTTCGCTTTGTATCTTTTCTTTGCCATCTCTTTAGCTGCTTTAGCACTTAAATCATAGATAGCTTTAGGCTGTTTCTTAGAATTAGAAACACCTGGAGAACGTCTTACTGTATCTCCCCCCTGCTGCACCACATGAGTCAATTCATGAGCAATTAATTCTTGTCCTCCCTGAGTACCCGGATTATATTCCCCTTGTCTAAAGAAAACGTCTTTTCCCGTAGTAAATGCTTTGGCTTGAATTGATTTATTCAACTGGTCGGATTTGGTATCGGTATGTACCTTAACACCGCTAAAATCAGCACCCATAGCCGATTCCATCTTCATCCGTAATTCTGGCTGTAATGATTGTCCTCCACTTCTAGAGTTATTAAGAGAAGTTTCAAATTCATCACTTGCAGTACCGCTATCAACATCTGGTTGACGTTGGATAGTTTGGGGTTTCATCTGTAATTCATCTTCCTCTGGTAATTCGTCGCGCTGAATAGTTCCAGATTCTGGTTTCATCTGTAATTCATCTTCCTCTGGTAATTCGTCGCGCTGAATAGTTCCAGATTCGGGTTTCATCTGTAATTCATCTTCCTCTGGTAATTCGTCGCGCTGAATAGTTCCAGATTCGGGTTTCATCTGTAATTCATCTTCCTCTGGTAGTTCCTCGCGTTGAATAGTCCCAGATTCGGGTTTCATTTGTAATTCATCTTCATCTGGTAATTCTTCTCGCTGAATAGTCCCAGATTCGGGTTTCATTTGTAATTCATCTTCGTCTGGTAATTCCTCGCGTTGAATAGTTCCAGATTCAGGTTTCATTTGTAATTCTTCTTCCTCTCCTAATTCCTGACGTTGAGTAGAAGGTTCATTAATCTTCTGAACGACTTGTGCTGCGACATTATCGGCTTCTTGTTCGTATTTATCCCCTGGTTCGCCGATTTTGAGCTTTGGCTGTATCGGTATTTGACCAAAGCTATGTCCAATTTTGCTAGTCTTTTGTGACTGCTTTTGTATGTTAGGTGATGCTTTTATAGAGTTATTGGTTGCTGCAAAAGGTCGCGTTTGTAGATATTCCGCAGAACTAGATGTAGCGTTTGATGAAGATAAAGCTCTTTTCTGAACCTTTTGCTGCTTTGCCATTACTAACTCCGAACTTAATCATTTATACCAAGCCTTTATAGTTTGGCACATGATTTGGGTATAACCGGCTCAGTAATGATAAGTATTTTTTTATAGAGCTTGAAGGATTTGCGAGTCATAAATAGTCAGTAATGACTAATTCCTTCCTACTTTCCCGAAACTTCCCCATGCCCGTTTTCTCCCTTACAGCCAATAAACACGTAGGTATTACTGAATATTACCCAGTAAATCTAGCTATATCCGAGATACTACTGATAACATTCTTAAGTAGATATTTGTATACTGATATAGTTTTTACGAATCCCTAAGTGTAATACCCATTCTCTTTCATCAATTTCAAGGAGAATCTATGTCAGACGCAAACCAAGGCTATCTAGGTCAAGGATGGGCTTTTCCCCTCCGGGTCAGCGTCCAGGGGAATCTACAGATTAGTCCCAAAATTAAAAGTATCGAAGAATCTATTCAAATTATTCTCCGGACTCAATTAGGTGAACGTGTCTATCGACCGGATTTTGGCTGTCGTTTGGGAGAATTGGTGTTTGCACCGATGAATACCCAGACTCTTCTACTAGCAAGAATGTATGTAGAAGAAGCTTTAGAGAAATGGGAACCACGCATAATTGTTGACGCGGTACGTGCCGAACCAGATCCAGTACGCGACCGTTTAGACATAACCGTAGAATACCATCCTACAGAAAGCCATGAATCCCGCAGTTTTGTTTATCCTTTTTATTTATTACCCGATAATTGAGTAGAAAGTAGCAAGTAGTAAGTAGCAAGTAAAGAGTTAGGATTCAAAAGTAAAGTTATGAGTAAAATTAGCAAATAAGGAGTATAGTTTCGTGTGAAATGAAAATGCTTTTATAGAAAAGGTTATAAGTAACAAACTTACCTAGCACGAAAATAAGACAACAATAAATAATTTATCTTACTTACTACCGACCGTTTATAACTTACTACTTGTTACTTACTACTTACTACTTACTACTTACTACTCCCCCCATGCCCAAATTTCATGGAATTTGATTTTTTACCAAAGTTACCAAATTCAAATTTAGATGACCGCACTTTCCAGGATTTAGTTGATGAGTGCATTCTCCGCATTCCTCGCTATTGTCCGGAGTGGACTAATTATAATCCAGGCGACCCTGGTATCACTTTGGTGGAACTGTTTGCTTGGTTAACTGACCAAATGTTGCTGCGGTTCAATCAGATACCTCGACGGAATTATGTTACTTTCCTGGAAATGTTGGGTATCAGGTTACAGGCTGCTGCTCCAGCGCGCACGGAATTAACTTTTTATTTGAGTGCTGCTCAACCTAGTATCTACGAAATTGCCGCAGGTACTGAGGTCGCAACTATTCGCACGGAAACTGAAGAAGCTATTGTATTCAGTACCGACCAAACTTTAAGAATCGGTCAACCACAAATTACCCATTTTCTCAGCGCAGCAGAAGCCG
Source organism: Calothrix parasitica NIES-267 (assembly GCF_002368095.1). Taxonomy (GTDB): domain Bacteria; phylum Cyanobacteriota; class Cyanobacteriia; order Cyanobacteriales; family Nostocaceae; genus Rivularia; species Rivularia parasitica. The sequence goes on along the minus strand of NZ_AP018227.1, from coordinate 1,293,955 downwards.
AAGCTAAACCTTTTTTACTGCGCGATCGCCTAACAAATATTTGGACGGAACAGCAGGATGGTCAATGGTTTGGTAGACCGCAATCAATTTTTGCAGAACAACCCGAACCAGGTAACTGTTTCTATTTAGTGTTCAATGCGGAACAGCCTCTCGAAGGTAATGTTCTAGCTGTGAAACTACAGGGTGAAGCTGCTACATCTATCGGTATCAATCCTGACTATCCCCCCAGGACTTGGGAGGCTTGGAATGGTTATTCCTGGCAGCCAATTCTTCTCCAAGAATCGGATGATGATACCCGTGGTTTTAGTTTCAGCGAAACTGGACAGGCTGCGGTTCAAACTATTTCTGAAGCCGATGTAGTACTGCATCTACCTCAAAGTTGGCCTGTTACTTATTTTTCTAACTATCAAGGACGTTGGTTGCGCTGTGTTTATCAGCCACCGATGGGTAGGTCGTCAGGATATTTGCGTTCTCCTCGGTTGCTTGGGGTTTCGGCTCGTGCTATCGGTGGAACAGTGAATGGTTCTCAATGTACTCTTGTCCAAGATGAACTCTTAGGTGTCAGCGATGGTAATCCAGGGCAGAAATTTCAACTGCAAAATACCTCAATTATGCCGCGAAAACCGGGAGAACATATTTTAATATCACCTCCTAACGGTCTACCAGAAATTTGGCAAGAAGTTAATGATTTCGCAGATTCTGGAGCTGAAAACCGTCATTACATTCTCGATTCTGTCACCGGAGAAGTGCAGTTTGGTCCTTTAATTAAAGAACCCTCTCAAATGCGAGAACAAGTACAGATTCGCTCTAGAATGCAATTTGGCAATAATAGCGCTTTGCAAATTCAAGGAGAATCACCTGCCTTTGAAATGATGGAGCGGCAATATGGAGCTATTCCTCCTAGAGGCTCGCAAATTCGCATGGTAGCATATCGCAACGGGGGCGGAGTAAAGGGAAATGTTCAAAGCGGAACCATTAGAATTCTGAAAACAGCTATTCCTTATGTAGAAAAGGTAATAAATCATCAAAGTGCCCGCAATGGAGCCGATGCTGAATCTTTAGACGATGCGGTGATAAGAGTACCGCGCATACTGAGAACCAGAGACAGAGCAGTCACCGCAGAAGACTTTGAAGCTCTGACATTAGAAGCTGCTGCTGGAGCAGTTGCGCGTACATACTGTCCCCGTAATGTTAACCAGCAAACCTCACGGGGTGTAGTGGATTTACTAGTTGTACCGCAAGCTAATATCGAAGGTATCTATCATGGAATTGGTATTAATCCCAATCAATTGATGCTTTCAACTGCTCTAAAAACACAAATTCTGAATTATTTAGACGAGCGGAGGTTATTAGGTGTAGAAGTCAAACTCAACGAACCAGAATACGTTGGAGTATCCGTACAGGCTGAAGTCGGTTTAGAGCCAGAATATGACAATCCCCAAGCACAGCAAGAAATTATCCACAGTTTACAGGTTGCTTTATACCGCTTTTTGAATCCTTTAACCGGAGGAAAAGACGGGAAAGGCTGGCAATTTGGGGCAAGTGTCTATCCTTCAGATATCATCAGCTTATTTCAGAACACCATCGGAGTTCGCTATTTAGGAGCAATTCTTTTATTTGAACTGCGCTCAAGTGGTTCTAACTGGACTCGTACCCTAGCACCGAACGGTACAGTAAATCCAGGAGCTTTCGGACTTATCTGTTCTTGGGCAGATAGTCAACTGCGTTCCTCTCATGCGATAAGCATTATATGAGTAGCAAGTAGTAAGTAAGGAATATAGTTTTGGATAAGTATAGAGGTACTTTTATGGAAAAATTTATTAAAATTAACGGCTTTTATTCTCACCCGTCTGGGTTTGAAAACCCCAATCTAATAGGAAAAAGCACTAGTTACTAGGTACTTGCAACTCACAACTTGCAACTCGCTACTTACTACTTACTACTTGCTACTTAATATTTACCATGACACAATCCCAGTCCAATCAACTGCTCAGTTTACAACTGACACCAATGCAAATTCCGGAAGCGGTACCGCAATCGGTACAGTCTGGTAGCTTGGCTGGAATGGGAACTCAGGTTAACTCAAGCGGACAGCATAACCTTTTGGTGCATCCTGGGGAACCAAGCGAGATGATAGTCCAGTTAAAAAACTTGGGTTCTCGTCCTGTAGAACTTAGTTTACAAGTCAAAGGTGATTTTCCTCAAACTTGGTGTCAGATTGGTATGGAAGGTTCTGAAGTACTTCCAAGACAACAAATGGAAGCTGTTTTATACTTCCAGATTCCTTCTAGTTTTTTTGAAAGCAATGCTGCGCTTAATTCCGGTTCGAGTTTCAAACTTAACTATGTAGTGAATCTTTACGTTTCTTGGTTAGAAACAGATACAGCAAGACAATATAGAGAACAAGCTACATTTAATTTGTATGTTCGTCCTCGCAGTCTTTATCTCAACTTTCTGCCAGCAATTTACAGGGACATCGATTTTATTGGGCGATTTTTGAAAATTTTTGAGCAAAGTTTTGAACCATGCGTTCATACTTTAGATAACCTCTGGGCTTATCTCGACCCAATTCAAGCACCGCAAGCCATATTACCTTTTCTTGCTCACTGGGTAGGTTGGAATCAATCTCCACAAATTGGAGTAGAAAGACAGCGAAAACTGATTAAGAATGCCATGCAGATTTACCGCTTGCGCGGTACTCGTGGGGGTTTGCGTTTTTATTTGCATCTAGCCACAGGTTTACCTCTGGACGAGCATTTACCCGAGGAAACGAACAAACATATTGGCATTGTTGAGTATTTTAGAAGAGGTTTTGTATTTGGAGAAGCAAAAATTGGCGAAGACACAATTGTTGGTGGTGGATGTCCGTTTCATTTTGCCGTATATCTGCGCCCCTTGGATGCGAATCAAATTGACGAACTCCTAGTCAGAAATGTCATCGAGCAAGAAAAGCCAGCGTTTTCCACCTATGACCTTTACATCGAACCCCGAAGCAACGAATATGTCAGCACCGATGTCTCAATTACAAATTAAGCCATTAGAAAGACTTGTAGTTAACGATGGTTTGCTGCTTACAGCCCAATTATGGCAGCAAGCACACGATTATCATCGTCAGCGTCAAAATATATATTACCAATCTCTACATCAACCAGGAATTGTTTCTGGGTTGGGAGTATGTTTAATTGAACCACCGACAGAAATAGCAGGACTATATAAAGATAAACGCTGGTTGGAGATTCAACCGGGTATTGCAATTGATGTTAAAGGTAATCCAATTGTAGTACCGCAGCCATTAGCATTTAGGATTTCTTCAGAAGCGCCAAAAAAAGGTTTTTTAACTGTATATATAGTTGTTGAGTATGTAGATCCAGACCATTTAATCAATAATAACCGTCAGTTTATTCAAGAAACTTTTCGGATTAACGAAAAAACGACTTCTCCAGAAGCCAACGAAATAGAACTATGTAGAATTTTACTCGAAAAAGGTAGTGATGTTGAACTTTTAGTAAATACAGATGTATTTAATCCTAGGGAAAATAATCTTGACTTACGCTATCGTCAGCAAGCAAAAGTCAGTTCTTCAAAACAAATTAATGTTGCATTTTTTGGCGATGAGCAAACAACTAAAGCTAATAAATTAGAGAATAAATTAAATAATATATCACAAGATAATTTAAAATATTTGCTTGAATCAATGCCAACGCTTTACCCGGAGATGCGAGGGGAAGCTTTTAAAATTTCAGATTTACAAGAGTTAGATAAATATAATTACGATTTACTTTATATTAATTATCAGCAATTTTTAAATCAATCATCAGAAATAGATATTTTACAAAATTATTTAGAGACAGGAGCAGTATTATTAATAGAAGCTTCAGAGGATGAAGTAAATATTAGCGAATTGGGTGCAATAAAACAGCAATTACAGCAAACACTTTCTCAACTTCATTCTGATTCAGAAATCGCACAAATTCGTGAAGAACTAACCATAGAATTAGCAGCAGTTAATACAAAAATAAATCAACAAATCAATAATTTTACCCGTCCGATAATTGAATTTGCTCGGAAAATAGGAATTATTGACCAAGTAGAACATAGTTTATCCTTAGATAAAATTATTCGCACTAAACCATTTTTATTTTCACAGTTACCAATAATTCAAGGACAAGTAATTCATTTATATAACTGGGGAGGGATTATTTTAGTTATCGGTTGTTTATCTCAAGCATGGGGAGTAGATGATGATTTATCCTTTAACAGAGAAACTATTCGCTCCGCTCAAGAAATGGGTATTAATATTTTACATTTTGCAAATCTAAAACATCAATTAACTCGGTTAAGTGGCAAGTAGAAAGTAGAAAGTAGCAAGTAGCAAGTAGTAAGTAGCAAGTAACAAGTAACGAGTAGAAAGTTGTGAATATTAACTTATAAATCCTAACTTTTAACTCTTAACTCTTAACTCCTACTTTTAACTTTTAACTCCTAACTCGCTACTCATTCATACCTTTCAATTCAAAATCTAAAATCCAAAATCCAAAATCGATATGACTTCCCTAACAGATGTAGAAAATACTCAAAAAACGAAAGTTCCGATTTGGTCTTCACTCAGAACTACTGTTCCTCTTGCTTTTTTAATTCCATTAGTTACTTGTGTAGGAATGTTAGGAGCTATAGCTATTAAAAGTAGTTATGAGGCAGCCGAAAAGTTTAAGGAACAAAATATGAAAGCCTTAAATTCACAAGTAAAAGAAAAGTTAGAAAATTTTTTAGAAGAACCCCATTTAATTAATAGAATTAATACCGATGCAATCAGCGAAAATCAATTAAGATTAACAAATATAGATATATTAGAAAAATACTTTTGGAAGCAAGCTCAACTATTCCCAGATGTAAGTGGAATTCAGTTTGGAACTGAGAAAAATGGTTTAGTCAGAAGTATAGTCAGAGAAGGAGATAAATTATCATTTAATATTGGTTATGCATCTCCAGACAGAAAAAATGTTGTCATGGAGGCTACAGATAAAGGCGAACGCGGTAAAATAATTAAAAGTGAAGAAAACTACGACCCCCGCAAACGTCCTTGGTATAAGACTGCATTGGGAAAAAATAAATCTATCTGGACTCCAGTTTTTGCAAAAAGAACTTCTTCAAAAACTCAATTACGCTTGTCAGCAGTCCAAGAAGTTTATGATAACAGTACTAATGAATTTCTTGGCGTTTTAGCTGTAGACTTTTTCCTAACTCAGATTAGCGATTTTCTGAATAATTTTGCTAACAATACATCAAAAAAGATTTTTATTGTCGAACGTTCTGGTAAACTAATCGCTGCATCTAGCGATAAACCTTTATTTATTGATAAAGGAAAAAATACAGAAATTCAGAGAGTTTCAGCTAGTGATAGTGAAGATTTAATTATCAAAGGTGCAACCCAAAAAATAAATACAGAATTTTCAGGTTTTGACAAAATTAGCAGCGAACAATTCTTTACATTTTCTGCTTCAGGAGAAGCACAAATAGCAAAAATTACACCTTTTAATGAATTTAATCTTGATTGGTTGATAATTCTGGTTATACCGGAAATAGAATTTATGCAAGCTGTCGAGCAAACTAGGAATACAACTATTATTCTGGGAATTGGTACTTTTGGGTTTAGCGTTCTATTGGGATTGTTGGTAACTCATTGGTTAATTAATCCAATATTGAAACTGAATGAAGCAGCAAAACAAATTGAGGATGATTCGATTCCCTTTGAACCAGAAAAAATCGCACCTATTACTCAACGTTCCGATGAACTTGGAGAATTAGCGGGGATGTTTAACGACATGGCACGGGAAATTTTTGCTCGGGAGCAAAGTCTTAAAGATAGGGTACAGCAAATGCGTCAAGAAACTGACCAAGCCAAAAAAGCAGCTTTAGCTTCTGGACTATCGGGAAACGTTGATGTCAATACTTTATTATTGCGATCGCAACAAGCAAGACAAAAAGTTGGTGACTAGTACTCGACTAAGCCAAAATTTACGGGTGAAGATAGAGAGGGGAGATGGGGAAGATGGGGAAGAGAAGGAAGAAATCATTAATTCTTAATTCCTAACTTCTTACTTGCTACTCGCTACTTGCTACTCGCTACTTGCTACCTGCTACTCGCTACTCGCTACTCTCTACTCACAACTGGCTATGTTAAAAGAAAAAATTATAACTAAAATTTCTACAAACAAACTGACGTTTCAGCCGGGAGGTGTGTCTTTTGATGTAACTGTCATAAATAATAGTGACGACTTCGCAACATTCCAAGTAGAACTTTTAGCAGATGTAGCTAAACCTGACTTAGATAGCAATTGGTACAGAATTTCTCCGGAAGTTTGTACAAAAAAACCTCCCGGTGATTCAACTACGTTTACAGTTTTTATTTCTACGATTCCCAGACAGGGATTTGCGGGGTTAATGACGCTGACGGTACGAGTGTTTTCGCTGGAATTACCTGCATCGGAAGAAAGTCGTCAAGTTATAAGATTAGTTATACCTGGTGAAGGTGTTCCAGCACCGCAACTTGATTTACCAAATAAAGAATTTAACCGCTTTCCGGGAGAGCGTTTTCAAATACCAGTTTCTATAGAAAGCTTTAATCAAAGAAGTAGCAAAATAACTCTACGTTTTTTAGGCTTAGATAGCTCTTGGTTTGATTATGGTTCAACAAGAGATTTAAAGCTAGCACCTGGTGCAAAAGTTAAAGAAATTTTTGAGTGTCAAATTCCTTCACAACTAGCTCAAGCCGAAAGTAAAAGTTATCCTTTTACCATTGAAGCAATAGCATTGGATGCTCCATCAGTTAAAGTAGATGGTCTTTTAACCGTGCTACCGCAAGGATATATAGATTTTAAATACAACATTTTAATTAATGAGTCAATTAAAGAAAAAAAATGGTGGGATAAATATAACCATTACACGACTCAAGAATTTAGTTTAGAATTCGAGAATCAAAGTAATCTCGTACAATCAGTAACAGTTGATATTAATGGTGCCCAGACTATACAGCAAAAGCCCGAACAATTAGCAGATATAAAATTAGAACCCGCTCCAACTGAAAAAAAATCTCGGTTTCCTGCTTGGTTAAAATTTTGGAATAGTTGGAATAGCAAAGACAATTCACGAAATTTACCTCATGCAGAATTATCCCCAGAAACCGCAAATTTACACCTGAATGGATTAACCAAGCTGAAGCTGAAAGTAGGACAACTGCGTCCGGTGTTTGGTTTAGCACGTTACAAAGTATTGGAAGTAAAAGCTGTTACAAAAGACAACCGAATTGAAGTACGTAATGATACTCAAAACATAGAACTAAAATTATTACCTGTAATTCCTTTGTGGCTGCAGTTTTCCGGAGCTTTAATGGCAATATTAACGGGGTTTATTATTGCCCAACAACTACTGAAGCAACAGCATATTGCTACTGTGAATAGTGTCAAATTAAATGGAATTGCCACCGAAGTTTTTAGCGGTTCTAACGACCAAACTATACGCCGCTGGCAGGTAACACCTTCCGGTTTGCGCTCGTTAGGAGTGTTCCAAAATACAGACAAAGCAGTAAGAGTTATTAGCTACCGTCCGTTAAATAATGACCGTATAGCTGTAGGATACGAAAATGGAGAGATTCAGATATTTGATATCTTATCGGGAAAATCTTCGCTACCTTTTACTGATATTGGTCAGAAAGACGACCGAGTATTCGATTTAGCATTTACCAAAGACTCGCGTTCTTTATTTAGCGGTCATGGTAGCGGTATAGTTTGGCAATGGAATACAGAAGAATATGTACCTTTAAATAGACGCATAAAGCGTCAAATTCAAGCGGGATTTGCAGTTAATTCTTTAGCATTAGTAGGAAAAAAAGAAAGTCATTTAGCAATTGCGGGTAGATTTAATCAGCTAAAACTTTGGGATTTTAATACCGACCGTTTATTGGAAGTAAACAGAAATTTAGGTGGAAAAGAAGATTATATTCTTAGTCTTGCAACTGTTATGAATCGTCCCGATTTATTAGTTAGCTCTAGTAACCGAGGAACAATTCAAATTTGGGATTTAGATAAATGTTTAACATCTTCACAAGAATGTAATTTACTCGATGAATGGAATATTGGCAACCAAGCAGTTCATTCCGTAGCTTTGAGTAATGACGCTTGTTATTTAGCAGGTGTTGGTGATGATGGAAAAGCAAGACTTTGGTCTTTAGATTCAACTGGTAAACGCAGCAATAATCTTGACATTGCAGGTCAAATAATCCGCGATTCATCCCAACCCCTCAAAAGTGTAGATGTAGTTCGTATCGGAGACAAAGTTTTAGTTACTAGTGGAGGTAATGACCATCAAGTAAAGATAAATCAGATTGTACAGCAGCATTCGGACTGTAAGTAGTAAGTAGGAAGTAGGGAGTAGGGAGGAGCAAGTAGTAAGTAGTAAGTTGGGAGTATTAATAATAAAATAAAATGGTTATTAATAATGATATTTCAATTCAAAACAGAACAAAAATATTTGCGATTAGAGTAATAAATGCTTATATAGAATTAAATAAAAAATCTTACGATGATGCTTCAAAAGTTTTATCAAAGCAATTTTTAAGTTGTGGTACTAGTATTGGAGCGAATTGTGCGGAGGCAAAATTTGCACAGTCTAGGGCTGACTTTTTATCAAAATACTCTATCGCTTTAAAAGAAGCTTCTGAATGTAGATTCTGGATAGAAATAATGATTGAATCTAATCTTGTATCAGAAAGTAAATTTAAAGAAATGTGACCCGAACTTCATGAAATAATTAAAATACTAATTTCTACCACTAAAAAACTAAAAGAACACAAATAAACTTTATCCACTACTTCCTACTTATTACTTCCTACTTCCTACTTAAAAATAAAAGGAGAATAATCAATGCTAAGTAGAGTCTTGTCCGATGATTTACAACATCTCGAAACAATAGAGGCACAAATTGTTAAACCATTAGCTGTAATTATCAGTGCTTCTGGTAAAGATTCTGTGGTTAGCGGTTCAACTTTTGAACTGAGCGTCACTGTTTGTAATAAAGGAACTCATAGTGCCACTATTGAAGTTTATATTCAAGAAGATTCGCTTGGTGTAAACAGATGGTGTAAATCGGGACAGAAGTTATTAGCTTTAGGTTCTAATCAAAGTGAAGAAGTAGTCTTTGAATTTGATATACCCGTCGATGTCCTACCGGGGACTTATGATTATACTGTTGTAGTTGATGCACCGGAAGATTATCCTGCGGAGACTCCAATACAGTATCAGCAGTATATTCAGGTTTTACCGGGTACTTCTGATATTGTACGCAGCAGCGACCCTACTTTTGTTATACAACCTGCAACTACATCACAAGAACCAGCCGTAATTCCTGGTGGGGGAGCGCATTCGGTTCAGGTTTTCGTACATAATCGTGGGGAACGTGTAGATAGATTTCGATTGGTTTGTTCGGATTTACCTAAAAGCTGGTATCGGGTGATTTATCCGCAAAATTTCCCGGATGCAGGTTTGGTTTTACAGACAGATTGTCTTAATTTAAATCCCGGTGATAGCGGACAGATAACCCTTGTAATTACTCCTCCTCTCAATACCCTTTCCGGTAGCTATATCCCAACTCTACGCTTGTATTCGGAGAATAATCCGGAATTAAAGCTATTAGATTTACTTTACTTAGAGGTACCCCCGAACTATCAGTTACAGGCTGAATTGCGGACGGTTATCAGTCGGGTGAAATCTAAATCAGGAATGTATCAAGTCCGCTTGAATAATTCTGGGAATACACCACGGTTGGTAAATTTGCAGGTAAAGGATTTAGATGAAGAAGGTATTTGTAGTTACGCGCTTGAACCATCACAAGCACTTGTCCATCCCCAACAAACTGTTGCTGTTGATGTACTGGTAAAACCCGAAAAATGGTGGAAGCGTCCGTTTCTTGGTGGAGCCAAGATTCTCAACTTTACTGTAGATTTAGAAGATTCTCAAGAATTACCTTTACTGAGCGATAGCTTTCCTGGTGTTTTAGTTTGGGAAGCGCGTCCTTGGTGGCAATTTTTACCGTTTTTATTATTAGCGCTTTTAGGAATAGGGTTAAGTGCTTACTTTATTTGGTGGTTACTATTTAGAATTCCACCTTCACCGAAAGTCTTTGAATTTTATCCAGAAGATAGTAATTATAGTGCTGTTAATGATGATGTTGTCCATTTAGGTTTTGCAATTAATCATCCCTCACGTTTATCTTCAATTAAAATTGTCGGATTATCTGCTGATGGAAAGCCGCTGACACGTCCGGAAACTTATGATTTTAGTAAAGGAATACCCGATATATTAGAATCATCTTGCAAGCAGCAAAAACAATTATTAACCTGTAAAAATATTCGCAGTAACGCTCGCAAACCAGGGACTTATATATTTGAAATGACAGCCCAGCCAAAACTAGGAAAAGGTGCTGTTCCCTCTACAATTAAGACAAACTCAGTCACAATTACACCAATCCCTAATCCAGAAATTATCAGTTTTGCTTCCACTAAAGCCAATTATCGAGATAGTACAACTGATAAAAATGTTAGAGAAAAATCTAAAAAGCGAGACCTCAATAAATCCGAGATTAAATTGAATTGGACTACAGTTAATTCTAAGTATTTACAATCATTACAATTAGTGGGTCGTAATGCTGAGGGTGCTGTTGTTAGCAAGTTGAAAACCTACGACTTTAGCGAAGGTATACCATTATCACTTCGACGCAATTGTCGTAAAGGAGAACCACTTGTTTGTAAAAATGTCAGCAGTGGAATCAAAAAACCGGGTGATTATATTTTTGAACTCAGAGCAATTCCTAAAGCAAAAGTTGGAAATGAAATAATCACAAAAAAAACGGAAATAATTAAAATTTTACCCAAGCCAATAAAAATTATCAATTTCAAAATTAATGGTAAATCTGCACCCGCAAAATATCTGATTCCAATTAAGAAAGATAAAACAACTCCACCTGTAACTTTATCTTGGAAAGTTGATGCTAGTCTTGGTACAAAAGTTGAATTGTTACCCGCTCCCGGTACTGTACCGTTAAAAGGTTCTATACCCTTCACCTTAGATCCTAAACCCGGTAGTTTAAATTTGATGCTCCAAGCAACAAGTACCACAGGGGAACAAGTTGTACGTTCGGTAATACTTGAAACCTACGACCCCCAAGCCAAAGATGCAGCAGCAGCTACAGCAGAAGCAGTAACAAAAGCCATTGTAGAATCGCAACAAGCACAGCAGAAAAAAGCACAAGAACAAAAAGAGAAAGAACAAAAACAAAAAGAGCAACAAGAGAAAGAGCGAAAAGCTAAAGATGCTGCGGCTAAAAAATCATCCGAATCAAATAAATCTGATAATTCTGAGGAAGCGCAGAAAGACAAAGAACAACAACAAACAGAACAGTTTCAAATGAGCGAAGAAGATATTATAGATAGTAAATATCCTCCCTTCTTATCTCCAATTGAATTACCTCCACAAGCTGATTAGTAGGATAAGCGGTTGCTTTATTCAAATAAAAAAACTCTGCAACATTCTTATGTTCGGAAAATTATGTCGGAATAGCAAATACGGCTTTAGCCTATATATTTTAATCATTTAGTGCAGCAGGGGAATATTGACAACGGGTACCACCCCGAAAAACTAGAGCAAGAGTTGAAAAAAATTTATCCCCAGATAATGACCAAGATTAGATTTAAGCTATCACCCAAACCATCTAAACTTCAAAAAGAACGAGAGGGTAAAACGGGCTTTATTCCAGTCAAAGCAAGGTGGGTAATAGAAAGAACCAATCCCTGGATGGAGAGGTGTAAAAGTTTAGTCAAAAATATGATACGAACTCTTGAACATTCTACCGCTAAAATTAATCTCTGCTTTGTCCGACTGATGCTTAAAAGATTGGCGACTGGTTAAATAGATCCCATTCGGGGTTTTATATTACTATTAAGACCAGTATTATCAATATCAATTGCTGTATCTTTGGTTAACTTAATAGTATTGCTATCTATCACCAACACATTATAAGTATCCCCATCAGTCAAGCCATCAATGCTAGCACCGCTACCGTTACTATAAATTACTTGGTCGCCAGTACTAAAGCCATGGTTATCAATGGTAATCGTGTCGTTGTCTTTATCAACATTATTTAAATCAACCGTCGTTCCCACAGAAGATGAACCACCTGCGGTAATTGTGCCATTAACATACGAAAAAATGTGCCGATTGCATAAGTCCTAATTTCATACCGCTTTCATTGAATAAAACTCCAATTGAATAAAGCTGTTTTCTTACGTGCAGAAATGATTTAATTTAAAACTTTTCTGTCTCCTGTATTCTCACTAACTATTCCATCAAAATTCAAAGTTATTGGAATTGTTCAAGTCTTCAACAGCTACATTTTGTACAATCAACAAAGCTTGAGGTTGTAAGTTGCCCAAACCATCACTATCAATTGATAGCACCGTATCGCTACCACTAGCATTAAATTGGACAAAATCATCAGCAATGGGATTGTTTCCTTGAAAGTCTGTATTAGCTAATAAATTGGTCAAGACTATTTTGTCTTCTCCTAGAACAAAATCGGTAATGGTGTCTGGATTGTCCCCTATTTCGTTGTAAATAAACAAATCCCTGCCACCCAAACCAGTAATAATATTACCTTGTGAATTACCAATTATATCGTCGGCTTGTTCCGTTCCTTGAATGTTTGTATCGCTTTCGCTAACAACTATTTCATTTCTAACTCTCAGGTTAACGATATTATTATCAACATTGCCGTTACTATCTTGAATGGCATAAAAAATAATATCTTCTCCTGTAAAACCGTCATTAGGAGTATAGGTTAGGGTATTCTCTGGGTTAATAACTACTTCTGCATTATCAGAAGCAAAAATATCTACAATTTCAATCGCATCGTTATCTGGGTCGCTGTCATTGCTTAAAACATCAATCGTAACTGATGTATCAATATCGATAGTTACGGAATCGGGTTCGGCGATAGGACGACTATTGCTAAAATCGGGACGGGTAGTCGGGTCGATTTCTTCAGCGCTTTCAATTTGTGCGGTGAGTTCTTCTCCCGTGTTTTCATCGACAATTGCTGTAATATTTCCCGAATTCGTACCTAATTCCACTAAATCTTCTACCGTACCTTCTGGGTCATCGCTTTGAGCTACTTGCTGTACTTGGACGATTTCTATTGATTTTTCGCGGTCTACGATAGTTCCATCCGCAGCAATATTATCAATGCGCTCGTTACTTTCAGTAATGATTTCTGCTGCACCATCAACAGTATTTTCTGCCAATTCGGGAGCAAGTTCGCTGATAATTCCTTCTACTTGAGTTGAGTCGCTCAAATCGAGATTTTCAGAGTTCGCGATTTCATTTGATAGCACTTCAACAATTTCGGTTTCGTCAACTCCCGTTACCGCTTCTATTTGGACGAGGGTATTTTGCACCTGAACTTGTGCAGCATAGACTTCTAGCCAGTTGGGGTCGTCGTCGGAGGCTGCTTGTAAAGCATCGAAGTTGAGCAGATCCACATCTTCTGGTAGCCCTAATGCGCTTTTAACTCGGTTTTGAGCTACTGTAGTATCGGTAGATTCAGCTTTTAGACGGGAGATAGTTGCTAAGGGATTGATGACTAAATGTTGGAATCCACCAGCTAATTCGGGAGATTTTGCAACATCGACATATAATTTAGCTGGTTCGACAAAAGCATCAAGAGCATCAGTTCCATCATCAAATACGGGAGAAAAGAGTTCCCCACGATTAAATTCCCCGTCACCATTGCTATCCACAAATGACCATTGGTCTACAGGGGTACCTTGAAGAACCACTTGCCCTAGTTCGTTTAATTCTAAGATACCATTTTCATTGTCGTCTTCTCCTGGGTCTAAGATACCGTTATTGTTATCGTCTTCTCCTAGTTCTAAAACCCCATTTTCATTCAAATCGAAAGGAGAAATTGCTACCTCAGTACCGTCGGGATTGAGAGGAGAAGTTATTAAGAAAGATTCATTTTCATCTTGTACGCCGTTGCCGTTATTGTCAATGAAATCAATTTCTAAGTCGTTGTCACCGCTAGGATTAACAACTGAAAATGGCTCATCAGCATCAAATTCACCGTTAGCGTTACTATCAACAAAAACAAAATCTGGGGATGCTCCTTCAACAACAACTCGCACATCTAATTGACCGTTTTCATTGGTATCAAAAGGAGTAATATCTAACTCGTCCCCACCTGTTTCATCTACTAAAGAAGAAGGTTCGTCACTATCTTGTATGCCGTTATTGTTAACATCAATAAATACATACTCCTGGGTAATTTGCTGTCTTTGTTCGGCTTCAGAAAGAAAGGTTTTACCTAAGATATTTTCAATGGCGAGATTATTTTCGACTATAGTTGCTGTTAGATTAGCGATTGCTGTTTCGTCGAGATTGATGTTCGGGTCTTCGGAAATTGCAAAAGCTAAAGCTTGATTAATAATAGCTGTTACGGTATCGGTATCGCTAAGAACTGGTGTTTCACCACTATTAACACGCTCGACTATCCCTTGCAAAATCGCACTGGCAATTTCTGCTTCATTAACCGTAGAAGAAACTTCATTATCATCTAATTCTCCGTTGTCGTTAGCATCGAAAAAGCGGTCGCCATTCTCGTTTAATAATACTTCTAAATCCCCATCATCGAACTGTTGGTTATTGTTGTTATCAAGGTAAATTAAACCATCTTGAGTCAAAATATTGCTATTATTAATTGCTTGTCCTGTAAAAGCTGTTGCAGCAATAGTTTGGGTGGTTAAGATAATCAAATTTTGCAGTTGAGATTGTAAACCCAGAACCGATAATTCGGCAGTTTCGGGGTCATCATTATATAAATCGCTATTTTCAGGTAAACCGAAAGCATTAATTACTTCTGCTTGTGCTGCATCTAAATCGGGTTTGGCGATTTCACTAGTCAAGCTAGTTAACGGAGTGGCAACAGTCGCATTGGGTGTTGTAATAATTGGTGCAGTTTGCGGTAAAGATGTGGAGATATCAATACCGTTAACGATAACCACTCTACCTTCTTCGGGGTCTATAATACCATTACTATTAAGGTCGAAGGGAGAGAAAGGAATATCCAAATCGTAGCTACCATCAGCATTGCTAAATGTGAAAGGTTCGTTGGGGTCTTGAATACCATTGAAGTTAGCATCAAAGAAGACCGTACCGCCAGAAATCACCCCATCCAAGACACTACTAAAACTATTACCTTTGCCCCCGACACTAAACTCAGCGAGGGGGAAAGTAGCAATTCGTTGCTCAAATACCGTTCTCCTAAACAATTTAACTTCTGCACCCAAAAAGGCGTTAACGATGCCGTTTAATTGGAATAGTTCAAAAGGTGTGGTGATGCGCGAGAAAATCTCCGAAGCCCGCAGTCTGCCGTCATCCGTACCGTTGATTTCCCCACCATCAATTAAATCAAGACCAATAATACCTTCTAAACCTCCTTTGAGAAAGCCCGAAAGAGCAACAAGGTCTACACCCAATCCTGCTGCAATAGTAGCAGTTGCCACCAACTCATCTACATCTTCCCCCGTACCGTCGGGATTTTCGCGGTCGCTGACAAAGAAACCATCGAGGACTCTAAAGGATTCTAAGGGGTCGAAATTATTCGCAGACCATTGATTGAAGCCAAAGGTATCGAAGCCAAAAGCAAGGTCTAGAGCGACATTAAAATCACCTTCGAGCAAAGCGCTAATCGGGCCAAAAATGGGAAACGTTTGTTCTACGTCGAATCCAACTTCTAAAGCGGGAAGGTCGTAAGTAAACAAAGCAACATCTTTACCTAAGAGCAAGTCGATGGCGCTAAAGGGATTGCTAATTAGAGGAATATCGAAATTATTGTTACGAAGTATCCTATTGGTATTTGCTTTCTGGATACCTCCGCTACCAGCATCGGGAGCATCATCGAGTTGTTGCTCTAAAGTAGCTGCACTGGCGGTTTGCTCTGCTTCAACCTCAGTCGGGTCGGCATCGGGATTGCTAGCATCAAAGTTTCCTAACTCATAAGAACCCACATCAATGAGAATCCCTTCATCACCCGCGATAGATTCATTAAGAGCATCTGACAGAGCGACCAGTTCTGTAATTTGGTTGAAAGCTTCCTGAAAGTTAACGTTGGGAGCATTTCCCGTCAATTCTGCAAGACCGAACGCTAATTCAATCACGCTAATTTCACCGTTACCATTGCTATCGAAACCGTCCGCAATTCTCAGGTCGTTGAGAATTGCCGTATCGGTGTTGAGAAAATCAACTATGGGACGGAATGGGTCGATAATGCTATTAATGTTACCAACTACGGGGCGAGCAAAGTCGGAGAGAAAACTGCCTAAATCTAGCTGTACGTTATTAAACGCGATTGTAGGAGAAAAATCACCAACGGCTTCTCCATCTTCAAAGGTAAACGAACCAAATTCCCCAGCTAAATCGAAATTAATACTGGGGAAAGCAGTATCAGCTTGAATGCTGGTAACGGCTTTTAAACCAAGATTGGCGGTTGCTGAAGCACTGGGATTGAAGAGGTTAGATATGTCATCGAAAGAAGCATTTCTTAATTCTGTGCTGGTTAGACGGTCGCCGTCTACATCTTCTTCATTATCTGCATTTTCGGTATTATTTGAATTTTCCGTATTATTTAAATCTTCATTATTTGCATCTTCATTATCAATGTCATTGAGTCCTAAAGTAAAATCAGCACTAACAGCCGTGGGATTTTCTTCATCATTGACCAAATCCAGTTCCAAAAAGCCCAGATTACCAGTTGCTTGGAAATCGTCACTCAAACCAAGGTCGATTCCTGCGGTAAAATTGGTTTTTTCTGTATCGATAAAGAAACCAAATTCCTGGTTAATGCCAAATCCCAAATCAAACTGGTAATCAAAATTGAGGTCAACACTACCATCAACATCAATTCCCAATCCCGGCAATCCTAAATCCGCATCCAGGTCGATATCGCCAAGGTTAAATTCTTTAGCAACTGAAATATCAAAAGTGGCTTCTTCTTCCGAAAGATTTTGACGTACTTCTACATCAACTTCTAAAATCTCTGCAATAGTTTCTTCAATTAACCCGCTAAGTTTATTTACGTCTAATACTCCTCCCGTCTGCACCCGATTAATTAAGCTAGCTTGAAAACTACCGATTAAATCTGGTGCGAGAGTTTCTAGAGAACCAATAAAGGGTAATTCAATGGCTCGAAACTGAGCGTCAAGGGAATCTTGAATCGAATTGAGGGCATTATTTAAACCCCCTGCTGTCTCGATATTATCAAAACTGAGTTCGTTAATGGCAATGGGAAGGGGTTGTACTGATAAGCCATTATAAACGGGGTCGTTACTTTCAAGAATGTGAGTGATGTTTTGAAATTCCGTTGGTTCTACATCATTATCAATCGCAGCAGTAACGGTAATCTCTTGAGGAGTAGCAAAGTTATCGGGAGTAAAAGTTATGGGTGTAATAGCTTCGATATCTTCGCTAATGCCAAAACTAATGGTGACATCTGCTGTGGGTTGGGTTGCTAGAGCAATGGTGTAGGTTTGCCCTGCTTCCCCTTCGGCTACTGTAAAATTGTTTCCGTTGCCAATAACAATCCCAGGAACATCATTTTCGGTAATATTGGCAGTAACTTCGTTAATCGCAATTCCCTGATAAGCAGCATCATCACTGGTTGCAGTATGGGAAATAGTAACAGTACGGTCTTCTGTAGCTATATCGTCATCAACAGAAACCACCGTAACGTTTTGTCTGATGTTGAAGTTTTCCGGGGTAAAAGTGATGGGGTCAATATTCTCTACCTGAGTAGCATCGGTAGCAAAATTAATCGTGACATCGCTAGTAGGTTGACTGGTTAACTCTATCGTATAGTTATCGGTAGTTTGTCCTTCTATGAGGTTAGTCGAACCTTGAGATTCGATAATTTGCACCCCTACCACATTATCCGCATCATTCCTACCGCTGTCTTCAATAATAATCTCTGCTGAAGTTTCTCCTAGTTCGTATCCTTCTCCTTCATTGAGGTCAAAAGTAACGTTTTCATTGACTTCTTGATTATTTTCATCAACGGGTCTGACTTCAATTGTGGCGGTAGTCGTACCTTCTGGTAGCGAGAAACTGTTGCCGATAATATCTTGCTCTGTATTATTAGCAACCAAAACCAATTTGTAGTCTTCACCCCGCGTAGCATCTCCACCGATAGTAAAGTTAAATACGGCATCTTCATCATCATTCTCAGTACCATTACTGAGTAAGGGATTGGAGAAATTAAGCTGGAAAACACCAGGTGTAGAGTTCTCTTCGGTAGCATTATCTCCCGCAACAACGTCAATTGTGGGGGGACTGTCATTGTCAACAATATTTGCGGTTATGGTATTTCCACCACCACCATACTCTTCATCAGGATTAAGCGTAATTTCTACCGTCTCATTTCCTTCAGCAATCGAATCGTCAAAATCGGGAATCCCCCCTGTGATTCCTGTGGCATCTAGTTTAACCACAACTTGTTCTTCACCAGAAATATCTAGGGAAAAATTACCAGCTTCATCGGGAACAATCGGCTCATCGTCAGCATTAAGAAGCCTGTAATCCGTATCTAGTTCTGCTGTTCCCCCAGTAATGCTAAAGCTCAAAGAACGACCTTCAGGAGCATTGGGGTTTAAATTAAAGATAAACTGACCGTTACTCTCCCCTTCTACTGCATCTGTACCATCAAGGCTAATATCTGGTTCGTCGTCTACAATGCTTAACTCAGCAGAAATAGAAGCACCGAGATTGTAAAGTGGCGAATCTTCTAAGGTGACAATAATATTTTCACCGGGGTCGAAAATGCGGTCGTCAATAACTTCAGCATTGATAGAACCTGTTCTATCTCCCGCAGGAATTGTCACGCTACTGGGGATTTCAAAATCTTCGCCATTGATAGCAGTTCCCGCAATGGTATAATTAACAACTAAATCTACTGGTAAAGCTCTGTTCAGAGATAAATTAAAAGAACCACCTGTATCGGGATTGGATTCGGATAAATTATTGACCGGTGCGATATTAATTGTGGGCAGAATAAAATTGCTGATGTCACCAAAGACGCGACCATTATCTAAGTTATTTCCCGTGGCAACATTAGTATTAGCCCGAGAAACCGAAGCATTATCCCTAACAAAAATGTCACGTCCCTTTGCTTGACCATTGTTAGCACCAGTTCCTCCAGTAGCGGAATTATCAGAAAAATTACTGTTAAGAAGTATTAAATCAGCACCTTGATTGACAAAAATAGCACCACCGAGTCCAGCACCACCGCCACCGCGAACACCTGGACCTCTACTTCCATTTGGTGCGACATCAACACCATCACCGCCATCACCGCCAAATGCTCCGCCATCACCGCCATCACCGCCTAATGCGGTTCTTCTTCTTCTTCGCCTATTGGGATTCGAGCCAGCACCGCCTCCAGCACCGCCTCCAGCACCGAAACCACCATCACCACCATCACCACCAAAACCACCTTTACCTTCTTGCAATCCACCGGATTCGCCTCCGCCTCCGCCTCCACCAGAACCTCCGCCATTGCCAAAGCTACCATCCTGACCGCTAGTACCGCTACGACCACTCTCACCATTTCTTCTTCCACGAGCACCACCTCTGCCACCATTAGCAAGAGTTGGGTCAGCAAAAGCAGTACCAGTTAAATTGACAATTCCCCCAAAACCTCCATTTTCACCCGTTCTCTCAGCACTACCGCCTCTGGCTCCAAAAATACTATTACCACCAGCAGCAATATTGCCAGTAAAATTAACGTCATTCGCAATTACCGTACCGTTGTTAATAAATAAAGCACCACCAGCACCTAAGCCTCCGCCTCCGCCTCTTTGCCCAGTACTACCTCTGACACGACCATTTGTTAAGGAAAGATTGGAGAAGATTACTTGTGTATCGTCTTTGCCATTAATCGCTACAATTTGATGTCGGTTCAAGCCATTAATTACAGCACCGTTACCTCGGATTTCAACATCCTCGCTAATAGTTGGCAAGCTGTCAGCTAAATTAATAGTTAAGCCTTCATTTATCTCAATGATGTCTATTGTCCCGCTATTACTATTATTTTCCGCATCAAGAATGGCTTTTCGTAAAGAACCTTCACCACTATCGTTATTATTCGTAACCACAAAGGTTTGCAACACAGAATTAAAAGCCGACATTGCCTCTACTTGAAATGCTAGAGGAGCTTCGATAAAGCCAGTAGTTGCTTCTAATACCCAGTCTCCCCTCAGATTGCTACTACCCGTCAAATCTTCGGAGGCAGCAATATCTGCTGCGGTAATCTCTCCCAAGCGATTTATAAAAGCTTGTCCTGGTTCGCCTTCTGCGACATTACAGCCATATAAAAGAATATCACCGTTTTCACTTAGAGCTTTTCCCCACTGTTGCAATTGGTTTTCGTAGCTCTCAATATTATTGTTATCTAGACTGCCATTCCCAAGTTGTAAAGCGGCTGAATCTCCGTGAGAAAGAATTTGTACGCTATCTAAATTGTCGTAATTAGCTAGTACTTCAGTAATTTGCTCAATACCATTACGGTTGCTATCCAAGACAACTACTTCTGTCCCTGGTTCGACGCTGTTAGCCAGAGATTGGTAGTCAGCAACATTGCTATCAACAAAAATTACGGTAGAGGTAGGGTTAGTTATCATGCGGAAAATCTCGGTAGTTGGGAAACTTAATCTTTAGTAATTAATTAGTAGAGGTCTATTTTCGGGAATATGCTTCTTGATTACGAGCAAGTGCAATAAAATCAAATAATTATGCTTGATAATTCAATTATCTTTGCCTGAATATCAATTTAAAACTGAAAAGGGAAGAACTAGGGAAGAAAAATCACAATTTTGTCAAGCGGTACTATTGTAATAGCAGCAAAATGAGAATCTGATTTTTTTCTCTGCCAACGGCGTGTTAGCATGAGCTACATCCTGTAAATCTGCTTTTTTCGCTCTAGACTTTCTTGAACCTATCCCACTATTCTCAAAATGCTTAGCCAAGCCGACATTCACTACATGGTGTCGCCAACTAGTCGATTACCAAATTTAAAACAGTTAATATCTCAACATAGCTACGCCGGTAATTCACGCACCGCGTCAAACTGGTAAAACTACTGCAATGCTGGCATTAGCAGAAGAATTAACTAATGGCGATAAGCCCGAAGGGCATGCGCTTCGCGAACGCCATACCGCAGTAATGGTATCGGCAGAAGTTGGAAGGACAAGCTCTTACAGACCAAGCAATTATCTAATGCAGTTCGTAGAAAGATTCCTTTTCTAAATGTTTGACATATTTTTCAACAAGTTTTTTAAGAATATCTGGCTCTCCTATTTCTATCCAGTCATCGATAGAGCCTAAGAAACAAAATCTTTCAGTCATAAATATACGCTTTTGTTCATCATTTAGAACAAATCGCAGCATTGGTGAATAAGATATAGAGCGAGCGAGTTGACTCTGTACATCTACCCCTTTACGAAACGAGAATTCGGAGAATATTTCTGATAATCCAGCTACATTTTGATTGGATGTATAAATATAAATTATGTCCTTTTTAGCGTCTATTTGATAATACTGTAAGCTAGAGAATCTCTTCATTCCTTTATCTACAGTTGCGATTTCTTCGTCAGTAATAATTTTGGGTTGAATTCTCCTTTATATAAACTTGGGCATTGGGATTTTCGTATATTTCAAAACTATCTGGTATCTTTTTTACTAGATTACCTTCACTTTTCATCGAGAAGAAATATTTTGGTTTCCCTGTCTTAGTAGTACCTTGATGAAGATAATATTTTTGACCTTTTCTATTAAGATATTCGACTGCCATTTTGTTTCACAAAAATCTATTTTTGTAAGATGTTATTATCAAAGATAATCAAAAAATGTACTTGTTTAGTAGTAAGTCATTAGTTTATTAATCCTAAATATTTGCGTTGTTATTCATTGGAGCAATTTAGTATAAAACTCTCAATTTTACTTAATATGCAATCTCTCAGCTAAAATTCATATCCCACATTTATCCAGTAATGCCAATCGGCAATGGCTTCAGCAGTTTCCTCATCAACATTAATTGGATGAATATCACAAAGCCTTGCAGAGAATATATCATCAACATCTCCTTCCCTGTAACGCACCTCAACAAGCATCGACCGCATACACTCATCTTCTGGCGACATTTCAACTAACTCAATTTCCTTTCCTTGTGGACGCTGACGGTTTACCTACATCGCTTGAAAGGGAAACTGCAATCTGTCCGGAAGAGGTAATAGTACCATCCCATCGCCCGCTCATCCTCGTTATAGGCATCGACGACTGCTTCCATGCTAATCCGCTCTTCTCGGATTTCATCTCGTTTAACTTTAGGCATCCATTTATCCTTATTAATATTAATAAGTTCCTTGATTACTATATTTTCTCACCTTTGAATGCAGCTAAATCGTGGAATCATAAATATTCTTTCTTAAATTAATAAATATAAAATTGATTTATATTTTTAATTTAAAATAAAATGGAGCATTAGAAAATTATTGATTCTTGTGGTGATTCATTAGTAGAATCGGTCTGCATAATAACAATGATTAGAATTAGCCTTTAAAACCTGTATTTCTAGCATCAAAGGGGGATATGCCTAGATGTCACAAAAGCGCAGCAATTTTGGCAATGCTCTACAAGAAACATTAGGTAATCGTATTCTTGCAGCACTAACTCAAAACGAAATCTCTCAGCTACTTGATGCAGCGTTTGCGAATTTACCTAGTGAAGAACTAGAGCCTATTTTGACTCAGCTTCCATTAAATACTCAAAAAACTTTACAAAAAATTCTAAATCAACAACAGAATATTAACCAAGAACAACCCGTCTCCCTAGATAAATTAGCTCAAACCTGGTCACAATTGTGGCAAGAGTGGAACGAAATTACTGAGGAAGCTTCTCAAGAAGATGGAAGATATATAGCTCAGGAGGTTGATTGGGAACCGCCTTATTTTGATGCTTATACAATGGTTGAGGATTTGGAAAAGGTGGCTGGAAATATGCAACCACTAATCGAAACAGCTTTTGAGCATAATTTTATTCCTGATGACAGTTTTGCTGCAATTCTCTTTGAAATGGAGAGCGAAATACCAAATGGTATACCTGATTGGATGGACATTGATGACGGTATATATTTAGAAGAAAATATCACTAACTGCTTTTTGCAATGGGAATGGCTGGTAGCTAAAAATAAACTAAAAAATGCGTTTGACTTTACACAACAAGTCAGGGAATGGGAAGAACAATTTTCTTTGATTAGCTTAGACGATGATGCTGTAGTGGATTTTTTTACCCAGTTATCTGAAACAGAACAACAGTGTATTTTAGCTGAGTTTAGTGCTAATAAAGAAGCGTCATTATGGAAAACAACTTTAGATAATACTTCCTCTCCCTGGCATCATATTTATATGCATCTTATAAATCAGTATGCACCGGAAAAATATTTGGTAAATATGAGGGCTACTATTCCACAACAGTGGCAAAACGGGCTTCCGGTGATAGAAGATTTTTTAGCTCAACAAGATTATTCCCAAAGCTTGAGTGTAATTCAAGAAACATTAAATGCATTGCTCCAATCAAGTCAAGTTGGTAACTCTTGGACACCAGAAACTTCTTTGCTATTTACCATTGTTAGTAGAACTCATTACAGCAATCAGAATTGGGAAAATGAGAAAACCCTGCTGCATTACTACCAACAAACGGCTCGGGGACTGGTTGAATCCGAACGAGCGAATGCTTTGGAAATTCAGCAGATTGCTTTTACACATAGTTATGATTGGTCAACTATGTTCCAAGCTTTTACCGAGGTGCCTGTTTCTGAAAATATACAACAAGTTTTGTTTCAATCTTGGCGTGACTATATCGTTCGTCGTGCCAAGCCCCGCTCCTATTATTTAGAATTCCAAGGAGCAAAAACCGTTGATAATTGGTGGCTACACTGGTTAATCGATAGTATTGCAGATTTACAAAAGGGCAAAACTTGGTTTCAAGAAAAAATTACAAGCTGGTTAACAAATTTACCATTAGATAAAGCAGAGTTAGGCGAGGAATATAATCTACTGCGGTTGCTAACCAAGGATTTAATAGAGATACGTAACCAACCCACAAATCTTTATCCCAGGTTTTACCGAGTTGTTATTCAACCACAAACATTATCTTCTGCTTCGGATGAATCACGGCAAACTTATTTGCAGCAATATGCACCTTCAGATTTATGGGAAAGGGTTTTAACTTATTGGCGAGAGCAGTTACACCAATTTATTCCCCAACCCGAATTAGCTCAAAAATCGGATTATACCCAACACGCTCAATGGATGACTGCGTTGAAGGAATTAAATCCAAATGACTATGAAACATTGTTGCAGCAGTGGAAAATTGACCATCGACGGCGAAGCAATTTGTGGAAAGCTATGCGTGAAGCAGGATTGGGATTGTTCTAATTATAATTTCTAATTTAAATCAATAATTCTTGCTATCTACAAAATATTAGTACCAGTTTACTTCTTCGTTTTATAACTAAGTTAAATTAGCCTGAAGTCAATTTTCAGATTTAATTTTAATTAAAAATATCATATTATAAGTAATTTTGTGGTTGAATAGCTATGTTACTTTAAACTATGCTCGCTTCCTGAATTACGCAGCCAAACTAAGTTTATTCAAATATTCTGGTGGAAACTATATTTTTCACCATGGTTTACGGAACAACTACATTATTTATTCAGCAACATTAGATAGTTTGTCAAGTAAATATTGTAATTTTCATTATTTCCAATAATCATAGTTGAGACAGGATGAAAATTAGATGATGAAAAAGATTGTAAGGTTATTGATAGTTACGTCTGGTACTTTTGCTTTTTTGGTAAACATTATTGGTGGAGTATCGCTCGCAAAAGAAACAAAGTCCGCAGAGTTTAATTTCAATAAATATGACTTCTGGGTGGAGAAATGCAGATTTTTGAAGAATGATAAACAGTATAGTGAAGCTCTGATTGCTTGCGAACAGGCTATTTCTCTCAAGCCTAAAAAAGATAACATTCAATTATGGTTAGCTCGTGGGGATGCTCTATTACAACTGAGTCAATATCGCGAAGCTGTGATTTCCTACAATTGGGTTTTGAAGCAAGATAAAAAGAATGTACCAGCGTTAGTTCAAAAATGTTCGGCTTTGTTAGGTTTGGGTAATTATGAAGATGCGCTTCAATCCTGCGATTTAGCTTTAGAAAGAAAAGAGAATAAAAAGAATTGGGAAAACATCAAGCAAGTAAAGAATTATTGGGGAAATGTTCCTCTTGCAAAAGTCTTGTATATCAAGGGTTCTATATTACGAAGGCAGACAGAATATGAACAAGCTACAAAATATTTTGATAATGCTCTCAAACAGGATAATAATTTTGCTCTAGCATATGCAGGAAAATGTGGTGTACTTGTAGACCATAAAAAGTATAAGGAAGCTTCGCAACTGTGTAAAGCTGCTGTCACAAAATTTGAGAATCCTCAAGCAAAAGATGAACTAACGGATGAACAAACAGATGAGAGTGTCAAAAAAACAATAAACACAGCAGATGCTAGCGATGCGATTATTTGGTATGAAACAGGAAGAGTAAAGCAGAAATTAAATAAGCAAACAGAAGCTTTTAACAACTTCAATATAGCTATTCAAGTTAATCCTAGATATTCTCAAGCTTTAGCCCGTAAATCCGAGATTCTCAACAAGAGAGAACGGTATCAAGAAGCTTTGGACAATTGCGATCGCGCTTTGAAAGGAGATAAAAAGTGGAGCGATACAAGGGGTTTAGCTTATGTATGGTATCAGCGAAGTGCTGCACTTTTAGGATTACAGAAATACGAGGAAGCATTAGCATCATCAGAAAATGCAATAGCTATTGAACCAACATATGCAGAAGCTTGGAATAATAAGGCTGTGAGTTTATGGAATTTGGGACAGTATGAAGCAGCAGAAAAAGCTATCGAGTTTGTAGTAGATAAAGAAAGTCCTATTTATATTAAAGCTAATGATAGTTATGCTCAAGCTCATGCTAATTACGGTAGAATTTTAAGTTCTCTAAAAAAAGACGAAAAAGCAAATGAGGCTTACAAGGGAGCTAGTGTCAATACCCAAAGTTTACATCAAAAATCACTCTATATATTTTGGTTAAATAAAGCTGCTGTAGAAATGCGTCTGAACAAATACAAAACTGCACTGGTATCCGTTAATTGGTCAATCATGCAAAAGCACTCATTTGCGGGTTTTTATAATCAGGCTATTATCTTATCAAAGCTGGGAAAGTATAAAGAAGCAATCAAATCTTTTGATAAAGCAAATGAGTTTTTACCAGATAATTATTTAGTGTTAACGGGAAAAGCTATTGCATTAATGAATGTAGGAAAGTTGGAAAGTTATAAAAATGCACAAAAGACTTTTCAGGATGCATTAAAAACTATTGATAGAGCTTTAGCTATTAATTCTAGCTTTCAACTTGCAATAGAAAATAGACAAAATTTAATTAAGGAAATGGAAAAAAAAGTTGACCGAGGTGTAAAGGTTCGTAATTCAACTAAAAACTAAAAAATAAGCGACGAAAGCCTTTGAATAAACACTTTCGTCGCTCTTAATTATCTTTACGTATTGAGTTAATAATGTACGGAATCTATCGAAAGCTCATAAGTAGAAAAAGCAGGTTTATATCGTTCAATAATTTCTCGAACTAATTCTTCATCCAACTGATTTGAAGTATCGGTACGCAATCTGACGGTAAAATGATATGGTTTTCCACCACCCAACATGGGATTTTTATTAACATTGGCTTCCCCTACAACAAAACCATCGTTGAAATTTTCCTGAATGCTGATGTGTTTTTCGGATTCTTCTTCTAAATCTTCATCTAGAGGTAAATCTGTATAGTAATGTAGATATAATCGCAAACCATGCTTAGTTCCATGCCAACGATAAAGAGTAACCGCATTACGGATTAATCTTCTTTGCTGGCCAACTGTCCAACGTTTATCGATTTCCCAACCTACCCACTTTGCTAAAAAAGGAAGAAAAGCCTCCGGTGCTGTGAGAGGGTCGAAATAAGCCCACAAAACATCTGTTGTTTGAACTACCGGGTCGAAAGCTTGCTCAAATATTGAAACTAAACGTCTACCTCCATCATTTTCTCCAAAAATAGAAGGTAAAAAGTCTAGGTAAGAAGTTCTTGGACGGACAAGCAAGTTGAAAAATTGATATTCTATAAGTCTGCTTTTAATTTGTCTTTCTTGGAATGACCGAATAAAAAGAATACTAGCCCGAGCATCTCTATTAAGAAGTAAAAACCAAAGCTTTATTGGTATATTGTTAAACCATAGTTTTCTAGAGTAAAGTTGTATTTGAACTTTATAATTAAGCTGTAATTTAGCTTTATCGCTCAGAGCATCTTGATTTTCAAAAAAATCAGAATCTACTTTAAATTGAATCAGTTTATCTTTTTTTTGGTTGGGTGAAATATCGAAATTTAAGTTATTGTGCTTTGATTTTAACCATTTAGCAGGGTAATCTCCACCTACATCTATTGAACACCTTAAATGAATGGAACTTGTATTTTCTACTGTTACTAAAATTTCTTCTGCTTCATCGGGATACAATAGTAAATTATTATTGTAGTTATCTTCTCTTTCTGTTAATTTTACTTTACTAAACTTGATAGATAAGCTTGAAGATTCGATAGCTTCGGGGAGACGCATCGAAGCTAATTGAATTGCTAAAGGAGGTGTTTGAACCATTATTAATTATCAACCTGTATAGTATTTTCTCGGAAAAGTATTAATAATCCAAAAACTCAATAATATGACCAAAATTAGGTTCTCTACTTGAATCAAAATTTAATTCTTGTTGCTTGTGAGAATTTAGTTTTTCCCAAGAAAAGATAATTCCTTCCGGACCGGGATTTATTTCAGATTTTGGTTGATGTTCGCACGTCCATGTTTGATAAGAATTTTGAGAAAATTGCTTTACTTCAAACAATTGCACATTTCCGACATATTTCACTTCCGGCATTTTTTGACAAACTGCAACAATCTCTGAAGCGTGCAGTTTTTTTCCTAATTCCCAACCTTTTTCTTCAAATCCTCCTACTAAAGGATTCAAAAATCGATGTAAAAATGCTCTGATACGATTGCTTGCTTCTTCCCGATTAATATTCTTTTCTAAAAGTACTTCCAACCAAACTCTGACTCCTATATAACAAGGTTCTTCTAATCGAACTTGAATACCCAGAGGTTTACGATTTTCGATGTAATTGCTAAGTTCTTTTTCTAGTTTATCGTCATCATCTTTAGTAATAATTAAATCGGCTGGATTAGTTCCGCAAAAGTCATTAACATTTGGTTGAAAATTATTAGGTTCTGGTACTAATAACAAACGTACAACTCCACCCATATCATTTTTTGCACAATGAGCGCGAACTATATTTCTAGATGCTTTGGCTTGCTTAATTATCCTTTCAAAATCTTCTGGAATCACCGCACATTCACGAGTGCGGAGAATTTGAGGAACCCTAATTACAGCTTGTTCCAAAGATTCGCTATCAGTTCCACCCGTTGCATCATGGTAATTCATAACACTCCTGACATAAGGAATTGCATATTTAAGCACCGTGAGAGTTCCAGCTTTGACATTACCCCAACTACCCCCACCAGTACGATAAGCTTTCATACGTATTTCCGCTCCCGGTGGAGGAACAGCACCATATTGACTTTCCAATGCTTGGATATTATCGCTTACAGGTTGGATGTAGGTTAATCCATGTTCGTATGGTTTAACTTTTACATTTACATCATTTTGAGATTTATAATTTGATTGATTTTGACTTCTTTCCGAAGTAAATTCTCTGAGTCGAGAAGGTTCTCTTACCAAAGGACCAAACTGTACGGTACCAGTTACAGAATCAATAATATAATGCTGGCTGTTTTCGATAGACTTACCAAAATCTTCTACTTCTTGCCAAATTTCCGGTTCTTCCTCTCCAGGAACTAATATTGCTATATATTCTTCCTGTTCTCTGTTTCTATCTAAAATAGGTTTGCTCTGTAACTCAAAAATCTGACCTGGTTTACCGTTGCTAAATCCTAACGATTCACTGTCCACACGAGCGCACTGAGTAGCATAAATAGCACCACCAATAGCGCTTACAGATATGCTTGTGACAGTAGGAGAATTGTAGTAAGTATTAATTTCTTCTTGATTTTCTTGTTGTACGAATACACAGCGTATCCAATAACCGCTATAGTTTCCAAATTGGGATTCCGGTAATTTTTGAGGTAAACGGAGAATAATATCTGCTCCATTTTCTAAAGATTGAGGTACACCCTTAAAGCTAAAACCTTTGGTTTGGTCATCATCAAGTTCGAGTTTTAACCATTCCTCTCCATTCCAAGCTTCCCATATTAAAGGCGGATTATCGGGAGTAATACCAGTACTTTGAGCAGCTTCTCCTTTAAAATTAATTGCTAAAACATTACCTCTAATGGTGTTCGAGCGTTCTTCATCATCCTTAAAATTTGTTTCCAGTTCATCTAAAACCAAATAAAAGCAGTTACCGGGATGACAATATTCAAAGAGTAATAAATCGTCTATATTTTCAGTTTGTGTAACATTCCATCTGTTGCTTCCGGGACTCATCCGGGTAAAGAAGCTTTGAGGTTTATCTTTTCTCTGTGTTGTCTCAGTAGCAGTTAAAAAATGCTTAATTTTGGGATTACCGATAACTAATTCATCGTTAGTCGCAAAAACTATAGCTTCGTCGCTTTCCGTTCTTACCGTTGCTACTTCCGTTCCAAAGGGAATTCTTACAGGTTCCGGTTGTTCTCGACTCAAATAAAACGTTAATTCACATCTAGCAGGTGTGGGAGGGTGGAGACGAATTCCCAGCAACTCCAGAAAAGTAATGTAATTAAGTAGAGGAACTTGATTGAACCTGAGCAGCATTTGGTCGGTCAACCATGCAAATAGTTCAATCAGAGTAATTCCGGGGTCTCCAGGATTATGATTCGTCCATTCCGGACAGTAACGGGGAATGCGGAGAATACATTCCTCTACTAAATCCTTAAATTTGCGGTCATCTAGATTCGGCTTTTCTAAATTAGGTAAAAAATCAAACTTCATAGCAGTTCCCCGGTTGGTAATAGATAAAAGGGATATACTAAGCTTCTAATTTCCAGATGATTCTTAGGTTGATAGATAATTTCGATTTCCACCTTACCTCTGATAGGGTCGGGATTAGTGCGAACTTCCTTTAAAATTATCCTTGGTTCCCACATCTTCAAAGCTTCTTCCACATACAAACGGATACGTAAAAGAGTTTGAGTATTTAAAGGTTCAAAAACAAGCTCCGATAAACGAGAGCCAAAATCTGGTCGATAAACTCGTTCTCCTAAATCTGTTCGGAGAATGATAAGTATAGATTCTTCTAAATTTGTAATTTCCGAACTGAGTTGAATTCCCCCTTGGACGCTTAAATCTAGAGGGAAAGCAAAACCAGAACCGATATAGTCTTGGGAATCGAGGTATTGAATATCTTCAGGCATAATACTTAGTGTCCGCCTGGTTAACAGGGGTATATTACTATGTCGATGGGGGAATGGTTGAGAAACTTTATATATATTTTCAATTTGGGTTTAGATATTTGGGTGAGCAAAAAAGGTAATTATAAGTTCTAAAGCATTATCGGGTTTTAAAGTTCCAATTTTATCTAATGCTAGCTCTATCATTTCTTCTTTAGGGACAGTGGTTTTGTTTGGTTATGCCTTACGGCACACTTCGTGAACATGCTTCAACCCAACCTACTAACTATGATACTTGTAAGATTTTCTCTTTGTACCATTTTTGCTCAACACATCCATAAGCAAATACCATTCTATCTATACGTTGTCTTAATTTATCAATTGTCATTAACTCTATTTCATCTGTTTCAGTACAGATAGGTAAAACTGTTCGCTTATCAATATCCCAGAGAATAATAGCGACTAAAAATTTTGTATCCTCCTCACTTGCCCAAATATCTGTGGCACTATCTACTGTGAAGGGAAGATTAAATGTTTCTGGTTCAATAGGATAAGTTTTTAGTATTTCGTTTGGTTCTAATTCAAAATCAACAAATAAGTTATTATCTGAACTAATTTCTTTAAAAACTGTTTTTGCTTGTTGAGTTAATAACTCGAATTTACTACCATCAGCAAGAGTGAAGACTAAAGTGTCTGTTAAGACATCACAATCTTCATTTTCTTCAATCGCAATTCTTGACACTAATACAACTGTTTTTCCCAAAAGAGCGTTAACTACGCTTTGTTTTGTATTACTTATTTCCATTGTAATGCTGAACCTCCACCACAAGCATTTAGAAAAGTAACGAAAGTACCATCAGCTTGACGTATAACAATTGCATTTCCTTTACGACTCCAAAGAGCATTTGTATACTCTTTATAAGGTATCTGACGGGTTTCTCCTGTTTTCACGATGTCATCAATGAATTGTACAACGGGTTTTTGAAACTCTTCCGATTTTATCTTCACTCCTTTTGGTATTTCCACCCCTAATTCTTCGGCTGTTGTTCGGATATCATTTTGATGTTTTCTAAATTTTGATTTTTTATTATCCCCGTATGAGGTTTGTTTCGGGAAAATACCCTTTTGAACTTTAGCTACATTTTCAAGTCTTTCCTCAAGTTTAACTAATTGAGAAGAAAGTTCTGGATTTGTCGGATCTTGTTTAATTGTATCTAGCCATCTCCTGAGTTCTTCATCACTATCAAGTACAGTCTTGTACAAGTTTTCTAATTCTTCACAATTACTACACCGAAAAATACGCCCATCGCTAGTAATTTTAATAGTATGTCCGCTAGTAGTTTGATATTCGGATACAATTTCTGTGGAATATTTTTTATTTGATTTATTTATCCCAAGTTTTTCTTTTAGCCCATTCCACTTAGCTTCTAAAAAGTTTTTCATCCGATGTTTCATCCCTTCTAGCTTCTCCTTGATAAAAGGAATAGCCTGCTATGAAAGCAAACTTTATTAAGCGATTAATGAATAAGTCTCAACTTTCAACTAACGAAATCGCTTCTTTGACTTCCACCTCTCCTTCAATTACTGCCATAATTCCCGGTAAATATTCATCCATCATCATTACATTGGCGTAAACCATTTGTTTGATTAATGCAAAACTCAGATTGTCACCTTCTACGTCAATGCTGGTTTTGTAACGGATTTCGCCGTCGTCGAAATCTAGTTCAAAGTTACCAAGGACTGTACCGTAGTTAACGCGGGTGATAAATTCGGCGATCGCCAAGCGTTTATCTTGGGGAACTGCTTGGGGATAAAGGGAGTAAAAGATAAACTGATTTTCAACTTCAATGACTTTAGCAAGGCAAACCCACTCACCGTTTTCGCCTTTGAAATTCATGTACAATATGAGTTCATCTTCTTCTTCGACGAATTCCCATTCTTCAGTTTTGAAGAAGTTGAGTACAGCTTTGTAAATAAGTTGGCTACTGGTAGCATCTGGGTTAAGTTCTTCCCGAGCAGTTTTTGCCCATTCTTGAAAGGTAGTTTCTATGGCATCAATGAATTCAAATGTGGCATTTTGGGTAATAGCCTCGAATTCTGTTTCTGCTAGTTTTTCAAGGGATTTGGTGATTTCTTCTAGGGTTTCAGTGGATGTGTCTGAGCCGAGTTCGTCAAATTCGGGTAGGTTCTCTTTTGCCCAAGTTTCTAGGTAGGTGCGGAGGGTTTGTTGGAGTTGTTCTTCGGAGGTAGGGTTTTGCATAGGAAATCGATACAGATGCTTACTAATAAAAAAAGCGGAAATTCTCCTAGCTTTAGTTTTTTAAATCAACATCGCTTTTTACTTTGATTAGAGATTCACACGCTTCCAAAGAAACAGCAGCCATTTCTCTTACATCAGCATCTGAATCTGATTCGGCAGCACGCTTTAAATCTACCATTAGCTCAGGCCATTGGACGAGGCCTAAAGCTTCAGCCGCAGCACATCGAGTAGTTGAATTTGAGGATTTGAAAGCATCAGAAAATATTTGAGCAGAAATTGGCTCGAATTCAATGCTAGTTCCCAAAGCCAAAAGCAAAATACTTTTCGGGTTAATATTCATTTCTTTTATAGCTTTATGTTGAAGTTGTTCAAGAGAGTATATTGAAATAAATTGAGTAATACAGGAAGAGATTAACTCAATATTCTCTTGACATTTGGCTTTGACTATTAAGTAAATAACAGGTATGGATGCATCATCAACAAGCTTAAGTATGGCTTCTTCTGATTTAACTTCTATCCAGAAAAAACGGTTGACTGAAGAATCTAGTTCCTCTGAACACAAGTAATCGAAAAATAATCCTGTATTTGCATGTAATTGAGTTAACGCAGTCTCCATTTTTTCTTGAAGTTCTTCATCAAAACGTTTTTCAGGTGCAGTTTTTAATACAAAGTACTGACTACTCATAAATATTATTTTCCAAAATAATTTGCTAGCATCTTTTTCAATTGTGCTATGAGTAATTGCTCAGTTTGCAGCAGAGCGTCAGGCGATTTTGACTCTACTTTTACATCTAACCATGTAGAGAAGGCGTGTTGTAAATCATGTAAGTCATAACCACTTTGTAGTATTAACACATTAGCCTGCTTTGCATTTTCATGAAGATGCTTAAATATTCTGGCAATACGCCTATACCATTTTGTGTTCGCTTCCATAGCTTGCTTAGATTCCTTTTCACTACTGCTGGCTCCTTTTGGTGTCATGGGAGCCCACTTACCTCCTCGACCCAAAATGTCGTCAAGTTCTCCTTGTCCACTGGCTACGTAAGAAACTCCTAAAGCATTGGCTATTCCACTTCCCGCTCTACGCTCTGGTTCCAAAACTTGCGTAAGATATGCAGTAGTTGAAATATTTTCAGCATGAAAACTAAAATTGCCTTTACGCTCAATGGGAAGTGGTTTTCTAATCTCTGCTAGCCTTTTTAATATTTGTTTGGAATTAGGTTTACCAAGTAATTTGGCAATTTCAGCATGTGAAATACCATATTCTCTAGACATACGCTTTAAAGAACCCAAGAGTTGTGGATAAGCTGCTCCAAGTTGTATAAACTTAGGATTAGAAATAATTCCATGTTTGTCAAAATAATGCTTTAAAAGTCTATTTTTACTGACTTTATTATTATCGAGTTCTGCTTTTAAATTCTTATCTTTTGCTACTTCGTTATACTGAGATATACTTTTTGCTAAAAGCTCTTGCTTGTAATGTTTTCGCTGGGGACTTTCAACAAAATATGTTCCAAGATTATTCGGGTCTTTAATGTCTACATCGACATTTCGTTCCATCTTTAAAGTTTGTGGTATTTTCTTATTCTGTTGTATTTTTCTTAACAGGGCACGTTGCTCGTCACGATCTAATGGTGATGCCCTTTCCCCATTTAAAATTCTGGCTTCAGCATTTTGAATACGCTTTTGAGCTTCTGGTTTTTGAAAAACATGTTCTTGAAGATATTCCTGTTCAGCTTTCTGCAAAATAGGTTCCAAACAACGACCTAACTTCTCAAGAGTGAGTTTGTTAGTGTCAATAACTGGATCACCCGGATTAATTCGAGCGTAGATTTCCCCATTAGAACGTAAGCTAAGAGATGTGAGCTTATAACGTCGTTTGAGAGATTTTAGAGTTCGATTTAGTTTACCTTTTGTAACACCTTTCTTTAATAGCTTCTCCAGCTTAGGACGCATTGAAGCGATAGCCCTGTTAAGGCGTTTCTTCTTCTGGGTCAGTGTTTCGTCATCATCTTCATTCTTTTTCTTCTTATCTTTATTATCCTTCCTTTTCTTCCCCTTACCCCGCTTCATCAAACTCTTCGCCAACCCCTTCAACTTACCCGCCACCTTCCGGGCAGCTTTCGCAATCTTGACAATAATGAAGTTAGTAATAAACTCCAGCAATACAATCGCCGCCGAAGCCAATACAGCCCCAAATTGTGGCCCTGCATTCCCAGTTTTCACTGCCTTCAAGAACGTCATAAACTGTCCAAAGGCTTGAATTATCTGACTAACGGTACCCCAAGCGGCTTGTAGCCCCTGTATAACTGCTAACACCGCCCCCGCAGCAGGCACAATCATGGAAACCAAACGCTCCAGCAACACCCCAATAATAATCATCGGTAGCGCTTGTTTAACGCCAGTCCAAGCCATCTTACCCATTTCAGCCATGGAAATGCCGCCCTGGGTCAAAATTTTCCAAACAGTGGTACCTAGACCTAAAACCGCTTCTAATTTCTGGTTAAACCAAACTTGAACTTGCTGCTGAAAGGCATTCCAAAGATGATTTTTAATACCGTCGGAAACCGCAGTATCTAGATTACCAATCCATTGACCGGGATTAGCTCCAATATCTTTTGCAAGAACAGCAAAGGCTCCTAATGCTTTGGCTGCTCCTTCACCAAACTTAATTGCTCCCATGACAGCACCTTCATAGACGCTGACTGCTGCTAGCATTCCCTTTTCCATCAAACCAAGAGCAGCATCTAGCCCCTTACCGAGCAAATCCAGTCCCTTCTGAATACCTTGATTCAAATCTTGAGCGAGCTTATTAACCGTCGCTTCTGCTTGCTCGACTCGTTTTTGAATCGAATCCCGCCATTTCTTTTGCAACCCAGGCCATTGTGCCAGAAGCTTGTCCCCAATTGCAATCAAGGCATTACCAACACGCTGAATCGTCGCCACAATCGCCTGACGACATTTCTCAATCGCCTTAGCCGCCATGCTTTTAGCAAGTTCAATTGCCTGACGCATTGCAGCACGGGCTGCTTCAAAAGCCTTTTGAATCCCTTGCTTTATACCATCAAAGAATGCCTTTGCTTTACTAGCTAACCAGCCAAACAACCCACCCGAATCCCGTTCACCCTTCTGGCGCTCAGCAGCAGCTTCGGTTTCACCCTTTTTGCGCTCTTGCTCGGCGTTTTGTTCGCCCTTGTGAATTTCTTTTTGAGCTTCTGCTTCACCTTCGGCTTTCTTGGTGTCAATTTCTTTGATTCCTTCATTCACCAACTTATTGGCTTCAGTGCCAGACTCTTTAACCAGAGTTTGCTGCTCTTTTCTCCATTCTCCGCGCATTTGCTGCACTTCAGCTTTAGCTTTACCTTTTTCCTGGGCTTGCTGCTCGGCATTCTTGAGTTTGAGTTGCTCAATATATTGATGGGATTGTGCCTTTTCTTCAACAACCCTAGCGCTATGTTCTTGCTTGCGAGCTGCGAACTCTCCTTGGGCTTTAGCTGCTGCGGCTTGAATTTCGTCACCTTTCTCTTGCTGCGCCAAAATGGAAATGGTATCTCCCATATCTGTTTCGCCACCACCACCCCCGCTATCTCCTGCACCACCAGCAATCTGAGCCTTTAGGGTTTGTTGTGGTACTGAATGCATAATCGCATCTTCACCCATTGGCTGTGCCAAGCTCTGCTGTCCTTTGGTTTGGGTTTCGGCGAGACTTTTTTCTAATTCAGCTTTCTGCTCCTGAGCCTTTTGGGGATTTGCATTACCTGTAAGTTCTAATTCAGGAGGATTCCCGGCGGAAATTTCCATGGCACCGGGATCTTTAACAGGCATTTTACCGATAGAAGCCTGCATCCTTTCCACATCTGACTCAGATAGTTCTCCTTTTTCATTTCCTTGCACCGCAGGTGGAGGCGTTTTCACTTGAGGTGAAGATTTTTGAGGAGGTAACGGCTCGGGTTGTGGAACTGGTTTAGCAACTCCATCTGGCTTTTTCTCAACAGCCTTGGGTTTATCTTCCGGGACAGATTTTGCAACCTTAGAGGCGGGGGATTTTGCACCGCTTGGTGTTTCCAAGGATGGTGGATTAGCAACAAGTGCTTCTTTTTGTTTACCGATAGTAGTAATAACTGCACCAGATACACCCCCGATAGCAGACAGCAATTTAGTTGGAGGTAAATGACTAATCGCTGCTAATGCTGCTGAAGGTTCAGATTGAGAAACATCTGGTGCTTGGGATTGGGGTTGTTCGGAAATTGCTTCACCGCCAACTCCACCACTGGGTGGTTCGCCAGGTACTGGATCTTCAGCAATTGCTGCAACTGCAATTTCCTTTTCTGGAGAAGAAAGTTGCTCCGAATCAGAATTTTCAGGAGTTTCAGCCTCAGCCATACACTGTTCCATTGCTTTAGCTTCAGCTTCTTCATTCACTTCACCACCAACATCGCCACCGCTACCACCACCAGCAACTTGACTACCGCCACCCCCAGATCCACTTCTTGGAGTTGCTTGAGCTTTTGTCGCTGGCGCAGCATTACCTGTCATCTCTTTATCTAAACCCTTCTGTTCTAGAAGGGGTTTTGCTGCTGGCTGTTGAGCGGGTGGGTTTTGAGGATTTTCACCGTTTACAGCTTTGTCTTTTGTCTGCTCCTGCTTCCCTTGAGCATCTTTTTGAGAATTTATGTCTTCTGTCTTACCAGCTTCAGGAGTTTGAGATTTTAGCTCTTGTGTTTTCTGATTTTGCTCACCTGGGACAGCTTTTGGCGTTGATGCCTTGTTTTTCTTAGATTTTTTAACTTGATTGGACTTTAGCTTTTGTTTACCTTTAGTTTGTTCTTCGGTTTGCTCTCTGTTTTGAAGTTCATTTTCTGGTTCAAATTTACTATAACTGTCGGCTTCCTTGGAACCAAGACGCTCAAATGGTTTAATTTTGTTACTAGTACCAATATTTGACTTGAGTCGCAGTTTGTTTGCTTTACGTTGAAGCTTTCCCCCAGTCTGCTGAATAGTATGGGTCAACTCATGGGCTGTCAACTCATTATTACCAGGAGACTTCCCAGCGCCATAGTAAATATCATTACCATGAGCAAAAGCCTGCGCTCCCAATTCCTTATTCATCTGCACGGTGCTGGAATCATTATGCACGCGCACATTACCAAAATCAGCGCCAAACCGTGGCTCCATAAAACCACGCACGCTATCCGGTAAAGGACTACCTCCACCCTTCGAGCTTCCCAGACGACTTTCTAAACTAGAACTCGTTTGAGTCTGTTGCTGGCGATCACCTTTTCCTTTTGTTTGAATGTCTTCTTGTTCTTCTTCTCCTTTTTCAGTTATCGGAGAGGTGTTAAGAGTAGGGATTTGTTGGGTTTGGATATCTTCAGTTTCTTCCTCTGTTTGACGTTGCAAAGTTTCATCGGACATCCCCATAACCTTAGCTGCTGTAGCGTCAGCTTCCTGTTCGTATTTATCCCCCGGTTTACCAACAGTTAATTTAGTTTGAATAGAATTTGATGATAAATTTTCTTCTTTTTCTTCAGGAGTTTCAGTAGGTGGTGAATCTGGCTTTAAATTTATTTGTGATTCTGATTCCTCAGATTTATTTTCTTCTTCCGGTTCTTCAGTAGGTGGTGAATCTGACTTTAAATTGATTTCTGGTTTTTCTTCTGGTTCTTTCTCTTCTTGATTTTGTTCTTGACGTTGAATGTTAGCGTTAGGAAATGGGGGATTTATAGGAAGAGAAAATTTGGAAGAATTAATATCAGCGCGGAAAGATTCGGGTGATTTTTTAATTTCTTCGTCATTGTCATCTTTGGTGGTAAAACGACGAAGTTTCAATACAGAATCTTGGTTTTGTGGTGTCGTTGATGACCAATTGCTTTTTTCATGCGTTCGTTCGCTCATTAGTTTTATCTCCTTTATAATCACCAAATAAATTTATTTACTCCCCCTGCTCCCCCTGCTTCCTCTGCTCCCCCTGCTCTCTTTACCCACCAATCAAAACATTCGGACAACCAAAAACAATTGAATTCGGTGGTCCAATTGCTTCTTGAAGCATATCTCCTTGTCTGCAAGCAGGAAGTCCATTAATTAAAACCGTCGCGCTCCCAGTGATTACTACACCGGGACCATGTATAGGTAGAGGTATGGGAGGAAGTAAGGGTGTTACACAAGCGTGAAGGTCAACTCCCATTGCGGCAAACCCTGCAATCATTTCAGCCATTTTTTTGGCTTCGTCAACTTTGGTTTTAAGTGCATTCGCTTGAGTCGCGGGGGAGGGTGCTGCGGCTGCTGCTGCGTCTGCTTTGGCTATATTTTCGACTGATTCTTTGATAGCGTTCATCAAGTCTGCAACTGCTGCTGCGGGAAGTCCTCTCCATGCTGGTAAGTTTCCGATAATTACATTAGAACTTCCGGGGCCTCCGGTTAATATTGGCGGTAAGGGATGTACTCCTGGGTCTGTTAGTCTAGCTGCTGGTTTACTCATAATATTAATATCTAAATAACTTTTATTAGCTGTATTAATTAAGTTTAATTAGACTACCTTGGACTGTAATTACACCTGTAGCACTAATATCAATATTGCCTTGAGCTTGAATTTTTAAATTTCCTGTTGAGCTTAATTCTATAGTTTTATTTTCATCATTTAATATTAAGTTATGACCACCAGTAGTTTTAATTTCTATGTTTTTTTTACTATCATTAATGCTAATTTGATGACCGCCATTTGTATGGATATAAAATCCCGTGTTACTGCTTCCTTTATCTTCTTCAACAAACTGCAATTGATGACCAACACGAGTTTTAATAGTTCTCAAACGGACTTTACCATCTTGAACGCTTTTATCTACAGCTTCAGGAGGAGAATCTTTACCGTTCCAAACTCCACCAATTACGTAAGGACGATGAATATCACCATGTTCAAATAATACTAATACTTCGTCGTTTATTTCTGGCAGACAATCAAAGCCACGATTGTTACCAGCACCCATACTTACAACCCTAGCCCATTGACTTGCATGGTCTTCGGTAAGTGTAGGAAATTTTACTTTAACTCTTCCCATTCCTTCCGGGTCTTCGTTATCTGTGACGATTCCCACCAAGGATGTTTGTCCGGGTTTGAGATGGGTTTGTGGGGATAGGATGCTCAATAAATCACCTCCACGCAAACCTCTAACGCTGAATTCTGTGGTATAAACTCTTTCTTGATAAAGATGACGGGTTTCAGTGATGTAGTATGTTCCATCATGCTGTCCCATTTCTTCTAACTCCACCATCCGTCCCGCTCTTATCTCAATATTTCCTTCCGCTTTCGCATCAGCGTAAACAAATTGTCCTCCTAATTCATCACATAAAGCTTGAGCAATAAGGTCTGCTTCTTTGGGATTAAAAACGGGTTTATCTACAACTATCATTTTTGGTGTAGGTAATTGATTGAATTTATCATTGGTTTCGCTACCTATACCATTCTTTGTTGTAGTAATTAATTCTGGTTGCTTTTTAGTTGCAACAATAGGTCTTTTATTACTGTAATCCCATCCCCTTACTTCAACTTCTTTTACTTGTTCTGCACTAGTAACTCTAACTCGAAAACTGTGTATTTGTTCAAGCCATTTGAGCTTCAAACCTTGTTTAGATTCGGGTTTGCGAAAATAAATTTTTCCATCTTGAATAAATAATTCAAATCCCTGACGTGTTGCACGGTCTTTGAGGAATTCCATGTTATTTTGATTGGATTGAAATATATAGTCATGGGGAATAGAGGTATCTTTGATGTTTCCGACGGGAATTTTTACTTCTTGGGCAATTTTTTTGACAATATCGCTATCAGTCATATTTTGAAAAGAACGATTATAACTTCCTCTATATAAACGATGAGAAATGTCATAACCTCTAACTATAATTGGAGCTTGAGATTTTTCAGTAAAAGAAGTTTCAATAGCTGTAATTTCACCTTGAATTATAATATCTTGGTTATCTTTATCTTTTTCTTTTTTTTTGTTGTTTTTTTTATCTTCATCCCTATTTAAACTATGAGTAAATCCAATCTTTATAGATTTACCTATTTGTAGAAGTTGTTGATATCTCCAAAGATTATCTTTGTCACTACCTGGATGGTAGTCATTATTAACTACTAAAATAAACATTCCAGGTCTATGAAGACTTTCTTCAACTGAAATTTGGATAATATCATCCAGAAAGTTGCTGGGTGCTGGTTCACCATCAATAAATATTTTGGGTAAGGAGCGATAAAGAGCTTGAACCATAATTATTAATTAACTAGTTAGCTAATTTTGTTAAATCATTAAATTAAATAGGGTTTTATCTTCTCTTTTTTTGACGGCTTTTTATTGTATCTTTACGACGCTGCTCTGTGTTGGGTTGTTTAGCTTCAACCGATTCACTTTCTTTGGGGTTATCAGTTTCAATCAAGCTTAAACTATCAATAACAGCACGTACAGGAGTACCATCAGAGAGAAAAAAGGTTAACTTATAACTAAGCTTTTCAATAAAGCAAAAATCAAGATAAATTCTATTACCCCAAATAAATTTAAAGGTTGGTGGTCTTTCATCTTGCTGATGAAAATCTATTGCATCTTGGAATTTTTTAATATAGCTTTCAACAACATCTTTCTTAGTTTCATAAGTATCAAATAAAATATCGTTCAGAGTAATTTTAGACGAGTTTTTATTAGCATAGCTAACCTTTGGTTTTCCTGTTTTTGTACTTCTTGCACCCGGACTTTCTGAAGTATTGACGTTTCCTTCAAAAGATATTTGAGCGGGGTTAAACATAAATTCTAAACTTTGATTTGGATTATCTAAATTTTCCAACTTGGCTTTTTGTAATGACATTTTTACTCCTTGTTTATGTTACAAATTAATTATCTATTCGCAAAAGCATAGCTATAAGAGTATCTTTCTCGTTCGGTGTGTAAGCGTATAGAAATTAGATTGTATACTTCTCGTGCGAGTATATTCATATTTTCATCAAGTAAATCAATTTGATTGATTGTTTGATAGCTTCCTATGCTCAAATTTACAGGAATAATATTTAACCATTCGGGATATCCTAATAAACTTATACCTTGAGATTCTCTATCATTTTCTAATTTCTGCCGAATAATTTTATAAATTTGATGAGCGAGTATTTCTAAATCTTCATCGGTAATTTTTTGAGATTGAATATTGGCAAATTTTTCTGATGAAACTACTTTCTCTTTGCTTTCACTTGGAGGTGAAAAGGTAAGTTTATTATTTTCTTGTTGAGATATTTCAGATGTTGTTGCAATTTCTCCTATTAATTCAGAAATATTTGACCAGCTATCAGCAATATTTTGGTCGGGGGTATAATTTGTTTCTTTTCTGTTGACTTGTAAATCTTCTTGTTGTGGAGTATTTATATATTGATGTGCATCCTGTTCCTCAGATATATTTTCAAATAAATTAGTAGCATGATTATTTATGTTGGAAAAATTATGTGTTTGCAAATTGGTTTCAGGTGATGTATTGCTGAGTAATTCTGATATATCAGACCATGAATCCGGTATATCGTTATTATTTGGTTTAATATTATTTAAAGGAGAATTGATATCAGAATCATTTTCTGCGTGTTGAATTAAACTAGTTTGATTATTATCAGCTTTTAAAGATAAATCAATTTGATTATCATTAGTGGTAGTATTTTGATTGATTTGATTCTCAGCAGTTTTTTGAAATAATAAATTATTTTCTTCGTTTAATTGTTGATTATCAGAAAAGCAAGTTGATAGATTAGCAGATTCGTTTACAAATTGAGTAAGCTGTAAATCGGATTCTTTAACCAAGGGTGATAATTTACTTAAAGGTGGTAAATGTGAGTAATTTGATTTTGATGATAAATGATTACTTTCTATTTGATTGTTTTTAGCAGATGAATTATTTTCGGGTTTTTGTAATTCTTTTCGTGTAATTGAGGTTGGTAAATTAAAATTATCATCATTTGATTTTTCTAAATTAGTTTGAATACTTTTAGAAGATGGAGTATTTTTATAATTATTATTTTGATTATTATCTTGTACTGGAGATTCTAAGAAGGATTTAATACTTTTTTCTGAGTTTTGATAATCTTTGTTTAAATGCGGTTCTAGGTTATTTTTATAAACGGGAAGAGGTAATTTATTTAATGTTCGTTGTATTTCTTCTGATATAGGTAATTCGGATTTTTGTTGAATTATATTTTGACTTATATTTTGTTTTTGTGACTGTATATTTTCCTCAGTAAAATTTGCAGGAGATGTTTCATTTGTATCTTTTGCTTTTTGATGAAGTATTTCTGGTGAAATATTGCTATCCAGGTTAATTTTGTGGGGAGCTACTTGAGGTGAAACAGCTTTCGGTTCAACAGTATTAGATTTCTGGAAGATTTCTTGCTGTTGGGGGGTTGTGTCTAAGGTTTTTTTATTTATAGCTTGTTGTTGTAAAGGTATAGTTTCCCGAGTTAAATGATTGCTTGGTATTTCTTTTTCTGTAAGTTGTGTATTTTGCGGTATAACATCAGAAGAAGAATCAATATTAGTTTTTTGTGTTGATAATTTTGCTTGTTGATGATTTGAAGGTAGTATTTGTGGTTGTATATGATTCGATTGCTCTAATAAAGAATTTTTTTCTTGGGAAGTATCTATTTTAAGTGAATCTGATGGAGTATCTTGATTTGGTAATTGTAACTTCGGTTGAATTCTGCTTGGATTATTAAAGGTTGTTGCTCGATT
Organism: Calothrix parasitica NIES-267; assembly: GCF_002368095.1. GTDB lineage: Bacteria > Cyanobacteriota > Cyanobacteriia > Cyanobacteriales > Nostocaceae > Rivularia > Rivularia parasitica. The sequence goes on along the minus strand of NZ_AP018227.1, from coordinate 1,250,267 downwards.
CTCGTCTTCTGAATTATTCTTAATTGGTGTGGAAGATTGTTGATTAGGAGTATTTAATAAAGTATCAGAACTAGGTTTGAGTTGAAAGTTAATTTGATTATCTTCCGCTAATATTTCTGTTTCTTTGTTTATACTTAATAAATCTAATGGAGATTTTGTTTCAGTATCAGATTTTTCTGTTTCTAACTGCGTTTTTTGTTGGTTTATCTGTTGTGTATATTCGATTTCATTATTTTGCAAATTATCTACTATTTGATGATTCTTATTTTGTAATAAAGCACTACTATAAGCACCTGGTTTATTTAATAAATAATCGCTTACAAATCTGGAAATATAAAAATCGGTATTTTGAGAAAGAGGTTTTAATGATTTTAACGTCTCGGGTAGATTTGTATTAGTAAAAAGCGGTTGAGTTGTTGTTTCAACATCTCTATCGGATGTTACTGTCAATTCATCATCAATTTGAGTGGTAAAATCTAAGTTTGAATTTTCTCTAATCGCTTCTGCATTATTGACACATTGATTGTTTGAATAAATTTGATTTTCTAGATAACCAGATTTTTGTAAATTTGTATTAGAAGATTTTTCTGGTAGGGATATATTGAGTTCGAGGGGAAATTCTTTTCTTTGAAGTGAGTGAGGTTTATCCCATTCGGTTTCTGTAACATTAGAGTTTTTGTAATCCGAGGATATATCTTGATTTTCTGGTTTTTGAATATCACTTGTTAATTCAGAAGAAGTTAATGAAGATGCGATATCTTCAGCAAAATTTGAATTATTCAAACTTTTTTCTGAATTCTGAATAAGCGGAAATGTAGAATCATCTGTATACAAATTTTGTCCCAAAGGTTGTGTAAATCGACCTAAAGGAGACAAAGAATTCAAGGATTTCATTTGAAACCCTAACGGTGATGGTGGAAGTAAAGATTTTCTTTGAACAAGAGTTTTCAATAGCATAATATTTACCCGAAATTATTCAAAGTAACCAGACTTACTTCTTCCAGATTGGAAAGATGTGACAACTTTTCCACCTCCGGGTTTTTCTATTTTTAATCCTTCATAAGCTAAAGTTAATTCCTCAATAGCTACCGTATTTGCATCTGCTTGTAACGCTGGTGCTTTCCATCCTACCGGAACAGCTGCAAGTAATGTCCAATACTGTATAGTTTCTCCAGCTTGATTAAAAAGTAAAATATTAATATTACGACGTTCAATAGGGAGAGATGGTTGTTTATAATCCCCAATTACACTATTAATCCAATCCCAAAAAGCGAAATCATTAGTAATCCCACGCTTCAAAGTAACATCTAAAAATTCAGCTTCACCTAATATTACTCTTTGTTGGTCGTTAACTCCTCCTTCTCTATGGTTTTTCTTGTTAATTTTTACCTCTAATCCCGAACATTCACTGAAAGACGCAGAAATGGTATTCTCACTTTGCATTTCAACATAAAATCTATTCGCTGTGACATAATTCAACTCACCGCTTGAGGTTCCATTATCAGCCTTCTGCTTGCTATTTGGCTTAGGTTTTATGTTATTAGCTCTTCCATTGTTAAACATTAATTTATCTCCTGTAGTTAGGATTGCGATCGCGTTGGTTTTGAATTTCTTCAAGCATCAGTTTATACACTTTATCGCTGAGTTTTTGCAGCAAAATATCATCGGATAAAATCTTTGGTATTTTTTGATTTATTTGAGGTTTTTTAATCATAATTTTTATACTAATTAGGTTGATTACCTTTCGCTGGTACTAACCCAACTTCTTCTAATAGAGTTTGTCCTTCATCAGTTAGCATCATATCCGCAAATAACTTACCTTCTTCTTGTTCTGTGGGATAAATTACTGCAATTGCAAATCTCAAAGGATATTTTTCTGAATCAGAATCATTTCTAAAAGCTTTGTAATTAAGACGATAGCTTCCTTTGTCATTACATAAGTCTATAGTTGGACTTATTTCGTCACCGTTATTATCAACAAAAGGTTGTACATATTTTTCATCATTTACATCTTTTAGCGCTAATGGATAAACAGAACATTGACCATACACTTTACTTAGAAGTCCGAATCCAATACTATCAACTTCATCATTTTCAAAATTTTTACGTATATCTTGTAAAGTCTTATTAAATTTAGATTTTTCTATGCTTTCTACATATGATGGTATAACAAATTGTTCTTTATTAAATTGTTTAGTAACTAAATCTACCAACTTATTATCTTCGGATTTATATAACTTTATTGCTTTCTTTTCACCTTTATCTTGATAATAATCAGCCAATTTTTTATCATCAATATTACCATTTAATGAATTTAGAATACTATTATTTTTATAACCATCGCTATATGGGACAAAAAATACTATTCCGCCATAAGCAATAACCTGACATTGCAAATTTTTCGGTACTTCATCGAATTTGCATTCTTTCTCATCTGAGTTATTTGATTTATGAGTTGATTTATTTGAAATTGCCAAGCTAACAATAGCAAAATTAAAATTTGTTTTTTTTTTCGCTATTTGCTGTATAACTTCTTCAGTTTTTCTAATTTCTCTTTCATCAAAGATAATTTTTCCTTTGCTTTTATTGGATAATATATTTTTAAGTGAAAAGTATTCTTTATAAGATGCAAAGCTCTTTTTATTTATCCAATCTGACACTTGTTCATCAACAATAACTTGTGAGTCAGACAGTAGTTCATCATTTACAGATGTTTCTGGTTCGCTAACTTTATCATCTCCAAGAAATAATTTAATGAATTCCTCTCTATTATCAAATAAAAACCAAGCAATTAGACATAAAGCGAATATAGGTATAAATAATAATATTTTGCTGAAAAAACTAGAATTATTTACTGAATTATTGTAATTTGACTCTTGTTGTTTTACTGATATTTGAGTTTGCTTTGATGAATTAATTTCTTTAAGTTTATGTTGAGTATTAAAATTTGATTTATTAGGTTTGATACGTTTAAATGCTTTTAATGCTTCCTCTATATTCTGAAATTTTCCGTCAATTCCATTAGCCCCTATTAATCTAAAAATAAATTCGGTTAATCCACCATCATTCCTTTTAGAAAGATAATCCTGAATAATGTTTGAATTATTTAAATTAAAATCATTGTCTCTTACCTGATTCCAAAATAAGGCTCGGAGAGCAACATCACCTAAACTTCTTAAGTCATCTTTAAACTTTGAATCAGTACAATAATAACTAGCTATTCTAAATTCTTGATTTTTAAGGATATCTTCCCAAATAGCAAAATCCGATAGGTATACTAAGAAATTGTCATTGTTATTTTTGATTAATAAACTATCAATATTAATATTACCGTGAGCTAATCCTCGGAATATATCATTATTACCTAGCATTATTTTTTGACTATGCAAAGCATCTAAACTTTGTAAAACTTGTTGAAGTAAAGAGCTTACTTTTATTTCATCAATATTACCTTCGATATTTAAATAATCTCTAAGACTAATATAATTCTCATCTAGTAGAGTTATGATGTAACAACGATTTTTGTTTTTATCGACAAAAGCATCTGAGGAAATAATAAGTCGAAAATCTTGCCCATTTGTGGGATTTGATTTAAATTTTAAATTCGTCCTTTTCACAAATTCCTGTTGATATTGCTGTAGCTCTCTATCAACAAAAATATATTCTTTAATTTTTACTAGTTGCTTATCGTCTAAGTTTTTACCTCTATATTCGTAGTATACATATTTATCAATACTTTGATTATCTTTAATTAGTTCATCAATTACATATTTGCTTATGCTACCTTGAAGCTCTTCCTTAATATTTAAAGGAGCAATATCTATCTTTTCTAAAAGACGTTGATTGCGATATGAATTATAGTAGTTGTGGGAATAGCCATTAATCCCGTTGGAATTTGAATAACCATTATTTCCAACTTTCTGCATTCTAGAATTTGCAGAAGTTTCTATCAGTTGTGTTTCTTCAGTTTGATGTTGATTAATTTTGTTTGAATCATCTGAATTATAATGATTATTTCCAAATGGTAATTGAGTTTCTTGAATTTTATCTTTTAAATCTCCACTAATTCGTCCAATTTTTGCGTCGGAATTATTAAACCAGCCACCAATACTTCTACTATAATTACCAAACAAAGCTAATAATTCTTTAATTGTCATATCTATATTCCTAAAATCCGATGTTTGAAAATGCCTTGAATGCGAAGCGTAGTATTAGCTATAAACCTTGTTCTAAACTACGCTGCATCCAACATAAATTCAAATTTGACTAAAAACTAAATCTCTATCTTCTTTCTGTTCTAATTGATTCGTATCTTGCTTATTATCTATATCTTCTTCCAATTCATCTTCTAATTCGTTTATTTGACGATAAAACTTGTGTAAATAATTTAAATCACAAGCAAACATACCTTCAATTACCGCAGGATTTATCTCTTCTAATGCTCCCAATCTAGTAATTACTCGCGCAAGAATAATCACGGTAGCATAAGCTGGATTCGACTTGACGCGAGGGTCTCGTAACGGATTAATTTCATCTACTGTTTTTGCTAAACGCATCACACCAATACGATGCAAGTTACCGTCTGTATCTAAGTAACCTTTTGGTAAAGTAAATTCAAACTCTGTTTGTAACATAAACACCTACAGTTTACGATTGAAAATTTCTACTGCAATTTCAATTTCTTCGATGGCTAAATCCGTACTGCTAGCATCTAAATCGGAAGCAATATAATTAGTTGGCCAAGCATTAAAAAAATCAAAAATAGCCTTTACTTCTCCTGCTTGGTCGTAGATGCTAAAAGAACCATCTCGACGTTGTTCTCTCCAGTTACCAGTTTGTACCGCATTAAACCACTTCCATATGGTTTGAGATTTGGTCATTCCCCGACGTAAGGTAATGTTATTGGTTTTGATATTTCCAGGGACTTTTGTCCGAACAACTTGACCGTGTTTCGCTTTTCCCCAGCGTTGAGGAGTCACTTCACATACTTCAATCACTTCCTGAGTGTGTTTAAATCCTTTACATTCGGTAAAGTATGCGTCTACTGGATTTTCGCTACCGTCTAGACTTAGTTCTATATAAAATCGACTGTTTGTTAATATTTCTGGAAAATTATTAATTGCATTTGGCATTTTAAGGAGTAAGGGGTAAAGGTTAAGAAGTAAGAGGGAATGAGAAAATAAATTTCCCATTCCTGTCTCTTTTATTATTGAACTCGTTTAATACCTTCGTGAACTAGGGTAATAGTTTCATTCGCAACTTCATTAGAACCTGCTTCCAATTTTGGTCCTTCGTACTTAGTTGGGTAAGCATTTATCATTTCCCAACGTGCTTTCATATCTCCAGCTTGGTCGTAGACTGTTACGGATGCAGCTTTACGATTAGCAGACCAATCTGATTTTCCACCATCGTTTTTATTACAGTCCTCGTACCACTTGTACAAGTCTTTGTTAGTGGTTGCAACAACTTTTACGTTTACAGGTGTAAATTTAGCACGAGTCGGAGCCGCTTGACGTAGATTTAGAGCATTTTTGCTAGAACCTAATACTTTATCACCACCAGCAGCAGGAGTTTCCGAACTTAATCCTCCTACCTCTAGAATCTGTTTATCTGTCACTCCATCAGCTTCAAAGTAAAACCGACAAGCAACCAATAATTCTTCAGATTGTGCAGCAGTCATAATTTAACTCCTTAATAATTTCCAAAATTCGATTTTAGTTTTTTGATTAGCTTTTAATTAACTCAAAATTGTCGGATGAGTTTATGGAATGGGAAGTAGTAGGAGCATATTGCTCCCTGTTTGTAAGGTATTACTGCTTTAACTTTTGCGTAACACTATATTTTCTATACTCTCTATTCCGTACCCGGACTCCACTGACTGATGCGGAAGACAACAAATTCTGCAGGACGAACCGGACGAATTCCGACTTCTACGTATAAACGACCAAGTATCATTGTTTCTTCAGTGTTAATTGTGTCGTCACATTTTACGTAAAAAGCTTCGTCGGGAGTACTACCAAATAATGCACCTTCTCGCCACAGACGTTCTAAAAAGTTACTGACGGTACGTCTTACCCTTGCCCATAAATCTTGGTCGTTAGGTTCAAATACAACCCATTGAGTACCTAATTCAATAGATTTTTCGATGTAGCTAATTAATCTTCGAACGTTAATATAACGCCATTCCGTCTTTTCTGTTTCTGCTAAAGTACGCGCACCCCAAATTTTTATACCTCGATTCGGGAAGGTGCGAATACAGTTAATTCCTTGAGGATTAAGTAATTCCTGTTCGCGGAAGTTGCAATCGTAATCTAAACCAATTATTCCTCTTGGTGTTTCGTTGGCTGGTGCTTTATAAACTCCCCTAGTTTCGTCGGTACGCGACCAAACTCCTAACATATGACCGCATGGAGGAACTATGATTGGCTTACCTTCGTTCTTGGGATTGGCAACTTTTACCCAAGGATAGTAAAGAGCTGCAAACATAGAACGACGGTTAAATTCACCCAACCATTCATGAACGTGCTGCGGTTTTTTGATAGGCTTTTTATTTTCATTACCAGGTCTTCTGGTATCAATTTTCGGTGGTGGTGTGTCTAAAACTACCATACGATTGGGTGGATTAGGAGCGTTATTTTCACATAGGTCTACCATTAACCCCATGATGCCATGTAATTGCTCATCATCTATTATCCCTTCCTCATAAACCCTCATCAGGTCGGGACAAGCAATCATAGTAATTTCATCAATTTCATACAGTCCTTGAATCCCAGTACCTTTATCTCTATTTCCATGTACGTGTTTCCGCAAATTTTCTCTGTAAGGTAAAACTGGTGGAGGACTGACTTCATATAAACCATCTACAGGACGACGAGTAAGAGGAAGTCCTGTAAGCTGCTCAATTTCAACTTCCAGATATTGAGAATCTTGGAATTTTGTCGCTACATACTGTCCGACTTTCGATTCGACCTGGGAATCCATTGTCAGGTTGTCATGTCTTTCCAACTCTTGTCCTTCACGGCTAACAATAACACTGAAAAACTCGGCTGGAATCGGTGCGGGTTCGTCTCCTACTTCTGGAACTGATAATGGTTGACTCGGACGAATCTCTACATTTACCGACCCATTTTCTACCTCTCCGGGTTTAAGGGAAAATCGTAAAGACTCTTTTTTGTTCTTTGTTCTGACTGATATAGCGTTTATTTTCGGGTCTGGGTGCTGCTGTTGTTCTCCATCTTTAGGTCTTGGTTTGGGAATTTCCGTACCGATACTAACAATCCAACAGCGGCCACCACCATTCAAAAACCAGCCATTAACAGCAAATGGTAAATAAGCATCAAAATCGGTAAAACCATCGGAACCCTCTTTACCAAAGTATTCCATATACTGGCTCCAACTTGTCACCAGCATGGGCTTACCTAATTCCGCTCCACCTCTAATTGCTTCGGTGAAACCAATAAAACCAGCAATGTTGGTTTGCACTCCTTCTATCGGACGGCTACCCCTGTCCACCTCCTCCATGTACACACCAGGGGCAAAATAATCTAATCTAGGCATATTCTCAATATTCCTTTGTTTGGCAATTAATTCTTAATCAGTAAAAAGTCAGAAAATTTTAGAAAATCGAAAGTTTTACCCTAATTACGCGCTAGTAAAACTTGACGATATGTTTTTATCGTTAAACTATACCACTAAAGTCTAATATTTTATACATTAAAATTTGTAAATATTATTTTATTTTTTCATTCTATTCTTGGATAAGTTATTAATTTGAACCTTATGATTACTTCTTGGAATATTACATATATGAATACTATATTAATCGAAGGTTTGATATGTGCTTGAAGCGAATAATTATCAAAATAAAGTGTCTCGACAAACTCGCTTCACGAAGCATTTTTTATTTGTCAAGATAATTTGTATACCTTTGGTTAGATATTTCTAAAATCACGATTTAAAATTAAGATTATTCATAAAGAATAGTAATATAAACTTAAGTCTATGATAAAAAGTACATAGTTAAGATTTAGTTATACAAAAATATGGCATAGCTAATTAGTTAAGTAGCAATAAAAAGATTTATCTTGGATTTACTTTTGCATATAAATTTTTGTTTATTAATGCGTAATTATTTAAAAGTCATAGTACTTATTTAAGTTTAAGCAATATACGCTAAGTATAAAAAATAATGAGTAATCATCTAGCTATTGCCACCGTAACGGCAACTATTCAAAGAATCGTACAAGCAGCCGTGCAGGAAGATATCGACGGTACAGTAGTGACTACAACCAGACCTGACAACCAGGATGGCGCGGCAACGCAGCCCAGAGTAAATATTTATATGTATCAAGCTACACCAAATCCAGCTTGGAGAAATTCAGATTTAAGAACTCGTCGTCCTAAAGGAGAATTAATTAAACAAGCCCAAGCTGGATTGAATTTATATTATTTAATGACTTTTTATGGAAATGATTCGGAGCTAGAACCCCAACGTCTTTTAGGAAGTACATTGAGGACATTAGTTGACCAACCAATATTAACTCCCCAGATGATTCAAGAAACTGTAAATAGCTCTAGATATAGCAGTTATTTGGGAGATTCCAATTTAGCGGAACAAGTAGAAAGAGTGACGATTACTCCTAGCAAGATGAATACAGAAGAACTTTCAAAAATTTGGTCTGTGTTTTTCCAAACCCCATATATTTTATCTTTTGCTTGGCAAGGTAGTGCAGTATTAATTGAAGGAACTAAGAGCGGAAAGAGATTGTTACCTGTAAGAGTAAGAGAATTTTATTCTCAACCCAATCAACCAATAATTTCTCAAGTAATTTTACAAGATACTATTAATAAAAAAAATGTATATGATGCAAATTTTGAATCCGACAGCAGTATATTAATTCGCGGTCAAAATTTAAATGCTGAATTGAGCGATGAAAAACTCGGAGAATTAGAGCAACAATTGAATAGTTCAATAGAAGAAATCAGAGATAAAGCAAGAAAACAGCCATTTTCTCGAAGTAAACCAGAGATAAAGATTGGAGAAGCTCGAATTTCTCCTCAAAAAATAGCTGACGGCGAAATTTATTTTGACCTTGCATCCTTATCTGAAGAAAAAAACTTACTACGAACCGGTATACAAAGCTTACAGATAATTTACCCTTTAGTACCCAAGCGGTTTCCATCAGAACCAATCAGGGTAGTTAGTTCTAATATCGTACCGTTTGTATTGTGTCCGACAGTTAAGAATATAGAACCTGTAGAAGAATTAGAAGATAACGAAAACGGATTTTATTCAGCACGGATAATAGTAGAGATTGATTTACCGGTCGGTGTAGAACAGAAAGTATTGTTGTTTTTGAACGAATTTTCTAGCTCTAGTCCAGCAGCATATATTTTTCCAGTCAATTCTCGCAATCAAGATACAAATCGATTAATATTTGCGGTTCGTGATGTCAGACAGGGAAGCTATTTGGTAAGGGTACAAATAGATGGTGCGGAAAGTTTACTGGGTGTAGGTGAAAATCAGAAGTATGTTAGTCCAATGGTTGTTATCGGTTGAACCTTTAAACCCATCCCAATTTCTCAGCATCTGTTAAAGTCCTTTCTAATTTGATATATTCACTTTCAGCAGCCTGTAGAAGATGTTTCATCATTACAGGTTGTTGTTCGTCTGCTGCAAGAAAAGCAGCGTTTAAAGCGATATTACGGATGTTACCTCCTGCTACATTGAGTTTTGCTAATTTTTTGATGTTTAATCCTTCCGATGGTGTGTCTTTAGGAAAAATTCTTTGCCAAATTTCTGCACGTTGATTTGCATCGGGAAAGGGAAATTTAACTATAAATCGAATTCGACGCATAAAGGCTGTGTCAATCGAGTCTTTTAAATTAGTGGTGAGAATGGCTAAACCGCGATAAGCTTCCATCCGCTGTAATAGATAACTTACTTCCATATTTGCATAACGGTCTCGACTATCTTTAACGTCACTACGCTTACCAAATAAAGCATCTGCTTCATCGAATAAGAGAATTACTCCACCAGCTTCAGCTGCATCAAATACTCGTCGCAGGTTTTTCTCGGTTTCACCGATATATTTGCTGACTACCGAACTCAAATCAATACGATATAAATCCAGATTAAGTTCGCGAGCTAATACTGATGCAGCCATAGTTTTTCCGGTACCGCTAGTACCCGCAAATAGTGCAGTTACTCCCAGTCCGTTGCTACCTTTGGTACTAAATCCCCAATTTTCGTAAACTTTTGCTCTTTGACGCACGTGAGATACTATCTCTTGCAAAGTTTGACGCTGGGGTAACGGTAAAACTAAGTCATCCCAAGCTGTTGCTGGTAGAATGCGTTGAGCTAAATCATCTAGTTGAGGACGAGCTTGGATACGACAGGTATCCCATAATTGATTTTCTAATGTACTAACATCTGTTGTTTCATAACCTATAGCATTAATGCTGACAGCCTCGATGGCATTACTACTGAGGTTAAACTGCGAAATTAAAGTATCTACAAAGCCATTAATATGGAATGAGTTCCGTTTTAAAGCTTGATTCCAGATATTCCGCTGTTCTTTAGCCGTAGGTTTATAAACATCAAAGGTGATTGCAGGACGGTGCAAAATCACTCTTCTTTCTTCAGTAGAAATAACTATAGGGCTAATGATTTTATCTATCAATAAGTTGATGGCATTTTCCTTGTTTGTATCGCTGCTCGCTGTACTACATTCGAGAAAAAGGACAGATTTATTCAGTAAGTATTCCCTTTTCCACAAGCGTATAAATCTATGGATATCATCTATATTTGCAGGAATATTACTTAGGTTGATGCTATATAAATTTAAGCCAAGCTGGTTACAAGCTGTTGCTGCAATATTCCTCTTACTAGCGATTTCACCTCCACATAATTGAATTATAGGTAAAGTTTGAGAATGAATTTTATTTAGCCATGTTTTTCTGATTTGCTCCACTAATAGTTGATGAGAATCCACCAAGAAATCAACCCCTTCCACGACTTCCACTATCTCGATTAACTCCTCATCGAGATGAGAAACACCCATGAGATAATGCAAAATTCGCTCGTTGATTCGTAAAGGAGCGATGGTGAGAATATGGGAATTACCAATTTCTATCAAACCCCAACGACGTAAGGAAGCAGCAGGATTAAGCGCATTCCAATCAGGATTTTTTAGAATAGAAAGGGCTAAATTAAAGGTAGGATAATCGAGTTTAGGATTATCTTGAGCAACAGCACACCAAGATGTCCAACCGGGATTTAATTCCATCCCAGTACACAATAACAGCAAGTCTCGCTCAAAGTCAGAAAGATGAAAAATAGTGCAGATATTTTCTAAGTTGGAAGATGCAGAAATTAGAGCAACATTTTCTTGTCCCTTAACTTCAAAACTAGAAAGCACATCTGATGATGCTTCTACCGACTGATTCTGAATCGACCTAGCACGATGATACAGCGCTTCACCAACAATTGCGATCGCGTTCGTTAAGTATTGGTAATTAAGGCTTTGCCAGTTATCCATTAGTCTCTACTATTAGAATCGGGTTGGGGTGGTAATTCGATTGGTGGTAGTTCATTTGGGTCAGATGGTAGTGGCTGAGTTTGATTATTGTTTCTAGAATTTCCAGAAGTTCCAGATTCTTCAGGATTAGAAACATTGGGAAAACCTTGTTGAGATGAATTATCGGGAGTAGGTTGAACTGGTGCTGGTGGAGTTATATCAACAGTTTGAATCACGACCGTGCGAGTTTTTTCCTCACCAGTCTTTTTATTTTTGACTTTTAGAGTAATAGTTTCACTACCAGATGATTGTGAGGGAGAATAGCGGATTCTCTTCTGTTCTTTTGGAATCAAACCAGGTGAAGGAAGTAACTCGACTTCTACATCTTCTCCTTTAACTTTCCATGATAAAACAATATCTTTGGGCTTAATTTCACGGTGAACCTCAATAATTCTTTTGGGATTTTTAGTAGCATCTTCTCCATCTATTTGAAAAGAAATAATTTCAATCGGTTTTGGTTGTATCTTCGGAGCAGGTTGTATTTTGATATTTGGAGTACTTTTAGAGATTTCATGACGTATTTCTTTATCTTCATAACTGACAATTAAATCAAATTTATAGGTACCAGCTTTAGAAATATCGGTAGGAACATTATTACAACTGATATTTTTCTTATTTTCTTCAATATTTTCATCGACATTACAGAAATTTAATTGATTAAGAAGATAGCGCTTTTGCCAATATAGATTACCTTCAGAATCCAATCCCACAACTTTTATATGTTTAATTTTTTGAGCATTAGCAATTTCCCAATTTAAACGAATTTGAGAAGGTATAATTTTAGTTTGAGATATATTTGAACTGACTTCTTGGTAAGAAGTTTCATCGGAAGAAAATTTGACAATTTGGGGATTAGGAATAGGAGCAGTAGGGGGAATTGGTAAAACCTTGATTATTGGCGTTTTCTTGGCTTCTAACTTTTTACCGTTGGAATTTTTTGGAACTACAGCTAGTTGAAAAATGTAATCACCGGATTTTAAACCTTGTGGAAACTTTTGTTTACAAGTTATTTTATTTACTTTGTTTTTACAATTTATAATTGAGTTAGGTAATTTATTTGTGTCTATGTTTTCTCTTTTTATAGAACTATTATTTTCTTCCGACTCAACTATGAAATTATTGTCTTTAAGAATATAACTTTTTTGAAAGTGTAATGAATTATCTGGCTTCAAAGCCGTCAAATTTAATTTTTCAATTTGATTAGGGTTACTAATTTCCCAATTTAAAGTTGCTTCAGGTAATTTAGAGGTATTCGATTGTTTATCTTTAATTACTTTATAACTAGGTTTATCCGTCGATAAGGATAATACTTGAGGTAATAAATTTGGAAGAACAGTTATGGTATCCGTTTTCTTGACATATATCGGTTCTTTCTTATATTCTTTCGCGAATACTTCTATTTTGTAAATGTATTTACCAGGTTTTTCTAAAGTAGAGTTATTCTTGCAGTTTAGTTTATTGGTATATTTTTCGCATCGTAAAGACAGAGAATTATTTTCACTCCTTTCAGAATATTCTTTTTTATAAATCTCAACATTATCACGTAAAGTAATAAGCTTTACTCTTATCTCTTCAAACTTGTTTATATTAACTACTTTCCAATCAAGCTTTAAGCTATCACCTTGTCTATATTTTCCGTCATTACTATTATTACTATTCTTCGTAATACTTAACTCAGTAACTTTTAAATGCGGTGGTAAACGATATTTAAGAAATTTATTCCAGAGCAAAAACCCTGCTACTCCAAATGATAAAAGCGCTAAAGTAACTAACAACCATAAAAACCACCAGGGACGAGATACCCAAATTAAAGTCCCTTGAAGTAAATTTGGAGTAGCTTCTTGTTTTTCCGAAGCATCAAATAAATCGTTTATTTCTACATTAAAATTAATTTCTTGCTGCTTAGGTTTAAAACACCGTAACCACCATTTCCATAATTTTGCTTTAACCGCTAAAGATAATTCTTTTGAATCTCCTGGTTGTAAATTTATACTAGTTATTTTTTTTGTTTTTGACTCATTTTTAATAGCTTTAAAACTATAACTAAAAGTTTTTCCTTTATCACCAAAAGTTTTTTCTTTTACATCAAATTTAATTTCTCTATCAAAATTACCTTCATTTTTGACATATAAATCAAAGCATTCTTCTCCACCTGAAATTTCAGTTCTCTGAGGAGTCATTTCCACAGTTAAACGTGAATTGGGTAAAATTTCCAGATGTACTACGTCTAAAAGCACTAAGTCGGGGTCACGCTGAGACCTCAGTCGTACCGTGGGAAAATAATATCCCGGTGGAGTATGTTTTGGAGGACAGAGCTTTAACTCACATTCTCCTGAGTCACCAGGATTGAGGTATATTCCATTGGTCTTTTGAACTTTACCAAAACGTACCAACGAGCTTTCCGGATACTTTACATCGAACCATTCTACATCCCAATTGGGGCAATCAATAGTGAAAGTATCTACCCATTTTGATTTATTTTCTACTTTTACCGTAACTTTTATTTCTTCAGTTTCAGCAGGATTTAATTCAAGAGGTTGACTTGAGCTAGTTGATGGTTTTAAAGAAAATTCCGGTTCAGTATCCCATTGATTTTTTTTACCCGAACTTTCTACAACTTTTAATTTCTGGGGACGACGAAAAGGAGTTCTACTACAATTATCTTCTACTGATATTTCATATTTATATATTTCAGGTTGAGCATTTAGTGGTACTCGAAACTTTAAATTAATATTATAAATTTTCCCTTTCTTTAATGTTAAAGGAAATTGTAAAGGTTGATTGTCATCACTATTTTCAAATTCCCACCAATCAAGTAGCTGTCTTTTACCATCTAAGGACGCAATCCATATCCCTATTTTTATATCATTATTATAATTATTTTGAATTTTTATCGGATTGCTTATAACACCTCCAGCATGTACTATACTCTCTTGTTGGGAAGGATTAATTTCTACACTAATGCGACTACTTGTAGTTTTTACCATTATTAATCACCTATTTTTACACGATACAGCATCACTCGATTATCATCGTCTCCGGTAACTACTAATAGTTCTTTTTTTGTCTCACTTCGTATTTTTCTAAATTTAATATCAACAGTATTAAGCCTTTTACCAGTGTTTATTAAGGAAATAGGTTTGCGTGTGAGCCGTTTCTTCAAATTCCAAATTCTTACATTACCATCATCCCCTGCACTCGCAAGATAGGATTCATCTTTAGTAATAGCAATTGAACGAATACTAGGAAAAGTATGTGTATTTTTGAGCTTTAATTTGTTAAGCAATACTTCATCTTTACCGCAATCGAGTGGTATAGGTTTTTGTTCGGGGTCGGTTTCTGGTATCTTACCTCTATCCTCGCTACCTTGATTATTTTGAGAAAGTTTATCTTTATTAATACATTCCCTAATCTTATTCAAGTCCCAAACTTTAAGAGTCCCTTGATTATCTGCTGTTATTAATTGGTCTTTTTTGTCAGCTATTGCAAGACTGGTAATATAATCTTGTTTTCCAAAAATAGAGTTATTTTTATTTGAATCTTGTTCATAATATGGTAAATGATATATTTTGCTTTTATCCCCGTTCTTCCAATCCCAAAAACCTAATTTGTTAAATTGTCCTCCTACCACAACAAGAGGTAATTGACTATTTTCACTAATATCTAAAGTAGAAATTGTAAATTTTGCATTATTTTCTTTAGGTAAAATAGGTTGATTTAAATTCCACTGCTTAATTTGTCCTCCACCATAAGCTGCAATTAATGTTCGAGAATCACTTGTAAACTCTAAATCAAATACGCGATTACCTATATCTTTATCCTCTAGTAATGGGTTTCCCATGCGCTTCCCAGAGTCAAAATTTTTTAGATGAATTTCTCCATTTTCTAAACCAACTGCAACGACATTAGGATTCCTTGATGAAAAGCGTATCACACGTACAGCTTTTGGAATTTCCGATGCAACTTTATCCTCAAATTTTAACCCACTTTTATTTCCAAACCAGCTACTATTAACTTGCCAGCGACGAATAGTACGGTCGCTAGAACCACTAATAACTGTTCCTGCTAAATCATTTATAACTACAGAAGTCACAGGTGCATCATGTCGTGGATATCTGAAATAATTAATTAATGAAAGGAATAATAAAGGAACTGATATCAATCCTAAAAGCTGAATTAAAAAAGGAATTTTAGGTGCAACTTTCAATTTTAATAATTTAATCTCGGGTTGAAAGCTAACATTATTATTAGATTTCAGATAAGGTTCTACTAAAAAAGTAAATTGTCTTGTCCACCCGAATAAAGGTCTTTGTTTTGAAATTTTTAGGTCTATGATTGGTCTTTGATTTGGTGATTCTAATTTCACACTTTCCCAATCATGAAAATTAACTAATTCTAGATTTTTTCCTCTAATATGTATACCAATCTCTTCTTTTAATTTAAATTGATTTTCAAATTCTAATTTATACTCAGCAGTATCCGATTGACCACCTTCACTGTCATTGTCTGTATTAGGAATCTCCTGTACGGGATTATCACATTTGAATTCTATAACCCCATGAGGCAATACATTTAAAAATTCTTTCGCTAACGGTCTATCTTTTTGATTTGATTGGTAATAATTATTGTCAGATATATCTGTAACTGTAAATTCATATTTACCCGGTTTAGTTTTATCAAGTATTTTACACGGTATTTTAAAAACTTTTGATTTTCCTGGTGGGATGCTTTGTGAATTTAAATAACCGTCTATCGGAAAAACTTTATCTAATCCCGAAACAGCAATTTCAGCAAAAAATTGAAGCTCAACATAAGTTAAATTTGAGCTTAAATTAGTTACTATGACAGGAATATCTTTTTTCTCACCGGGTTTAACTTCTAATTCGTCTAATGGAAGTTTAAGCTCTATTTTTGGTCGAGAATTTTCAATTTTTAACCGAATATTTTCACTATTAAATAACTTTTCGTCTTCAATACAGAAAGCTTTTACCTCTAAGTCTACAGTTTGATTATAAGCAGGAATGGGAGGTTTAATTATTGATACCTGAAATTCTGTTTCACTTCCAGGAGGGTTTTTAGTGCATATTTCTGGTTCTACTGTGTACCAGTTTATATCTGATTTATCCTCTAAACCTGGTGCAAGAAGTTCTAATTGAAAGCTAATAAAATCTCTAGTTTCATTAATGACCGTAACCTTGAACTCATTATCTTCAGACAAACTATTCGGGATAATGGTTATTTCCGGTTTCGATAATTGAACTTTGATTTTCTTTTTATATTTTTTAGTCGTAATCGAATTTATCATATTACAAAACCTTATTTAACTATTAGAAGATAACAACTTCATCATATTTCGTCTGTTCCAAGCAAAATCCAGCATGTTAATACCTAATTCGTGAGCGGTACGAATATCATTGCGAGATAATTCTTTATTTTCTCCTCCTCCCCAAGCGCTTGATAAATTACCATGAACTATAATTATTCCTGCTGAATAACATATGTTTAGTATCAACTTCGTTAATGGTAATGCAGAGAATAAGAATGGTTTACTTTTTAATAAATTACTTTTATCTAAGTCATGAATATCCCAATCTCGAAAAGGATTTTTTTTATAAAGACTGAATAAATTTTTTATGTTTATATCTGAAATGATATTTTGATAATTCCCTTCAGATTTACTATCAGCTTCAATTAAAATAACTCCACCTTTGTCCCTAAACATCTTTAAATGCTCTTTCCTAACATCATCATTTGAACTCCTAGATAAGTTTTGTATTTGTCTAAAAGGAATATGAAGCAAATCAATATTTTCTAAATCAAATGTTTCTTCTAAATCAATATTTGCTACTTCTGTATTACCTTGCAAACTGGGATAAAGTACATTCAAAGACTGCATCAAACAACTAAGATTTTTATTCGTTATTGGACAAGGACTATTAATACTTGGAAAAATAGAGTTATCCAACTTAGTTGCAGTCGTAGCAATATTAACTAAGGCTTGCGGTCTAGCTTTCGCAGAGGGACGGAAACGTAAATCTATTTGATTTAGCTTTGGTTCAAATACATCTTCTGGATTATTTAGCTTAAATTTATCTGATGCAACTTCTTCAACTCGCAGTTTAATACGACACAACTCTACTTGTGTTTCAGTCGGTGGATTTGTTTGCTGGTCAAATCTAAACCATTCTCTTTCTTTCCAAGGTTCTTTATCTATCTTCCAGTATTCTTCGTCTGTCAATCTCCGATTGTCTACATAGCTGACAACTAAATAAACAATAACTTCTCCATTATCATCTTTACCCGATATGTCAGGCTTTATGAATGGAAATTTTCTATCTATACTTTCGTTAACTACGATGGGATTACCTTCTACATCTATAGCTATACCTGGCTGTATTTCCAAACAACGACCTTGAGATTTAAGTTTCTTCGACCATTTTTCTGGAGTTTCAATTATCCGTATCCCTAATCCATTAACAATTCCAGGCTGGTTAATCGATTGATAATGAATATTCTGCCGATGTCTATGATAGCCATGAGCTATTTCCCAACGTTCCGCATTAACTTCTAAACCATCACGAACGCTCAAACGATGCAATGGATTTATAGGTGGTGATGGATAAAATTGATTGACCATACAAATTGATGAATACAGATGTTTCAGAGTTGACTCAGTATTTAAGCGAATCCAATAGTGATACTTAAAGCTCAAAACAGATTAACTGGGAGAACCATCCATCATTATTGAGCTATCCCCAAATTTAATTACGTAAAGTCTTTCCGAATATTTATTCTCCTGAATATCAGATATATATAAGGCTGTCTAGCGGACTAATGCAGTATTGAACGAAAGTAATTGCTGCTAGTCTTGTGTACTTAATTTTACTGACAATCAATTATCCTGCTAGTTTTATGAGATTAGCAGAATTTAATATTTTTTTAATTTAAATTAAACATATTGCAATAAGAAATTAATTAGCTAGCAATTTTTTATCATCTATCGTTAGACATATTTGCAATAGAAATTCAAATAAAGATAGAAGCTTGAGTAATAAATTTGCAACACGAAATAACCCATAACTTTTTAGCTATTAGCCTACGTCGGAATATTATTCTTTTTGTTTTCAAGATTACATTTTTATTAACTCCTCATTGTTTTTGTTTACAATCAGCCATCACTCTGTATTTGAGTAACAACATTTTGTCAGAACTTGTACATAAAATCCTCCTTTGAGTGAAATTAAAGTTAATTCGAGACTTAATTTACTAATTCCACTGACTGATTTATTTTTTATGTAAACTTTTTCTTAATGTTTGTTGATTTTTATTTACAGAATAATAGACGCATTAGCCGGAATTAGTAGTTATAGCGTCTTGTTAACAAGAGCCTTGCCAATGGAGTTAGAATCTCTAATTAGTAAATCTCTACAATCTCACAGACTTTACTGTGAGGTTAGAAAACGAATTCCTGATATTCATCAAGAAATTTATGGTCAGGTATACCAGATACTTTTACAGGAAGCATCTAATGTATGTGATGAAAACGAACTGCAAAAATTATTTATCAAATTACCTTTAGATGAGTTATTAAAGCAGCAAATATATCAACAAATTGATATTTTAGCCATTAATGCAAAAGCAATTGGTCAATCATTAAATATTGAGCAACTTTATCCACCTGAAACAAAAAAGTATTTATCTGCTTGTCAACAATTGTTTTATGCGATTCGCATCTCCGGTAAGATGAAGCGTCCTTATATAAACTATCGAACGTCAAAATTTTATCAGGATATTGTCCATGAATATGAAATGCAGATATGGCGTTTCATCTGTAAAAAAATTAGAAATTTTGAATATGACAAAAGCCAGAATATGAGTGATGAAAACCTGAGTCGCTTTATGGCTTGGCTTAATGGCTGCTCAACAAATCTCTTTAAAAAAGCTCTTGATAAATATAATAAAACATTTCCAGAATTACTGCTTATTGAAGATAGTCTAAATGATGAGAGCAATGATTATACAAATACCATTACTTCGAGTGAAGAAATTCCATTATCAGCAAAGATTATCAATCTAATTGAACAAGATGAAATGGGAGTTTTTAGAAGCGAACATATCAAAAATAAACCACAAGCAAACTTTAGAGAAATTGTACTTTCACTACGCGATGGGAACAAAATGAAAGAAATTGCAGACAATTTTGATGTACCACTGCAATCTTTATATACTTTACAGAAACGCTGTATTGATAAATATAGAAATTATATTAAAAAAAATATTTAAAATTCACTTTACAAAATAATGAGTTAGCTATGATTAATCCCAATGAATCTTTTGGTTCTCAAATAATAATACCCCCAGAAGCTCAATCCATAGCAGAAAAATTTCAGCACTATCAAGAGAATATAAAAAAAGGCGAGCAAGTATATCGAAATTCATTAGCAGTTTATGCTGTTAACCTCTATTTACAGCATTTAGGATTTGAAACTGACTTAGAAGCTAGTAATAGTTGGGATTATATCTGGCAAACTCTTATGGATGCATCAGATTTACAAATAATCAACTATGGCAAGATTGAATGCAGACCCGTATACCCAGATGAAGAATTTATTCATATTCCAGCAGAAGTTTGGTTTGAAAGTAATTACTGTATTGCTGTTGAAATCGAGGAGATTGCTACAGAAGCTAAATTATTAGGATTTATTGAAAAACCAGTAACCGAAAAAATTACTCGCTCTCAATTACGTCCGCTAGAAGAATTACAATTATTACTAGAAAGAAATATACGTAAAATTGAATTAGGTCATTGGTTAGAAGGGATTTTTCATCAAGACTGGCAACCGACAGAAACAGTATTAGCTTATCGAAGAGAAAAAATAGCTTTAGGAAGTGCTAGAAGTAGCAAAAAACATCCACCGATAAGTCGAACCAAAAAAATTGACTTGGGAGTACTATTAAGTAATAAATCTGTTGCTTTGGTTATTACTATTCAGCCAGAAATAGAAGATAAAACTAATATACTCGTACAAGTTATTCCTATGGATAGAGATGAATACCTACCTCTTGGTATAGGATTAAAAGTTATGCTGGAGTCTGAAACAGCGGAAATCAAGGCAAGAGAAGCTGACAATATAATCCAATTAAGATTTATTGAACCTTCCAAAAGCCAGTTTACCGTTCAAATCTCGTTAGGTGATGCTGTTTTTAACGAAAGTTTTATTATCTAATTGGAACGCAGTATTAGTTCGCCTTCCGGAAATTTGATTCTATATTTTAGATAGAAAAAATTTGCTGAAACTTCCTATCCAGCTTCCTTAAAAGGGGTATATAGTGTCTACCAAAACATGACTTATGGAAAAACTGGTTATTTTTCAGCCGTGTGATGGCGATTTCTTCAAACGAGGATTTGAGCGAATTAATATTCTGGTTTATTCAAGTCATAAAAATAATTCAAAAGATTTTAAGCAATTAACAGGAAGATTAGCAACTGCTCCATATATTGCTAATTCATTTCAAAATTGGCGCAGAAAATATCAATATTTACTCAATAATCTGCCAGCATTTAATTTTCAAAGAGGCTTTGTAGATGCTCAGGTTACTCATGTTTCAATTAAAGATTTTAGAAGCGATACTGCTATTTTACGCGATTATTTAAATCATTGGCTTGACTCAGAAATATTTATCCCAACCAAAAACGATTTAACACAAGCTCTTCAATTAAATCCTCAAGACGAAGTTAGTTTTGTAATTGAAACTTCTGAAATATCATCACCTGAAACTAAAAATATTTTACACAGACTTCCCTGGCATTGGTGGAATATATTTCCCAATCACTATAAAATAGAATTTTCTATCAGTTTAAATGAATTTAAACCAGGTTTGATAAATAAAGAAAATACTTTAAACAACCAAAATACTAGGCTTAGAAGAGTAAGAATATTGGGAATTTTTGGAAATACTAATAGTAGTGAATATATAAAAGACATTGATATACAAACTGACCAAAAAATTATCAAAGACTTACGAAGTAAAGGAGCTTCACCCAGATTTTTACATCAACCAAAAAGGTCAGAATTTACAGAACTTTGGCATGATGCTATAGATATATTTTGCTTTTCAGGTCATAGTAATAGCCAAGAAGATTGTTCAACTGGCTGGTTATATATTAACTCTCAAGAAGAAGGACTGGAAATCAAAGAACTTAAAAATGCTCTGAGAACAGCTACTGATAAAGGATTGCAGTTAGTAATTTTCAATTCTTGCGATGGACTGGGTTTAGCTCAAGCAATTTCCGATTTAAGTATTCCTCAAATTATTGTATGGCGAGAACCAGTACCCGATAAAGTTGCACAAAGATTTTTATTTTATTTCCTCGAATCTTTTGCTTCCGACAATTCCTTATACCAATCCGTGCGAGAAGCAAGAGAAAAGCTACAGCTTGAAGGATTAGATAAAAAATTACCGGGAGTAACAGCTTTACCCACGATTGTAGACAATTCAGGTGGAAGAACTATCCCATGGAAACAAATCCGACGCACTAGAAGCAGAATTTCGACAGCTTGTCATCGGGTTCCCATATCAGCACAGGAATTCAAAAATCGCGGAATTTTACTCAGCAAAGTTAATAATTTATGGGTAAAACCGATTTTACAAAACCAATTGCAAAGTCAATTAAAAATTGAATTAGGTTTAGAAGAACATCCCGATGCTTTAAATTTACCCAGTAGAATTACCTTTGAAACACCATCACAACACAGACGAAACCTTCCTCTAGGTACAAGAGCAATTGATGTATTCGATGAGTTGAATGATGATGACGAGAGTATAGCAGGAAGAACATTGCTGATTCTGGGAGAACCGGGTTCTGGTAAAACCACAACACTTTTAGAAATTGCTCGCGATTTGATTGCTGATGCTCGGGAAGATACAGCTTTACCTATTCCTGTAATGCTCAATCTTTCAAGTTGGAGTAGCTTTCTAGGAACTAACAATTTTACGAATTGGTTAATTAACAAGCTTTATGAAGAGTATCAAATTGCAAAGTCTCAGGCAAAAATTTGGTTAGAAAATCAAAAACTACTACTTTTACTTGATGGTTTAGATGAAGTAAAAGAAGAACAGCGCTCATCATGTCTAGCAGGAATTAATCAGTTTATCCGAAAGTACTCAGAAACTGAAATAATCGTCTGTAGTCGCATTCACGATTACAATAGCATCTCAGAAAAATTTCAGTTTCAAGCAGCAATTTATATTCAATCATTAACAAAAGAACAAATTCACCGTTATTTACAGCAAGGAGGAGAACAACTTGCAGCGGTGAAAATATTATTGTCAGAAGATGAGAAACTGCTTTCCTTGGCTAAAAACCCTCTGATGCTGAATATTATCACCATTGCTTGTCGGGGGATGTCCTTGGAAGAGTTGCAAGTAAGTAATTCAGTAGAAGAAAGTCGTCAAAGTCTATTCATGAATTACATATTTCGGATGTTTGAACGACGCAATATAGGTCATAAATATTCAAAAAAAAAATCTCTGCATTACTTAATTTGTTTGGCTCAGAGAATGGAAAAAAGTTCTCAAAGTAAATATCTAATCGAACAAATGCAGCCAGATTGGTTGCAAACAAGTTTTCAACAATTAGTCTATAACTTAGGTGTAAGATTAATTTTTGGAATACTTGCTGGACTTGCGATGGCATTTTACTTTGCTACGCAAGTTACAACTAATTTTTTATCTTTTACTTCTCTAATCATACCTTCAATAATATCTGCCATGATATTTTCACTTTTATCTGGGCTGTTAAAGGGAAGATTATTAGGAATATTCTGCGGTCTAATGTACGCTGGTTTGACATCTTTGATGACATGGCACCTTCTTCCTCCCGATGAAGCTGGTAGTCATATGATTTTATTATCCACCTTACTTATTAACGGAGTTGTTTTTGGTTTATTTTTAGAAATAGGTTTAAGAAATATAAATATTCAAATAGTAGATACTATTAGATGGTCATTTAATAGAGCTTTCACATTTACTAAATATGGATTATTTTTAGGTTCGGTTTATGTTGGAATCCGCCTAATTTTTACTAACAGGTATTTCAGAGAAAATGGTTGGAAGTATATGATATACGAACTACTACTTTTTTCTTTAGTATCTGGGGTTATTGGTGGATTAGATAAAGGTAAAGAGATAGAAAAAACAACTTTACCAAACCAAGGAATAATTCGTTCGGCTAGATATTCAATACTTTTTTTCATAACTTTTTTCCCAATCGGAATGATTGGAAGTATTCCTTATTCAGAAAATATTCGTGAGACGATTTGCATTAGTTTCACTGTTGGATTGCTCGCTGGATTGGCTGGTGGACAATTTTCTGGCTTAATTGTCATAAAACATTTGGTATTGAGATTTATTTTGTGGGTAAATGATTACATCCCTTTTAACTGTGCCAGCTTCCTTGACTATGCTACGGAACGGATTTTATTACAAAAGTCTGGTGGAGGTTATATCTTCTACCATCGTTCGCTTTTAGAATATTTTGCTTGTTTGCAGGAAACAGATGTTTAGAAAGTATTTTTTGCTGTAGACATATAAATAAGTCTTTACAGCTTACTTTAAAGAATATTTCCGATGAAACTCTAATTTCCGGAGGTCGGGTGTACAGAGGTAGTTTGCACAAATTAGAACCGAAGGAATTGGGAAACGTAGTTATTAGTTTTATTCTGTTTTTATGTGGATATTTCGATAGTGGGTACTTAGCATATGAAGCAGCAGAAGGAATTGATTGAGTATGGGAACATCGCGTCGATGATTTAGCTTTATTTAACATATGAATGTCACTAAATTAACAGAAGAAACGAGAATACAGCGTCAAAATCAGCTTGACGCAAAGAAGACTCAAAACGAACGTAATAAGCTTGGCCAATTTGCTACGCCAACAGAATTGGCGCTCGAAATTATAGAATATTCTAAGAATTTACTATCACAAAATCAAAAAATAAAATTTCTTGACCCTGCATTTGGTACTGGTTCATTTTACTCCGCATTGCTGCAACTATTTCCTGAATCAAAAATTGAATCAGCCGTAGGGTATGAAATTGATTCCCACTATGGTGATGAGGCTATTTCACTGTGGAAAAATACACCCTTAAAAATCAATATTAGTGATTTTACAAAAGCTTTACCACCTAAAAATCAAGAGGAAAAAGCTAATTTAATCATTTGTAATCCACCTTATGTCCGTCACCATCATTTAAACCGTAGCGATAAAATAAGACTACAAAATAAAAGCTTAACAACAACTGGAATTAAACTAAGTCAGTTAGCAAGTTTATATTGCCATTTCTTGTGTATTGCAGATGCCTGGATGGCGGAACATGGAATTGCTGGATGGCTGATACCGAGTGGATTTATGGATGTCAATTATGGACAAGAAGTAAAAGATTATTTACTTAATAATGTAACTTTAATGCGCGTTCATCGTTTTTGTCCAAATGAAGTGCAGTTTGATGATGCGTTGGTATCAAGTACAATTATTTGGTTTCAAAAAACTTTGCCATCACAGAATCATCCAATTGAGTTTACTTACGGCGGTAGTCTCACAGCACCTGAAGAGAGAAATTTAGTTGCATCTAATACGTTACGTAATACTTCCAAGTGGACTAGTATTGGATTAATATTTAAACCAAAGGACTTCAATTCAAAACAATTTAAATTAAAAGATTTATTTAATATTAAGCGCGGTTTAGCAACGGGTGCTAATGATTTTTTCATCCTAACAAAAGAACAAATTGCTGCTCATCAAATTCCTGCTCAGTTTTTGAAACCAATTTTACCAAGTCCTCGCTATTTATCAGTAGAAGAAATTGAAACTGATATACTTGGTAATCCCCTTTTAGAACAACAGTTATTCTTACTTGATTGTAGTTTGCCTTTACCTGAAATACAAAATAACTATCCTACACTTTGGCAATATCTCCAGATAGGTGAAGAAAGCGGTATTAGTTCTCGCTACTTGTGTAAACATCGTACTCATTGGTACTCTCAAGAAAATCGTCCTCCGACTCCATTCCTATGTACTTACATGGGACGAACTAATAGCAGTCGCAGAAAACCTTTCCGATTTATCCTGAATCATTCTATGGCGTTACGCCCTATGGGCGTTAAGCTCCGCTTATCGCCACTAATGTTTACTTGATGCTATACGCAAAACATACTTTAAATAAAGCTTTGTCGCATCAGCCCTCACTGAAAAAGGATGTATGGCTTGCTTTAAAGAATATTTCTGATGAAGCTCTAATTTCTGGAGGTCGGGTCTATGGAGGTGGTTTACACAAATTAGAACCGAAGGAATTGGGAAATGTAGTTGTTGATTTATCTTCTATTGGCGATAAGCTACTTCATTAGATAAATTATTTAATTTTCGCGGATGAAATAAATCCTAATCAATATACCGAGGCTTTTCAATTGCTAATCGCCGATATTTCTACAAGTTTTAACTTGTTGTTGTTCAATAGACATCTCCGAAAACAACCAAAGTCTTACTATCACTACCTTTAAAAGTGCGATACACCCGGAGGGTGTCGGCTTCGCCTATCGCCAAATCGCAAAGGTAGTTAGTTTGTACGCAAAAATAATGCTTTGAGATGCTTACTATTAATAACTAGCCAAAAAACAGTATGCGTTAGAACCAATTTACTCTTGGCATATTGAGTTATTTATAGTTATAAAATAAATGTACCTATTCGCAATCGCACAATTCCACAAATTGTCATAATTATCTGTTCATATTTATTCGATTTTAATCTAAATCTTTCTTGAGCTACTCGAAATATTTTGACCAAACGAATCAAGTGTTCAACAAAAATTCGGCTCCGTTGCATACTCTTTATTTCTTGCTTTTTGTTCTGGAGTTAATTCTTGTTTTTTAGGTTTTTTATGAGGAGTTTTAGTTAATTCTTCTCCCTCGTAAGCTTTATCCCCATTAAATTTTTGATTTGGGTCAAACCCTTCTCGGGATTCACGAAACAATTTTATGTCACTTTTGGGTCCCGGTTTACCCGCTACAACATCAATTATAGCGGTTTTCAGTTGGGTGCAATACAGTAACCACAATGTTGAAACCAGCCAAAAATATCGTTTAAACTAATAGTTTCAAAAGCCTCTGTAATAGCTTTATCCAAATCCAAATAAGTTCTCGTTTCTTGTGAGCGTAAAAACTCTTTAACTTTTGACCAAAAATTTTCAATTGGAGAAAAATCTGGTGAATAAGGTGATAAATAAATTAGATGAGCGCCAACAGATTCAATCGCTTCTTTAATACCTGCTACTTTGTGTGAACTAAAATTATCCATGACTACACAAGCCCCCTCCCACAAATTAGGTACTAGAACTTTATTTACATACGTTTCAAAAGCATTTTTATCATTCCCACCTTTAAAGCTCATACTACCAACAATACCTTTAAGAGCGATCGCCCCAATTATGGTTACATTTTTACCACGCTTATCTGGACGTGAACCATGCGCTCTTTCACCCTTCAAAGCTCTCGCATGAAGCCTAGTCATTGCTATATTTACGCCAGACTCGTCGATAAACACCAAATTATTCAGTTCAATTGTACGGATATTCTCCCAATAATCTTGTCTCAATTTTTTAACTCTTTCCGTATCTTGTTCGGCAGCGTGCAATGTTTTTTTTTCGTGTCAATTGAAGTTTTCCTAACGTTTTGCACATTCCTGAACGGCTAATTTTTACTTTAGTTTTTAACTCCATCTGTATACATAATTCTTCTAAAGTTGCATCATTATTTTCTTCGACTAATTGTTGTAAAGCAGGATAATGTTCTTCTTTTATCTTCGCTGGATTACCACTTTTATGTGGTAATGGTTCTACCAGACCTGTATCTAAATAACGACCTATTAACCTTTGTATAAAACTGAGACTTACATGGAAACGTTTAGCAAGTTCTCGATACGAATATTCTCTACTACAAAAAGCATTAATAATTTTTTGGCGTAGGTCTTGGTCGTAAGCTTTCATAAGAATATTATTGATACACCCCTGGTTTTATTTTACCGTGTTTGTATTCTACTCAACTGAAAACCGCTATATATCTTTGCCATCTGGTAAAACTATTAAAAGAAAAGTTAAAACAAGAAACGCTATGGGATAAAGAACCGATTATTTGTAGAGGCGATACTATTAGATTAGTCGCGGAAGTAGTAAGTACTAATTGCCAGGATGATTATGCGAGAAAAGTTGAAGAATATAGTTTGTTAGAGATACCTGAATATTGGATTATTGATTTTCGTGCTTTGGGTGGTTTGCAGTTTATCGGGAACCCCAAACAACCTACTTTTACGGTATGTCAGTTAGTTGATGGTATATATCGGCAGCAAAAATATCGTTTGGGAGATGTGATTTCTTCCTATTTATTTCCAAGTTTACAATTAAAACTTGATGATGTTATGCCGTAGTTTAGGAAGGTAATTGCTTCTTAAAACTATTTTAGTGGAAACTCGTAATAAAACTAGCACCTTAGCCCAACAACTCATAAGTAAAGCTACTGAGGAAATAGCTGATGAAAATTTAGGAGAAGAAAGTGCTAGCATTTATCCAAAGCATAGTGGTTAATAAATTCCCAGAACTTAGCAAAGAGGAAATCGAAGCCATGATTAATTTAGGTGATGACATAGAAAAAACAGGTTACTATCAAAGTGTTAAGAAAGAGGTATCATTAAAAGCTGCTAAAAAATTACTGGAGGAAGGAGATAGTATCGAGAGAGTTGCTAAAGTATTGGATTTAGATATTGAGGAAGTAAGAAAATTAGCACAAAAATAATAATTGGTCTTTATTTGCTCGTTTCTGGCTTTATCCTAGAAACGGGTAATTTTTTATGTATCAAGTTGCTCAAACGATTAACAGTTTTTTTGGCGTAAATTAATTTGAATAAACAAATCCTTTAATTCTTCCTCAATTTCTTCAGGAGGATTTCCGGATAAAGCTTTTGCTATTAAGCGTTCTGCTGCTTTTAATTCTCCACAATCTATCGCCAAAGTTGCTGCACTGCGATGTAAAATTGAACGATTTGGTTCTGCATCTAATTGATGAGCAATCAATTTTGCAGCTGCTTGTTCATTTTCAAATGCTTCTCGAATAAGTTGAGATGCTTGTTCTAAATTACCTCGGAGTTTAGCTATAAAAGTTTGACTGCGACGTAAATCAAAACCCACACTCAAAGCAAATTCTGTATCGGGTTTTCTGACTAATGGTTGACGGAAACTAAGTGAAAATGTCTCGGAATCGCTACGAATATCCAAATCTTCAAAGGTATCTTCAATAATCTCGCTGTTGTTATTGCTATAGCGAAGGTTAACCGTAGCGTTACGATAATTTACCGGTAAACTATAACCGATGCTGTATATATCCAACCCATCAGTTAAACCATATTCAGCACTCAAGCTATCTCCAAAACCCAACAAATTATCGTGACGAACAAACACGTTACCTTGAACCGAACCAATACTAGGTGATTGATTGTTAGCAACAGCAACACCGGAATGAAATGCGGGTGCTTCTTTTACTACTACCTGTAGGATATTTTTACCGGGAGCGCTACCAGCGGTTAATTCAGCATTCACCTGTTGTAATAACGGGTCAATTTGCAATAGTTGCAGTGCAGATTCCAAACGCTCGCGATTTAAAGGAGATTTGCTTGCTGCTTGGAGACGACTGCGGACGTAGCTTGGTTTTAATCTTTGCAGTCCGCTAACTTCTATGCTTTCTAATTGTCCCTCGACTACCTGAATTTGAGCAATTCCGTTATTGAGAAGTTGATTATTAACAACAAAAGCACCGGAAGTTTGATAATTATTGTCGATATAAAGTTGAGTAATTTCTGTGCGGAGTTGAATTAAGTCTGCAAAAGAAAGATTTTGATTTTGATATTTGTCTACAAGTTGATTAATTTCGTCTTCGAGAACGGTATTACCCAGTACTTCTATTTTTTTGATATTAAACCGTAGATTGCTTGGAGTTGCGGGTTCTGTTCGTTGAGGTGTTTCAGGGATTTGTAATTTGGGAGGGGGAATTGGAGTTGGAGTAATTATGGGTTGTTGTTCCCGTTCCGGAATAGTTTCTTCTACAGGTTCGGGAATATCTGGGGGAATATTAATTCCTTCGGGTGGAGTTGATTGGCTATTAGCTTTATACGCAAAGGTGATATTTATAATTATCGAAGTTATAACTATAATCGTTCTTTTTACTAACTGCATTTTTCTAAAATATTAAATATAGTATGATATTTTTTATTTTTTACTAAGAACATTCTCGACTTAAGACGATTTGACCGTTTGGTAGTTGATAAGCTCCAGATGGTTCAACTACAGGGTCGCCTATTTTCCAAGAACTTCGAGTTGTTGATGATGGTAATTTTTCTGAATTAATAGGTATAGATTGCACTGAACCAGTAGAGTAATTAGAAAGTGGTGCATCGCTGGGATTTTGAGGTAAACCACCGGAACCCGTGACGAAGAAAGTACCGCTTTGTTGGTTATTGCGGACAATGCAACTATTCGCAATGATGGTGTTGGTGTCAATTTGGTTTTCGGGTAAGTTGCTGAGGTTGTTTCGGATACTGCTATCATCTGGATCGGTGAGATTAAGATTTCCTGGAACTCCTAATTCTGAGCTTGCTGTGATATCGCTTTTATCTGTTTGTTGAGCGCGGGGTTCGATGCCAAAGATTCCTTGGGAGAGAATTTCTACATTCCCACCAGCACCGCTAAAGGCATTGGCAGTTATGTCGCTGTTTTCTTGGAAGGGAGCAACGACAAATTTGGAGCTTATATTAATGTTCCCACCATCGCCCCCCAGTTGGGCTTAGTTGAGCGCCATTTTTTAGTACCAAGTTTGCTGCATCAATATCAATATTGCCGCCTTTACCTACGCCCCCTGCTTCCACCGCGCTGAAGATACTCCCACCTGTGAGAAAAGCGACATGTTGTGTATTCACCCTAATATTCCCAGCATTACCATTTCCAAAAGTCGAAGCAGCGAGCCTAGCATCTTCTTCTAGTAGAAAAGTTGAAGCACTAATATTAATATCGCCGCCTTTACCTATACCCTCCGCTTCCACCGTACTAAATATACTTCCACCTGTAAGAGAAACGGCATCTTCCACATTTATGCTCGCATTCCCAGCATTACCTTTTCCAGCAGTTGAGGCAGAAAGGCTAGCATCCTCTCCTAATTTTAAAGAACCTGCATTAACAGTAATATTACCCCCATTACCTTCCGTACCCGTTTGCACTAAACTGAAAATCCCACTGATAACTGTATCTCTTTTACCAGCAATATCTACAGTGCCAGAAACTTTGAGATTAATATCGCCTGCATCACCTTTACCTGGGGGTTGAGTACTAGATGCCCCGCGAGTAATAGTTTGTAACTGAGCGCCATTTCGTAATGTTAAATTCGCGGCATTAATATCAATATTGCCACCTTCACCTACTCCACCTGCTTCCACCGTGCTAAAAATGCTTCCATCTGTGATAAAAACGGTATCTTTTGCTGATATCGTCACATCCCCAGCATTCCCATTGCCAAGAGTTGAAGCAGCGAGTTTCGCACCATCTCGTAATGTTAAGTTTGCAGCATTAATATCAATATTGCCACCTTCACCCACACCCCTTGCTTCCACCGTACTGAAGATATTCCCACCTGTAAGGAAAATAGAATCTTTTGCTTTTACTACCACATTACCAGCGTTGCCTTTCCCAGAAGCAGAAGCATTAAGCCTAGCGCCTTCCGTTAATCTAAAAAAACCTGCATCAACAGTAATATCACCTCCATTACCTTCTACTCCTGCTTGCACTAGACTTGAAAGACCACTAGAAAATACTTCTCTGCCAGCAATATCTACCGTACCCGAGACTTTAAGATTGATATCACCTGCATTGCCTTTACCTGGTGGTTGGGTATCAGATGCACTACGAATAATAGTTATCAATTGAGCGCCATCTCGTAGTGTTAAATTCGCAGCATTAATATCAATATTGCCGCCTTTACCCACACCCCCTGCTTCTACCGCACTGAAGATATTTCCGCCTATGAGTGAAACGGCATCTTTTGTACTTACTACCACATTCCCAGCATTACCCTTTCCAGAAGTTGATGCAGAAAGTCTAGTTCCTTGTCCCAGATTAAAGGAACCTGCATCAACAGTAATATTGCCCCCATTGCCTTCTGCTCCAGTCCCCACAAAACTAAAAAGTCCGCTGATAAACTCGCCTTTTTTTCCAGAAATATCTACCGTACCAGAAACTTTGAGATTGATATTACCTGCATCTCCTTTACCCGCTGATTGGGTATCAGAAGCACGACGAGTAATAGTTTGTAATTGAGCGCCATCTCGTAGTGTTAAAGTTGCAGCATTAATATCAATATTGCCACCTTTACCAATACCACCTGCTTCCACCGTGCTGAATATATCGCCCTCTGTAAGCAAAACAGCATCATTCGCTGTTATTCTTACATTCCCAGCGTTTCCATTGCCGAGAGTTGAAGCAGCAAGACTTGAGCCTTTTCCTAAATTAAAAGAACCTGCATCAATATTAAGATTACCCCCATTTCCCTGCGTACCTGTTTCTACAAAACTCAGAAGTCCGCTGATAAACTTGCCTTTGCTACTAAAAATATCCACAGTGCCGGAAACTTTAAGATTAATATCACCTGCATCCCCTTTAGCTGCCGGTTGCGTATCAGACGCACCACGAGTAATGGTTTGTAATTGAGAGCCATCTAGTAATTTCAAAGTTGCAGCACTAATATCAATATTGCCACCTTTTCCCGTACCACCTGCTTCTACGGTACTCAAAATAGTACTATTGTTAAGGGAAACAGACTCCTTTGCTTTTACAATCACATTTCCAGCGTTCCCATTACCAAGAATTGAAGACGAAATTTGAGCGCCATCTTGTAAATTTAAAGAGCTAGTATCAATAACAATATTTCCCCCAGTAATGGAGCTAGCTTGTACTAGATTATTAATTCCACTTTGATTTATGGCTGTATCTCCTGCAATAGCTTTAGAACTACCCAAACCTTGCCCAATCCCAGCAGAAAGCTTACTTCCTCGTAAAATATCTAAATTGCGAGTATTGACTGCAATATCACCACCACCATCAGCTTCAACACTCACAAACGCTTGATTAGTTAACAAGACATCTGCGCGAGCTACATTTTCCGGAAATGCTAATTTCAAATTATCTTCTTCAAAAAGAAGATTGACATTTCCAGGTGCTGCCAATCCTCCTAACTCAACTCTTCCACCAAAAGCATTTAATTGCCCACCATCAATACTTACATTGCCACCTACTAGCAGTAAACTTTTACCATCCGCTACTCGTAAACCAAAAGCATTAATACCTGCTGGATCTTTTCCTGCGGGTGCTACAGAATTATTCTGAATCCCCGCTTGATTGTTAACAGCATTAAAAAACAAAGCAGAAGGATTGACGCTAAGCAGTCGCGGAATTTCAGGATTACTCGTACTAAACGAACCCTGCTTCCCAAACTCAATCCCATTCGCAGTAGTCGCTACAAAAGAACCATTAACATCCAAACTCGCATTTTCACCAAATACAATCCCGTTAGGATTAATCAAAAATAAATTCGCATCACCCAAAACCCCTAACTTTCCGAAGATATTCGAGGGATTATTACCAGTAACGCGAGAAAATATATCCGTTACCCCTTCCGGGTTGGCAAAATAAACACTTCTACCCTTACTAACGTTAAATTCTCGAAAGCTGTGAAATAAATTTGCATCCAGCTTGACACCACCATCAATGCGTTTATTAAAAGCATCAATATCGCTAACAAGAGAATTTTCACTACCAAGGGTATTATCTGGCTCAATTTGAGCAAAGGCACTGTTTCCAAACACCACAGTGAAACTGGATATATTTAAAATCAGTGCCGAGCGCCAAAGTAAATTTACTAAGCTGTAGTGATTCAGCATAGCTTTTGATTAGGTATTTTTATCTAAGAACAAAATATCATGTACAACGAATTTTGATAATTTCATTGCAAAAAATTTATATTTCTTTCCTCTAAATAAAGACAAAATCCCTATCAAAGCTAACGTTAGCAAAGTCTTTCACTAACCCAATCAAATCATTATCAAAGTAAATAGCGGTATCTAGAGCAGAGCCACCAGTCCAATTCCCAGTTTCCAAAGAGTATTGATTACTACTACCGCTAACTTGAATGTAGTCGTATTCCCAATTAAAATCCGAAATCATAGCATATCCATCTCCTTGGTAGAAGACGCTTGAAGCATCTGCCAACGCAAAAGTATCGTTACCGCTTCCCCCAATCAGCGCATCGTAGCCTCCATAACCGGCAAGATAATCATTTCCGTGATTGCCAGATAGATAATTGCTGCTACTGTTACCGATTAAAGTATCATTTCCTGCGCCTCCAACAGCATTTTCGATTGTAACTCCATAGGCGATCGCCAAATTATTGCTGGCTCTGGAAGTGGAGTTTCCATGTGTTTGAGAACCAATAGAACTAAAGCTTCCGGAGTTGAGATTTATGAGTGCAGCAAGTCCTTGATTGCTTGCATCAATCGTATCGTTACCACCACCATCCCAAATAGTATGTACAAATGCTCGACTGGCATCCCAAGCATATGTATCGTTACCCGCACGGGTATTATGATTAGTGCCGTAAAGATGTTGTATTGCAGCAATGTCATAGAGCATCGGTGTTTGAGGATTGACATAACTACCTGGATGTTGGTTGTAAGACATTACGCTGTATTGGTAATTATCCAATTCAGGATATAAATAAGGAGCGGGTGTACCACCTCCACCTGCATTGTAATTACCTGGATGTTTCAATCCCAAAGCATGACCGATTTCATGAATCAGGGTAAGAAATCCATAGGAGCCATTGCTCGAATCGAGATTACTGCTGACCCTATTATTTAGCCATACATCACCTCCTAAACTACTATTGCTGGGAAAGTAAGCATGAGCGCTACCATGTTCCATATTCGCAGTTCCAAACTGAATAGTTCCCCCCTCTCCAGCATCTGAAACTTCAACAAAATTTAGCCCAGAAACTTCGCTGTAAAGTTCTAGAGCAGCCCTTGCTGCTGCTTGTTGAGTTTCACTGAAGGCAATAAATTGATTTCGTTCATCGGCATCATTAGCATAGTAATCTGGAACCTGATTCATAAAGCTATAGGTGATAGTTTTATTAGTCCATGATTTCCCACCTATCAATGCTTCAATTCCATTGGTATAGGATGCAGCGGCTTGGGGAGTTAAGCCAAGGTTTGTGAAGTCATTATTAGAGTCATGGTGATTGTGTTCGTGGGAGCAAGTTGTATTTAAATCGTGTTGTTCGACAGCTTCATGATGCAGTGAATGATTAGAAATAATTGGTTGTTCGGGAATGTTTGAGAATACAGAATCATCGTTTGCAAGAGTTACTGTAGGAGAAAAAATTTCTCTAATTCCCGTGTAACTAAAATAATTATTGTTCGCTAAAATTTGAAAAAGCGGATTGGTTTCATCAGTAATAAAATCAGAATTATTTTTATTTGTGGTAGCTGTGAAGCGTAGATTTTTATCTTGAGAAATTGCCATATATAACCTCATATTTACTAGTAAAATATTTCGTTCCTGATATTTACTAGATTAGAGATATTAACTAAATAACTGTTTGATTTTTCTATAAGCTTGGATACAACATTTGTTTGAAATGATTTGTTGTTTTTCTCAACTCATATTGTAGAAAACTATAATCGCCAAAAAATAAAGGACGCAGTAAGAAAGCATCCCTAAGTAAGATTAAAAAAATTTAGACTTTATTATAATCAATTACACTCGCGACTCAACACAAGCTGTCCGTTAGGTAATTTATAAACACCTTGCGGTTCAATAACTGGGTCGCCGATTTTCCAAGTATGACGAGTAGTGGAAGCTGATGATTTTTCTGAATTACTTGGTATAGAACGTATCGAACCAGTAGAATAATTAGAAAGCGGTGCATCGCTGGGATTTTGAGGTAAACCACCTGAACCCGTAATTAAGAAAGTGCCGTTTTCCTCGTTACTGCGGACAATGCAACTATTTGCGATGATGGTGTTGGTGTCGATTTGATTGTCTGGTAATTCGCTGAGGTTATTGCGGATACCGCTATCATCTGGATCTGTGAGATTAATATTTCCCGGAACTCCTAATTCGGAACTGGCTGTGATATCGCTTCTATCTGTTTGTTGAGCGCGGGGTTCGATACCAAAGATTCCCTCGGAGAGAATTTCTACATTTCCACCAGTACCGCTAAAAGCATTGGCGGTGATGTCGCTGTTTTCTTGGGGAAGAGCAACGATGAATTTGGAATTTATGTTAATATTGCCGCCGTCGCCCTCTTGTTGAACTATACCAGCATTGGTGGATATTTCAGCACCGCGACGCATGAGGAGTAAATCGCTGGTAAGGTTGACGTTACCGCCGTCGCCGGAAAAAGATTCGGAATTGAGTTTTCCACCATCTAAGGTGATTTGGGGTGAATTGATTACAATATTTCCTGTACTTCCAAAACCATTTGAAGAGCTAAATAACCCACTAAAACCTTGATTATCTAAAAAACTTCCAGAGATTAGAATGGAATCTGTCATATCTATCAAAATATCGCCTGCATTTCCTTCACTGAAAGTTCTGGTAGAAAGTTGACTATTATTGGCAGCAAGTGAATTTGATTTAAGAACGATATTACCAGCATCACCTATGCCCAAAGTAGTGGTAGATATTTCAGTACCATTAGTAAGCGAAATTATATTTGCATTTATATCTATATTCCCTCCATCTCCTATTGCTTCAAAGTTCGGTGTTGTTGTTATTAAACTTCCATCAAAAAAAGCTGTCTCAAAAGTATTTATTTGAATATTTCCGCCTTTTCCCGAACCAGAAAAACTAGTATTTAATTCAGCACTATCTAACAAAAATAAGAAAGTTGAATCAAGATTAATATTACCTACATTGCCCTCTGCACCTGCGTCTACAGTATTTATAATTCCACTTGCAAGCCCATTCTTATTCACGCCAGCAATATCAATTGACCCAGAAACTTTCACATTTACATTACCCCCATCCCCCTTCCCTCCTTCTTGAGATGTTGATCCACCTCTGGTAGCAGTTAGTAGTTGAGCGCCATCTCGTAATGACAGGTTAGCAGCATCGATATCAATATCACCGCCCTGACCTTCACCTCCTGCTACTACTGTAGTTAATATAGAAGCTCCTAAAATGAAAACGTTATCTTTAGCATTTACTCTTACATTACCCCCATTACCCCGTCCACCAGTTGAGGCATTTAGTAAAGTACCATCCTTTAATGATAAGGAACTTGTTATAATCTCAATATTACCTCCATTACCTTCTGTCCTAGAACCTACATCACTGAAAATTCCACTGAGAAATCCGTTTTTTTCTCCAGCAATGTCAACAGAACCAGTAACTTTGACATTCACATTGCCAGAATCCCCTTTAGCTGCTGGTTGGGTATCAGATGCAGGACGAGTAAGAGTTAATAATTGAGCGCCATCTCGTAGTGTTAGAGTTGCAGCGTCAATATCTATATTGCCACCTTTACCCACACCTCCTGCTTCCACCGTGCTGAGAATCAAAGCGTCTACCAGCGAAACAGCATCAGTTACTCTCACATCAACATTCCCCGCCTTCCCTTTTCCAGAAGTGGAAGTATTAAGTCGAGCGCCATCTCGTAATAAGAAGGAACCAGAATCAATAGTAATATTTCCCCCGTTGCCTTGTGTATCCGTACCTACGGAGCTAAAAATCCCACCGTTAAAACCGTTTTTTCCTCCAGCAATATCAACTAACTCAGTCACTTTTACATTCACATTCCCTGCATTTCCCCGTCCTACTGATTGGGTATCGGATGTTTCGCGAGTAAGAGTTGGCAATTGAGCGCCATCAGTATCAGATGTACCACGAGTACTAGTTAGTAATTGAGCGCCATCTCGTAGTGTTAAAGTTGTAGCATTAATATTAATATTGCCACCACTACCCACACCTTCTGCTTCTACGGTGCTGAAGATATTCCCACCGATAAGGGAAACAGCATCTTTTGCAGTTACCGTAACATTCCCGGCGTTTCCATTTCCAAAAGTTGAGGCAACAAGTTGAGCGCCATCTTCTAAGTTGAACAAACCAGCATCAAGGGTAATGTTTCCCCCATTGCCTTGTGAATCCAAGCTGACAATATTGCCAATACCGCTTCCAATATCTGCAATATTAATTTCCCCAGTAGCATTAAGCGTAATATCTCCCGCAACAGTTTCAGGTGTCCCCAAACCTCGTCCAATCCCAGCAAAAAGTTTACTTCCTTGCAAAATATCTAAATTGCGAGCATTGATAGCAATATCACCACCACCATCTGCATCTACACTTACAACAGCTTGATTGGTAAGCGATACATCTGCACGAGTCACATTTTCTGGAAATCCTAATTTCAAATTATCCTCTTCAAAAAGATTGACATTTCCAGGTGCTGCCAATCCTCCTAATTCAACTCTCCCACCATAAGCATTTAATTGTCCACCATCCATGCTGACATTACCACCCACCAGCAGCAAACTCTTACCATCTGCTACTCGTAAACCAACTGCGTTAAAACCTGCTGGATCTGTTCCTGCGGGTGCAATGGAGTTATTTTGAATCCCCACTTGATTATTAACAGCATTAAAAAACAAAGCCGAAGGACTAAAATTAAGCAGTCGCGGAATTTCTGGATTACTCGCACTAAAAACCCCCTGCTCCCCAAACTCAATACCATTTGCAGTAGTTGCTACAAAAGAACCACCTATATCCAAACTCGCATTTTCACCAAATACGATTACATTGGGATTAATCAAAAATAAATTGGCATTAGAAGTTGATAAAATACTACCATCAAATACGCGAGTCCCTAATACTCCTAATATTTCCGAAGGATTTCTCCCCGTCACTCGCGCCAAAATATTTTGAATCTCTGCATTAGGACTAAAAAAATATGCTCCTCTTCCCTCACCAACGTTAAACTCTTGAAAGCTATGAAATAAATTAGAATCCCTTATAGCTCCTCCTTGGATTATGTCTATAGCACTATTGCCTTCAAAAGGTACAACACGGGATT
Organism: Calothrix parasitica NIES-267; assembly: GCF_002368095.1. Lineage (GTDB taxonomy): Bacteria > Cyanobacteriota > Cyanobacteriia > Cyanobacteriales > Nostocaceae > Rivularia > Rivularia parasitica. The sequence goes on along the minus strand of NZ_AP018227.1, from coordinate 1,211,474 downwards.
TTTCATTACCTAAAGTTTCATCGGGTACTATGTTGTTTTGAGCAAAAACGTTATTTCTATTTAATCCAACTGTCCAGAATACAGATAAACTGAGGATTGCCAAAAGCTTAAAATTCTGCAATTGCTTAATATTGGTTTTACTAATCATAGTTAATTTGTGAAAAACAGTAACTATGTATAAATCAATTTAGTAATTATTCAATAACAGTAATTTATCACACATTCAATTTGATTTTATTGGTTGATTATTTATAATTTTTATGATATCAAAACAAGGATAATCACTTTATCTCAACAAATTTTTACATTACAATTAACTGCTGGTATATTTTGTACGGAACTTACGCAATTGTCACAAAATTCTGGTGGTGCGTGACACTATAAAGTCTATTACTAGGGGGAGCATCCCAATTTTGCACAATCAAGATTTTGGTTGTCATTGCGAACGAAGTGAAGCAATCTCAAAGCGTTGCGATTGCGTCGTTCCACTTCGTTACACTCGCAATGACAAATAATATTTTTACACATTTGGGATGCTCCCATTACTAGGTTCAACATTGGTAAAAATGTCACAGCACCTACGAAAAAATGTGCTTGTTGCGTAAGTCCTATATATATGGGAAGCTACAACTCTCTCGGCATTTGCAAAACTCTTTGGTTTACTGATATTTATTATGTTTAACGAAAATATTATCTAATGCTAAGATTCTTCGTCACTTGCAAATAAAATACAACAGATTACTATTACCAATAATGGTGCCCATAAATGAGTTGTAATTAACTTCATAATTAGCTTCATAATAAATTTTCCTATAAATTTATTTAAGCCATTTTTAGCTAAGATAGGATTGGTATAAACCTGCAACTGAGTATGCGTTTGTTCGGAGTTGAATTGCTTGGCTACAGCTTGTTGAGTCAATGTAAAAGAAGGGCAAATAATTAGTGTTGTAGTAATTAATGACACAACTTTTAACTTTGATAATTGCATAATTCACCTCTTATTATTCAGATTAATTAGATTTGTTGAAAGAAGGTATATTTTAGAAATATTTTTTCATTCAAACCTTCCTTATATTTGTTAGATTACACAAAGTCGCTATGAAATTATTTAACTTATCTACAAACTTGAGTAAAAGGTTACTATAAAGAGAATTATCAGTTTTTTTAAGCGAGATTGTAGAAAACTATAATTCTCAAAAAATAAGGGATGCTTTCACGTTGCATCCCTTAACAATATAGATTTTGTGGTAATAAATATATAAATCGTCCATTAAGCAATTTAGAAAAATTCTGCTTTGCCGACCTTAATTTATGGTTCAATTCATGATAAATTTGTTCCAAAGAACTTCGGCTTTTGATTTATCTAGTCCTAACTCCAATGCTTTATTTTCGGCAGAATTAATAAAAGCATCTTGAGGAACATCAAAGTTCGATAACTGCGAGAGATACTGCTCGTATTCGGCTTCTTGAGGGCTAATTGGAGATGGGTTAATAAATTGATTCCAAATAGCTTCTGCTTTGCGTAAGTCCAAGTTCAATTTAGACGCTTGAGCTTTAGCACTAGTAACGAAAGCTTCTTGAGGAACGTTGAGGTTCGATAGCTGGTTAAGATATTCTTTGTATTCTCCATATCTAGATTCAATTTTGAAACCTATACTGGTTTGCTGTAATTGTTGAGTTTTATGCTGTTTGGGCTGTACAAAAGAATCGCTATATTCTTCATTTTTCAGCTTTTGCGATACGATTATATTCTGAATAATTGTATCTTCACGCTTGTAATCCGGACTGTCAACTCCTCCGAGTTTTTCTAGTTCTATTGCCCGTTGTTTGAGATAGTTCATAAACTGGTCATAAAGAACTTGCTTTAACTCAGGTTTGTCAGCTTCTAAAAATTTTGCTGAAACTTGTTGGTGTATTTCTTCTCTATCGGGACGACAAGTAAGAACTTCTAAAACTTGCACTGCTTCTTCCCAATTAGAAGCAATATCCATATTCTCATTACCAGTCACAGTTTTTCGAGTATAGCGAATAACTTTTTCGTGAGTGCTGCGATTTTCTTCTAATTTAAGAATACCGAGCGCCCTTCCTTGAAGAACAAGTCGAAAAACATCTTTGTCTTCAGGAAATACATCCCAAAAGGGAGGTTCTTTTTGAATGTGAACGGGAATGGGAAGCTCTTTGTTTTCACCGCGAATTTTGGCACGTTTAGCTTCAATCATTTGTCCTTGCCAATCTTGGTAAGATTGTTGCAATTCTCTCATTCCTTCTACACTACGTAGAGAAAACCCACCTATCTCTTGCACAAAAACAATTCGATGTCTTTCTTGCTCTCCTAAAGGAGTAAGAGCTTCGATACTACCTACTCTTTGTTGTAAGAAAGGTAGAAGTTTCATAGCTGCTGGATTACTCGTATTACGCCCTCCTACGATTGCTACTTTGGTATTTAAGGCAGGTGTGAAGCTTGCATCTGCACCAGCTAAAACTGCTTGTGATAGAAGAATGAGGGGTTTCGACCTTTGATAGACAATACGAATGTTGCTGCGGATAGCTTCTGGTTCGTTTTGAAGGATTTTAAAAAGGCGATCGCACGCAGCAAGTTCTTTCTTCAGCTTACTTTCTTCAGGGGCTTGTAGAACTACTAGACGGGTTCTTTCGGCAATCTTCTCTTTGAAATCTTCATTTAGCACATCGGGAAGTTGGGTGATATCAAACAACTGCATGGTTTCATCTGGTTGGCGAGTTTGTTTCCACAAAGAACTAACATTTTTCAAAACATCTGCGGTAATGGTGTTACAAACTTGGTTTAATCCCGATTCATAGCGACTTTGATTATCTACTAATGTCCCTCCTAAGCGCTCAATCATATCCTGGTAGAGAAAATTGAGTTCTTCTCTATCGTAAATTTTCAAGCCATTAATTTTTAGTGCATCTGCGCTTTGAGCTTCACGGTCGGCAGCTTGCTTGAAATCATCTCGCAGTAGCCGTAGTTTTTGATTAAAACGAGCTAATCGCTGTTCTAAAATTTCCAAATGTTCTTGCAGTCGGGCAATTACCTCTAATCCTAAAGTACGGGACTTACGTTGAATTAAGGCAAAAATGCTAGCTTCAATCCCAGTCAAAGCATCCTTACAAAGCTTTTCCATCTGGTATTGTTTGGCAAGCTCAAATGAGCCTTTTGATTTAGCAATTTCTTCTAAACTAGCCTCGTACTGACGCTGACGATTAATTTGATTGGGCTGCCAAGTTTTTTCCGATTCCCAGCGAAACTTTTCGGCTAAATTAGTTAGCAATTGGCGCACGGTAACAATAAAATTACCAGCAAACTTCGGACCACGGCTCCTATCTTGAATAATTCTATATAATTCCGCTTCTAAAGCGCTCTTACCTTGTTGAATAATTCGATTGCGATTGTCATACATTTTTTGCAAGAAATCACCGTGAGCTCGTTCATCAGGACTTAACTCTTGCAAATGATGATTGCGATACTCGTCTACTTCTCGCTGGAGATAATCTAAAAACTGTAAAATCTTGCCTCTTTCCGCTCCAAGAACATTAGCCCCTTGATAAGTACATTGCAATTTGTTATCTGTAGCGATTTCTTTGCGAATACCATTAATCCAACTAATAATTTCTGAAGTTACAGGCTTATCATGGGCGAAGGATAAATCAGCTAAAAGCTCATTTTCAGTCAATCGCATTCCTTTAAGAATGCCTGTTTGAAGTAAATCTACCATATTGGGAGGCATTGGGACCGAATCGTTCAGCCACCAGTCAACTAAATCGACTCCCAAACGATTTAATAAGTTAGTACGAATTTGAGCGATGGGAATTTCAATTGTTGATAGTCCAAAACTCATAAAGTTTTTTGCATAACCCCTACCTCCAGGATCTGGTTGTGCCCAAGCTCCTTTAATATTGTCGCGAATCGAGCGTTTATGAGGAGCAAAATCAGAAGTTAAATCCAAGAAGATATTATGGGCAATCATTTCCCGGAGCCTATCTAGATTAAATTCGACTTCACCGTTTTTGGTGCCAACTACGTAAGTAAAGTCGAAAGGAGGACGTTTATCCCCAGCCCTTTCAACGCGAACAAAAGAACTATATTCTCTGCTTGGAGCAATTTACTCCCTTTGTGCTATTAGAAAACCAATAATATAGTATGAATGATTACATGAGGGATAATCTTTTGAGCGGGAGAAGTAATCTGTTTTCCCAGAATACTCGGCAAACATTTCAACACTCGGGGGAACCCCAAAAACAACAAATCACCACTAATATTATTATCTCTTTTTCCTATAAGCTATAGATTTGTTCTGTTTTCGGGGTTTACACAAACTTTGTAGTTATTGAAAAGTAATCTGCTTGAGCAGAAAATTCTATATGCATTTATTAATATAATCCTAAATTAGAAGAAGCTAAAATAATGATTTTCAATAAAAAATAAACAATAAAAGATATCTATTTATACCAGTTTGGTTTACTAGGTAAACTAGTTTATTAATCGCAATAAATTGTATTTCTATGAATGATTGTAATTGTGTAAAAGTCTCTTCGTTGAAACATGACCTTTTTTACTATCATAAATTATTGGAACTTTCGGTTTTTTTGCTCCTCTAGTTGCTTTTAAAAACTGTTTGAGATTAACACCAGTTGATAATTGTCGTAGAAGTTGTACAATTTTTTCTTGTGAAAAAGTTTGGAATATCTCCCACTCAGAAGCATGGATTGCAATCATCATCCCTCTATATGTGCCCTGAATCTCATCAACTAAATAAAAATTAGATAAGCCTGCTTCAATTTTTTCTATTCCATGTACACCTCCTAAAGCAGCTCTTAAAGTTGTAAGTATATTATAAGTAACTAATGCCATGGAAAATGAGAATAAAGCTGCTTTTGGATAAGCTAAAGTCTGAATTTCTCCATTAAAATTTTGAGTTACTGTTTGAAATAAGCTCTCTATAGTCCATCTATTTCGATATATTTCAGCTATCTTCACTGCTGATACAATTTTCGGTAGATTGCTAAAGATTGCTATCTTCCATTCCTTATCTCGGGTCGGAACAAATAACTTTAATACAATGCGTCTTAATATTAAACTTTCTCCTTCATAATTTACTTCTACTTCTTGTTCAAATAATTCTCCCGTTTCTGTTGAACCTGCTGGTTTCAATTCTTCTAATTCTTTAAATCCCATTGCTCTATGCTGTCTGATTGCGAAGAATGCTTTTTTGTTTTGAATCGTAAATAAAAATTTTAATGTACAAAAATTTCTATCACCACACCATAAGTCTTGCGCTGAAACTTTATTTAATACTGAATCAAACTCTGAACGCTCTTGTGCATGACCGTCTTCAATTAGTACAACATCTGTAATTAATTTGGAGCTTTGGTCGAGTACCACTATTGCTTTTCCTGGTAAAGCGGATGCCGCCATATTTCGGATTGCTTTTAATCTATGATCTGTTCCTTTTAAACAAGTTCCATCCACTACTTTTATGCAATAACCTGGTAGTATCTTTTTCTGCTCTCCACCCAATAATTTTACTAATTCTCTTAAGTCTTCTGCTGTTTCTCTTACTAGTGCTTGACTTACATTTAACTCTACACCACAAAGCTTGTTATACAACGCTGTTGTACTTACGCTATTTTTTTGCGCCTTTGCTTTATAAGCTGCGTGAACTGATTTCTGGATTCCACATACTACTAAACTCATTAAATCTACTTGAGAAGAAAATAGTAAGTCTTGTTGATACTGCACTTGAGCATACTTTGTAAATAATCTGTCCATACGCTCCGGCTCAAATATATGCGACATCAACACTTGCCGTACTGACGCTTACTGGACTTTCTTTTATAAATCGCTCAAAAATAGAGGACAACATTCTCAAACACCCTGGTAATCATATTGCTATTGCCCAGAATACCTTGAATTCATCATTAATAACCTATACTGGGAGCGGGTTTCAGTCTTTACTTCAATAGTTCATCTGTTCGCGTTGAAAGGGCTGGGTGTAAAACCCCATTTAATTACCTCTCCCTTACTCCCTCACTCTCTCACTCCCTCACTCCCTCACTCTTTATTAATCAGAGGAACCAAACCAGATTCTTTTACAAGTTGCTGTCCTTCATCGCTCAAAAGCATATTTGCGTAAGCTACACCTGCTTGATGGTCTCTATTACCGTCTTCTTTAATCACAACAAACAGTCGTCTGGCTAATGGATAAGCATTATTCGCAAATTCTTCTAAGTTGACCTTACTACCTTCACAAGGTGATACATAAGTTTGATTCCTATTTTTCGCCAAGGGTACAGTTTTTATCATGTTCTGATTGCAAACCTCTGAAGCTGTAGCATAACTAATTCCTCCTGGGGTAGTTACCACTTGATGAATCGAAGTTGTAGTATCTCTGATGTAAGGTTCCACAGAGTTACCAAAGCTTTCTTTTTGAAGTATTTTTTCTTGAAAGAAATCTGGAGTTCCGCCATCATTAGGGTCGCGACTGAAGGGTTTAATATCTACATTGGGTCCACCCAATTCACTCCAGTTAGTAATCTTACCAGTGAAAATATCTTTAACTTGAGATAAAGTTAGCTCGGGAACCGGGAAGTCTTGTTTGACATACAAAGCAATTCCATCAATTGCTACCGGAACTTGTTTAAGGCTAAATCCACGGTTTTTGGCTCTTTTAAACTCCTTATCTTTCACTGAACGGGAAGATTGCGAGAAGCTCAACTGTCCCTCAATCAGCATTTCAATTCCCTTACCAGAGCCAGGTTTTTCCCCTGGTGCTGGCTCAGTATAGGTAAGCTTAAATCCTTCGTGAGTCTCTTCGATGGTGTTTTCAATTTGTTCGCTTCGTAGCGGTGCAAAACTTGTTGAACCTCCGTAGCGAGTAGTCATAGCTGGAACACTGGAAACTTCACTCAAAGTCCGAAATCCTTTAATAACAGGAGATTTAATTGTTTTTCCGGAATTACTCTTAGAAGGAGTAGTATTGTTCGTATCTGAGTAATCATTTGATATGGGAGTAGATTCATCTTTTAATAAGTTATAAGCTCCTAAACCAAAAACAAATAAAGCACCTAAAATAGCAGTTCCAGCAATTACTTTGGCAGGAGGTTTGTTTTTACTACCATTTACTTGCTCCTTCTTAAGACCGCACATAACGCAATCATTCCCAAAATTTTCATAAGCTTCGTGTTTACCTTGAGGATTTTGATTTGAATGTTGCTGTCCATCAGATGCAACCCCTTTACATATCCAACCTTTAGACGACATTTCTTATCACTCCCAAGCAAAAGTATCAACAATTTGTCTTAAGTGCAGCAAAAATAAATTGAATTTAATAATTAATGTGATTGATTTTGCTGCAATATAATTTCAATTTTATTTATTCTTTTCGTTCACTTTTCTATCTAAATCATATCTGTGCCAACAGTAAGGTTCCGTGCTGTATACACATCTAATACAATCAAAATGATGTCCATTTTTATAAGTAGTGTAATAATCACCGCATTTGGAATCGTAGGAAGGTCGGCTATCAAGAATCAGTTCTGCCAGTAAAGTTTTAGGTTTATTCTTCAGACCATTAGAATTGAAACAGGCTGAATCTTGAGTTGGTAATTTATTGGTATTTACTTTCGCTAATCGAAGTATTTCTTGTTTGTTAACACCTATTTTTTCTAAATTATAAGTTTGAGCAGAAGCAGTATTTGAAAAAGATAGAGCTGAAGCGACAGTCATCGCCACAGATAATGCTACACGAGTAAATGAAACAGGTTTATTTGCTTTACCATACACGTGAGAAGAAGAAAGATTTGATAACATGATAATTTACCTCTTATAAAGACTATGAAGAAGAACTTAATGAATGTTATGTATTCATTTATCGTTCCTTATATTTAATACAATACGGAATATCACTATGTAATTGTTTGATTTTTCTACAATGTTAGATAAAACATTTGTTTAAAGTGATTTGTTGATATTTATAACCAGCTTTGTAGAAAACTACAATCCATATTCAAATAAGGAAGGGACGCAATAGTATTGCATCCCTAAAAAGCGATTCTGAAACAGCTTTACATTAATGAAGCCATAAAATATAGTGCGTCCCATTATTTATAATGGGTTTGTAGTTGGCGATTTATCGCTATACAGGACTAAAAGTCCTTACTATTAACCCGTGCAATTATTTTATGACACAGATTCACTAATTGAAGAACTAAATCATCATCTTCTATTTCTATCTCTAAGTCTTTGGATATAGTTGTCGATGGCTCTATCTTGAATTTTTTGACGTATTTCATATTGTAAACAGGCATTGCTATTGCCACTATTGCAAGCTGAATAAAGTGCATTCATTTCTTGCTGTCTTTGTTGTTCTGTACGTTGGATAAATCCATTAGCTTCCTTAAGTAAAGCATTTGTTTCATTTATCAACTGTTGAGTTTCTGCGGACATTTGAGCAGAAGCAGAATTTACAAACAAGAAATTACTAGAACACAGTCCTAATATTGCAGTTAAAGCTAGAAGATTTTTTTTGTTCATTAGACGAGAAGAAAATTTTGATAACATGATGATTTACCTCTTACAAAGACTATCAAAAAGAACTGAGTGAATGTTTTTTATTCATTCAACCGTTCCTTATATTTATTAGATTACAGAGATTAACTATTTCATTGTTTGATTTTTCTACAATATTAGATAGAAGCTTTATCGAAATTATTTGTTGAATAATATAAATAAAATTATAATTTTCTACAATTATCAATTATCAAAAAATAAGAGATGCAATATTATTGCATCCCTAAATTCATAAAAAAATAAAATTATACTGTAGTTAAGTTCGGCTTTGCTAATCAAATAATTAATACTTTGCTTCAGCAATACTCTTTATTTAATAAATAAATTCTATTCGTCCTTGAAATTCAGTTTCAACCTCATTCACTGTAGAACTTGCTGATTCCATCAATAAAGTATCATGTACTGTTCTTCCAACTTTGATTTCAGCACAATTTCCGATTGCCTTTTTTGATTCATTTAACAAGAAATTCACAGATATTTGAGTATAAACAGAAGAAATTGCAGTGTTTATCGATTCTTTTAAAACATTCTCAATTACTCCTTTCTCACAACTCTTTACCCGCTTCTTGATTAACTCTAAAGCTTCGTTAGTAAATTGATTAGCTACTTTATTCGATTGCCCACGAAATCCCTTTACTGCATCTACAGTTTCATCTCCATTTCTAACAATGATGTTATCACCATGTTTAATAATAGCTTCACCTGCATCATCTGTATACTTCCCTAAGCTTCTGCATCCTGCCGAAAACATGATTAATGTAGATACAGCAAGAGTTATATAGACTGAATTACTTTTCTTCATTTCTTGATCCTAATTAATGATTTGAAGATATTTTTATCTATTCAACCGTTCCTTATATTTATTAGATTACAGAGATTGACTATTGAATTGTTTGATTTTTCTACAAGCTTGAATACAACATTTATTTGAAGTGATTTGTTGATATTTACAAACGACATTGTAGAAAACTACAATCGCCAAAAAAAGATGCAGTAAAAACGCATCCTAATATGTTCGTAGTTGCGCTTTAGCGCAACTACGAACCTCAACACCTAAAAAATAATTTAGCTGTAACTACTTACACTCCCGACTCAACACAAGCTGTCCGTTGGGTAATTTATAAACACCTTGCGGTTCGACAACTGGGTCACCTATTTTCCAACTCCGAGGATTAGAAGCTGGTGATTTATCAGGATTACTCGATATAGAACGTATCGAACCAGTGGAATAATTAGAAAGTGGTGCATCGCTGGGATTTATAGGTAAACCACCGGAACCCGTAATTAAAAAAGTACCGTTTTCCTCGTTACTGCGGACTATGCAACTATTAGCGATGATGCTGTTGGTGTCGATTTGGTTTTCCGGTAATTCCGTGAGGTTATCTTGAATAAAAGTAGTGTCGGGTACTCCGGCAATGCTTCCAGATACTGCACCGGAAGCGTTTACGTCAACTTTTTGATTAGTATTGAGTTGATTTAAAGCTTGGCGATCACTAATTGAGGAGGTGGGCTTGAAAAGGGGTTTGCTGAAAAAAGCTTCTGTATTAAAGGTAATATCGCCACCTTTACCGTCGCGAGCAAATGAAAGAATGTCGCTATTGTCAAGAGCTACGATGGTGTTGGCTGTGAGGTTGATGTTTCCTCCTCCACCTGTACCACTAAAAACGTTAGTACGGATATCACTGTTGCCGAATAAACGGATATCTTGGGCTTTTACATCAATATTACCTCCAGAAGATTTTATAGAAGTTGTGAAAATGTCACCTGTTCTCATGTTTAAGAGATTATCAACACTAATATTGATGTTTCCTGCATTTCCATTCCCAGAACTTTCAGCGGTAACTACACCACCATTATTAAGGTATAGAAAAGGAGTCTGAATTTTAATATCTCCCCCTTTACCTCCAACTTCAGAAAATACAGCACTACCAATTCCACTAGGAACTCCATTANNCAGCCCTTTCAACGCGAACAGATGAACTATTGAAGTAAAGACTGAAACCCGCTCCCAGTATAGGTTATTAATGATGAATTCAAGGTATTCTGGGCAATAGCAATATGATTACCAGGGTGTTTGAGAATGTTGTCCTCTATTTTTGAGCGATTTATAAAAGAAAGTCCAGTAAGCGTCAGTACGGCAAGTGTTGATGTCGCATATATTTGAGCCGGAGCGTATGGACAGATTATTTACAAAGTATGCTCAAGTGCAGTATCAACAAGACTTACTATTTTCTTCTCAAGTAGATTTAATGAGTTTAGTAGTATGTGGAATCCAGAAATCAGTTCACGCAGCTTATAAAGCAAAGGCGCAAAAAAATAGCGTAAGTACAACAGCGTTGTATAACAAGCTTTGTGGTGTAGAGTTAAATGTAAGTCAAGCACTAGTAAGAGAAACAGCAGAAGACTTAAGAGAATTAGTAAAATTATTGGGTGGAGAGCAGAAAAAGATACTACCAGGTTATTGCATAAAAGTAGTGGATGGAACTTGTTTAAAAGGAACAGATCATAGATTAAAAGCAATCCGAAATATGGCGGCATCCGCTTTACCAGGAAAAGCAATAGTGGTACTCGACCAAAGCTCCAAATTAATTACAGATGTTGTACTAATTGAAGACGGTCATGCACAAGAGCGTTCAGAGTTTGATTCAGTATTAAATAAAGTTTCAGCGCAAGACTTATGGTGTGGTGATAGAAATTTTTGTACATTAAAATTTTTATTTACGATTCAAAACAAAAAAGCATTCTTCGCAATCAGACAGCATAGAGCAATGGGATTTAAAGAATTAGAAGAATTGAAACCAGCAGGTTCAACAGAAACGGGAGAATTATTTGAACAAGAAGTAGAAGTAAATTATGAAGGAGAAAGTTTAATATTAAGACGCATTGTATTAAAGTTATTTGTTCCGACCCGAGATAAGGAATGGAAGATAGCAATCTTTAGCAATCTACCGAAAATTGTATCAGCAGTGAAGATAGCTGAAATATATCGAAATAGATGGACTATAGAGAGCTTATTTCAAACAGTAACTCAAAATTTTAATGGAGAAATTCAGACTTTAGCTTATCCAAAAGCAGCTTTATTCTCATTTTCCATGGCATTAGTTACTTATAATATACTTACAACTTTAAGAGCTGCTTTAGGAGGTGTACATGGAATAGAAAAAATTGAAGCAGGCTTATCTAATTTTTATTTAGTTGATGAGATTCAGGGCACATATAGAGGGATGATGATTGCAATCCATGCTTCTGAGTGGGAGATATTCCAAACTTTTTCACAAGAAAAAATTGTACAACTTCTACGACAATTATCAACTGGTGTTAATCTCAAACAGTTTTTAAAAGCAACTAGAGGAGCAAAAAAACCGAAAGTTCCAATAATTTATGATAGTAAAAAAGGTCATGTTTCAACGAAGAGACTTTTACACAATTACAATCATTCATAGAAATACAATTTATTGCGATTAATAAACTAGTTTACCTAGTAAACCAAACTGGTATAAATAGATATCTTTTATTGTTTATTTTTTATTGAAAATCATTATTTTAGCTTCTTCTAATTTAGGATTATATTAATAAATGCATATAGAATTTTCTGCTCAAGCAGATTACTTTTCAATAACTACAAAGTTTGTGTAAACCCCGAAAACAGAACAAATCTATAGCTTATAGGAAAAAGAGATAATAATATTAGTGGTGATTTGTTGTTTTTGGGGTTCCCCCGAGTGTTGAAATGTTTGCCGAGTATTCTGGGAAAACAGATTACTTCTCCCGCTCAAAAGATTATCCCTCATGTAATCATTCATACTATATTATTGGTTTTCTAATAGCACAAAGGGAGTAAATTGCTCCAAGCAGAGAATATAGTTCTTTTGTTCGCGTTGAAAGGGCTGCCCCTAAAGACTTAATCACTGGATCGTAAGGACTAAATAAATTACCCAGACTTCCATCTAACTGCTCAATCTGAAAATTTCCTCCACTCCAATATTTAGCATCTCCACCAACTTGATTTGCACTCCGCAACACCATGTCCGCACCGGAGAATAATCCACTATCCGGATGACTCAATGCAAAAATATCTACATTTTGATTACCCTGTAGTAAAAATTGACCTTTAGCAGCAGCCACAAAGGGATTTTTGATACTATCTCTAACTTTTACTGTATCGGTTGCTTGCAGCTTTAAATCACCCCCTGCAAGCAGTTGTCCCTGTAAATCTAAGTTATCAGCAACAACTGTAAAATTCTTCCCGACAGCTAAGTTCCCGCGATTGACAATATTTCCTGGTTGTGCAGCTACTTGACTAAAAAACAAAGCCGAAGCACTAACATTCAACAATCGCGGAATTTCTGGATTACTCGTACTAAAAACCCCCTGCTCCCCAAACTCAATCCCATTCGCTGTACTCGCTACAAACGAACCACCCACATCCAAACTCGCATTTTCCCCAAATACAATTCCATTGGGATTAATCAAAAATAAATTCGCATCACCCAATACTCCCAACTTCCCAAAGATATTCGAGGGATTATTACCAGTTACCCGAGAAAATATATCAGTTATCCCTTGTGGATTAGCAAAATAAACACTTCCACCCTCACTTACATTAAATTCTTGAAAGCTGTGAAACAAATTCGCATCGAGTTTGACACCACCATCAATGCGTTTATTCAGAGCATCGATATCATTAACAATAGAATTTTCTGTACCCAGGGTATTATCTGACTGAATTTGAGCAAAAGCACTATTTCCAATTACTAAAGCTAACCCTGATGTAGTTAAAATCAGTGCCGAGCGCCAAAGTAAATTCACTAAGCTGCGGTGATTCAGCATAGATAATCTTCAACTAAGTATTTTTATCTAAAAACAAAATATCACGTACAATAATTTTTGATTATTTTGTTGCAAAAACTTTATATTTCTTGCAATAACCCTGAAAAACCGATATATCAAACAACAAACATAGAATTATTCAGAATAAATTTTTTACATACTCTTTATCGAAACTTCACATAATTATCGTAAATTTGTGATGAAAAATAAACACCGCAAAATTCGTATATCTCGCGTTTTTACAATTCTGTTTCTGTCTAGTCTTATTTTTTGCTTGTCATTAGGTCATATTCCTTTTACCGATTACTCTTTAACTACATCAGTAAACGCTCAAACTACTAGTGCCGAACTGTTAGTAAATCAAGGTGTTAAATATTACTCTAATGGTAATTATCAAACAGCGATTGAACAATGGCTGGAAGCTTTAAAAAGCTATCAAACAGATAAAAATCTCAGCAACGAAGTAATTGTTAGAGAAAATTTAGCAAGAACATATCCACAAGTTGGACGGATATCGGAAGCTATTCAAAAGTGGGAGGAAGTTGCTTCGATCTATCGTCAATTAAAAAACGCGAATGGAGTAGGATTTTCCTTAGCCGAACAAGCGCAGCTATACAGCAATTTGGGACAACCGAGAAAAGCGATAGCCATTTTATGCAGTCCGAAAGATAGCAGTGTTTGTACTGAAGATAGCGTATTACAAATCGCCAGTAATCTGAAAAATTCAACTTTAGAAGCAGTAGCTTTAGGAAGTTTGGGTGATGCTTATCGACTGACGGGGGATTATGATAAAGCAATAGAAAAGCTGGAATCAAGTTTAGTAATTGCTCGGAAGCTAAAAAATCAGGATTATATTATTTCAGCTACGAATAGTTTAGGAAATGCTTACAATTCTCAAGCTTTATTAAACTATCGTCGAGCAGATTTAGCCGCGGAAAGTGCGGATAATGTTGATGCTCCGCAACAATTTATAAAAGCAGCTAGAGAGAAGGATACACGAGCGATTTCCTATCTCAATCAAAGTTTGAATTTGGCAAAAAATAGAAAAGATTATCAAGCTCAAATACAAGCTTTACGAAGCATCATTCCTATTTACTATCGCACCAATAATACTAATGCTGTAACTACTTTACAACAAGCAATCAAATTATTAGAATTTTTACCACAAAATCGAGAGCGATTATATGCCACTATTGATTTAGCGCGTTTGCTGCAAAATAAACCTACAGATGGCAGAACTAAAGTTTTTGAATGTCAAAATTCCGATTATTCACCTGCTTCAGAATCACTGCTTAAAAATGCGGTGAATATTTCCAATCAAATAGGAGATTCAAGAGGAAAATCTTTTGCTTTGGGACAATTAGGACATATATACGAATGCCAAAATCAATACAACCAAGCATTAGAGATAACTAAACAAGCACAATTAATTGCGGAACAAGATTTAAAAGCCAAAGATAGTTTATATTTATGGGAATGGCAAACCGGACGTATTTTTAAAGCACAGAATAAAACGGATGAAGCTATTTCTGCTTATTCTCTTGCAATGAATACTTTAGAAGATATTCGCCAAGATATTTTGACCGCAAATCGAGATATTCAATTTGATTTCCGAGATACCATTGAGCCAATATATCGCGATGTAGTTGAACTTAGATTAAGTTTGGAATCATCGCGACAAGCAACAAATAAATCTCTTGCAAATAATGCTAGTAACGATAATTTGACTTTTGTTATTAATACAGTTAACTCTTTGAAATTAGCTCAATTACAAAACTTTTTTGGAAATAACTGCATTATTGACGCTTTCGTTCAAAAAGAAGTCGATAAAATCATTGACAATACCACCGCTGTTTTTAGCACGATTATTCTTGATGATAAAATTGCAATTATTTTAAGTCTTCCTAATGGAAGAAAAGAATATAAATGGTACGATATTCCTCAAGAAAAACTTTTTGCAGAAATTAATGAATATCGTAAAGCAGTACAAAGATATCGTAAGAGTTTCAATCTGGAACTAGCTAAAAATATATACGATTGGATGATTGCTCCTTTTGATAATGATTTACAAAGAAATGGTATTAAAACTTTAGTATTTATCCATGATGGTATATTACAAAGCGTACCAATGGCACCACTTTACGATGGTGAACAATATTTAATTCAAAAGTATGCTATTGCTACAACTCCTAGTTTGAGTTTAACCAATCCGAAACCGCTCAATCGTCAAAATTTACAAGTATTGGCTTTAGGTTTAACCGAAGCTGCTAATATTAACGGTAATCAATTTCCGGCTTTGGAATATGTAGATGACGAAATTGATGGAATCAAACAGCAAATACCGGGAAAGAAATTATTAGACACACAATTTACCCGCGAAAATCTAGAAAAAGAACTCAAACAAGAAGTTTATCCAATTATTCACCTTGCTACTCACGGACAATTTGGTACCGACCCAGAAAATACTTTTATCGTTACGGGTAATAATCAAAAGCTCACCTTTAGCCAATTAGATAGATTAATTCGTAGCGTTACTCGCAACCGAGAACCTTTAGAATTATTAACTTTAACCGCTTGCGAAACAGCAGTAGGAAACAACCGTTCCGCTTTGGGACTTGCAGGAGTTGCAATCCAGGCAGGTGCTAAAAGTGCTATAGCTTCCTTATGGGCTATAAATGATGCTGCAACTGCTCAATTTGCTAGCGATTTTTATGCTCAATTGTTATCTGATTCTAAGAGCAAAGCTGAAGCTTTACAAGCAGCACAGCTTAAATTTATCAATGAAGAAGGAAGCAGGAATAAACATCCTGCTTATTGGTCTCCGTTTGTTTTAATTGGTAATTGGCTTTAAATCAGTTATCAGCGAGCAATGTTTCTGTAAGAACGAACTGCGAGCATTTATTAGTATTGTTCAATTTGGATAATTTTTTGAAGTTGCGAAGCTTGATTTTGTAAACTTGTTTTGAAACGCTTAGAATCAAAATCTTCTTTGGAATTATCAGACAAATTTATCGCTGCTTTTGCTTCTAAATCGCTCAGTTTTTCTAACAGCGTTAATTTAAATTGTTGGTTTTGGGAAGATTTTAATGTTTCGGCTAAACCATCGTACCAAAATCCTTCTCTAGCATAAATTTGAGCTTTTTGAATTGAGTTTTGAGCTTGTTGAATTTGCAAAGCTAAATTATTAGGAATTGGTGCAATTTCAAGTTCTGCTTCAGCAGTTAAATCTTTTGATGGGTTGTTTGGGTCGCACAGAAGCGCAATCTGCCAACGATATTTTTTTCCAACAGAGAGATTTAATTGATTTTTGGCAAGAGAAAGTTTCATGATTCCCGGCTTACTTGAGAATTTAATACTTTTAATTTCTTCAGGTTTACCGTTGCTTTTATATTCGTAGAGAGTAAATTCCATTGGATAAGACTTGGAGTCTGGTACAAACCAAGCAAATGTCGGCTGTTGAGAAGCTGTTTTTCCAACATGACTAATAGGAGCTAAAGCAGTTAAACTAGCTTGGGATGTTGTAGAACATGCACCAGTTCTCGTACCACCAGAAGCAACCGGACCTGGTGGTCGAGACGGTTTTTTTGGTGGAGTATAAGCAGCTATGACTGTGTTTGCAAACATCAAAGTTAACATGCAACCGCTCAATAGCTTGATGCTTATTTTTGTAGATATTGATAATATTTTTTTATTCATAATATTGCCCTAAAAAGCGATAGCTTAATTATTATTGGCAATATACATAGTTAAATATTTTGGTGCAGTTTAGGTAAAAATTTTGATAAATTTAACATTTAAGTATATTTCTTAAAACCTCCACCAAGGTTGTTTTTTCCCCGACCATACAAGCTCACATACAGTTCCTTGAGGAGAATTTGCGAATCGTTTAAATTGACCTCTTAATTGTCTCGCTATATTTTGTGCTTGCTTGGTTCCAAATCCTTTACGGGATGGGTTAGGAGTTGATGCAATACCCAAACCATTATCTGCTACTCTAATCAAGTTACACCCTTGATGCTGCTGGCAAATTACTTCTAATTTAGTAGCATTTGCAGCATATTTACCGACATTAGATAATGCTTCTTCTAAAAAAGTACAAATTCCCCGCTTTTGCTCGCTATTTAAATTTTGTTCGTTAAGCGGCTGAAAGTCAACAATTTTAAATTCAATTGTTTTAAAACAAGGAAAATCTCGCTCTAAGACATCAAAATAAATTTCATACAGAATTTCATTAATTGGTTCTTGTAAATCTAATTCCTGTGCTGGTGTAATGTGAAAGCTCCTACCATCGGTCATTGCTTCTCGTTTTAATAAAGTATAAACTCCTCGCAGTTCTTGATTTAAATTTCTCAATTTTAATAATAATTTTTCTCTTGATAATTCCTCTTCTTCTTCAATTTCTCTGAGCGTCATAGCGAGAGTTTGTAACGGACCACTGTGAATAGTATCGAAAGTTTGGTCAATTACTAACTGACGATTAGCTATTTGCGATCGCAAATTTTCTTCGTATTGATAAAAAGCTGCTAAAACTAAACCATTAATAACAAACACCACCAAGGTTGGAACTACTGGAATCCACCAGCCTATAATTAATAATTGATAAGAAAAATAAATTAAAAACAAGCTAATTACTATTACAAGTAAAAGTAACTTCAAAGGAGAACGAATATTACGAGCTAAAACAATACCTATACATCCCCAAGCAATAATCCAAATATATTCCCAACCTTCCCACCAAGCTTTGAATAAAACTCTACCGTCTTCTACAGCACTAATAATTTGACTGACAATATGAGCCTGGATTTCGACTCCGTATATAAAAGCTGAATGTTGGCTTTTGATTGCTTCTGAAGTGAAATAATCTTTGACGCTAGGACTGGTCATACCAATCAAAACTATTTTATTGCGAATTTTATCTGGTTCAACCTTTTTGTCTAAAACATCTTGTAGAGAAACCATCTTAAAAGGTTGGGAATGGCTGCGAAAATTAATTAACATCTGAGTTCCACCCACATCTGCATTAATATAGCTGCCAAAATTGGGTTGAAAACGCACGAGTTCGGTAGAACCAAATCTCAGTCCATAGTCATCTCCTTCAACATTTCCTAAAGAAATTCCTTTGCTTTCTAAATACTTTTCTGCTAACTTTAGCGATAAAGAAAAACGCCAATTATCCTGAGAATCTGAAGCTGCTAATAAACTCCGTCGTAATTTTCCATCTTCATCAATTTTGGTATCAGCAAAGCCAATTTGTGATTCTGGTAAAGAAGGAGGTGGATTTACTGTTTTACCTTGGATACCTGGTAAAATTTGTTCGATTGCAATTAAGTTTTTAATATCTTTAAAAGTACTAATTAATTCAGTATGATCGGGTTCTACAGGTAAATCTCTATAAATATCTAGTCCGATTACAGCAGGTTGATAAGTTTGCAATTCTCGTAATAACGATGCAATTTCTCTGTCGGGAATAGGATATTTCTTTATTTTGCGAATGTCATCTTCATTAATCCCAACTATCAAAATTCTTTCATCAACCGTTTCTTGCGGACGTAAACGCATTAACCTATCAAAAGTTATCCATTCTAAAAACTGTAATGAACCCACCATGCGAGCAAATACAATAACAGCAATTGCAGCAATTCCCGGTATTGTACTGATAAATCTCCACAAAAATTCCGTTCTAATTCTATTCCACAATCTTTGTTGCACGGCTACGACTCACAATCTTTTATTTTTAAACTTTTGAAAAATTGTCAAAATTGTATAGTAATATTACATCAATCTTCTTGATTATATTTCTGAAACAAACTTCTAAAAACATCTATTTTTAATCAATTAAACCTTTTTCTTTCGCTAAATTTATAGTGTGAATTCGTTTGTTCTTTGCTGTATCTGGATAAACTCGCAATTCATCCTGGATTCTCGTCCAATAATGACGAACAGTACTTTCAGCAATAGACATCTCCGAAAACAACCAAAGCCCTACTATCACTACCTTTAGGATTGCGATCGCCGAATCGCAAAGGTAGTCACTTTGAACACAAGAATAGGTGTTTGAGATATTTAATGTTAATAACTAGCAGGAAAATTGTACTTATCTAATTCAATCTTCTTGCCACATTTGCGCTTATTTTATTGCTATAAAATAACTGTCCCTATTCTCAATCGAACAAGTCCACAAATAGTCATAATTATCCGTTCATATTTACTTGAGTTCAATCTAAATCTTTCTTGAGCTATTCGGAATACTTTTACCAAACGAATCAAGTGTTCAACAAAAATTCGTTCCGAGGCTAACTCTTTATTTCTTGCTTTTTGTTCTGGAGTTAATTCTTGTTCTTTAGGTTTTTTATGAGGAGTTTTAGTCAATTCTTCTCCTTCATAAGCTTTATCTCCGTTAAATTTTTGATTTGTGTCAAACCCTTTTCGAGATTCACGGAACAATTTTACGTCACTTTTAGGTCCTGGTTTACCTGCTATAACATCAACAATATCTTTACCATTTGGTAAAACTATTAATTGATTTTTTCGAGTATGGTTTTTCTTTTTACCAGAGTAATACTTTTTCTGCTCTTTATATTCTCCAGGTCTTTCTATAGGCTGCTCACAGCTATCAACTATTAATTCATATTCCGTTAAAAGTTCTTGGACAATTTCGTAATCATTGGAGTTTTTTTTACTTGCTCAAGTAAACTTGGTGGTACCAGTTTACCTAAAATTGGAAACCAGTAATTAAACGTATCATTTGCTGTTGCTTCACTTACTCCAAACTGAATACCAAGTAATTGAAATGTGGTTAATTGTCGCAAATATACTAAAGTCATTAATATTTGTCCTTCAAAAGATAACTTTGTCTTACGACCACCTCCTTTTTTGATAATTCTTGTTTTTCTTAATTCCGCTTCCGAATGAGCCTGCATATGTAGGGCGATCGCCTGCTTTATTAGTTGTTTTAATTGGTCGTAATTGATACCTATTAATCGTTGCGCTTCTTGGGGATGTTTTTCGATATACCCTAATAATGAATCCATATTCCTAACCTTGGTAAAGGTTGATTGAATATTATTTTACCAGATTTTATTTATATTTCGGAGATGTCTAATATCCCCAGATGCTCCTGGTAAAACTAGAATTATCTGGAACACCAAACCATTCTTCTTATGGAAAGGTGATATTAAGAAACTGGCAGTTGTAGCTCCCGGTAGTAAAGAATACTTAAAAACTCAAATTGTCACCGGAAATCAAAATGTAAATTATACAGGTCAAGCATTAGAACCTGGTAAGACATATAGACTATCAATTTTCTTAAGCGAACTTGACAATGCTTCTCCTACCATGTCCATCCCATTCAAAATAATGGAAGCACCACAGCGAAATCGTATCGGTGCAGAATTAAGACTTTTGGAGATATTACACAACAATCAAGGTGCAGATGTAGAGAAAATAGCACAGAGAAAAGCCGAATATTTTGCTGATAAAGGATTATGGATGGATGCTTTACAGCAAGCTTATTCCGTTCCCAATCCATCAGCAGAATTGTCCCAGAGAATAGAAGATATTCCTAACGAGATGTGTAAATAAAAGATAATCAGGATAAACAACATTAATGTAGAGATGTAGCAGTGCTACGTCTCTTTCATTTTGCGAGCTAATCTATTCGTGTTTTTTGCATACC
This sequence comes from Calothrix parasitica NIES-267, assembly GCF_002368095.1. Lineage (GTDB taxonomy): Bacteria > Cyanobacteriota > Cyanobacteriia > Cyanobacteriales > Nostocaceae > Rivularia > Rivularia parasitica. The sequence continues at coordinate 1,190,382 of NZ_AP018227.1, read as the reverse complement.
CCTCACACCACCCAGATATATAAAAAAATAGGGAAGCGAAATTAAATTTATTTAATTACTTAAGTATTTAATTTCAAAACTGCATACCCCTGAAACACTGAGAAATATAAATAAATAGAACACCACACAGGGTTCATAAAGTAAGTACATCTACTATTAATTCCGATAATTCATTAACCAGAACAATAACTTAACAAGAGGAACGCAAATGAAAGGTTTAAAAGCATTATCTGCAATCGTTGTACTCAGCTTTATGGTAATTAGTCCCAGAGTCAACGCTCAAACATTACCCAATACTAATATCAAGCGACAGACTGAGAAATTACAAGTTGAATCAAATCCAAATCAAGACAAAGCTAGAAGTTACTTCAAGCAAGGATTGAGTCTTTTGAGAGCGAAAAAATATCCTGAAGCAATCAAAGCTTTTAGTGAAGTAATCAGAATACAGCCAAATAATCAATATGGTTACTATGCAAGAGGAATTTCCTATTTTCGCCTGAAGAAATATCAGCAAGCAAAGACCGATTTAGATAAAACAATAGAACTAGATAATTCAATCGCTTATGCTTACTTTTACCGAGGAATTACTAACTTTATGTTCGATTATAATAATGATGCAATTACAGATTTACAAACGGCAGCAAATCTATTTGATAAAGATGGAGAACCAAAACAAGCCCAAACATGCCGTGATCTAATTAGGAAAATTCGTAATACATAATACCTGAAATCGCCTTCACCCTCAAAGGGTGGGGCTACAATTACAAAGCCCCTCCGGGTATCTCCTCCGGAGACGCAATACCTACGGTACGCTCCGCTAGGCGCTAAAACCACTCCCCTCAAGGTCGGGAGACGACGGGGCTGGGTTCACTATCTGCGTAGGCTTAAAAAGCCCCCCAAATCAGCGGGGGCTGGGGAATCTTAATCTTTACAACAAAAGCAAAATCAAACAATGAAGTTCTCACAATCATTTCCCAGTATCGCGCTATCATTTATCAGCATTCTCACTTTTTCTGCATTACCTTTGAATAGCACAATCGCTTTAGAAGTATCACCAGCTAATCTCAAAAGTAATTATCTTCTATCGCAAAACAATACTAATTCAATCTCAACCGAGCAAATTAAACAAGTTGCAAAAACTCAAAATGCCACATTAGTTCAATATTCGCTGTTGACTAATGAAGCGCAAGAATCAGAATTAGCAATTTGGGTGATTAAACCTACAGGTGAAATTACCATGCGTCGCGTCGATTTAAAAGCTTGGAAACAAAAATCAAAGACTTCGTTAACAGATTTAATTACAAAAACTAACAGTAAGCTTAACTCTGGGAATTACTTCAATAAAGGAGGAATTTCAATAGGAAAATCTTCTCAAAATAAGCGAATCAGTATTGAATTAAAAAAACTTCATCAAGTATTAATTCAACCCATAGCTGATTTATTACCCAAACAACCAGAAGAAAGAGTTGCTTTTATCCCTCAAAATAAATTATTCCTCGTTCCCTTTGCAGCATTACAAGATAATAAAGGTAAATATCTCATCGAAAAACACACAATATCCACCGCTCCCTCAATTCAAGTATTAGATTCACTTTATCAGCGAAAAATTGCACGTAACCAAAAATCATTTGTTCCTACAACTATGACAGATGATGAATTATTGATAGTAGGAAACCCCACAGCACCAAAAGCATCTCTGACAAAAAAAGATTCTTGTAAACCACCATCATTACCTGGTGCAGAAAAAGAAGCAAAAAACATTGCACAGATATTAAAAACTCAAGCATTAACGGGTGATGCTGCGACAGAAACTGCAATTGTGGACAAAATTTCACAAGCAAGAATTATTCATTTAGCAGCAATGACTTATCCCGAAGACTGTAAAACAAATAATTCCCCTGGTGTAATTGCGCTTGCTTCTTCTAATCAAGATGATGGTTGGTTGAGAACATCAGAAATCCAGGATTTAAACCTCAAAGCCGATTTAGTCGTTTTGTCAGGTTGTGAGACTGCTTTAGGGAAAATTACAGGTGATGGTGTAATCGGGTTGTCTCGTTCTTTCTTTGCTGCTGGTGCGGATAGCGTTATTGGTTCGCTGTGGTTGGTTCCCGATGAGTCAACAGCCACATTGATGACGAATTTTCATGCTAACTTAAGTGAAAACACTGATAAAGCGGGTGCATTACGTCAAGCGATGTTGGAAACGATGAAAAAGTATCCGAATCCGAAGGATTGGGGTGGTTTTACGTTAGTTGGTTTGTTGTGATGTGGGGAGTTATAGGAATGGGTTATTACAAAATTGGACGGAGTGTTTTTGTTAGTTTGTTGGTGGTTTTGTCTACTTCATTTGTTCCGAGGTTGCCGGTGGTTTTGATTACATCGCGGGTTTTGGCTGAAAATGTAGATGCACGGAAAGCGGAAGCTGATAGGTTGTTGCTTCAAGGGATTAAGTAAGCTCAAACCAGTCAGTCTACAGCAGCGTTGCAGTCTTGGGAACAAGCTTTAAAAATCTACCGGGAAATTAAAGACCGTCAAGGTGAGGGTGATGCATTAGGAAATCTTGGCATTGCCTATTTTTCCTTTGGAAACTACTCCAAAGCGATTGATTACCATCAACAGCACTTGGCGATCGCACGAGAAATCAAAGATCGTCTTGGTGAGGGTCAATCACTGGGAAATCTCGGTAATGCCTACTATTACTTGGGAGATTACCCCAAAGCCATTGACTACTATCAACAAAGCTTGGCTATATTACGCTCAATTAAAGATCGTCTTGGTGAGGGTCAATCACTGAATAATCTAGGTATTGTCTACGATTCATTGGGAGACTACCCCAAAGCCATTGACTACCATCGACAAAGCTTGGCTATATTACGCTCAATTAAAGATCGTAGAGGTGAGGGTCAATCACTGGGAAATCTCGGTAATGTCTACTATTTCTTGGGAGACTATCCCAAAGCCATTGTCTACCATTTACAAAGCTTGGCTATATTACGCTCAATTAAAGACCGTCTTGGTGAGGGTTCTGTATTAGGAAATCTTGGTAATGCTTACTATTCCTTGGGAGACTACCCTAAAGCCATTGACTACCATCAAAAAAGCTTGGCGATTAAACGCTCAATTAAAGACCGTCAGGGTGAGGGTAACTCACTAGGAAATCTTGGTAATGCCTACTATTCCTTGGGAGACTACCCCAAAGCCATTGACTACCATCAACAAAGCTTGGTGATTAAACGCTCAATTAAAGACCGTCAGGGTGAGAGTAATTCACTGGGAAATCTTGGTAATGCCTACTATTCCTTGGGAGACTACCCCAAAGCCATTGACTACCATCAACAAAAGTTGGCGATCGCACGCTCAATTAAAGACCGTCTTGGTGAGGGTCACTCACTAAACAATCTAGGACTTACTTACTACAAACAAGGAAATTTAACTTTGGCAGAAAGTACCCTCACAAAAAGCATAAAAGTTAAGGAATCTCTCCGAGGTCGGGAATTAAAGGATAATCAGAAAGTCTTATTTTTCGACATCCAAAAAAGAACCTATCCCATATTACAACAAGTCCTCATCGCCCAAAATAAATATGATGCGGCTTTAGAAATATCCGAACGCGGACGGGGACGGGCTTTTGTCCAACTACTTGCTTCGCGCTTATCTACCAACCCCCAAGAACAATCCCCCACCCCACCAAATATTACTGAGATTAAACAAATTGCCAAACAGCAAAATTCCACTTTAGTTGAATATTCCATTATTTATGATGAATTCAAAATCGCAGGTAAACAACAACTCAAAGAATCCGAACTCTACATCTGGGTCATAAAACCCACGGGTGAAATCACATTCCGCAAAGCTGACTTAAAACCATTGTGGCAAAAAGAAAACACAACATTAAGTGAATTAGTTTCTACCACTCGTAAATCCTTGGGTGTCGGCGATAATGAGCGCAGCATTTTTGATGTCAAAGTCAAAAATCCTGTGAATGAAAAAATACAAAAAGAAAGCTTACAAAAACTCCATCAACTGTTAGTGAAACCCATCACTGACCTCTTACCCACAAGCCCCAATCAACGAGTTACTTTCGTTCCCCAAAGTGATTTATTCCTGGTTCCCTTCCCCGCATTAATTGACTCTAAAGGTAAATATCTGATTGAAAAACACACCATTCTCACTGCACCCGCAATTCAAGTTTTAGAATTAACTCGCCAACAACAAAAGCGCATCAAAACTTTACCAAAATCATCTCGAAAAAATGCTCTTATAGTAGGCAATCCTACCATGCCTAAATTTAATACCAAGTATGGAGAGCCAGGAAAACAGTTATCATCTTTACCAGGAGCCAAACGAGAAGCAGAAGCTATTGCACCCCTATTCAATACTACAGCCTTGACTGGTGATGAAGCTACGGAAACCGCTATTAAAGCCAAGCTTCCCCAAGCAGGATTAATTCATTTAGCTACCCACGGCTTATTTGATGACTTCCAAGGATTACAAAGTTCTATCGCTCTTGCACCCTCTTCTCAAGATAATGGTCTTTTGACTGCATCCGAAATCCTCGATATCAAACTGAATGCAGATTTGGTAGTACTGAGTGCTTGTAATACGGGTAGAGGTAGAATTACTGGTGATGGTGTAATTGGTTTATCTCGTTCCTTAATTAGTGCGGGAGTTCCCAGCGTCTTAGTTTCATTGTGGTCAGTACCAGATTCACCCACAGCATCATTAATGACGGATTTTTATCAAAACCTCAGCAAAAATCCTGATAAAGCTACTGCGCTGCGACAAGCGATGTTGACGAGAATGAAACAGCATCCAAATCCTCGTGATTGGGCTGCTTTTACTTTGATTGGGGAAGCAGAGTGATGTTTGTAATTAGGGTTTTCGCATAACGCTGGCAATGAAGAAAAGGAGGCATTTTATGATATTGTCTGGTTGGTTTTATAGGAAATTTCATATAAAATGACAGATGACGATATTATAGAAGTCCCTTTACGTCCTCTTGTTTGGATGGGCAACTCTCGCAAAAATATCCGCGAGTTTCCCGAACAAGTTCGTGCATCTATAGGTTATGCGTTGCAGTTGGTACAAGCAGGAGAAACACTGCTCAGATGCCAAGGTTTTTAAAGGGGTTGGTAGTGGAGTTTACGAAATAGTAAAGCGTTACGATACCGATACTTATAGGGTGGTTTACGCTGTTAAAATCGGGGGAAATGTCTACGTATTGCACGCTTTTCAGAAAAAATCAAAGCAGGGGATTAAAACCCCGCAAGCTGATATTGACTTGATAAAACAACGCTATAAGGATGCTCTGGAGAGGGAACAACAAGCATGACACAGGAAAATCTATTTGAACAAAGCAGTGGTAATGTATTCGCTGACTTAGGTTTAGAGAATGCAGATGAATTATATACCCGTGGTAAAATCGGAATCCATGTACTCCGTTTATTGAAACAGCGAAATTTAAAACAGCGAGAGATAAGCGAGCTTTTAGGAATACCCCAACCAGAAGTGTCTCATTTGATGAAAGGGGAATTTCAACGTTTTAGTGAAGGTAAATTGTTAATCTTTCTCAAGCGACTTGATACAGAAATTACTTTACATCTTCGCTCTCGGAGTGGTGATGAGGAAGTTGCTGAAACTGTAATATCGCTTTAGCACAATCAAAAAAATTCTCTGAAAACCAATAACAACTAACCAACTTCAAAAGACAAGGAAAGAGTAGCCATTTGCTTAACTTCCATAGATTTTGATTTATCTTGACTGGGAATAAGACCACCAGCGCGATCGCTACTCAAATCACTCAACAAATCGTCAATTGCTCCCACTTCTCCTTTCAAATCTATGGGTTGACTTCTCACACCTCTTTCTGCTGCTAATGCTGACAATGTTTTTACAGCATTTTTCAAAGGTAAACGACTTGCAATTAATAAAGCTTCTCCGGAACCTTTTTTTAATGCTTTCAATTCCAGTTCTTCGGGATTACCAATTACCATTGTTTGACCTGCTGCTAAACGCATCGATTGTTCGTTAGCTGGCCATTGGTAGGGAAATATTAATATAATATCTCCGGTGGAATCAACGAGTAGCATTGTAATATATAGACCATGATTGGTGCGGTTAGTTACCTGAAATTCAAAAAGTTTATTTAGTGGTAAATTACCTGTTTTACTTTTCCTTACCTGTCGCTGATTATTTGCACCTCTCACGGTAGCAACTCTGGCAATTGATTGTGATTTTTGTTCTACTAAATTCATTCCCACTTCCACATCTAACAGGGAAGAATTAGTATTTAAGGTTTTCTTGAGGATATTTACTGCTAATAGTGATTTGATTTTTGCTTCCCAATTCTCAATTACCTTTGTAACCGTTTCTCCTGGTTGGCTAAATAAAGATTTATCTAATGGTTGGAATCCTTGGGTAAATAATCCGATACTACCGATTTTGGGAATATCTTTTAATCCTTCTTGCTGAAATCGTCGGTAATACTCCGCCGTCATTTTACCTAAAATATAATGTACTTTATCGGTATAAGGAATATTTCCCGAACCGGGATTAACAGCTTTGATGCGCTTGATTTTTGTTAAAGCTTTGGTGATATCTCCTAATTCTCCAGCCAAGGAAGAATCAATCCCAATGTGTAATTTTAAATCTGTGGGAATAGCGCGGCTAAATTCTTGTAATAACATTCCTGGTTGGGGAGATACTTTTAATTCTTTTTTCTCTACAATTGCTTTCCCAACTAATCCGTCACGGGATACCCCTTTAACTTTTCCTGCTGGTTTTCCTTGACTATCTAAAATATTTAAAACAGCACCTTTTTCAAAGCTGTCTAAACTTCCTCCTTCCCATCCTCCCAACCATAAAGTAACTTGATTCCCATTACTTTCTGTAATCACAGCATCAGTAGGTAGGACTTGTTGATTGATAAAATAAAATCGCTGGCTTTGATTACCATCTCCCAAGGGATATTGATTATAAGACTTTTTCAAAGTAGGAGAAATTTTAGCGATCGCACTTTCCACGTTACCGGAATTATGCCAGAGATATTGGGTCATCAGGTAAGTAAAAGCACCCGCAGAAAAACCAGAGAAGGAAGCATCTGCTGCTAGTTCATCCTTTTGAGCAGAAGCGATAACTACCCCTTTTGCAGCTCCTTGACAGCGCTTTTGAGCTAGTTCCGGTTCCGACAAACCCAAATCCTTCATTAAACGTTTTTGAAATTCGATTTCCTCTCTACTGGGACTAAAACCATCACCCGATACAGAACGGATGCGAAAATTCCCCCTAGTTCCACCACCAGAGAAACAACTATCCAACACTGCGGTAACATTTTCTGTGTTCAACGCAGACATGAGTAGAAACAAAGTACGTCCCATGATATCCGTCACCCCTCCTTCTCTATCATCACCGGGAACCAAAGTACTGTTTAATTGATTATTTCGGCAATTACGAACTGTTTCGCTAGTCTCAGAAAAACGGGAACCATGTCCGGAAAAATGGAAAACCACCACATCCCCTGGCTTAGCTTGTTTAATTAAATGTTCTTCAAATGTGGTTAAAATATTTTTGCGAGTAGGTTGTTTATCGGCAGATTCATCGCTGGTGAGTTTAATAATATCGTTGGGATTAAAACCAAAACGGTGAATTAACAGTTGTTCCTGCAAATCTACATCAGTGGTACATCCTTCGAGATTAGTAAATCTTTCGCTATTGGGATAATTATTCACCCCCACCAACAGCGCTAACTTACGCGGAGTATCCTTTGCTAATACTTGAGCGTAGCGGTTGCTTTTACTGATGATATCAAATTGGCTTAGAGCTAGAGTGGCGAAAGTGGAGCCAGCGAATTGCAAGAAATGACGACGTTTGATAGTAGACATGGTTGGGGAATTGGAACTGTCAGCCATTGGTTACTCCTGAGTGCGTATTGGTAATTATTTTTATCTCTGGCTCAAGGTCGCCTATGCAGTTGTTGTGCTTCAATTATGATTGTTATACTCAGTAATAATGCTGATTTTTTTGTGAAGGTGTAGTTAATTGTAACGATTTGGTAGATGAAATGCCAGAAATTAAGTTTATTCTAGTACAAAACATTTGAAAACATTGGTTCTACAACTTAAATTCTGGGAAAGGACTACCCATTCCTGCATAGGTTCATGAGTCATGAGAGATATATAAAAACAGTAAGTTTAAATTATTCAGTATTATGGATTACAAAAAATTTTTGCTCGTCGCTGTCACAACTCTCGTCACCACAAGTTTACAATCTGCTGTGGTTTTATCAGGTATATTACCAACACAGCAGGTGTTAGCACAGACAACAGAAGCGCGGAAAGCGGAAGCAGATAGATTATTTAATCAAGGTATACAGCAGATTGAAGCAAATCAACAGGAAGCAGCATTACAATCTTTTCAAAAAGCACTAACTATTTATCGAGATGTCAAAAACTCTAAAGGTGAAGGCTGGGCATTAGCTAGTTTAGGATTGATTAACTTTGAGTTGCAAGATTATCCCAAAGCAATTGATTATTACCAAAAATCTTTAGCAATTGCACGAGAAATTAAAAACTCAGAATTAGAAGCAATAGTACAGCCAATGCTTGCAAAGGCGCAACTTAGAAGTAATTCTAAGAAAGCAAAAGCTGATAGGTTATTAAACCAAGGGATCAAGCAGGTACAAACAGGTCAGCTTACAGCAGCATTGCAGTCTTGGGAAGAAGCATTAAAAATCTACCGCGAAATAAAAGACCGTCAAGGTGAGGGTAAAGTACTAGGAAGTCTCGGTATTGCTTACGATATTTCGGGAGAATATCTCAAAGCCATTGATTACCATAAACAAAGCTTAAAAATCGCACAAGAACTTAACAATCGTTTGGGTGAAGGTCAATCATCGGGAAATCTCGGTCTTACCTACCATGCTTTGGGAAAGTACCTTAAAGCCATTAAATACCATGAACAAAGCTTAAAAATCGCACAAGAACTTAACAACCGCAATGGTGAGAGTGCAGCACTAGAAAATCTTGGACTTGCTTACCGTAACTTAGGAAACTATCCCAAAGCCATTGACTACCATGAACAAAGCTTAAAAATCTCACGAGATATTGAATACCGTAGAGGTGAAGGTCAATCATTGGGAAATCTCGGTATTATCTATCATTCCTTGGGAGACTACCCTAAAGCCATTGAATACCATCAACAAAGCAAAAAAATCGCACGAGATATTAAAAACCCTTTAGGTGAAAGTGCAGCACTAGGAAATATTGGCAGTGCTTACGATGAGTTAGGAAACTATCCCAAAGCCATTTACTATCATGAACAAAGGTTGAAAATTGCACGGGAAATTAAAAACCCTTTAGGTGAGAGTCAATCACTGGGAAATCTCGGTAGTAGCTATAATTCTTCGGGAGATTATTCTAAAGCCATCGATAACTATCAACAAAGCTTAAAAATCGCACGGGGAATTAAAGATCCTTTAAGTGAGAGTCAATTATTGGGAAATCTCGGAGTTGTGTACCGTAACTTGGGAGACTACTCCAAAGCTATCAATAACCAACAACAAAGCTTAAAAATTGCACGAGAAATTAAAAACCGTAATAGTAAGGGTTTTGCACTAAGTAATCTCGGATTTACTTACTACAAACAAGGAAAACTAACTTTAGCTGAAAGCAGCCTAATTGAAGGCATAAAAGTTTACGAATCTCTCCGAGGTAGAGAATTAAAGGATAGTGAGAAAGTTACTTTTTTTGACACCCAAAGTAACACCTATAAATTTTTACAACAAGTCCTTGTCGCTCAAAACAAAAGTACGGCAGCTTTAGAAATATCCGAACGCGGACGGGGACGGGCATTTGTAGAATTACTAGCTTCCCGCTTATCTAGCAACCCTCAAGAGCAATCCCCCAAACCACCGAATACTACTGAAATTAAACAAATTGCCAAACAGCAAAATTCCACTTTAGTCCAATATTCAATTATTGATGATGAATTCAAAATCGCAGGTAAACCCAAAACCAAAGAATCCGAACTCTACATCTGGGTAATCAAACCATCTGGTGAAATCACATTCCGCAAAGCTGACTTAAAACCATTGTGGCAAAAAGAAAATACAACATTAAGTGAATTAGTTTCCACCACCCGTAAATCCTTGGGTGTCAGTGATGATGAGCGCAGTATTTTTTCTGCAAAATTCAAAAATCCCGTGAATGAAAAAATACAACGAGAAAGCTTACAAAAACTCCATCAACTGCTAGTTAAACCCATTGCTGACCTCTTACCAACTGACCCCAATCAACGAGTTACTTTCGTTCCCCAAAGTGATTTATTCCTGGTTCCTTTCCCCGCATTAATGGACTCTCAAGGTAAATACTTGATTGAAAAACACACCATTCTCACTGCACCCGCAATTCAAGTATTAGAATTAACTCGCTCGCAACAACAACGGATAAAAACCTTACCAAAATTATCTCGCCAAAATGCTCTGATAGTAGGCAATCCTACCATGCCTAAATTTAATACCAAATATGGTGAAGCAGGAAAACAGTTATCATCTTTACCAGGAGCCAAGCGAGAAGCAGAAGCTATTGCACCCCTATTCAATACCACAGCCTTGACTAGTGACGAAGCTACAGAAACCGCTATTAAAGCCAAGCTTCCTCAAGCTGGAGTGATTCATTTAGCTACCCACGGCTTATTTGATGGTTTCCAAGGATTACAAAGTTCCATCGCACTTGCACCCTCTTCTCAAGATAACGGTCTTTTGACTGCATCCGAAATCCTGGATATCAAACTGAATGCAGATTTGGTAGTACTGAGTGCTTGTAATACGGGTAGAGGTAGAATTACTGGTGATGGGGTAATTGGTTTATCCCGCTCCTTATTCCTGGCTGGTACTCCCAGCGTGTTGGTTTCTTTGTGGGCAGTTCCCGATGCACCCACCGCAGAATTAATGACAGATTTTTACCAAAATTTGTATCAAAAGAATCTTGATAAAGCACAAGCTTTACGTCAAGCAATGTTGAAGATGAAGGAACAATATCCCAAAGCTCCCAGGAAATGGGCAGCTTTTACTTTGATTGGGGAAGCGGAATAAATTTGTGATTTCACAATTGACATTAGAAAACTATCTCTAAAATCGCAACACTAATGTAGAGACGTAGCACTGCTACGTCTTTTTCAATTGGTGGACTAATCGATTTGTATTTTTTTGCATAACCCTCATAACAGCCAGATATATAAATATATAGTTACCAGATTACTGGTGATGCATAGGTCACTTAATCATCGTTAAGGTGCATTTACTGGCAGAATACAGCTAAATTCTGCCTTTCTTAACCAGCTAACAAATATAGTAATTAGAGGAAATTATTATGAATCACAAATTCTTTGTAGTTGACAGCCATAAATTATATCTAAATGAAACAGTTAAGATATTGCGTTCAAAATATACTCAAGCTGAAATAATCACGGCTGCGAATGCCATCGATTTTCTAAATCAAGTTTCAGTATATAAACCCGATTTAGTTGTGATAGATATTTCGATTGCTGAAAAAGCTGGAGAAACACCGTCAGTTAATACGGGAATGCAGCTTTTGAAAAAAATCATGCTGAATTATCCCCAATTAAATATAGTTGTTCAAAGTTCCCATATTAAAAAATTAGTACGAATAAAACCCGAGATTGATTCACGAATAGGAGGTTTTATTGTCGCTGATAAAAGTCTTTCTAACACTGAATTTTTGCAGCGAGTTGAATGGGGATTGAAAGAATTAGTTAATACAAAAGATATTCCGTGTATAAATTCTGCTTCCCAAGTCAAACCAGAGTGGTTGAGACTGTTGGATTTAGCTTTCAAAGAAGGATTTCAAGATAAGGCGATCGCCAGACAATTTTTTGTCTCCGAAAGGATGGTAAGGCATTATTGGCTGGGGTTGCAAGATGCTTTAGGTATTGATTGCGACGAATTGAAAAATCAAGGCAAGAATTTACGAATTGTCACTCAAATCCGCGCTAGGGAAGTGGGTTTAATTGATTGATGCAGGTTCGTAGTTGCGCTTTAGCGCTCTTATACTACTACTTCACCACATTAATTATGAGGGGTATTACTAATTTTAATTGAAATCGAATTAATCCTTCTTATCCTCTTCCTCTGCGCTCTCTGCGCTCTCTGCGGTTTTTTTATAGAAAATCTTCAACCGGAAAGGGAGTAAAGCATAACTATAAAACTGCATACCCCCCATAACCGCGAGAGATATATTAAAGTATAACCAGCTATAGCAGTATAAACACGTATGAATACTGATAGTAAATCTCCAAAAATCCCCTTTCATCAAACTTTGACAAAGCATGCAGTTGTATTATTTATTTCCTTATTTTTATTATCCGAATCAAGTGCAGTTAGTGCAGGCAATTATGGGTTAAAAATTGCCCAAAAGCTAGAAACAACCCAGCAAAATAATACCCGTGCCGAAGCAGAAAAATTATCAAACGAAGGATTGGAATTATTTAAGCAAGGAACCGCAGAATCACTTACAAAAGCTAGAGAAAAATTGCAAGCAGCGCTGGTTTTGTGGGAAAAATTGGAGCATAAGTCAGGGCAAGCTGTTACTCTTCTTAGTATTGGTGGAGTCTACGACAAATTAGGAGAAAAACAAAAAGCACTTTCCTATTACAACCAAGCTTTACCTTTATTTCGTGCAGTAGGTAATAGGGTTGTAGAAGCTCTAACACTTAATAATATTGGTAAAGTCTACTCCAATTTAGGAGAAACACAAAAGGCACTTTCGTTCTTCAACCAAGCTTTACCTTTACGTCGTGCAGTCGGTGATAAGGGTGGAGAAGCTACAACACTTAATAATATTGGTGGAGTCTACTCAAGGTTAGGAGAAACACAAAAGGCACTTTCCTATTACAACAAAGCTTTACCTTTACATCGTACAGTGGGTAATAGGAGTAAGGAAGCTACAACACTTACGGGTATTGGTTTAGTTTATTCAAATTTAGGAGAAAAACAAAAGGCACTTTCGTTCTTCAACCAAGCTTTACCTTTACGTCGTGCAGTGGGTGATAGGCGCGGAGAAGCCATAACACTTAATAATATTGGTTTAGTTTATTCAAATTTAGGAGAAACACAAAAGGCACTTTCGTTTTACAATCAAGCTTTACCTTTACTTCGTGTGGTGGGTGATAGGGCTAAGGAAGCTGGAACACTTAATAATATTGGTGGAGTCTACTCAAGGTTAGGAGAAAAACAAAAGGCACTTTCGTTTTACAACCAAGCTTTACCTTTACTTCGTGCAGTGGGTGATAGGCGTGGAGAAGCTATAACACTTGTTAATATTGCTGGAGACTATGATTTAGGAGAAAAACAAAAGGCATTTTCCTATTACAACCAAGCTTTACCTTTACTTCGTGCAGTCGGTGATAAGGGTATGGAAGCTGGAACACTCAATAATATTGGTCAAGTCTACGCTGAGTTAGGAGAAAAACAAAAGGCACTTTCGTTCTTAAACCAAGCTTTACCTTTACTTCGTGCAGTGGGTAATAGGAGTGGGGAAGCTAACACACTTTGGAATCTAGCTTATATAGAACGAAAACAAGGTAATTTACAAACATCCCTCAAACACATCCAAGATAGCATCCAAATCATCGAAGAATTAAGGGGTACTTACACCAACCAAGACCTAAAAACAACTTACTTCGCTACAGTCCAAGGTTACTACAAGTTCTACATCGATTTGTTGATGGAGCTACACAAAAAACACCCATCAAAAGGTTACGATGCATTGGCTCTCAACGCTAGCGAAAAATCTCGCGCTCGGGGACTTTTGGAACTATTAACCGAAGCACGAGCCGATATCCGCAAAGGTGCAAACCCGGAATTTTTGGCAGAAGAAAGCCGCTTGCAAGAATTAATTAGTGCTAAGGAAAAATTACGTTACCAGATAGTTAACGATAAAAATAAAAGTAACGATCCAATTTCTCAAGCTGCTGCTCAAAGGTTAGAAAAAGAAATAGCAAATCACCTTGAAGAATACAAACAATTGCAGGTCAAAATCAAACAAAGCAATCCCAAATACGCGAATCTCAAATATCCCGAACCGTTGAAGTTAGGGGAAATTCAACAACAACTCGATAAAGATTCGCTGCTGTTACAATATTCCTTGGGTGAGGAGCGCAGTTTTTTATGGGTGGTGAGTCCCGATTCCCTCGATACTTACGAACTTCCCAAAAAGTCAGAAATAGATAAAAGTGCTATCAATTTATTTTGTTTAATTAGCAAATTCAGTTCTAAACCACCTTCAGCTACTGGTAAAGAAAATGCTTGTGAAGATACAGCAAATTTCAAAACCGGAAGCATTGATGTAGCTGCTAAAGAATTAAGTAAACTTGTGCTGTCACCTGTCAAAGATAAGTTGGGTAAAAAGCGGTTGATTATTGTTGCTGATGGTGCTTTGCAATATATTCCTTTTGCTGCTTTGGCTGACCTTTCGGGAAAGGGGGTAGAGGGGGAAGCAGGGGAAGCAGGGGGAGCAGGGGGAGAGAAAAATAATTCTTTTAAGAAAAATAGAAAAGAGGTTCCAAGAGGTGGTTTAATTCCCGAACCAAAACCATCACACAACAAAATCAACTACCAACCGCTTCTAATCAACCACGAAATTGTTAACCTACCTTCAGCGTCAACCATTGCAATCCAACGTCAAGAACTCGCAAATCGTAAAAGGGCACCGAAAGCTTTAGCTATCCTTGCCGACCCGGTATTCACCGCTACCGACAATCGAGTAGCTGAAGCTAGAAACAAGCAGCTAAACGAGCAAAATTCTCTGGAATTAGAACTAGAGCGCTCTGCTCTCAAACGTTCTGCGGATATCTTTAATCGTCGGGGTTGGCAGCGACTTCTAGGTACGCGCACGGAAGCCGAGACACTTTTGCAACTCGTACCAAATGGCGATCGCCTGAACGTTTTTGATTTTGATGCGAACTATAATTGGGCTACAAGCAACAAACTCAATCAATACCGTATCCTACACTTTGCGACTCACGGGTTTGTTAACGACGCAAATCCAGAATTATCGGGAATCGTGCTTTCTTTGGTAAATAAACAAGGTCGAGATATTCGCGGATATTTACGCTTAGGAGATTTATTCAATCTCGATTATCCCGCAGATTTAATTGTGTTGAGTGCTTGTGAAACCGGATTGGGTAAAGAAATTCAAGGAGAAGGATTGGTAGGATTGACAAGAGGATTGATGTATGCAGGTGCCGAGCGTTTGGTAGTGTCGCTGTGGCAAGTTAGCGATGAAGGTACAGCAGTATTTATGCAGGAATTTTACAAGCAGATGTTGCAGGAAGGCAAGTCAGCGAATCAGGCTTTGAGAGCAACACAGTTAAAGATGTGGAATCAGGAAAAATGGCGCAATCCTAATTATTGGGCTGCTTTTGCGTTTTTGGGTGAGTGGGAGGATGAAGAGGGAGGGAGTGAGGGAGTGAGGGAGTGAGGGAGAGGTAATTGGGGAAGCGGTATTTAACCCCTTTGCATACCCCCTACAGCACCCAGAGATATACATAATTGAGCGGGTAAACAACTACTATTCAAGACTCGCAACCAATATCCTATAATTCAACCGAAACATGAATCATAAACGTACAGTATCCGGTATTCTTCTGGCTAGCAGTATTTTAGCTTTCACAAATATCCTTCCATTCACCACAAATATTAAATTTAATTCCCCAGCTTCTGCTCAAACTACAGAAACACAAACCGATAATCAATTATTCTATATTTACAAAGGAAAGCGAATTCCTCTCACTCAACAAAAAGATGTTGTTGCTGTTGAATTCAAAGCTTTACCCAAAACTCGCTCAAGAAGCGCTAATCCTCTTTATCTGCAACTAGAAAAGGATTTACAAATAGGTACTCGCACTCGTGGTGGAAGTAATTCTCAGGTACAGGTTCAACCTTTGGGTGAAAGTTATGCTGTCGTTACTTTACCTGGTAATAGCAGCACAAATTTTCAGAAAAAGATTCAAAATCAAAAGTACGTCAAAACGTCTTTACCAGTACTAACTCGTACTGATAGTCAAGATACAATTGTTTTACCCAACGAAATTGTTCTGAGTTTTAAACCAAATATTTCTGATAGCGAAAAACAATCTATTCTCAGACAAAATAATTTAGAAATTGTTCGTCCCTTACGTTTCTTCCCCAATGTTTATATAGTAAAATCAACAACTGCTTCCGGTACTGCTATATTAAATGTTGCCAATCAACTCAATCAAATTAAAGCTATTAATTCCGCTTCACCAAATTTTCTCCAGTCTATTTCTAACTCTATCGATATAGATAATGATTTGGAAAGTGGAGCTTGGAGTACTGAATCAATCAAAAAACAACCCAAAGATGCTGCAAATAGTGGAAACAATATAACAAAAGATTATTTGGGTTTGCAGTGGCATTTAAATAGTGTACCCCTCAAACAATGTCTACAACAGCGACAGCAGATAAGTAGTTTTGATTCTCTGCAAAACTGTTTACAGCAACAAACAGCGAAGAATAAACAATCAGCTTCCGCGAAATCAACATTACCTCGTACCGATTTACGAGTTACCGAAGCTTGGAAAAATAGTAACGGTGGAAAAGGTGTAGTTGTTGCAGTAATCGACAGTCTGATTCAATACAATCATCCTGATTTAAGATATAGTTTATACAAAGTTGAAGCACCCGATAAATGTCCTCTAGAAGAGTACGGATGGGACTTTTCGGAGCCAAGTAATAGTAAAGAACCTTGTTCTATTGGCGATTCCGATACTCGTATGAGTCCTTTAGAAGTTAATATTCTCAGAAGGAAATTACAGGATACTTTTAAAGTATCTGACAAAGAATTAATTAAGAGATATGTGACACCAAGAATGAAACGACGAATTAATCCTTCAATCCCCGAAAAAAGATTGGCTGATTATTTACGTAACAGAATTCGCTCTCAAGTTGGTGGTGAATTTCATGGTACCTTAGTTAGCGGTGTTATCGCAGCCAAACCCCAGAATAAGACGGGTATATGGGGAGTTGCACCAAACGCGAAAATTTTACCAGTTCGAGTCTTTGGATTAAATGGAAGTATTTTTACATCTTCATATATTGAAGCCGTTGGTTATGCAGCTAATCGTGGTGCTGACGTAATTAACTTGAGTTTGGGAGCAATGCTACCATCGGATGTAGAAGAATTAGCATTCAATCAAATATTACAGCAAAACCCCAAATTAGTTGTAGTAGCATCTTCCGGTAACTCCAATTATCGTAGCGTTGCTTATCCTTCCGGATACGAGGGAGTATTATCAGTTGGAGCCAGCAATCTTCAAGGTAATCGCGCTCCCTACAGTAATTTCGGTAAGGGATTGGATGTAATTGCACCTGGTGGAGATTTGAGTAGTGAAGCAGGATGGTTGGGAGGAATACCCACTACCGGGGGAACCTGGATGGATATATTTTGGCGAGGTTTAGCCTTTCCGAAATCCCGTTGGTCTAAAACCGTTGATTACAAAGGAAAATATTGGTGGATGGAAGGAACTTCTTTTTCCTCTCCAGCAGTTGCAGGGGTAGTAGCATTAATGAAAGGTGAAGATACTGGTAATCAACTCAATCGCGTACAGTTAATTGATATTCTTAAATCGACTGCTGGTTATCAAGGGTTGAATATTACCGAGCAAGAACAGAAGCAATATCGTACATTAGTTGATAAACGTGCGATTCCTGATTCGGTGACAGATAAACAGTTTTTCTTTGGTAGCGGATTAATAAATGCTTCGGCTGCGGTTAGAGCGGTGAAGAAATAAATTAATCATTATTCAAAAGATGTCGTTTTAATAGTCTATGGTTGGTGCGTGACGCTTGAAACAAATTTTCTTGCTATGTTCACAATTTCTCCAGGAGTACAGCAACGACAATAAAGCGGGAAGAAAATCTACACCTTACGGGTATCTCCCTCCGGGAGACGCTGTGCTAACGTTAGTTGTTTATGGGGAAAACCCCAAGACCACACTAACTCACCGCTTTTTGCCTCCCCTACAAATTAATTACCAATTACCAATTACCAACTACAAATTCTTTTCCAATTCCCAGATTGTAGGGTGTGTTACGGCACCAGGTAATTTGATAAAAAGATTATCCCATTCGATAATGCCGTAACGCACCATTCTTCTTTAAAAAACCTTTGATGGGACATCATGATATTACTATTCTGCTTCACCAATCAACGTAAAAGCTGCCCAATGTATCGGTTCGGGATTAGTCTTCATCGTTGTCAACATCGCATTACGCAAGGCTTTGGCTTTATCTCCTGTTTTCTCCCACTGACGATAAAATTCACTCATCAATTGTGATGTGGAATCATCCGGAATCTTCCACAGTGAAACAATTACACTTGATGCACCAGCAGTTATCAGCGAACGAGATAAACCTACTACACCCGAACTGGTGATTTGTCCCCTACCTGTATCGCAAGCACTAAGTACAACTAAATCAGCATTAAGTTTTAAATCTATAATTTCTGTAGTTTTAAGTAAACCTTCGTTTACACTGCTCAATTTATCAGCTTTATTAACCGGAGTATCTGGAGCAAGAGCTATTGCTCCGGGAGTACGTTCCCCAAAATCCTTTCCGTCAAGCAATCCATGCGTTGCAAAGTGAATAACTCTAGCGCTATAAATTTTTTGCATTACCGTAGATTTGGTAGCTTGGTTTCCAGTAAGCGAATTGGTGTTGAATAATTTGGCGATCGCCTTTGCTTCTTTTTCTGCACCTGGTAGTGGAGGTAGCTGCGCGGGTGGAATTCCTACAACCGGCATGGTAGGATTACTTACAATTAATAAGTCTTTTGGTTGTAAAGATTTTAAATTTAATTTGGCTGTATTGTTTTTATTTGTCAGTTCCAAAACCTGAATAGCTGGCGCAGTCATGACGGTATGTTTTTCAATGAGATATTTACCTGAAGCATCCATCAAAGCTGGGAAAGGAACTAAAAATAAAGATTCGTTAGGAATAAAAATTACGCGCTCGTCTGGGTTTGTAGGAAGATGTGAAGCGATGGGTTTGATTAGTAATTCATGCAGCTTTTGTAAGTTTTGTTTTTGATTAATTGGTTTTCCGGTCGGTTCTACATTTATACCCCTTGCACCGATTGATACACGACTGTTTTTTACAAGTTCTGCTAAAGGTATATCGAGGGATTTTATATCAACTTGTTTAAAGGTGATTTCTCCTGTAGGTTTGATTGCCCAGATGTAGAGTTTGGGATGCGATTTTTCTTTACCTGGAACTGATTCGTTAACAAATGAATATTCAACAAATGTCGCTTTTTGCTGTTGAGCAATTTGTTTAATTTGTTCAATGTTGGGGGGTTTGATATTTGGTATTTGATTGGGATTAGATTTAGAGGATAATAATTCTATTAATGCCCTAGCTCTACCACGTTCGGATATTTCTAATAGACATCTCCGGAATATAAATAAAGTCTGGTAAAATAATATTAAATCAGCCTTTATAAAGGTTAATAAGATGAATTCAATACCAGGGTATATCGAGAAACATCCACAAGAAGCACAGCGATTAGTTGGTCTAAATTACGACCAATTAAAACAGTTAATAAAGCAAGCAATCACCATGCACGTAGAAGTTGAATCAGAAGCAGAATTTAAAAAAACAAGAATTATCAAAAAAGGGGGTGGTCGTAAGAGAAAATTATCACTTGAAGAACAAATATTATTGACCCTGATATATTTACGACAATTTATAACATTTCAGTTACTTGGTATTCAATTTGGTGTAAGTGAAACAACAGCGAATGACACATTTAATTATTGGTTTCCACTTTTAGGAGAAATGTTACCACCAAGCCTCATTGAACAGGTAAAAAAAACGAATATGAATATGAGGTTGTTAAAGAACTTTTAACGGAATTTGAATTAATAGTCGATAGCTGTGAGCAGCCTATAGAAAGACCTGGAGAATATCAAGAGCATAAAAAATATTACTCAGGTAAAAAGAAAAAACATACCTTTAAAAATCAATTAATTGTTTTACCAGATGGTAAAGATATCGTTGATGTTGTAGCAGGTAAACCAGGACCTAAAAGTGACGTAAAATTGTATCGTGAATCCCGAAAAGGATTTGACTCAAATCAAAAATTTAATGGAGATAAGGCTTATGAAGGAGAAGAATTAATTAAAACTCCTCATAAGAAACCGAAAAAAAAAGAATTAACTCCAGAGCAAAAAGAAAGAAATAAAGAGTTGGCTTCAGAAAGAATTTTTGTTGAACACTTAATTCGTTTGGTAAAAATATTCCGAGTAGCTCAAGAAAGATTTAGATTAAAACCAAATAAATATGAACAGATAATTATGACGATTTGTGGACTTGTTAGATTACGAATAGGCACATTAATTTTATGATTATAAATAACTAAACATTCCAAGAGTAAATTGGTTACAATACATGCTATTTTTTAGCTAGTTATTAATAGTAAGCATCTCAAAGCCTTATTTTACGTACCAACTAGCTATCTTTGCGATTTGGCGATCGCGACTTAAAAGGTAGTTATAGTAAGACTTTGGTTGTTTTCGGAGATATCTATTAAGAAGCATGAAACATATCTAGGTCAAAGAGTACATCGGGGATTATTTAAATCTAGGTCTGGTAAAACTTACAATTGTGACATTAATGGTAGTCTTAATTGTATTAGAAAGGTAGTTGGTGACTCTCTTTTTAAGGGAAAACCAGTAGAGAGGCTTGTAGTTAGCCCAGTAAGGATTAAGCCTTACAAAGCTAAAAGCTAGTTGAAATATTTGACTATATTTTTAGTAACTATATTGCCGTACTTCTTTATTTTTAGCTTATTAACTTCTACGCTAAACTGAGGTCATTGTTAACCGTAGCATTTGTAATTTATGACTCGTTGGTTCAACACCGCAGGTCCTTGCCAAGCCGACATTCACTACATGGTGTCGCCGACTAGTCGATTACCAAATTTAAAGCAGTTAATATCCCAACATAGCTACTTTGTAATTCACGCACCGCGTCAAACTGGTAAAACTACTGCAATGCTGGCGTTAGCGGAAGAATTAACTAATGGCGATCGCCATACCGCAGTAATGGTATCGGCAGAAGTTGGAAGTCCTTTTCCTCATGACCCAGGTGCTGCTGAACTTGCAATTTTAGATGCTTGGTGGGCAAGCGCTAAGTTCGATTTACCGTCAGATTTGCATCCCCCCTCATTAAACAACGAAGCACAACCGGGACGAAGAATTCAAGCAGCTTTGCAGGCTTGGGCTGCTTCGAGCAAAAGACCATTGGTGTTGTTTATAGATGAAATTGACTCGTTACAAGATGAAACACTAATTTCTGTTTTGCGACAGCTGCGGGATGGTTATCGCACAAGACCGAAAAATTTCCCGTTGTCAGTTGGTTTAATTGGTTTGCGAGATGTGCGCGATTATAAATTCGCTTCCGGAGGTAGTGGTAGATTAAATACTTCGAGTCCTTTTAATATTAAAGTAAGTTCGCTGACACTAAGAAATTTTAATTCCACTGAAGTACGAGAACTATACCAACAACATACTGAAGATACAGGACAAGCTTTTACAGACCAAGCAATTGATATCGCTTTTGATTTGACTCAAGGACAACCTTGGTTAGTTAATGCTCTTGCTAAAGAAATCGTAGAAAAAATCGTCCCAGATAGAAATGTGGCGATTACAAGCGAGCATATTCTCAAAGCCAAAGAAATATTAATTGCACGTCAAGATACTCATCTTGATTCGCTTACAGAGCGTTTGCGAGAACAGAGGGTAAAAGCAATTATTGAACCCATGCTCGCAGGTCAGACTTTAGGGGATACTCCCGGCACGACGACCGACAATATTTGATTGATTTAGGGCTGTTGCGACGCGACCCAGCGGGGGGACTAACGATTGCAAATCCGATTTACCGCGAAGTTATTCCCCGTGCTTTGGTGCAGGGAACTCAAGATAGTTTACCCCGAATTAGTCCGAGTTGGTTAACCAAAAGTGGAGAATTAAATACTGATGCATTACTGCAAGCGTTTTTAAGGTTCTGGAGACAACACGGTGAACCATTACTTAGTAGCGCTGTTTACCATGAAATTGCACCCCCTACACCGTACTTATGGCATTTTTACATCGCGTTGTTAATGGTGGTGGAAGCTTAGAACGCGAATATGCAATTGGAAGTGACAGAATGGATTTATGTTTGAGGTATGGAAAAGTAACGCTGGGAATAGAATTGAAGGTTTGGCGAGATACCGGACACTTCCGTGCGGGGGTTCCCCCCGTTGAGGAAAGTGTCCTGAAGAAGGGCGACCCGTTAGAAGATGGTCTTGAGCAATTAGAATCTTATTTAGCCCGGTCAGGAGAAAATTTTGGTTGGTTAATAATTTTTGACCGAAGAAGCAAAGCTCCTTCAATTGAAGAACGTTTATCAACTCAAGTTAAAACTACACAGGGGGGACGTTCTATTACTGTGGTGAGAGCATGATTCATCTTTAACAGAAAAGTTAAAGTCACATTAATTGATACGAAAACTAGAATAAATATATTAACCCTATTTTGACTAATATCATGAACCCCCTCACAATTAATTTACCTTCAATCCTTGAATTAGATATTGGTAATATCAATCTAACTGACGAGCAATTTTTCCAGCTTTGTCAAAACAACCCGGATTTAAGATTCGAGCGCACAGCTTCAGGAGAATTAATTATCATGCCACCTACAGGAAGCATCACCAGCGATAGAAATTCCGATTTAAACTATCAAATCCGAGGCTGGAATCGTCAATATAAACTAGGAAAAACCTTCGATTCTTCCGGTGGTTTTATACTTCCTAATGGTGCAAACCGCTCCCCAGATGCATCTTGGGTAAAAATGGAACGCTGGGATGCTTTAACCGAAAAGGAGAAAGAAAAATTTGCTCCTTTATGTCCCGATTTCGTCGTTGAATTAATGTCCCCAAGCGACACCATTGAAAACACAAGAACCAAAATGAAAGAATATATGGAAAATGGCGCTTCTTTAGGGTGGTTAATTAATCGTAAGCTTCTTCAAATTGAAATCTATCGTCCCAATCAAGAAGTCGAAATTCTTCAATCTCCACAAACTCTTTCTGGAGAAGATGTTTTGCCAGGATTCGTTTTGGATTTAAGCGAAATTTGGTAATTTGAAATAATTCACTTTCGTTAGTGCTATGTTTTACGTTATATATCAAGGTATATAGTTAAAAATTATACAAGATAAAGAATATATCTCTTCCACAAACACTAAAATATTTAAATTACTAGTTCTTAATAAAGTCGTACTGGGTAAATTTCCTTCAGCGATAGGAATATATTCAAAAACAGTAGCAGTTTTAAAGTCAATTTATAACAGCTTTTCTGGAGGATGTTTGTCACCAATACCTAGAAAAGTGATGAAATTATGCAGTAAATTATCAGCATCTCGATGCTTAAAAACAAGCGAATATTAATTATCAGTGCTACACCCAGATAGTTAATCACTTTGATTTAGGAATAATTGGTAAAATCCGCACTTTAGAAGTAGCTTGATCAATAGTAACTAAAGCACCATTAATCAATTGTGTTTCAAATTGACTTAAGGCTGAAACTACTAGATTTTCTATGCTCGCAGGTAAAACATCTTGGGTGCGAACCTGAATTACACTTGGTGTGTTGGCTTGAGTTGCTGCTAGCAAAGTTCCAAAATCTAAATCATGAGTAAAAACTATGTAATTATTATCTCTCGCCCATTCCATAATTACCGTATCTTTTGCATCCGGTTTACCAATAGTGGACCAGTGAACAGCTTCGATATTGTACTTGTTCAAAACTGCAACCCAGTCGGGAGAGAGATTCATATCAATCAAAATTTTCATGCGCTTTTTAGAGGTACTTCAATTTCTTCTACTCTCCAAGCAGCGTAAGCAAGCGCCTCGTATATATCAGCTTCTTCTAAATAAGGATATGCTTTTAGAATTTCACTAGGTGTATGCCCGGATGCCATTAAACCGACGATAGTACCAACAGTGATACGCATTCCTCGGATACAGGGTTTACCACCCATCACTTCTGGATTTAAAGTAATTCTAGTCAAGTTTTTCATAGATGAAAGCCGAAATATGTGATAACCAAAATTAGTATTATTACAATTATTCCCCTTTCATTGTAATAAAAATATTGTTCCACGTTACGTTATTGGAAACTCCGGTATAGCTCGGTCAATTTTATTCATCAGCTTGATTATTTGTTGTAACGCTACCACAATACGTTGATAGCACCATCCCATGGTTATGTATGGGGAGCGAGTGACGAAGAGATAACAGTTCCAGTAGTCAATGAAAGAGAAAAACAGACTTACTACGGTGCTGTAGACTATTTAGAAGGAGAGTTACTACTTAAAGCCTATAATGGCGGAAATTCAGAAAATACTATTAAATATTTACAATATTTGCTTGCTCAGTCTCCCGACCAACGGTTGCTAATTTTTTGGGATGGTGCTACTTACCATCGTTCCAAGGAAGTTAGAGCTTTTTTAGACTCTGTAAACCAAGGTTTACCAGTTGAGCAATGGAAGATACACTGCATTCGTTTTGCGCCCAATTGCCCAGAACAGAATCCAATTGAAGATATCTGGTTGCAAGCTAAAACTTGGGTTAGACGTTTCTGTGCGTTAATCCCTTCATTTTCTCATTTAAAGTGGATGTTTGAGTGGTTCATTCGACACACTACATTCGACTTCGCTACTCTTCAGATGTACGGAGTTTTTTCAAAAATCAAATAGGAGTCCTATATATTACTACCAGCAAACGGCTCGGGGACTGGGTGAATCCGAACGAGCGAATGCTTTGGAAATTCAGAAGATTGCTTTTACACATAGTTATAATTGGTCAACTATGTTCCAAGCTTTTACTGAGGTACCTGTTTCTGAAAATATACAACAAGCTTTGTTTCAATCTTGGCGTGACTATATCGTCCGTCGTGCCAAACCCCGCTCTTATTATCTAGAATCCCAAGGAACAAAAACTGTTGAGAATTGGTGGCTACACTGGTTAATTGATAGTATCGCAGATTCACAAAAGGGGAAAACTTGGTTCCAAGAAAAGATTACAAGCTGGTTAACAAATTTATCATTAGATAAAGCAGAGTTAGGCGAGGAATATAATCTACTGCGTTTGCTAACCAAGGATTTAATAGAAATACGTAACCAACCCACAAATCTTTATCCCAGGTTTTACCGAGTTGTTATTCAACCCCAAACTTTATCTTCTGCTGATGATAAATCACGGCAAACTTATTTGCAGCAATATGCACCTTCGGATTTATGGGAAAGGGTTTTAACTTATTGGCGAGAGCAGTTACACCAATTTATTCCCCAACCCGAATTAGCTCAAAAATCAGATTACACCCAACACACTCAATGGATGACTGCGTTGAAGGAATTAAATCTAAATAACTATGAAACATTGTTGAAACAGTGGAGAATTGACCACCAAGGTAGTATGTATCATTATCTTTACCACCTAACATAGAATCATTACCAAAACCTCCATCAATGATGTCGTTTCCTACTCCAGCAATAAGAGTATCATCTCCTCCCATACCCCAAAGGTAATTATTTTGACTATCACTAATTAAAATATCTCCAAACTCAGAACCTTCTAGATATTCAATCGACTTTAAAACGTCACCGCTAGCATCTCCACCAGTGGTAATACCAGTGCTTAGATTAACAGTAACTCCACCAGTTGAATTAAAATAAGAAGCAGTGTCATTACCATTTCCACCATCTAAAGTATCAGCACTTGTACCACCAATTAGTTTGTCGTTATCATCTCCACCGTAAAGGGTATCATTACCATCTGCACCACTAAGGTTATTATTACTGTTGTTACCAAAAATCAAGTTATCTAGACTATTACCTATACCATTAAGGGCACGATTACCAATCAAAGTCAGATTTTCTATATTGTCACTTAATGCGTAAGTAATGAACGAGTTAACAGTATCATTACCTTCACTAGAATTTTCAGTAACTGCATCATTAAAGGAGTCAACGTAGTATATATCATTACCTTCACCACCAAATGCAGAGTCAACACCTAAACCTCCGTCTAGCGTGTCATCCCCTTGTTTACCATACAATGTATCGTTACCGTCCCCGCCATTAAGCACATTGTTAGCTAGATTGCCTTTTATTTGATCGTCACCAGAACCACTCGTTGCATTTTCAATTAAGTTTATAATTTTGTCTGGCTTGTCTAATGAATTGTAATCTATGCTTTTTCCCGCTTTGTCTACTGCGAAAGCAAGAGCAAGATTATCTGTGCCATTGCCAATAGAACTAAAATGACCTGGTTGAAGATCAATAACTGAATTTAGTGTTTGCTTTGATGCATCAATTGTGTCAATACCACCAGCATCCCAAATAGCTGAAATAAAATTTTCATCGCTACCAAAAAATTCAGATGAGCCGTCCGACTTAACACCCCATGTATAAGTGTCATTACCTGTGCGCGTACTCATGTTAGCGCCGTAGAGATATTGAATAGCCGCAATATCATAAAGTAGTGGATTACGCGGTTCAACATTTGGCATATCTGGATGGTAATCATATGCCATGTTGGTGTATTGATAGCTATTTTCAGCCCCAGTTAAAATTGGACTGTCATTAGTGTCATCAATGTCCTTAAAAGGATGCTTCAAACCCAGTGCATGACCAATCTCATGGATTAGTGTTTGAAAGCCATAAGTTTCTTGCGTTGGATTATCAGTTCTAGAGTCACCTTTGTCTAACCAAACATCTCCTCCTCTATTATCCCCCGGTTGCTGTGCCCAACCTGTTGCTTTTATAGTGTTAAATGCATTCCCAAAACGAATTTGTCCGTTACCACTTTTATCTTCAACAAATGTCAAACCAGAAACTTCTTGCCAAAGATTAAGTGCTTGTATTGCTGCTTGACTTTGCTGCATTGAAAAGGAACTAAAATTATTGGCTTGTCCATCGTTAACAGCCCAAGCTCCATTTTCATCTGCGTTGTAATAGCTTGGAAGTGATGTCATAAAGCTATAACTTACAGTCACAGGTGTTCCCAGGGCAAACGCATCTAAATTCTAATAAATTTTAAAGGTGCAGGTGCGCCTGCGGCGCACTTTGCACCGTCAATGCGATCGCCCTAACCCGAAAGTACTGCTTCCCCTTCTGTGTGGTAGCCTAAAACAATCAGGGTGAGGTGCAAAATGGTTCAAAATGAAACTGAAACCGAAGCAGACAATCTCGGATTACTTCGTGGATATTGAAGACCCTAGAATTGAGCGTACAAAGAAACATAAGCTAATTGACGTTATCACGATTGCTATTTGTGCAGTAATTTGTGGGGCTGACTCATGGGTAGCAATTGAGACATATGGATTAGCAAAACGAAAGTGGTTAAAACGTTTCTTAGAACTACCAAACGGCATCCCGTCACACGATACATTTGCAAGAATATTTTCTCTAATAGATCCACAAAATTTTCAAGAATGTTTTGCATCATGGATAAAATCAGTTGCACATTTAACTGATGGTGAAGTGATTGCGATTGACGGTAAAAATTTAAAACATTCATATGATAAAAAAGCCGGTAATCGTTCCATCAGTATGGTTAGTGCTTGGGCAGCAACTAATAAATTAGTTCTTGGTCAAAGAAAAGTTGACAGCAAGTCTTTGGGTAATTACTGCAATACCAGAGTTAATAAAAGTATTAGATATTTCTGGTTGTATCGTCACAATTGATGCAATTGGATGTCAAAAGGAAATAGTTAATCTTATATCTCAAAAGGATGGAGATTATATAATTGCACTAAAAAAGAATCAGAAAAGTTTGTATGAAAGCACAGAGCTACTATTAGCTGAAGCAATATCAAAACGGAATAAAGGCTTTAGTGCGAGCCATTACAGTACTCGTGAGTTTGGTCATGGACGCGAAGAAGTACGAAATTATTTAATGCTCACTGATATCTCTAGTCAAATTGACCCAGAGAATAAATGGAAGAAATTAAACAGTATAGGCATGGTTGAATCAGTTAGAACCGAGAATGGGAAAACAACTGTTGAAACTCGTTATTATATTAGCAGTTTAAAATTAGATGCAAGAAAATTTGGAGACTCAATTCGTAGCCATTGGGGTATTGAAAATTCGTTGCATTGGATATTAGATGTAGCCTTAGATGAGGATGATTGTAGATAAGACAAGGATAATTCACCGCAGAACTTCGCTGTTCTTCGTCATATTGCAGTGAATCTTTTGGGTAAAGAAAAAACTAAAAAAATTGGAATTAAAAATAAACAATTTTTGGCTGCTATAGATGATAATTATCTAACTAAAGTTTTAGGATTAAATTATTAATTACTCTCATTGCTCAGCATTATTATTTTTTCTATTTTAGATAATCATATCTATGGATATATACTGCCTTTATTTAGGTAATTATAGTTTTTTTATATACTTGAGTTTATATTTGGATTGAATTGTGAGTTATGGACTCGTTTTTATTATTTCTCCCTCGCGCTGGTGCGGCGTAGCCGCACCTAGCTTAATTTAAGATGCGTTGCCCCTGCCGGCGCGGGTGGTAGCAAATAATCCTAAATTTTTATGCTGGGTGTACAAGTTGAGAAATACTGGCGTTCCTCCAGCAGAAGCAATTAATTCAAAACCGTCATCATCACCTTTCCTTGTTCTGACTAAAGGTAAAAGTCCCGGTACTTCACCACTTAGGTAGATTAAGCGGCGATTGAAAGGAACTGTCATCAAACGTTCCCAGGTTATAGGTAAAGTTTGCAGCCAAATCCTCCAAGGATATTCGGTTTCTCTTACCACCCATGCAGGACGGAGAAAACTTGATTGTAAGTAACGACAAGCCTCATCCAATTGTTCGCGGGTATCGCGATAAACCAAAAACACAACCGCAGTATGAATAGGAACTGCTCCTTCATATAGCTCTGATTGCGCGTCGATTGATTTTTTGATGTTGAGTAAAGATTTTACGTCAACTGAATTTTTTTGTTGAGCAATAGCAGCACTTGTATTCGATTGTTTTGTTAGGCGCTGCATATTGGTTTTTACAAGTGTTTCATTCGCACGCATCAACTGACAATAAATTTCTGTGTCGTAAATTCTTTCTTTTGATAAAATCTCCCATAGATACTGCATTTGTCTTTCTTTATCAGTCCAACCACCGGGTTTTTCTACAAAGGTTAATGCTCCTATATACTTATCTTTTAGATGCACCCAATGTTTATCTGCTATGGGGACAGAAGAATCGGATTCCATTAAGAGAGATTTGGGGGCAATATCTGAATAAATTTTCTCGTGCAATCCGTCTTCATTAAGAACTAAAAGCTGGGGAATTTGACGTGGTGGTGTGTCGTTAAAGCGCTGCCATAAAATTTTCCAAAGTTCTTCTGCATCTAGGGGACGTATAGTTAAACCCATCTTGTTAGCAAGTAGCTGTTCCCAAAGTTGGAAACCATCGGTAAAAGAAGAATAAAGTAATCGCTCAATACGAATAAACTGTAACTCGTTAATTTCGCCGGTGAATGATTTCCATAAGCGTTCTAATTTGGAAAGTCCTTTTTCTATGGCATCGCTTGCACCGTTGGTATCTTGTTCTATGGTGGAATGGCACTAAGAAAAGCTACAAGCTATGCTGAATAAGAACTATAGCTTTTAAAACAATTTAACAATGGAAGGATGGCTCAGGAAGTTGTTTTTGATGCCATATTCTCACTCACAATCGTAGGGGAGCAAAATGATGAAGGTGAAAACTAGTGCGTTACGCCCTTCGGGCGTTTAGCTCCGCTAATCGCCAACAAGTAATTAGTATGACGCTTCGAGGGTTGTGTCAGAAAAAGCGGCGCAACTGGGGAACCGCTACGCTGATTTGGCGGTACCAGGTAGGGGCATAGAGATTTTGCGTTGGTAGTGTCAAATAGTCGTGCCCCACCTGGCACTCCGCTATCGCCGCCAAATCTTCCCCAGTTGCTGGATCACTCGTGGGGGCAAAAAAAATTCGTTGTAAGTAGAAAAAGCTTACTCGCTCATGAAATACTTTAGTTGAAACAAGTAAGCAAATCTAACTATTACTACTGTGACACTGCGAGTAAAAATCCTCAAGGATAAATTTAATCAAAGTTTAGGACTACCTTTTAAAGAACTGTTACCATCTTCCATAATTGAACAAGCTATTGAGGAGTTAAAAATAAAATATAAGAAACGATTATTTGACCCATTTATAACATTATGGGCGTTTTTATCTCAAGTTTTAGATACTGATAAAAGTTGCCATAATACCGTGAGTAAAATAATTGCTTATTTGACAGGAGAAGGGGTAGAAATTCCTTCAACTGATACGAGTGCTTACTGTCAAGCACGGTCAAGATTATCAGAAAAGCTACTAGAAAAACTTTTTAGTCAGGCTGCAAAAAAATTAGAAGAGAAAGTAACAACAGAATCTTTATGGTGTGGTCGAAATGTCAAAGTAATAGACGGCTCAACTGTTTCCATGCCTGACACTGCACAGAACCAGAAAGAATATCCTCAGCCTAAAACTCAAAAGCCTGAATGTGGATTTCCAATTGCTAAAATTGGTGTGTTATTTAGTTTAGCGACAGGTGCTGCTGTTGCTTTAGTCATTGATGTTCTCAATACCCATGATATCAAACTTGCTCGCCAACTTTATCAGTTTCTTCAACCTTTAGATATCCTTTTAGGAGATAGAGCTTTTTGTGCTTACGCCGATTTGTTTGCTATCAAAAAACTTGATTGTGATGCTGTCTTTCGTAAGCATCAAAGTCGTAAAATATCTATGAATAAAGGTAAAATTATAGGAGATTGTGACAAATTAGTTACTTGGTATAAACCTAAAAAATGTCCCAAAGGATTAAGCAAAGATGAATTTGATGCTCTTCCCCAAATCATAACTGTGCGCGAAATTTACTACTACATTTTTATCCCTGGTTTTCGTACAGAAAGAGTCAGTTTAATCACTACTTTATTAGATAAAAGAACTTATTCAACTTTAGAAATTATTGGACTTTACAGTAAACGTTGGGATGTAGAACTAGATTTAAGACATCTTAAAACCACTTTAGGAATGGATGTTTTGCGATGCAAAACCCCTTCTATGGTACGCAAATAAATTTATGTTCATTTACTTGCTTACAATTTACTTCGTAGTTTGATGTGGTCTTCAGGTACTACTTACGGTACTCCTCCGTTGCGCTTGTCATTGCAAGGTACTCGCCATCATTTCAATAACTTTATTCCCCAATTGTTAGTTGGCTCTATCCAAAAACGTCTTCAAATTTATTCTACTCTACTTAAAATTATTGCTCACAAAGCTGTTCCTGAACGCCCAGGGCGTTGTGAACCACGAGTCCGTAAACGTCGTCCAAAAGCTTATCCCTTAATGACCAAATCACGACATGAATTACGCACTAAATTGCAAACAGCTTAAACCACAAGTGTTTCGGCTTTTCTTAGTGCCATTCGATTCTGAGACGAATTAGGTCAGGACAATGGAAAGAAGGTTTGCATTGGGTGGATGCGAGACGCAATGATTCTATGAATCGCCTTATAAAAATCAACATTACTGCCGTATTGAATGGATTCACAACTCCAGTAGCTTTTCGCTAGATTTTTCCGGAGGGATTGATTATCCCTCCTAGCTAAATTGAGTTAAAGTTTTAATGCCAATTTACATGCAATTTTTCGGTAGTTTCTTGCTGGCAATAAAAAACTTTGGTGTTGCGATTTTATTTTTAGAGCATTACTAATTGTCTGGTAAATTATCAGGGTCAATACCCTTTGAGCGTAAATATTGTGCTAACTGTTCTGCTCTTTCTTCTTCCGCTTGTGCCTTAAGCTTTTGTTGAATAGCAATTTCTTCTGGCATCAGATAACGATTTCCACTTTCGTCATACCAAGACAGAAATTCCTGTTCTATTCCACCTATTTCACCTTGATGTCTTCCAATACCTAAACCGATTTCCGGTAGCCATAATGGTTCTTTAATTTGTAACTCATAATTACCATCTACCAACTTATAAACGGACAGTGGTTGATGTTGGTCGCGCTGCCAATATTCGGGGTTGTAAATTATGTAGTAAAGTACGCCTAGTTTTCGATAAATTTCTAATTTATCGTCGTATTCGTTGCCTGGAGTGTACGATACGATTTCTAAGGTTAGTATTGGTACTATGTCGTCTTCTTCCCAAACTGCATAGCTCCTACGAGATTTTCCGCCTTTTTTACGCTCCACTCCTAAGCTTAGAAATCCATCTGGGACTAAAGGTACTCTCGGGTTAGCACCTGTTGTATGGTAAATTGCCATATCTACGCCGAAAAACCAATCAGTACGGCTTGCCCAAATTGAGTTAAGTAAGAATAGTAGAATATTAGGCAGAAAATTCTGGTCTTCGTTATCCACAGGAATATCATCCGAGCAAGCTAATTCGTCAGTGCTTGGTAATTCTATGAGTTTAAGGTTGTCTGAAGGCATGGCATTACCCACGTATAGTAAGTTTATGGGTATTCTGCATTAATTATAAGCAATTGATTAAGACTAGATTTTATTTTTTAGGCAAATTTTGCAATTGGAAGATTAAATGATTTTTATTTAGAAAAACTTAACCAATTAAATACATCTTCAACCGTAAGTTTGCAATCTTGTAAAACATCTAACATGGGTAAAATATCAAGACCTTCCTTTACTTCTGGTAATTGATTGGGTTGAAAAATAGTAATTGATTTATCATCTGCATCAATAAAATAGCCCAACTTTGTACCATTTTTGATGCAAAATGTAATTTTACGAATTAACTTGCTTGCAGATTGTTCTGGTGAAAGAATTTCAATTGTCCAATCGGGGGGAATTTCAAATTTATTCGCAATCTGACCATTTTCATCTAAGGGAATATTCTCCCATTCAAACACTGCAATATCTGGAACTATGGATTTATCCGCAAAAGTACAGCGTAATTCTGTAAATGCATAAGCTAATTTTTTCGGTTTTCCTAATTGATTAATAGTAGTAGATAAACAAGTTCTTAATCGACTATGTTTCCCTTGTGGCATCGGCTTTTGGTAGATTTTCCCATCAATATATTCCAAAGCGGGTTTTGTTTCTGGCAATTGTAAAAATTCTTTTAGACTAGATGCTGAAGTTGACCCGATAGTTAATGTCATCAGCTATGGTTCCTTAACCAATTGTACTTTTATTTTACATTTTATAAATTGTACAATGAAGCTTTTCGGTCTTATTTATCCGGAGGGGTTATTAATTCGCCCTCCGGATAATTTTAATTTAAGGAACAGGAGGTCTACCTATTTTATTGACTAATGTTTCATACACTTTTAGGTATGTAGCTTCATCAATCCAAGCTCGATATGTTTTGCAATGGGTTGTAACTGAATGTCCCATTAATTTTGCTCCGAAATCAGGAGTAAAACCAAACTCGAAACATCTACGTGCATAACAATGACGTAGATTATATGGAGGAAATGGAATTTTTAAATCGTAGAAAAAACCAGATACCTTAGTTCCAAGTTTGGCATTGGAAGAATCTTCAATTGATTTCAAATTCGGTAAGACAATTTCTTTAAGATTCCAATTTTCTGCCCATTCCGGATAAAGCGGATAAATAAATCGCTCTCCCGTTTTTGTTTCATCGCTAACTCGTGCAGTAGGAAAATCCAACATATCAATATGAAATGCTTCATGGGGACGCAAACCATATGCAGCACAAATCCCATATATCCACTGCCAACCTGGGCTAGAAATTCTTTCTCGCCATTGAGCTATCTGCTTATCAGTAGGTAGACTTCTTGGCGATACTGTTCCAGGAGAATAATTTCCAGTTAATTCTTTTATTGCTTCTAAATTCCCGAGTTTAGCGAATTTAGCAAGTCTACCCAACATATCACATACTCTTTTACGACTGCGCGTATCGGGTTCGCTAAGGCTCGCGAATTCAATCATCAAGTCAATAGATAATTCTCTATCTTCGGCGAACTGTGCGAACTTTGGAAAAACAACTTGATAATCTTTCTTCCAGGTTGTTTCGGTTTGCTGATTGCGCTTTCTTCTTCTCCAATATTCAGCTTCAAACTTTTCTACCCAATCCGAAACGGTTTCTGGTTTTGGTGCTTGGCTTACATCCCACTGCATCCAATTAAACTCACCGCTATCAAGCTGTAAGCTAATAGCACGAGCTTGTCTTTCAGCGTACTGTAATCCAGCTATTGTTGCTTTAACCCCTTGGGAGTGCTGTTGTGTTCTTAAAGATATTCTTTGCTGATGGGGCTTAGTTTTACCGGAGTTGGGTTTTGGTGGAAACGTCCCCCTCAACCATAAAACATTTCCACGTTGCTCAATAGCTATACCAATATTGGAATTTCGCAGCCTACCATTAGCTTGTGCGAGGCGAGCGCTAATATCCATGATAATTTACCCCAATTTTACCCCAATTATCAAAAGTTAATACTTCAGGAAAATCTCTTGTAATTCCCCAAAAGATCGCAAAAACTTGGACTAAATTTGGACTAAAATCATGAGTTGATTCTACCGGATTTGAACTAAAATGGAACAAACGAAGAATCCGCTCCTCGAAGCTAGAAGGCGGTTGAGAAGCGGGAAACAACGGAATATTAACAAAGGCGACAGCCGGATTTGAACCGGCGGATGGAGGTTTTGCAGACCTCTGCCTTACCACTTGGCTATGTCGCCGCATTTGCGTTTTTAATCGTATCAAAATTTTATCTAAAAATCTACCCCCCAGTAAATTATTCGATTAAATACCTTCACAAACAGGCACGGAGATAGGGAAGAAAACAGTATCGGATAACAAATCGCGATGGGACAGTTTTAAAAGCTTCGCTCTACAACTATGTTCTCCTATAACAGTCAAAAAAAGAGTATAACTTTACAATTGCCATTCTAAATTGTAGTTTATCCGCGAGCTTTACTGGGAATGTATACAAAATATAAGATTATGTTTTTTTGGCATTAGTCTACCCATT
This sequence comes from Calothrix parasitica NIES-267, assembly GCF_002368095.1. GTDB lineage: Bacteria > Cyanobacteriota > Cyanobacteriia > Cyanobacteriales > Nostocaceae > Rivularia > Rivularia parasitica. The sequence goes on along the minus strand of NZ_AP018227.1, from coordinate 1,155,269 downwards.
ACATTACTCCATATCTATGCTAGGATTTTCTGTTACGTATAATACATATTTTTCTCTGTAAAAACAGTATTTATACTTTTTAAATTCGTAAGTATAACAAAATATAAAAGACGCAGTTTTTATGCCTTAAGATAGATGAAGAACAAATGAAATGCTTGTTTACGTATAATATATTAAATGTTGACTTCGGTTTTTACTTAAATAATGGAGGAACTAATAAATATACATAACAAGCGAAAATATCGAATAACTAACAGTATGAATATGCTACTAAGGAAATATTAACTACCATCACATCTCTTAAGTCATGAATACAAAGGAGAATTGGATATTAAGACTCATATTAGATTGGTATCACCAAAGATGAAAGAAGTTTATCCGATAACTATTGCTCAGGTAACGGATATGCATCTATTTGCCTCGGAGCAGGAGCAACTGCTGGGAATGCCTACTACAGAGTCTTTTAATGCAGTTATCGAGTGTTTGAAAAAAATGCGAGACGAGCTTGATTTGCTTTTGTTGACGGGAGACCTCTCGGGTGATAGCACATCTCAATCTTATGGTAATTTGCAAAATTTGCTGAGTCCGTTGTTTCTTCCTAGTTATTGGCTTCCAGGAAACCATGATGATTCCATCGTGATGGATGAAGTGTTAAATTTAGGGCTAGTTTCTCGTCGTAAATGTTTTGAGCGAGGGGGATGGAATTTTATTTTATTAGATTCTTCGATTGCTGGTAAGGTACACGGCTACCTGCGTCACGAAACTTTAGAGTGGTTAGATTCACAATTAGCTATGACAGCGGACAAACCAACAGTAATAGCACTTCATCATCCTCCCTTCAAAATAAATTCTCGTTGGTTAGATAACAGCAGCTTGCAAAACTCGGAAGATTTTTTTGCGGTTTTAGATAAGTATCCACAGGTTAGGTTGGTGCTGTTTGGTCACATACATCAAGAATTTTGTATTCAACGGAATGGCGTTGATTATTTAGGAACTCCTTCAACCTGCGTTCAATTTCAACCACAAAGTAAAAAATTTGCTCTTGACCAAAAGTCACCAGGATTTCGCTTGATGAAGCTTTACCCTAATGGAACCTGGGAAAGTTGGGTTGAACGAGTTCCTTATTTTCACGCTGTAGAGTTAACTGCAAATGGGTATTAATAGTGGTTAGTTGTTTGAGATTAATTATTGACGATCCACACCCGAGCGGTGAAAATCACTAAATTTTTACTTCGTCGGCGAAACTGTGCCAGCGGACAAATTGAAATGGGCCTGCAACTGAACCCCAAATTTGCTCGTCGGTTTCCGGGTCTCTTCCCCTATCTCTGGTAATAAATTTTTCTTCATCAATTTCAAAGTCGCTGTCAAGATAAGTATTTTGACCTTTACGAAATACCATGCAGCTTTTACCAGCTTGTATTATTCCTTTGAAGCTATGACCAGTCCATTCTACAATCATGTTGCAGCCCGGTAGTTTTTCTAAACTCGAAGATTCTAATGCTTTTAGACGTTCTAAGTTGCGAGATGCACCATAAAATTTTTCTGCTTCTTTGACTCTATAGTTTTCGATTTCTATATGGTCTCCCGCATCAACTAATTTATTCACTGCAACCCGATAGGGGTCGTCAAGCATGTAATCGTAAGCTTGCTCTACATAAAAGCTTACTCCCGATAATAATTCTACGGGTAAAGGTCGAATACATACGCGAATATGAGCGAAAAAAGGCGGATTTTCAAAAGCTTGTTCTTGATTGCTGAAGTCAGAAGCCATCCAGCGAGCTAAGGTTGGTATATCTGTAGAATGAGACATTACATATACTTTTAGATGTAAGTTTTTTAGATACAAGTATATTACCAACTCAAGTCGCTAGATTAGGAGCTACGCGTAACGAATTTAAATAATTGTTCCTGATTTTTGCTAATAATATAATTTATTAACGAGTTTTAGGAGATTCTCTCCTAATTGTTTGATGATTTATTCTAAAATTAGCGCAATTCACTTTTCAAGAGCAACCAGAAGTGAATACGACAATTTCGACCAAAATAATTCATGGAGAACTTAGGAGAGCGGATACTCGTCACTAATGTCACGTTAATATTTGATAGTTTTGATAATTGCGCTCATGTTATTTCCGATGCTCAATTCTAAGAAAATGATAAAGATACAACGCTTGAGTATTTTGATTACTACATCAATTACAATTTGTTTACTTGGGAGTTCGTTAACTTTAGCCAAAGAAAAAAAACCATTACCACCGAAAAAATTTCCACCTTCTCCTTTGGAAATTACTTTACCCGACCCATTGCTACCACAAACTAATAATCAACAGCCTTTAAGTTCTCAAGAAAAGCGTTCTTTGGAAGCAGCTTTGGATAAACTTAATCAAGAAGCAACTGCAAAATTGCAAGCTGGGGATACCGACGGAGCGTTTTCTACTTGGAATCGAGAACTACGTTTGCGTCGTTACTTAGGTACAGCTTCAGAAATTCAAGCATTGCAGAGGGTTGGTGGGGTTGCTTACACAAAAAACAATCGCTTACAAATCAGGTATATTACTCAGCGATTACAAGCAATTCAAAAGCAGGTTAAAGTTAAATCTCAGAATACAGCAGATTTAAAGGTATTACAGGCTTTGGGTGAAGCTTACCGACAAGTGCGATCGCCATCTTTAGCTGTGGAAGCTTATAACGAAGTTTTGGCAATTTTCCGGGTAAATTCGGATGTTACAGGTGAGGTAGATACGCTAAAAACTATTGCCAAAGTTCATCTTGATTGGTTTGATTATCCAGCAGCGGCAGCCACCTACGAGCAATTAATAAATTTAGTTTCTAACAATAATGATATTGAACAATCTTTAAAAGATTTAGCTTACATTTATGACCGTACTAAACAGCCTCAAAAAGCAATAGATGCACGTAAAAAACTATCGTTAGTTTATCGTCAAACAAACGATATTGCAAAGTTATCAGCATTAAAATTATCTATCGGTTCCGATTACGAAAGTTTAGCAAAAGCAAATCCAAATTTGGTAGATGAAGCTTTTAAAAACTATCAAGAAGCTTATACTATGGCTTGGGATTTTCAACAATATGTACGTGCTGCTGAAGCTTTGCAAAAGTTAATTTCACTATATGTTGCTGAAGGTCAAACTGAGGAAGCTTTACAAACCGGTCAGATTCTATTGCAAGCAGAAGAACGAGCTGCTAATTTTTACGGTATGATGAGTGCCTACGAGCAAATAGGTAAAATTCATTTACAGCGTCAAGAAAATCAATCGGCTCTTGCAGCTTTTCAAAAAGGATTGGAATTAGCGCAGCAGTTGGGTTATGAAACAGATGAATTTACCCAACAAATTGAAAAAATATCGGGAAGAAGTTGAAATGATTCATGAGATTATGCTTTAAGGATTAGTTAATTAGCACAATATTAGTTTTAAATTAGATTTTTGCTAGCTTTTTGAGAATTATAAGTTAGTACGGAAAACTTCTTACTATGTGTTATAAAATTAGCATTGAAATTCCTATTTATCAAAAAACTAATCATCCGCAAGATATTGTTTAACTTCTTCAATAATAGGATATAGTTTTTTATCTTGATTATTATCTTCTATTTGATTTAAGAGCGTAACTTTATCCTTTTTTCCTAAAAGATAAATTAGTAAAATTAAAAAGTATTCCCAATCCGATTTTCTACGCTGGTAAATTCCATTGCAAAATTCTATTCCGGGGGGATTACGTGCAATATCGAACAAAATATCCAAGGTATGCATAACTTCCTGTTCCTCTACCCAACAGCAGATATATTCTTCTTCTTTTTCAAATTCACACTCTTGTTTTTGCCATTCATATCTATTTCTCTGAAGCTTGCTACCAAAACCTGCAAATACTTCAGGATCTACTGGTGCTGACAAATCGGCTAAAAATTCGAGAATTTTTTCTCTGCTTTGTTGTTTCATTTCATTTTGCTGCTGGATGCTGCATCTACACTAAACACCAGGGTTAATAGCTGCCAGACTCCAATATGGCGGCTCATTCACTAAGCCTATATTGAAATGCAACTATTAATTTTTGTAAATACTATTGTTAATAAAAATCTTTATCAATAAACTAAGCATTAAGTCAAAAGAAAAAACGTTGCACTGTTGAGGGGAAGTCCGTTGACAAGCTGCGTTTACGGAACTGTAGTGCTTTTAAAGCTATAGTGCGTATCTATTTCAACTGAAACGGACTTCGGTGGTGATGAAAAATTGGCGGTCTGCAATTAACCTGTTTTAACTAAAACAGGTTGAACTGTAAATTCACGTCCAATTATTGAAGAATATTGCTAATAAGGAGAAAGCGTTAAACAATGCAAACTTACGATAATCCTAAAGTTAAATATGATTGGTGGGCTGGTAATGCACGCTTTGCCAAATTGTCAGGGTTATTTATTGGGGCCCATGCAGCGCAAGCGGCTCTAATTACTCTGTGGGCTGGTTCGTTTACTCTATTTGAACTGTCTCGATATAATCCTGAGATACCAATGGGTCAACAAGGGTTGATTTTATTACCTCATCTAGCGACTTTAGGTATTGGTGTAGGAGATGGTGGGATAGTAACTGATACATACCCTTATTTTGCTATCGGAATGGTACACCTAATTTCATCTGCTGTCTTAGGTGCTGGTGCGTTATTCCATACTTTCAAAGGTCCGAGAAGCTTGGAAGATTCCACTGGACAAGCTCGTAGGTTTCACTTTGAATGGGATGATCCCAAGCAACTGGGAATTATTTTAGGGCATCACCTGCTGTTTTTAGGAGTCGGAGCCTTATTGTTGGCAGCTAAAGCAATGTTCTTTGGTGGACTCTATGATGCTGCATCCGAGACTGTCCGGACTGTGACTAATCCGACTCTCAACCCTCTGGTTATCTATGGCTATCAGTTTCATTTTGCTAGTGTCGATAATCTAGAAGACTTAGTGGGAGGACATATTTATGTCGGTGTAATGTTGATTGGGGGCGGAGTGTGGCATATTATCCAAGAACCATTACCTTGGGCAAAGAAAGCCTTAATCTTCTCTGGTGAAGCAATTCTGTCTTACTCTCTAGGAGGAATTGCTCTGGCTGGATTTGTTGCATCTTACTATTGTGCGGTCAATACCTTGGCTTACCCAGTTGAATTCTACGGGCCTGCATTAGAACTCAAGTTTGGTATCTGTCCCTATTTTGCAGATACAGTAGACTTGCCTAACGGCGCTCATACAGCCAGAGCATGGTTAGCAAATGCTCATTTCTTCCTTGCTTTCTTCTTTTTACAAGGACATCTATGGCACGCGCTACGAGCTATTGGTGTTGACTTCAAACAGTTTGGTAAAGCACTGGATTCTGTAGGAGTTGTTGGAAACGAATCGTAATAACTATAGAGAGGTTGTTTTATACAGCATTTCTAAATATCAGAAACCCGTTTTGTTGTTCGTTGTCTAACAAAGTAATTGTTTTTATCGCAGCAGAAAACGGGTTTCTAGAAACTTGTTGAGAATTGTAAAAGATATCAACGACCGTCAGTTTCTAGAATAAAAATTAGAAAAGGATAAAAATTGTGGCTGTTTCAACCGATAAAACTTTTGCATCAGGTACAGACTCACCTTGGTTAGTTGGTAATGCTCGTTTGACAGATTTGTCGGGACAATTATTAGGTGCCCATATCGCTCATGCAGGTTTGATAATGTTTTGGGCTGGGAGCATTACTATCATTGAAGTATTGCGCTTTGCTCCTGATGTTCCGATGTACGAGCAGGTGATGACTTTGTTACCTCATCTGGCAACTTTAGGCTGGGGTGTTGGTGCTAATGGTCAAGTGGTAGATACTTATCCCTATTTTGTTATTGGTATTCTGCATTTAGTTGCTTCAGCAGTTTTAGGTGCAGGTGGACTTTTTCATGTATTTCGCGGTCCGGCTGTTTTGTATAGTCCTGGTGGAATTGTGGCGAAATTTCACTACGAATGGGATGACCCCAAAAAGCTAGGTTTTATTTTGGGTAATCATCTGATTATTCTAGGTTTGGGAGCATTTCTTTTAGTATTAAAAGCGATGTATTTTGGTGGAATTTATGATGCTAATTTGGGTGAAGTCAGGTTAATTAGTAATCCTACTCTTGACCCAAATATAATATTTGGTTACTTAGTGGGTTTAAAAGATGGGAGTTGGAATCTTTTAGGAATGGCGAGCGTTGACAATTTGGAAGATGTCATCGGCGGTCATATCTGGGTCGGATTGATGTTGATTTTAGGCGGTATTTGGCATATTTTAATACAACCTTTTGCCTGGGTAAGGCGAATATTTCCGATTCAGAATGGCGAGGAAATTCTTTCTTATAGCCTACTTGGTTTAGCTTTAATGGCCTTTATTTCTACTCCATTCATAGCCTATAACCAAATAGTATATCCCGTCGATTTTTACGGTTATGACCGCTTGGGAACAGCAAATGTACAGATTTTATTAGGAATTATAGCCTTCTGTGGTTATGTATGGCATTCTTGGCGTTCTCGTCAAATAAACCCTTAATTTTCTATAGTTTTTAATTGTTCTGACTCTGAGAGCCTACTAAATTTAATGTCCGTAGCTGTGATTAATCTACGGACATTTTTTTTGGAAAGTCCTGTTTAAAGATATATTTTGAAGATAAACTATGCTACTTACATTTCTTTGTGCTTTTTGTGCCTGGTCAATAGTCATCTTTGCTATTGCTAGCTTTTGCTTGATGCTGAATAAAGGAACGAAGCACCTAAAAAAACTTCATGATGTTCCTTGCTCTGGCTGTGATTTTTTTACCAATGACTATCGTCTCAAATGTACGATTCATCCCTATAAAGCTTGTTCGGAAGAAGCTATCGGATGCATTGACTTTGAAATGAAAACCGTTAATTGTAATTCTTCTCAAAAAGGTCAGCGCAAAAAAAAGCTTGGGATACCTTCGGAGCCTACGATTCGCTGCAAATGCTGACCAAGAACAGAGCTTTGTAACTACTCTTGAATACAACTAACTCTAAAAATAATCGATATGTTTACAAAACTTCATCAAATAGTTGCGAATATTTTTTAAATTATTGATATGCTGATAAATAATTATTGAGAGTTATATTCATTAAGCCTTATAGCTTAAGAGTTCTCTCTACCTGCCTTGATGGTGGATGAATAACAGGATATTGCAGGATACTATTTACATGCTGATGGTCTATTATCTCCAAGGGGAATATATCTGGCAGTAAATAGTTGCAATAATTTGTTTATTCTCAGTTAATTTATTTTCAATAGCGAGTAGTTCTAAAATGTCAAAACAAATTGGTCTTTTCTACGGTACTACAACTGGTAAAACCGAATCTGCTGCGGAAATGATTCGGGATGCTTTGGGTGATGGTGTAACAATGCACGATATTGCAGAAGCAGAAACCGGTGATTTTGATGAGTATGAATGTCTGATTATCGGTTGTCCGACTTGGAATATCGGCGAACTTCAGAGTGATTGGGAAGGCTTGTTTGAAGACCTCGATGAGGTTGATTTTAGTGGTAAAACAGTGGCTTATTTCGGTACTGGAGACCAAGTTGGATATGACGAAAACTTTCAAGATGCCATGGGGATATTGGAAGAGAAGATTTCTGAAAGAGGAGGGAAGACAGTTGGTTATACCGCCACAGATGGATATGAATTTAGTGAGTCAAAAGCTTTGAGAGACGGGAAATTTTGCGGACTTGCTCTTGATGATGATAATCAATCTGACTTGAGCGAGGAAAGAATCACGGCTTGGGCTGCTCAAATTAAGTCAGCTTTCGGATTATAGATTTACAGAATGTTTTTTCTTTTAAACTAATTTCAAACCGTTAGATTACTGCTATTGCAGACAATCCGAAATCTAAAATCCAAAATCTAAAATCCAAAATCCAAAATAGAATGGCTGTAACTTCTTTCAATAATCAGACATATAGCTTCACTGACGTTGACTGGTATCGTGGTAATGCTCGCTTGCTAAATTTATCCGGAAAACTACTGGGCGCTCATGTAGCTCATGCCGGTTTGATAGTCTTTTGGGCTGGTGCGATGACATTGTTTGAAATATCGCATTTCAATCCAGCTTTGCCAATGTACGAACAAGGTTTAATTTTACTTCCACATTTAGCAAGTCTCGGTTTGGGTGTTGGTGCTGGGGGTGCAGTAACTGATATTCAGCCTTTTTACATTATTGGTGTAATACATTTAATTTCTTCAGCTGTTTTAGGTGCGGGTGGTATATTTCACTCATTAAGAGGACCGAGCGTATTACCGGAAGATTCGAGCTACATGGGATTTTTCGGCTATGACTGGAAAGATAAAGATAAGATGACCACAATTTTAGGAATCCATCTGGTTCTTTTAGGTGTAGGTGCTTGGTTGTTAGTAGCAAAAGCGATGTTGTGGGGTGGAATATATGACCCGAATATCGGAACGGGTGGAGACGTGCGATTAATTAGTAGTCCAACCCTGAATCCGTTTAGAATCTTTAGCTACTTATTTCCGGTTCATGGTGCTACAGGTATGGCTGCTGTAGATAACCTCGAAGACGTAATTGGCGGTCATATCTGGGTTGGATTAATGTGCATCGGTGGTGGTATTTGGCACATTATAAGTAAGCCATTTCCTTGGGCTGAGAAAATTTTAGTTTGGTCTGGAGAAGCTTATTTATCTTACAGTTTAGGAGCCATAGCATATATGGGTTTTCTGGCTGCAACATTTGCCTTTTTCAACGACACTGTTTATCCCGAAGTCTTTTACGGGCCTGCAAAGATGATAGAATCCACACCGGATTTAGTCTCTTCTCGCGGATGGTTGGTAAGCTTTCATATTGTGTTAGCAAGCCTATTTCTCTGCGGACATATATGGCATGCTAGCCGCGCTCGCCTAACAGAAGCAGGGTTTGACTTTAATAATGATGATATAGTCAAAGCTCCGAGAGTTGCTAGTTAGTAAAAATTGGATTGACAGTTATCAATAATCTGTCAATCCATTTTGCAGAAATAAAAACCTGCAAACCCTATGTTTAGGTTGCAGGACAGAATTTAGAAGGGAAATTGTTCGGAATCATTCTTATTAATTAAACTTTATAGTGGAAGCATCAAGTTCCTTTTTGTTGAGAGGAAAGATGCTTCCACTATAGAAATTAATTGAAAGGATTACAAAAACGATGTCAAAGATAAATTAAGCAATCGCAAATTACTCAACAGATTTTTTTTGCTTGCGCTTACGTAGGAACATACCACCACTGAATGCTAACATTCCTAAAGCAATGCTTGGTTCCGGTACGCTTGCTTGTGCATATTTTCCTTTTGCAATACGGAATGTGTGGTTGTCAGTCTCAAAACCACCACCTTTGAGTTGAGAAATTACAATCTTGTCGAAGTTATCATCCATACCTTCAGAGAAGAACTCGAAGAAACCATTTGTTTGTCCTCCGTGTTGTTGGGCTGCGGTAGGAGCAAGTGCGGTCAAAATATTGTAAGTCAATGTGGTCGCAGTTTTCGCCACACCTTGACTATCTTGGTAATTGAATTCCACTGCATTACCTGCGTTAAAGAATTCGAGGGTATTTCCTTTACTCAAAGCTCCCAAATTTAAACCGAAGTAATTAAAAGTATCGCCTTCATTAACTGTTTCGATTACAGCACTTTTACCTTTAAATACCTGCAAATATTGGGTTTCGTTCTTTTCACCATTCACACCAGCAGGTGCCCATTTAATTTCTTTATTATCAGTTGTAACAACTTGAGTTTTGCTGTTACTTCCAGAATAAGAATACTTTATTTTATTATTGCCGGGTAAGGCACCACTGTCATTAAAATCGAATGTCTCATAACCCAAGTCATTAACATTCTCTGAAAAAGAACCTTCATTTGTTACATTGTTATCGCGAAAAGCACCAGAACCATAAGTAAAACCAGCAGCTTGTGCGGAACCAGCGTATGTAACGGTAGCGATAGCAGATAAAGCAGCAATAGAAAATAACTTCTTAAACATTATTTTAATCCCTTTCTCTTTTTAAACTTCTTTCTAATCTTCTCTTTCGAGCCGATATCTGAATTGTGCGCTTTATTGAAGACAGAAGTTAGGTGATATTTACTGAATTCTGAAATATTTTGAATTTGAAGATAAAAAGTGTTTTATTTTACTTCAACTATAAAAAACCTCAGTATTTAATTAGTAAAAGTAAGCTTTCTTCATCCGTTATATGAAAGATAATCCAGATTTTACCGCTATCATTGTGAAGAAATGACATTATTGTTTGTATATGCTCAATTAATGACAACAGCTTTATAAGTAGCTCAACTTTTAGATATGAATTTGAGCCTTGAATGAAGGATAATCTTGAATATACCCGTATCTGTAAGTACTCGAAACTCATCGAATATAATTGCAAGAGTTATTTGAGCCACGTTATCTAAACTAGGAAGCCTTCTGTTTAGCCAATTACTTATTAAATACAATATGTGGGAGCTAGTTGCGCTATTGCCAAGAAACTCCTAAGCGCTGATATTTTTAAGAGTTTTTTAAACAAAATAGCAACAATAATGAGAATTAAGGCTTACCCAGCAGATTTTTTGATTGTGAGTATGCTTAAATTTTTCTATTCTTAATTGACACCAAAAGCTTTTAACTATAATGTTTAAGCAATTTGGGAATCAATTATTAAAATAAGTATATGAATAAAATAGATTATCTGCGTATTAGCTTAATAGACCGGTGTAACTTTCGTTGTAATTATTGCGTTCCCGAAGGTGAAAAGCTCGACTATCTTTTAAAACAGGAATTATTAAATTATCAAGAGTTATTAACCCTATTGGAAAAAGTTTTTATTCCCATAGGGTTTACTAAATTTCGTTTGACTGGAGGGGAACCATTATTACGTCCGGGGATAGTTGATTTTGTAGGGGAAGTTGCTTCTCTTGCTGGGTGCGATGATTTAGCGATGACAACTAATGGTTTTTTGTTAAATAAATTAGCAAAACCGCTTTATGATGCAGGTTTGCGACGTATTAATATCAGTCTTGATTCGCTGAATCCAGAAATTTTTGACAAAATGATTGGTAATGGGGGAAAGTCCCGTTGGGAACAAACTTGGCAAGGAATTCAAGCAGCTTACGAAGTTGGTTTCAATCCTTTGAAATTAAATGTAGTTGTGATTAAAGGAATCAACGATTCAGAAATTCTTGATTTAGCAGCTTTGACAATTGAACGAAATTGGCACGTTCGTTTTATTGAATTTATGCCGATTGGAAATGGTAAATTATTTAACGAATCTACTTGGCTTCCTTCAGCACAATTACGCGAACATATTTCACAAAAATTCGGCTTAATTGAATCTAATATAAAAGGAAATGGTCCTGCTGATGTTTTTAAAATTCCTGGAGCAAAAGGTACTTTAGGATTTATCTCGCAAATGTCAGAATGTTTTTGCGATAAATGCAACCGAATTCGTTTATCTGCTGATGGTTGGTTGCGTCCTTGTTTGTTAAATGAAACTGGTCAAATTAATTTAAAAGATGCTTTACGAAATGGAGTTGATTCTTCTCTATTAAAAGAAAAAGTAAGGGATTTGTTATTTCTCAAAGAGGAAATTAATTTTAAAGAACGAGATAGGGGAACCATTGGTGCTTATGGTCGTACTATGTCCCAGATTGGGGGTTGATTAATATTATTTTCGGTTGGATGAACCTCACCCCTTCCCCTCTCCGCTGTCTTGGAGAGGGGTTTCTAATTTTGCGGTTTTGGGAACTTATATTATCAGATAGGCTTCTAAGACCGCAATAGAATATTATGGTTGATTTACCGAAAAAAATATAACATACTAACAAATCCAAACTTTTAAACCTAAAGGTATATTAAGGATTGAATTCCCAAAAATCAGAAATAATGCAGTCTAAACAACAGTATTCTCATAAATTAACAAAGCTAATCCTGACAACTTATCTTTGCTGCTTACCTCTAATAGCTTGTAATAACCAACAGCAAGTCAGTCAAGAAAATCAACCTTCACCAACTGCTGAACCTCAAACAAGTTCTACCACAGCACCTTTATTACAAGCATCATTACCGCAAAAGAATAATTATTTTCTTGATAACCAAATTTGGGGTGAAAATGGAGATAAACAGAATTTGCTCGCAGCAATTGATAATAGTTTAAGCTATCTACAAACATCGCAATCCAAAGCAGCTTATCAAAAATATATTATTCCCGAAATCACCAAAGAAAGAGTTGAAAAAAGCTTGATAAGATTTCGTGAATTAGTTGTTAATTCTCAAAACGCTGAAGAATTACAGGCTGCTGTCAACAAAGAATTTGTATTATATAAATCTATCGGTTCGGATAATCAAGGAAATATTTTATTTACTGGTTATTACAAACCAATTTACCAAGCAAGTCGCGAACAAACATCTGAATATCGCTATCCCGTTTATCGTTTACCCGATGATTTTAAGAACTGGAGCAAACCCCATCCTACCCGATTAGAATTGGAAGGTGCAGACGCTTTACAAGCAGACAAAGGTAAACTTAAAGGCTTAGAATTATATTGGTTGAAATCTCGCATAGATGCTTTTATTGCTCAAGTCCAAGGTTCTGCGGTTTTGGAATTTGCTGATGGTACCACTACTTCAATTAACTATGCAGGAAATACCGACCATGAATATGTAAGTTTGGGAAAAGAATTAATCAAAGATGGGAAATTAGAGCAAGAAGGAATTACCTTAGAAAAAGTTATTAATTATTTAGAAGAAAATCCCGAAAGTCAAGACGAATACTTACCTAGAAATCCCCGTTTTATCTTTTTTCGAGATACTAAAGATGCTGCTGCAATCGGTAGTCTTAATGTTCCAGTAACCCCAGAAAGGTCAATTGCTACAGATAAATCTTTAATGCCACCTGGTGCTTTAGCTATAATACGCGCACGTTTCCCATTTATCAATCAAGGCGAAATTGAACAGCGTTTAGTTAGTCGCTACGTCCTCGACCAAGATACCGGAGGTGCAATTAAATCTCCCGGTCGAGTTGATTACTATATCGGTATCGGTAAAGAAGCAGGAGACCGCGCTGGTGCTATTGTTAATCAAGGTGAATTATATTATTTATTATTGAAGGATTAATTAACTTCACCCTGTCCTTATCTGTCCTTATGTCCTAACGGACACGCAATACCTCCGGTACGCTCCGCTAGCCGCTAACGGACATCCCTCTCCTCTCCCTTATTAAGGCTACGGTGTACACACATCTCCTAGATCCCCCCTAACCCCCCTTGAAAAGGGGGGAATCTGAATTAAAGTCCCCCTTTTCAAGGGGGATATAGGGGGATCTAAACGCTGTGAAAGCAATTTAGAGTACTTGTGCGTACACCGTAGCCTTATTAGGGAGAGGGGAAAGAAAGTTTGTATATTATCGCAATGCTTTTAATCAGATGATGAAAATCAAGGTGATTGAGGTAGGTAAAGATATAAAAGATGCAACAGTAGCAGCAATTTCTTCTCCTTTATTAAAATCTTCTATAGAAAAAGCTAGAACAATAATTTTTGATGTTTGTGGTAACTCTAGCCTAAGTCTACAGGAAGTAAATTCTGCCGCTCAAATTATTTATCAAAGAACTAATCCCGATGCTGAGATTAATTTTGGAGCGACGATTGACGAACAACTACATGGAGAAGTAAAAATAACTATTATTGCAACAAACTTTACCGCTTAAATACTTTCAATTGCTTACAAAATAGTTAGTAATAAGTAATAAGTTGATAACAGCAAAACCCATTACCCATTACTCATATCTTGCAGCATTCGGGTGGAAGCTCAAATAAACCCGGTTTCTTTTCCTGAAAGTACGACTATCCCGTTATGAAATCCACAAGAAACCGGGAATAGAGCCACTGCTGCAAGATGTGAGATTAACCATTACCTATTACCTATTACCTATTACCTAATTCCCCTTACTCAGGAAATATTTTCACTGCATCATCTGCTATTGAAATTTGAACAAATGTTCCTTCGGATAATATTGTATCGGTCATTGTTCTAACGTGAATTTCTCTACCGGAAGGAGTTTCTAAACAATAACGGTATTCTCTTCCTAGAAATCTTCTTTTGGTAACTTTTACTTCACCATCATCATCTGGTTGTAAAGTACAATCTTCTTGGCGAATCATAATTTCCCCTGTATCGCAGCTATGATTCTCTGGGATTGTAAAACTACCAATTTCTGTTTCCCAATTATTCTCTTTACGACGAGCTGGTAAAAAGTTGGCTTGAGTAACGAATTCTGCGACAAATCGCGATGCTGGATAGCTGTAAATTTCTTCTGGTCTGCCTATTTGTTCTAAGTGTCCCTGACGCATAACTCCTACCACGTCTGCAATTGCTAAAGCTTCTTCTTGGTCGTGGGTAATAAAAACTGCTGAAGTTCCAGCAAGTTTGAGAATATCTCGAATCTCTTCTCGTAATTGCAATCTAACTTGAATATCCAAATTAGATAATGGTTCGTCCAAAAGCATTAATTTTGGTTTGGGTGCTAAAGCACGTGCTAAAGCGACTCGTTGTTGTTGTCCCCCGGATAGTTCGTAAGGATAACGTGTTGCAAATTTTCCGAGTCCTACTAATTTTAATACTTCTGAAACTCTTTGTTGAATTTGATTTTTATCGGAATTTTTCAATCCAAAAGCTACATTTTGCTCAACTGTTAAATGGGGAAATAGCGCGTAATCTTGAAATACAATTCCAATATCGCGATTTTCCGGTTGTACCCAAGTATTCGGACTACAAACTTTCTGTTCTCCAATTTCGACTTCTCCTGTTTGCGGAGATTCAAAACCACCAATTATTCTCAATAGAGTTGTCTTACCACAACCGGATGGACCTACTAAGGCTAGTATATCTCCTTGTTGTAATGTTATAGAGATATTATTCACCGCTGGAATATCACTTTCTACGAAGAATTTAGTGATATTTTTTAATTTGAGAATTTCTTTTTGCATTTTGGATGTTTGGGAATTGGGAATTGCGGAAAGTACGGTCTTGGGGAGCCATTGCGTTGGGATTGAAGCAAATGGCGTGGTTTCCCCAAGAGTAAATTTTCAAGACAGGGAATTGGTAATTAGTAATCGAAAATAATCAGTTAAGATACAGATATGTTTTAAATTTAAAATCTATCAATACTAATATCAAGTAAATCAAAATAAATAATTTTATTGACAACAACTCTGATGTTGGAAGTAAACTAGTGGCTTTATTTCCACCAGTTTTATTTAATTAGTTGTAGAAATTAGAATTACTTTTTATTTCATTCTAAATTATACAAGCTGAATAATAACTAGATTATCTATTCTCTAATTATTTTCATGTCTTTTGATTAGCTTTTTCTTGGGATAGAACAACAAAAGTTGATGTCATAGATACTATTAATATCATCAACGAAGCTGCTGCTGCATCCGCAAAATCAACGTTTTCTGTGGCTTTCCAAATTTCTACCGCTAAAGTATCAAAGCCTATTGGTGATAGCAGCATAGTAGCGGGTAATTCCTTCATCGCTGTTAGAAATACCAATACAGTACCGCTTAAAATACCGGGACTTACTAAAGGTAAGGTGATTTGCTTTAAAGTCTGCCAAGATGATTTACCTAAACTGCGCGATGCTTCTTCTATTTGTGGATTTACCTGTAATAAAGAAGTACGCACTGTTCCTATTGATTGCTGGAGAAATAATATCAAATAGGCAAAAATTAGCATCGGTAAAGTTTGGTATAACAAGGGTAAATAATTAGCTCCAAAAAATACCAAAGATAAAGCTACAACTATTCCCGGTACGCCAAAACAAATATAGGTTGCACGCTCAACTATTGCAATAATTCGTGAAGGGAACCTTACTGATAATATGGCTATTGGTAAAGCAAATAAAATCGTGACAATTGCTGCTAATCCGGCTGCGGTAATTGAATTTACTGTTGGTTCTAGTAAATCAATAAATTCGTATTCGCTTAATAGTCCCTGAATTAACCAAAATACTATGGTGATTACAGGTAGTACCACACCCAAAAATGTAATTAACCCACAAAATATCAGAGCCGGTATCTTCCATTTCCCTAATTTCACCAGTTTCGCCGGACGAGATGACGAAGTACCGCGAGTGTAGTAAGCTGCACGAGAACGCATTCGAGATTCCAGCCACAGCATTAACATCACGATTGTCACCAATACCAATGATAAAGCTGCTGCTGCATCGCGGTTAAAGCTAGCTTGATATTGGATAAAAATTGCCTGGGTGAAAGCATCAAACTGCATCAACGAAGGAGTACCAAAGTCCCGCAAAGCATATAAAGATACTAATAATCCCCCAGCAATCAACGATGGATATAGCTGCGGTAAAACTACTTTAATAAAAGTATCTCTACCGTTGTAACCCATGCTGCGAGAGGCTTCTTCTAAAGAAGGATCTAAGCCTTGCAAAGCCGAACGCAGACTTAAGAGCATATAGGGATAGGTAAACAAAGTCAGCGCCAAAATTGCGCCAAACCAACCATAAATAGAAGGCAATTCTTCCACACCCAAAGGTTCCAATAAAAGCTGGAGAAAACTACCCCTCGGTGCAAAAGCTCCAATTAGCGCAAAACTACCAACATAGCTAGGAACCGCTAAGGGTAAAGTTGTCACTACCAACCAAAAACGTCGCTTCGGTAAATCAGTTCGCACCGTCAGAAACGCCAAAGGTATGGAAATAACGGCTGAGAAGAAAGCCACAGCAGCCATTAAAACAATACTATTGAACAAGATTACCAGATTTTGCTGGCGGGTAAATAATTGTAGTAACTCTTCCCCACCAGTATACGCAGCGCGATACACCAGATAGAACAACGGTAAAGCAATCGCAATTGCTACTACCACCGCTGCAACTGTCAGAAATAAGGGAGGTCGAACTGCCTTGGACACTTTTTATACTCCTGTTCTTGTGGGAATTGTGAATGGGGATGGGTCATTGGGAATGGGAAGAGGGGGAGATAGGGAGACAAGGAGGCAAGGAGAAAATTAACTCTTAACTCCTAACTCCTCACTCCTAACTTCTAACTAATTAATCCAAAATCTAAAATCCAAAATCCAAAATCAAACGACTCCCGCTTCTTCTAGCAGCTTGAGAGTTTGTTCTAAGCTATCAAGTTTGGATAATTCGATTTTGGGGGGATTTAATTCGCTCAAAGGTACTAAGGATTTGTCCGCTTCGACTCCCTTTGCTAGGGGGTATTCATTGGTTCTTTTAGCAAAGTATTTTTGCGCTTCGGGACTAACCATGTATTTGACGAATTTTTGAGCGTCTTCTGGTTGGTCGGTGGATTTGAGTATTGCTAATCCTGCAACGTTAATCATTGCACCAGCATCCCCATTGGTGAAGTGATGGGCTACAGGGAAGTTGGGGTCATCTTTGGTGAAACGAGGTAGATAATAATGATTCACTAATCCTACGTGAACTTCACCACGTCCTAGTGCTTTGACTATGGCAACGTTATTCCCGTATTTTTTGACATCGTTGGCTTTCATCGCTTTGAGCCATTCTAATGTCTTTTCGTCTCCTTCTTTGATTCGCATTCCGGTTACAAATGACTGAAACGAACCATTGGTAGGTGCCCAAGCCACTTTTCCGCGCCATTTTGGCTCGGTTAATTCCCAAACATCTTTGGGTAGTTCGCTTTCTTTAACTAACTCTGTGTTGTAATCAACTACCCGAGCGCGTCCGGATACTCCTATCCAATTTCCTGTAGGAGAACGAAAACGAGAATCTACTTCCTCAAGTATTTCTGCTGGAATAGTTTGAGTACGTTGCTTTTGCTCTAAACTTCCTAAAGCACCCGCATCTTGTCCTAAGAATACGTCAGCTTTGCTGTTTTCTCCTTCTTCTAAAAGTGCGATCGCCAATTGTGAGGTTTTACCGTAACGCACTTCAATATCAAGATTTAAGTCCTTCTCTGCTTGCTCAATGATGGGGGAAACTAGCTTCTTGTTTCTACCTGAATAAACAACGAGAGTTTTAGATTCGCTGAGTGCTTCACACCCCGCGCTGATGAATGAGGAAGCAATCAATCCCACTAATAATAATTTTTGTCGCATCTTTTTTCTCTTTTCTCTAGTAAAGCAATTAGCTGTTCCGGGTTAAGTCATACAGACGTTACTTGTAATAATTATGTGCTAAGCATTACATTTTAACGTTATATTAAACGCTATTAGTAACATTGAAGCCTTAGTCAAGGTTAATTAAACTACCAGAATAGCTGCCTTAAGCTGATAAAAATCTAAGTTTTTTTATCAAATAGAATAATTAGCCCTTATATTATTTCTCTGTAGCTTCACTTAATAGCTGTAATTAACGATAACATTTACCAACAACTCTGTAATGTATAGCGAGTACAATTGAATTTTACCGGGTTTGTAGTTGCGCTAAAGCGCCAAACATACCTAGCGCTTTAGCGCAACTACGAACCATGATTATCTTATTAAAACGGCTGGCAATAATCTAAAATTTAAAATTAATAAGTCGAAGCAACCACGTACTAACTAACAAGGACAAAGTAAGAAACGCAGACCAGGTATACCATTCCCATTCACCGTGCTTAACTAGAAATAAATGAAAGATAAGCAAAATTAACGCAATATAAGTCAGACGATGCAGTTTTTTCCAATTTTTACCAAGCTTGCGGATGCTCCAATTATTTGAGGTCACCGCTAGGATTGTAAAAATCAAAATCGAACTCAATCCCGTGAAATAGTTAATATACGTATCGACACTCATCCAATCGACATTACGTTCCTGTAGCGTTAACAGTCCATGAATTGTTGAGAATAAAAAGCAAATTAAACCGATGTTCCTTCGGTTTTTCAGCAAAATTACTCGCCAATAAGCTCTTTTGCAACTGGAGAACAGCACAACAGAGTTAGAAGGTAATAGCGTTGCAATATAAGCAATTAAAGCAAAGTAGCCAGTTACCGACTCAACATTAACCGTCATACTTAATTTGATAATTTATAGTTATTTATAAATTATACTCGTAAAAATCAGTACTTATTGTAACAAATTAACATTTACTTTTTTATTTTTAATACTCAAGCGCTAGGTAAATGAGCGGGAAGTACGCTAATAGCAGCTATTGCGACATAAACTAAAGCGAAACGAGTTTCTAGTAAAGCTACGGAATGAAACTTGGCTTTCTGATACCAGTTACGAAAAATGACTACTACAGCAAATTTAATTAATACGACAGCAAATGCTAAAGCAGTAAATAATTTTAACCAGCCAAGAATAAAAAATCCGGTAACAATCAGACTAGCTATCAAATGATATGCAATACCAGGTTTCAGAGAACTAGTTTTCTTACGACGTAATTTGATAGTAAATATAGCGCTACCGAAAAATAGAGTATTTAAGATCCAAATTGTCATCGCTTCTACAGAAAGATTTCCCGTTGTAGCAGCATAAGCTAAAGGAGTCGATAAACAGATAGCAGCAAAAATAACTAATTCATTGAGAATCGATTTATGCTTTCGTTTAATTACTGCAATTACATCAAATATCAACGCAAAAGCTACTAGCGTATAAATCCAAAGCAAAATTGGAGACTGAATCCACAACCAACCAGCTATCCACACAGCCATGATTCCGTAAATTCCAGCCCAAATTGCATATCTAGGCTTCCATTTGCTACGTTGTTTTACCTGAACAACAAGGGGATGCTCCGCTTGTAAAGCAAAAAAACTACACAGTAATGCTAAATTTGTGCAATAGTTCCAAGTTTGGGCTAAAGCTGCTCCCGTAAGAAAAGAACCGAACCAAACAATCAATACACCATGCTCTGGAGAAAAAGTCGGCTTAACCCAATTCCGAAAATTAGCTTTTGTTAGTAGCTGTTCTAGGTTAGATACCGTGGCTAACTCATTCACGCGCTTTACTCCTAATGACTCAAAAGGCAAAAAATCGTTTAAAAGAGATGCTCGTCTCGGCAGTTAGATAAATATTGTTTTGAAAAACCTTTAACTATTATTAGCTATAATTATAGCCTCCCCCGTGCTATTTGATAAATATTTTCAATAAACTGATACAAGATAATTTTTGATAGTCTTAACTTTATCTATACATGTTCAGTGTTTTGCAATACATTTGATGTACACAAGATTATTTAAAATAATTTGCAATAAGTTATAAGGTAGTATATAAAGATTTATGGAAAGTCAAATGACCGCAGACTATAAATATTGAGGGATGGCTGGGATTTGAGTAATAAATGTTCTTCAGGTAAAGTCTTATTTTTTTAATAGGTAAAGATATATAAGGAATGAGTATAGCAAGAGCAAAAGCAGCATATGCTTTATTGATTAATACTGTTAGAACTGTGATGTTAGGAACAGTTAGTGCTGAGAATATTCCTAATGTTAGTTATGCACCCTTTATTATAGATGAAGCTAAAAACATTTATATTTTTATAAATGAATTTTCCATTCATGCTTATAATCTTCAGACCAATCCTAAAGCTAGCGTAATGCTTATTGAAGATGAAACTAAAAGTAAACAAATTTTTGCCCGTCGTCGCTTAACCTATTCTTGCAACGCGACTAAGTTAGATAAGAACAGTACCCAGTGGGAGCATATAGCCAATAAGTTTGAGAAAAGATTTGGGAATATTGTTTATATGCTGCGTAACCTTCCAGATATTAATATTATTAAATTTACTCCTTCTGAGGGTATTTTTCTAATGGATTTTGGTTCGGCTTATAAAATCAAATCATCAGATTTAAATCAACTTATTTGTATTGCAGAAGGTGAAAATATTGATTAATTAAGCTAATTTTCATAGATATATTTTTAGGCTGTGTATATGAATAAAATATATTATTTTGATTTATTTGATATTTTGATAATTAATAGATAAATGCTATATTCATCAACTATTTATCATCACATGATTTAATTTTTAATTATTTTATAAACATCGAAAAAAATTCAGAGATAAATATAAATATAGATAGTATATGTAATCTTTTGAAATAATATTGAAAACTTTTATCAAGATACTTGATATCCTCTTTCAATAAGTGTACTATACCTAGAATATTGTGAGGAGCTTATATCACCAGAAATGAAAACTATCTTACGTTTGTTTGGATTAGGCTTAGCAGCTTTGTGCTTAGTCTTTTTAACTAATTGCGCTCAATCGTCAGATGTAGCGAGTAATACGGATGGAACCTCTGCAACTAATGTTGCAGCAGACACTAGTAATTATGCGGAGCAGGTTCAGGCTGGAATCCAGTATTTCCAAAAGCAAGCTCAAGAGCAATTACCTTTAGCGGAAAAGCTGCTCGAAGCTCTAAAAAGCGGTGATGTAGCAGCAGCGAAAACAGCTTATGTAAACTCTCGTCCTCCCTACGAGCAAATTGAAGTTTTAGCTGGGAACTTCGAGCAAGAGGATACCGATATTGATGCTCGTCCCTATGCTTTTGATAAGGGTGCTCAAGACGAAGCATTTAAGGGTTTCCATAGAATTGAAGCGTTAGTATATCGTGAAGGTGACTTAAAAACTGCGGTTCCTTATGGTGAAGGTTTAATTGCAAGTATTAATTCCTTGATTGGTAAGTTGAACGACCCCAGTAACTTTAATGCTAAAGACCACTTCGGGGGTATGATTGCTGTAGCTACCGAAGTGCCAGCGAAGAAAATTTCTAGTGAAGAAGAAACCTGGTCAGACCAAAGTTTGTTAATCTTTAAAAACAATTGGATTGGCATTAATTCCCAATACGAACCTTTTGCAGCACTTGTAAAAGAGAAAGATGCAGGTATAGCACAAGAGGTTGAGTCAGCTTATCAAGCTTGTTTGAAGAGTGTAGAACCATTCTTTACCGATGGACAAGTTGCTGCTAAACCTTATAGCTCTGTTAATGCTAAACAGCGTGATGCAATTGTTGATGCTGCATATAAGTACGTGGATGCTTTGACTAAAGCTCGTGATAGCTTGGGTATTGAAGCGTAATCGATTTCATCTAATTTTCTGCTTCATCTACTTAAAAATATTTAGTCTTTAAATACTCAAATTTAGGCGTTGCTGATTAAAAGTATGAATAGCCCCCCAATCCCCAATGATGGGGGAGAAATATAATTTAAAGACCCGGATAATTAGGGGATTTAGGGGGCTGACTCTGAAGAGTCAAAATAAATTCATACCTCAATCGAGCAACGCCTAAATTTAATTATCAGCCCCTGAATCGGCACACTCTTTCACCAATGACCAGGGGCTTTTCTTAATGAAATATAAGTAAGCGAACAAAATTATTTACTCTTATTAAAAGCTAATAAAATTAGCCCTAAACTTTGCGATTGCTATCTCCCTCCGGGAGACGCTGCGCTAACGTTTCACTATGTCCTTCGGACACGCTTCGCTAACGTTACACTCGCAATGACATTGTGTAATTGATTATGTTTAACTACTTATTCATATTAATTTTTGGCGTTGCTGATTAAAAGTATGATTTGCCCCCCAACCCCCAAAATTGGGGGATTTAGGGGGCTAGTAAATATGAGAAAAATAAATTCATATTTCAATTCAGCAACGCCTAATTTTTTATCTCTATCTCCCGTTCCTTATTCTATGTCCTAATAAAATAGGTATTTCGGTAAAAGTTAGAAATTATTAGCAATAAGAATGGAATATAGGCTGGAGGTAATAGATAACCTCCAGCCTATATTCAAAGATTATTAAGGAGAATCAATCATCCTTAACAATTAGAGAACTCCCGCTTTCTGCATTAACTTCAGAGTTTTTTCTAAGCTATGTAAATTGGTCAAGTTAATACGAGGAGCATTGAGTTTATTTAGAGGAATCTGACCTTTAGGAGACCTCATTCCCTTGCGTAAAGGATACTCTGTGGTTTTCTGAGCAAAGAACCTTTGTGATTTACGACTGAGTAGGTAATTAATAAACCTCTGTGCGTCGCTTTTTTGGTCAGTTGTTCTCATTATCGCAACTCCAGCAACGTTAATCATTGCACCTACATCATTGCGGGTAGAGTGATGAGCAACTGGGAATCTAGGATTTTTCTTCTTGAATCTATTTAGGTAGTAGTGATTGACCAAACCTAGATGAACTTCACCACGTCCCAAAGCTTTTACAATTGCGGAGTTTTTAGGGTACTTTCTAGCACCGTTAGCTTTCATAGCTCTGAGCCACTGTAAAGTCTTTTTGTCACCATATACTACCCGCATTCCGGTAACAAAGGATTGGAATGAACCATTGGTAGGTGCCCAAGCAACTTTACCTCTCCATTTGCGTTGGGTTAATTCCCAAATAGACTTAGGTAGTTGACGTTTGTTAACTAGCTTCGTATTGTAGTCAATTACGCGAGCGCGTCCGGAAATACCCATCCAGTTTCCCCAAGGAGAACGGTAACGATAAGGTACTTTTTCAAGTATATTGCTAGAAATACGCACTGTACGATTTCTTCTTTCCAAAGCCCCTAAAGCACCAGCATCTTGAGCAAAGAACAAGTCTGCACGGCTATTTCTACCTTCTTCTAGCAATGCTATTGCTAATTGAGCGGTTTTACCGTAGCGCACTTTAATGTCCATATTCAGGTCTTTTCGAGCCTGCTTAATTAATGGACCTATCAACTTTTCACTTCTACCAGAGTAGATAACTAGAGTCTTTTTTCGTTGTGCATTTGCAAAATCTGCTCCCCCAGCAAAACTAGCGAAAGTAGTCGCTACAGCTACAAAGCCAGCTAACAATGACTTTTTGTTGATCATACACTTATTACTCTCAAAGAATTTAGGTATTTCGCAATTAGCGATTGATAGTAGAGGTGGCTATTAATTTCTCTACTTAGATGAGTCCAATACAATACAGCACATCTATCGATGCATTTTATTAGTCGTATTGGTCTCAACTATTTGTGTTTCTCAATATTGATTAATACTGCTATGAATTCAGATTTAGAGACGTGTTACACCACTTCTCTACAAAACTTTCGGTTATCTGTAAATCAAATTCATCCTCTTATTTTCTACCACAAATAAGAATCGCAGTTGTTTAACTAACTTTTAACCTGCACCTTATTAACGATAACACTTCTCAATTATCATGTAATGTACGGAGGATACAATATATTTTTGATTAATCTTGATTTACTTTAATGGCTAAGTATTTTAAACTTTCCCTATTACTTTTATCTGTTTATTTTCCTTTCTCTTCTGCAAAATAATCCAAGTCCAAGTACTTCCTTGCTTATTTAATATTAATTTAAAAATTATTTTTTTCGTTCCCACCCTTACTACTCTAGGTCAATAGGTAGACTTACTACGAGACAGGAGTAATATTACGGGTTGGAAGATATTATTTTAAATTAATTCTGATAGCGCAATATCGCTATGCAAATATAGCATGTTTAATATTTAGTTAAGAAAAGTAAAAAAACTGATTATTGATTTGTAGCCTGTATTTCTTGCTTATTAAGCTTAATGCAACTTACTATCAATTTGAATCCCCAATATTGCTAATCTCTCACTATTTTTGAGTATAAATTTAAGCGTAAATCTTGTATTCAGAATTGAGAGTAGATTTAGAGAAGGTGAATATTAACCTATCTATATGAAAATAGCAACGTTGACTGACCGATAAAGCCAAAAACTGTTAGTTAATTTTGTGAGGAGTCTGGGAATGAATTCAAAATCAGTTGCTTTGTTTCTAGCTTTAGGTTTGGCTGCAAGTATTACTGCTTGTGCTAGTGGTGATGTCGGTGGTGAAGGTGGCGAAGGTGCTGAAACAGTTGCACCAGCTGTTCTCGAAGAAGGTGGAGAAGGTGGCGAAGGTGAAGCTATCGAAGCTACTGAAGGTGGCGAAGGTGGCGAAGGTGAAGCTACCGAACCTGCTGAAGGTGGTGAAGGTGGAGAAGGTGGCGAAGGTGGCGAAGGTGAAGCTACCGAACCTGCTGAAGGTGGAGAAGGTGGCGAAGGTGGTGAAGGTGAAGCTACCGAACCTGCTGAAGGTGGTGAGGGTGGCGAAGGTGGTGAAGGTGGTGAAGGATAGAAGCTACCAATAATCAATAATTCGCTTTGTATTTGTCTCGAATATTCAACAGCTTTTGCAATCAATAGCATTAGCTGTTTCTTTTATCTCGATGATTGCTTTTTTTGTGTGAGTTTAATTTATTTTGTGTGAGTAGAGAAGAGAAGTGAGAAATATCTGGAAAAGCTTATTTATAAGTCCATCTATTTTAGTTGCGACTTTGATTTTAAACGCTACATCTGTCGCAGCAGAAACAGTAGCGACATCAGAAAATATTGAAGAAGAAGCATTAGGACAGGTAACTTCTGTTTCCCAATTTTCTGACGTACAACCAACTGATTGGGCATTTCAAGCATTACAATCTTTGGTAGAACGTTACGGTTGTATTGCAGGATATCCTAATAGTACTTTTCGCGGTAATCGAGCATTAACTCGCTTTGAATTTGCTGCGGGTTTAAATGCTTGTTTGGATAGAATGAACGAATTGATTGCTGTAGCTACAAGTAATGTAGGTAGTGGAGATTTAAATACAATCAAAAGATTGCAGTCAGAATTTTCTACTGAATTAGCGACTTTGCGCGGTAGGGTAGATGCAATTGAAGCTAGAACTGCTAAATTAGAAGCAAATCAGTTTTCTACTACTTCTAAATTAGAAGGAGAAGTGGTTATTGCTGCAACTAATGTTTTTGAAGGTAATACACCAGATAAAAACACTACTTTAGGAGCAAGAGCGCGGATTAATTTTGTTAGCAGCTTTACTGGTAAAGATACTCTTTATGCTCGTATCCAAGCTAATAATATTCCCGACGTAGACGAAGCTGCTTTAGCTTTTGCGGGTGATGCAGATACTAATGCATACTTAGATGGTTTATGGTATAGTTTCCCCTTAACCAAATCCACTAATGTCATTGCTATAGCTAATGCAGGTGCAGCGGATGACATCGTAGATACCGTGAACCAATTTGATGGTGATGGTACTGAAGGAGCTTTATCTAGCTTCGGTACTCGTAACTTCATCTACTATCAAGTAGAAGGTTCTGGATTGGGAATTACCCAAGAATTGGGAGATAGCTTGTCATTAAGTGTAGGCTATTTAGCTAGTGAAAATAACCAAGCTGGCCCAGGAAACGGTTTATTTCAAGGTAGCTATGCTGCTTTAGCGCAACTAACTTTTGAACCTAGCAAGAGTTTCAAAGTTGGTCTAACCTATATCAACGGTTATGATGAACCAGGTCAAACTGATAACGATTCCTATGGTGTTCAAGCAACAGTAGGTCTAGGTGACAAACTGGTACTAGGAGGCTGGGGAGGTTACAGTAATGTTCGCGATGTGAATTCAAACCAAGAAGAAGATACATGGAGTTGGGCTGTAACTTTAGGATTACCCGATTTCGGTAAAAAGGGTAATACAGCTGGTGTAATTTTTGGTATGAATCCTAAAGTGACAGATTCCAATGTTCCTGGTTTTGTGAAGCCAGATACTTCCTACCACATCGAAGGATTTTATCAGCACAAAGTTAACGACAATATCAGCATTACTCCAGGAGTTATTTGGGTAACAGCACCCGGTAATGACAAAAACAATGATGATGCGATTGTTGGTACTCTGAGAACTACCTTCACTTTCTAAGATTTTTCATCATGAATCCTCACTATAGCATTCCTAAATCATTTGTGAGATTTGAGAAACCCGGTTTTTTGGAAAAACCGGGTTTCTGACACCTATCTTTCTCACGACTCATATAGGATTGCTATATACCTAAATGTAATGTAATCCTCTTCATTCACTTGGAGAGTTTTTTTATTAGCCTATAAAGTCTCTGCTTCTGAATATTAAATGATAACAAGACATTCTTCTAGCTGACTTTTAATTTTCTCAGCATCTAAATTTTTGCCGATAAAAACAAGTTGATTGGATGGAGTTGTAGTCCATTCGTCTCTTTGAAAATTACAGCGTTTACCGCTAAGTTGAAAAATATGTCGTAGTTTACTTCCTTGATACCAAATAATTCCTTTTCCTCTAAATACTGTTTGTGGTAACTGTTCGTCTAAAAATTTATTGAATTTCTCTACACTCAAGGGTTTATCACTTTCAAAGGAGACGGACATAAAATTATCTTCCTGCAAGCGATTAATGGAAGATGAGTTAACATGATGCTGTAAAGATGAATCTGAAAGCGTTTTTGATTCAAAAGTAGCTACATCTAATATTAAAGGTAAGAAAACTTTTCCGTATTCAGAACGAATAATCTTGGCACCAATTTTAACCGACCTAATATATCTTTCTATTTCTTCAAGTTTTGCTTCAGAGACTAAATCTATTTTATTTAAAATAATAATATCGCCATAAACAATTTGTTCTAAAGCAATCTGATTCTCAAAATTATTTAAACTAAAATTTTCTGCATCGACTAATGTTAAAATAGAATCTAAACGAGTTGTATCTCTTAAGTTACTGCTGGAAAAAGTCATAATTAAAGGTATGGGTTCGGCTAAACCAGTAGTTTCAATCACTATGTAATCAATATTATTTTGCTCTATAACTTTATTAATAGCATCGATTAAACTGGCATTTATTGTACAACATATACAGCCATTGCTAAGTAGCATCATATCTTCATCAATAGACACCAAAAGCTGACTATCAATATTAATTTCTCCAAATTCATTAACCAGAACCGCTATTTTCAAATTATTACGGTTAGTTAAAATATTGTTTAATAAAGTAGTTTTACCGCTTCCGAGAAATCCCGTAATGATAGTCACGGGTGTTTTTTGGCTGGGAAGTTTTGATGTTTTGTTCATAACTATAGGAACTGGATTTGATTCTCGGTAACAACTTTTATCTCCGGGAAACAGATAAATAGAAATCAGGTCTATAGCAATGTTATATGATTTGCAATAACTTTAGATGCTGATAGACCCGGTTTTTTCAAAAAACCGGGTCTATAATTTACTCATAAGATAGTCAGTACATAATAAAAATATAACTTAGTAAGTAGGTAGAAATAATTAACTATAAGATAAAACCTCACCCTTAATCCCTTGACCTATTAAAGAGAGGGAAGCGGTACGGTAGGAAATATTTTATATTTAATGCTCACTAATTACTTATAGGATTTAGCGTTGTGAAATATTATCGCTCACTTTAAAAAATCTGGTTATTCTGAATAATTTAGATTATCAATAACTGATTTCCAACGTGTCACAATTTGATTGATTAATACTTTTAATGACGCTGATAAATCATTAATTTGTTTTGTAACAGCTTGTAATTCTTGCTTAGCTGTAAAAAGTATTTTATCCTGCTTAGCAGGTTCGGTTAAAGTCAGATAATACTGTATTGTTAAGGAAGCTTTAGCTAAAGCAATAATTACTAAATATAAATCTGATTCAATATCATCAAGTATCTCTTTGGATGTTAAAGGATTAGCCAAAGCTGCAATATCTTCAATAGTTGCAACATTCAATGCATCGAGTAATACAGGAATTTCATCTAATAAATTTAATCCAGAACTATTCTCTTCCAATCCTTTAATTGTTTCCTGTATCTGAGTTCTTAAAGATTTTCGTTGTTGAGTTAGTTTTTCCTCATACAGTTTTAGCTCGGTGACATCTTCAATTAGACCCTCAAGATGTAGCGATTTAGTATTACTTGAAGAACTAGAGAAAATTCCTTGTCCTCTTTCCCAAATATATTTTATAGCTTTACTTTTAGTTATAATTCGGTATGATATTTCATATGCTTTTTGCTTTGCTAAAGCTTGCTGTACGGTCTCCCAAACATATTTTGAATCATTTGGATGAACCATATCACCATAAGAAACTATGTTGTTTCCAACTAACTCCCCAACTTTATAACCTGTTAATTTTTCGCAATCGCTACTAATGTATTTCATAGTCCAATCAGCATCGTTTAAACACCGATAGGAAACACAGTAAGAATATTGAGTAATATTAGTGATATCGCTTGCCATAAAAAAGATACAAGCTTGTTTATTGATATAGATTTCTTCTGCTGATAGTAGAAAACTTTTGATTTCTCCAGATTTTGTCCGTAACTGAAATATTTGCTGTTTAATAACTTGAGCGTATTGTAAAAGATATTTGATTGTAATCGGGTCTTGTTGATTAACCCAAATACTTGTCTGAGTGTGAATTTTACCAATTACATCTTGCAGAGAATATTCCAGAATACGAGTGAATGTATGATTAATGTTAATAATTTCCTCTGTTTTTTTATCTACAACCATTAAAATAGTGCCAGAAGAAGAATGAATATCCAGCAAAAATTTATTATCTATTGCTTGCAATCTTGCTGCTTTTCTCTGGTGTAATCTATCTCGTTCGTCATTAACATTTTTTAGTAATTGAAAGCTAGAGTTGAGATTACCGCTTAATCCGCTAATATAGTTAGAATTAATTTCGTTTTTGTTCTCGCTGTTTATGTTTTGATAAGCAATAATCAGACGATTTCGTAGTTTTTTCCAGCACATAGTTATTGAATGATTGAATAAACAATTTAAATTAGCGAATAAAGATTTAGGAAAAATAATTCATGATATCTGATAAATTTAAATCATGAATTACTAATTACTTTTTGAATCACATGAGCATTGAATAAATTTATTGACTATTGTGGAGAAAATAGGAGCACGTCCAAGTCCTCCAAAACTTCCTGGAAGACGAACCATAGATACACCTAAACAAGGAAAATGTCCTTTTTTTGCTCTGAGATTAAATGTTAATTGGGAATGAATGAACCAGTTATTATTAATTCTCCATCCCAATTTTGTTCCTAATTCACATTCTGTTTCATAATCAAGTTTCTGAATACATTGCTGACAAACATCTTTTTGAGCAGTGAATCCAAATTTTCCTTTACTAGCTGTAGACCATAAATTATCTATAGTATATAAGTCTATACAAGAGATTTTATTAATATCTTCTTCCGTAAGGATTTCTTCTTTCGATTTTCCAGCAGCTTCACGCATGACATCACGAGTTTCAATATCAGCTTCTCTCCAATTTTGAACTGCTAATAAATCGCGTAATTTAGTATAATCAACTTCTCGTTGACTTTTCAGTTCTACTTGAGATAGAGAAATAACTTGCGAATCTTGTTGTTCTTCAATTGATTCTATATCTACTTTAGTGAAATTAATTTTATTCACATCCGGAGAAGCATAAAACTGAGGTATCATATTTGGAATTGCTTCGAGTTTTTTATCTATATAATCGTGTAGTTCCTTGAAATCTATCCAGCCATCTTTATCAATATCAGCATCCCCAGTTTCTATACCTTCTAATAAAGCAGTAGTATAAAACGAGAGTTCTTTGTCTTCTTTAAAAGGATAATCAACAGAATTAGAAGATGTTAATATGATTCTTCCGGAACCACCTAATTCAGCTTTTATATCCACCGTATTTTTGGCAGAATAATCATCTTTAATAGTTCCAGAAAAACAGCAATCTAAGATGACTACCTTATTTTCACATTGGCTATTATCCATTACTTCACGGATAAAGCTAGCTGGAATAGCGGTATTTTCGATTAATTCACCACCAATTTCATATTTTTTTGTATCGGTTGCAGCAAAGAAAAGAGTACCATTATTATTGATAAGAGCGTGACCGGAGAAATATAAAATTAATACATCATCTTTATTTCTACCGGTAAAAAAATCGTATATCCAATCTTGTATACTTTGCTCTGTTAATTCACCAGTTTCTGCTTCTGTTTTTTGGTCGTATTCGGGAAGTATCACTATGACATCTTCTTCTTCAAACTGACCTATTTTTTTGTCTACTAATATTTTTTGGACTGCTTTAACATCTTTTACAGCACTGGGTAGATTAAAAAAATCTGGTTCGTACCTACTAATTCCAATTAATAAAGCTTTTTTATTCATAAATAGTTACTGATTACTTTGTTTGATTTTTTGTTTCAAGTAAATACTTGCTAAATAAATTCTGAGACTTGAAATGGGAGCATCCCAAATGTGTAAAAATATCATTTGTCATTGCGAGTGGAACGAAGTGGAACGACGCATTCACCCGAAGGGTGTGGCTCATCGCAAGACTTTGAGATTGCTTCACTTCGTATGTCCTATCGGACACGCTCCGCTAACGCAATGACAATCACAATCTTAATTTTGCAAAATTGGGATGCTCCCCTTGAAATGCTTATTTCCATTGCTCTCTAACGTCAGTTCGGATTAAAGAGCCAATTCTGCTTTTAGTGGCTAATTAATAGCTCAAACAGCGTAATTGTATTTATAGATACTAAAATTAAGCAACGGTACAACAGGGGATTTAGCGATTACCCAAACTTAGGTTATCTATCAATACGATGTCTATGTTACTAACTGTTTTCTCTTTTCGGAAGCTAGATTATTAAACATTTAATTAGTTGGCTAATGAATTTATTTAGCATCAAATATTATCACCAATAATTTTCTAGATTCACTGGTATTAATACATATCACATCAAATTTATTAAGGTATCTAGGATACATTTGTCTCAAAACAAGCTTTTCTTTTTTTTATATACTTGTTTGTCAACTTAATCCAAATCATAATTAAATAGAAAAGCTATTATTTTTACAAAAAAATAATGAAAGATAAAAATCAACAAATAATTCCTCGTTGGGTTAAATCTATAGGTATTAGTATTTTCATTGTTTTTGTAATTATTACCGCTTTTGCATATATTAAAGACTGGTTGGTAACTGATACTAGAAAAGATGTATGTAAACCAAACACAGGAATCAACACAGAAATAGCAAAAGTTGTTTGTGAAATAGAAAATGTCGAACATCTAGTTGCTATTATTACCATAATTGCTTTAACTGTAGATATTCCCAAGCAAGGAAAACGTAACCATTATGAAGTATGGCAAGTAATTAATTCATCACAAGGACAAGGTGGAAGTGGTGGACGTATCAAAGCTTTAGAATATTTGAATCAAGAAAAAGAAAGTATGGCAGGTTTAACCGCTCGCCATGCTGACCTGACTGGTATTAAACTACAAAAAGCAGAGTTATCAAGAGCTAACTTAGTAAATACCTCTCTGATAGGTTCTAATCTCAGTGGTGCTAATCTTAAAGAAGCCAAACTTAACGCTGCAAAACTAAGAAAGGCTAATCTAGAAGAAGCAGACCTCAGACATGCTAATCTAACTCAAGCTAAACTAGAAAGTGCTATTCTTATTCAAGCTAAATTAAGTTTTGCTACTTTCAACGATGCGGATTTAATTGACGCTAATCTCAGCTATGCTAACTTAACTGATGCTCACCTCAAAAATGCTGACCTGAGAAATGCTAACTTATGCTGTATAAATCTTAATCACACTCGACTGATGAAAGCTAACCTTTCGCGTACTGACCTCAGAAAAGCAAAATTAATCAGTACTATTTTTAGGGAAGCTAACCTGTGGAAAAGCGATTTGAGTGGTGCTTGTCTTCAGAAAGCCGATTTCACTCGTGCAAATCTTAGCCTTGCCAATCTCGAAGGTGCTGATTTTAAGCATGCTAACCTGAATAATGCCGACCTTTCTTACGCTATTCTTAGAAATGCAAAAAATTTGACTGCCGAACAAGTCAAAGCAGCAAATAACTGGGATAAAGCACAATATGACCCAGAATTTCTGATAGATTTAGGTTTATTTTGATGAGAAATAATTAGTCAAAATAAATCCCAAAAAAACCTTTCTGGTAACTGTTTTTAAAGATTAAATAAAATATCATGAGCAAGAAAATGCAGTTTTGTAAGACTTCTGTAAAGTTGTGCGAGCAAAACTGAGCCTTGTTTTAGGAGATAGCAGTAGATGCTTCGCCACATTTTTACTAAAACTCCCATAGCTCTTAAACAGTTGATGAAAGAAAAAAACTGTTTTGGAATTGCTGTGGCTGGTATTGCTTTCGCAAATATTTTGATTTTTTCTCAAATGGGTTTTGAAGCTTCATTGTTTGACAGTTCAACCGCACCACACAAAAGCCTAAACGCCGATTTAATCATAGTTAATCGCTACTTTGAATCTATATATTCAGTCAGAAACTTTCCTCGAAGACGGTTACATCAAACTTTAGGGTTTGAAGGAGTAGAATCGGTTAGCCCTTTATACATCAGTCCCGGAAAGTGGAAGAACCCGCAAAACTTTCATACTCAGACCATTTTGGTTTTCGGTAGCGACCCGCGCACCACAGCATTTAAATCTCCCGAAATCAATCGAAATATTTCTGAGTTACAAAAACCCGATACGATATTATTCGACGAAACATCCCTACCAATATTTGGATCTATAGCCACTTTGTACCAAGGAAAATCAACCGTTGAAACCGAACTTAACGGTATCAAAATTAGGGTTGGTGGCTTATTTCGCTTGGGTGTTTCTTTTGCAGCATACGGGAATGTAATTACCAGCGATACAACATATTTACATTTATTCCCTCGCTCTTCTGTAAGTAAAGTTAAACTCGGTTTGGTCAAACTTAAAAAGAATGCCAAAATCAAACAAGTTCGTCAAAACTTAGAAGCTGCGTTACCAGATGATGTGAGCATTTACACAGTTCCAGACTTTGAAGCCGCAGAAAAAGCTTATTGGGCAAAAACTACACCCATCGGTTTTGTATTTGGCTTTGGTGTAATTATCGCTTTTCTTGTAGGTACGATGGTCGTGTATCAAATTATGTATTCTGATGTTGCTACACACTTACCGCAATATGCCACCCTCAAAGCAATGGGATATCGGGACAGATATTTAGTTGGAGTGCTAGTACAAGAATCATTAATCTTAGCAATATGCGGCTACATTCCAGCGTTTACAGTGTCTTGGTTAATCTATAAACTCGCCGCTTACTTGACGCTATTACCTATTTATATGACTTTGCAAAGAAGCATTTTAGTATTTACACTAACAGTAACTATGTGTTTAATTTCCGGGTTAACAGCCATAAGAAAGTTACAATCAGCCGACCCCGCTGACGTATTTTAGGTATAGAAGTCATACTAGTACCGCTGCTGCGCGGAAGTAAGAAGTCTTATAGGGTAAGGATTTTAAACTTTGGCAATGGTTGCTAAATTTCTGCTATACCGTACTAGGTATTGAAAAAGCACCCTCTTATAGTCTAAGTTTGCTTTGATGAGGAGTGAATAAATACATGCAAATTACAAATCTGTTGACAGCAGGTGGAATAGTAATGATACCGCTGCTGTTCTTCTCGATATTAGTAGGGGCACTAATTATCGAACGTATCCGATTTTGGGTCAAAATAAATAGTCGTCAAACTAGCATCGTAGAAGAAGTACTCAAACTTTATCGTCGGGATAATGTAGTCAGCGCTTTGGAAAAACTGAGAAAAAATACCGACCTACCCATCGCTCGGATATTTTTAGCAGCTTTGGAACTAGAAGAAGCAAATCCAGAAGAATTTCGTCTAGCACTAGAAAGCGAAGCACAAGCCGAAATACCTTTACTAAAACGTTTTCAAAACATCTTCGATACAGTCATTTCTTTATCCCCCTTACTCGGACTTTTAGGAACAGTTTTAGGATTAATTGCTTCTTTTGCTTCGCTCAACCTCGGTGACGTTGGAGGTACCCAAACAACCAACGTTACAGGTGGAATCAGCGAAGCATTAATTTCCACAGCCGCAGGATTAATAGTAGCTATTTTTACATTGTTATTTGCCAACACATTTCGAGGATTATACCAACGACAAATCGCGTTAATTCAAGAATATGGTGGACAATTAGAATTACTTTATCGTCGTCATTACGAACGAGGAGATAAGTTAGGAGTTATCAGCGAGCAGTGAGGAGTGAACAGTTAGGAGTTAGGAGTTATAAATTATATAATTTTTAATTTTTGATTGAAGATAAATAGTTACTCGTTTAGTTAATAGTCTAAATGTCTCACAATTCCCAATTCCCAATCCCCAATTCCCAATTCCAAAGTTTGAAAAATAATAATTGTTTAAGGAGAAGATGAAAATGACAATTTGGGTAAACGAACAAATAGACCCTTCTGGATTAATTTATGCTTGTATTGCTTGCTGTAACGAGTCTCAAGCAAAAGACTGCCATGAATCTTTCAAAAAAGACTTGAATCAAGTGCAGCTAGCTGCTGGTTGGATAGCGCGAATGAGAACCGTAGAATCCTGGGATGAAGTACCAGTTAATTCCTTGAAACTAAATTAATAGGTAATCACGGGGGTAATAGGGAATAGAATATAGAAAAATCACTAATAAATATCCATTTTTTGTTTTTTATTGATTTTTTATTGATTTTTTATTGATAATTTTTCGTTGATAACTGATAATTAATAATTGATGATAATTATCCCTAGTTATAGTTACTATCTATACAAAGGGTAACAATTTGGAAAAACCCTATTTAATTAGTGAGCTATCCAAAAATTTTCTCCTTCTCCAAAGACTATAAAATCAAATTGGTTAATGAAAGAGGAGAAGAAATTCAAATTTCAATTCATTCCCCTACCCGTTATATCCGTGATAACTGCCAACGGATATTACCAGATTGGGATAGTAAGTTAAGAATGTCGGTTGCGATTGTTTTACAACAATCTCGGTTTGCACTTACAGAAAGTTCACCCAAAATAGAAGTAGAAAAACAGCGGTTACGAGCAAAATTTATGAAATTTGCTTGCGATGTTGCATTCGATTTAAAAGACAAAAAATACCCTACAGACCTAATAGACCCCCGTACAGGATACCCATTGCTATCTCGTCCCGGACAAATTTCCCATGACGACACAGCAGCAGTTAAAGCATTACTAAAATACCCAATGATTTGCAATAAATGTCGTGTATTAATTCATCCAGAATGGGGAACCGCAGTTTATCCAAGTATTTTAATATCAGCAGCACCAAAAATCATCATTGCTCAAGCAATGCAAAGCAACGCTATTTTACACGGATGGGAAAAAGTCAGTTAACAGTTAACAGTTATCAGTTAACAGTTATCAGTGAACAGTTATCATTTATCTATTACCAATTACCAATATTTAACTCCCATTTCCCCATCTCCCCATCTCCCCCCTCTTACCCCTCTTCCCTCTCTTCCCCCTCTAATTCTTCTTGGGTTTACGCAGTGATTTAGAATCGATTGGCCCCAGTATTTTGTTAAGTTCGCGTAGCTGTTCGGCTGTTCCCATGCTTATCATTACGTCTCCTGTCATGAGAATAGTATCTGCTGTCGGACCACCGATTAGTTCTCCACTAGAACGACGAATGGCTAGTATTAATGCTCCGGTTTTGGCTCTTAGTCTAGCTTCTCCTAATGTTTGACCGACGAAGGGACAAGATTTATAGTCAATCAATACTTCTTCCATGTATAATTCGCGGTCTATTCCCGATATAATACCGTCTACGAAGTCCATTACTTGGGGTCTTAAAGCAGCAGCGGCCATTCTTCTACCGCCAGTAATGTATGGTGAAACTACTGCGTCAGCACCACCTCGCTGAAGTTTTAGCACTGCTTCTTCCGTACTCGCTCGGGCAATCGCTCTAATTCTGGGGCTAAGTGTTTTTGCTGACAAAACGACGTATAAATTCTCAGCATCCGATGGTAGTGCGGCGACAATACAAGCAGCTCTATCTATTCCCACGCGCATCAGCGTTTCATCTAAAGTTGCATCACCTTGATATATGGTATAACCTTCTTCTTGGGCTGCTCTTACAGTGTCTACTTCTGAATCAACAATTATAAAACGTACACCTTCTGCTTCAAATTCTTGAGCGATTTGCCGACCTGTACGACTAAATCCGCAAATAATATAATGTCTTGATAATGATTCCATTGTTCGCCGTTGTTGTCTGAGTCGAATGCCTTCTTGAAAATATCCTTGGATTACGGCTTCTGTAAATCGATTCACAATATAACCAATGGTGACTATTCCCATTAAAATCAAGGCTATAGTGAATAATCTTCCTCGGCTTCCCAAAGGTCGAGTTTCTCCATAGCCGACGGTTGATAGGGTAACAAACGTCATGTAGGTAGCGTCTTCCCAAGTCCAACCTTCTACGAATCTATACCATAAAGTTCCCGTCAACAAAACTCCACAAAGAGATAATGTTCCAATCATTAATTCTTTTTGGATGCGACGATATTTTTGTTCTAATATCGAATAAACGGGTTTTTTCATCGCTCTCCAATTTTACAGACCGTTCGCGAATATATATATTTTTCCGTTTTAAAGAAGTCAATTTGCACTGGCACAGATGCTTGTAGCATAAAAGTTTTAGTATTTAACTAGGAACTTAATTTACATGCTAAATGCTGTAAATAAAATTACGAATTATACTTTAAATACTGGTAATATTAATTGCAATTCAATAAACTTTCAAGGGTAATTAATTTTTGATTTACTTACTCTTAAACTGCCTATAATAAATCGTGCTACCACGACATTGAATGGTAGCACGATTTTTGCTTGATATATATTGTTCTTTAATTGCTTTTTTTAGGGATTGCAGAACCAAGCCAAAATTCTACAAAGGACAATAGCGGGGAAGTAATGGGACTAATGAAATATTTGAATAAAAAATCTGCTATTGCAGTTTTGTGGGGACGGTTGAGAAATAAACTTGCTGCAATGATGGCGATACAAGCGATTATTGCCGTAACGTAGAAAAATGGTGTGTAACTCCCGGTGATTCCTTTGATGGCTGCAATCGTAAAAATACCTGTTAAACCACCCAAACCAAAGGAAGTAAACATCAAACCATAATTACTGGGATAATTATTTAATCCAAAAAATGATAAAGTTGCTGCGGGAGCTACAGCTAACCAAGCACCCAAGCACAACCAAAATATGGAATAAGCAACAAGGAAATTAATTAATTGTCCTTGGCTGGTATTCCACATAATTACAGATGCGGCTAGAATCAATATATTGATAATAATAATGGTCCATTTGGGTTTTAAACGGTCATTTAACCAACCAAATAAAGGACGACCAATACCATTAAAAGCTGCAAAGAGAGGAACTGCAAAACCTAATTGCTCTGGTTGAAGTCCGACAATTTCTTTTCCTACCTGTGCTGTGGTCGCAATTGCTGTAAGTCCCACAAAAGTACCGACACTATAACAAATCCATAACCCATAAAATGATTGGGTTTGTACCATTGGTAAATCGGCTGGTAACTTGATGGGATTATTTTGAGAATTACCCTGAATCTGATTGGGAATAGTTGTTTCGGGATTATAGCCATCAGGTACCCAACGCTGGGGAGGCATTTTTAAAACTTGTGCGATCGCCAATATGATAAATGTAAATGCAATACCTAAAATCACGAAGGTATTTCTAATTCCAAAGGCTTTGATTAAATTAATTGCTAGAGGAGCAGTTACCAAAGGTGAAAGCCCAAAACCAACAACCGTCAGACCCACAGCAAAACCCTTACGTTCGGGAAACCAGCGAGCTGCAACCGCAAGGGGAACACCATAAACAATACCAACTCCAATTCCCGCAACTAGACCATAACTAATAATTAGAAAAGGTAAATTTGGAGCAATACTCGAAAGAAAATAACCAATTCCTACAATAATCCCACCAGTCGCGGTCATAATCCGGGGACTCAATCGATAAATATATAATCCACTAATCGGCATTACTAAGGTAAACATTATCCCCAACACCATAAAAGGTAGTAGGATTGTTCCCGGTTTTGCTTGTAGTGCAGTTTCAAAAGGAGTACTAAAAATACTCCAGGAATAAACCGTTCCCAAACATAGTAAAACAATCAAACCAAGAGGAATAAAAAGCCACCTTCCTGCTTCAGGTTTAAGTCCAAATAATTTTTCATTTTTGGGAAAATCAAAGTATTTAATCTTATCCATGATAGACAACCTAAAATTAAATTGAAATTAATTGAAACTAATTAATGCAAAGTTAAAATTATATTTCCACGCAATCATCATGAAAACAATAATCAATCAGTACGCCCCTTTTTACGTAGCTCTATAAATCTCATAGAAATTCTTATAGTTACCATCAACTATATACATTGCTACTTTTCAAATATCTCTACCCAAGAAAATAATTATCAAATAATTAGATAAATAGTACAATAAATTAGGCAAATTAAGATAAAGATAATGTGATAAGCATCTTATATTCTCTTAGTCAATAATTAATGTTAAATTTTTAATATTCAATTTAGTACAAAAGTATAAAATTAAACATGCTTTTGCGTAGAGCGAATAATTAATAAACCTGTATTAATTATTGATAGCTTATTCCGTGCATTTTGAATATTTTCCGGGACTACAAATTAAAATTTGACTATATAAGCATGCAAAAATAGAAAAATAGATAGAAATTAGGCGTTGCTGAAGCGCACAGCATGGGGTTAGGTATATTGAGGTATGAATTTATTTTTACTCGTGAGAGTCAGCCCCTTAAATCCCCTAATATTGGAGGACTTTAAATTACATTTCTCCCCCATAATTGGGGTTGGGGGCAAATCATACTTTTAATCAGCAACGCCGAAAATTATTTAAATATTACCTTTATTTGTATCTAAAACAAGATGAGTAAATATAATTTTTCGGCCATAGAACAATATCAAATGACAGGTTTGGTTGATTACAGCGAGATAAAATCATTATCGGAAATATGGGAAATAGCTGCGAATAAATTTGGTGATGCTACTGCCTTAATTGACCCCCATAGTAAACCATCTACGACTCTAACTTACTCGCAACTGCACTATCAAATCCAACAATTTGCGGCGGCCATTCAAGCTTTGGGTATACCTCAAAATGCCGAGGAAAATATACCCCCAAGAGTTGCTTTATTTGCCGATAATAGTCATCGTTGGATGATAGCAGACCAAGGAATCATCATGGCTGGTGCGGCAAATGCAGTACGTTCTTCATCGGCAGATAGAGAAGAATTGTTATATATTTTGGAACATAGTGGCAGTATTGGTTTAGTCGTAGAAAATATCAAAACTCTGAATAAACTTGCGCCGGAAATATACAACAAGTCCTCAAAAATATCATTGCAGTGGATAGTTTTATTATTTGACGAAGAACCGAACGAAAATAAAAATATTCAAGATAGCCAAACAGATATAAGAATAATTAATTTTTCCCAATTAATTCAACTAGCAACTAATTTTAAATTCCAGTCCGTAGAGAGCAACCCGCAGAAATTAGCTACCTTAATTTACACATCTGGAACTACTGGAAAGCCTAAAGGTGTGATGCTCAGCCACAGTAATTTTATTCACCAAATTAGTACTATAACTGCAATTATTCAACCCAGTGTTGGTGATAAAACCCTGAGTATATTACCTACTTGGCATAGTTTTGGGCGAGCGGGAGAGTATTATACGCTTTCTCAGGGATGTACCCAAGTTTATACAAATCGTCGTTATCTCAAACAAGATTTGCAGCAATACAAACCCCACTATGTTATCGGAGTTCCCCGACTTTGGGAATCAATTTATGAAGGAATTCAGAAATCATTCCGCGATAAATCACCACGAATGCAAAAATTAATTAATAATTTCCTCAAAGTAAGTGGGAGATATACCAAAGCTGTCCGTACTTGGAAAAAGCTAGATTTAGAAAATTTAAATCCCACTTCATCTGAAATTATTAATGCTTGGAAAACAACTATATTACTAGCACCGTTACAGTTTCTGGGAGAAAATATTGTCTATAAAAAGATTCAACAGGCAACAGGAGGTAATGTAAAGCAATTAATATGTGGTGGTGGTTCTCTTGCAAAACATTTAGAAGATTTTTTTGAAATAGCGGGGATTGAAATATTAGTTGGTTACGGACTTACAGAAACATCTCCCGTACTTTCCGCACGTCGATATTACCGAAATTTGCGAGGTAGTTCGGGTAAACCGATTCCTGGAACCGAAATCAAAATTGTGGATTTAGAAACCGGACAAACCCTACCTAATAATGCAAAAGGTTTATTAATGGCTAGGGGAGAACAGTTAATGCAGGGGTATTATTTAAATCCCGAAGCTACTCGAAAAGCCATTGATTCCGAAGGATGGTTTAATACGGGTGATATTGGCTGGTTAACCACAGAAAATCAAATAGTAATAACAGGTAGAGTAAAAGATACGATTGTCCTGACAAACGGAGAAAATATCGAACCGCAACCAATCGAAAGTGCTTGTCTGCGAAGTGATTTTATCGACCAAATTATGATTGTGGGACAGGATAAAAAATCATTAGGTGCTTTAATTGTTCCCAATTTTGAAGCTTTAGAAGCGTGGGTGTTAAATCAAAGTTCATCTATTGCTAATTCCGATATCAATGCTAATTTGAACAATCAAATAATTCGCGACCTATTCCGAGAAGAATTAAATCGGGAAGTTCGTAATCGTCCTGGATATCGTCGGGATGATGAAATTATTGTTTTTGAATTAATCCCCGAACCTTTTACCATCGAAAATGGTTTATTAACTCAAACATTGAAAGTTCGTCGTAATGTGGTGATGGAGCGCTACGAGAATGCGATAGTAAATTTATATTCCTGATAGAGAACAAGCAATAACTAATCCAACTCATCGGGATTAACCCCCAACTCACGCAATTTTTCGGCTAATTTATCAATCTTTCTTTGTGCTGCTTCCGCTTGTTCTTCAGGTACTTGAATTAATCCCCCTTCCAAAGTAAACCATCGCAGCCACAATCGATTGATATTGCGAAACGAACCCTCCCACAATCCCAAACTCAATCCTAATTCCGGTATCGGTACAGTTCCTTGAGTAATATCTACCGCTTGATAACGTCCACCAACTAAATGAAAAGCTTGTATTTCATTGGTGTAGCGACTGAATACGATGTAATAAGGAATTCGTAAAATTTGTTCGTAAACTTTCCACTGTGTAGGTGGTTTATTCCTTTGACTTTCCGTCTCTCCTAAATCTTCTTCTTCAGTACCGGGAGATAACAATTCTACGACAACAAAAGGATTTACACCCTCCTGCCAAGTTACATAACTCAAACGTAAATCGCGTTCTTCATACAGCTTTGGTACACCAACCACACCAAACCAATCGGGACGCTTGTACCACTGAGGATGTCGGACATCATAATATAAGTTGAGGTCGGCAGCGCTATAAACTTGTTCTTGATTCCAATTTACGGGAAGAAATGTTAAAAACAACAATAAACGTTGTAAAAAGTGAAAATCATCTTTCTCACTAGGTAAATCATACATTGTGGGGAGAATTTCTTTCGGAGGAAGAGGTGGTTCGGATTGAGGGATTGAAATCATTGTTAAATTAGGGATTTGGGGATTGGGGAAAGTGCGGTCTTGGGGTCTCCCCAAGTAGAGCAACGTTGGTTTCCCCCAAGAGAAACTTTTCAGGACAGAGCATTGGTAATTGTAAAATTAAAATGCCTTGTTTAATTAGAACTTTTTCAAAATATTGGTAAACTACGCTTTAACCCATATTCTTATTTACATAATTATAACTGACTTGTCATAATCATCGGTCGGAGTTTAATTGTTTGATTATACATATCCAAATCACTTTTTATTTCAGCAGGTAGTTTATTACTATCAGCAAATATAAAACCTAAACTTTTATAAAAATCAAACAGATGTTTTTTTGATATACTTAATAAATAAATTGGATAATTCAATTTGTCCAAAGCTGTCTGCATTAAATAAGTTGCTAAGCCTTTCCTGCGATAGCAACTAGCAACAAAAACTTCTTTTATGTATGAATAATTATTATAACTAGTTGCCACCATAATTGCACATATTTTGGATTTATTAAAAATGATTAAACAGTCTCTATTAGTAATAGCTTTATTCCAATATGAGTAAATTAAAATGTATGATATTGAATTTAAAACAGCACTAAATAATATTGAAATACTAGCTGTTAAATATGAGCGAGTATATAAAACTAGTAAAACGTATGGAATAGTAGTAAGTAAAAAAAAGTAAATTATCGTTAATCTCGTAGTTCGTTTTTTATATATTTCCTGAGTATAGAAACAGAGAATTCTTGATATATCAGAATGGTGAGCTACACGAATGGTATAGCCTAACGGTAATTTATTATTGGTAGACATATATATTATTTAAAATGACTAAAAATTGGTGTTATGGCATTCCTAAATCATTTGTGAGATTTGAGAAACCCGGTTTTTCTGAAAAACCAGGTTTCTGACACTTATCTTTCTCACGACTGATGTAGAATTGCTATAGGAGTTGGTGATTTTTAATTAGCCCTATTATCTTTCTTCCACAACCATAGGAAATATTCTTACAATGTTACTCGTATGCTTCTTCAATTCTTTAGGTAATTGATTCTTTTTGATAAAAATAAATCCTAAACTGGTATAGAATTCAAACAAATATTTTTTTGGCATGCTTATTAAATAAATTGGATATCTTAAATGATTAAAAGCGTTCTGCATTAAACATCTCGCTAGACCTTTTCTACGGTAGCTACTACCAATAAATAATAATCTAATATATGAGAAATCATGATATATTGATGCAATTATAAATCCGCAAGCTTGATTTTTGAAACAAATAATTAAACATTCTCTCTTGTTGAGAATTTGATTCCAAATTAAATAATTTATAATGTATAAAATAAAAGATGTAGCGCTAAATATTAATAGTGTCGAAGTTAAAAATATAATTATTGAAGGAATATCCCAAACCCCTACACAAAACATAAATGTACATAGAAAAAACGAAATTATAATTAATATTTTAATTCCCCCTTTTAATGCTTCTTCAGTCATTAAAATATTAATTTTGAATATATCAGAACTACGAGCTACACGAATGGTATAGCCGAGCGGTAATTTATTATTGGTAGACATTTGAATTTTATATTTATATATTTAAAAAATAACTGCTTTTAAAGACTAAAAACAATCAATTATAAATCGAATATTCTTTTTACTATAACAGGTACTTCTTAATTAACTCATCAGGATTTACCCTTAAAATCTCTTAATTCAGCATCATCATGATTTAACTTATAAACATGAAAAACTCTGCGACTCTCTGCGTTTTCCTTTGCGCTACTTTGCGTTCAAAAAATATAAATAGTAAAAATATTCAAACACGAAAAAGCCCGGTTTATTCAAAAAAAACCGGGCTTTTTTTTAATTCTCACCTCAAGATTGGGATAGTACTACTAATTAAGCTGCATTCCAACTAACATAAGGTAACTTAGCAGCAGTTTCCTTAACTTTTTCTGCATTACTTACCAATTGTCCGCAAGCATCCCAAGTACCAGAAACAAACATGTTTTTTGCACCTTCAACCATATTTACCGATGCTGAAAAATCACCGCATTCAACTTTCATTGCTTCCAAATCAACA
The DNA here is from genome assembly GCF_002368095.1 of Calothrix parasitica NIES-267. Lineage (GTDB taxonomy): Bacteria > Cyanobacteriota > Cyanobacteriia > Cyanobacteriales > Nostocaceae > Rivularia > Rivularia parasitica. The sequence goes on along the minus strand of NZ_AP018227.1, from coordinate 1,110,842 downwards.
GTGATATTGGCTTGAGGATTATCTGTTAAAGTCTTTTGCAATTTTTGAACCGTCTCGGAATCAGCGGTAACGCAAGGAACACCTATCGCTACACAATTACCAAAAAATATTTCGGCAAAACTTTCACCAACAACAGCTTTAATTCCCCATTTAGCAAGCGCTTGGGGTGCATGTTCTCTGGATGAACCACAGCCGAAATTACGATTTACTACTAAGATACTTGCATTTTGATACTGGGGTTGGTCGAAGGAATGTTTACCTTCAAGTCCTTTTCTATCATCTGCAAAAGCATGTTCTCCCAAACCATCGAAGGTAACGCAACGTAAAAACCGTGCTGGAATTATTCTATCTGTATCAATGTCGTTACCGACTAAAGGAATACCATTTCCGGAAACTGTTTTAACTACACTCATATTAATTTTGGGGATTGGGAATTGGGAATTGGGAATTGGGAGGGGGAAGAGTGGGAAGATGGGGAAGAGGGGGGAGAGAAGGAGAGATGGGAGGAAACTTTTAATTCCTAACTCCTAACTCCTAACTCCTAACTCTTTATCAACTCTCTCACGTCTGCAACGGTACCTTTAATCGCAGCAGCAGCGACCATAGCGGGACTCATTAATAATGTACGTCCGGAAGCAGAACCTTGTCTTCCTTTAAAGTTGCGGTTGGAGGAGGAAGCGCTGATTTGTCTTCCCTGCAATTTATCGGGGTTCATTGCTAAGCACATGGAACATCCGGGTTCTCTCCATTCAAATCCCGCTGCTTCAAAAATTTTATCTAAACCTTCTGCTTCGGCTTCTTTTTTAACTCTTTCGGAACCTGGAACCACAAAGGCTTTGATTCCTTTTGCTACATGATTTCCTTTCGCGATTTTCGCGGCTTCGCGGAGGTCGCTGATTCTTCCGTTGGTGCAGCTACCAATAAAGCAAACGTCTATCTTAGTACCTTCGATGGGATTACCGGGTGCTAAATCCATGTAGCTATATGCTTCTTCGGCTATAACTCGGTCTTCTGAAGGTAATTCTTCAGGTTTTGGTACGGCTTGATTAATTCCTATACCTTGTCCGGGGGTGATTCCCCAAGTAACGGTAGGCGGAATATCTGCGGCATCAAAGACTACGACATCATCATATTCTGCATCCGCATCACTACGGATGGATTCCCACCAAGCAACGGCTTTGTCCCAATCTTCTCCTTTGGGTGCAAAGTCTTTACCTTTGAGGTATTCATAAGTAACTTTATCGGGATTAACGTAACCGCATCTCGCACCACCTTCGATGGACATGTTGCAAGCGGTCATCCGTTCTTCCATATTCATTTGTTCAAAGGTTGTACCTGCGTATTCATAAGCATATCCGACACCACCTTTCACTCCAAGTGTACGGATAATGTGTAAAACTACATCTTTAGCGTAAACACCCGGTTTTAGAGTACCGTTGACTTCGATTTTACGGACTTTTAACTTAGATAGGGCAAGGGTTTGCGAAGCTAACACATCCCGCACTTGAGAAGTACCAATCCCAAAGGCGATCGCACCAAAAGCACCGTGAGTTGAAGTGTGACTATCACCACAAGCAATGGTCATTCCCGGTTGGGTAAGTCCTTGTTCGGGAGCAATTACGTGAACAATTCCTTGATTTCCCGTACCAATGTTGTAAAAAGTTATGCCATTTTCTTGACAATTTGTTTCAAGCGCTTGCATCATTTCTTCTGCCAAAGTATCGACAAAAGGACGGGCTTGATTCTCAGTAGGTACAATATGGTCAACAGTTGCCACCGTGCGCTGCGGGAACAATACTTTTAAACCCCGTTCCCTAAGCATAGCAAAGGCTTGAGGACTTGTTACTTCATGAATTAGGTGCAGTCCGATAAATAGTTGCGTCTGCCCAGAAGCAAGAGTCCCAACTGTATGTAAATCCCAAACTTTATCAAATAACGTGCCTTTGCTCATCTCAATTTTTCTGTTAAGAAACGGGTATGTTGATGTTATCAAAAATCTGGTAAAAGATGAGGAGAAGGAGAAGAATTTTAATCGGTATCATTTCTGAGAGTTTGTTCGTTGCTTGACATCAACATTATCGGGGGTTGCGAACCCCCATCTCTGGAATTACCTCAGCCCGAGTGCGTTGGCAATTCTGAGCAGTTACACTCTACTAGAAACTCTCAGAGTCCTATTCACCTCGCTGTCGCTCATTAAGTTCTTTTAATTGACGTTCCATAGAGTCGAAAGCATGACGGATTACTGCTTCTATCGGTTCGTACTGAGTTCCAGTATCGGGGCTACGGTCTACTGCTAATTCGTGGGATGGTGATACGGTAACATCTAAACGCACTCGATAAGGAGAACCGCTACTCGGATGGTCGTGTGCTTTTTCAATAGCTACGCGACAACTATTGATATGGTCGCAAAATCTTTCTAGCTTAACAATCTTGGAATTTACTAATGAATCTATTGCTTCTGTTTTTTCTACACCACGATAGGTGATTTCTGGTTGTATGTTCATAAAATTTTACTTTGTATATACGGTTTGCAATTAGTCTCCGCACAATGAAGGGGCATAGACTGTTTATAAGTTCTAATGCAAGTCTCCCTCTTTTGACTTCTTTCTTAGAGATGAAAATTTTGTAATTACTTTCTATCCTACGTCGGATATTCCATTGAAAATAACCGCTAACAATATTAAAACTTGTTTAACATAGGCATGTTAAAGCTACTAATTTAGTATTTGACAATCATTAAAATTAATTAGGACTTACGCAATTGTCACAAGTAACGGGTGGTGCGTGACACTATAAAGGTTATTACTACGTTTAGAAATAGTAGAAGTGTCACAGCACCCTACGAGAAAAATATGCCAGTTGCGTAAGTCCTGTTAATATTTTTGAATACCGATAAACAATCGTTTAATATCTTGTTAATTATATTGTTTGACAATTAATTCTATAATAAATATATAATTAAGATAGCAATTTTCCGGATTTAAGCTAATTTGCAAGTAAGTAAACTATAAACTTTTGATGATAATTTTACTTCATGAGTAATTTTAAAAATTTTTAGTACATTAAAAATAAATATAATATTTGTTCGCAGCATATTTTGCAATATTTTGCTTAATTATAGTTTCAAAATTAAAATGCTTTTATCTAGTAAAAAAGACTCAAAAAAAAATTAAATTTACTAAGATATAAATAGAAATACCTTTATGAACTCTTTTTATCTTTTACCACCAAATAATTATAATCATACTAAATAAAAATAGAAATATTGATATTATAAAGCAGTAGCAATAATTGTAATAGTTTATACCTACTTTCATAAAACAGTTAAGGAGAAAGAATGGAAGGTTCTGCGTACTCGCGGTTGAAACCTTATCTAGCTTCCCGTGCGATTGTAGATTGGGAAATAGAAGATTTTCCAATCTGTCCAATCCCAGTTTTTACAAAAGGTATGCAGGCTAACAGCTACTTTTTCGGACATCCCAAATGGGGACAAGAATATTTAGAGACTAGTCATCGCAGCGAACCTTTTCAGGAGCGGTGGAAAGCTGTAATGGGTAGTTGGGATGACAAAATCATAGTTGATATCGGTTGCGGTCCAGGTAATGTTTATGCAACCGTGGGTGGTAAACCTAAGCTATTAATTGGTGTCGATGTCTCTCGAAGTGCTTTAAAAATGGCTAGTGAAATTGGCTATACACCAATTTTGACTGATGCTCATCATCTACCATTTGTAGATGGATTTGCAGACATAGTTGTTGCCAATGCTACGGTTCATCATTGTGATGATATGGGTAGAATTTTGACTGAAGCTGCTCGTTTAGTACGTCCCGGTGGATTGTTGTTTACCGACCAAGATCCCCAGCGTACAGCTTGGAATTTGAAAGGAGTAGGTTTATTCCTACGGGATATTCGATATCCTCTGTATCGTTTACTTAGAAGTAAGCACTTTATCCCCTACGATAAAAGACAAGCTCGTTGGAAAACCGAGGTTCAAAACCAAAGACCTGGAGATGGAATTACCAAAGATGTGTATTATAAAGCTTTGGAACCATTAGGTTTTGACATAAAATTGTATCCTCACTCTCATGATTTGGGTGCTGAGGTACTCGAAGGTAAAAATGGTCGGAATTCTTGGAGATTGAGATTAAGTCAACGGTTATCAGGTATTAATCCCGATACACCTGAAGCAGCACAATCGATAATGTGTATTGCTAGACGTATTAATTAGTATGGATTAATATTGCATAACTTTTATGGATGGTAATTGAAGCAGATAGTTGTCTGTTTTAATAAAAGTTTCAGGGTAACCATCTAAAGAGAAAAATTAACTAGTGGCTAGCCAAACAAACTTTGCAGGGTTTACCGTGATAATAAAAAGAGAAGTTTCTTCTCCCCCTGCTCCCCTTCCCTCAACCAGCAATTTTGGCTTGTGGGAGTAGTAGACTTGCATTGTCTTTATCTTTAATGTGTATTGCAAAACGACAAGCTGAATAATACTACATCTATCCAAATGTAATTTATATTTTATACTTGTAACTAATCCCAATACTTGTCGGTTAAGGCTAGATCCTCCCTAACCCTCCTTAAAAAGGAGGGAATTAAGCCCCCTTTTTAAGGGGGTTTGGGGGATCTAAAAAATTTTGAATTTCTTAACCGAGCAGTATTGTAACTAATCCTTGCTACTATACCTATCTACAAAAATATAGATAAGTATAGTTAGCAATATTTTTTATTTAGTATTTAGTTTGAAATTACTGTATATATTGATAAAAGTCAGCTAATTCTTGCAGAATAATTATAGTTAATCCCATTTTGATGATTTTTTATGCTTTGATGGTCTATTCTCCAGGATTTTGCTGTAAAAAGAATAAGTATTGCATTTTAGGGGAAATATGAGTTCAATTCGCATTGAAGCGGAAGATTATAAAGATGGTATCGATAACACTGTTGGTAATAGTGGTGGAGATTACCGCTTTGATAATGTTGATATTGAATTTAGTCACGATGTTGATGGTGGTTATTCTCTTGGGTGGATTGAATCAGGTGAATGGTTAAATTATGATTTCACCGTTCCGACATCGGGAGAATATCGCTTAGTTTCGCGTATGGGTTCTGCTGTGGACGGAAACCACAGTTTCAAAGCTACTTTTGCAGGAGAACAGACATATTTTGATGTCGGGAATACTGGTGGATGGTGGAATTGGCAAAATGTCGAGTCCAATCAAACTTTTTCTTTAACTGCTGGTAGTTATGAAATGCGTCTCGATATGGTCGGGAGTATTTTTAATATCAATTATTTAGAGTTAGTTCCTGTTTCTTCTGTAAATAGCAATAATTTAATTTATGGTGGTACGGGTAATAATTCGTTTTATGGTGATAGCGGAACAGATACTATTTCCTACAATGCAGCTAATTATAGTATTGTTGCAGATTTGAATTCTGGTAAAGTGACTCATAATTCCACAAACTCTTCCATGGAACCATTTAAAATAATGCCTTTGGGTGATTCTAATACAGAAGGTTGGGGAAGTTGGGATTTAGGTGCTTACCGCGATGATTTATGGGAATTATTTGAGAATAGTAACAGCAATGTAGATTTTGTTGGACCTCACGCTACCGGTCCACAAGGTTTCGATAGAGATAATGCTGGATTTAGTGGATGGAGAATACGTGATATTGACAGTGCTGTAGATGGTTGGTTGAATGATGCTCAACCAGATATGGTGCTGTTAGAAATCGGTACTAACGACATACTTCGAGATGACAATATCAGTCAAGCACCCAGTCGTCTTAACAATCTAATCGACAAAATTACCAATCAATTACCAAATACTCAGCTTTTGGTAAGTTCTATTCCACCAATTAGTAGAACAGAGGAGCAAAAGCAAGAGGTTATAGAATTTAATTCGCATATACCAGGGATTGTTGCTAGTAAAGCAGAACAAGGGAAAAATGTAAGTTTCGTCGATATTTACAGTGAGTTAACACCAGATGATTTACAGGATAGAGTTCATCCGACTGTAGAAGGTTATAGCAAAATTGCTGATACTTGGTATGACGCTATTCTGGATCAAAACATTCCTCAAATTAATCCTCAAGATAGTCTGAGCAATATTGAGAATATTATCGGTTCAAACTACGATGATGTACTAATAGGTAACAGTGGTGTTAATACTATTCAAGGTGGTGGTGGTGACGATACATTAACCGGTGGTGGTAGTAGTGACACATTTGTCTTAAACTCGGGAGAAGGAATTGATAGAATTACCGATTTTATAATTGGTGAAGATTCTCTGGTTTTATCTACAGGTTTGAATATTCAAAATATCACCGCTGTCCAAGGTTCCGGTAACGGTTACAACGACACCATAATTATTCATCACGATGAAACCTTAGCCATATTAACCGGAATCGAAGCAAGTAGCCTTTCTGCTAATGATTTTGCTTAAACAGTTATCAGTTATCAGTTATCAGTGAACAGTTACCAGTTAGAAAAACCTTCAGTTCCTAACTATTCACTGTTTAAAGCTGCAATTCTGCTAACCCTAAATACTTCACTCCTCCGGGTGTGGTTTCAAAACGACAGGGTAATACTTCTAATCCCATAGATACAGCTTGACGTAACAATTTACCATATACGGGGTCGGCATTATCTCCGGGCGCAAAATGAGTGCAATCGCTACGATTGATAAAATACAGCATTACTCCACGAGTTTCGGGCAAAAGAGCCATTAATTCCCGTATGTGCTTTTGTCCTCTCGTGGTTTCTGTGTCGGGAAATAAAGCTAATCTTTTATCTGTCCATGTTGTATTTTTAACTTCTAAATAGATTGCACGATTATCTTCTTTTGGTAATATTTTATTCTTTATCCCGATATTATTACTTTCTTTTTCAACTACTGTTTCATTTAAGGGAAGTTGATTTGATAAATCAGTTGTTTGTTCCGGGGGAGGTAAATAGAAATCCACTCGGCTTTTTTTGTCTTGTCCGTAAACAACTTCGCTTTTAACTTCATCGTATTTTCCTAATTCTGGAAAAATATGTTTTTGAAGAGCGATTTTGATAATTTTATTTGGTAATCCTGTATTTACACCAACCCAAGTCGGTTCGTTATCGTGTAATTGAATCATTTCCCAGGTGTAAGCTAATTTACGTTTGGGATTGTCTGATTTTGATACTTGTACTGGGTTTCCGGGGATATATACTCCTTTCATCGGGCCAGTATTTGGACAGTGTGCTGTAATAATTTCTCCAGAATCAAGTTTTACATCTGCAAAAAATCGCTTATAGCGTTTTACTAAAGTTCCTGGATATAAAGTTGGGTAACGGTAGATAAAGTCAGACATTGGGATTTTGGATTTTAGATTTTGGATTGTTGCTCATAACTTGTTACTTAATAACTCTCATTATTTTGTTATCCGTGACATCTACTTTATCCGAATTTCTCGGTTACGATAGGTATCTATAAATTATGAAATTATGAGTTGGGTTAACGAGTTTTGTGATGGGACAAGAGTTTTTTGATAAGGGATTGGAAAAGCTAAAGCAGAAGGATTATACTGGCGCTATTGAGGAATTTAACAAAGCGTTGCAAGCTAATCCTGAATTTATCGTGGCTTATTATCAACGAGGTTTAGCATACTACGATTTGGGACATGCTGCTCAAGCTGTTTTTGATTATGATGAGGTTTTGAAGCGGGATTCTTATAATGTAGAAGCTTATTATAGTCGTGGTTTGGCTCGGTTAACGTTGAAGAATTTACCGGGTGCTTTGAAAGATGTAAATAAAGTTATTGAGCTTAATCATTATAAAGCTGGTGCTTACAATTTACGAGGTGTGATAGAGCGTAAATTGGGGAATATTGAAAGTGCGATCGCAAATTTTAAGCAGGCTGCTGAGTTATATTTGGAACAGAAGGATGCGGAAAATGCGAAGCTGTGTTTGGAGAAGGTGAAGCAGTTACAACCACGCAAGCAAGAGGTTTTTGTAGAAAAATCAGTTTCTCAAACTCCGAAATTAATCACAGAGAAAGATTATTTTACCACTTTGTTAGAGAAAGCCGAGCGGGGAAACACTCGCGAAGCGATGGAAGATTTAGATTGGGTATTGAGAGCGGATTCTCAAGATGGAAAAGCTTATTGCTGTCGGGGAGTTATATATTTTAAGCAGGGAAAATATCAACAAGCAATAACCGAGTTTAATACAGCTTTGAATTTAGGCTTTAATGATGCTTTAGTTTATCGCAATCGCGGTAGAGTCCGTTTGGAATTGAGCGATAATCAAGGAGCAATTGCTGATTTTAATCAAGCATTAAAATTGCAACCAGAAGATGATTTAATTTATGTTGCTAGAGGAAATGCTTATCAAGCGATAGGTCATTATTTAGGTGCAATTGAAGATTATAGTCAAGCATTAGAAATTAATTCAAGCAGTGCTTCAGCTTTTTATCATCGCGGTTTATGTAATATTAAAATGGAAGAAATTCCTCAAGCAATTAGTGATTTGCAGAGAGCAGCTAGCATTTATTGCGAAAAGGAAAAATGGGATAAATATCAACAAGCTTTAGCAAGTTTGAAAAAAATTAATGCTCCCGCTCCTGAAATTAACCAGCAAAGCAATTATGAAAGATTGCGCTATCGATTGACGAGATTGGTTGGTGGACAATGGGAAATTGCTGAAAGATTAATTGAGCAAGCAAGATATTATTATCCCGGTATGTCAGAAGAATGGTATATCGAAACTGTTATTCATGATATCGAGAGGGATAGAGGAAGATAATTGGTAATTGGTAATTGGTTGTTTCTACCCTTCCCAGTTTTTCTTTATCTTTACGTTAACTTTACAAAAATCTAGATTTATTTACCAATTTAAATCATAAACCTATCAACTAGACCGTGTAGATATATTATCGGCTACACAAATTTCTGGGATGGAGGGTTTTTTGTGAAAACTTTTTGGAATGTAATTTTTCAAGCTATATTTTGGCTGTGGAATTTAGCTTTTTTAGCGCTAGTATATTTTGGGATATTACCTTTTGTTGCTATACCGTTATTTACTGCAACGATTCAAGGTGAAATTCCGATAGAATTCTCTTTAACTTTGGTTGCTTTAGTCGCAATTCCTACGGTTTGCAGTATTCTTGGGGCTTGGAAATTTGTTAAAAAACCTTTGCAGCTAATTAGGTTATTTTATGGTGTGGAAGCACCATTATTTCTACTTTGCTGGCTGAGATTATTTTTAATAAGGGAAATGACACCCGCGAGCATTCATATTGTTGCTTCTGCGGGTTTATCGATTGGAGCATTTTTTATATATTTACTTTGGGGTTATAACGACCGACGTAAAATAGGTTTGCAGTGGATGCAAATTTTTGGTAACAGTTTGATGGCATTTTTTGGCGTTTATGCAGGGACTTTGCTGCTGTTTTATGCTTTACCTTTTAGCGTACTTATTCTACAGGAATTTTTCAAATTTGAATGGATAAATGACTTATCATCTTCTCTGTATTATGGAGGATTTTACGCCCTTTTATTTATAATATTATTTAGCTTGAGTGCTATACTATTCGTAATAATGCCATCAGTACTTTCGGGAATGTATATTTATTCCGGACAAAAATTTATCCGACAATTTGCAAAAAGATATGGTGTTATAAAAGCTTTTTCCGGTGTTAGTGGAGTTTTAGTTGCTTCGGTAATTTTATTCGTTTCTCTACAACAACAGCCGCAAGTACAAGCATTTTATCTATTAAATAATCCTGTAAATACAGATAGCAATAGACAAACTTTGTTGTCAAAGTCAAATGAAATTCGAGCAGGTTTAGTCAACGCTTATTTATCATCCTATCGCTATCTCAGCAGCAAACAAGATAGTAATAGTCTTAGCGTCATGTATCGCGATACTTTAGGTTTAAATAAATCTGCTGCGGATTCAGTACAGTCAGCTTATAATTTTTTGATTTCACCTTTTTTATATAACGGTTCCGAAGAAGATATAAAAAAAGCAGAGAAGCTTTACGAAGAATTTTTTGATAAACCTATTCAGAAAGCAGAAGCAGCAGCAATTACTCATGCTGTACAATCAACATTTGACCAGCAAGAAGTTAAAGCTGGTTTACTAAACATTAATGAAAGAAAAGTTTGGTTAGAATCCCAGCAAGTTACAGTCAAAGAACAAGGTGATTGGGCTGAAGTTGAACTCTACGAACTGTACAAAAATCAAACACCAGAAGTTCAAGAGATATTTTATTACTTTTCACTACCCGAAAGTGCAGTAATTACAGGTTTGTGGTTGGGAGACACCAACGATATAAATAAACGGTTTGAATTCACAGTTTCCCCAAGAGGTGCAGCCCAAAAGGTTTATAATTCACAAGTTAGAAGAGAACGACCTGTAGACCCAGCATTGTTAGAACAAGTGGGACCAAGACATTATCGTTTGAGAGCTTTTCCCATTCCTCGTAATAATGTAGAACAAATAGAAAATCAACCACCAGTTCCTACAGAAATGAATCTGTGGTTAACTTATAAAGTCATGGTTGAAGATAAAGGTGTAGCTTTACCAACTTTAGGAGAAAAGCGTAATATATATTGGACTGATAAAACCAAACGAATTCGTAATGGTAAAAATGTAAAAATTGAAAAAGATGCTTGGTTAGAAGATTTTATCAAAGTAGGCAAATCTAAACCACAATCCCACGAAATTGAATTAGAAGGCTATAAAATTTCCGCTAAAACTTTATCTAAAAAAGATTATTCCTTACCTGAAAATAGAAAATTTGCTTTAGTTTTAGATACATCTCGCAGCATGAGCAATCATGTAAAAGAATTATCGCAAAATTTGAAATGGTTGAAAAAGCATTCAAATAAAAACGACACTGATTTGTATATTACCGCTTCCGGAACAGAACCCCAATTTTTAGAAGATATTCGTAAATTCAAACCCGAAAAATTCACTTTTTACGGAAGCTTGCAAACCCCAGAAATGTTGAAGCAATTCAATCAATTACAGGGTGATAAATCTTATGATGCAATATTGCTGTTAACAGATGCAGGTAGTTACGAATTATCGAAAAATAACAAAGATATTCCAAAAACTTCCGCACCTCTGTGGATGATACACAATGGTGAATTACCTTTCTCCTACACCGATGGAATAATCAAAGCAATTCAAGACAGCGGTGGTGGAGTTTCGACTACAGTATCCCAAGTAATGCAAAGAATCGCGACAAAAAATAAATTGGGAGATTCAATAATTGATGTTGTTGACGGTTATGCTTGGTATTTGGAAAAAACCGAGAATAATTCTAATCAACCAAAACAACAAAGCAATTTTCAACAATTAGCAGCAAGACAATTAATAAGAGGATTGAGCAAACAAGTTAAACTAGATAATTTAGAAAGCTTGGATTCAATTCACGCTGTATCTAAGAAATATAAATTAGTTTCACCTTATTCTTCAATGTTAGTGTTAGTTAATGACGAACAAAGACGCTTACTAAAAGAAGCAGAAGCAGCAGAAGATAGATTTGATAGAAAATTAGAAAGCGGAAAAGAAGATTTAACTAAACCTGGTAATCCTTTAAAAAGTAGCGTACCGGAATCTTCTAATGGATTGGTGTTATTTGGAAGTGGGTTGTTGGTGCTTTGGTTGGTGAAAAATAAACGGAGATAGAGAATTAAATTATTGTAGGGTGTGTGACGGTTAGCATAATTGATACTGCCGTCACGCACAATTTATTCAGTTATTAATTAGTAACTTAGATTAAATAGGAAAAATAAATTTAAGTTGTTATTCATATTTTTATTCTCAAAATTTCGTAACCGAATATAAAATTTACAGGTAAATATAATATTGGGTTACGGTTCAAGCTTGAGTTATTTGTTTATCAGTAATTTTTTTATGAACCTAATCCAAACTGCAAACTACTTTTTGCGGTATTAATATAAATAAATTAATAAGTTAAAAATAATTTTTCTAGCGATGATATATGATTGTCATTAATTATTAAAATGATAAATATTATGTGAATCCCGTATTTTATTGCATAATCCAAAAATAGGCGATAATTCTTTCCAATTAAAAAAATACTACCGACAACTTAGTTAATTTAATCGCAATCCTGGTAGCATAACTGGCAGATTAACTAAGAATTGAGAGAATAAAAAGTGGCAAATCAAATTAATTTACCAGAAGAAAATATTGATTTTAAATTAAAAGACTTTCCGATAGAACATCAAGGACAAGCAGTTATAGACCTGTCTGTTGATTTAGATTACAAGGAAGGAATAAATAATTCTGAGTATCCGGATTTTACTCCTATCGGTGAATCAATTATCAATTTTCTCGTTGAATATCCTAACGAAACTGACTTTTGGGAAATTCTCAATAAAAACTTGGTCACTCAGTTGTTAACCGAACCAATAGCTGTTGATGACGGAACAGAATATAATCTCGACGAAATACTAGATTCACTTACAGTAGATATCGATATTCAACCTGGCTCGGCGAATATTCCTACACCCCGTAGTAGCATGGTGTTAGGAACTATTGAAAATGAAGAAATTAATTTCAATGAAAGTTTTTCTTTCGAGATAGTTGATTATGAAATTGAACATCAAGGACAATCAGTTATAGACCTTTCAGTTGATTTGGATTACAAGGAAGGTATTGGTAAAGATAATCCTTTAGAATATCCGGATTTTGTTCCTATCCGCGACTTTATTGACAACTTTTTGATCAACTACCCTAACGAAACCGATTTTTGGGAAGTTCTGAACAAAAATTTAGCCGACTCTTTATTAACCGAAGCAATTCCTACCCCTTTTGGAATAGAATACAATCTCGACGAGGTTTTAGATGCGATTACCGTAGATATTGATGTCGAATCTAATTTGCCTAATCTTGATATATCATTCGGTAGTACAGTTACTCAAACTGTAGACAGGTCGGAACCAGTCACAGATAAACCATTACCAAAAACTGTATTTGGTAGTTCCGAAGCAGATTCTTTTGACACAACAATATCTGATGAAAAACAATTTTTAGGAGAAAATCAGATTCTATTTGCTGGTGCTGGTAATGATAATGTAGATATTACTTTTGCTCCTGGAGGAGAATCTAGTCGGGTCGATTTGGGTAGTGGTGATGATGTTTTATTCGGAGGAAGCAAACATCAGATTATTGCTGGAAGTGGAAATGATATTCTGTTTTTGGGTTCCGGTGAAGGTAATAATATAGTTTCTGGAGGAAGTGGTAGCGACCAATTCTGGTTAGTTACGGATATCCTTGATTTACCTAGCAAAGAGAATACAATTACCGATTTTATAAAAAATGAAGACGTAATTGGTTTTGCGAATACGACTTTGGAATTTGATGATTTGAAATTGACTCAAGATGGTAGTAATACCATTATTAATGCTTTGGGTCAAGATTTAACAATACTCTTAGATACTCAAGTTAATGATTTGAGCGCGAGTGATTTTGCTTTTGTTTAATATTAAATTTTAATAGTTAGTAGTTAGTCGATGATTGTTCAACTAACTACTATTTATATTTTGGTAAATGTAATTTGTAAAAAAATATTACATGAGTTCTGTATTTGAAGCAATTTTATTTAAAGCGTCTTTTGAACAAATTAAAGATAATATAAATCAAAAAATATCTACTAATATAAAATTATATTTGGGTAAAATAAACGATGATTTATCATGCTTTCATGTTGTTGAAAATAGCAGAAATTTTTTTTACGATTTGGAATATGTAGCGAGTCAAATATCTATAATATTTTCTCAAGCTCTTTTAATAAGATATGACGGTAGGGTTGCATATCGAGAATCAACTGTATTTCAAGAAGGTTATCCGATTAAAAAGTTTGATTTAGCCGATGAAATCTGGGTAATGCTTGATAAAGGTGGAAAACCTATTGTTAATGGGACACAATTTACAGTAGAACAAATATCAGACAATGATAATGAAGAATATGAAACTGTTTATAATGCAATTCAATTAGGTATTAAGTCAATTGGGATTAATAAAAATGTTTAGAAAGAAGTTCATTCATTTATTACAAGGTCGAAGTAAAAATATTAAAAATTACTCAATACTAGATTTTGACCAAAATTTATGATGAATAAAAACATTCAAAAGATTATCTAAATCAATGTTGGGTTACGGTTCAAATTTAATTTATTGGTTTGTAACCAAATTTTCGCGAACCTAACCCAACCTACAATCACTCAATCTACGAATTGCTTGCATTTTGCTCAAGCCAATTAACCAAATCAGAAACATTTGAAAAACTCAAAAATTCTTCTCCCAAAGTTTCCAATTGTTCGGTAGATAATATTCTAATACGTTCGATTATTGATGAATCTATCTCACCAAAACGTCGATTTAACATCCGGTTCAAAAATCGAAATTCTCCCCTTTGCTCTCCCTTCTGTAAAATGTCTTGATAAATAACTGAATCCTGCATAATATCCTCGCTCAATAACTGACGAATTAAATTTTTCTCAAACCGTAAACCAGCTAATTATCAAAACTCATGAGATTAAAAACAGCGAGCAGTTACCAATTACCAATTACCAATTACCAATTACCAATTACCAATTACCAATTATCAATTATCAATTAAAGAAACAACTTCTTGTAAATCGGTAATAAAATAATCTGCTTCCTGCTTAACTTTTTCTCTCACAGCATATCTACCAAAACCGATAAACATATCAATTACGGGTTTGCTTTCTAAATCGCTGACACCATCACCAATCGCTACAATTTTGCTGGGAGAATATTTCTCTCGTAAACTTTTAACAACTTCGGGTTTACCACCGTTACGTGTTGAGGGATAATCTCTATTAAAATCTCGATAGCTACCATCTTGATTAAAATAAAGGTCAACAGCTTCGATTTTTTCCACACCAAGATAATCTGCTAAAGGTTTAATTGCTTGACGATAACCACCACTCAAAATAATTGGTGTCCAACCTTGATTTTTCAAAGTTGCAATTACCTGCTTCGCTGAAGGTTCCACGGTATCGATATATAACTGACCAACTTCCGAAACAGAGTCAGCAGTAGGTTGAATAATTTCTAAACGTCTTGCAAAAATACTTTCTAAAGTAATCTTCCCTTCCATAGCTTCAGCAGTCATTTTCTCAATTTCTTGAGTAGCTTCCTCACCAGCAGCACGTGCTAATTCATCAACCCCTTCAATACTGCTCAAAGTACTGTCACAATCAAAAATAATAATCTTATCGTATTGACTTGTCATCTCTTCAAAACCCATAACCACGAGCATCTTATCAAGATTTGGTTATTAGTGGTTAGTTGTTCCCCGTTCCCTGTTCCCTACTCCCTATTCCCTACTCCCCATCTATAATTAATAAATGAAATTTTTATCTTTATTTTTTGCTACCCTGCTTGCAGTAATCTTACTACCTATCCCGATGGTTGCTGCTGTTACTCCGATTACTCCTGGAGACAATCTTGTTGTTGAGGGAATTCCGCCAATTCCCTCAGATATAGTACAGAAAGTCGAACGCTATACTCAGTTCCGTAGTGCTGGAATCTCTAGCTGGCACCCCACAAAGCGCGAAATGCTGATTTCCACGCGCTTTGCAGATACGCGACAAACACATTATGTTAAATCTCCCCTGGCTACCCGTCAACAGTTAACCTTCTTTCCCGAACCCGTTCGCGGTGCGAGTTTTCAACCGACCGAAGGTAATTATTTTGTCTTTAGTAAAGATACTGGTGGTAATGAATTTAACCAAAATTATCGCTATGATTTGGATACCGGGGAAACCACTTTATTAACTGATGGTAAATCAAAAAATAGTCGCGGTGTCTGGTCTAATCGCGGTGATAAAATGATTTACACTTCTACTCGTCGCACGGGTGATGATGCCGATTTTTACATTATTAATCCGCAGAATCCTGCAAGTAATAAATTATTAACCCAAAATAAAGGTGGTGGCTGGTACGGTTTGGATTGGTCACCCAATGATGATAAGTATTTAGCGTTAGAGTATGTTTCGGTAAATGAAAGTTATCTGTGGTTGGTAGATACTGCTACGGGTGAGAAAAAACGATTATTACCCAAGGATGGTGAGGAAAAGATTTCTTACGACGGTGGTTATTTTAGTAAAGATGGTAAAGGTTTATATGTCATCACGGATAAAGATTCCGAGTTTTCCCGGTTAGCTTATGTTGAACTAGATACTTTAGAGCATACCTATCTCAGCAAGAAGTTTCGTTGGGACGTGAGCGATTTTGACTTATCGGATGACGGTAATTTTCTAGCTTTTGTCACTAATGAAGATGGAACCGGAGTATTGCATATATTAAATACTGCTACCCGTCGTTTTAAACGTTTACCAAAACTTCCTA
This sequence comes from Calothrix parasitica NIES-267, assembly GCF_002368095.1. GTDB lineage: Bacteria > Cyanobacteriota > Cyanobacteriia > Cyanobacteriales > Nostocaceae > Rivularia > Rivularia parasitica. The sequence continues at coordinate 1,094,448 of NZ_AP018227.1, read as the reverse complement.
TCGGGCAAATTTACGGCATTCGATGGCATAATAACAACCGCGACTTAGGTTTTACACTGATTTCAGCGAAATATACAGCCGATGCTTATTCTTTGAATATTCGTAATAACAAAGTTGAGCGCTGGACATTAAGCGAAACTGGAGGAATAAATACCAGCAGTTTCTCAGATGCAGAATTGGTAAGGTGGAAGAGTTTTGACGATAGAACAATTTCCGGCTTTTTATATCGTCCTCCCGCTAAGTTTACCGGAAAACGTCCGGTGATAATTAACATTCACGGCGGCCCCGAATCGCAATTTCGTCCTTCTTTTTTAGGAAGATATAATTATTACCTGAACGAATTAGGAGTTGCAGTTATATTTCCTAACGTCCGGGGTTCGACGGGATACGGTAAAACATTTACTAAATTAGATAACGGGTTTCGTCGGGAAGATTCCGTTAAAGACATCGGTGCTTTACTCGATTGGGTAGCAACACAACCAGAATTAGATAAAGATAGAATTTTAGTTACCGGAGGAAGTTACGGTGGTTACATGTCTTTGGCTGTAGCGACGAAATATAGCGATAAAATCAAAGCTGCAATTGATATTGTAGGGATTTCCAATTTTGTAACTTTCCTAGAAAATACAAAAGGTTATCGCAGAGACTTACGAAGGGTGGAATATGGTGATGAGAGAGACCCGAAGATGAGGGAATTTCTAGAAAAGATTTCTCCGACAAATAATGCAGAAAATATCAAAGTTCCATTATTTGTAATTCACGGAAAAAACGACCCGAGAGTTCCGTTAATTGAAGCCGAACAAATAGTAGAAACAGTGAGAAAAAATAACGTACCGGTGTGGTATTTAATGGCAAAAGATGAAGGTCATGGATTTAGTAAAAAGAAGAACATTGACTTTCAATTTTATTCTACAGTGATGTTTATCAAAGAGTTTTTATTAGGTTAGTAATTCGTTCGTAGTTGCGCTTTAGCGCCAAAAGTATCGAACTACAAACCAAAGAATTTTTATTAGGTTAGTAGTTGCGCTTTAGCGCCAAAAGTATCGAACTATAAACCAATTAATTCAAATAATTATTCGTTCGTAGTTGCGCTTTAATACTCAACATCTTTGGCGCTAAAGCGCAACTACAAGCCTATAAATCATCCCAACCCTTTCCATATTGCCGTACTGGATATTCCACCCAACAATTTCTTAACCATTCTCTACCATAATGTTCAAAATACCAATGAACGCTACTTTCAACCCAATCATAAGGAGATTTTGCCCAATTATGTTTTACCGGATTGTAGTGAATATAATTCAATGTTGTGTAGTAATGACGTTCGGAACGAATAGCGCGGTCGCTAAAAGAACACCAGACTTTACCTGTGGTATTTTCTTCAAGATTCCACTGACGAGCAAGGGGTCCGTGAATAGAACGAAATGTTTGACTTAGTTGTTTAAATTCTACATTTTTAACTAATAAATGATAGTGATTTGGTAATACAACCCATGCTAATATTTCAATTCCTTGATTGATGAATTTATCAAATATTTCATTTAATAATTGTTGACGACGTTGTTCTAGATTGATACGATTTCTATGTTCGTAACAAGTAACTGTGATTAAATAAGATTCGCTTTCTTGTATAGTATGTGGTGGTGAATGTAGAGGAAAACCTTTTTTTAGTCTTTCTTGAATAAGCGAATGTTTTTGCTCTTGATTTAGTTTTTGATAATCGTACATGAATTATTAAATTTGAGTTTATTATAATATTTATTCATTCGTAGTTGCGCTTCAGCGCCAAAAATTGCGAACACCAAAGCGCAACTATGCTCAATTAATTATAAGTTTAGAAAAATCTTGAGTGCTTCAGGGTAACTACTAATAATTAATTATTATTTTTTCAAAATTATTTTTACCTGCGTTCAATATTTTTGGCGCTGAAGCGCAATTACTAACGAATAATTAATTATTTTTTTCAACATTTTTTACTTGCGTTCAACATTTTTGGCGCTGAAGCGCAACTACGAACGAATAATTAATTATTTTTTTTCAAAGTCATTTTTACCTATGTTCAACATTTTTGGCGCTGAAGCGCAACTACGAACGAATAATTAATTATATGTTTTCGGGAATCAATTTTACTTATGGTGTAGGAGTAATTAGTAAGTTAAACACTATATTAGAATAATTAAAAATGAAATTATCTTCTCTTTCTTTACGTAAATTGGTTCTATCTGTAGCTGGTGTATGTTCTCTATCAATTCCTTTTATGCAATCTGCACAAGCTAATCCATATAAACAAGTACGTCACTATTGTAAAAACTATGAAAGTGTTTTTGTCGCTGCGGAAACTAAAAATTTTTATGTGAGTATTTGCGGAAGTCATTCACCTTATCATTATGTTGGTGTTAGTAAGAAAACTGGTAAATCTATCAGACTTCCTTTAACTGTAGATGGTGTGGATTCAAGAGGAAATTATTTTGAAGCTGTTAATGGCAAGTATACTTATATCTTGGCTAATTCAACTAAGGGTAAGAATCTAACTGTCTCTAGAGGTTATCGCGAACTTCTTCGCGAACCTGTTGTTAATGGTTGGTAAATTCAATATTATTTTACAAAATTGTTTGTTTAAACCTAAATTAAAGGAGACGTAGCAGTGCTACGTCTCTACATTTTTTTATATGATTGGTATTTTACTAATTACCTTTCAACATAGTTTTAATTTGGTCAATTAAACTCGTACCACCCCAAACCAAAGCTGCAAAAACCGAACCTATTAAAATTGCAGCTATCGCACAAATTGTTAAACCAGCTAAACTAATTGCACCGTCGTCTTCTAATAATCCAAATCCGGTTACAAAAATGCCAATTGCTGGTAATGTATTTGTTCCGGGGATGGGAATCATCATAAACGAAGACATTAAAGCAATGGCTAGTCCGATAATTATTTTTCCTGGGATAGTTGTACAAACAAATGGTAAACGGGGACGAGTTACCGCTTCGATTTTTTGTAATAAAGGTATTCCAGCTTTGACAAATTTTTGTGCTGTTTCAAGTTTAATGGGACGTTTTGCAAATTTCTCAGGTAACCAGGGTTCTTCACGACCTATAATTAATTGCGCTGCTAAGAAAATCATTATAATTCCGAAGGGAATTGATATAACTGGTGCTGGAAGGGGTAAAGCTGAAGGTAAAGAGAGGATGACGAACAAAAATCCGAAAATTCTTTCCCCTGCTAAATCCAGAACATTTTCTAAAGTTACGGTATCACCACGTTCCTCTTCAAAAAAAAACCGGTTCAATTCCTTGGACAGTTTAGCCATAAGATTATTAAGAATACAGTTTTATCAAGCACAATATACAACCTGAAGATTAACTATACCGGAAGCGTTGCTTGTTTTCATCATGGGAAGATACTTAAAAGTTATTAGATTGTTCTGGAGTGCTGCTATATCAGCCGAAATGGAGTACCGTGTCAATTTTATTATTGCAACTCTCAGCAGCGTGGGAAACCTTGCTGGGAGTTTGTTTAGCTTGTCTTTGTTTTACCGTACTGGCTATACTTTTTCTGATTGGAAATGGGAAGCTGCTTTAATTGTGGTGGGAATCTACACTTTATTGCAGGGGTTTGCAGAAACTTTCCTTTCTCCTAATTTAAATCGCATCGTGCGTCACGTTCAGGAAGGAACCCTCGATTTTATCTTATTAAAACCCATCCGCAGCCAATTTTGGCTTTCTTCCCACACCGTTTCACCTTGGGGAGTCTCGGATTTGATTTTCGGTACGATTATAATTATTTACGCTGGTAATCGTCTCGGTTTGGGAATCACTGATTATCTTGTTAGTATTCCAGCGCTATTTTTTGGTTTGGTAATTCTTTATAGCTTGTGGTTTATGTTGGGAGCTACGAGCATTTGGTTTGTGAAAATATACAATGTCACGGAAGTTTTGCGGGGATTATTGGAAGCTGGAAGATTTCCAATGGTTGCTTATCCAGCAGCTTTTCGGATATTTTTTACTTTTGTGGTTCCGGTGGCTTTTTTAACTACTATTCCAGCGGAAGCAATGCTTGGAAGAACTCAAATTTCCTGGGTGATAGGTGCGGGGATTTTGGCTTTAGTATTGTTTATTGTTTCGTCGAGATTTTGGCGGTTTGCGTTGAGATATTATACTAGTGCTTCGAGTTAAATTAAAAAAATCAAATATAACAAGAATCAAGGATTGTAGGTTGGGTTAGACGGACGAAAATATTCAACATCAACATAGAGAATTGAATTCCGTCGTAACCCAACATTATGCTTAACGGATAATCAATATCTTAAAATCAACAACATAATATTTATTATTTTCCCGCATATTGATGTTGGGTTACGACGCAAAATAAATTAATTGGTTAATTATTGAATTATGTCGTGCGTCTAACCCAACCTACGACTACGACTATTATTATCTCTTTCTCTAAATTTCATCTCAAAATAATTAAATAAAGGCAGAAAATATAAATAAAATGCAAAGGGAATAAATCCCGAATCTGTCATTAAAATAGTTGCTGGAACCAAACCAGCAATATTCCAAGGAATTAAAGGAGAAAGCACAACTACAGAATTTTCTAAATCCACTGCTAGCTGATAATTATCTAATTTATTTTCATGATATTTATCTTTTACTAACTCTTCAGTTAAAAGAATTGCAATTGTTTGAGTACAGCCAAATGCAGCGGAAGCTATACCGATAAGATTTGTAGCTAAAAATAAATTAGACTTAGATTTAGCTTTTTGAAGATATATTTGTACGGAATTAAGAATATTGGTTCCCGTAAAAAGTCCAGCAAATGCTGTAGAAACAATAACTACCAAACACACTCTAGCCATTGAAAATATACCACCTCCCAGAATGATATTTTTCAAATTACTATCTTCTGTTAATTCAAATCCGAGAAAAATATATCGAAAAATCTCTGTAAAAGAATAACCTTGAATAAAAATACTAATAAATAGACCAATTAATATACTTACCAACATAGATATTTTGATTTCCACCCGCAACCAAGCAAGTAATAAAATCGCAAAAGCGGGTAAAAGCACAATTGGATTAACGTTGAATAATCTCGCAATTTCAGAAGTAATAGATTGTCGTTCAAATTCTACAGGATTAGCAATAGAAATCAGTAAATAAACGATAGTAGAAACAACCAAAGGAACAACAGTTGTTGCTAACATCCTTCTCACATTCGTATGGATTTTCGTTTGAGTAATTATCGCAATTAAATTTGCACTAGAAGACATCGGAGAACAGCGGTCACCGAAATAAGCACCAGCAATAATCGCACCAGCAGTAATTTGAGGATTTACGCTGCTCCCACTAGCCATAATCATCAAAGCGATACCAATAGTACTTACCGTTCCGAAGGAGGTACCGATTAATAAAGAAACCAAAAGCGACAAGATAAAAGCTGAAACAATAAAATAGGAAGGATGAATAAATTGAATTCCATAATAGACAATAGCCGGTACCGTTCCCGCTGTCATCCAGATTGCTATGACTGCTCCAATTAATAGAAGAATGTAGATAACAGAAAAAGATTTTTTACTACCATTCCAAGCTAAAGCAAAAAGTTTTGTTGATGAAAATCCTCTTTTTAAAAGTAAGAAAAATAAAACAGTTATAGAAACCAGTAAAGGATAAACAATAAAATATCCCTTGAAAACGCTAACTAAAAGTAAGACAAACGAAAAAATTAGAAAGAATATTAAATCCATTAAATTTATAATCCCTCGAAGACTTCAAGCTACAATAAAAAAACATTCGTATAAGCAAAAGCAGGTAATATGTTTAATTAAAGCCAATAAAAGTTAATTCATTTACAGATGAAAGTCCGGAAAATCATTAAACTTATAGAAGCAGATGGTTGGTATCTTGCGAGAACTAAAGGAAGTCATCGTCAGTACAAGCATCCTATAAAATTAGGTTTGGTTACAGTTCCAGGAAAATTATCCGACGATTTAGCTCCAGGAACATTAAATAGTATCTTAAAACAAGCTCAATTAAAAACAGATACAAAAAACGAAGAATTTGAAGAAGTAATAGAAGAAAAAATCAAAGAAGAGGAAGAAAACTAATGCGTTATGCAATTGTAATTGAAAAAGCAGCTAATAATTATTCAGCTTATGTCCCAGATTTACCTGGTTGTGTAGCAACTGGTGGTACTATTAAAGAAGTTAATCAGCAAATTAAAGAAGCTATTGATTTTCATTTGCAAGGATTACGAGAAGAAGGTTTATCAATTCCCGAACCAACTACTTTATGCGAATATGTTGAAGCTTCGTAATATATTATTACAAAAAAATGGGATATTCTTAACACTATTAAAAATTATCAGCAGTGGTCATTCCTAATGCTGCCATCAGGCATAATAGTATTACAAAAACAACTATCGCTTAAATCAGCCCCAATAGCCCCATTCAAATTAGCATTGTCTAAATCGACTGCGCTCATATCGGCTTCAGTCAAATCAGCTTCAGCTAAATTGGCTCCTCTCAAACTTGCAAATCCCAACCTAGCTCTTCTTAAATTAGCTCCTTTTAGATTAGCTTCCTCTAAATCAGCTTGTTCCAAAACTGCTTCAACTAGAATGGCATAACTAAGGTTTATCTTATAAAGAAAGCATTCAGAAAGGCAAGCTTGGCTGAGATTAGCACTTTGAAGGTAAGCTTTTTCTAAAGTACAGTCATCAAGAATTGCTCCAGACATGTTAATACCTTCAAGATTAATTCCAATCAAATTACCACTCAAATCAATCTTGCTAAAATTTCTTTCCCCCTTCTCATAACGCTCCAACAACTCTTCAACACTCATCCTCACAAAGACACCTCCAAAATAAGTGATTCCTCTCTATCTCTTCTCTCTGCGGTTTTATTCTCTTAATCTTTTTCCCTCTCTCTCAAAAAACTTTCAAAATCAAGATTCAGATATTCCAAAACATTTTCAACCCTATCAGCAACAACATGAGCTACCCCGAAAAAAGGAGTAATTTCTGGATTGCTAGGAAGATATTTTAACAATCTATCCCCAAAACTATTACAAAAATATTCTTCATCAAAACTGTATTTTTCGGGTTTATATTTCGCTGGAATACTAGCAAGAACAAAAGCATAAACTTTAGAATTATTTGCATCATTTAATAAAGAATCCCAATCGGGTGCTTTATCCGTAAAAAACAAATCGTAGGGATTAAAATCAAAAGCATATTCCGTTATATCTGGAAGAGCGACTTGTCCAAATCGTAAGGGATTCAATTCAATCGGAAATATTTTATTATTAGACTTTCTAAACTCGAAATGAAACGGAAAACGACGCATCCCCAACTTAATTCCAATATGCTCTAATACCTTTATTGTCGGTTCAATTGTTTCAGCCACAACTGTTTTAGACGTATAGTAAACCGTATCGCTAACATCCAAACTCGATGCAAAAGGATGTTGATAAATTCCAGTTATTACCGTCTTTCCGCTAGCATCCCAAAAACCATCACAAGCAAATTCATCCCCATCTACAAATTCTTCTACCAGAAAAGAATCATCATTTAACATTGTCGGATTCATCTGTTCCTTAGCTTTATCAATATCTTCTAGAACCGATAAAACTGCTTTTTCCCATTCTTCTTGTCCTTGTACGGTACGAATTCCGATAGAAGCAGTTCCCAAACTTGGTTTAAGTACTACCTTTTCAACTTCTTTCGGAAACTGAAAATCCTGTAAAGCATCTCTTGTCAATTCTTGATAAAATAAATTTGGATATAAATCTTTCACAAGTTCTCGGAAAACAGCTTTATTTTTAAAAGCATTAACTTGATTCAATTTTTGCTGTGGAATATTTTCGAGAATAAAAGCAAGACTTGCTTCCCAATTCATAATTGCTACAGCATCTTTATCTTGAATCAAAGACGCTGCTTCTGTATTTTTAAGAATATTAATATCTGGTAAAGCTGGTGTTGGTGGTTGAACGTAAACCGGTATTCCCCAACGTTGGATTGCATTTAATAAAGTTGGAGAAAGAACTGGGCCGGAAATAAAGCAGTAATTTGATGATGCTGTTTTAATATTTTTATTCATTTTTTATATTTTAATTATCAATTACCTATTCCCAATTCCCCATCCCCAATTCTCTAAATCTACTTATCCAACCTCAACAAAATATCTACCAACTTTTTTGCATCTACAATATAAATACCATTGAGTTCGCTATCAGGAATATTCACACCACCTCTTGTAAAACAAAGTATAGCAGTTGCCCATGAAGCACCTTTTAATTTCCTTACTTCCTTTGCTTGTCCTTTAACTTTATGAATTAAATCACCTTCTCTAAAATCATAAATATTTTTACCGTAACGTCTTCTTAAACGTCCGTTTTCAGATATTTTTGTTCCACCATGAGACTTAACATCAACTACATACCATTTACCTTTAGGTGAATATAAAACAATATCTGCATCTCCCCATCTTCTAATTCTTAAGTTATATTCAATTTGCCATTTTTGCAGTTCTGAAACATCTAATAAATCAGCTACATCAGTTTCAGCTTTAGCACCACGTCTAGCGTCTAAAGCTCGTTTATCAAAATATTTACCGCTACGGTATAAATAGTATGAGCCGCTGATACCTATCAACAAAACAAAAATTGCTGCTGAAGAATTAGCGAAAATAATAAAGAACCATATCGTAGCTATTGAAACACCCGCAGCCAGAAAATAACGTATCATCGCTGATAGCTTTCGTTTTCTAGCTAATTTACGGATATATTCTCCCGGTTGCTTCGTTTTTATGGACAATTTTTTAGTCTATTTAAATATATTGAAATTATATATTCTAATCAACAATTTTCGGTACCTATTGCTTACTATAAATTCTATTAAGCTTTCCTAAGTAGCTAGGTAAAATTAAATATAAAACCTCACCCTCAGTCCCTCTCCTTATTAAGGAGAGGGAAGCCGAAGATAATGTGAATTTTTATCTTATATTCAATTATGTCTAGCTAATTAATTAACATTAATCAAAATATAGCGTTTATCAAGCAACTGAGGTACAGCAATTACCTCACCCCGACAAAGCTGTACTTTATCTCCCCTCTCATTAATAAGGAGAGGGGTCGGGGGTGAGGTTTTGAGATGTACTGCAATAAACTGGAGAACGCTATATATTACTCCCAAATTTTCTGCATACTCAGCACAAATTCGGGTAAAACATCTTCCCCAGAAAGAGTTTCGGGTAATCTTAAAACTTCAACATTTTGTCCGGGACGATAAATTTCAACTTCTTGTTTTTTACGCTTTATCAACCAACCCAAACGACAGCCATTTTCAATATATTCAAGCATCTTATTTTGCAGTTTTTTCACATTATCAGAAGGTGACATTATTTCAATTACAAAATCGGGACAAAGAGGAATAAATTTTTCTTTTTGTTCCTTTGTCAAAGCATCCCAACGAGACTTTTTCACCCAAGAAACATCCGGAGAACGGTCTGCACCTGACGGTAAAGTAAACCCAGTTGATGAATCAAAAACTTCACCAAGTTGTTTTTTTTCGTTCCATATATATACTTGAGCATTAATGCTAGAATTACTTCTTCCCGTTTCTCCTCCTGTTGGTGGCATAACAATTAATTCCCCTTGAGCATTACGTTCTAACTTTAAATCAGGATTTGTTTCACACAGTTTATAAAACTGTTCTCGGGTAAGTTTGATTATCGGATTTAAATTTAATGTAAGTGAAGTCATAGGATTTTAGATTTTAGATTTTAGATTTTAGATTAATAATTATTCGTCACAGTAATTATTTACTTTTTATTTTTTCAATACCCCATGCCCTATTCCCTATTCCCTATTCCCTATTCCCTATTTTCTAAGAACTAGCATAATCTAAAACTCGTTCCCAACCCCAACGCCAAGCGGTTTCTATCAACATTTCTTTACCATTAATAAAAACAATGTATTCCTTTCCAGATTCATAAACAATGTCAGCAACAAATTGATTGCGCTTATCGTATCCCCACATTTTTGCAGCACCTTCCCACCACCTTTGTCCTGGGGATTTTAACATTGGTAAATCGAGATATTCATCCTGCCATTTTCTTGGCTTCCATTGTTCGTTCAAAGCTTTGATAAGAATCATGCTGGGACGAATTTCTTGCTTTTGCCCGTGCAACCATAATATATAGCTAATTGCTGCTTTTAAAGCGTCTTCCAGTCCGTAAGAAGAATTTTCTAAAGCATCCCATACATCAGAACGCGAGAAATTTACGCCAACAGCGACTAAAGCTCTTTCGTATTGTTTAAATAGTTCGTATTCTATTGAATTCTTTTCGTTTAACCACACGCTCGATTATCCTCATGAAAAATAAGTATATTAATATAACCTTTTATGTCGGATTATAGCTTTCTATTTTACATCCATCTATTATGATAAAATATAAAGCCTATTGATGCTGGTAAGAATATATTTTCATCTATAATTTGAACCAAATCATTTATCATAATTAAATAATAAATTTTGAAAGTATATGTATATATGTATAATTTATAAATTTTAGCTTGCCTTTCAGGAAAATATATGCGTGGATAAGAGGTAGTAATTTATTTTTTCAATAGTAATATCAGGTTTATTAAATTAATAGGATGAGTCAAACTTATTTGGATGTTGCACGACAAGGTAAAAATAATTGGTGGCGCTATTTATTAGGTACAATTGTCATTCTATTTTTCTGGTTTATTTTAGGTACTCTAGTCTCAGGTATTTTATCAGCCATATTTCTTGCCGAACAAGGTTTAAGTCAATCGGAATTACTTGAAGAAACTGTAGCTTCTTTAGAAAAACCTTCTTCGATCCAAACATACCTGACTATCAGTACTCAGTTTATATTTTTTTGCTTTGGAATATTCTTGAGTGTGAAGTGGCTGCATCAGCGGCGATTTTTAACTTTAGTTGGTGCAGATGCCAAAATTAGATGGCAGCGCTTTTTTCAAGGATTTGGAGCCTGGTTTTTAATTCAATCAATTTTTTTCGCTATCCATTTAATCTTAGATCCAGGTAATTTTGAACTTGCTTTTAAACCAGTTCAATGGTTGATTTTACTTGCTCTTGCTTTAATCTTAATTCCCATACAAACTTCTACAGAAGAGTTATTTTTTCGCGGCTATATACTTCAAGGATTCGGATTAATTACAAAACAGCCATTAATACTAATGATTATTAACGGTGTTTTATTTATGTTACCGCATTTAGGCAATCCAGAAGTTGGACGCGGCTTTTTATGGATGGCACTAGATTACTTTGCTTTCGGTGTTTTTTGTACGTTACTAACACTCAAAGACAATCGATTAGAACTCGCTATTGGTATTCATGCAGCACATAACCTGTTTCTTGCCTTATTTATCACCACAAAAGATTCAGTAATTAAAGTACCTTCAGTTTGGTTAGCCAAAGAAACTAGCGATCCAAAATGGACACTATTATTGTCTTTGTTTACATACGCCTTGTCTTATCTAATTTTCTTTGGATTAGGAAGGAAGAGAGAAAGGGTAGAGGAGGAGAGAGGGTAGAGGAGGAGAGGGGGAGACAAGGGGAAATTAACTATTACTCCCTACTCCCTACTCCTAATGTTTATTTATCGATGCCCATCAAAGCAACTTTCCGAAGCTTCTCTTATATCAGCACGAGAAAAATTTACTACTTCGTACTCTACCGAATTTTGCTCCTATAGCCACAGACTCAATTACCCTCGCAAAAATAAGTCCTGTAAACTGATATCTTGCAGCATTCTCAACGAGCCTTTAGAAACCAGATTTGTTGTTGATTGCACAACGCAATAATGGTGTTTTCACAAAAAGAAACCGGGTTTTTGAAACTGGTGCAAGCTGTGAGATAAATAATTTTTAATTTAGGATGGCATTTTTTCACTTTACATAAATCAAGTATGGATAAAATACAGTCTAATTGATAAAAATTAGTCATATATAATTAAATTATAAAAATGTAACTAGATAGGGTATTATTATTAATAAAACTTGATTTTCTTAAAATTATATACGTGAATTTTGCAATAATAATAAAAATTTTATTAAATAAAAAAAATGAGTCAAACTTATTTAGATATTGCACGACAAGGTAAAAATAATTGGTGGCGCTATTTATTAGGTACAATTGTCATTCTATTTTTCTGGTTTTTTGTAGGTACTATAGTCTCAGCTTCTTTATCAGTCCTACCTCTTGCAAGTCAGGGTTTCAGTTCAGCTGAATCACTCCAAACATACCTGATTATGAATGTTCAGTTTGTATTTTTTTGCTTTGGAATATTCTTGAGTGTGAAGTTGCTGCATCAGCGGCGATTTTTAACTTTAGTTGGTGCAGATGCCAAAATTAGATGGAAGCGCTTTTTTCAAGGATTTGGAGCCTGGTTTTTAATTCAATCAATTTTTTTCGCTGTCAGTTTTATCTTAGATCCAGGTAATTTAGAACTTGTTTTTAAACCAGTTCAATGGTTTATTTTCCTTGCTTTTGCTTTAATCTTAACTCCCATACAAACTTCTACAGAAGAGTTATTTTTTCGCGGCTATATACTTCAAGGATTCGGATTAATCACAAAACAGCCATTAATACTAATGACGATTAATGGTATTTTATTTCTGTTACCGCATTTAGCCAATCCAGAAGTTGAACGCGGCTTTTTGTGGATGGTTTTGAATTACTTTGCTTTCGGTGTTTTTTGTACGTTACTAACACTCAAAGACAATCGATTAGAACTCGCTTTTGGCATTCATGCAGCAAATAACCTGTTTGCTATGTTATTTTTCACCACAAAAGATTCATTAATTCAACTACCTGCTATCTGGTTAGCTAAGGAAACTAGCAGCGCACAATCGGGATTAATATTGTTGTTGGTTCAGTGCGGTTTGTTTTATCTAATTATTTTTGGGTTGGGACGAAGGAAAAAGATTGGTATAGGGAGTGAGGAATAGGGAGTCCCGTTCTTTCGATAGGTCATTTCTTAGTTCTATTTATCTCGCATCTTGCACCATTTTCAACAAGAATCTCCGATTCTTGAACTGCTTCCTAGTAATCAAGCAAGTCAACCTTACCCGCTACTCGCTAAGTAGTCGTGCAAAATTAATTTAACATTCTAAAATCTTCAAAACCCTGGGATGATCCACACCTTTCAGGTGAATGCTTCGTTCCATTCCCTAAAAGGGAACACTGCGCGAACGCAATGACGATATACAATTAATTTTGCCTAGGTACTTACCCGCTACTTGCTACTTACTACTTTTTCCCTAATATTGCATAAACATATTTCCCCACCCCCTACTTATTTAATGAAGTAAGAAACCGGGGGTAAATGTGAACGCATCAATTGAAGCGGAACAGAAAAAGACACCAAATATCGCTCAAGATAAAAATCTTTACATAATCATTGGTGTAACGCTGATATCTATTATGGGAGGACAAACGGTTGCTCCTATATTACCGAGTTTGACTGGAGTATTTGATGTCTCTACCAGGGAAATTGAACTGGTAATGACGCTTTTTGTATTACCAATCGGTTTAGCGACTCCTGTTCTGGGGGTTTTAGCCGACCGGATTGGAATTAGAAAAGTTTTGATTCCAGCTTTGATTTTATTTGCGATCGCGGGAGCTTCAATTCATGCAGCAAATACTTTCACTTCTGTTCTGGGATTGCGTTTTTTACAAGGATTGGGTGCTGCTCCTCTGGATGCTTTATCCTTGACTATGATTGCCATGCTCTACCAAGGTAGAATGTTGGGTGCGGCAATGTCTATTAATGCTGCGGTTATCGGAATATCTTCAGCGATTTACCCGTTGCTGGGTGGAGCTTTGGGAAGTCTTAATTGGTCATATCCGTTTTTACTTTCAGTTTTGGCTTTCCCTTTGGTAATGCTGGTAATTATGGTTTTAAAATTACCTTCAAAACCCCCGACAGCGAAAAAAGAAAGTTTAAAGGTTTATCTCAAAGGTACTTGGAAAAGCGTTAATAACCGTTCCGTTCTGGGATTATTATTCGCAGTCGGTACCATATTCATGATTCAATTCGGTGCTTTCATCACCTACGTACCAATTTTTGCAGGGGTTTCTCTTGGTGCTTCTGGTTTCATGAATGGGATTATTTTATGTGTCATGTCTTTAGCTGTTGCTATCAGTGCTGCTCAGTTGGGATGGTTAATTCAAAGATTTTCAGAAATCGCGTTAATTAAAGCTTCTTTTATTCTCAGTGCTATAGCTTTAATCATGATTCCATTTATAACAAATCCTTGGTTGCTATTAATTCCTAATATTTTATTTGGTATATCTTTAGCATTTGCTTTACCATCATCTCAAGCATTATTAGCAGGACTTTCCGCTCAAGATTCTCGTGCTGGATTTATGGCCGTGAACGCTAGCGTCCAATCATTAGGACAAGCACTTGGCCCAATACTCGGAGGTTTAGCAATTGCTTTTGGTGGAATAAAAGTTGTGTTTTTCAGCGCTGCTGTTTATTCGGTAATAGCATTTTTCATCTTCAATATTCTAATAACTCCCAAACAAACACAACCAGTATCACCATCACCTCTTAGCGAATTAAAGACACAACAAACCTTTATTCCACAAACTGATTCACCGACAAGTTTACAAACACCAGTTCCTCAATTAATTCATACTTTAACTAACCAAGTAGTTGATTTACCAGAATTTCCTTCAATAATAAGTATTGGGAAAGGACATAGCAATGATACAGACAATATAGATGTTTCCAACTTACCTCACTCGGAAGTAGTTTCTCGAAATCACGCTCAAATTAAATTTGATGGAGAAGATTACTACATTCAAGATATGGGTAGTTCTAACGGTACATATATTAATAAATATCCGCTTTTACCTGGTATTTGGTATAAGTTAGGTCCAGGAGTAAAACTGGGTTTAGGTAAGCGTGACATGATAGCGTTTGTATTCCAATTGAATTAAGTTAATTAATTAATTAATTAGTTAGTTAAATCGACTAAATAAATTAATTAAATAAATAAACGCACTGGTTTAGAGTCAATATTTTTAGCAATAGCATTAACTCTTTTAACCACACTAATCATGTATTTATAATCGGGAACTGGTTGATCGGGAATATATCTAGCTTGTTGAATCAAAGAAGCAGGAGCTTGTTTTAAATGATTGCGAATTAAATCAGCACGTTTTCTTTCCACAAGAGGACTGCATAAAAAAGAACCGGAGGGGACGGGACGAGAATTGGTAAATAAAATCCGAAATTGTGAAGAATCGAATTCTGATTTATGCAAATTAAACTCTTGTAAAGAAAGAGCAGCAGCATCAACTTCACCGCTGGATAACCATTCCAAAGATGTTTTTGGTGTAGAAGCAAATTGAACGGATGCTAATGTCAAACCATGCAAACTATAAAGTGGAAAATAATAGCCGGTTGCAGAACCTTGTTGTCCTAATGCAAGTTTCTGATTGCGTAAATTTTTGAGTTTCTGTAAAGGACTATTTTGATTGACAACAATTATAGAGCGAGAAGCACCATCTAATCGTAAAGGAAACATGCTCCAATATTGATAGTTTGCAATACTCATAGCAGCTAAACCGGGAGTTGAAAAAAATAAACTCCAAGACTTACGTTTAATACGTTCAACTGCCACTCTTTCATTAAAAGCAGGTTCTAATTCAATAATTGTCCTTAATTTATCGCTTAAATATTCACGGAAACCGCTCAATCTTTCGATAGTTTGCTTTCCTTTACCATAGCTAATTACACCAATAACTAAACGTTGATTTACTACGGTTTTTTCTGTGGCACAAGCTGAAGCAGCTAACAACATTTGTGAAAGAAATATACGTCGAGATAATTTAGTGTTCATTTTTGAATTTAATCAGATAGAAAAGTGTTTGCGTAGGAATAAATCGTTGTATCAATACATCAGTAAAATTAAATAATTTTCATGAAAAAGCTAGTAATTAATTAATAAATAAATAACAACTAAAAACTAATCATGAAAATAGAAACAAAAGTAAATTTAGCTCTCATTATCATTTTTATTTTTGGTATTTTAATCAATGGTGTTCTACTCTCAAACGTCTTGGAACAAAAAACACAAAAAGAAATACATAGTAAAGCTATGACATTAATGGCATTGAACAATTCTATTGGAGAATACACTAATAAAAGATTACAGCCTCTATTAATCAAAAAAATGGAAGAAAATCCAAATATTTTTATTCCAGAAGCAATTTCCAGCTTTTCTGTAAGAGAGATATTTGGAACCTTTCGTAGTAATCCAGGATATGCTGATTATTTCTACAAAGATGCAACTTTAAATCCCACAAACTTACGAGATAAAGCAGATGATTTTGAAACTGAAATTATCAATAGATTTCGTTTATCGGAGTCAAATAAAACATCTCTATCGGGTTATCGCACAATATTAGGAACCAAACTGTATTATACTGCTAAACCTTTTTCAATTAACAACAAAAGTTGTCTTCGCTGTCATACTACTCCAGAAAAAGCTCCGAAAAGTCAATTAGCAATTTATGGAACTGAAAATGGTTTCGGATGGAAATTAAATGAAATTCTGGGAATTCAAATCATCTATATTCCAGCAGAACAAATTATTGAGTACGCTCATCGTTTATTTGTAATCATCATCGGAATTATAACTATGATTTTTGCAGCTATGGTAATTACCGTAAATTTATTCTTAAAGAGAGCAATTTTAAAGCGGATTAAAAAAATTGCTAGAGTAGTTAATCAAGTTAGCATTGGTAATTTACATGTGAATTTAGATAAACAAAAAACAGATGAAATTGGAAATGTTGCAGAATCTTTTTACCGAATGAAATCTAGTTTAGAAATTGCCATGGGTATGTTAAGCAATAAAAAGCCTTGATGTTAAATTTTTCATTAAAAATTTAGTCTAGCCGATTATATTTGATTGATTTATGCTTTATTAAAAATATAAAGTCTATTAATTCAAGTATATTCCCTAATTCCTACTTAATAATTACCCTAATAACAGGATTACAAAAATGAAAATCGGAACAAGAGTAACTTTAAATTTGATAGTTGTTTTTACAATTGGAATCTTAATTAGTGGGATTGCGCTATCAAATGTATTGGATAGAAAAGCTCAAGGTGAGGTCAATTCAAAAGCTTTAGCATTAATGGAAATGAATAATTCCATTAGAAACTATACTAACGAGCAAGTACAGCCTTTATTGTCAGACAAAGTGCAGACTGAAGATGAATTTATTCCAGAATCAATCCCAGCTTTTTCTGTAAGAGAAGTCTTTGAATATTTCCGTAATACCCCAGAATTCGCCAGTTTTTTATATAAAGATGCGACGTTAGACCCGACTAATTTACGAGATAAAGCTGATAGTTTTGAAAAGAAAATTGTCGAACAATTTAAAAATACCAATAAAGAAACTTTATCTGGTTATCGGACAATATCGGGGACAAAACTTTACTATACAGCTAGACCTTTCTCGATTACAAATGAAAGTTGTCTTGAATGTCACAGTACACCAGAAAGGGCACCTAAAAGTCTAATCGCAACCTATGGGTCGGAAAACGGTTTCGGATGGAATTTAAATGAAATTCTTGGAACCCAAATAGTTTATGTTCCAGCCGAAAAGATTTTTACCAACTCTCGTAACTCCTTTTTCTTCATTACGGGAATTGTCATGATGATTTTTGCAGTTGTCATTATCCTCATAAATCTATTATTAAAAACAACAGTCTTAGAGCGAATTAAAAAGATTGCATCAGTCGCAGAACAAGTTAGCGTTGGTAATATGAATGCTAATTTCGGTAAACAGAATAAAGATGAAATCGGAGATTTAGCAGAAGCTTTTAATCGCATGAAATATAGTTTGGAAATTGCCATGAATATGATTAGTAAAAAAAGAGGTAATGAATAGGTCTGCATTTTAAAGGTTAAAGATGTTTACCAATTACCAATTACCAATTACCAATTCCCCAATTACCCATTCCCAAATATCTTAAAATCATGAAAATCGGAACCAAAGTAACAGTAAGTTTGATAATTGTTTTCATCATTGGTATATTAGTTAGCGGATTGACATTAGCTAATGTATTGGAAAACAAAGCTGAGAACGAGGTAGATTCTAAAGCAACTGCGTTAATGGCAATGAATAATTCAGTTAGAACCTACACCAACGATAGGGTACAACCTTTATTATTACCAAAGTTGGATACTCAAGAAGAATTTATTCCTGACGCAATACCAACTTATGCTGTTAGAGAAACCTTTGAATATTTCCGTAGAAGTCCAGAATTTGCCAGCTATCTTTATAAAGATGCTGCATTAAACCCCACGAATTTACGAGATAAAGCTGATAAATTTGAAGAAGCTATTGTTAACAGATTCCGTGGAGAACCAGAAACAAAATCTATATCGGGTTTTCGTAATATGAACGGAACGCAATTGTACTATACAGCTAGACCTTTTCAAATCAAAAATGAAAGCTGTCTCCGCTGTCATACGACTCTCGATAAAGCACCGAAAAGTCAGATAAACACTTATGGGACGGAAAATGGCTACGGATGGAAGTTAAATGAAATTGTAGCCGCTCAAATTGTTTATGTACCTGCCCAACAGATTTTTGATAATGCCAATCGCTCTTTTATAATTGTGATTGCTGTTGTAGCACTGGTTTTTACAACCGCTATTGGAATCATACATTTGCTCTTAAAAAGGACAGTACTAAAACGAATTAAACGAATTTCTACAGTTGCTGAACAAGTTAGCGTTGGTAATATGGATGCTAGCTTCGGTAAACAAAATAAAGATGAAATAGGAGATTTAGCCGAAGCTTTTAATCGAATGAAGTATAGTTTGGAAATTGCTATGAATATGTTGAATCGGAAGAGTGATGAGAATAGTTAAAGGTTAAAGGTTAAAGGTCAAAGGTTAAACATATTTACCAATTACCAATCCCCTATTCCCTATCCCAATACACGCTTTTTAAATTCTTCAGCCATTCCGGGGTCGGGAACTTTGTTTGCTAATCTATTAATTAATTCTGTGGTGGATATCTGGGGATTGGATTCTAATATCTCTTCAATAATAAAGTTTGCTATCGGACCAATTAAATAAGTTAGGTCTCTTTCGCATTTTTTGATAAAATTGCTATCGATGCTCGGTTCTAAAGCTACTGGAGATTTGGCTTGCTGAATTTGAGGTTCTATCTCTGATGTCTCTAAGATAGATTTTGCTTGATTTTGAAATTGCGTTTTTTGCTGTAAGGATATATATTCAGTCAAATATCCAATTAATTCTTCGTTATTTGCTGATTTCTCAATACATTGTTGTAGTATAGCCGATGCGATTATTCCTACTGAATGTTTGAGTAGTGTTTCGAGTTTGCTATAAGTTGCATGATTGATAATTAAGTTTTGCGGAGTTGGTAATGATATCTTTAATTTAGTAACAGCTTTAGGTGGAATAGCAGCTTTTTCGGGAATATTACCTGCAATTTCTTGGAATACGCGATCAATACCACCTGGTAAAATATCTATTATTGCTTGAGTACCGGAAAACCAAGTCTTTAAATTAATATCTTTACTTTGTAACTGTTTATTTAATTGAGTAATCCATTTTGCAACTGGTAATCCAAGTTGGGGATTTGCTGAAGCAAGGGTTTGTACTAGGGTTTGACAAAAGTCTTCGGATTTATGAATACTTGTTTGGGTAATTATTAAACATTGTCCGTATTCGGTGGAGGATTGTAAATCTTCTATCCAGTTTTGAGCGGATGAAGCTCCGGAATCGGGACTGACTAAGTTTAAGATAACTATTTGCTGTGTTTTTCGAGCTTGACGCAATATTTTTCTAAAATAGGAGCGACTCAAATAAACTCCCGAACCTAATATTAGTCTACCTTCTCCGTCTTCTGTTTCTTTGACACAACCCCGTAAATACAAGAAACAGGTCGGTATACTATCAACTCTTCCTATTTTTGTAGTACCAAGTTTGTTTAATTCTTCAGTGGTTTGGATAAATTTTTGAATTTCTCCTCGAATATCCAACCAATTTTTATTTTGTTGATGAAAACATTCGACTTCAAAACCACCTGCACCAGCTAAGACTCTACTCAAATTATTGCTCGAATCCCGATTTATCAATCCATCAACTACAAAAGCACGTCTTAACTTTTGATTTTGAGTTTCACCTGAAGAGGGTTTGTACCCAACAATTAATTCTCCTACACCTTCAACAATTCTCTTGGGTGTTTGTTTGGGATACTCCAGATAAAGTCTGCTATCTCCACGAGCTAGTTTTTGCTCATTTATCAAACGTACTTGGTGATTTAATTTATCTATATACTGTACCGTTTGACGATAAACGTATTTATATAATCCATCAGCATCAATAAATCCGGTATTATCCGCAGCTTCTCCCGATAACCCCTTCATTAAATAATAGGTGAACACCCCATGTCCTAACTCGGGAAATTCCCAAGACTTTTGACCGCGATCGCAACTTAGCAAAGCGCAGAAACCCTTGCTCTGAGAAGCTTTTTGTCTCAACACGCTCATCAACTGTGGAGTAGAATTATAAGCGGGAGTCTCAGCATCCCGAGAAATACCATTCGACCCCAAAAATCCCATATCACCGCTATGACAAGTATCCAAACATAATAACTGTTGTTTTGCAGGACTTTTACTCAAAATTTCTACCAATTCCTGCATCGGTAAACCAGTATTTAATAAATTATTTTGATTGGTATCGGAAAAACATAATACAGCTGCTTGAGTTTTCTGGTCTACCATTCCGTGTCCCGAGAAATACAGCATTATGGAATCATTAGGTTGAGATTGCAAAACTATTCTCTTCAAACTTTCGCGAATATTATTTAATTCAGGAGTTTTTGAAGCAAAATCGTGATGTACCACAATCTCCTTATTGGGAAATCCCTCGGTAGCTTTAACTAATGACTCCTCCAAACCCTGACAATCCAAAGCTGGATAACGTAAAGAAGGTAAACCGCTATCTTGATAATCGTTTACACCCACCAATAACAGCCAGAGCTTAGCCTCACCTGATTTTAATGTATAACTTGAATCGCTCGAACCAATACCAAGTGGCATAATCTTTCAACCTTCTACAATTAACTATATATACTTAAGACTTAGAAGTTATTTTAGAAATTTCGTGCTTATCACACCAAAAAAAATATTGCAACGCAATCTCGTAGATTCTTAACATAAATTCAAATTTTCATTGATAGAGAATTAGTAAATTAATCATAATTATATAAATAGGAATCTAAATAGTCCTTTCCACAGCTTTTGCTCGTAACTTCCAAGCCAAGATTGACCATTAACTAAAATATAATTAGCAATCGGGAAGAACTAGAGAAGAATTTTGACTATTAGATATTTTCGATTAGGATTTAGCTAAACAGTATTCAAAACCAGCCTTTATAATTCAACAGCCAATTATTAATAGTTTTTTGTCATTTGTTTTATAATCTTAAAATTAACAGATTCCCCTAAATACTATGTAGGGGGGATTTTGATAGATTATGCAGTTTAATATTCTATTTTAGCAATTAGAATATTAAATTAAATTTCTATATATTCGGAAGTATTGACAAATTCGATTTATTAGTAACAACTTTGAAGTAATTGGAAATAAACAACAGTTGGTAAGAGTGTAAAATTGCATCTACTGTTGTTTATGACAGCATTTATGATGTACTTATGCATTAGTTTTGGGTAAATTTTATGCGCTCTCGTCAAGGAATAACTGAATTATTTGCAACTTTCCTACAATTTGATGCCGATCGGGTCATCGGTTGGGCTACCGATGCTAGACTGAGGAGAAATATCAGCAATCGTCAGCAAAAATTATCAAAACCAGAAAATTCAGAAGATTTCTGGGTATCCTACTGGTACAAAGAATGGCAATCCCAACAGCAGAATTTAGCTAGCGGACATTTATCGGCTTATTTACAGGAAGTTTGTTACTGGGCTGCGAATAAAACAGCAACTAATTTTTCTTCGGGACAGTATACCTTATCCGATTGCTTTCAAGCCATTGTCACCAAAACTGATAAAGTATTGCAAGGATTTAAACCCGATATGGGGTTTAATATCAAGAACTACGCTAGTGCAATTTTCAGCAGCGAACTCAAAGAATTACTCCGACAGCAGAAAGAAGTTGATATCTCCACAGATTGGAGATTATTGCGGAAAGTTACTCAAAAACGTTTGGTAGAATCTTTGGAGAATGCTGGATTAAATTCGCGAAACGTTGAAAGTTATGTACTTGCTTGGAAATCCTATCAAGCTTTGTACGCTCCCCGTAAAGAAAAGGGAACCCGTAAACTAAGTAGACCCGATGATGCTGTATGGGAAAGTATTGCTAATCTTTATAATCAAGAACGTCAAACTCAACTTTCTCAACCCGGTCCCGAATCCAATGCTCAAACCATAGAAAAATGTTTGGTTGCTTCTGCTAAAGCGATACGAGCTTACCTTTATCCCAATATGACCTCCTTGAATGCAAGAACGGGAGATAATTCGGGAGAATTTCAAGATATATTACCCCAGCTTCGACAAGATTCCTTACTTTCGGAAATTGTTGTTCAAGAAGAAATTGAAGAACGAAAATCTCAGCAATCTCAAATTGGCGATGTTTTAATTGCTGCAATAAATGAGTTAGATGAAGAAGCGCAAAATATTCTCAAATACTATTACCAAGGGAATAAAAAGCAATCTCAGATAGCAAAAGAATTGGGAGTAAAACAATACACAATATCCCGTCGTCTGACCAAGTGTAAAGATACATTATTAATTAAATTAGCCACTTGGACAAAAGAATCGATGCATATTTCCTTAGACTCGTCGGTACTAGATTATATGAGTACAGTTTTAGAGGAGTGGCTGCAAAATTACTATAAACCTGAAGATGTGAATTAGGAAAGAACTACAATTTAAATTCCCACAGAGGCCAACCGAAATGACAATTGATTTAGAAACGCTAAGTATAAATAACCCTACCAACTTATGGTTAGAGATTCCAGAAAACCAACAAACCAATATTTGGGAAAAAAGCCAAGCTTTTTCTACAGACAATCGTCGCTGGATGGCTTATCTCAACAACTTGAGTTTAAAAACATTTTTACCTTGGTTTAAAGAAGAATACGCTCAAAACGCCAAAGTATTTCCGAATTCCGCCACTTTACCAAGCATTTGGGAAGTGACCAACGGTACGGGAATCAGTTTCAACGGTAAAAAATTAGTTTTGATTCCTAGCGAAGCTTTGGATATTTCAGAATTACGAGTTCCCCAAGAATGGGTTGATATTCCGAATTGGAGTGCTGATTATTATTTAGCAGTACAGGTAAATGTAGAAGAAAGCTATATCAGGATTTGGGGTTATACATCCCAAGCAAATTTAAAAAATAAAGGAACTTACGATGCTAACGAAAAAGCTTATTGTTTGGACAAACAGCATTTAATTTCCAACTTGAGTATTTTATCTATAGCAGCCCAACTTTGTCCCGAAGAAATTACCAAAACCGAAACTGTTCCCTTAGCGGAATTATCTACAACTCAAGCAGAAAATTTAATTACTCGTTTAGGAAATTCCCAAGTAATTAATCCCCGTCAAGCAATACCTTTCACTATGTGGGGAGCGCTTTTAGAAAATGGTGCTTGGAGACAGGGACTTTACGAACAGCGTCAAGGAATGTCAAGACAGTGGTCAATTCGTCAGTGGATGCAAAACGGAGTTTCCGAAGCAGCCAGACAATTTGGTTGGGTCGCTGTAGATTTAAGACCGAGTTTAGAAGGTTCCAGAGGAACAGCAGCACCAGCACAGTTACCAACTTTAATTAAAAAAATCACTATTGAAGGTGATGATTATGAATTGTTAGTTAAACCAAAGGGTGAAATTCAAAATAGAACTTGGAGATTTGAGTTAAGACCCGCTACCGTGGGAGAGATGATTCCCGTGGGAGTAAAATTGATGTTGTTAACAGAAGATTTACAGCCATTCGATGGAAATCAAGCCCAAGCCAAAAAACCCGTAGAAAGACTTTATGTTGATATTGCTTTAGGTCAAGATGAGGAAGGCTTGGTATGGAAGACCGAACCCGTATCTGATGATTATGATTATGAAGCTTTGTATTTATGATTGAGGGAGTCGTAAAAAGAGATTTTTAAATTTTTAAATTATATCGAGTTTGTATTGGGTATTTAGGGATTGGCTATAATGCTTATCCCACAAGACTTTTTTGCTAAATCATGAATCGACCCTAGATTGCGATCGCAATTTGTGTTTCCGGTTTCGGAACAGTTAAAAATTTTAGTCAAATTCTTAAAATCAAAGTTGTTTAAACCAAGATTTATCTACCCCATCCGTTGTCGGAACAGTTAGAAATTTCGGTCAAATTCTTAAAATCAAAGTTGCTCAAACCAAGATTCATCTACTATTCCTCTATCGGAACAGTTAAAATTTTTCAATCAAATCCCCAAAATCAAAGTTGTTTAAACCAAGATTCATCTACTATTCCTCTATCGGAACAGTTAAAATTTTTCAATCAAATTCTTAAAATCAAAGTTGAAAAAAACAAGATTCATCTACTATTCCTCTATCGGAATAGTTAAAAATTTAGGTCAAATCCCGAAATCAAAGTTGAAAAAAACAAGATTCATCTACTATTCCTCTATCGGAACAGTTAAAATTTTTCAATCAAATCCCCAAAATCAAAGTTATTCAAATCAAGATTCATCTACTATTCCTCTATCGGAACAGTTAAAAATTTTCAATCAAATCCCCAAAATCAAAGTTGCTCAAATCAAGATTTATCTACTAAGTGGGTGTGCAAAATTATTTGTGTCATTACGAGCGATAGCGAAGTAATCTCAAAGTTTTGCGATTGCTTCGTTTCACTTCGTTCCACTCGCAATGACAAATACACAATTAATTTTGCCTAGGTATTTATTCCCCTACCGGAATAGTTAAAAATTTTAGTCAAATTCTTAAAATCAAAGTTGCTCAAATCGAGATTAATCTACTCCATCCCCTATCGGAACAGTTAGAAATTTCGGTCAAATTCTTAAAATCAAAGTTGCTCAAACCAAGATTCATCTACTATTCCTCTATCGGAACAGTTAAAATTTTTCAATCAAATCCCCAAAATAAAAGTTGTTTAAACCAAGATTCATCTACTATTCCTCTATCGGAACAGTTAAAATTTTTCAATCAAATTCTTAAAATCAAAGTTGAAAAAAACAAGATTCATCTACTATTCCTCTATCGGAATAGTTAAAAATTTAGGTCAAATCCCGAAATCAAAGTTGAAAAAAACAAGATTCATCTACTATTCCTCTATCGGAACAGTTAAAAATTTAGGTCAAATCCCGAAATCAAAGTTATTCAAATCAAGATTCATCTACTATTCCTCTATCGGAACAGTTAAAAATTTTCAATCAAATCCCCAAAATCAAAGTTGCTCAAATCAAGATTTATCTACTATTCCCCCATCGGAACAGTTGGAAATTCCCAATTAATCCTCAATTAATCTTCACAACCCCATTCCCCACAGTAACCTCAGAATTAACTTTATCATATTCAATTTTTCCATAATCCAATTTAATTATCCTATCGGCAAGATGAAAGTAATGGTCGTCATGACTGATAACCAAAACAGTCTTATTCCGCTTCTTCAAATTGACTAAAATTTCTTTGTAAAAAATATCTCTAAACATTGGGTCTTGGTCGGAAGCCCATTCGTCAAAAAGGTAAATCGGACGATTCTCTAAATAAGCTGTTAATAATGCTAAACGTTTTCGCTGTCCTTGAGAAAGTTCAGTAGTTGATAACTTACCGTTTTCGATAGTCACCTTATGGCTTATCTTCAATTGTCTCAAATATTCTTGGGCTTGCTCGTCCAAAGCTGGTTTACCCATTCCCAATAATTTTTCAAATAAATAATAGTCGGAAAAAATCACCGAAAAGTGTTGACGATACCATTCCCGATTATCATCGGTAATCACTTTATCATCTAATACAATTTCTCCAGATTCGGGAATATATAAACCCGTAATTAATTTAGCTAAAGTTGACTTACCGCTACCATTCCCACCAACGATAAATATAATTTCCCCTGGCTTAAAACTTAAATCAACCGGTCCCAAACTAAAACGACTTTCTTTATCTTCTCCTGGATAAGCGTGAACAACTTGCTTTAATTCTATTTTTGAAAATGTCTTGATATCAGCTTTCTTAGCTTCTATATAGTTCTCCTTATTACCAGCCAATACTAAACCCATTCTTTCAATCTTTTGCAGAGCAACAGTAGCTTTGGATAAAGCCTGTAGCTTATCTAATATGCTCTGCATCGGTAACATCAAATAAGTTACTGTGAGTATATAAGCTGACAAAATTCCAGGTGAAATCGCGGATATTCGCGGTAATGCAAATAATAATAAACCGACGAGAACAAAAAATAGTAAATTACCGACACCCGTAGAAACAGAAAAAGTTAATAGAGCTGCTGAATTCTGGTCTCTACATATAGCTGCACTATGCTGTAATTCCGAATCAAAAAATTCTTGACGACGAGCGCTATGCAGCTTAAGCTCCTTGATACCTTCTGTGATAGCGCGAAAATGCTTGAGTAAACGGTCTTGTTCGTCTCGGGCTGCAATCAAATAACCCTGCGCTCTATTAATCAATAACTGAATGCTGCCGACGGCTATCATCACAAAGCCAACGGTAAAAGTAAACACCGTACTAGAAAGGAATGATAAATAGACCAAACAACCGACAATAATGGCAATATCGACACAGATAAAAGGAATTGCGTAGACTGTCGATGTTAGAGTTGCCACATCTTCCGTCAGAGTTGCTAAGAGACGAGAAGTACCTAATTTTTCTAAATGACGGAGTTGAGAAGATAAAATTCCTCGACTCAAACGCAATCGTAACTGATATACGGCTTCCTGGGAAAGATTTATAAGTAAAACTTGAGAAATGATGCTGTTGACAACTACAATTAAAGCGAAAGTAGGAAACTGCCAAATCAAATCGCTGAAAGTATTCGATGATTGAAAACCATCACTAATAGCCTTATTTATCAATGCAATTAATCTTGCAGTAGTTCCCCCACTCACCAAACCTGTAAAAATAGCAATTGCCACCTGTAACCAAGAAGCCTTTAATAAAAGCCAGAGTAAATTCATTCAGAGTACCGAATCGCAGGTCAAAATTTTGGTTTAAATCCAATCAGTAGCGCTAATTCAAGCCACTTCCAATAACAATCCACATCTTCAAAGCCAGTGTTCCGCAACCACTTTAGTTGAGTTTCCACATCTAAAAGTTGATTTGATGGGTCATCTTGGGATGGTGTCACGTCTATAGCTTCGAGAAACTTTTCATGTAAACGAACCGTAGGGGAAGCAACATGTTCCAAATTGCAGAAAATACCTCCTGGTTCCAACAAATTGAATATTTCTACATAGAGCGAACGCTTACGGTTGTGACTGAGGTGATGGATAGCAAAACTGGAAATAATTGCATCAAAAGTGCCATTATCAGGTAAGGTTTCATCTAAATTGTGGTCAATAACTTTTACCGTAGAATCATCTTGAAAACGATTTCTAACGGCTTCTAACATGGTAGGTGAAAAGTCTACGGCAACAGATTCTACCGAAGGACGTTCGATTTTGAGCAATGCTAGCAAGCGTCCATCCCCAGTTCCCAAATCGAGAACACGCTTCACCGTTTTAGGAACTTCCCCCAACAGCACTGCTTCACCTTCAGTACGGTGGGGAATGTTATCTGCTTTTGCTAGATAGCCTAAAGCATGTTCGGCAGAAGTCCATAGATTAGCCATATAAAATTTACAGAAATTGCAGGTAAGGAAATAATCCTACTAGGGCAAAATTATGCTTAATTAACCTTAGTATAGCGTATCAATTTATTTAGCAAAAGCGCGACTAATTGTATTATTTAAGACTTAATAAACTGCTATCAAATGCAAAATAAAAATATATTTTAATGTTGCGATAATCACCAATAATCTCAGTGTCTATCTGACAATTTAACTTTGTTTTTATGTGGAGAATTTGGCAATAATTTTTCGTTAAATACAGTTAAGCTATTCCTGCAATGCAAAGTATAGAAGTCTTCTGAGGGTAATTACTCAACGACTCAAAAACAAAGGCTTCAAACAGCATAAATAATTTAGATATCGATAGGGGTATCAAGCGTAAAAATTAAATTGCAAGATATAAAATATCAAACTCAGTAAATATTCTCTCAAAGCAAAAAATATCAATATTCTTTATACTTTTAATGTAAATAAGTTGCACAAGTTATTTTTATTACAAAATCTAAGTGAATCTTTTTAATAAATTTAGAAATTTATTTTTAGCAACATTTTTATTCTTTTCATAGCGAATACCTTCCCGGTAGAAGATTTCCTATGAAGTAGGTTGGGTTGAACGGAGTGAAACCCAACACCAACTACAATTTTTCGGTAATCTTAAAGCGGAATGGGAGTAACAGCAATTTGTTCTGCTGCTTTTCGCTCCTAGCTTGTAGTAATTTCCGTGATGATAAATGACTCATTTTACAGCTTTAATAATTTTAGCTCCAGATACAAATAACATTCAGAAGAAAGTTGCAGAGCTTCTCAATCCTTATTATTCTGAATTAGAAGTTGAACCATACAAGGAATATTTAAATATAGAAGAGCTTCAAGCGGAAATACAATATTTATCAACTCTTTCAAAGAAAGATATTGATACATTCGCTATAGAATATGAGCTTTCAGGTGAAAATATCATAAAAGGTTTGGCTAAAATAAATCTTGATTGGGATGAAGAAGATGTAGCTGGTATTGACGAATATGGTGAATATCAAATAACAACTTATAATCCTCAGAGTAAATGGGATTGGTATCGTCTTATTGAAAAAGAAGAATCTATTAGTTATCCATGTTTAGTCAAAGATTTACCAAAGGTTATTCCCTATGCTCTTATTACTCCTGATGGTAAATGGTATGAATTAGGATTTGACTTAGGTATACAGGGTTTTATGAGAAGTCACTCAATTAAAGATACAAATGTTTCTGAAGAAGAAATTAATTGGGATTTAAAAGTTAAGGAAATTCTTAGTTGTTATTCAGAATTTATTGCTGTTGCTTTAAATTGTCATATATAACCGGATGATAATTTATATAAAAATTGGATATCTATCAACCCGCAAATAAATTCAAAATATTCAAAATAACCAAAGCTACAATTAAATAAACATCGAATTGACAGGTAATAATCTTTTTCACTACTTGAAAGACATTATTTTCATCTTCAAATTTACTAGTATCGGCTTGAAGCTTGGATAAACAATAAGAAGTATTAGTCAATACCTGTTGATAGTGAGATAAATTCCAGATAATTATAAAAAAACAGCAAATAAAAGTTAGAAAATAAGTAAATATCGTCCATCTCTGACCGCTAGATAGCATAGTTTTGAAACCATAATTTACTTCAAATAGTCTTAAGATTTCAATAATAATTAAAATACTTTTATAGGTCACTATGTTTTTGATAAATAGCCAAGAATACTTCGTGAAATTTTGATTTATTATGGCGATGATAGAATCTTTATTATGCTCAAACAGATTAATATTTTTTTCAATTGTCTTTAACCTATAATTCAATGCTGTAGTTATTTTCAGACTTTGATTATAGTCTTGAAAAGCCGTGTAAATACTAACTATACCAAATGGAACAGCAACTAAAATGTGTAAAATAAAAGTATAAGGGAAAAATAAAATATAGGGAAGATAATAATCTCTAAATATTTCTTGTTGATTCAGATATTCAGCTTGAAGTTGTTGCGGTGCTACAATAAATATCTGATTTAGCAGAATTGCAAGTACAAATGCAGAATGAAAAATCCATACATAACGGCATCTTTTTGCTGATTTAGATTTACCTTGTAATATTTCTAAAAACTCTTTTCTCCATACAATCCCAATCATATAGTAATAGGTTGTAATCACAAAAGTACTGCGAATAAATTTAAGTAAACTACCATATTCGCCGAACTTTTTAATCCAGATTTCGCTTCCAGATAAATAATAAGCTGATGCAAGAGAAATACCACAGATAATCAATAAAATTAAACAGCAACCTAAAAGCTTCGCTAAATAAGTAGTTGATATAGGTAATCTAGATTCTACATCTAACTCTTGCCATTCCTGTTGAAAAAACCAAAATGAATTTAACTGCTTATCAATCCAACTCTGATTAAAAATTTCTTGATAAATCAGGTTAGCTACTTTCAATTTTGATTGCTGTTTAACTACTAATCCAGATAAACGCAACTCTACTTCTTCATAACTATTAGTAGTTTCGATTTCTCCTTCACTATAAATTTTTTGATAAATTTCTAATAATATTACCGAACGTTGTTTATCGTGAAGCAATCTATCCCTTATAGTTTTCAAATGTTCTGGTTCGTCCCGTGCTTCCCAATTATCAATAATATTTGTTTTGACCAATTCAGTAATATCAGAATTTTGATTTCCATTCTCAACTATCAATTGACATAATTTTTGAGTTAAAAACGGTTGTCCCCCCGTCCATGAAAGCACTTCTGCTAAAACTTTTTCGGGATTATCTACTTTATCTACTAATCCCTTAATTAAAGATAGCTTCGCTGATTCTAATTTAAAACCTTTTAACTCAATTGCTTGACCAATATTAAAAGGAGTCCGTCTTTTGTCTTCGATTAAAGTTGATGGTGTTGCTACTCCGAGCAAACAAAAAGTCAACCGATTATACTTGGGATTGTCAGCACGTTGATTGTAGCAACTGCGAATAAATGCGAAAAAATCATCGGTGGGGAAATCTAAACTAATAACACTATCAATTTCGTCAATAAAAATAACAATATTGTCAGAAATCGATTCTAACAACACCTCATCAATTATCTCGCTTAATCTTTGTACCCCCGAAAGAAAATCGCGTTCCTTCCACCACTGTTTCCAATCAACTTGAATTGAACGACCGAAATTTCTAAACAAACGGTAGGCAATACCTTTGTACCATTGTTCCGATGTAACTTGACTACCGGTAGCAGTTAAATCAATAGCAGCACAAGCAATATTATTCGCTTGTAACCTTTTCATTGTACGTACTCGTAAACTAGATTTACCCATTTGACGGGAATTGAGCACGTAGCAAAACTCACCAGCTTTTAAACTCGAATAAAGTTGCTCATCCGCTTCTCGTTTAACATAGGTAGGGTCATTAGCTGATAAACTACCCCCTTGGTATTTATACGTATAAGTTAATCTTTCTTTCATATATATTTACGCTGATAAATAATCGTGTAAATATAAGCGATACAAGTTACACCTTGGTTCCACCTCGTTTCCGCACCAGCGTACTAATCCCATACTGTGGAGTTTAAATGCTTCTTCAGAATCAATTCGTACAGGTTGGTGTTCTTCAACTACATTTTTCATCGCTGCAATTAACTTAGAATCTTGCTGTAAATGAGTATAAATTTTTCGCAAGTGATTTCGATAAAGTCCGGCTTCTGTAGCTGCTGTTTGTAAAAATTCATCTAGCTTTACCGACTTGTTTTTAATACTAGTAAAAGCTTGATGTAATAGATAGGGATGACCACCGACTATTGTGATTAATTTCTCAATTAAAATATTATCTTTATCGAGTCCATGCTGCAATGCTAAATCTTGAACCTGCTCAATATTAAATTCGGGTAGCTCAATCGGTAAACCAACATTAAAAGGTGACTGATTGACATTTAAAGGAATATAAACCTCAGTTGAATGCGCTACTATCAAACGTAACTTTTTCCATTCGTCAAGGAATTTAGCATCCTCATACCAAGAGCGTAATAATCCAAAAAAATCCGATGCAACTTCGTGATATTTAAAAATTCTATCTACATTATCTAGACCCAAAACAATAGTTGTATCTACATTCGCTAAAATATAATCTTCAAAATAAGCAGTACAATTATCATTGCTGCTAGAATCTTCATCCCAAAAATCAGCCAGATGATTTTCTAACTTTAAACGTCTACTAATGATGCTGCAAAACCAACGTAAGAGTTTATCCAAACTCTTAATAGTGCTTTCATCCGCTTGCAACAGATTTAAATGTACCGTTTTATAACTATGCTGCTTCGTATAATCAAAAATCTGATTCATCAAAAAAGTTTTGCCCATTTTCCAAGGAGCTTTTATACGAATAAGCGCTCCCGGCTGCAAAATTTCTTGATAACATAAAGGTTCTACAGGAGGACGATTTATATAAGCATCTGTAATAATTACCGATTGCTTAACAACATTATCTTGTAACGGTAAACTCTCCTTAATAGTCCGTTTTAGAGCTTCCTTAAAATTGCTTTTTTTTACTCGTTCTCCTAAAACTTCTGAAAGTAACTTCCATAATTTAGGAGCTACATCTTGACTTATATAACTTAAAGTATAATTATTTTTCTCAGCAATTTCCCCATAATCTTGTTTGTGCCAAGCACCTTGAATAATTGCTGTTTCAACATCCGTCAAATGTCTTTTTTCTTGACTATAGATGAGATTATTCGCAATTTTCACAGCTTCATCTAAGTTAAAATCCATCAGCAGTAAATTTTCTCATAAATATATTAATAAAGGTCATAAAAAATACGATTTTTTTTACAATCCATACTTAATATACCTCAACTAACTTGATGTTCAAGGAGACTCATGCCTCAAGTTACCTGAATTTATCAGAAAAATCAGTTAAATCACTGACGTTTAAACAATCCAGAATTTAACTCAAGTCATAATTGCAGTAAACATCCATACTAAGAAATGTAAGTCAATATATTTTGACTTAAGTTAAAACAGTTCAGTTTTAGGGAGTCACTCATGTGGCTTATAAAACAGTGACGTTGAGAGAAAGGCCGTGTCTTTCTTCGTATTGGAACTGGTATGGGGTGTAGATATTATAAATATTCTTTCCCCAAAATAAAACATAGAGGGATTTTGCCTTCTTCCCAATAAACAAATCTGAAAATCCTTGGTAAACGGGTATTTACGTAAAGCAGTAAAGCTTCAAGTTTTACCGCTTTAGTAGCCCGATTAATACTGGAGACTTCAAAACTTCCGATTACATTTAATCCAGATTCAAAAGCCAAATTTTACAAAATATCTAAAACCTAAAACAAAGTTAAACAACATGAAAAATCAAATTTTGAAAGGTTTATTAGTAGCAGTCGCTGTTCCCTTAGCATTGGTAATGGGTAATGCTCGAAAAGCTTCAGCTTTCACTATTACATCAACCGTAAGTGGCTCCTCAAATCCTAATACTGTTTTTGGTTCCAGCCTTCAGAACGGGGATTTCAACCTCACAGCCAATCCTGGTAATCCAGTAAATACAAGATTAGGAGACGGTTTTGATGAATTCACCCGATGGGTATTTGACTTCAATTCCGATTCAAACATCACAGGATTTAACAACGCTGTTGCAGGTGGTAATCAAATAACATCAGCGCTGCTAACTATGACACTTAAAACTAACGGAGTCTCAACCGATTCTTTCTCCGGTGCTGGTGGAGGTGTTGGTATGCCTACCCTCGTAAGGAATGGTATTGTAAACTCTTTCGGAAATCAACAAACATTCACCATCGATTTGATGGATTATGGCTATACTACCGGTGGAATTTTTGGTGAATTAAACGGTTCTAGTGCTGCAAATGGGAATGTCCCTGCTGCTGGACTCAACGAAATTCTCTTTACTTATCAAGACGATGCTCTGATTTCCTCAGCTACCTTGCAATTAACCGCAGACGTACAAGCAGTTCCCGAACCTACAACAATATTAGGTTCTTTTGCAGTAGTTGGTGCTGGAGCATTGTTACGTCGTAAGAAAAAACAAAATGAAAGTGCTGTTTCTTAGGATTAGAATGAGAATATTGTTTTTTTTGAATTCAAAGCTTGTTTAAAAAGATTGAGAGTGGTGTGAGGAAATGTGAGGAACAAAATTAGTATTTTGCGAATAGGGAGCGGAAACGCTCCCAATAAATATAAAAAGATAAAAATAGCGTGACTAAAGACATTGAAACGGAATCCCATCTACAGTTAATGTAGGGTGGGATATTTTTGATTTTATTATTTTTCAGATAGTTAGTGAATAATTTTACTTTATAAACAAAACTTTTGTAGGGTGAGTGATGGTAAAAATAAACTATAAGACATAACGAATAAATTAAATATTACCATCACGCACCAATTTATTAATCAATAATTACATAGTTAAAAACATAATTATAAAGCTTTTATTTTGAGTGCAATACACCGCTGATTTACCTCACCCCCAACCCCTCTCCTTATTAAGGAGAGGGGAGATAAAGCACAGCTTTATTACAACCATTCCTAAAGATTTAATAAGTATGTAGGTTGGGTTAGACGCACGAATAGTAATAGATTTTAACGAGATAATTAATTAAAGTGTCGTAACCCAACATCGCGGTTAGTGATTCGCTTACTTATTCAACGATAAACCAAAGGTGTCGGCTTTGGCGATTACCTGCGGTAGAGCTTAGTCTAACGACTCACTTCGTGAACGCTTAACGCCATTCATTTGTTCCTTCAGCGGAATAGTTAAAAAGCTTGATACATATACTATTCCGGCTTCGGAACAGTAACCAGATAAATCAATCAAATTCTTATAACACCACCACGATTATTCAAAAATGCAACATGACAAAAATTCACTTTAAGTATTTGTACAGATTTACAAGTTATATAAGTGTCATGTACTTTTATTACAAGATTATGAAAATAGTTTAAGACTGGTAAAGATGACTTTACAATCCAAGGTGTTTGTTTGCATCCTGGCATTTAGATAAACACTTTGGAATGCTGAAGTAATTAAGTACTTGGGCAAAATTAATTGTACATTTGTCGTTGAGAGCGACAGCGTTAACGGAGCGTCTCCCGGAGGGAGACGCTCCGCTTGCGTTTTACTCCCAATAACACAAAAATTTTGCACACCGAATTAGCATTAAGACTGCACGATTGATTTATCTGTAAATAGTTGAATTTTTTCTGTATCAGATATATATTTCGAGACGCATTTTGACATCAAAGTATCTGCGCTTGCTTTGCTTTGGATGTCTTTAATTCCGCGACAGTAATTGTTGTTTAACTAAAGAAATTACCTTTAATAAAAAGTGTGTTTTTTGGTGCTGCGTAAATTGCTGTAAGCCTCCATGTTGATTTGTGGGGGTGGATGAATGTGGGAATTGTGTAAGTTTTGGTACGGAGGAAAAGATTAATTATTGGGTAAAAAGTGCAGTTAGCTTGCAATTTACCTACATCATGCTGTGCATCTGTAAACAACCTTCATATGAGTGGGAATAATATTTACAGGTGAACTGTAACTATTTGACAAATCATGAATTTATTCCGCAGGTCGAATCATATGAAAATCATCTACTCAATTCTTGGAGTTTTATTTGTAGTGGTGCTTGTGACGCAAATTGCCCCAATTTCCGCTCAAACGTGTTTAGCATCAGACCCTAGCGACAGTAAGTCATTTGGTTCTGCTTTGGCTGTTAGCGATAAATATTTAGCTGTTGGCGACCCGGACGCAAATCGTGTTGTACTCTACAGTCGTGAACCTGATGGAAACTGGTCAAGAATTAAAAATATTCTTCCTCCAAAAGGGTCTTCTGCTGATAAAGCCGGAAAGGGTTTTGGTTATTCTCTTGCTCTTAACGATAACACCTTAGTTATTGGTGCTTACCTCGAAGTTAAGCGCAAAAAGCCCAATAATAGTTATCAAATTCAGCAATTTGGCTCGGTTTATTTTGCACCAATTACCTCAAAATCAATCGGTACGCTAAGGGAAATCTCAATTCCTGACACTGACTTGTTAGTTGGTCATGCTGTTTCATTTCTCAAAGACCGGATTGCATTCACTGGCAAAACCGGAATTTGGGAAGGACAAGTCCTAATAGCCGATTCTAACACTGGAAAAATTACCAGCAGAATCAAACCTCCCAAGGGTTTTTCTGATTTATTTGGATTAAATATTAAGACGGCTGATGAAAGCCTTTTAATTAGTGCAAATGGCTCATTACCATCGGTTGGAGCATATTTAGCGACAATCAATGGAAAATTGGAGAAAATCTTGTTTGATGAGGTGGATAACCGTCCTTTCTCTACTACAGGATCAATGGCAATCAGTGAAGATTTAATCGCTATCGGTCGAATTGGAGCTTTTGGTGGCTCGGATACGTTATTATTTCGGCAATCTGCTAATAAATGGTTGCTAGTTGGCACTGTTCGTTTGCATGGTTTTCTCGATGCATCTAATTCTCGGTTTCTGATCTCATCTACTTTAGAACAAGAAATGGTTAATTATAATCAGCACAGTTCTCAACCGGATTATCTTCTATTTCGAGTTGATGCCGATAAAGTTGTAATTGAATCGGAAATTCGATGGCGAAATAATACTCCTGTTCTAGAACCTCGGGGTGTAATAGATTCAGAAGATTTGTTATTAAGTGCCGAAGGAAGAGTTGTTCAACTGCCGATAGCTAATCTTTCTAGTTCATATGTCATAAAACGACCGCTGAGAAGAATTTGTCCCTAAATGTGGTGGGATAAATCGTTCATCTGTTAGTGACAAGTATGTCCGATTGTACGTAAGTAATCCAAATTACAGAATTATAAAGAGGAGTCAAACTAATGTCAATTGTTGGAACAGATAATCGAAACATAGTTACCAATTTTAATTCAGACCCGTTTGATTCAGTCGTAGCTATTGATACAATTCATACGTGGAACGGCAGACGAAGAACAGGAAGAGGAAGTGGTATTGTTATTGGTCCGAATCACGTTTTTACTGCTGGTCATGTTGTAAGTTTTTCTACTGATGATGATTATGCCCCTGTACAAGGTGCACGGTTAACATTAGGAAATAATGTCCCCTCTTTGCCGTCTCGTACAAGAAATACTATTACTCCCATTAACTTTAATGCATCAGCAAATAATTTTAGCTTCCCCGCAACTAGTTACGATGGTGGTGGAGGTGGGGACGACCTCGCACTAGTTACTTCAGCGAACCAGTCGTTCTCACTATCACAGCAGATTGGACTTGTTGCCTTTGTAAATCCAGAAGATTCTAAGGGATTGAGTGTTACTACGGCTGGTTATCCTGCTCTTGTAGAAAATATAAATCTTCAGAAAAGTAATAACGCTCAATTTCTAATTAGAGATGCAAATGGCAATCCTTCTTCTAATACAAATTATGCAGGTGGTGCGTTCAGAACTGACGCTCTTGTAATGTTCACTGGTACAGGAACCATTGATGGTACGAAGAGTGATGGTACTTTTAGCCTTTCGCCAGAAATTGATATTGAAGCCGGACAAAGTGGTAGCGGTTACTGGACTGTTTTAGACGGTGATACCAAGCCTCGCGTGCTTGGTGTTGTGAGCTATCAAATAAATACAATAAGAGCTTTTGGGATTGATGTGTTGTACCCTGGGGACAATTTTGGTGCGTTGATTACTACAGATGTTTATGACAATATTGTGGCAACAATGGAAGCTGCCTCACCGAATGGGAATGAACTTCCAGAGAACGCAATTATTGGTTCTGATAATACTTCAATTTTTTCTCAGAAAGATGGAAATTCAGTCGGGAACTCTGGTAACGATTACATCCACGGCTCTTACCGTAAAGAACGCATCATAGGAAACAGTGGAAATGACAGACTATTCGGTGGCGGCGCAGATGACCGCTTAGAAGGTGGCGACGGTGTTGACCAAGCGCTCTTCTCAGACGAATTCGCCAATTACAAATATACCATTACTGACCCTTCTAACCCCGCATTTGAATTCCTATACAAAGAAGGAACTCCCGACGAAACAACAGACAAAACTAAAGATATTGAATTCGGTGTCTTTGAATTTGAAGATACAGATAGAGATGGCATTGACGACGACGATAAACTTTTCTATGTACCGCTGCAAGTAGACCCCGAAGAAGAGAAAAAAATCAAAGATGGTGCAATAATTACTCCGGAACAAGATATTTTCAACAAAGATGATAAAAAGATTGGCACAATAACCGTTGAATCACCAGCTTGGATGTTTGATGGA
Organism: Calothrix parasitica NIES-267; assembly: GCF_002368095.1. GTDB lineage: Bacteria > Cyanobacteriota > Cyanobacteriia > Cyanobacteriales > Nostocaceae > Rivularia > Rivularia parasitica. The sequence goes on along the minus strand of NZ_AP018227.1, from coordinate 1,056,227 downwards.
GATGTAAGATACACCCTTAATATTGGTTCCGAACAGGCATCTTTATACAATTTTATTTACATCATTGATACTTCAAGCAGTATGGGTATTAATGACAATCCAGATAATCCAGACAGTAAAACACGACTTGCACAAGCTCAAGCTGCTTATAAAACGCTCACTGAATCTTTAATTGATTCTGGTGTCGCGGAAAATAGTAAATTTGCTGTAGTGCCATTTAATTCCAGTGCATCATTAATTACCCCACCAAACGGGTCTTCGGCAATTACTACTATTGATAATTTGTCAGATGGTGGTTTGACTAATTTTTATTCAGCTTTAGAATTTGCACAAAATTTCTTTGATACTTCATTTGCTTACGGTCAAGCAACGAACATTGCTTACTTTCTCTCTGATGGAGAAAAAACTACGGGTCCTGACTTCTCTTACTCTGCTGAAGAACTACAAAAATTAGCTGAGGTTCGCGCTTTTGGTATTGGTAGTGCTAATTTGGGCGAATTAGAAATAATTGATTCAGATAATCCTGTTTTGCTTTCAGATCCTGCTGATTTAGAAACAGAATTCAAGACCTCAAACGTAGATAAAGATAACATCAAGCATATTGAGGTTTGGATAAATAACAAATTAGACCATAAAATTGATCCAGACGACTTAGAAGAAAATGCGCTTGGTCTGCAATACAAAGGTACTCTCGGTACTACTAAAAATCCAGATGGCACTATAAATAAACTGGAAGTCACTCGAACCGCAGAAAACGAGATTTCATTTGACATAGTGTATAAAGATGGAACTCCTGCAACTTCTCTAGAATATAAAATCACTACAGGTCAGGAACAGGTCACACAGCAAACGAATGATGGAGAAAAAGAAGTAAATATCTTTGGTGTTAACCAAGCTGATTTTACTGGTTCCTCGGAAGAACAATCAGCAAAACAAGAGATTATCGGAAACGATTTGGATAACACCATAAGAGTTCAAAACAACGAAAATACCATTTTTGGTAACGGAGGTAATGACCGTTTTATTGTCTCAGGTGGAGAAAACCTGATAGATGGTGGAGAAGGAATCGATACTGTTGAAATCAACCAAACTCGAACTCAAGCGGGTGATGTTTCTAAGAGGGGAAATACAGTAAATATCGGCACTGACAATACTTTACTAAACGTAGAATTTATCCAATTCAGTGATGTTAGAGTAGCTGTCGATACCTTAGCGGTTACACCAACAATATCTTTAGCAAACCAAGGTATTTTAATCGCAGAAAGCAATACTGGTTCAACTACTGCTACCTTTACCGTCAATCTTTCTAGTACCACAACTGAAGATGTTGTAATCGATTTCACAACTCGCTCGAATGACGCTGAAGCAGGAACTGATTTTACAGAGAATACAGGTCAATTGACGATTGCTGCTGGGCAAACTTCAGGTGATATTACCTTAGAAATATTGGACGATACCAATGTTGAAGGAGATGAAACTCTATTTCTCGATTTGAGCGTTGTTTCTGGTGGTACGTTCGCTAATGGAGCAATGACAGAGACTGCTGGGGTCAAAATTCTTGATGATGATAGTGTAATTGGCATATCACTTGCTGGTGACGATACTACAGTTATTGAAGGAAACTCTGGTGCTGCATCAACGTTAACTTTAAACCTTAATCGCTTTGGTGGTTTACTTGGAAGCGACACGGTAACAGTTGAAATTGTTGCTGCTGGTGACAATCCCGCTCAAGCATCTGATTTCGTAAATGGTTTTTCTTCTCAACAAGTTACTTTTGCACCTGATGAAGATACAAAAACAATAGATATTGCTATCAATCCAGACCAACAAATAGAGGGAGATGAGACATTCGGAATTAGGCTCACAAGCGTATCTGGGTCAGCATTAGTTCCTAGTGAAGAACTGATATTTACAATACTCGACGACGATGAGCAACAACAACCAGTTAACGAAATCAACGGTACTTCTGCGAAAAATAATATCCAAGGTACTTCTGGAAACGACATCATTTCTACTGGTAGCAATAAAGATACCCTTGATGGCGGCTTAGGTAAAGATACCTTAATCGGCGGCACGGAAGATGATACCTACATTGTCGATTCCCTAGAAGATACGATTATCGAAAACGAATCAGAAGGCTTTGATTTAGTAAAATCTTCAATAGACTACTCTTTAGAAAATATTGCTCATGTAGAAGATATAACCCTAACCGGTACTGCTATCAGCGCTACTGGTAACTCCCTCGATAATTATCTGGTAGGAAATGAACTAGATAACGTATTAAATGGGGGAGAAGGAGACGATAACCTCTATGGTCTAGAAGGTAACGATACTTTAGATGGTGGTACGGGTAACGATATCTTGCGTGGTGGAACAGGAGACGATACTTACATAATCGATAGCACCTCCGATACTATTATTGAAGACGGCGGTATTGATACGGTGCAAGCTTCAATAAATTACTCAATAGCAAGCCTTAGCAAGATAGAAGATTTAACGCTAATAGGTAATGCAATCTCCGGTACTGGTAACTCTCGGAGTAACGAAATTACGGGAAATGACTTAGACAATATATTGAATGGTGGTGAACGTAACGATACCTTAAATGGTGGTGCGGGTAACGATACTTTAGAAGGTGGTATTGGTAACGACATTCTCAATGGTGATGCGGGTGACGATACTTTAGAAGGTGGTGAAGGTAAAGATACTTTAGAAGGTGGTACCGGTAATAACACTTTAATTGGTGGTACGGAAGATGATACCTACATAGTTGATTCAGCCAACGACATCATCATTGAAAATACTTCCGGAGGCTTTGATATAGTAAAAGCTTCTATTAATTATTCAATAGATGGTTTTGCGAATGTCGAACATTTAGAACTCACTGGTAGTGCTGTAATCGGTACTGGTAATTCACTCGATAACTACGTTGATGGAAACAGTCTCGATAACCTATTAAATGGACAAGAAGGTGACGATGATATCTGGGGTTTACTAGGTAACGATATTCTTAATGGTGGTACTGGTGATGATACTCTTACCGGTCATCAAGGTAACGATACTCTTGTTGGTGGTATGGGTGATGACGAACTTATAGGTGGTATCGGTGCTGATGTCTTCGTATTTAACAATCCCAACGAAGGCATTGATAAAATTACTGTTTTCTCAGTAGCCGACGATACAATTCACGTTTCTGCTGCTGGCTTTGGTGGTGGATTAACTGCCGGTGATACCATCTTAGAAGACCAAATCCTTATCGGTAGTGGTTTAGATACTGCCAATAATGCTAATCAGCGATTTATCTACAATACAGTTTCTGGCTCGCTGTACTTTGATGCTGACGGTAATCAAACCGGATTTGATGCGGTACAGATTGCTACGCTTTCTAATGACCCAACCATAAGCGCTAGCGATATTTTTGTTACGGTGTAATTTGGATAGAACACACCCCTCTCCTTGACAAGGATACTGCTGGCGAATAGTGGGTCTAACCCCTTATCCCAACGAGTCAATAGGGATTCTGAGTTATCACCAAGAGTGCGATCGCACTCTTGAAACCCTTGTTTTTTGGTCATTCAGGGGTGTCACCCCTGAATGACCAGCAGTATCCTTGACAAGGAGAGGGGCAGGGGGTGAGGTTAAAAAAGGTGAGAGCCAAGCAAGGGATAAGTTTGATAAAACTACCTCAAAAACCTCACCAACTCCTCAAATTTCCGCCAAGGTTCACCATATTTCATCGCATCTTTAGCCATCACCACAGCATGAGCAAAAGTCTGTAAATAATCACCCTTGTCCGCAAGTGTCTCACCCACATAAAGAGCCAAAGCAGCATTCAAAGCCACAACATCTTGCTGCTGCTGCGTACCTTTACCTTGTAAAACATTTTTTAATATATTTGCATTTTCTTCAACTTCCCCACCTCTAATACTACTAATCGGTGCGGGACTAATACCCAACTGTTCGGGGTCTAATTCTAATATCTGTATTTCTCCATTCGATAATACGGCCAAATCAGTTTTATCTCCCAAACCAGCTTCGTCTAATCTTTCCCTTCCGTGGAGAACAATACCCCGACGAGTTCCCAACTGATGGAGAACTTGAGCAAAAGTTTCTATCAAAACCGGACTATTCACACCAATAACTTGTCCCGTGGGTTTGAGAGGATTGAGTAAAGGACCGAGTAAATTAAATATCGTGCGGACTTTCAGAGTTTTTCGTAGAGGTGCAATTTTCTTGAGAGCGGGATGCCAATCTGGAGCAAACAAAAAGGTCATTCCCACAGATTCCAAAGCAGATGTAGCTTTTTGGGTATCCGCTTTGAGATTAACACCCAAATTTTCTAAAACATCAGCAGAACCAGTTTTACCAGAAGAAGAACGATTACCATGTTTAGCAACCTTCACCCCACAAGCAGCGGTGACAAAAGCAACTGCTGTAGAAATATTGAAAGTTGAAGCTCCATCCCCACCAGTTCCACAGGTATCAATTACAGGTAAATCCCTAATAACAACTTCGCGACCAGGTTTAACAGATAGAGAATGTAAAACCTCCACCATTCCCAACAACTCCTCAGCAGAAACTCCCTTAGCTTGAATAGCTGACAGAATAGCACCAGACAACACATCTGGAATACATTCCGTCAGCCAACCTTGCATTAAATCCGATGCTTGAGAAACTTCAAGAGATTCACCAGAAAGTAACTGCTGCAAAATCGCAGACCAATTGTTGGTTATAATTTGCTGTGTTTGAGTCATCTGATTTTGAATTGGTAATTGGTAATCGGTAATTGGTAATTGGTAATTAATAATAGTTAGGAGTTAAAAGTAGGGAATAGGGAATAAGAAGTTAGTCATTTATTTGTCCCCTTGTCTCCCCATCTCCCCATCTCCCCATCTCCCCATCTCCCCATCTCCCCCTCTCCTCATTCCTAACTAAAACGAAAAAGTAGTCCGCAGAGTTCCGGTATAAATCGTACCGTTAGCATCTTGATTAGCGGCGTTTTCAATTACTTGCAGTGTGGGGGTAATTTGCACGTTTCTGCTAATTGGATAGTTGTAAAATGCTTCGTAGTTTGTCTGAGTTGAATTCCCTACTTCGTTGGCGATAAAAGGCTGTCCGACTGCAACACCAGCTAAAGCACCTCTGGTAAATAAGTCTCTAAATGCAACTCCAGCCATCCAATAATTGGGATTGATATCGCCGAAATTAGTATTGTCGTAACTACTGTACCCATAGCGTCCAAATATACCGATTTTCTTGGCAAGGGTAAATTCTAAATTGGCTCCAATTGCGTCAAAACGGTTATCAAATACTTCTCCACCGCTATACTGTAAGCGTAAAGCTAAATCCCTGGAAGGGGAAAATTCTACTTCTACTACACCTTGATAATTATCCCCAAATAAACCGCGTCCTCCTCCACTGGGAGCGTTGGGAATATTGGGATTGGGAGCGTCGTACAATACGTTAATGAAAGGTGCATTACCGATAATTATTCCCTGGTCGCTGGGATTTGCTGCATCTGTTGCGGTATAAGCAGCTCTAACAGCTAAAGGACTCCGCTTCGAGGGTTTCCAGTCAATTACTGCACCAGCGCTAGGAAATTCGATGGGGAACAGAACGTAGTTATTAACAAACGCTTGAGTACTAAAGTCGCGGAAGCTCAATTTGGCATAACTATTAAAGTCTAAAAAATCAGAAGCACGCATGTTTGGCCCGATGGTAACTGCTAAGTTTTCACTGGGCTTAAAAGTGTAATAAAGTCTCGATAACTCAATATCTCTATCTGTTGGGGGATTGATAGAATAGTCCAAAGCACTTCCGAAAGATGGTTCCAAGAAACCTGCTGCATTATCTCTACCACCATCGGGTTGACCGTTTGGTCCTAATATACCGCTTCCAGTTTCCAAGCGAATTTTTAATAAGTCGGTTTTATTAAAGCTGGTGTCTAAATCGATTCCAGCCCTGAATATCATCGTGGTATTGGGGTCATCGTTGGCAACTGTTGTCCCATTCGCATCAATAATACTATTCCCATCAAAACCACCACCATTAACAGCAAATATTGCTTGTCCCCTCAACTTAGTAGTTGTAGAAAACTGATTGGCTTCAATTTCTGCTGTCCGTGCTTCTAAAGTATCTACCCTACCGCGCAAAGTTGCTAATTCAGCAGCAAAACTTTCTTGTAATCTCTGTAAAGTTGCTAAATCTTCTTTATTAACCACATCAGTTGTAGCAGCAGCAATCAATTCATTAACTCTATCCAAACAAGCATTAAGTCCCGCTGCAAATTCATAACGAGTCATAGCCCGATTCCCGCGAAAAGTTCCGTTAGGATATCCAGCAATACAACCATACCGCTCAACTAAAGATTGCAAAGCTTGAAAAGCCCAATCAGTCGGTTGAACATCACTTAACTGATTGACATTCGTTACCTGACTCATTCCAGATGAACTTTCTTCTATCTGAATTTCTTCTGCTTTAACGGGAGTTGTTGTTAAGAGAAGATAGAAGCTAGAAGAAAGAAGAAACAATAATTTGAAATTTTTAAGCATTTTTGAAAATTGGGGATTGGGGGAAGAGGGGGGAGAGGGGGAGAGGGGGGAGATGGGGAGAGTAATTAATTACTATTCGCTCCTAACTCCTAACTCCTCACTGTTAACTGTTCACTGTTAACTGTTAACTGATAACTGATAACTGATTACTGCTAACTGATAACTGAAATCACCGTCTGCACGTCTTTATCTCCCCTACCGGAACAGTTAATCACAATCCGAGGACTACCGCTCAATTGAGGACAAAGTGTTTCTAAATAAGCGATTGCATGAGATGTTTCTAATGCGGGAATAATTCCTTCTAATTTGGATATCAATTGAAATGCTTCCAAAGCTTGTTTGTCGGTGACGCTGTAATATTCAGCACGATTGATATCTTTAAAATAACTGTGTTCTGGGCCAACTCCGGGATAATCTAAACCGGCGCTAATAGAGTAAGGCTCAATAATCTGTCCATCTCCATCCTGTAAAACGAAGCTCATCGCTCCGTGCAAAACACCGATTCTTCCATGTGTTAAAGTTGCAGCGTGTTTATCAGTATTAACTCCTTCACCAGCAGCTTCAACACCGATTAACCGTACTGATTTTTCGTTGACGAATTCGTGAAACAGTCCCATAGCATTAGAACCACCACCAACACAAGCCAGCAAAATATCGGGCAATCCACCCCATTTTTCCTCAGCTTGAGCGCGAGTTTCTTCACCGATTATCGCTTGAAAGTCGCGAACAATCATCGGATAGGGATGCGGCCCGGCAACGGAACCTAAAATATAGTGGGTAGTTTCAACATTAGTTACCCAATCCCGAATAGCTTCCGAAGTCGCATCTTTGAGTGTACCAGTTCCTGCTTCCACCGGACGAACTTCCGCACCCATCAACCGCATTCGGAATACGTTCAAAGCTTGTCGTTCCATATCGTGAACGCCCATATAAATGATGCATTCTAAGCCAAATCGAGCGCATACTGTCGCAGTTGCAACACCGTGCTGTCCGGCTCCGGTTTCCGCGATAATTCTTTGTTTACCCATGCGTTTGGCAAGTAATACTTGACCCAAAGCATTATTAATTTTATGAGCGCCAGTATGATTTAAATCTTCACGCTTTAAGTAAATCTGCGCTCCCGTACCGTCGGGACGAGCATAATATTGAGTAAGTCTTTCCGCAAAATATAAAGGAGTTGCGCGTCCAACATAATCCTTTAATAATCCTTGCAATTCCTTTTGAAAATCCGGGTCGTTGCGATACTTTTGATAAGCCGTTTCTAATTCAGTTAGAGCGGGCATTAAAGTTTCAGGTACGTACTTTCCCCCGAATTTTCCAAATCTTCCGAGAGTGTCTGGTGTTGTTTTTTGAGTTGTTAATAACATGATTTTGGTAATTGGTAATGGGTAATTGGTAATTGGGGATTGGAAGATAATTATTAACAGTTAACTGTTAACTGTTAACTGTTAACTGTTAACTGATAACTGTTAACTGTTCACTGGTAACTGATTTAAGCTCGGTGCAAAATTCTGTAATGGCTCGCAATCCTTGGTATGGTGTGGATTCTCCGAGACGTTTGACGAAAGCGCTACCGACGATTACTGCATCTGCTCCCCATTCTTTTACTTGACGAGCTTGTTCTGGACTGGATATTCCGAAACCAACTGCGATGGGTTTATCTGTAAATTTTCTGATGTTTTGTAATACGTCTTTGACTCTGGTTTGGATTTGAGAACGGACTCCGGTAACTCCGGTGACGCTGACTAAATAAATAAATCCGCGAGATTTTTGAGCAATTGCTTGAATTCTGTGGTCGGGGGTGTTGGGAGTGACGAGTAATATAACTTCGATTCCAACTGTTTCAGCGGTGTTAATTAAATTATCTGCTTCTTCTAAAGGTAAATCGGGTACGACTAATCCTTTGATTCCTGCTTCGGAAATTGTTTTGAGAAATTGGTCAATCCCTAAGTTAAGAATGGGATTGTAATAAGTAAATAAGATAATTGGTGCTGCGATTTTACGAGTTACTGATTGAGCTATTCGCAAAACATCTTCTAAGCGAGTTCCCCTTTCCAGAGCGCGGGTTGCTGCTGCTTGAATCACTGGACCATCTGCTAAGGGGTCGGAATAGGGAACACCTAATTCAATAAAATCGGCTCCGTTTGCTTCTAATACTCCTAGTGCTTCGGTGGTAGTTTCTAAATCTGGGTCACCAGCAGTGATAAACGGAATTAAAGCACATTGGTTTTGGGTGCGGAGATATTTAAATTTTTCGGATATTGAGTTCATGGGAATTGGTAATGGGTAATTGGGAATTGGGGATTGGTATTGTTATTTTTTTGTAGGGGAGGGGATTTGGAATTATGCATTTAAAGGTTAAAGGTGAGGAGTTAGGAGTTATGAGTGAATAGTAATTAATTACTCTCCCCATCTCCCTATCCCCCTCTTCCCCCTCTTCCCCCTCTCCCCCTTCTCTCTTCTTCAACTTGCCAAAACTACTCCCTTCGCGGAACAGGTAAATTCACTGACTACGTTAGTAATAATAGTCATTCCAGCTTCTCCAACTAATGTCATGATGGATTCGGGATGAAACTGTACTGCGGCTATGGGTAGGGTTTTATGTTCGATTCCCATTACTATTCCGTCTTGGGATAGGGCTGTAATTTTTAGTTCGTCGGGTAAACTGTCTTGTAGAGCATGCAAAGAATGATATCTTCCAACTTCAAAGTTTTCTGGTAGGTCTTTGAAAGCTACGGAATCTTTGTCTACTACATTTACTAAAGATGTTTTACCGTGTTGGGGATAATCTAAAACTCCTAATTTTCCACCGTGGGCTTCAACTATTCCCTGTAAGCCCAAACATACGCCAAATATGGGGATTCCACGTTTCTTACAATTGGCGATCGCACCCTCTAAGTTAAAGTCGCTTGGTCTTCCGGGACCGGGTGAAAGTACAACTAAATCTGGCTGTTGTTCGTCAAATACGGATTCGGGAAAACCATGTCGTAATGTTGTGACAGCAGCACCAGTTTGACGAATATAGTTAGCAAGGGTATGTACGAATGAATCTTCGTAATCTATCAATAAAACTTTCTTCCCTGCTGCTGGTTTTGCTTCTTTAATCCCAAATTCTGGAACTATTGGTAAAGCAACTTCTTGATGATTAGCTCTATTTAATGCTTGGAATAAAGCACCACCTTTAGTTAAAGTTTCCTGTGCTTCTGCTTCGGGGTCCGAATCATACAAAACTGTCGCACCAACTCTTACCTCTGCAATTGAATCTTGGAGTCGGATGGTTCTTAAAATCAAGCCAGTATTCAAACCACCTCTAAAATTAAAACCTCCGACTGCACCACCATACCAACGTCTTGCGCTGCGCTCGTTCTGTTCCAAAAACTGCATTGCAGAACGTTTTGGCGCTCCGGTAACTGTAACAGCCCATAAATGGGTCAAAAATGCATCTAAAGCGTCTGCTTCGGGTTTTAGTACACCTTCTACATGGTCAACTGTGTGGATAAGATGGCTGTACATTTCAATTTGACGACGACCGATAACTCGTACAGAACCAGGTTCGCAAATTCGTGACTTATCGTTACGGTCTACATCGGTACACATGGTAAGCTCGGATTCATCTTTACGTGAATTAAGCAACTTCTGAATTTGTACCGCATCATCAATCGCAGTTTTTCCTCTTTTTATTGTTCCGCTGATGGGACAAGTTTCTACACGTCTACCTTCAACACGAACAAACATTTCTGGAGATGCACCGATTAAATATTCCCCACCCATATTAAAGATGAATCCATAGGGACTGGGATTAATTTTCATTAAAGTGCGGAATAGTTCTGTTGGAGATTTTTCGCAGGTTTCGGAAAAGCATTGAGAAGGAACAACCTCAAATAAATCACCACGTCGGAAGTAATCCAGCGCTTTAATAACTTGCTGCTGATATTCTCCGGGAGCATGGTCGGAACCTTGAGCAACGTTGAGACGCTTTCCGCGATAATCAATTTTTTCACCTTTTCGGGGTAAATCTCTAGTGCTACCGTTTTTGGTGACAAAATCATACTGCATCCGAAAAGCTTTTTGTAGATGGTAGTCAACCACGAATAGCTCATCGGGTAAATATAAAACTAAATCTCTTTGGTCATCTTCCCGTTCCAACAACTTTGGCATTTGTTCAAACTGGAACACTAAATCGTAACCCAAAGCACCGTACAAACCTAAATTTTCGTCTAAGGGGCTAAAAAATGCAGAGATAATTTCTCGGATAACGCTAAATACAGAAGGTTGTCTGCTGCGCTCTTCTTCAGAAAATAAACGGTCGCTGGGTTTAATCGAACCCGAAATGCAGTTATCTTCAATATTTATCTCTTCAATATAAGGCTTATCTAAAAACAATTCTTCTAAATAACCCAGTAAAATTAAACCTCGTTCGTTGTGAGCGGTAATTTTAAAAGTTCTGTCTCTGGTAGATATTTCCAAAGGAGGATTAACAAAACCGATAGCCCATCTTTTATATCTTCCCGGATATTCATAACTACTAGCTAACAAACCACCCCGTTGAGAATCCAAACGCATCAAAACTTCATCAATAGCAGAATCAATAGAAGTATCGGTAACGGAGCGAGATATAAAGATACCACCACTGGTTGTGTAGGAATTAGTGTCAAATTGCATAATATTATTCTCTAACGTTCTTTAATTTCTTTTAGGGGTGAGTAATTTTGGTTTATGCAATTGAGCAAAATAGTTTACATATCTTCACGCATTTTGTAGGGTGCGTGACGGTGACTAAAAATTATAAAATACCACTAAAAGAATTAATATTACCGTCACGCACCATCAATTAGTGTTGCACCAATTGCGATAAAAGCACTCTACAAACGAAAATTCCAATGAATTTACAAGAAAATAAATCAAATCAACAAGTTACAGCCGTAATTTCCCACTATATCCGTCCCGGTCGCGAATCGGGATACGAAGAATGGCTGCAAGGGATTTCCGCAGCAGCGAGACAATTTGCAGGTCATTGTGGATTAACAATTCTCAGACCGCAACCTGGTAGAACTGAATATGTAATTATTCTGCGCTTTGATAAATATGATAATCTCTGCAAGTGGATGAAGTCATCCGAACGAAAGCAGTGGATAGAAAGAGCGCAACCTTTAATTGAAAAACCTGAAAACGTCCAATACTTAACGGGATTAGAAGCTTTGGTGTCTCTTCCTAATACCGCTTCTGCTCCACCAGCAAAATATAAAACTGCATTTGTTACCTGGATTGGGGTTTTCGTTTGTGCATCTATCCTTGGCTATTTTCTCGGTCCTTATGTAGCGGTTTTACCTTTTCTATTACGTCAAGCAATTATGACCGGAATTACAGTTATTTTATTAGCTTATATAGTAATGCCGAGATTGACTAAATTATTTTATAAATGGCTGCATTCATCTTAAATTTAGAAAAAATAAAAATATATTATTGTAGGGTGTGTGACGGTTTCTAAAAATGAGAAAACACAATTGTAAAAGTTGAAATTACCGTCACGCACCAATTAATTTAAAACGAAAACGTGATAATTGAAATCAAATTATTGTAGGGTACTGTGACGGTCACGAAAAATTATAAAACACAATTAAAAAATTTGAAATTACCGTCACGCACCAATTAATTTAAAATTAAAATGTGATGATTTAAATTTATTTGATGTATATTTGATTGATTATTAATAGAAATTGGTGCGTGACGGTATTATTTAATTAATTGATTTGTTTCGATAATTGATTGCGACCGTCACAGCACCCTACAAAGAATTAAAAACCCGATTTTCTACTCACAAAAACCAGGTTTTAGAAAACTATTTAATTAATCGCTCGTAGTACGTAGTAAGGATTTTAATCATTATCTATCAAACACTAACTTTAATCCCACCTTCACTAACAAAGCTTGAATTTATCAAACTAGAACTATTCCCACGTCCAAAGTATTCCGCTAAAGGCTTTAATTCCCGCATTAGCTCAATGAAATTTCCCGGAGTCAAAGATTGTGGTCCGTCGGAAAGCGCTTTTGCTGGATTGGGATGAACTTCAATCATCAAAGAATCTGTACCAGCAGCTATCGCAGCTTTAGCCATTGTCGGAACAAATTTCGAGTAACCAGTAGCATGACTGGGGTCAATCATAATCGGTAAATGAGTCAGAGTCCGCAATACTGGAACAATCGATAAATCCAAAACATTGCGAGTGTATTTCTTGTCAAAACTGCGAATTCCGCGCTCGCATAAAATCACGTTAGGATTTCCAGTAGATAAGATATATTCAGCAGCCATCAACCATTCTTCAATAGTTGCAGACATTCCGCGCTTTAACAAAATTGGCTTACCAGTAGCACCCGCTTTCTTCAACAGCGAGAAGTTTTGCATATTTCTAGCACCAATTTGCACCACATCCGCAATCTCTGCAACTTTATCTAAATCCGCAGTGTCCATTACTTCAGTGATAATTCCCAAACCGGTTGCTTCTCTAGCCTTAGCTAATAAATGCAAAGCGCTTTCACCGTGTCCCTGGAAAGAATAAGGGGAACTACGAGGCTTGTAAGCACCACCTCGAATGAATTGTGCCCCATTCGCTTTCACGACTTTGGCAGTCTCCACAATCATCTCTTCATTCTCAACCGAACAAGGACCAGCGACAACAATCAGAGGATGATTTTGACCGAAAGTTACAGCACCGTTGGGAGTTGGAACCACAACTTCAGAATATTCACCGTTACGGTATTCTAAAGCAGCACGTTTAAAAGGTTGTTCAACTCGGAAAACATCTTCAATAAAAGGACTAATTTGTTGAATGTAGCCAAGATTAATATTAGAAGTATCGCTAACTAAACCAATTACGACTTTCTCTTTACCAACAATCTTTTCGACGGTTCCGTCATAGACGCTCAATTCATCAATAATACGCTCGATTTCCTGTTCGGGAGTTCCGGACTGGGTAACAATAATCATTTTTTTTCAATATCCTTTTTTCATCTGATATTGATTGATAGGGGAAAGGTTTTTCGGTTTATGCAATTTATGTAGAAATGGAAGAAATATATAGCATTCCTAAATCATTTGTAAGATTCTATAAACCCTTTTGGAAAAACCGGGTTTCTGGCACCTATTTTTCTTGCGACTCATCTAGGATTGCTATAGTAAATAACAAAAAAATTACTTTTATCCGATTTCTTCTTATTCTACGGATTTTGCTAAATTATTTTTACCCTTGAGCCAATAGGTTTGCATTTCACCTTTACCTTTAATAGAAGTTACTCCTCTTTCTTCAAATAAAAAGTTATCTTTCAGAAGCTCGTAGGTCGCTTCGCTAACATGAATTCTACCGGGATTTCCATGAGATTCCATCCTACTAGCAATGTTTACAGTGTCTCCCCAAAGGTCATAAGTAAATTTTTTGATACCAATAACTCCCGCAACCACCGCTCCGCTATTAATCCCGATACGAATTTGGAATTTTTCCCCAGTATCTATATTAAACTGTGCTATAGCATCTAACATATCGATTGCCATATTTGCGATAGCTGCTGCATGGTCTGTGCGGGGATTTGGTAAACCACCGACTACCATGTAAGCATCACCAATGGTTTTGATTTTTTCTAATTTATAGGATTCTGCAATTAAATCGAAACGGGAAAATATTTGATTGAGTAGATCCACTAATTGTTGTGGTGGAATGCGACCGGATAAATCCGTAAACCCAACAATATCAGCAAACATTACCGTAGCATCGTTATATCCATCAGCAATCATGATATTGTCAGTTTTTGTTTTTTTGCTGGGTTGAGATTGCTTGAGTCTTTGAGCAATAGGATGTGGCAGAATATTTAACAGCAAGTTTTCTGACTGTGCTTGCTCTAGCGCCAATTTCCCTAGGGTATCCTGAATTTTGTTAACCGCTGGACGAAATACTAATATTCCTTCTAATAACAACACTAATAATGTAATTCCCAATAAACCATATTCAACTTGCTTAAGTCGATTTACTCCAGCAATGGTTTCCTGGGTATACCAGTTAGAAACATCTTCCAACCCTTGCATTAAAATTTCTTCTTCTGCTAATAATTGATTAACTGAGGATTCTTCAGATAATCTAGCTCCTCTAGAGCGTCTACCTTCAGTTACAATTTTAGCTGCGGCTTCACGAAACCCAACCCCCGCAGGTTTCATTTCAGCTAATTTATTTTGTAGCTCAACTTTTTGGGCTGGAGACAAACCGGGTGTGTTTTTAGTCGCGTTTGCAAGTTCTGTTCCGGAATCTTTCCAATCTACTACCAGCTGCTGAAGTTTTTTTAACTCTTGCGGATTGTTTCTAGTTTCAGGTTTTAATTTCAATAGCGCGACAAATTTTATCACTTCTTGGCAAAGTGTTTGTCTTTCTTCTATTAAACTGACAACTTCTAAATTTTTCTGCTGCTGAGATAGCATTCCTTGTACTATTATTTGTCCCAACACAGACAAACATGCAATTAAACCTAGAGAAAAAGTGTAAAAAATCGTTAGATTACGAGTTGAAGTATTTAATATAGGATTTTTCGACATTATATTTTTGATAAGAGTATTTAAGAGTAATTGGGAATGTAAGTTATTATATTTCCTAAATTTATAAATAAAATCACTATAAGCACGGAAAAATTATCAATTTACAAATTTACGAATCTGTTTGTTCATCTACACCGCTTTTTTCTTCCTTAAAAACAAGAAACCCAGTTTAAAAAACCGGGTTTCTTAGTTACTTCCGATAACTTGGAAGCAATATATTATTTTCAATACTTTTACAAATAATTCTAAGCAGCTTGTAAAACCGAAGCATCTTGTCTTTGAGTAACAGAATTAGTATTTATATAATCCCTTCTCTTATCAGAAACAATATCGTAAACAGCTTCCAAAGCAGATTCAATCGAACCTTGTAACCAAGCGGGATATCTAGAACAATGTTCTCCAGCAAATAACAATTGATGTTGTCTTCTAGCTGCTTCCAAATAGTTAGAAGTATTAGCAGCTTCATCTTCCCAATGTACCGCACAACCGCCAGCGCTCCATTCATAATTACCCCAAGCAATGGAAGCAGCTTCTACAACCATATTTTCGGATTGCAATTCCGGATGCACTTTACCAACAACATCTTTTACATAATCATGACGCTGTGATTCGGACATCATTCCCATTTTGTCAGCATCATCACCAATGGTATAACTAGCTAACATCACGCTACCGCTATCGGGAGTAAACTTGACAGAAGGATAATAAGTTTGACGAACACCTTCACCGCTAAAAGAAGCACCACCTTTAATTCCTTGTTTTTGCCAAAATGCTTCTTGAGTATGAAAAGCAACTTTAGTAGCGGGACAATAATAAGTATCTTGAATAGAATTTAATTTTCTTTCGTCAAATCCTGCTAATTCCATCTTTCGCATTACAGAAAAAGGAATTGTACACAATACATAATCACATTTGCGAGTGTATCTTTTACCATTTTCAATAATATCAATTTCTGTAAAATCGGGATTAACTCTAACAGCAACTACTTTCTGATTGCACTGAATAGGAGATTTAATAGATTCTAATAAACGGTCGATAATTTGCTGCATTCCACCTTGAAGCTGTAATAAATCCTTACCAGTTTCTACGACAATATCTTCAAAGAACATATCCAAAGCTTTACTACAGCGAGCGCGAAAACCGGGATTTTGTTTGATGAAAGATTGTAAATCAATAGATTCTTTATCTTCGCTAAAATAAGGTTCTAAATCCAATCTTTCCAATTCATCCATCAAGTGAGATTCGAGGTCATTTTGTAAACCTTCGCGCAAATCACCGGGAGAAATCGTATCAACAATAGTTTTTAGCCAAGCTGCAAATAAACGAGTTATTTCGCTGTAACGAGTATCTGTAAAAATTCCTTGATAGCGCTGTTGAAATATTCTTGGAGCATCTTTCATTTTAAAGATTTGACCTTCTAAATTAATGAAAGCATTTTGTTCTTCAAATACAGTCATAAACTTACAAAGTTTATCGCTCAAACCCATCTCTTCAACATAGTGTAAAGTATGGTGATGGCTGCTAGGAATTCTCATTGCTCCCAACTCTGCATAAGGTGCGTCATTATCCTTACCAAAGCGATGAGTCCAAACTCTTCCACCAACACGGGAACTACCTTCAATAATCTCAACTTCGTGACCCAAACGTTCTAATTCATAAGCTGCGACCAACCCTGCAATTCCAGCACCTAAAATGGTAATTTTTTTACCAGGTTTTAAGTTGGTCATCTCGCACATATCTAGTAAAGTTGAAGTAAGCATTTTTTTATCCTCGTTTGGTCTGAATTTCGTTTGCGGTGTTTTCCGCTTCCGATATTTCATACCGGACGAGTTTTTTGGTTTATGCATTTTTGGAAAGAAAAAAGAATAAGTTGGGGATTGGGGATTGGTAATTGGTAATTGGTAGTGGGTAATGAGTAATGAGTAATGAGTAATGAGTAATGAGTTATTAATTTTCCTCCATCTCTCCCTCTCTCCCTCTCCCCCTCTTCCCTCTCTTCCCCCTCTCCCCCTCTTCCCTCTCTCCCCCCTCTTCCCCCTCTTCCCCCTCTCTCCCTCTCCCCCGAAACTCTACCTCCAGAAGGAAATTAATTGTACCTATTCAGAATCATCTTGTAGCATAAGTATGAAATTAATTTGGTTAGGGAATGAAAACCTTGAAAACCTTAGCAAATCAGCTTTTACCCTCATCGGTCGATTTTTCGAGATTACACCAAGAATATTCACCGCTATTGAATCTTGTTAAACTTTTAATTGGTGTGATTCCAAACTGCGACCCAATCTTAGAAATATGGCCGGTTGGTTTTCGTACTTATAATTTGCTAGTTCCTAATCTTTTAAATTTACCGATATCTTTAATCGATACAAAATCAAATAAAGCACTTTTAGGCTTAGCGATGTATAGCGCTTCTCAAACAGCCCAGTGTGCTTATTGTACTGCTCACTGTTGCTCTTTCGCTTTACGTCGTGGCTTGTCACCCGATGTTTTTCAAGGTAATACCAGCCCAAAAGAGAAAGCGGTTATTGCTTTGGGAGAAGCTTTGTCAGTCATTCCAGCGAATGTACCAAATAATCTAATTTCAGAATTGAGAACTCATTTTAATGACACAGAATTAGAACAATTTGCTCTGTCTATTGGGCTGATGGGATTTCTTAATAAGTTTATGGATGCTGTGGGTATCGAATTAGAAGTTGATTCGATAAACGATGTGTCCCATATTCTATCCTCTACAAGCTGGACACCTGGGAAACATCGCGATGAAAATAACTCGTTGGATGTTTCACCTAACATAGTTCCGACCGATAGTCTCAAAACATACCTGCGTGTTTTTCTGCAAGCACCGGTCGCAATTCGGATTGAACGACGGTGGACAAATGGTATTCCCGATAATTCTATTAATGCCCAAGCATATCTTAAAAATATAGTAGGCTATGATTTTCCACTATTAAAAAATATTAAATCATCAAGGGTAGTCCGCGCCTTAACAACTGTTTTACGCGATAACCTTGATTCTCATACCAGTGAAATTGGTCTTAATACCAAAGCATTATGCGGTTTAATATTTGCAGCAACGGTTAAAAATAATTATTTGATTCAAGAGTCTATTACTTTAGCAAAACTGTTTAATCCCGACTTCTCAGAAACCGCTATTGAAACTATAAAAAATATTGCTGATTTATCTATACCAATTGAAAAAAATGAATCAGAAAAACAGCTTAATAATATAATTACAGATTTAAATTGTTCTCAAAAATCGGCAGCAGCTTTTATATTTACTAGAGCAATATCTAACAGTCCTGCTGATGTCAACGAAACGATTTTAAGCGAAATATCTCCAATTTTATCTCCAGGAGAACTAGTAGAATTAAACGTTTGGATATCCATACAGCAGCTTATGCATCGTCTTGAAAGATATTATTCTGCTATTGAAAACCCCTCTCCTTGACAAGGATACCGTGTACACACAAGTATTCTAAATTGCTTTCACAGCGTTTAGATCCCCCTATATCCCCCTTGAAAAGGGGGACTTTAATTCAGATTCCCCCCTTTTCAAGGGGGGTTAGGGGGGATCTAGGAGATGTGTGTACACCGTAGTAGCCTTGACAAGGAGAGGGGAAGGGGTGAGGTTTATTTATATTTTATCAATCGTGCAAAGCCCTTCATCTAAAAAAAAGACGAAGCAAAAAAGCCTCGTCTAAATATTTTTTACTCCCCATTACCTATTACCTATTACCTATTCCCTATTCCAAAAACTTCGCTAAAGGAGTACCACCATTTCTTCCAACAGCAGGTATTTCTAATAAATTATCCTCAGCTTGTTGAACACCATTAGATGATGCTCCGGAATCCACAACTACAGAATTTTCATCGTTGGGATGTCCGTTAGGAATAAATATCTGTGGATGGTCGAAAGGTGCTTGTTGATTGCGAACTCTTTCGTCGGTAAGAGCTTTGAGAAAAGCAACTACTTTATCTTTATCATCTTGGGTCAAATTCAATTCCCGGAGTCCACCAAAATTTCCACCCCGTTTGTAAAAGTCAACTACTTGCTCTAAAGTCGATTGTCCACCATTGTGGAAATATGGAGCAGTTAATTCTACATTACGAAGACCTGGTGTTTTAAATGCACTGGTTGCAACTATATCCCCCGTTGAATTGGGAACAAAAGGTGGTTCTTCACCTAATAATTTCTTAAATTTACCCTCTAAAGCAAGAGTTGCTTCGGAAAATGAATTATCAAACTCATCTTTACCAGCAACACCAGGGTCTTCTCCCGATGGTCTGACACCAATCGCAAAAAATCCAGTATCTAACGCTGGTTGGGGAGGGAATATATCGCGTTCGATACGTCCTTTACTATTAACATTGCTAACCGAAGCAGCAGTTAATTCCGAGCCAATATGACAATTTACACATCCATTTCGTTGAAATAATTGGAATCCCTGAATTTGGTCTGCGGTCATAGCACTTGTATTCCCAGCCAAAAATTCATCGAATGGTGTTTGGTCGGAAATCAAGGTCGATTCGTATTCCTGGACAGCTAACCCGAAAAACAACGCGAAGTTATACTCCATCAAAGTATATTCGTTAGTTTTCAAAGGTCTATTTTTAGGTTTACGGAAAAATCTGCGTCTACCATTTTTGGGATTAATTCTGATAGCTAAGTTAGAATCCCACCACTTACGTCGGAAAGCATCTTTTACCATCCGCTCGTAAGACTTATTTAGTCCCGTAGGAGATTTACTCAAACCACCCAAAACACTATCATCGCTAGCTACAACCTGCTTATTCAAAGGAGTAACAGCAAGTAATTTTTTACCAAGCTTTCTACCAAATCGCTTAAAACGTCTTCTCCGCTTTGGTTGTTCTATCGGTTGAATCTTGGTAGCGTCTTGTTTAAGCTGCTTGGTTAATTCCAGACTTTCTTCAGCAGATACCCCTTCAACAGCAGAACCTTTTTCAATTAGCGCTCCTTCTTCGGTGAGTACCTCAACATTTTCTTCCGATTCATCGAGATTAACTACAAATGGAGCGATAACCTCATCATTTTCCGCACCAATTTCAAAAGAATTTAACGGTGGTCCCACAGCTTGGGAAGCTAAAGAAGCATTATTGATTTTGACTCTGACATCCTTAAGCTGTCTTTTATTCGGAGCTTTCAAAACAAAAGCTCTTCTGTCTCTCAAACCAAGAGCATTTACCCCGTTAAAAGTATTTTGCGCTTTTCCATCCCACAAGTTACGGAAATTAAATACCGCATTAATCACACTGGGAGTATTCCGTCTTGTTACCCTCCGGACATTCACACCGTTAACATTAAAAGTTGTATCGTTCAAAGGTGTAGTTACATCTTCAGCACTACCGGGTTCGACATCAACGAACTTTTTCCTGAATACACCTTGAGAACTAGTAACATCATCCACACTTCTGAGAACCGTAGACGAACGGTCATCAACATTTTCTAATTGATGAAATGGATAATCTCCCGGTACTAATTGATAATTAGGTCCGCTTGCGATATCGAAACTATTATTTTGGCTCGGCTGAATTTGGTTCTTTGACCTACTATCAGCACCAGCATTAAAGTGACAGCTAGCACAGGATTGGATACCATCGCTACCTACCTGCATATCCCAAAACAGAGTTTTACCTAGAGCAATTGCAGCCGTTTTATCTTTAATGAAATTGTTAATATTATCCGGTCTGGGAACGGTTACCGAACTCAACGGACCGAATGGAGCTAACTGTGCCGAAACCGAGTTACCGGCAAATATTATTACCATTACCAGGGAGGTTATAGCAGTAAGTTTTTTACTTCTACGAGATAATTTATTTACCCTCGCAATAGTTAAATTACTGATTCTATGAACCATAGAAACGGTAATTCTTCGTATTTTTTTGAACAGCCTTGAAATCATAAAAATAAAAAAGAGCGCAGTTAAATTTTGAATTGCTTAAAAAAACAATTTATTTGTCTCTATTTTATTTTGGGTTATTATTCACAACTTTTATGCAAAATATTCTCTATCTACAAAATTATTTACAAGCACATAATTTTAGGTCAAATGCTAAAGGTTAAAGGTCAAAAGTATAGCTTATATGCTGTAAACTATTTTTTTTATTATTTTCAAGTATTTTTTATTAAGACTTTATATGCGAAATGATTTAAATTATTGTTTTGTATTTATTTTTTATAAAAATGATTTATTATTTCAATTGAAAACCCGGCTTCTTTAATAAAACCGGGTATATAGCATTCCTAAATCATTTGTGAGATTTGAGAAACCCGGTTTTTTGGAAAAACCGGGTTTCTGACACCTATCTTTCTCACGACTCATATAGGATTGCTATATAAAATTTTCTAATTTAGCGTGAATTCCGGCACACCCTGCCATACAGCAATTACTATAGAAAAAATAAATGGGATAATACCCAAGTGCAAAACTTCTTCACAAAGGTAGCTTTAGAATGGGAAAACTTAACCCTTACAACCTGCAAATGCAGATAACTTCGATGTTCGAGCAAGGACAATCGTTTTTTGCGACAACAAAAGTGCAGGATTGGTTAAAAGAACACAATCAAAATCCTGCCGATTACAACATTATTTTTCACAAAAAACCCGCACCTCCCGGTTCCAAAGAAGTCATGGTTGTAGAAATCGAGTTGAAGCGCAAAGATGGACAACCAGTAGATTCTTGGTTGCAAGAACAAGCAAATTTACAAGAATAAAGAATATTAAGGGAATTGCTAATTGGTAATTGCTAATTGGTAATTGCTAATTCTTAATTCCTAACTAACAACTCCTAATTCCTAATTAATCCAAAATCTAAAATAAACGCATCCGTTGTTAAAATCTAAAATAAAAGCATCAGTTCTTAAAACCCTTAATAACAATAACTAGAATAGGAACGTCAGCGTGCTGAAAAAGCAGAAGCGAAAAGTGCGGTCTTAGGGGTTTCCCCCAAGAGCAACTTTTCAAGACACCACAATTAGAGCAGTTGAAAGTGAAATTACGGAAAATGGGTATTGACGGGCACCCTTAAAAGTTTTTTCTTCAAAAAAACTTTTGAGGGAACCCTTGACCCGGATGCTGTCGAAAGCTGATTATTCTTACTATGATAAAAGTAAAATAATTAATTTACGGAACCGCGTTTGTTATGCTTGAAGGTATTAACAAACGCTTTTTAATAAAATTTCTAAAAATCGACAATGAAATCTAATCGTCCTTGGCTTATTGCATTTTGGTTTTATGTAGGAATATGTGTATCAATATCTATATCTGCTTATTTAAAGATGATTCCGAATGAGATAGAGAGATTTCCATATTACGACACAATTTTACATTTTCTATTAATGGGATTTTCGGCTTTTCTAGGACATTTAGCATTTAATAAACGTAAAATAAATATTTTAAATATTCCCCTTCCTTTAGTACCAATTATTATCAGTATTGTTGTTTTAATTGAAGAATGCTTGCAGATGTTGTCACCACATCGTAGTTTTGACTTAGTTGATTTAGCAGCCGATTTTTCCGGGATTGTTTTATTTACCTTGCTAGCAGAAATGTGGAAGATTAAGGGAGAAAGAGAGAGGGGGTAGAGGGGGAGATGGGGAGATGGGGAGATGGGGAGATGGGGAGAAAGGGAGAGGGGGAGATGGGGAGATGGGGAGAGGGGAGATGGGGAGAAAGGGAGATGTGGAGATAATTTTCAACTCATAACTCCTAACTCCTAACTTGCTACTTACTACTTACTACTTACTACTTGCTACTTCTAATTCCCAATGCCCAATTCTCAAATTCAGTTAAAATACATGAATGGCAAACAAGCACCTAACAATCAAGCAGCTTACGGTCGTTGTTGGTGGTGGTTTGACTCCGAGGATGGTTAGGCATTATCACACGTTGGGGTTACTACCAGAAGCAAAACGTTCCTCCGGTAATTATCGTCTGTATACTGATGCTGACGTGCAACAGTTGCGGCGAATTTTGGCGTTGAAATCTCAGGGTTTTCAATTAGACGATATTCGTCAATTACTGGATTCTCCGGAGTTGATGAGTTTTGATGCTTTGGCTTCCCAGTTACAGCAACAGTACCATTCGGTTACGGAACAGTTAGCGAGATTGCGTCAAACAGCTTCAGCTTTAGAAGAATTTTTGCAAAGGGATAAGGTTTGTCAGGATACCCAGTTACAAGCATTAGAACAATTAAAAAAAGTAGAAATTGAATCGGCTTTTGGATTAGAAGATTTAGAAAAACTTTGGGATGGTTTGGATGCAGAGCGTAATATCCAACCCGAAGATTTTAGCGAGTCGCTGCAAAAAATATTGCCGGATTTATCGAAGAAAAACGAAATAGAAAAAGATTTACTTTCCAAGTTGGTGTTTGCTTGTGGTGATGTCAGCTTAGTTGATTTTATTCGGTTGAGTAAAGATGCAATAGTTGCAGCGAGACACAATCTCGATGACGATTGTCAAATTGTCGCTGATGTTTCCCCGGTTTCTGCATCACTCGACCATACAAGAATCGCGCATTTGGGTGCGACAGTTAATACTTTAATCGACGACCCCCACATTCATAGTGTCGATGAAGCGGAAAAAAAGTTTGGACAAGATAAGCAATGTCTGGAAAAATTAAAGCAGTTAAAACCGGGATGTATTTTAGTAATTGGTTATGCTCCCTCAGTGTTAATGTCAGCTTTGCAACTTATAGAAGAAGAGAAATTAGAACCATCTTTAATTATAGGAATGCCCATCGGTTTTAATCACGCTCCCGCAGCAAAACGCCGTTTAATGCATTCAAATGTAGAGTATATTACCACTGTTGGAACTCTTGGTGGTGGATTATTAGCAGCCGTTGCTCTGAATGCTTTGGTTGGTTCGCTAATTGAAAGACCCGATTGTCATTGTTATTTAAGTCATCATCAGTGAACAATTATCAATTATCAATTATCAATGTAGTATTCGCATGGAAGTATAAAGAAACCGGGTTTCTTGTAAATAATTCAACGAAATAATTATGTTTTGATGAAAAGAAACCCGGTTTCTCGTCAAAGTGCAATATTTAAAATCTACAATTTACAATCCAAAATCTAAAATCTAAAATCCAAAATAGAATGACTAATCAAGATTGGCTGATAACAGACGATGGACGGTGTGAAGCTAGGGAAATTATCGAGCAAGATGAATTATCAGAAAATCCCTATCGTTTATTTCGTTTTTTAACTGATTTAGAAGATATCCTGCGAAATATTAGCAACGACACAGAGCGACTTGAAAAAATTCGTCCTATAGTACGTCGGTTGCTCAATAGTTCGGAATGGCTGCATTATGAATATTTAGAACCGGATGCAGATACGGGGTGGTCTGTGACGACTCTTTATGATGAACCGGATTTTCCGCTGACGGTGCAAACGGTAGTTTGGCTACCTGGTTCTGTTTCACCGATTCATAACCACGCAACTTGGGGAGTTGTTGCGATTTTGAGCGGAGAAGAAAAGAATACTTTGTGGAAGAAACAAAATCCAGATGATAAACGAATTGAAAAAGCAGGTGAATTAATTCTTTCCCCCGGTGACATTATTAGTCTTACTCCAGATGCTATTCACAATATAGAAGTTATGGGTGATGAACCAACGGTCAGCTTTAACTTATATGGAGAAACCAACTACGACCAACGTTTTGAATTTGACCCGAATAGCTGTACGGCTGTGAATTTTTGAGGTATAGTTTCTCTGTTAAAAAAAATGAATCCATTTAGACTTTGGTCTTGTATAACTAATGGATTTTAATTTACTAGTAAAGGAGAAACTTTATGAAAGTTAATTATTTGGCTACGCTGACAGCAGTTTCTCTGCTGAGTTTGGGAATGGTGGTTGGTTGTAGTAATCCTTGCGCTGGTAAGACTACCGATAGTCCAGAAGCTACAGACCAAGTAGACCCTTGTGCTGGTAAGAAGAATCCTTGTGCTAGTAAAGACCCCTGCGCTGGTAAGAAAAATCCCTGTGCTGCTAAAGATAAACAGTAATGTAACCTACGCAGATAATAATGTAGAGACGTTGCAGTGCAACGTCTCCCTAAATGCTGATTGACTAAACGTTCAAATCTTGCATAGCTAAACGAATCTGCTGCATCCGTGTCCGATTTACTCCTAAATCAGATTCTCCCACGCGAGATGCAGAGCGAACATGAATTACGTTTTCATCAGAAGGAAAATAAAATTCGACATCATCAATAAATTTAAAAATTCTGCTTTTAGAAAGAGCGTGAATATAATTATCAGTTTCTTCTACAACTTCTGTACGAGGAACAGCTGTTAGAACTTTGAGTAAAGTTTCTTTAGCTTTCTCTCGGTCTACATGATAGGGAATTGACTCAATAGCGTGCTTTTCGTCACCGTTTTGGCTAACAACGCAATTGGGAGAAGAAGGACATGGAGCAAGATGATTATCGGTAATACCTAACGCTAAAGTCGGAGTCGGAAAAATTAAAATACTAGTTAAACTGAGAAATAGTACGCATATAAGAGAAATTGAACGAGATATTAATGACATGGAAAAATTACTCCTCAAGGTTTGAATCGGATTTACCTTGATTATTTTCGGTCATTTTGGGTATTTGTTGCTAAAAACCTTACTTACTTGCTCTCCGTTTGTCAAAGTGAAAAACCTCACCCCCTTCCCCTCTCCTTGTCAAGGGGTGTCTGAAATTGATGCAAAGAAACCCGGTTTTTTGGAAAAACCGGGTTTCTAGATTCTCATTTTGGAATTGATTCATTTACACAATTCAAAATCCAAAATCTAAAATCTAAAATCTAAAATCTAAAATCTATTAGTCCAAAGTATCTTTAATATCGTTAATAGCACCTTTTGCAGCATTCTTGGTTGCGTCTACTGCGTTTTTAGTACGTGCTGCATCTTCTTGAGCGCGTTTTTGAATTGTTGCTGCGTCTCTATTCGCTTTACGCTCTAAGAAATTACCGCTTCCATCTGTTGCATCTTCAACTCTATCAGCATTGTTGCTAGCGGTACGTTGAACTTGATTTTTTACGTCTTCGATAAAACCTTTGGTGTTTTGAGCGTCTTCGCTCGCTTTCTCTTTTGCGTCGTCACCCATACCAAATACAGCTAAAGTCGGGTTGTTTGCTGCCATTGCAATATTGTTAGTGAATCCAAAAGTTGCAAATAAGCAGAACATTGCTATAGCTAAGAAACGTCCGATTTTAACTACTCTTGAGTTTAAAAATTGTAAGTTCATAGAATATTTTTTCCTGTAGATTTAGCACTTTATTTTTAATTGATTTTGACCTATGGTTATAACTTTCTTTCGGTAGAGGTTATTTAACTGCGAAGGGTGAGATTTTTGGTGATGAAACTCTGACTTTTGGTTGAAGATGAGCGATGAGTTGCAGCTTTACTGAATTCTTTCTCCACTCGCAATCACAAATAATTAAAGTATCTAGTTATACTTTGCTACACATCCTTTTAGAGAAAGCACGACAGTCATAAAAAGTGAATAATTTCGATAAATATTAACCTAGATAGTAGTGTACATAATTCGTATCTGAGTGTTGACTGATGAACGAGGAAGAATTGCTAGAGCTAATTGAAAAAGCAGCAGCAGAAGGGTGGAAAGAATTAGACCTTTCTGATAACGAGTTGACCGTTTTACCACCTGAAATTGGCAAGCTGACTCAACTCAAAAAGTTGATTCTTGGCAAATACGATCCAAAAAATTATAAATATATTGGTAATAACTGGAGCGAGTTACCAAAGGAAATAGGATTGCTCGCTCAACTTGAAGAACTTGAGATAGTCGGAAATCAACTGAGTAGTTTACCCGCAGAAATTGCACAACTTACCAATTTGCAATCCCTCAAGCTCTTAGAGAATCAACTGAGTAGTTTACCAGAAGAAATTGTCCAACTCACCAATTTGCAATCCCTCGACCTCAGCTTCAATAAACTGAGTAGTTTACCAGCAGAAATTGCACAACTCACCAATTTGCAATTTCTCAAGCTCCCTGGGAATAAGCTGAGTCGTTTACCAGTAGAAATTGCACAACTCACTAATTTGCAATCCCTCGACCTCAGTAGCAATAAACTGAGTCGTTTACCAGTAGAAATTGCACAACTCACCAATTTACAAACCCTTCACCTCAACGGTAATCATCTGAGACATTTACCAGCAGAAATTGCACAACTCATTAATTTACAAACCCTCACACTTGCTGGAAATAAACTGAGTCGTTTACCACCAGAAATTGTCCAACTAACCAATTTAGAAACCCTTCACCTCAACGGTAATCATCTGAGACATTTACCAGCAGAAATAGTCCAACTCACCAACTTACAAAACCTCAAACTGAGTGGAAATAAACTGAGTCGTTTACCAGCAGAAATAGTCCAACTCACCAATTTACAATCTCTCAATCTCTGGAACACTCAACTAAGTAGTTTCCCAGAAGAAATAGTCCAACTTACCAATTTACAATTCCTCGACCTCAGCTATAACAAACTTAGTAATTTACCAGCAGAAATTGCACAACTCACCAACTTGCAATCCCTTGATATCGTAAGTAATCAACTGAGTAATTTACCAGCAGAAATTGTCCAACTCACCAACTTGCAATCCCTCAACCTCTCGAATAATAAGCTGAATAGTTTACCAGCAGAAATTGTCCAACTCACCAATTTGCAATCCCTCGACCTCAGCTATAACAAACTAAGTAGTTTACCAGTAGAATTTGGACAACTTATCAATTTGCAATCCCTCGACCTCAGCCATAACAAACTGAGTAGTTTACCAGTAAAAATTGAACAACTCACCAATCTGCAATCCCTTTACCTCGAAGACAATCAACTGAGTAGTTTACCAGCAGAAATTGGACAACTTAAAAATTTACAATCACTCAACCTTAACAACAACCAACTAAGTAGTTTACCAGCAGAATTTGGACAACTCACTAATTTGAAAACCCTCTACTTCTCGAAGACTAAGCTGAGTAGTTTACCAGCAGAATTTGGACAACTAACTAATTTGAAAACCCTCTACCTTCATAGCAATCAACTGAGTAGTTTACCAGCAGAATTTGGACAACTCACTAATTTACAATTCCTCTACCTTCATAATAATAAACTTAGTAATTTACCAGTAGAAATTGGACAACTCACCAATTTACAATTCCTCAACCTCAGTGGCAATCAACTGAGTAATTTACCGAAAACAATTCAAAAAATCACCAAAGACAGACCGTATTGAAGAGGGAACCCATTGCTGATTTCAGCATAAATCTTAGACCCAAAATAACTGTATAAAGTTTATAAAATTCTATAATTAATGATGCTTAAATTTCTAATAATAATAGTGCGTTACGGCATTTTTTAATTAATCGCTTAAATTCAAATTGATTCGTGCCGTAATACACCCTACAAGATTATTATTTTATAGATTGATAAAATTGTATAATTAATGATGTTTGAATTAACAAGAATGGTGCGTTACGGCATTTCTGAATTTATCGTTTCAATTCAAATTTACTCGTGCCGTAATGCACCCTACAAAATTATTATTGCGTATAATACCCAATTACCAATTACCAACTACCAATTAACCACCTCCAACAATCGTAACTATTTCCAATTTGTCATTGGACTTAATTTTTGTATTTTCCCAATATTGACGATGCAAAATTTCGCCATTATACTCGACTGCAACTAGACGAGGATTATATCCTAATTGCAAGAGTAAATTGGGTAAATTCGTTTCCTCAAAACAAGTGCGGGTTTCTCCGTTTACTTGTAGTTCAAGACTGCTCATACACCTTTGATTTATTTGATTTACTATTTACTGTTTGAACGTGGTGCAGTTGAGATAGAAAATATTGTGTTACCAAAGTTGGCTGTTCTGCTTGCATTATGCTTCGCACTACCGCTACGCGACTTGCTCCAATTTCTACCACATCATTTAGATTATTGGGGTCTATTCCACCAATCGCAAACCAGGGTATGGGACAATTTTTTGCCGCATAGCTCACATACTGCAAACCAACTGCTGGCTTCCCTTCTTTTGTGGGAGTCTCGTATACTGGCCCAACACCAACATAATCCGCACCCTCGGTAATTGCCCTTTGCATTTCGTCACTATTTGTGGTAGAACGACCTATCACCCTATAAGGTCCGAGTAAATCGCGAGCTATAGATATGGGCATATCTTGTTGTCCCAAATGCACTCCGTCTGCATCTACTGCTAAAGCTAAGTCAATCCGGTCGTTGACCAAAAATAATGCGTCATATGCGTGACATAGTTGACAAAGTTTTCTCGCTTGTTCCAAACGAACAGAATCATCTGCTGTTTTCTCGCGATACTGTACCAGCGTTAGTCCTCCTTTGAGGGCTGCTTCTACAGTTTCCAGTAAATTTTCGCTTGGGGAGGTGACCAAATACAAGTGCGATCGCAAAAGTTGTTGATATCGAGCGAAGCCCATCAATTTACTTTCGAGGGTATAAACCCGATAGCGGATTTGCTTAAATGTTTTACCCATACCGGAACTGTAAAGCTTTCCGTATTCTTCAATAACTCTTACAGCTTCTTCTACTCGACAGAAATTAGCCTGCAATAAGGATTTGATACTTTCTCGCTGTTCTTCTTGCGGATGAGTCAATTCGGTACCCGTGTCACCCGGTGTATCCCGAGCCGCTCTTAAGTCGGCTGTATGCCATTTTGCTACTTCTTGCCGTAAGTGCTTGCATTCCCGAGTAAAATCGCTGTTGTTCAACCCAAAGCGACACCATTCCTCGATAATCCGCAAACCTTCACGAGTACGGTCTAAATTCGCATCTAATATCCGCAGAACCACTTGCTGTACTTGCTCTTTCTGGCTGTATGGCTCGACCATTACAACAACCCCATTATTGCTCTCATCGTAACAGTCAGCCTGTTTCATGTTCCTAATGTTGTTATCGCCGTTGATTTTTCTTACTAAATTGCTTTGTATTAAAAATAGTTGCCCTTAGTTATGAAATTGAGATTTGTGATGTCAAATTTACGTAGTCTCATCATATTTAATTCAAATCTACCAAAAAAGTATCATAGTATACTTAATTTTGGAATCCAACATCTCCAACTCAGTAAATTTAGAATTTCGGATTGACGTTAGCGCAGCGTGTCCGACAGGACATCCGCAGGATTTTCTTCATAATTGAGTTCATAATAAGAAAATCAGGGCTTTCAACCGTTCATAGTTTAATTGCAACACTCATTCCAAAACTGATTCCAAAACTAATTCCAAAACTAATTCCAAAACTTAAAATTTAAAATTGTCCCCGTTAAGCATCTAGTTAAAATTCTTAATATCCTCTTAATCGAGGGGTCACAGCTTATCGGAATTAACCGACTCGTTAGCGGTGCGGTATAAAAAAAGTTAACTTGGACGTAAAGGGTGTTAAAAAAGTAGCTAACTGCTTTATTTTTTTCGACTTAAAAACACTAATATTCTGTTGTCAGAGCAGATTATTAAAGCCTTTAAATCATATACTTACCTTGAATCTCCTATGCGTACATCTTCTATCTCTTCCGTGTTATTTGCTACGGCAAGCTTCGCTTCCGTAACTACGACTTTACTCAGCACAGGCTCAAATATTGCCATTGCTCAGATATCGTCAATGTCAGAAGAAACAACCCTCAGTGAAAACTCAATTTCTCAGGTTAATGTACTGTTTGTCAACCCAAGTATCGGAAATGACCAACAGGCCAATGGCAGCGAAAGCACTCCATTCAAAACGATTACTCAAGCATTAAAAGTAGCGAAGGATAATACTGTAATTCGACTGGGAGCAGGAGCTTACACCGTTGATAATGGAGAGCGATTTCCTTTAATTGTCAAAAAAAACGTAGCCATACAGGGAGATATTGCAGCGAGAGGAAAGGGAGTTATCATCCAAGGTGGTGGTGAATATCTCAGTCGTTACTACGGAAGTAAAAACATCGGAATTGTCGCTGCTGGTAACGCCAAAATAGCCGGTGTAACGGTAATGAATCCCAACCCTCGCGGTTACGGGTTGTGGATTGAATCAAAGCAGCCAGTGGTGGAAAACAGCACCTTTACAGGTTCCACTCAAGACGGAGTTGCAGTCATGGGTAAAGCAACCCCGAAAATTCACAACAATATTTTCTATCAAAACGGCGCTAACGGTATTACAGTTTCAGGAAACTCTCAACCTGAAATCAAGGAAAATGCATTTCAAAATACCGGCTTTGGAATAAATATTGCTCAGAATGCATCTCCTCAAATAATTAGTAACAAAATTTCACAAAATAGAACTGGTATTGTTATCCAAGCTGCTTCTCGTCCCGTTTTGCGAAACAACAACATTTTGGACAACAAAGAGGACGGAATAGTAGTAATAGCCAAAGCTATACCAGACTTAGGGAATGCATCCAATCCCGGAAACAATCAATTCAGTCTCAACGGACGCTACGATATTAATGCTCAAGCATCCAAGCAAGAAATTTCAGCTTACGGGAATTCTTACACCAACAAACGCATAGCTGGAAAAGTAAACCAAACAGCAACAGCAGCACCTTCCATAGCTCCAGTATCTCAACTTCCCCGCATACAGCCAACAAGATTAGATTCTTTAGTACGTCGCAATAATACTCCACTACCTCAAAAACCCGCAGCACTCCCAACAGAACAGCAGATAAATTACGTAGAAGTACAGCCAGGTACAATCGAATTTAGCGCACCCCAAGCACCTCAACCAATAGCACCGAGAACAGGACAGCTACCACCAAACACCCCCACATCATTACCAATCCTCAAACCCGCTCCCACAGGTGAATCAGCACTCCTACCCGTACCCACAGCTAAAATTCCCGCAACCAAAAAAAGTGGCATAAACATGTCACCACCAGGAACTTCACCAAATCCAACAACTCAAATTCAAGCAAGAACAACACAGCTAGGTTCTTACAAAGTCATAGTAGAAGCAGTAACTCCAAAAGAGCAGGAGCTAGTAAAATTCATCGTACCCGACGCATTCCGCACCCGCAGACAAGGGAAGAGAGTAATGCAAGCAGGAATATTTGTCAGTCGCGACAAAGCTAGAAATCTGGTGAAAATCTTCAAGAATAATGGATTGAGAGCCAGAATTGAAGAGTGAACAGTTATCAGTTAATTATGTAGAGACGTAAAATTTTACGTCTCCCCACATCTGTGAGAAAAACGAATCATGCAAAAATATTTTTCTCTCCCCTTTACCAATTACGAATTACGTTAGGGTCGCGTGTCCCGAAGGGACATCCACCCGAATTACGAATTACGAATTACGAATTACGAATTATATTCACCCCATCACACCTTTCAACTTCGAGGTAAAGGTATCGCTCGAATCATTCTTCTCTGGGGTAAATTGTTGGATGGGTGGATGATTTCTTTCTGGGGGGAGAAATTTGACTATTTTGTCGGAATCAAAGGGTTCTTCTATTGGTTCTATTTGTTTCGATTCTTGTGGTTCGCTATATTCAGAATCTGTAATAACATGATTTCTGGTTTCTGTTAGAGTTCTTGATGCGATGCTACGGGTGGTAGATGTTGAAGATTCGGATGGTGATATGAAGACCATACTCGATGAACTTGGGAGCAGTTTTGAAACTTCCCTGACTTTGGAGTCCTCTTCGATGT
Source organism: Calothrix parasitica NIES-267 (assembly GCF_002368095.1). Lineage (GTDB taxonomy): Bacteria > Cyanobacteriota > Cyanobacteriia > Cyanobacteriales > Nostocaceae > Rivularia > Rivularia parasitica. The sequence goes on along the minus strand of NZ_AP018227.1, from coordinate 1,023,421 downwards.
CGCTGTACTCCAATTCTTGATAGTAATCGTCTTGTTCTAGATATGTTTGAGATTCATAATTGCTCATCACATCTTGTATGGTTGGATTACCGCTGACGCTTGGTAATGCTGGTGGTAGCGGTGGTAAGCTGTTGTTCCATCTCAAGTCTTCTGGTAGTTTGTTGCAAATTAAGCGCTCAAACTCCATGTTGAAATGGTAGCTGGGATGATTTCTCTTCAGCCACAGTGTTAATATTTGCTGCGCGGAAACTGCTTTATAACGTCCTTGATATAAAGCCTCGATTATCGCCAAATGCACCCAATTCGAGGGATATTGATTTTCCCAACGCTTAACTAACTCGCTGGCAATATACCCACCGAGGTCAAAACTGTAATGTGTTAACAATGATACTGCCAAGTTGTTAGTCACGTTCGATGTTTGAGTGAACATGGGTGGGGAACTGGAGGTGATGGGCATATATTCTGCTACCATCGTCAAAAAAAGTAAAGTACCTTTTGATACGGTGAACTGTTCCCAAGTATTATAAGTTGCGTTGGCGCTATATTGCTCTGGCTGAAATTTTTTATTTAATTTTTTTTTGCCCCTATTTCTCAGATGCAGCTAATTACGAATTAGGTTAACGCAGTGTGACGCGGAGCGCCATATAAGAAATAAATATATTCTACTAATCATTTGTTAGCAGGGAAAATTATATAGGGTGAGTTGATAACAGGGGTGCGTTTAATGGCTACCAGTGCTTGATAAACCATTGCTGCTACTTCAGCCCGCGTTGCTTCTCGCTTTGGTTCTAATTTCCTTGGGTCTGGATAATTTACCACAATTCTCTGCTGTGTCGCAGTTGCCACAGCCTTCCGCGCATATTTAGGAAGGGTTTGAGTATCTATAAAGTTTTGTAACGCGGAACCGTGGGCGGCTGTTAATCGAAGTCCGTTAACTAAAGACACAATGATTTGCAGACGCTGGACATTTTCTTGGGGACGAAAGGTACCGTCGCTGAATCCTCCGACAAATCCACCTTGTGCTGCTGCTTTAATCGGTTTATAGCTCCAGGAAGTGGTGGGAATATCAAGAAAGTCATTTACGGAACGTTTTGGTGTGGGATTAAAAGCTTTAACAACCAAAGCAGCGTATTGAGCGCGGGTCATGGGGATATCGGGTTTATATGTACCGTCAGCGAAGCCACTGGTCAAATCTAAGCTAACTAAACTGCGGATAAATGCTTCTGCCCAATGTCCGGTTAAATCGGTGAATGAAGGCATCATATTCCCATCGGGTTTAACGATGTAGGGGGAAATTATGGCTTTTTGTTTATCTAAGGTCACCAAAGCTTGATAAATTAGTGCTACTACTTCAGCACGAGTAATTTCTCGTAAAGGCTCTAGCTGAGACCTCTGGGGGTAATTGACCACTAATAATTTCTGGGTAGCTATAGCCATTGCATTAGTCGCATAGCTGGGAATTTGAGCGCGGTCGGTAAACATGGCCAAAATGTTCGGATTTCCGCCCTTAAATTTCAATCCGCTGACAATTGAGACTAAGGCTTGCGCTCTAGTTAAATTTTGATTGGGACGAAACGAACCATCGGGGAATCCGCTGATAAAACCCATACCAGCACCGCGATAAATAGCTGAGGAAGCCCAAAAACTAGATTCGATATCCGTAAATCTTCTAACTTGTTTTTTAAAAGGTAGTTGAAAAGTCTTAGAAATAATCGCCGCATACTGAGCGCGAGTAATCGGTGCTTCTGGTGCAAATGTACCGTCAGGGAATCCGCTAATTAAACCTTTTTCGTAAACCGCTTCAATAAAAGAGGCTGCCCAATGTCCGTTTAAATCCGGGAAACTGCTATTAACAGATAGCTCGCGGGGATTGTCTATAGTAGTCGCAACAAAATCTATCAATCCTTTAACCAAAGACGGATTTAATAAATTTCCCGCCGATACTAACTTGACGGAGGTAGTATTTTGTACATCGTATTCGTTATTGTCGCGAAAAATATTACCAGCAGGGTCTTGAGAATTACCAAAATCGGGAGTAGAACTACCGTTAAGCAATAAACCACCAGAAGAATTATCAGCAATCAGGTTGTATCGGAGAATCGGACATGCTTCCCGAGATATTGCCATAGCAATCCGATTTTCCGATAACTTATTGTTAGCAACCAGAGGAGCGGAAAAATCGCTCATAGCAATACCGATAGAATTTCTCTGCATGACATTTCGTAAAATCTCACCCTTAGAATGACGAGCCATTACCAATCCAGCAGAAGCATTTTGCACAAAAACATTATCTAAAATAGCCGGTTTAGCATTACCGCTAATAAAAATTCCTTCCCGACGACATTTGAAAAAAGTATTATTAGCAACGGTAGGGGAAGTAGACTCAATCCAAACACCGGTTCCCTTATTAATTGGATTAGTAACAGTAACTCCCATTAATTGAACATCATCAGCAAGAATTAAGGTAATGTTTTGCAAACCAAAGCTTTTAGTTTGATAATCATTACTTCCTTCAATGACAATACCTTGACCCTTAGTTGCTTCATTACCCACCAACCAGACACCACTGGGAATAATTAAGGGGAACACTTCACCATTAGCAGCATCATAATTCCCACGAGCCAAATGAACAATTGCAGGGGTACGAATATTATTTAAGGTATAAGTAAGAGTTTTAAAAGGAGACAACCTCGAACCATTACTGGTATCGCGACCGGTGATTGGGTTGACATAAACTGTGGTAGCTACAGTGGAATTTACCATTAGAAATAGTTAGGAGTTAGGAGTTAGGAGTTAGGAGTTATGAGTTAGGAGTTAGGAGTTATGAGTTAGGAGTTAGGAATTGGGAGTTAGGAGTTAGGAGTTGGAAGTAATAATATCGAGATTCTGTGTAATCTAACTTTTCTGACTAAGATTTAAAATAGTGGTTTATACTTATTTTTTTATGCTTTTTTAGTAATAAAAATAGCTAATGAGGTCAAAGGTTAATTAAGGTCAAATTTTAGAGGTCAAAAATTCATAACTCTTAACTCCTAACTCCTAACTCCTAACTATTCCCAATCCCCAATCCCCTATGCCCAATCCAATAGTATTAAGATAAATTTGTCGTGTTGTTAGAGGAATCTACATGATTGAAGTTGAGCATCTGAATAAAATATACGGTTCTACATCGGCGATAAAGGATGTAACTTTTAATGTCGAAGAAGGTGAGATTCTGGGGTTTTTGGGACCTAATGGTGCTGGTAAAACTACTACCATGAGGATTTTAACTGGTTATCTACCGGCTACGAGCGGTACTGCTAGAATTGCTGGTTTTGATGTTCATGAGGATTCTTTGGCTGTCAGGCAGAAAATCGGCTATTTACCGGAAAATCCGCCGCTATATCCGGAAATGTCGGTACAGGGGTTTTTGTTTTTTGTGGCACGGATTAAAGGAATTAGTGCGGGAGATAGAAAAAATAAGGTAGCAGCAGCGATGGAACGCTGTAATTTAACGGATAAACGTCATGTATTAATCCGTAAACTTTCTAAAGGATATCGTCAAAGAGTTGGGATTGCTCAAGCAATTGTCCACGACCCACCAGCAATTATTCTTGATGAACCGACCGTGGGACTCGACCCCAGACAAATTATAGATGTACGTAATTTAATTAAAAGCCTCGCTGGTAGTCATACAATTATTATTTCTACGCACATTTTGCCAGAAGTCAGTATGACCTGTAATCGGGTTGCAATTATTAATAGCGGTAAAATTGTCGCAACGAATACTCTTGATAATTTGATGAGCGAACTTACAGGAGGTTCGGGTTATGAATTAGAAGTAGAAGGAGAAGTTGCTTTAGCCAAACAAATGCTACAGAATATACCCGGTGTCAATCTGGTAGAATCAATTCCGATGTTAGCCAGGGAGGGTCAACAAATCGAACCAAATCGCGCTAGAGTTCGTGTGGTATCCCATCCGGGAGCCGAACCGGGGAACCTGATAGCGAACTCTCTGCTGCAAGGGGGATTTGCTTTACACGAAATGCGACGAATTAACGCTACATTAGAAGACGTATTTTTACAGTTAACCAGGGAAGAAAAAAGTTTGTCACCCCATACGGAAGAAGAGGAAGTAAATATTGGAGAAGCCGCTTAAATGGGTATAGTACTGGGTAACATAATTGCTATTTATCGTCGGGAGTTGCAAACCTACTTTGTCTCACCTTTAGCTTATGCTATTGCTGGTATTTTTTGGTTTTTAGCAGGATTATTTTTTGTATTAATTTTGCTCGGACCAGAGGGAATATTAGCAGCGGTTGCGGATGTAGAATTAAGAAGTCAAAGATTTGGAGTTCCCATACCTCCTATAGATGTTCCCTACGAATTTATCAAAGCATTTTTAGATAGGATGGGATGGCTTTTATTATTTATATTGCCCATTCTTTCTATGGGGTTGTATGCTGAAGAGCGCAAGCGAGGAACGTTAGAGCTTTTAGCAACATCTCCCGTTACAAATTGGGCGGTTGCTGTCGGAAAGTTATTAGGGGTATTAACGTTTTTTATAACATTAATTTTGCCATTGATGGTATTAGAAGCGGTAGTTTTGAGCGCATCAGAGCCAGCAGCAGCTTGGACAATTCCCTTACTGGGTCACGTTGGATTAATATTGCTCGCAGCATCAATTTTATCCTTGGGAATGTTTATTTCATCCTTAACAAACAGCACAATATTATCTGCCGTATTAACTTTTGCAGTAATTTTAATGTTGTTATTTATAGATTTAGTCGCCAAAGTAATCGGCGGTCCAATTGGAGCAGTATTAGGGCATTTATCCTTGTTGAAACATTACAACAACATGATTCAAGGAATATTTGATACTAACAGTTTGATATTATTTTCCAGCTACATTATTTTAGGAATTTTTCTCACAGCACAATCTATTGATGCATTTCGTTTTCAAAGAAATTAGTTAAGGGGTTAGGAGTTAGGAGTTAGGAGTTAGGAGTTAAAGAGAGAGGGGGAAGAAAGGGTAGAGAGGGTAGAGGGGGTAGATAATTCGTAATTCCTAATCCTTAATTATTAATTATTAACTGGTAACTGATGACTGATAACTGATAACTGTTAACTGATAACTGATAACTGATAACTGATAACTGATAACTGTTCACTGATGAAATATTTGATTTGGCTTTCACCTTTCCTGATAACTACGGGTTTGACGGTAGGTTTTGTTTCGGAGGAATGGGGAACTATTCCTTTAGTTTTGATAATTTTAGGATTAGCTATTGCTGTATTCTGGTTAATATGGCGCAGCTATTCGACAAAGTGGTGGAGTCGTCGCTCTACTCAAGTTGGTGCTAATGCTTTAATTGCAACTTTTGCTGTAGTGGCAATTTTGGGGTTAATTAATTTCTTGGCTACTCGCTACAATATCCGCAATGATTTAACTGAAACTAATTTATTTACTCTTGCTCCTCAATCCAAAGAGGTTGTCAAAAATTTGGAACAACCCGCGAAAGTTTGGATATTTGACCCGAATAAAAATCCTTTTGATGAGGATTTACTTCAAAATTACGCAAGACAAACTAAGGATTTTGAATTTGAATATGTAGACCCTTTAGCTAAACCGAATTTAACAAATAAATTTGGTGTCAAAGATTATGGTGAAGTTTATTTAGAATCTGGACAAAATCAACAGTTAGTACAGGTTGTAAACGCACAGGAGCGTCTTTCTGAATCACGATTAACTAACCGTTTAGCACAAATTTCTAATCCCAGTACGTCTAAAGTTTATTTTCTCCAAGGTCACGGGGAACGTCAATTAGAACGGGGAGAAGGTAAAGTAAGCCAAGCTGTTCAAGCTTTAGCTGATAAAAATTATATCGCTCAGCCTCTAAGTTTAACTCAATCTGCTAATATCCCCGATGATGCTGATGTTGTAATTCTTGCTGGTCCCCAAAGGGAATTATTAGCAGGTGAAATCCAAGCTTTACGGGATTATGCAAATAGTGGTGGTAATTTATTAGTGATGATTGACCCCGGAGTTGACCCGAAGTTAGACGATTTTTTGCAAGAATGGGGAGTTGGTTTAGATAACCGTTTAGCGATTAATGTTTCACAAAGCGCTCAACAACAACCCCCCGGAATCTCGGTTGTGACCGAATACGGAGAACATCCGATAACTAAAGAATTTCAAAATGGTATATCTATATATAAATTAGCCCGACCAGTTGAAACAATTTCTGTGAAAGGAGTTCAAAATACACCTTTATTAAGAACTCAACCACTACCAGCAAGTTGGGGTGAAAGTGATTGGGAAAGTGAAGAATTGGAATACAACGAAAACCAAGATACCCCAGGTCCTCTAACTTTAGGTATTGCTTTAACTAAGAAAATCCCAGCACAACCAACACCAACACCAACAAATTCTCCAACTCCCACAGCTACCCCCTCTCCCACACCAACACCAACAAATTCACAAAATAATAAATCCAGTGAATCAAGAATGGTAGTATTCGGAGATTCAGATTTTATTACAGATGGTTTCTTCAGTCAGCAATTAAATGGAGACGTATTTCTTAATTCAGTTACCTGGTTGAGCAAACAAGATTCCCAACCTCTTTCAATTCGTCCCAAACAAGCAAAAAATCGTCGTATTAATCTTTCTCAATCACAAGCAAATCTCGTAGCACTATCTTCTGTCTTAGTTTTACCAATACTCGCTTTTGCATCAGCAGCACTTCTGTGGTTTCAAAGACGGTAATGAGTAATGAGTAATGAGTAATGAGTAATGAGTAATGGTTAACAACTAATAACTAATAACTAATAACTAACAACTAACAACTATCAATTAATAATGAAATTACAGCGGACGACTTTGGTTTTATTGGTGCTAGCAATCTTGTTGGGTGGTTTTGTTTATTTCTATGAGTTTCAATGGAAGTCTCAGCAAGAACAAGTTAAGAAAAAAAAGCAACAACTTTTTGCTTTTAAGGAAGATGATGTTAAAGCTTTGAAAATCACTACTCCGTCGGAAACTATTAATTTAGAACGTTCTCCGGAAGCAGATAAGACAAAGTGGTTGATGAAATCCCCGGATTCTGTACCTGCTAATGATGGTACGGTGGCTTATTTATTGAACTTGTTGGAAACTGAAAAAACCGAACAAAGCGTAAATACTTCTCCATCCGAACTCGCACAATTCGGTTTAAAACAACCCCAAGCCACTATTGATATTACGTTAAATAATCAAAAAACTCATAAGTTGGTTTTGGGTAAACCAAGTTTTGATAACCGTTTTCTTTACGCTCAAAATAATTTTGCTACAACACCAGATGGAAATTTTGAAGTAGTTTCAGTATCCAGAAAATTTGAAAATGCAGTTAAACGTTCGCTTTCGGAATGGAAAGCTGCACAAAATAACCCATCTCCGTCACCATCTCCATCCCCCGGAGCAACTCCGACTAATTCAACGACCGCACCTACCCCAGCAAATCCAACTATAAAACCAATTCCAATTAATGCTAGTCCGAAAACTATTCCAAACAATTCTAGTTCAACCCCAAATCCAAATCCAACTACTTCACCATCTCCCAAAGCAACTCCGACTCCTACCCCAACTCCAAAACTAAATCCACCTTCAGCCCCAACAAAAGATTAGCAATATTGTTTCCTATTTTCTAATCTCTACTCCCGAAATAAATAATAATATCTTGATTAAAATTTAAATAATTAAAATTTAAACTGTGAATCTATTAATCATCGCATAATTTTGCGTCTGGTACATTTATCAATAAATCAATTACCTGCTTATGTTTTTTATGAAACTTCAATAACTCTAAATAAGCCAAAGGCACAATTAAAGGCCATAGAATAGTAGCTAAAATTAAAACGAACATAGATAAGTAGCGCTGAGTTGGAGTCATTTCTTTGTCATCTATGAAAAAACCTAGCCACTGGATAAAGAAACAACAAGCCATTATTAAATAAAATATGATTGCCAAATTCGCCATAACTGCTTGGAACATGATTTAGACTTGTTATACCTCTTACTAAGTTGTCAACGACAAAAATTATAACAACTTGTTTGTTCAACTAGCTTTCTGCTATTTACTTTACTTTGAAGGGGAGCATCCCAATTTTGCAACTTTACCAAAATATTGATTGTCATTGCGAATGCAGCGAAGCGGAATGAAGCAATCGCAAAGTCTAGTTATTGCGATTGCTTCGCTTCATTTCATTACGCTCGCAATGACAAATTATATTTTTCCACATTTGGGATGCTCCCCTTTGAAGAAACACATTTTTATTTATTCGTAAATTTGGAATTTTTTATGGTATATAAGCTATATTTATTTCTCTAACCGTCAATTAATCTATTATTTATACAAAAGTTTACAAATTTGAGTCTGTAATTACACTCAGATAATTATTATTAACTATAAGTACATAAAGTATAACTTATTAATGTTATGTAATAATATTCGCCAGTAAAATTAAGCGGGGAATAAGCTATCGGAGGTGAATTTACACTAGCTCGCTCTTATTCTTACCTTTAATAGACAGTAAGATGAGTACTATTTAATTTTTGCGAAAAATCAGTAGCTATAATTAGATTATGCATCTATTAACATTTTTAATGATGGGTTAAGCATTAGAGAATATCAAAAAAATTGACAAAGATGCTTACACTACAACTATAATTCGATAGCGAATGAAGGAGTAAAAATCATTATTTAGTTTCTAATAACATATTAGAATTAATTGTGTTTTTACCAGAATTATATATTATTTGTACTTAACCCAGAACCCACTGTAAATAAAATCTACATAAATTAAAATTAGCAACTGTATCCGATTTATATTTCACATTATTCAAGACAAACTACAGAAAAACCGGTTAATCTTGATGAAAATATCATATTTTCATCAAGATTAATCGAAAACCGGGAATAAAGGTGAAGCTATAAGAGATAGGAATCTTCTGCAAATTAGATATTTATCAAATTTATTGTGTTTGATACTAGCCTTGGTCGTGGGGAATATAGCGTTTTTCATTTGAATGGGATACAAATTGAACCTCACCCCTGCGGACATCCCTCTCCGCTATTTTGGAGAGGGGAAGGGGTAAGGTTCAATGGGAATAATGAGCGTATATCAAATATTGAATAATCGAAAAAATTTTTAACTCTTAGCTCTCAAGTCCTGACTTTTATTTAGAGGGTCGAATAAGCTCAAAATTAAAAGTTGCAATTCGACGTTTACCTGCATAAACTTCTATGACATGTTTACCAACCGGGTCTCCAGAAGAAACAGTCCAAAAATTATCAACGATACCTTTTTTTACTAAATCAGTACGTTTGATAACTGATTTGGTACCATCGGGTGATAGAAAAAAGTGTTCTCCATTATCTGTACCCCAGCTTGAAGGAGGTTTCGGTAAAGTTAATACTTCCTGCCATGTTAATTTACCTTTATAATCTTCAAGTAGGATACGCCATCCGTATATTTGACCTTCCTTTAGTGGTATTTTCTTAGTTGGAATAAATGTAGATTTACCGTTTTTACCAGTTTTTAATATTCCAAACTCAGCTTTTTTTACAGAAATTTTTTTGCTTGATAATAAGCGTTCTAATTCTGTAAACTTGTCCGAACGTTCGTAAGCAATTGCTACATTAGAAGTCTTTAATGGAACTATTATTCCAAAGAAAGCGAGAAGAAGCGTAGTAGCCCAAATTTTCATATTGCTATCTGTTTATGATATTTGGTTTTGCCTACGACGTTACAGGAAAATTTTTTTTTATTCAGACATAGACGAACATTTTTTTTGTCATAATTAATTACCAAATCTGGACAGTAGCAAGTAGCAAGTGGAAAATAGATTATTTTATTTATTAAGAGTGCTAAAAATAAAGATAAGAGAAGTTAATTTACTTGCTACTTACTACTTACTACTTACTACTTACTACTTGCTACTTACTACTTACTACTTACTACTTGCTACTTACTACTTACTACTTGCTACTCCTAACTCCTCACTCTTAACTGTCCCCTGCTGTGTTTTTGAAGAATTAAGGGTTTTGACTAATTTATCTAGCTTGATATCTACTTCTGGTTGCGCTAAATATTTTTCGGTACATTTGACGATTACATCAATATTTTCTTGTTTTGCACTGAATGTGGGTATGTTTTCGGCAAAATGCGGCTGAAATCGAAAGTAACTTTTACCGATAATTTGTTCTGCTATATAACATACTGCATCACCAGCACCGTCAAAAAGTACATCTAAAAGAGGTAAGTCGTGATGGGGACTCAACCATTCTAATGCTCCCCATTGTTTTACTTGTTTTGGCCCAATTTTTTTTACGTGTTGTCCGGTTCCAAAAGAAGCTACTATGATGTCTTTTTGATGAGTATTCTCTGGTATCAAAGCATTCCATTTAGGATTATCTGGTAAGTCGTTGTTCCACCGCAAACGTTCGGCGATCGCACACAAAGCAGGATTATTGGCAAAGACTCCACCATCTATCAAAGGTATGCCCCTTTTATGGGGTATTGCATAACCATTTGAACGTAAATCTTCCAAAAAAGGCTTGTGGGTCATTTCGTAGCCAGGAAAGCCTACAGGTGCGGCTGAGGAAGCGCGACAAATTTCCCATGCTGGGATATCTTGATGAGCTATTTTAGTGTTTTTAAATACAATAGCCTGACGATTATAGGTATCGTAGCTAGTTACTATTGTAGGTTTGGTTAATTCTCCAAACTTAGAATTTCCAAAAATATATTTAAGTACCATTTTTAAACCTTCATCGCTATAAATCGGTTGAGATGAACCCAAACGAATCCAATTTAAAAGGGTGTGAACCAATATTCTAATCGGGGGGAAGATTATCTGAGAGTTATGAAGGTAAAAATCTTTAATTTCACTAGCACTCAAACCTTTAGATACAGCACAAGCAATAAGACTACCTGTAGAAGTTCCAGCAATAACATCAAAATAATCCTGCATCGGTTTCAAGGGTTGATGTTCTCGCAGCTTCTGTTCGAGTCTTTCTAAAATTATTGCTGTTACTAACCCACGAACCCCACCACCATCAAGAGCAAGAATATGAAATGGTACATCAGTTTTCATTTGTTATTCTCCCCGAAAATTTAGTAGTGATTCGTGAAAAAAGGAAATAGGGAATAGGGAACATAAACCCTACTGGATAATTTTCCTGCATTCAAATAGTTTTCCTATATCTATTGAGTAAGTATACTGTTACAAATATCTATTATGTATGCTAAATCACATTATCGCCCGATTTTTTGATACAAGATTACGGGAAAATGAGAAAATAACCCCCAACTCCTCACTCCTAACTCCTCACTATTCCCAACTCCTGTAACATAATTAAGATAGGTTAAGCATTTTGTAAAAAATAAAATGAATAAAACAACTTTAAATTTAGTTGCGATATCAATATTTTTGATAACCATTACGGTGCTGCTCGGACCTTTAATTAATGTATCCTCTGCGGTTCCAGCTGTAGCTACTTTTGTGATTTTGGGAATAGCAACATTTGACTCTTGGAGTTTTGAAGGTAGGGGAGGAACTTTATTTTTAGATTTGATTGGTGGGTTTTCTAAGGAATATAGGGAACGTATTCTTCATCATGAAGCAGGACATTTCCTTGTTGCTTATGCTTTAGATGTTCCGGTGACCGGATATACTTTGAGCGCTTGGGAAGCATTCAAGCAAAAACAAAAGGGATTTGCTGGTGTGACCTTTGATGATGTTGAATTGTTTTCTCAGTTTGAAAAGGGTGCGATTACAACTCAAACTTTAGAGCGTTACTATGCAATTTGGATGGCTGGTATTGCAGCAGAAAATCTTGTTTATGATAATGCTTCTGGTGGTGTGGATGATAAAAATAAATTGATGGGAGTTTTAAAGTCTTTAGGTTGCTCCGAGTCTCTTTGCAATCAAAAACAACGTTTTAGCGTTCTCCAAGCCAAAACACTTTTAGAAAATAATTGGTCTGCATATCAAGCTTTAGTTGACTCGATGCGAGAGCGTGCAACGGTCAAAGAATGTCAAGATATTTTGACAGAACAGGGAATGGGAAATAAGGAATTAGTGGTTAAGTAGGTTGGTGGAAAAAACTATAACTACGTCATTGCTCTTCCCTTAAAGGGAAGAGCTTGAAATAAGGAATATATTTTTTTTATGTTTCCCTAAAGGGAGAGGCTTGTATCCTTAATTAATCAATGAAAAATTATTTATCTTCTCTTTAATTTTGAATTTTGAATTTTGAATTGTTTCGGTCATTGCGAAGGGAACGTTAGCGCAGCGTCTCACGGAGGGAGATAGTGGAGTGAAGCATTCACTAGTCGGGTGTGGATCGTCGCAAGGTGTTGCACGTTTTGACTTTTCGTTACATAGTTAGGTTTATTTGTGTTTACCTACTTAGTAATCAGTAATTGGTGATTTGAGATTGGGAATTAGGAACCAATAATTAGAATAATAATTGCGATAAAAAATAATAGAAGTTAGAAACTGAACCGAGGTTTAATTAATAGTATGTACTGAATTAAGCTGGTCAGCCTTGAAATTGTTAATTAGGACGGGGGAATAGGGAATAGGGAACAGTAAGTAGGAATAAGGTTTTGAAGACAATTTACATTCTTGCAGATAGCTCTAGTTCATCGCGGCTTAAATAAGGCAACCATTAAAAATGGCTGAAAAGCCCCAGATATCAAACTTTTTACTTCTTACTTCTTACTTCTTACTTCTTACTTCCGCGAAGCGGTACTAGTTTATTTGTACCTAATTAATTGTTAGTGTTTAAATAATTGCTAGATAATCTATGACTTAATTAATAATTATTGTTGCTTGTACAATAATCCGGGATATTTCATAAAAATATTCTTGACTAATACTTCTTCTCTTTTCTGTGTTATCTCTCCTCCCCCGTTGAAATATTTTCCTGCATCAAAATTAAATCATTGCTTGCGATGCTTTAATCTATCCGGCCGCTATTTTTAAATGGGATAGTTCTGATATACGGTTTTGGCTAATATACTTAGAACTTTGGATTTTGCTGTTAAAACTAACTTCGTTGAGCAAAACGTTATTTGTCGGATTGGGAAGGTAGTTATTGTTTGAAACCACATTTTCGCTACTAATGACGCGGTTTCTTCCTTCGGATTTAGCTTGTAACAACAAAGTATCGGCACGGTGCAGCAAATTTAAACCTTCGTTATCATCACTTGAAAGTAAACAAGTGCTTCCCAAACTAATAGTCACATCTATACTCAATGTGCTGTCAATTTCAAAGAGACTATCTTTTACTACGCTATTGAGACGTTGAGCTACAACATAAGCTTCTTCAGCAGTTGTTTCACTCAAAATAATCACAAATTCTTCTCCACCGTAGCGAAAAGCAGTATCTTGAAACCGCAATTTGGTACGTATGCGCTCGGATAATAATTTTAATAGTCTATCTCCAACTAGATGCCCGTAATTATCGTTAACTTTTTTGAAATAATCGACATCTAATATTATCAAGCTTAGAGGATGACCATTTTCGCGAGCTTTCTGAATTTGTCTGGGTAAATCCCATTCTAAGGCACGACGATTATTTAATTGTGTTAGGGAATCGGACAAAGCAATAGTCGATAACAAATCGTTGGTTTGCATCAAATCGCGATATTTTTGAGCTTTACGAAAGGCTACAGTCAATTGCGAAAGCAGCAAGCGATGGCTAGCATTCATTTGCACTGAAACAGAATCCGTCTTTCTTTGTCGAATAGACTCAGTATCTTGAGTATCTCCATACCAAATATAGGCATCAGCACCAAGTCCCAAGGCTTTGGAAGTCATCTCTAACTCCCATTCCCAACCTTGATTTTTTCTATCAGCAATTAGTTGGGGAGTATCTTCCAAAAGAATGCAGTAAATCCAAGAAAGTTTTGTTTGTTCTTTCAACCAACAGCAAAGTTGCATACTGTCATTTTGGCTTGACTGTACAAGAATTACATCTGGAGGGTCAAGCAGAATACGCGACACTGCCATTTGCAAGTCAGTTGTTGCTTCGATACTTTTAGCGTCAGCACCGATGATTTGAGTTGGTAGTGTGGCTAGGAATTCATCATTTCCAAAAACCAATATGGAAATGTTCATGGTATTTTCTTTGGTTATTGTTTTTTACTTAGCAATCCTCTTTTATCAGTCTGGAAAAAAACTATGATAATTAACGTTTAGCTGTCGTAAATTATTAATTATGATTTCAACATGACAATAAAGCCGTCTGCTTAAACTAAATCTAATTTACCGCTATTTAAATCAATAATTATTTTCACTAAGTGATAGTAAGAAGATATAGGATAGAACTTCAATTAAATGTGTTGAAGTTTCTAATTTTTACTCGCTATAAATACATTTGTGCCAAGGGGGTCTGACCCCTTATTTCGCTTTCACCCTGTTAGTTTTGCGAAAAAACTCAAAGTATTTTCCTTTTTTTTATTACATCTGCAACTTTAACTACAATCTTTAGAACTAATATCCCTAATACCTAATTTCTGCTTAAATGCATATATTTTAAACAGTGAAATTACGGAAACATCAAGATAAGCCTTTAAATTGAGCAGTGATTTCCACCAATTAAGTCATTTTGAATACTTATCCAATTCTATGGAGAGTATAGTAAGAAAAAAAGTTCCATAAATCAGTATTTACTCGGTATTTTTCATATTACTTACTAATCTTTTCAAAAGCGTGTACGAGGTTTCAACATTATCTTGATAACCGACATATTACACTTACCTAGAAAATTTAATATTTTCCTAAAAATTCAACTTTACAAATCTTAAGAAATTCTGTAAAAACATTTTTAAACATTTTTTTAAGGTATAGAAAATTTCAAAAAATACTTAACGAACAATTTTTTGTCAGTCGTATATTTACTTAAGCAATATTTTGAAGCTTCGGAATTTACTTAAGCAAATATACCTTGAGATTAGATGCAATCCTCTAGCAGTTATTGAAATAGAGAAACCCGATTCCTGCTCAAATCGCTCTCATATAGCGAGCGACCTGTAAAGAAACCGGGTTATGAGACATTTTTGCGTAAGTTCTGTAAATTAAAGATTGACCTCTATGCCCTATCCATAGGGGGAGTAATAAAGTCCTCTTTTACTTGAAGATCCAGTCATCAACTAGCTACCATTATCACGTTTACTGATAACCTTCAACATGATAGCCAGCAGCAACAATTGCTTGCTTTATGGATTCGGGGGAAGCACCAGAATCGACGGTAACGGTCTTGGAATCCACATCCGCTTCAATCTTGGCATTAGGCTCCATAACCTTTATCGCTTCGCTAATCTTGCCAGCGCAATCGCTGCACTTCATATTAGAAACTTTTAATTTGAGCGCCATTAACTACCTCACTCTCTAGATATCACATGATTGTTATCTTTGGATTTTACCTATTCTAAAAGAAAAAAAGCATAACCCAGAGGAACAGTTATCAGTGAACAGTGAACAGTTATCAGTGAACAGTGAACAGTGAGCAGTGAACAGTGAGCAGTTAGGAGTTTGAAAGTAACGGGTAGCGAGATATTCATTTAGGTAGTGGGAGCGTCTCGCTCCCTATCTTCCCCCTCTCCCCACTCTTCCCCCTCTTCCCCATCTCCCCATCTCCCCATCCCCAATCACCAATCCCCCATTCCCAATCCCCACTCCTTATACATGAATTTTTTGGTATTTTATAGTTTTAATTCCAGTTAACCTTTATCAAGGCTTGTTCCATGTCTGTAAATCCCCAACACCTCAGCGGTAACGAAATCCGGCAGAAATTCCTCAACTTTTACGCTCAACGGAATCACCAACAACTTCCGAGTGCTTCTCTTGTACCGGAAGATCCTACGGTATTGCTGACGATTGCGGGGATGCTTCCGTTTAAACCGATATTTCTTGGACAGCGTACTCCGGAATTTAAACGTGCTACTACTTCTCAAAAGTGCGTCCGGACTAATGATATTGAAAATGTTGGAGTGACCAAGCGACATCATACATTTTTTGAGATGTTGGGTAATTTCAGCTTTGGGGATTATTTCAAAGAGCAAGCGATAAATTGGGGTTGGGAAATTTCGACAAAGGTATTTAACTTACCTCCTGAAAGACTCGCAGTGAGCGTATATCATGAAGATGATGAAGCTTATGCTATCTGGAAAGATAAAATCGGCGTACCGGAAGCAAGAATTTTACGCTTAGATGAAGATAACTTTTGGGCTTCTGGTGCTACGGGACCTTGTGGGCCATGTTCGGAGATTTTCTACGATTTTCACCCGGAACGTGGTGATGAGAATATAGATTTAGAAGATGATTCGAGGTTTATCGAGTTTTATAACTTGGTATTCATGCAATACAACCGCGATGCAGAAGGTAATTTGACACCTTTAGCAAATAAGAATATTGATACTGGGATGGGTTTGGAAAGAATGGCTCAAATTCTCCAACAGGTTCCCAATAATTATGAAACCGATTTAATTTTTCCAATTATTGAAAAAGCTGGTGAGATTGCGGGAATTGATTACAGTAAAAGCGATGAAAAAATCAAAACTTCTTTAAAAGTAATTGGCGACCACGTTCGTGCTGTAATGCATATGATAACCGATGAAATCCGCGCTTCTAACGTGGGGAGAGGTTATGTATTGCGTCGGTTGATTCGTCGGGTGGTTCGTCACGGTAGATTAATTGGTATTGAAGGGGAATTTACGACCAAAGTTGTGGAAACAGCAATAACTCTATCTGAAGGTGCATATCCTAGAGTCAGGGAGCGAGAGAATGCAATCAAAGCAGAATTACAAAGAGAAGAGTCCCAATTTCTCAAAACTTTGGAGCGTGGTGAGAAATTACTTGAAGAAGTTATCAATAAATTGAAGCAGGAAAATAAAACCGTTGTTAGCGGTGATGATGCTTTTAAACTCTACGATACTCATGGTTTCCCCCTAGAATTAACTCAAGAAATTGCAGCCGAAGCAGGTTTTACCGTTGACGTTGACGGTTTCAATAAAAGGATGCAAGGACAAATAGAAGGTTCTCAAGGGGCACATCAAACCATTGATTTAACGGTTCAAGGGGAACTTGATAAACTTGCAGAATCAATCGAAGTTACCGATTTTATTGGTTATACCGAATATAGTGCAACATCAAAAGTCGAAGCAATATTAGTAGAAGGGATTTCAACAGAAGCAGCAGAAGCCGGAACCGAAGTACAAATCGTTCTCAACAAAACCCCATTTTACGCAGAATCTGGGGGACAAATCGGGGATAGAGGCTATATCAGTGGTGAGACCACTCGTGTGCGGAGGTTCCCTCCGTTGAGCGAAGTGGCGAACCCGAAGGGGGATGGAGTTCTCGTCAGAATTGAAGATGTGAAAAAAGAATCCGACTTTTTCGTTCACTTCGGACGCATCGAACGCGGTACAATCCGAGTAGGAGATTCTGTGACCGCTCAAATCGACCGCGCTTGTCGTCGTCGCGCTCAAGCGAATCATACCGCAACTCACCTGTTACAAGCAGCGTTGAAAAAAATCGTCGATGAAGGAATTTCTCAAGCAGGTTCCTTGGTTAACTTCGATAGATTGCGCTTCGATTTCAACTGTCCCCGTGCAATGACACCGGAAGAAGTTATTCATGTTGAAGACCAAGTTAATAACTGGATAGCTGAAGCTCATTCTGCGAAAATTGAAGTTTTACCTTTAGCAGAAGCAAAAGCTAGAGGAGCAGTAGCAATGTTTGGTGAGAAATACGGTGAGGAAGTGAGAGTTATTGATTTTCATACCGTATCAATGGAACTTTGTGGGGGAACTCACGTAAGTAATACTGCGGAGATTGGCGTATTTAAGATAATTTCCGAAGCTGGAATATCGTCAGGTGTGAGAAGGATTGAAGCAGTTTCCGGGTCTGCAATATTAGACTATCTCAACGTTAGGGATAATGTAGTCAAAGATTTAAGCGAACGGTTCAAAGTTAAACCCGAAGAAATCCCCGATAGAATTACTACACTACAAACCGAACTGAGAAATGCACAAAAAGAACTTGAAAAACTCAGCGGACAATTGGCGATCGCCAAATCCGACAGTTTATTAGAAACCGTTGAATCGGTAGGAGAATTTAAATATCTGGTTGCGAAAATGGAAGGAGTAGACGCAGAATCTTTGAAAACAGCAGCCGAAAGATTGCAGCAGAAAATTGGTAATAACGCAGCAGTTGTATTGGGTTCTCCATTAGATGGTGGAAAAGTCAGTTTAGTAGCAGCATTCGGTAAAGAAATTAATCAAAAAGGAGTTCAAGCAGGTAAATTTATTGGTGCTGTCGCAAAAATGTGCGGTGGTGGTGGAGGTGGAAGACCAAATCTTGCTCAAGCTGGGGGAAGGGATGCGAGTAAGTTAGGGGAAGCATTGGAGAAAGCCAAGGGGGATTTGAAAGTTAGTTTGGGTTGATTTTAGTACATTTGGACGGGCGAGGATGCTCCGAACTTTGACGGGAAGAACATCTCCCCGTCAAGTTCTCTCCGTACCACAAAATTTGCAATTTGAGGTTGGGTTAGACGGACGAATAATGTTGAGCGTTAATGCAATTAATTAAAATCCGTCGTAACCCAACATTGTAATTTTTGAGTAATTAGAACATATTAAATAAATATTTGATGCAAGAAACAAATAAAATTCAGTTAAAAGTTAAATCTGAATATTTTTACGAAATGATGCAACGTATCAAGCAGCGTCCAGGAATGTATTTAGGAAAATCTTCAATTACCAATTTACGCTCATTCTTAGATGGATATATGGGAGCAAGACGAGATTTAGGTTTACCAGAAACAGATGAAGAAACTGAATTTTATAAATTTCATGATTGGATACAAAAAAGATTTGATATAAAGTCTTATTACGGTTGGAACGATATTATTTTATTAAATTCCATAGATGAGAGAGATGCTTTGAATAAGTTTTTTGTTTTATTTGAACAGTTTAAGAATGGGGAAAGCGCTTCGAGATGAATTCATTCAAAAAAATTGGTAACATTTAGCAGATAACCAATATATTACGATTAACAGCACAATATTTATTATTTCTAAAATATATAGCATTCCTAAATCATTTGCGAGAATTTAGAAACCCGGTTTTTTGGAAAAACCGGGTTTCTGGTACCTACTTTCTCGCGACTCATCTAGGATTGCTATAGATGTTGAGTTACGACACGATTAACTAATTTTCTCGTTATCAACCAATTTATTGTCATGTCTAAACCAACCTACGGTTTTTTTAACGATTTAACTGTACATCTATTAGCACACCAGCCCAATCATCGTATTGTGTTTTTCCAAGAACATATATATGGAAATTACAACTACTATTAGCTCCAACTGTGTAAACTCGTAAATCATTCAAAGTTGACTTGAGATAATTATCCAATTCTCTATAATCTTGTCCAGGTGGATATTCATATTCTATAGGTTCTTTAATATCTAATTCGTATTCAATCCCTGTTTCTTCATCATAATAACTCGTTTGATTATTATAAAAACTGTAATATTCAATTTCTGCTTCTATAGCAGCTAATTCATTAGCGTATCTTGCTGCTATATTAAAAATATTTTTATAATTTTGAGTAGTAAAGAATTTAACTGAATCCATAAGCTTTTCAATCAATTTATCTTTAGTATCGCTGTACTGCCACATCCATTTACTTTGATACCTTGCATATTGATTAGTAAGAGGGAACGAATTATTTTGTAATTCTTCTACTAAGTTCAATATTTGTTGACTGGGAGAATTATTTTTAATATTGAATTGTTCTGAAGTTCGACCACTGTAATCCTGACCATGAGAATCAAAAGGAGAACAAAGACCAAACCAATCTCCATAGTTTGTTTTACCTGTATGAAGAGAAAAGCCATCGTCAGGAAAATAAGCTCTATAAATTTGTATTTCTGTAAGATGAGATTGTAAAGTCTCAATAAATACTGTAGTTTGTTTATTTGCTCTTGATTTTCCCCAGTAATCATCAAATTCAATCCGTTTTAAAGATTTATTTCCCCAAATATTATTAGACAGCATTAACTTCTCTGCTGTAAGCTCACCTCTTTCGGAAACATCCCAGACAAAAGGATTTAAACTACCTCGCTCATCATCTGGAAAGGTTAAACCTTGTGTAAACCATTTCAAATTAGCAAATAGTTCTTTATTATACGGCTTCATAATATGTTGTTATAAAGTAATATTTTCTTAATTCCTTGTGTAGTAATATTGTACTATATAAATTTTATTGTCGATTATAAACGAGTAAAAACTTTATCACCTCTAAAACATCGATGTTGGGTTACGACTCTCAGTAACTCAGCTTCTAATTAGAAAATTTTAATTAGAATTTGCGAATTAAAAAAAAGTGCCATAAATTTTAATTCATAGATGCTCAATTAAAATTTATCGAGTAAAAATTTAATATAAAATCTGGAACAGCTAACTTGATATGCTACTTATGGTTAAATAAATTCAAATTTAGTTGTGACCGTAGACAAAATACCAGACGAAGCATTAGTTATTAGGGGTGGACGCAATCGTCCAGAAGATATTGAACGTGCTACAGGGACTCATCCAAGTGGTGTAACAGGAGTGTCTGTAGAAAGCGCGATAAAATTATCTATAGAAGATTTAGCAGCTAAAATTCCGCATGGACAAATAGGTATAACATCTGTCCGAGAAGTGCGTGATTTGGGAGGTGATGTCATTCGCACTTCTGGTAGAAGTCCCTATCATGCAACATTAACTGGTTTAACTTCACAACAGATTAGCAGCTTATTAATTCCAACAGTTAGTAATCCAAATAAATTAAGTTAGGTTTAATCACTCAATTACTATGAAGATATCACGAGTCTTTGCTGATTTCCATAATGCCGATACTGAAGGTCGTTTACGGCTAAATTGTACTGGGACAATTGAAGATTTATCTCGACAAAAGATTAGGCTTTTAGATGGTTTGCGATTAGTATTATATAGCGAAGATTTAGAAGCTGATGGAATTATCCAGTATTCTAACGAAGAAAATGTTTGGGTAGCTGTAATAGATTGGGATGAAATTAGAGAAGGAGAAAATGTATTAATTCAAGAAATTAACCTTTAAAGTCAGGTGTTTTTGACTACTTTAATACCTTATGAAACACAGAAAGCCTTTAACTACAATTATCGAACGCGAAGACGATTGGTATATATCACTTTGTCCGGAATTAGATATTGCTAGCCAAGGTAAAACTATTGAAGAAGCAAGAGATAATTTAGTAGAAGCAGTAGAACTATTTTTGGAAACTGCATCTAATGATGAGATTCAACAACGATTTTATACAGAAACTTTAAATTCTCAAAAGCTTGATTTGATAGAGCGGGAACATCCCGCATACGAAGCAATAGTTAGTAAAATTTTAGAGGATGCTTTAACAGAAAAACCTTCGAGTCGTGCTGGAAAAGGAGAAGTGCGTGACTGGCTTAAATCCCTTCTCGAAGAATAAAATTTTTTATTATTTTCTCAAAATAGCAATGTTAAATTACGACACGATTAACTAAATTCCTCATCATCAAAAAATCTATTGTCGTGTCTAACCCAACCGACAAATCTATAAGTATAAAAACAAAAAAAGGGATGCTTATCACAACCCTTTCAAAATAATCACCATCTACCCAAAATATTGATATTGGGTTAATAAATAACTTACTTATTCAAAATAGCAGGCTTTAATTTTTCAACTTCTCCCATTGCTGCTTTTGCGTCGTCAGCAGATACTCCAGAACTAGTCATAGCAGCACTTAAATGCTTACTAATTGCATCAAAATGTGGCTGTTGTAAACCCATTCCTGTATGTGTTTTGTCCATGCTGCGACCTTTATAGTCTTTAGGACCACCCAGGATTAGAGAAAAGAAACCAATTTGATGGTCGCGTTGCTTTTTCATGTCGGTGTTGGCAAAAAAGCCACTGACGGTGCTGTCAGCCATAATGCGGTTATGAAAATCATCAACCACTTTTTCAATGGTAGGTTGTCCGCCAATTTTTTCGTATAATGTACTCATTTCCTGTTCCTCTGAAGCGAATATTTACGGTGTTGAAGTACTAAACTAAACCTCTACTTAGTAATATTCAAATCCCTACCGCAGGACTAAAGTTTTGATGAAATGAATAACTAACTTTAGCTGCTATAAAGATTAGGAGCTTTCAATTGCTAAGTTTAAGTAAGGTAGTTTTTACCAGTTTTAATTGTTCGATTCCTGCATATTTTGAAGTTTTGCAGTATCGGATTTTCAGATAATTATCAAGGACTTTTCTTTGCAAAATTCTTGAGTTTTTATCTTGACCTAATTACCCTATCGCATCAGCACGGCGTTGACGACAGTAAGCCCGTAGTGTTAATTTTTATCGGCATACTTATTTTCCAATACATTATTTCTGCAAAACCATTGATTTAAAGCCAATAGTGAGTTTTGGAAGCTAATTTTTTTCTAAAACATTTAAAATTAATTTAATATTTGGATGGAATGAACCTCACCCCTTCCCCTCTCATTGTTAAGGAGAAGAGTAAAATTTAGAATTTTTAATTAATCAAATAAAGTCTGTCAGTTACAAGTGAAAATTAATATATTGTTAGTATTCCTTACTCGCAATAAAAAAGGGATGCTCATCACAACCCTTTTCTAATACCTACATATTAAATTGAAGCGATTTAAAACAATCTAAAGATAAACGGATAGCGGAACGATTCATCCGCATTACCTAAAATACAGTGCAACAATGCTGCAATCGTCAATCCCCAATGTACTAGAAATCCAAAGGCAACTACGGGGAAAAATAATATTCCACCAAGACCAAAAGTTAGGAAAGATAAAATCGCAATTGGTACTCCAACTACAGTAGCCCAAAACCAAACGTTAAAATGAAAATTAATTGATTCTTTGGCGTTTTCTTTAACTACTGGGTCATCCGAAGTAAAATAAATGGCAATTGGAACACCGATAGAAAATAACGTGGTACTAAAGAAAATCGCCCCATGACACAAACTCGATAGCAATTTACGCTTATCAGAATTAAATGTAACTTCCTGCATATAGGGGGTTCCTCAACTTGCTTTGATATTTAGATTTTAACGGGAATAGCAGCAAAAGAGTATTGAAGTTTACCGTAAATAAATTTATGAGGTTTTCCGAACCGTTCTATCGTAATTAACTGGCTGAATGTTGCATACTGATATTGGCTTATAGAGATATAGGCATATATATTTATTAGATTAAACACCAGGTAGTGACTTTGAACGCTAATACAGACGCGGTTTTAAATAACCTTACGGAAATTGCCAGTCAATTTGAGACCGGAAGCAAGATTATTAAAGTTGAAGAGTTTGGTCATGGTAACATTAACGGTACTTTCCTTGTTACCTTAGATTCCGCAGAAGAAAAGCATTTTGTATTACAACGCATTAACCAAAACGTGTTTCCTCAGCCAAAATTGGTAATGCGAAATATGAGTACTTTCACAAGTCATGTACGTCAGCGTTTGCAAGATTCTCCTTTGTCTTTAAATCGACGTTGGGAAGTACCAAAAGTATTATTAACTAAAAACAATCAAGACCACTTTATTGACGCAGATAATTCATTTTGGCGAGGGATTGGTTTTATTGATAAAGCTGAAACTTTTGATACTATTAAAGACAATCAACATGCTAGTGAAATTGGTTACGGTTTGGGAATGTTTCATAATCTCATCAGCGATTTACCTGTAGATAAATTAGCTGATACATTACCGGGTTTTCACGTTACACCCACTTATTTAAAACAATACGAAAATGTAGAAACGCAATTTCAACTGTCTTCTCAATCTTCTCAAGTTGAGTACTGTAAGGAATTTATTAATAGTCGCAAAAATTGGGCACAGGTCTTAGAAAATGCTCAAATACAAGAACGTTTGCATTTGCGTCCTATTCATGGTGACCCGAAGGTAAATAACGTGATGATTGATAGTAATAGCGGTCAAGCTATCAGTATTATCGATTTAGATACGGTTAAACCAGGATTAGTTCATTACGATATTGGTGATTGTTTAAGGTCTGGATGTAATCCTTTAGGAGAAGAAACCGAACATTGGGAAAGGGTGAGCTTTAATACTGATATTTGTCAGTCGGTTCTAAGAGGTTATCTTTCAGTTGCAAAAGATTTTCTGACCGACAATGACTATATATATATGTATGATGCGATTCGTTTGATTGCTTTTGAATTAGGATTGAGATTTTTTACAGACTATTTAGCAGGGAATGTTTACTTTAAAGTCAAATATCCCGAGCATAATCTTTCTAGAGCATTAGTACAGTTCAAGCTAACTGAAAGTATTGAGATGCAAGAAAATATAATTCGTAAAATCATCTCCAGTTTTCAATAAAAAATAGTCCTTGTCCGTATCTATCTGACAAATAGGTAAGTAGTCGGCACAAATAAATCTAACTATGTAACTACTTGTAAATAGCGTTCAAAACCTTGCGGTTGCTTCGTTTCACTCGCAATGACATACCTTGAATTTCTAATGTCGACCTACTTAATACTAAGACTTTTAGAAGCGTAAAGTCTTGCTCAATCATTGCCAAATTCTCATATCTAATAACAATGAAAAACCATACATTTTCCCTCAAGCCATTTGAAAGCATAAAAAACGATTTACAAATTACAGGTGAAATTATTAGAGACGAAAATGTATTCACAATTCACTATCGGCTGAAAGGAAATTTAGAAATAATTGAAATACCAGCAGTTGAAAAACTTCCAATCCGAAAAAATGAATTATGGGAAGCAACCTGCTTTGAATTATTTTTAGGAATCAAAAACACTCCTATTTATTGGGAATTTAATCTTTCACCGAGTGGAGATTGGAATATATATTGGTTTGAGGATTATCGAAAATCAATGCAGTTAGAAGAGAAATTTGAATCGCTTCCATTTAATATTCTGCGCGATTCTAATGCTTTGTATTTGGGATTGGAATTTAATTTAGATGGCTTAGTATCTGTAATCGAAAACCTTGATGTTTCAATTACTACTGTAATTAAAAGTAAAGAAGGTAATATCAGTTACTGGGCTTTAAAACATTGTGGGGAAGAAGCAGATTTTCATTTGAGAGATAGTTTTGTGTTGGAGATATAATTTATTGAAATTTTAATTTTAATTAATTTGTTAACTCAATTTTTGATTTAATCTTGATCTATTTATCAGCTTCCAAACATTCTATCAATATCATCTCCTATCGAAGCTCCATGACGGGAGTTGACTCGTAAGGATGTTTGATTTGCAGATAAGTTGTAGGTTAAAGGTTGAGTTTGAAATAAATTGTCTTTTCCTTCTGCTATCAAACTTTCATTTTTAGACTTTTCCATAACAACTTTTAATGCTGCAATTCTTTCTTTGATAGTGGGATGATTTTCATCAAATTTTACTCCCTTAGTGATATTAAGCACAGACATTGCACGCAAACATCCTTGCTTGTCAAAACCTGCTTTTACAGAAGCAAGATAAGCAATTTTATCTGCTTCAAATTCATCTTCTCTGCTTTGTTTTAAAATATTTTTTTCTAATTCTACCGTCTTCTTTTCTACAATTGCATTAACACGTTTTTGCTGTTTCCTAAATCTTCTGTTGTTTCGATTATCCAACACACCATTAACAACAGTACCAATAGTTCCTCCAATTACTCTTCTAACCACAAAATCACCGATGATTGCAACTGGTGAAGTTTTTCTCTTTCTATTTAAAACTTGTGCAATTGCTTCTTCTCTAATTTGAGTAATTATTCCAGCTTTTTCTATATTGGTGATAACCTGATGACGTTGCTTGTGGTGAGCCATTTCATGACTAATCATACAGGCTAAAGCCGAAGCATCACCGCCTAATTGCTCTAAAACACCATTGTATATGGGTATCAAATTGGCATTTTTGGCAAAAGCTTGAGTATCATATTTTGCAGACCGCACAATTTGCCAAGGTCGGCCATCGTATTCATTAGCACGGGATAGTCTGTCAACAATACGGTAAAGAGCGTAGAAGTCTGGAGGTAGTTGTGTTTTCGCTTTTTGGTAAATAGGATTAATATTATTAGTTTTATTATTAATATTATTAGTACTATTATCTATTCGATTAGCGTTAGAAGTTGCTTTTGCTTGATTTACTAGTGAAGTCGAGATAATTAGACATAAGCAGGTCAAAGTAGCTGGTAATTTAGTTTTTAATGCGCTCATTTCTACTGTCTGGATTTTCATAATAGAATATTTTTATAACTTTATTCTATTGAAATAAATACAGTATTTGTGTGCGTGCAATTACTTAATTAAAAATATCAACATTTTTTTGTTGTGAGAGGATTTTGTTTGTGATTTATACGAAGCGAAATTGTATTCGGGGAACAAGATTTTAGATTACCTGAAATTTGATAAATTATTTAGCGTAGCATCGCTAGAATTCTAAACCCAATAGCTGATTCCAATCAATGCCCAAACTTCCTCCAAAGGACTATATCCAAACCGTTAATTTTCCTACCGAAATTAATTTACAGCCCATCGGAGTAGTACATTCTCCATATAAAGAAAGACATGGAACCCCCAGACAATCGCAACTCAAATCCGCACCCTCAACTTATCAACCCGCGACCGCACAAATTGAACTCTTTAGCGATATCGTACCCCAAGAAGCACTCAAAGATATGGAAGGTTTTGAGCGGATTTGGGTAATTGCATGGCTGCACTTAAATAAGCACTGGAATCCCACTGTGATTATCCCACGCGGACCGCGCATTCGCCGAGGAACTTTAGCAACTCGCGCTCCTCATCGTCCCAATCCCATTGGACTCAGCGCTCCGAAGTTAATAAAAGTAGAAGGTTTGATTTTACATGTAGAGGGAATTGATTTATTAGACCAAACACCAGTGCTTGATATTAAACCTTATGTCAGTTATTGCGATGCTTTCCCCGATGCAAAATGTGGTTATGTTGATGAAGTTGAAAAAGCTTCCGAGCATGAAGTAGATGTGTTTGGGAAAAATAAGCCTAAGTAGATTTTGACAACCGATAGTTTTGGTAGCGGATGGTTTTGATAACGAATGGTTTTAGCAATAGATGGTTTTTTAATCCAAAATCCAAAATCTAAAATCTAAAATAGCTATACTTGTTTCTTCCTCTAACCAAAGCGATAATTACTCCATCGAAATTTATTCACGGGTAGAAATGATGGAGTACGATTTTCAACAGCTAGCTCAACTTTATAAAAATACTCTTCTTAATGATGTACTACCATTTTGGGAACAGCATTCGGTAGATTGGGAAGAAGGTGGATATTTCACATGTTTGGATAGAACTGGTAAAGTCTTCGATACAGATAAATTTATTTGGCTACAAAGTCGTCAGGTATGGTTGTTTTCCATGCTTTATAACCAATTAGAAAAGCGAGAAGATTGGTTAAAAATCGCTGCAAACGGTGCAAATTTTCTCTCAGAAAACGGTAGAGATGAGGTCGGTAACTGGTATTTTTCTCTGACTCGTGAAGGTGAACCGTTAATCCAACCTTATAATATATTTTCTGATTGTTTCGCGGCAATGGCTTTTAGCCAATATGCTCTCGCTTCCGGTAGAGATTCAGCCAAAGGAGTTGCATTACAGGCTTATAGTAACGTTTTAAGTCGTCAAGAAAATCCCAAAGGTAAATATAATAAACTGGTACCCGGTACTCGTCCGATGAAATCGTTAGCAGTACCGATGATTTTAGCTAATTTGTCTTTAGAAATGGCTTGGTTGTTAGAAGACGATACGCTACAACAAGTTTTAGATGCAACAGTAGAAGAAGTAATGGATGATTTCCTCGATAAAGAGCGGGGATTAATGTTTGAAAATGTTGCTCCCGATGCATCTCATCTTGATTGTTTTGAAGGAAGATTAATTAATCCCGGACACGGTATTGAAGCGATGTGGTTTATGATGGATATCGCTCAACGTAGTGGAAATAAAGAATTAATAAATCAAGCAGTTAATGTAACATTAAATATTCTGAATTTTGCTTGGGATAAGAAGCACGGTGGCTTGTATTATTTCATGGATATTGATGGAAATCCACCGCAACAATTGGAATGGGACCAAAAATTATGGTGGGTACATTTGGAATCTTTAGTAGCTTTAGCAATGGGTTATCGGTTGACGGGAAGAAAGGAATGTTGGGAATGGTACAAGAAAATGCATGAGTATGCTTGGACGCATTTTTATGATGCTGAGTATGGGGAATGGTTTGGTTATTTGAATCGTCGTGGTGAGGTTTTATTGAATTTAAAAGGTGGTAAGTGGAAAGGTTGTTTTCATGTTCCTAGGGCTATGTATATGTGTGGGTTGCAGTTTGATATTCTTGGTAATGGGTAATGGGTAATGGGTAATTTAATATGTTGGAAATAACTGAAGCATGCCGCCGCAATTGAACTAAAATTATATTCACATCAATTTAAAGTCTTCTCAAACTGTAGTAAACAGCAATAACTATGTTATCTCCATCAATCACTACTGTAGTAAAAATGATAGAATCTCTACCGGAAAATGCACAAAATCGCGTTTTAGAACATCTTTGCGAATATATTCAAGATTTAGAAGAAGAATTAAAGTGGGAAAAGTCTTTTAAGAAAACCGAATCAAATTTAATTGCTGCTGCTAAACGTGCTAAACAAGAAATTGCTGAAGGTTTATCAGAACCAATGGATTACGACAAATTATGAATTCAGCAACGCTTCCTTCTTTTTGGGAAGGTTATCGCGAACTTGATGAAAAAACTAGACTTAGTGCAAGAAAAGCTTATCATTTATGGAAAGATAATCCTTTTCATCCGTCTTTACATTTCAAATGCATAAATAGTGATGAAGATATTTGGTCTGCACGGATTACTCTTAATTATCGAGCGCTTGGTATTCTTGAAGGTGATACTGTAACTTGGTTTTGGATTGGTAGCCATGACGATTACGAGAAATTCTTTGGGTAATCTGGTTATGGAAGCATCAGAAATAGAAAACAAACGCGGTTTTGATTTAAATGATTACCCTTGTTCCTTCGGTTATATTTTAGTAAAAGCTGGAATTGATGAAGTAAGTTCAACCCTGGCTAAATTAAAATCAACAACCGTTATCAAAGATTTATATGCCAATTTTTCAGAACGTTCTGATTACGGTTATTTAGTATGGCAATATTTTGGTCATGATTGGACGATGTTTGAATATGGAGCTTGTAAAAGCGGTTTTTCTCAAAAAATATCTAAAATTTTGAAAACTTATACCATTTATTATGAATATGAGAAAACATCGGGGTGTCAAGGCTATACTTTTTTTAGAAATGATATCAAGATAGAAGGCTATTGTTTCAGTATTGATTATTATAAAGAGATGGCTAGATTTGCAGAAGAATCTGGAGAAGAATTTGATTTACAAAGTCACTATAATTATGGTGATATTAGAGATGATGAGAGAGACTATGTATTTTCATTTTGCAGCAATATTAGAAATGCTTCCGATGATGAAGTGAAGAATGAAGAGAAGTTCTTAAATGATTTTTTTATTAGTCAAAATGCTTGGCTACCTAGTTGTGATTATATGCCATACTTTAAGGAAAATGGACATACAAAATTATCAAAATCACTTTTTGTGAGAGTTGATTTTGTGAAACTTTAGTATCAAACTCATACTATTTAACCAATCCCATATCCAGCATATTCTCTAACAAGGAATATACCGCACTGCCAGAATTGCGCTGTACCTTTGCTGGACGTTCAGTTGTTCCTGATGTTGCTGTTGTAGCTTGGAATCGAATTCAACTCAACGAAATTGGCGAACCAGTTGATAATTTTGAGCAACCACCCGATTGGACAATTGAAATTCTTTCTCCCGACCAAAAAGCAACCCGAGTAATTGATAATATATTACATTGTTTGCAAAATGGTTGTCGTTTAGGATGGTTAATAGACCCGGACGATTATTCAATATTAATTTTTATTCCGCAACAGGAACCAAAAATGTGTCGGGGTAGTACTCAACTTCAAGTATTAAAAGGAATTGATTTGATTTTGACTGCTGAAGAAGTTTTTGGATAGTTGAAAGTGCTTCAAAATAAGAAAAAAGCTGATTCCTAATTCCTTATAATTGTCACCCCAATTTCCTTCTTGAAAATATATTTCGTTCGTAGTTGCGCTTCAGCGCCAAAACACTTATTTTAAGGTTAGAGTGTAAGTACGAACTAATTTAGTTTAGTGTTAAATTGTAGCTATAAATAAACTAGTTTTGGCGCTAAATTGTAAGTACAAACTAATTTATTTTATTGTTAAATTGTAGCTATAAATAAACTAGTTTTGGTCCTAAATTGTAAGTATAAACGAATTGATTTTAACGCTAAATTGTAGCTACGAATTAACTAGCTCTGGGGCTAAATTGTAAGTATAAACGAATTTATTTTATTGTTAAGTTGTAGCTACAAATTAAATAGATTTGGCGCTAAATTGTAAGTACAAACTAATTTAGTTTAGTGTTAAATTGTAGCTACGCATTAAATGGGTTTGGCGCTAAAGCGCAACTACGAACTGTTAGGACTCCCTCCCCGAAGCCCATGTATCTCTCCACTTAACGGTACCTTCACTCGCAATTACCCAGCGACGAGCAAGCAAGTTTTCTCGTAATGGTGAAATCCCTTCTCGCAAGATTACATATTTATAACTGATTAGTTTCCCAGCGCTTTCGTTAAAGGGAATTTCAGCAAACCAAGTATTTGAATTAATGTATTCTAATGGATATGCTTTCTTAATATCCCAATTACCCAATTCCGGACAATCACCAATTACAACTAGTCTTTCACCTGGTTGGGTTCGTACTCCATTTAATTGCGCTCTAACTAATGTTTGCGCTTTTAATCTTTCCCCTACATGACTAATAACTATCGCTTCTTTTGGATTTAATTCTAAATTAATAATCTTCCCATCTACAACTTCAAATTTACGTCCGGTCAATACACAAGTATGCTCTCTATCCGGTAATTCGGTATCTACTTCTTCTACAGTTACGGTATCACCTCGATTCAAAGCTACGAAACAGCGAGAACCATTGTAACGACGCACGTAACAGAAAGTATCTGGTGTAATATAT
The DNA here is from genome assembly GCF_002368095.1 of Calothrix parasitica NIES-267. Classification (GTDB taxonomy): domain Bacteria; phylum Cyanobacteriota; class Cyanobacteriia; order Cyanobacteriales; family Nostocaceae; genus Rivularia; species Rivularia parasitica. Next base: position 992,222 of record NZ_AP018227.1, on the reverse strand, counting down.
TTTTCCCATTGACTACCCATCGATACCGCAGGATTTAAACGACGTAACCCCGAAAGCTTCCTCACGTCCCAATAAACATCGGTTTCGGTATCCCATTTGTCCATCATCGGACGGTTGTAGGGGTCGTTGTTTCCGTAGATGTTATCGTCAGCGTTAGTATCGTTGTGCAGATATTGTTCGGTACCGTAAAACAAGCAGGGAATTCCCCGACTGGTCATTAAAAAATCAATCGCTAAACGCAAAGTATCGTTGTCTGGGTTGAGACTTTGGAAGCGATGCATATCGTGGTTATCGATAAATGTTATCAATTCCCGCGAACCGTTGTAGCGATAGTCCTGCTTCAAGATATCATTTACCAAATAAAACCCAGATTCATCGTTCATTGCTAGGGCTTGACGGAGTGCCATACACAATCCAAAATCTAGGATAGTCATCCCGGAATTATTGGCGAATTCTACCGAGCGCTCGTCATCCGGACGACTGTAAATCCATTCACCAAAAATAAATACATCTGGTTTGTGGTTATACATTTCGCTGTTAAACTCCTGCCAAAACCAAATTGGCATATGCTTAACTGTATCTACCCGTAAAGCATCAACTCCTCTATCCAACCACTGTTTAATTGCTGATTTAATATAGCTTCTGTATTGAATATTATTCTCATTAAAAGTTGCTAAACCCGCCAATTCGCAGTTTTGTACCTGCCATTCATTTTCCCAATCGCTAACTTCACCATAATGATGGTACCAATTGTTTTTATCATCGTTGAAATCGGCAATTTTTACCCCATCATCATACAGTTCACCTTTACTACCACCAGTATCGGGACTGCTATGATTGCACACAATATCTAATATCAACTTCATATTGCGATTGTGCAATTCTTCAATTAATCTATCAAAATCAGTATTTCTAGAATCTTGAGTTTTATTCAGAGAAGGTTCATCGTCGGGTGCAATAAACCGAGGATTCAACCGTTTAAAATCCTTCGTCCAATAACCATGAATAGCCGCACTTTCGATAAATAATTCTTCTACTTGCTCAAATAAAGGAGTCAACCAAATAGCGGTAACTCCCAGATTTTTCAAATAATCTAACTTATCAATAATTCCTTGTAAATCTCCACCCCAATACTTACCCCATTCTTCCCTATCGGGGTCATAAAGTTCCGAATTAAACCCTTTATTATTCTTAGGATTGCCATCGTGGAAGCGGTCAACAACAATAAAATAAATTGTTTCCTGGCGAAATTCAATATCCCTAGTATAGAGAAACTCCAGGTCAATATCGGCATCAGAATCTGGAGTTTCAACAATTACTTCAACTTCCGCTTGAGCATCTTCAACTTTATATTGAGCGCTACTAGCTTGAGATGGAGGAGTATTTACCATAGGAATTTATATTATTTATCCTTATTTACTTAAGTTGTTCAATACAATCTACATAAAATCCGTATTCTTCCTATTATTTTTATTTTTACGTATTTTAATCATTAGAATAGTATTTGATTACTCATCTCAATTGTATACTCCCTTTTTAATCTTTTCGTCCTCATTCTTTAGGTAGAGATTAATGAGAATTAGGGAATAGGGGATAGGGATTTTAATTATTGATGTATATATAAGAAAAAATAAATTACATCGTTAATGATGCTAACTCGTCCATAGAAACCAAACCGTCGTCGTTCATATCAACAGATTGAAACATCATATTGTAGGGTGCGTGACGGCTACAATCAATTATCAATACATAGCTAATAACTAAAAATTGCCGTCACGCACCAAGCGATTAGCAAATAAAGAGAAAACTGTTTTATTCTAACAAATTGGTGCGTGACGGTATTATTTAATTGATGGATTTGATTTTCTCAATTATCGTGACCGTCACACACCCTACAAATAATTATTTTTAATTAATTACTGCGTGATGGTAATATCCAATTATGGGTTTTATTTTCTCAATTATCGTAACCGTCACACACCCTACAAATTATTAATTGTTAATTGATAACTGATAATTGAGACGACTGCAAACCGTTCATATGATTAAACAAACCCCAACAATATTCTTCAGGTAATTTACAGGTAATCGCACCTCTTAATACAACATTAAAATACCAATCATTGGGAGCAATTTCTGATAAAAGTTTGTTTACCACAACATAGGTGCGGACGTTTTTGTATATTTTTCCTTGAAAATCAATATCTACAAATTCCTGACGATAACCACCACGGGGTACATCTTCACGCTTATCTAAACTTTCACTAAGTCGCCAAGGTAATTGATAAAGTACTCCATGTACTCTACTATTAGAATCCTTGACCACATCCAACACCCCACATTTGCGAGAAGCGCTGTAACGGTAAAATCCCAAACGATAATTATTCAGAATCCCAGCACCCATGACATAATTGTGAGTATTTTCACCAAATGTACGCTTTAAATCCACCGGACACATACAGGAACCATAAGCAAAATAGTAAAACATCGGTTCTTTATGCTGCAATTGTTGCCGATTTTGAGATTCGCGCTGAGTGTGATTACTCATCTATCAGTAGAAATATTTATTACATTTGTCAATATATCAAAAGAGATAGGGAATGGGAATTGGGGATTGGGAATGGGTAATGGGTAGTGGGTAATGGGTTATGAGTAGCGAATAGCGAGTAATGAGTAAGAAGTTATGAGTAAGGAGTAATGAGTGATTAAAATTTAAGACTAAAAAGCCTACTAACTATAACTTCTTACCTTTAACCAATTACCAATTACCAACTACCAATTACCCAAATATTAACTTCTTAATATCTGATTCCAGTTTTCCACAACGGTTAGTAAATCTTGGGGTAGATTATTACGAGATGTGTCGTTGAATTTAACTGTACCATCACGACTAGTTAGTGTATAGGTAATGAAATCGGCTGCACCTCTAGAAGCTGGATAGCTCATATTTCGGAATTCATCGCGCTGTCGTTGCAATAGTCTTTGAAAATTGTTTACTTGCTGACGAGAAGCTTGACGAACGCTACGACTCTTATCATTCATATCTCCCATGCGATAACGCATTATCCTTCCATCTTCAAATAATATGGTTTCATAGGTTTGTCCAGCAAAACCACCGCTGCTAATTTGACGAAATACTATTCCCCTTGTTAATGGTGATGGTAGTTCGCTTCTGGGGATTCTTACAGGTATTACTGTAGCTTGATTTTGATTTCCGTCTATTCGACTAACGGTTTCGTTTAAAATTACTCTGCTTCTGCTATCGGTATGGTAAACGAATAGTTCCGAACCAATTTTTACGGTTACTCGATAACCATCGACAATTCTATAAAAACAATAGCGGCGTTTGCGTTCGTTGACTATACCCAAACAACCATTTCTCCATCTTTTTTGCTCGACTTCAACGATATTTCTAGAAGAAACTATACTACTTACGCGGTTTCTTACGTCGGATAATACTGCGCTTTCCACGGATTGTGGCAAATTTGCGGTTGTATCAATTTCAAAATCCGAACCGTCTTGTTGAAAACGATAAGTCCAGGTTTCTCTACCGTCGGATAAGGTCGCTTTCATCATCAGGGTGTTACCTTGTCTTTCGTTGAGTCGCTCAACTTCGATAACCCGGATTTGGAAAGCGCTAGATGCACGTTGGGAACGTCTTGCTGCATCTCCTTTTATTGCTGCTGCTGCTCTTTGAGTTAAGCTTTTGGTACGGTCGAGGACTACTGTTGAAGCGTCATCGTTTGCGTGGTAAATCCAAGTTTGGTTATTTGCTTTGACGGTAACTATCCAACCAGGAGTACGAATAAAAGCTTTGTTGCAAATCCGATTGAAAGTTAAGTAGCAGGGATTACTCCAAATTTTACGCTCGCTTCCAAGAATCTGTATTCTTCTCCGAGATAAACCAGACCATTGAGAAGCATCTCTAAGAATCTTATCTTCAACTAGTCCAGGTAATTGAGACTGCGGTTGACTGCTTTGATTCGATAATTTAACTTGATTTCCAGTTCCATCACTTAGGAATACCCAATTTTGAGAATTTCCGCTGACGGTTACTTCCCAACCAGAAACAGCAGTTCTGTCACAGGGATTATTGAAACTAAAATCTTCACAACCGTATCCCCAGTTTGCTGGTTTAAAGGAAACGATTCTAATCGTTCTATTTGATAAACCAGAAATGTTTCTTGCTTCTCTTAATACAGCACTACGAACTTTTCTAGGTAATCTTAATTCACTAGCATTTACATTTAAACGAACTTGATTACCGTCGATAGAAGTGTGATAAACCAAAGTTTGTCTTGCACCTTTGACCGTAATTTTCCATCCTCGTTGATTTCCTCTAAAGCAAGATTCAGCGGGACCCCCTAAATTCAAGCAGCTATCGGTAAAGGTGGTTTGTTCTGCTCTGCTCACCCGAACTCTAGAACTACCGATTAACTTAGATGCAGATTGTAGAACAGTATCTTTGACTTTAGTAGGTAAGCCGTTATCGGTAATTTCACTCGCTTTAGTATTCAGCTTAATTACCGAACCGGACTTGTTAGTATGATAAACCAAACTTTGTCCTTTGGTACCAACAATTACTCGCCAACCGGGTACTAAAACTTGAGAACAAATTGTATTAGCGTCTCTTAATTCCAAACAGCCATCTTTCCAAGTTTTCTGCTGTGCTTGCATGATAAAGAACTCAGAAGCTGGCTTTTGCAAGCGTTGTGCAGCATCTGCAATTGCTTGCGATTTTATCGAGTCCGGTAATTGCAAATTAGTGTCACCAGAATTACCACCCGACGCTAAACGTAAATTGCGTCCGTTGCTATTTGTATGATAAACCCACCTTTGACCGCCATCAGATACCGTAACTCGATAACCGGGAACCAAAGCTTGAGTACACATTTCACCGGGTTTGAGTACTTCCAAGCATCCATTCCGCCAAGTTTCCTTACTGTAAGCGATAACTCTTAATCTATCTTGAGGAATATCTACACGACGAGACAAATCTTTGGTAACAGCATTCACCACATTTAGAGGTAAACCACTTCTTTTGACATTCTGTCTCTGCACTTGAATTGTGGTTTGAGAATTACTTTGTTGTTGACTGACAACTATATCTTGTTTGCTATTAGCTACCTTGTAATCTTGGGATGTAGAGACAACCACTGGAGTAGCAATAGCACTTTTTCGTAGCGCGAACTCATTCGCAACAGATATAATACCAGTTAGTAGTAAAGCAGCAAATAACTGTGCTTTATTTGTAGTAGAATTACCTTTAGATGTGGCTTTCATAGAAAAGTTACCTCTGTCCGTCATAAGTTTACAAATAGTTAAGATTTGTCTCTGATATTAAATTTAAAATACAGTTGATAAAAACTTTTATTTTTCGAGCAATATCACCTTAAAACAATCAAATACAAAGAATTCATTATCCCACACTCTAAATTAAGTGGAGACAACAATGATATTATCATGCATATTTGTATACGAGTTTTGACGTAGTTTAATAGGTGATTTGTTCCTGAATTTTTACAAAAACTTTATATATTTGGTAATGGGTAATTGGTAATTGGTAATGGGTAATTGGAATATATCTATAGTAGTGGCAACATATTGCTACCTTGGAACTAATTCATTTGTTTATAACGACCAAAATTTGATAAAGGAAGATGTTCTTTCGTAATTAAGATATTCTCTAGCGACCAAGATGGTCGCACTACGAATTATTCTTACAATCAATACAATCCCCAATCCCCAATTACCAACTACCAATCTAAAAATCATGAAAAATTTTGAACAAATCCAAAATATCTATAAAAACTATCGAGATGATTACAGTTTAGAGCAGAGAAAGAACTGGTACAGTAAAGTTGCGGACGCGTACAACAGAACCAGACCGCGCTATCCCCAAGAATTGATTAATCGTACAGTAGAATTAGCTCAACTCCGCGAAAATACGGAGATTTTAGAAATAGGGTGCGGTCCTGGAACTGCAACAACGGAGTTTGCTAAACTGGGTTTCTCAATGACTTGTCTCGAACCGAGTGAAGAATCCTGCAATTTAGCGAGACAGAATTGTGCGGAATTTAAGAATGTAGAAATTATCAATACCACTTTTGAAGAATGGGAATTACAACCAAATATATTTGATACCGTTCTTGCTGCTACTTCTTTCCACTGGGTGACACCGGAAGTAGGATATCCCAAACTAGACCAAGCATTAAAAGATAATGGTAACTTGATTTTGCTGTGGAACAAAGAACCGCAACCCAGCTACGAAGTTTACCAAATCTTAGATGAAGTTTATCAAAAACAAGTTCCTTCCCTTTCCAGGTATGAAGCTAGGGGAACTACAGAAAGAATTCTCAGGGAACTGGGGGAAAACGTTGTTAAATCAGGACTTTTCAAAGACTTGGTTTTTGAATGTGTTGAGTGCGATCGCACTTACAGTATTGATGATTATCTAATCTTGTTGAGTACGTTATCACCTTATATTGTGTTGGATTCTCAAAAACGAGATGATTTATTTAGCGATTTGAGAGATGTTTTGCAGAGAAATTTGGGAGATACTATTGAGACATCTTATTTATCAGCTTTTCATGTTGCTTGGAAAAGCGATAGGTGATGAATTTATAGATAAACTTGGTTTAGGTTGGCTATTAAATACGATATTAGGAACTAGTTAGATAATAAACAGGAATTCTTCTATGCAAATAAGATTAAAAAAATATTATTTGGTATCTGTAATTTGCATATTAGCTTTAGCGTATTTTAGTTTTTGGCATTGGAAATCTTTGCAAATAGATTACTCAAATTTGGAAAAATTACTTATTAAAAAACAATGGATTGAAGCAGATATAGAAACAAGTAAAATTATGAAGAAATTGTTGTATAAAGCAACAGATGACAGAACATTCTTTGGCTATTCGAGAATACCTTATAGTAATTTTTATAATGTTTTACATGCAAAAGAAAGGTCTAAAGGACTTTCTTGTAGCCATCTTCAAGCAATAGATGAATTATGGTACAAGTATAGTAATGGAAAGTTTGGTTTCAGAATACAACAAAAAATTGCTTCATCTATCCCAGGCTATAAAGATGGAAGTTTATCTATAGTAGGTAAGAAATTTGCAAAGCAAGTAAATTGGAATTTGAACTTTCAAAATAAGCCATCGTTAACAAACCAGGATTGGTATAGTCCTATTCAAAATTCAAAAATGCCCGATGGTTTTTTACCATCAATTAAATGGGTATATGGTGTTCGAGGTAAATACATAGGAATTCGGACTGTTATTGCCACTCTACAGCATTTCCAGAATTGCTCAGCTTGAAATATATGATTTGGTAGTCAAATCGGAGGGGCAGAATATTTAGCAAAAAGATGGATGCAATACCAATAATTACTATTATTTATTTAATTGAAATGCTACCCCTCTTCCCTTCCCAACCGCAACTCATCAATATTCCACAACAACCCACCCACAGCGGAATACTCGATATTTTCCACACGATTCCGCACTGCTTGTAAAGATATAGGATTAACTAAGAAGAATACGGGTAATTGTTCGGCTACTATTTGCTGAAATTCACCATAAATCTGCTTCCGTTTACTTTCATCAGCTTCTTTAGCTGCTTCTTGGAAAAGTTCGTCGATTTCTTTTTCCCATTCAGTAGCTTTCCAACCCGTAATCGTATACTTTTTAGATTTGGAATTTTTATTAAACATATGAAACGAACCGTTACTAGTCCAAAATAAAGCGACTTCGTTTGGTTCGACTACTCCAGCTTCAAAATTACCGACGTAACATTCCCAATCTCGTTTTGCGAGGATTTTTTGTAATACAGTATTAAAACTCAAAGTTTGTAAATCTGTTTGAATCCCAATGTTATTTAAATCTTCTTGAACTTGTACTGCTAAAGCTATTCGAGATTGGTCTTCTGATTTAACTAGAATATTGAATTTTACCGAATTACCATCTTTATCCAATAACTGTTGTTGAGAATTGTACTTGAAACCAGCTTCTGTTAATATCTTTCTTGCTTGTTGGGGATTATAACTATATGTCTTTAAACCTTGCTCCGGAGAAAGATAATAAGGACTTTGTTCAGCAATTGGTGAATGCTGTAACTCTCCGATTCCCCGATAGATATTAGTTTTCATTCTTTTACGGTCGATAGCATAAGCTATTGCTCGTCTAAATGCTAAATTATTAAACCAGCGAGACTTGATGGGATTTACAAAAGGTTTTCCTTGAGAACTACTAGCTTGATTGAGATTGAAAGTAACAAAACTAATCCCCGTTTTTAATCCACCATTATGAATAGTAAACTTACCTCGCTTTTCTTCCCGTTTGAGTAAAGCAAAAGTTTCTGGTTTTACGCTCAAACTATCTAATTCACCAGAACGAAATCTTAGTAAATGATTATCGGTAGATGGGATAATTTGCCATACAATATTTTTAATGTAGGGCATTTGTTGACCTTGAGCATCTTTACGCCAATAATAAGGATTACGTTTAAAAATAACTCGCTCTGAAGGAGTATAGCTTTCTATTTGGTAAGCACCATTAACAATAATTTTTTCTGGTGAGGTATCTGCTCCCCAAGTCGAAATAAATTGAGGATTACCATTAGCATCATTTGATAATACTGAATTTCGCAATGCATGAGCGGGTAAAATAGCAAGAGAAGCAGATTTTCTTAGAAAAGGGGTAAAGGGTTCGGGTAAAGTAAATTCAATCCTCCGCTCGTCTAATTTTTGTATCGAAGGAAATATATCTTTGTTACCAATCCGCAAAAAGTCTCTATATATTGTGGGAATTTTTTCGTTAAAGTAAATGTCGTTGTAGGTAAACATGACATCATCCACAGTCAAAGGTTTACCATCCGACCACTTTAATTTATCCCTGAGCATAAAAGTAATTTTTAATCTATCTTCCGAAACCGTCCAAGATTCAGCTAAAGCAGGTTCCAACTTATTAGTAATACCATTCTCCTTTACTAATCCTTGGTAGATAAAAGGAAAAACACTATAAGGTGAAGTATTCATAGCATAGTTAAATGTTGCTGGGTCGCTAGGAGTGACCAAAGATAACTGAGATGTTTTTATCTCGGTATCCCATAACTGGGGACGACAAGCTGCAAAAATAGTAAAGCAAAAAGACAGCACCAAAACAACCGCTAAACGTAATGAGCGAGACATAAAAACACTTTTATGTAAATTTCAGCTATTACAACATTAATAATAGTTGGTTTTCATAACTTATCCATTTTTGACAAAAAAATAATTAATGGTTCGTTGCATAAATTTTGAAGTGTTCGTTTTTCTCGCAACCGTCGGGAGACGTAGCATTGCTACGTCTCTACAAACCAATAAAAACGTCTTATCCTTTGTATAGGGTGAAGGATAAGACGCAGTGCTAGGAACAATCTATAAGACTATTTTATTTAAGCTACGAATAGCTACGAATATTTACTTAGATGGAATAATTAGGTATTTTCTACAACTATAACGCAAATCGTTTACTTATAATTACTTATTCCCATCAACAGCTTACCAACTCTCTGTGTAAAGCATTTTGAAATCTGAAAGTACTAGCGGCCCAGTCTTTCAAATCAGGTGCTAACCTAATTAACTTGCGTAAAATATCTTCATTTACGAATAGCACTAGAGGAAACTTAAACTGTTTCCCGAATTCATCCCGCATCAAATTTGTGGAAATAATCAGTTGATTAATTGCTTCTACAGACTCCAAACCTCTGACAACTAAAGCATCTGGATGATTGGAATCTAGCAACGAAGCAATATTAGTGAAAAGCGTTTCAGACTTTGACGACAAAATCACCTTTCTGATATTAGCCATAGAAAACTCTTTCAAAACACTGAAGACTTCCTCTTGTTTGTCCGCAGAATTGCAGCACGCCAACAGCAGCGAAAACTCTCCATCAGAAAGCGCTATAGCTCTTGCCAATCTTTGAACAACCGCCGTATCATTTGTTGTACTGTTCTGAGAATCAATTAAGCTGAACATCAGTAATCCTAAGCTTTCTCTTAATGAACTAATTCAAGTAAAATATGCAATCTATCAGTATAATCACTCAAAGCAATCACGCTTGAGAATGATATGTACGAGTAAATTGAATTACTTTTTTGCTCCAACTACTTAAGTATACTCAGAAGGTAATTATTCAGGATGTGGTGCCCCACCCCGCATCTTTAATTACTAAGTATTGTGTATCGGTAGAATTACCTGGGGGATGGGGAGAGGAGGAGACAAGGAGATTGGGAGACAAGGGGATGGGGAGAAGTTAACTGTTACCTGTTCCCTGTTCGCTGATTTTGGCAACATCCGAAGAGTTATCCGAGTCATGAAGGTTGTGAAGTTTTGTACTCAGTATAATTATGAAAAAATTTGTTAAATGGTGTGTAGAATTGTTTTCGTTGAGTCAGCAGCGCAGACAAAAACCGGCGTTTCTGGCTGCTGTTTTTACTCTTTCGCTGATGGCTGGAGTAATGTTTTCTGTCCCAGCACCGGCTCAAGTAATTATAAAAACTCGTCCGCAACCGACTGTTATCAACCAGAATTTACCACCCGTTCCATCCCGTCCGTCACGGACTATTAAAACTCGTCCGTTACCGACTATTCCACCCACTCAGCAGCGAACTATAACAAACAATCAGCAACCAACTGAGTTACGAGGGGTATGGTTAACTAATGTTGATAGTGATGTTTTATTTTCTAGTCAAAAACTCACTAGTGCTTTAGACCGTCTCAAACAGCTAAATTTCAATGTTGTATATCCTGCTGTGTGGAATTGGGGTTACACTTTGTATCCGAGTCGGGTTGCGAGAAGGGTTATCGGACGTAGCGTAGATCCAACACCCGGACTGAGAAGACGGGACATGCTTACTGAAGCGGTGAGTGAAGGACATGAAAGAGGTTTAAAAGTAATTCCCTGGTTTGAATTTGGCTTTATGGCTCCTGCTGATTCACAATTAGCAAAGCGTCGTCCACAATGGTTAACTAGTAAAGTTGACGGTAGCAAAATCAAAAAAGAAGGTACTCACGATAGAGTTTGGTTAAATCCATTTAATCCACAGGTACAAAGATTTATCAAAGATTTAATCGTGGAAATGGTACAGAATTACGATATTGATGGGATTCAATTCGACGACCATTTCGGCTTACCATCAGAATATGGATACGATAGATATACTGTAGCTTTATACAAAAAAGAGCATAACGGTAAAGCACCCCCTAGAGATAATAAAAACCCAGAATGGGTAAAATGGCGTGCGGATAAGATTACCGATTTCATGAAAGACGTATTTTTTGCTATCAAAGCAGTTGATAAAAACTGTATCGTTTCCGTAGCACCAAATCCCCAACGCTTTTCCTACGAATACTTTCTAGCTGATTGGGAAAGATGGGAGCGGATGGGATTAATCGAAGATTTGATAGTTCAAATTTATCGCAATGACATGAGCGTATTCATCAAAGAATTACAGCAACCCGAAATCATAGCAGCTAAAAAACATATCCCCACCAGCATCGGGATTATTTCCGGTCTGAAAAACAAACACGTACCCGTACAACAAATCAAAGCTCAAGTAAAACAAGTTCGCGATCGCAATTTTGCAGGAGTCTCATTCTTCTTCTACGAAACCCTATGGAACATGAGCAAAGAACCATCACAGCAACGTGTTTCAGGTTTTCGGAGTTTATTTTCCGAACCAGCGAGGTATCCGAATTTGTTAGCAAACTCTAATTAAGAAGAGAGGGGGAGATGGGGAGGTGGGGAGGTGGGGAGATTGGGAGAGGTTTACTTTTTGAGAATCCAAATGGATGAGTTATTTATCATTTTTACTAGTCCACCTAGAATCTGGTTGTAATTAGCGTAAATTTCTCGTCCCGATTCTACTTCTAAATATTTACATTTGACAGCAAATTTTATCCAAATTTGTGTTTCAGCAGCTTCTGCTTCCGAATCATTCAATTTAGCGATAAAAGCTGCTTGGTAACGTCTTTTTCTCCATGCTTCAGCTAAATTAGCACATACAGAACGAGATGAGCGACGAATTTGGTCTGTTAAGGAATATCTTTCTTCAACAGGAAATTTTTTCGAGGATTCATAAATTTTCATCGCTGTATCAAAAGCCAATTGTAAAACTTCTAAGTCCTCATGACTCTTGATATCTCCTTTCCTCATCCTTCAATCCCCTAGTCAAAAATTTATTTATTCATATACTTCCCCAAAAACCCCCTAAACTAACAACCTTTCAACTTCCCCTTGTCCCCATCTCCCTTGTCCCCCTCTCCCCATCTCCCCATCTCCCCATCTCCCCATCACCTTATCCCCCAATCCCCAACCGACCAGCCAAACCGGGACTAAAAGGAATCAAAATCGCAGCCATCACAAATAAAGCTACAAGTCCTAATATCGCTCTTGTATCGTCGGGTTCGGTGATTTCGTTCAAGCTGGGACGTTCTAAATCTCTTTGTAAAAATAAAATTACAACAGCCCAATATAGAGCTAAAGCATTACCTAAACCAACTAATCCTAAAATAATTAAAGTTGCAAATGTAGTGCGTCCGGCAATTTTACGTCCGTAAATTGATTGTACAATTCTACCTCCATCGAGTTGTCCTGCTGGCATTAAATTTAAAGCTGACACGACTAAACCCAACCAGCCAATTATCACCAAAGGATTTACGTCTACAACAGATGATTGTAAAGCTTCACCCATAAAAACTTTGGCAAAAATTCCGACTAAAATTGAACCTTGAAAAAATTGATTCGGTAGTTGAAATAAACTTCCTTCATGAGAAAGCACTAATCCGAAAACCAACATCAATAGTGAAACGATTCCCCCGAAAACTGGCCCAGCTAAAGAAATATCAAACAAAACCTTACGATTGGGTAGCAGTGATTCAAAGCGGGTAATTGCACCGAAAGAACCAATTTGTATCGAAGGAAGCAGGTAAGGTAAACTCAATTTAACTTCGTGACGATTAGCAACTACCCGATGTCCAATTTCATGAGCAATTAAAACTAAGAAAAACCCTACTGCAATCGGTAAAGATTCTTGAAACCTACTTGGAGTAGAAAAGAAATCAAAACCTAATAAAATCCCTCCTGCTTCCAAAGTTGTAAAGATACTTGCTAACAAAAGGACACCTGCAAACGCTTTTTGTGCGGTGCTCATCGGACGCGGGTCATTGCGGCTGGGTAGAACAATTACCGTAGGTCTACCTTCAGGGTTTTCTAGTAAAAATAGACGATATTGGTCGCCAACACGTTCGCGTAAACTCGCACTCAAACGGTTAAAAACATCCTCTGGTTCCCCTCTCAAATTACCTTTAAAAATAGCACCTTCTTGATAAGCAATAGTTTCAGTAGCAAAATATGTATCGATACCAAAAATACTTCTAATAGTACTTAAATCTTCTTCCGGAATCGGAATAATTTCCGGTTGTGATGGTTTATTTCCTTGAGTTGATTGTTCCGATTGACCAAGAGAAGCTTCCTCAGCAATTCGTTCGGATGCTTTCTTCTTAATCATTTCCTCCTGTCCCATAGCTCGTAACTGTCTGCCAATAGCTACGTACACACCAGCAAAGCCAATTGCTAAGAACAGCAGACCTGCAATATTGATATAAATCCCCGCAGCAAGGGAACCGAAATATAGCAACCAAGGAGCTATCAAAACCACCGACTGAAGCCAAGCTAGAACACCCAACTTACCATAAGGCTTAGCGCGAGCAAAGCCCCACGCCAACACTCCAAAAGCGACCAATGTAATCGCAGCTATAATTGCTGTTTCTGATGAATTCATCTTTCAATTTAAACATAAAGGACAGTTATTTACAGTTATCAGCCTTGCTAATAGCTGCTATCCCACCGTCTTCATCTATGAATTCAGGTGAACGGATATTAATAATTTATAACGATGGCTGACTAGGACGAAATTTCTATGAAGGGGATTGACCTTTTTATTATTTTGTAGTAATGTATTTTTTATTATGGGAATAGGTGCGCCTATATATAGGGGTAAATGAAAGAAATAAACCCTGTGAAAGCGTAGTTATTGAATATTTTGGACTATATAAGACTGCTTATCCGAGATTTTAATTTCTGAAATTGAGAAGGAATCTAATGTTTCGGTGTCGGAATAGTTGTTTTTTGAAACGCAGAGAAGCGCTGAGGGAAACGCAAAGGAGCGCTGAGAGAATAATTGAGGTGAGGGGAGTTGAGGCTAAAAGATATCGCAAGCGATTCGGAAACCGAGCTCGCTTTTAATATGGTGTCGGTCATCTGTAAAACTGGGAATTAAATTAAATTCGTTATCATGACTAAATCGTTGAGCGCAACAACACCAATGAGGAAGTCCGAACCACGAACCAGAGCGCACTACTCGTGTAAAGGGACTTCCAAAAATAACATTCCATGGCTTAGTAATCCATGAACTACCGTCTGTGGGTGCCCCTACATAATTATCATGCCAGTTATCCTGGCACCATTCCCATACATTTCCATGCATATCGTATAATCCAAAAGCATTAGGAGGAAATTGTCCGACTGGGATAGTTTTTTCTCGGTATTCTCCTTTGGGTTCGTCAGCATAGGTGCGAATAGCACCATAATTGGCTAATTCACCAGTTATTGTTTCTCCATAGTGGAATGGTGAGTCAGCGCGGTCATGGGGGTTTCCCCCAGGAGCGACTGACGAACCCCTCTGGGGTGTAGTAGTTCCCGCTCGACAAGCATATTCCCATTCTGTTTCGCTTGGTAATCCGTATTTTTTTCCGGTTGCTTTTGATAATCTCGAACAAAATTCTACAGCTTCATACCAAGTTACATGGTAGACGGGACGGTTTTTTCCTGTAAAATCACAAGGTTTTGGATTTAATTCTCGGTAAACTTTGGGTAATAAAGCAACTGCTCTCCATTGTGCTTGAGTGACTGGATATTTTCCTAAGAAGAATGGTTTTACAGTGACTAAATGTTGCGGACGTTCGTGAGATTCCCTGTTATTTTCTGCTTTCGGAGAACCCATCATAAAAGTACCACCCTTGATATAAACCATTTCCAAGGTTTTATAATTACCGAATTCTTTCAAAAAATATTGCTGTGGAAGCTGTTTTTGATATAGTTGACGCTGGAGTATCTTATCTAAGTTTTCTCCAAAAGATTTAATTAAGTGTTGTTGACTTTGAATAATTTCACCAGAGCTATTCACACTCACAGCTTCAATGATTTCTAATTTCAAACCTATAGGTTGGAATTCTTGTAATGCTTTTTTGATTTTGATTTCGTTTCGGTTAACTAGTAGGGAATAAGCTTTGGCTTGTACTTGAGAAAATTCCGAATCCAAAGCTTCAATAATCAAATCCAAACCCCGTTCACCATGATTTAAAGCTTGCTCAATCTCTAAAATATTTTGTTTTATCTTCTGTTCTGAGAAATAAATTAACAAATAATAAGCTTTAGCTTGTACTAATGGTGATTCATCTTTTAAAGCTTTAATGATTAAATCTATTCCCGATTTTCCGTAATTTAAAGCTTGTTCAACTGCTACTATTCTGATTTGAGGATTTGAATTATTTAATTTTCTCTTTACTCCTTGTATTCCACCAAGTACAGCTGCATCTTTCGGAATGTCTTGACCACCTAATACAGCATCGTATGGTTTGGGATTTTGATTGTCTGACATCTGCTTTGTGGGAACTTCTTTAAATTTATTGTTCCCAGTTGAGTTTGAAAAAGAATCATCTCAATTCACAGACAACTTCTGATTTAAAAGCTGCCTTCATTCTACTGTTCCGATAGGGGAATTGATAGTCATTTTTATCCAATGTCAGATTCTGATTAATTAAAGCCGAATTTTTCTACTGTTCCGATAGGGGAAGAGAATTTATTGTAATTAGATTTATAAAACCATTTTTTGTTTTACTTGATAAATGATTATTTTGTTTATAGTTCGTAGGTTGGGTTGAACGGAGAGAAACCCAACATTTTCAAGGTTTGAATAAATCTTGTTTCGGAGCAGAAAGTTAATTAATAAAAAAACCGCAGAGGACGCAGCGGAAAATGCGGTCTTGGGGGTTTCCCCCATGAGCAACTTTCCAAGACAGAGGACGCACCAGGAATATAAGCCATTTCTAACTCAATCCCATTCTTTCCCAAGTATTCAACAAAATATTTCGCTAAATGCTGCTGTCGTTGAATTATCTCACCACAACGATTCACAGTTACAGTTTCAATTGCTTCAAGTTTCAAATTACGAGGATTGAATTCAGCTAAAGCTAATTTAACCTTCTGTTCCGATAAAGGAATTAATAAAGAATGAGCTTTGATTTGAACTTGCGGTGATTCATCTTTCAAAGCTTTAATAACCAAATCTATTCCTTCTTCTCCATAATTCAAAGCTTGTTGAAGTGCTTTTATCCTCACTTCCGGATTTTCATTATTCAACTGCAGCTTTACTCCTTCTATTCCACCAAGTACAGCTGCACCTTCCGGAGCTTGATTTTGACCACCTAATACTGCGTTGTAGGGTTTTGGATTTTGATGATTTTCCATGAGTAAGATATTGATTCCACCTTACTTGTTATGTCAGATATTTATCTAAAATTGATTAGTGATTTTACTTAAGAGTTAATTGGCGATCGCTTTATGTTATTTTTCTAGCTCTTATAATTCTAAATCGTTGCGATTCTATTAAATTAAAGGTTTTATCTTCTATTCCGATACCGGAACAGATAATCATCGTCAGATATGAGAAATTAAAAAAAATACTAATTCGATACCGCAATAGTTTTTTATGAGCGTGGAATATCTCCGTATTTGAGCTTCTGTTCCGATAAAGGATTAATGGTAATCGTCGGAATTGAGGGATTTTTCACGAAGTAAGAGGGAAGAAAGAAGAAGAACTCACGTTTTAAAACGTGAGATGATCCACACGCTCCGCGTGAATGAAACAAGGACGTAAATATTCCCTTGCGCTACGCTCCTTAAAATATTGTTTTTTTCAATAATATCGTTTTAGACTCATAACGCGCATTTTTTAAAAATATATTACCTTCTTCCTTCTTCCTCCTAACTCCTTCCTTCTTTTATAATTTTACTAATCCGGTATCGGTTGCGGTTTTTATTTACCGTAAAACAGATTGACTATAAATAATTAATTGAAGTAAAAACCCCAAAAACAGAACAAATCTATAGCTTGAATGGAGAGACGATTAATTTGTCAGTAGTGATTTGTTGTTTTTGGGGTTCTCCCGAGTGTTGAAATGGTTTCTAAGTCTTTAGAGAAAACAGATAATCCCCGTTATTGGGAAAAATCAAATCCAAACACAGCATCATTAAAATCATTATCGCTAACACCAAGATTTGCGGGAAGGTCTTCAAAACCAAAGGTATTATTCCCACGAGCTTGTAAATGTGAAACTCCATCGGGATTGGCTGAAGTAAATCCAAAGTAAGCTACTGGGTCATCAATAGATTCAGCAGGATTATTAAATGTATTACCTTCTCCACCTTCGCTTTCCACAAATCCATCAAAACCTAAATCACCACCGTTAGCGATAATAAAGGGAGAATATAAAGTTCCTCCTTCAAGAATTACAGTTCCAAACTCTTCAACTGAGGTGTTTTCTTCTTCTTCTCCAGAACCACCAGCTTCCATGACAAAATTATCAACTCGGTTTTCAATGGCTGCTAATGCATAACCTTCTTGTCCGGGAAGTACATCACCTATACCATCACCATTGGTATCTATAGAACCGTTTGCATCTGCGATTTCGTAAAAGCCGACAAGATTATCAAAAGCCGCATCACTTCCTAAATCCAAAGTATCGTCAGTTAATCTTGCAACGATATTAGTTCCATCTGGAGTTGGAGTTGTATCGAATATTAAACTGTTGACTGAATTATCTTCAGCCGCATCAAATACAACGTTAACAACTCCATTAGTTCCTGCATCGGTTTCTGGTGTTGGTTCTGGTGTTGGTGTTGGTTCTGGTTCCGTAACTTCTCCAACATTTATCTGTACCGTTGCGGGTTCGGAAGTTAATTCTCCATCGCTAACTGTGTATGTAAAGCTGTCGGTTCCGTTGAATCCTTCGAGGGGAGTGTATGTAAATGAACCGTCGCTGGTAAAGTTGTAACCACCATTAGTGGGATTGCTGACAACTGTAGCGCTTAATCTATTTCCTTCAGCATCGGTATCGTTTGCTAACACTCCGGAAGCAGCATCTACAGTTAAAGCTTCACCTTCAGGAGTTGTATAAGTATCGTTTTGAGCAACTGGAGCGGTATTAGTTAAACTTCCTACATTTATCTGTACCGTTGCGGATTCGGAAGTTAATTCTCCATCGCTGACTGTATAGGTAAAGCTATCGGTACCGTTGAATCCTTCGAGGGGAGTATATGTAAAAGAACCGTCACCGTTGAATGTCAGACCACCGCTATCGGGAGAATCTCCCAGAGTAGGGGTTAAGGTATTACCTTCAGCATCGGTATCGTTTGCGAGTATTCCGGAAGCAACATCTACATTTAAGACTTCTCCCGCTGCAATTGTGTAACTATCATCTTGAGTAACGGGAGCGGTGTTACTTCCTTCCGGTGGAGCTTCGACATTGATTTCTACAGTTGCAGGTTCGGAAGTTGACAGACCGTCGCTGACTGTATATGTAAAGCTGTCGGTTCCGCTAAATCCTTCGAGGGGAGTGTATGTGAATGAACCGTCGCTAGCAAAGTTATAACCACCATTTGTAGGATTGCTGGTAACTGTAGCATTTAAGGTATTACCTTCAGCGTCGGTATCGTTTGCTAATACTCCGGAAGCAACATCTACAGTTAAAGCTTCACCGGAAGCAACTGTATAGCTATCATTTTCAGCAACTGGAGCGGTGTTGTCTCCTGCTTCAACATTTATTTCTACAGTTGCAGGTTCGGAAGTTAATTCACCATCGCTAACTGTATAAGCAAAGCTATCGGTTCCACTAAATCCATCGAGGGAAGTGTATGTAAATGAACCGTCGCTTCTAAAGGTATAACTACCATTGGTCGGATTCTCGACAACCGTAGCGCTTAAGTTACTACCTTCAGCATCCGTATCATTTGTCAATACTCCGGAAGCAACATCTACAGTTAAAGCTTCACCGGAATTAGCTGTGTAGGTGTCGTTTTGAGCAACTGGAGGAGTGTTACTTGTCTGTTGAGGTACTACTGGTGATTGCAGTTCTTCTTCCCGTTGTTCGGGAGTTTGATTGATTTCGGTTGCCATAATTTTATTGCTAAAACTCCACTAAGTTAACTAAATTCAAACTTTATTTAGAATTTGGTCGCCTATTTTACAAAGGTGTAATAGCCTTTATATAACTTAGATGAAGAATTGCAAATAATCCTAAAGGAATAAAAATACTGATTAATTTAAAATATTTTTTTATACTTACTACTGATAGTTAATGTAATAAAGATTGAATTGAATTCCAGCAAATCCAGTTTGGGCTTCTGTTCCGATGTAGGAATTAACTAAGATTATTTTTATATCTATATTTGAAGTTTCGATAGCTATTCTTTTTAAGATTGAATAATTAAATATATAGGAATCCTATTTGATTTTTGAAAAAATAATTTGCTTCAGAGCTTGCTGTACAGAGGTTTGATTCTCAGTATACTTAGCAAGATTCAATTAAGATTCCTATAGATAAATATTGTTCTAATTGATTCAAAATAAATCGCAAACAACTCGAAAACCGATGTGATATCCCTTCATTTCTTTTATCTGATAATCCCGAAGCGCAGAACGACATTGTAAAAGTTTTGGTTGTATTGGTTGCTGCCATTGCCGCCAACTACTGCCACGAAGTATTCTACTACAGCCTTTTTCATGAACCCAAGCACTACCATCTGTGGGCGCTCCTTCATAGTTTGGATGCTCGGTATCTTCACACCATTCCCAGAAATCGGAGTGCATATCATACAATCCAAAAGCATTAGGAGGAAGTTTTCCTGTTGATCTAGACCCAAAACGCATTCGTCCTTTCCATCTTGCTTTTATTTTATCTACATCAGCGCTATTGGCTTTATAAGTAACTAATTTTTCGCTAATTGTTTCCCCATAGTGAAATGGTGTAGTGGTTCCGGCACGACACGCATATTCCCATTCTGCTTCACTAGGTAATCTATATCTTTTTCCTGTTGCTTTCGATAAACTGGCACAAAATTTGACTGCATCGTACCAATCTACGTGTTCTATTGGCTCGTACTTTGACTTGTAGAAAGAAGGTTGATTTGCGATTATATTTGTTATATCAATTTGGGGCATAGCTATAGCTATCCATTGTTCGCGGATGATTGGATATTTGCCCATATAAAACGGTGGTACCGTAACTTGGTGTTGTGGTCTTTCTGAGTCGTTACTACCTTCCTCAGTTTCCGGAGCGCCCATTATAAAAGTACCACCGGGAATATAAGCCATTTCTAAGTTAATCCCATTACCTAAATCCTCAGCAAAATATTTTGCTACACGCTGCTGAGATTGAATAATTTCTCCTTCTTTATTTAGAGTTAAGACTTCAAATGGTTCTAATTTCAAACTGTTAAGATTAAATTCTCGTAAGGCTTGTTTAATATTCTCTTCGGTGCGAGGATTTTGTAAAAACTCAGTAATTAAATCTAAACCTTGCTCTCCATAATTTAAAGCTTGTTCAATTCCTGCTATTCTTGCTTTCAAATTAGAGTTACTCAACCGCAGTTTCACTCCTTCAATTCCACCAAGTACTACTGCTCCTTCTGCTGGTTGATTTTGATTTCCAAGTACTGCATCGTATGGTTTTGGCTGTTGATTATCTGACATATGTTTAGCAGGGAAAATTCTTTTAATTTATTGTTCCCAGTTAAGCTTAAAAATATGGCAATTTCAAATTAAGAAGATAGAAGAGGAGCAGTAGAGGTAGATTATTGGTGAAAGAATAGGAAGATGTTCAACTCCCACTACATAGATTATTCAAATAACTGCTAACTCTTAACTCCTAACTCCTAACTCTTCTTTAATCCCACTCTAGTTTCAAGCTTTCATAACCACGGTTGGTTAATATCGGTAAATGATGTAATTCTTGATTGGGAGTTATTCGTAAATTGGGTAATCTGTGAGATAGTACTTCCAGAGCAATTCTGACTTCTCTTCGAGCTAGATTTGAACCAGTACAGTGGTGGGTTCCGTGACTAAATGCTAAATGGTCAGCGGGAGCATTTTTAAATCTTTCGATATTGAATTTATCTGCGTTTTCGTATTTTTCGGAGTCGCGATTTGCGGAACCGTAAAGTACTAATAAACGACTATCTTCTGGAATTGTGACTCCTGAGATGGTGACTTCTTGAGTCGTGACTCGAATCATTGATTGAGCAGGTGTATCGTATCGGAGTACTTCTTCTATAGCTATGGGAATCAATGATGGATTTTCATGTAAACTTTGCCATGCGACCATCGTATCTAACAATAATTTCAATGCTTTACTGATTAAATTTGCACTGGTTTTGTGTCCGGCTATAATCATTTCACATAGCATCAAAACTATTTCCGGTGTTGTCAGGTCGCTGGTTAATAATTGACTAATTAAATCGTCACCAGGAGTGTAACGTCTTTGTTCGATTAAGCCTGCTATATAGTGCTGTAGGTCAACATAGCTTTGAGCGCATTCTATTTGACGTTCTGGTGTTAATTTTGATGAAAAGAACAGCGATATATCGCTACCAGATTTTTTCACCTGTTCCATTTTTTCTAAAGGTACCCCATACATCGTTAAGATAACTTCTAAGGGTAGTGGATGACCGAATTTTGAAACAATTTCTACACTGCCATCATCAATAAAATTATCTACTAACTTATTCGCAATAGCGTAAATTGCAGGTTCAATTTTTTTTAGATTATCCGATGTAAATATTTTGAGAAAAGGAGAGCGCAAACGTCTGTGTTTTTCTCCATCACTATTAATTAAAGATACAAAAGGAAAACCCTGTTGTAATACTTTTGCAGCTTCCGGTGTCATATCTCCAGAAGTTTGTAGACTTTTCGCTGAAGAATATATTGTGGGATTTTTGAGTATATTAAGAACGTCTTCGTATTTTGTAATTACATAAGCATTCACTACCGAGCTATAAAATACAGGTTCTTGGTTTCTAGCTGCTTTAAAAAATGGGTACGGATTTTCTAATTGTGTTTCGGAAAAAGGTTGATATTCTTTACCTGCATGAAAAGGACAGGTAGCAGTAGATTGTGTCTTATTTTGTTGAATCATGATTAAGGTTAGAGGTCAAAGGTTAGAGGTTAGAGGTCAAAGGTTAGAGGTTAAAGGTTAGAGGTTGAAGTTCATAAATTGAATTTCTCTATTACCAATTACCCATTACCATTCGAGAATTAAACTTGTAAATCCTCTTGTCATCAAGGTGGGAATGTAATTTAATTCTTGATTGGGTTTAATTTTTAAATTGGGAATTCTCTTTGATAACAATTCAAAAGCAATTCTGGTTTCCATCAAAGCTAAACTGGAACCAATACAGCGATGAACTCCATGACCAAATGCTAAATGGTCGGATGTTTGATTTTGAAAGCGTTGAATATCAAAAGTTTCAGCATCTTGATAATGATTTTCGTCCCGATTTGCTGAACCATACATCAAAAATAATTTGCTGTTTTCAGGGATTTTTACTCCTGCTATTTCAACTTCTTCGTTATTAGTGCGAATCATTGCTGGAATCGGAGCATCGTATCTAAGTGCTTCTTCCAAGACTCCGGGAATAATTGATGGATTTTCGCTAATCGCTTTCCAATAACCGGGTTTTTCCAACAATACTTTTAATGTATTTCCTATCAAATGAGAAGTCGTTTTATGTCCTGCTACTATCAAACCGTATAAAACTGCTACTATATCGGGAGTTTCTAATTCGGATTCGATAATAGTGCTAATTAAATCGTCTGCTGGTGCTTTACGTTTTTCCTCAATCAAATTAGCAACAGCATGTTGAATCGATACGAAACTACGAGCGCATTCTACCTGTTCTTCTACAGTTAAAGCTGAAGAAAATAACTTTGTAGTTTGATAACCCCAATGTTTGAAATCTGGTATCATCTCCAAAGGTGCCCCGTAGAGAGTGAAAATCACTTCCATTGGTAGGGGATAAGCAAATTTATCGAGAATATCTACTTGACCATCATCAATAAAATTATCAATCAATCTATTAACCATTTGGGTAATAGAACTTTCCATCGATTTTAATTTTGTTGGTGCAAATGCTTTTTGTAAAGGGGCACGTAAAAACTTATGACGCTCACCATCGCTATTAACTAAATCGGAAACGAATGGAAATCCCGTTCGTAAAACTTCGATTGTCTCCGGAGCGTATTTTCCAATAGCTTGGATATTATCTCTAGAAGAGAATTTTGCAGGGTCTTTGAGAATAGAAATAATATCGGAATAGCGAGTTATAGCATATCCACTCAATACCGAACTGTAAAATACAGGTTGTTCGCTGCGAGCAAAATCGTAAAATGAATAAGGGTTTGATAATTGAGGATTAACAAAAGGTTGATACTCTTCACCTATTTTCTCTTTGTGAAATGGACAACCTTGTGTTTGAGATTGTGTTATATTTTGTGCGTTCATGATTGATTCACCTTAATTTCTATATATTTACTTGGAATTAATATTGGTTCAAATACAGAAATTTTGTTGAGAAAATATTTTGTATTTATTTCCGTTTTCTTATTATTTTTATAGGGGTGATAAAATTTTATTTATGCAATTAATCTGCTGTAAATAGTTCTATTTTGAAAATATTCAATTTTCTCAAATTTAAAAATAGCTATATACATTGAAAATACTAACGAAAAATCCCCACATCTTTATTAGACGGGGGAGAAGGGGAGATAAGGAGACAAGGAGACAAGGAGAAAATTACTAACTTCTACTTATTACTCATTACTTATTACTTATTACTCATTACTCATTACTCATTACTTATTACTCATTACTTATTACTCATTACTCATTACTCATTACTCAAACATGGTCGTGTCCCCATATTCCTTTATCATCCCTGGGTGAACGAAAGCCAATTTGTAAATGTTTTGGCCCGTGGAAGACTATATTATTAGCCCATTCGATGGAATCTTCTTTTAAAGTTAAGTTGGGAAGTCTATTTATTAAAGTGTTTAATGCAATGGTGACTTCAGCACGAGCCAAACTTGAACCCAAACAGTAATGTATTCCGCTTCCGAAACCGGAATGTTTCTTTGCTTCTCGTTCAAAGTTTAATTCGTCGGGGTTTTCAAACTGTTCCTCATCTCTATTAGCCGAACCCAAAATTAAACCAACGCTGTCACCACGTTTAATTACCTTTCCGTCAATTTCAAAATCTTCATAAGCCCAACGGCTGACCATTTGTACCGGTGAATCATATCTTACCAACTCTTCCACCGCTGCGGGAATTAATTCAGGGTGCGATCGCAACAATTTCAATTGTCTGGGATTACGCAATAGAGCCAATATTCCCTTACTTATCAAATTAACTGTAGTTTCATGACCCGCTGTTAATAAGTGTATACAGGTAGCTAATATTTCTTCGTCATTTAATTTATTTCCTTCATCTCTAGCTTTAACTAAAGCCGTAATTAAATCCTTTCCCGGTTGTTGATGTCTTTTCGTAATTTCTTTTTTAAAATATTCAATAAATCCTTGAGTAGCAGCTTCCGCTTGTTCGTAAACTTCCGGGGATGGAGTCAAACGAGAAGCGCTAGCATGTTGTAAAGCTAAAGCCCATTTTCTAAATAAAGGTCTATCTTTAGGGTCAACACCCAACATATCTGCAATTACCATAATTGGTAAAGGGAAAGCAAAATCTTCAACCAAATCCATTTCACCTTGAAGATGAACTCTATCTAATAAACAATCAGCTATTCCGATAATGGCAGGTCTGAGATTTTCCACCATTTTGGCAGAAAATACTTTATTAACAATAGTTCTTAATCTAGTATGAGTAGGAGCATCGCGAAACACCATCCAATTGCTGACAATCGAACTAAATCCCCGATAAGCTTTCGGAACCGGAGAACCTTCACCATCATTTCTAACTTTTGCAGCTTCTCGACCAAACTTCGGACTTTCCATCACCTTCATTACATCCCGGTAGCGGAATAGATACCAAGCACCATCTAATCGGGGATTTGCAGAAATTCCCCAATGTACCGGGTCTTCCCTTCTGTACCGACTGTAATAAGGATAAGGGTCGCTAATAACTTCTTTGACAAATGGATTTAATCTTTCAATTGTTGAAATTGACATCTTTCCCCGCAGATTTTTTTATTCGTTATTAATTCTTAGGGGTTGGCTATTAAAGGATATGCAAATTTGTGAGTAGATAAAGGAAGGTTCGTAGTTGCGCTACTCTACGAGAAAGCTCCGCTTACAGCGCCAAATCGCTGCCGTTCGTAGTAAGTTTTTTGTAGGTTGGGTTAAAAGCACGAATAATGTATCTGCTCCTATTCAATATTTTACTTACGCTTTTAACCCAACATCGAGGTTTTGGTTATACATTACTAAGTCGCTAGAGCAAAAATGCTGTTGGGTTAAAGACGTTTATATTAATTGGGTTTTCTCAGAGAATGGTGAATAGGTCTTTAACCCAACCTACTTACTTTAAACGGTGGTAGCGGTAACGATAGAATTGAGGGTGGTGACGGAACGGATATTATTACTGGTGTTGATTTAACTACTTTTGGTGTCGGAGAAAGAGATTATCTCAAAGGTGGTGAAGGAAACGATACTTTTGCTTTAGGTAATTCTACTCGCGCTTTTTATCAAGATGAAGATAGTACGACTAAAGGTAAATCCGATTATGCTTTGATTCTTGATTTTGCTACTGGAGATACTATTCAACTTTACGGTAGTGCAGATAATTACGAAATTGAAGAATCAAGGGGAAGCGTTAGTATTTATATGAAAGACGATGGTGTGGGTGATTTAATTGGGGTAGTTAGGAAAGCTAGTTTAGAAGATGTTAATTCGGGAATTAGTTTTCTTGGAGGTGAAAGTGTGAATAATGATGGAAATCTAAAGTAGGTTAATTTCAATTAAGTTTTCGGACAACTATAAATACTGAATACAACCATAAATGTAGAGACGCGTTAGCGCAGCGTGCCCGCAAGGGCATTATATCGCGTCTCTACATCAGTTTTGGGTTATTTTTTTATAATTTTATTTCTATTCCCCAATATAATATTCAATCAAATTTTGTAAGGTTCAAATTCTGCATCCAAATCAACAGCAGTCAAAGCGGTTGTTAATCCACTCAAGGTTTTCCAAGCAATTATCACGACTATATCCAAAACTTCTCGACGAGTAAATCCTTGTTTGATAAACTCATTTACTTCCGGTTCCGGAACATAACCTTGAGCGTCATAAAGTTTGATAGCAAAGATTCTCAAAGCTTCAAAACGAGGATTTTCTACGGAACGTCCTTCACGGATAGCTGCGACAATTTCGTTTTCTATCGGTGCTACTGTGTCAGCAACATTAGAATGAGCCGCAATACAATATTTACATTTCTGATGCTCGCTGATTACTAAAGCCACAAAATTCAGTTCTTCTGGTGATAATCCACCGTTTTTGGTCGCAATATCCCATAATCCTAAATAAGAATGAGCTAGTGCTGGAGATTCTGCCATAATTTGGATTAAATTCGGTATGAATCCCATTTTTTGCTGCATTCCTTCCATTACCTGACGAGAAGCTTCCGGAGCAGTTTGAGGATTGTGAATTGGAAATCCAGTTGCTGTAATGTTTTGAGTTGCGGTCATTTGATTAATTCTTCTTGATTAAATTGGTCTATTACAGGAATTGCATAAGTTTGAGTCCGGTACATCCAATAGTTTAGGTAGGAGAACAAAAGTAAAATACCCATACCGGAAGCAATAACCACTATTCTCAAAGGAACAAGTAGCAGCGAAGCGATTAACTCAACCAAGATTAATCCTATCAGAACGCGAGCAATTGTCTGACGATGTAGTTGAGAGCAAATTATCGCTCCAATCGGTGCCCCTACTACCACTATCGGAATAGCTGCTAACCAATAAGAAAATACCGGTTCGGTGAAGTCTTTAATTACAAAAACTTGGTAAGCGAATCCAGCTAAAGCATTAAATGCCATGATGATAACGGAAGTTGGGGTGGCAATTTTTTCACTGACACGAAACAGTAGTACCATCACCGCAAAAACGAAAATGTCTATTCCATTACCAACTAAACCGCTGACAATTCCACCGAATAGTCCGACAGCGAGCAAAATCAATTTTTCTCTAATAGTCCAGATGGGAATGGATGAATGATATGGTCGCCAACCTTGATTAATTGCAAATAGAGTTATAGCAAGACTAGTAAGAATAAGCGTAAAATAGATTTTGATAGCATCGGGAGGAATCAGAGGAGCAATCATGCTTAATCCCAACCAAACACCGATAATTCCCGACAAACTAGTCCATAGAATGACTCGTCTTTCTACTTTAATACCACTAATATAAATTGCTAAAGCAGCTGCACTCATTCCGACACTTTGAATAGCTAAAGAAAAGATTTTGGCATCATGAGGATTTATTTGTAAAAGCTTAGTAAATACCGGGAAAGCAACCGCTCCTCCCCCCAAACTGGTTGCTCCTGCAATTATCGAACCAAAGAGCATAGTAATAGTAATTTCCCAGTGATTACTGATATAGGTAAAAGCTTCGCGAAAACCGAGTACCAGCAGCCAAATTGTCCATACCGTTAAAGCTATAGGAATTGGAATTAATCGTGGTGAAAATTTCATTTTGTTTAATATATTGATGATTCATTCATTTTACGGGTTTGTTCGTTCGTAGTTGCGCTTTAGCGCCAACAGTGTAAAACACCCATAAACGATGTTAAATAAGTTTCGTTCGTAGTTGCGCTTTAGCGCCAACAGTGTAAAATACCCACAAACGATGTTAAATAAGTTTCGTTCGTAGTTGCGCTTTAGCGGCAACAGTGTAAAACACCCACAAACGATGTTAAATAAGTTCGTTCGTAGTTGCGCTATGTCCTCCGGACACGCTACGCTAACAGCGCCAACAGTATAAAACACTTAAATAAGATTTCTCCTTAACGAAGCATCTCCTAAAGGCAGACAGAGTAACGTAAAAACGACCTACGAATCTTTCTTTTACCCTATATTTTTGGCGCTTAAGCGCAACTACGAACGACTTACGAATCTTTCTCTTACCCTATATTTTTGGCGCTTAAGCGCAACTACCAACGACTTACGAATCTTTCTCTTACCCTATATTTTCGGCGCTTAAGCGCAACTACGAACGGTTTAATATTCTAAATCGAGGAATGGTGTTACAAATGTCCGACAAGCAATGCTCGATTGTTTGAAAAATTTTAATGGTGGTACGGATGACCAGAATTTTGTTAAATATCCTAAGAGCAATTCAAGTACTTGCTGTAGGTAAAATTCTAGCGGTAGTACCAATTGCGGTTTTTCTTCGTATACTTTCCGTGCTAATTCTGGATTAGCATGGGGACCTCGGAATCGATACATTGCATTACAGTAGGGACCTGCTATCAGGTAGTACCAGATTTTCGGAGAAGCTGAGAATAATTTTGATAGTTTAGGCTCGCATCCTATTTCCTGACGTGCTAAAGCATTGACGTATACCATTGTCACTTTAGTTGGCCATTTACCCACCATTCGCTGTTTATGTTCAGCTATTTTCTCCTGCATTTGAGGTTTATCTGGTAGCTGACGCTTTCCGCTAATAGCTAATGCAATCCATCGTGACTGCATTTCCATTGCTTGCATTACCGAACCTACTGCACCCCGACAAAATCCGACGAATGCCATGTTTGGTAACTCTGGATGGAACACCAGACGATAGCGATCGCGATTGTCGTGTTCTGCAAAACCTGCTGGTAGAAATGGCCATACTGATTTATAACCAGTTGCATTTACTAATGCATCTACGTTTTCGATTTTGGTTCCGTCTTCAAGCAGTACCGATGAATCATTGAGGGTTTGGATATCTTGGGTATGGAAATGTAATTTACCTTTACGATAAGCATCCACAATCGGAGCAGTTTTGGTAACTTGTCCTCTGGTTAAACTCCATCTTGCTTTGGGATGGAAAAATCCCAGCTTGTAGAATAATGTCCACCATTCCCAAGACCAGTTGTCGTCGTAAGCTTTTCCATCTTCTAAACTTACTCCGAAAACATTTTTAAGTCCCAAGAATTTACTAGCAAACCAGTAGAGCGGCCCATGCATTGCTGTTTGACTCAATAGCTTCCAAGTACGCATATATTGAGGACAGCTTAAAATCAATCTGCTCAACTTATGGTCTGGTGCTAAATTCTGACCAAAAGTATTTCGAGGTAACAACAGTACCGGACTGCGAACAATTACATGTACTTCTTTGGCAACGCTGGCAACTTCAGCAGCTAAATCGCTAGAACTTTCACCCATTCCAACAATGACTACCTTTTTATCTCGATAATCTTCTTTATCGCGATATGTTGCTGAGTGACCGATACTTAACTTGTTCGAGTTAGAAGTCTGGGATAGTTTTAAAGCATGACTCTGATGATTTAATCCAGTGGAGACAATTACGAAGTCGTGAATATTGGTTTCTACAACACCATCTTGATTACGGACTTTTACTTCCCATTTACCATCTTTAGTTCGCTCTGTTGATTCAACTGAAGTATTGAATTTGAACAGTTTTACTAAATCAAAGTGTTCGGTGTATTGAAATAAATATTCGCGGTAATCAGCCTCACTATAGTGAGAAGGATAGGTTTGACTTAACGCATTATCTTCTCGACTGGGATTCATCGGGAAGTCACCGAAGAACGAATTATGTCGAGACGATGACGAGAAAGTACGACCTGTTGTCCGCTTGCTGAGAGAATCACCAGAATTCCACACACCACCCAAGCAGCTAGCTTGTTCGTAGACAACAACTTCGTGTCCTTCTTCCATAGCTTCTTTGGCAGCTACAATACCAGCCACACCACCACCGATAACAGCCACGGTCTTTTTAACTGTTGTATCGACTGTATTTGTAACTTCCTCAACTGCTCTATTATCTTCAGCCTCACGTCTATTGAGGACAAAAAGGAATATAAACAGTAGCCCAACCCCTGTTACCAAAGACGCTGTTATTCCATATAAACTTGCAATATATATACAAGCAGCAAAAGGAGCAAGACAAAGAGAAATCGAGATTGATAAAGTGCAAAGGTAATTTACACGGTAAAACCAAAGAACGCAGGTATAGTTGATTTTCTTAACGAGTTCGCGGATTCCTTGAGAGGGAATTAAACGTAAAAGCTGAATGCTTGCAAACAAACTTAAAGCAATGGAGATATAGTTAAGCCCTACAAAGCGATATAGGAAAAATCCTAATGCAATATAGCAGCTGAAGTAGTAGAGCAAAAATAGAAACCAGCCCCGATGTACGTTGAACTGGGATAAAAACGGCGTTTTCTTATTAGTATTCTCGCTTTGTTGAATGAATCTACTACTCGTACTTTCAGTAAAAATGAATGACGAATCTTGCATATTTATTTACTATCTACAGGACTATTTACAGGAATCGGAAGTAGACGATAGCTGTCGGACAGCAATATTTGAAAAGTAAACTTTAATTCTGGATGCGTTTGAAACATCAAGCCTTTAGCTGCCTCTTTATCTTTTTATATTTTCTTAATATTTGGAACAGGTTAAATACTTAGATTTAATTGATTTGCGGTATTATTCACAACGCTTACATTACTTGTATAAACTATTTCCATAAAAATATGTAAGCAACAATATGCGTGTAATTGATTGAATTGGTTTTTTATGTTACTTTTATAACCATAGTATGAATAGGACATTTATTTGTAAAAATAATCAGTAATACTTAGATTATATAAGATAAAAGCTATTTTTTTATCGTATTA
This sequence comes from Calothrix parasitica NIES-267, assembly GCF_002368095.1. GTDB lineage: Bacteria > Cyanobacteriota > Cyanobacteriia > Cyanobacteriales > Nostocaceae > Rivularia > Rivularia parasitica. The sequence goes on along the minus strand of NZ_AP018227.1, from coordinate 961,209 downwards.
TCATACTTGAAAATAATGTATAAAATAATTTAGATAAAACTATCAAATGCAAAATAGCAATCTAATTTTATTTGCATTTGTGTAAATATTTTTACTTGTTTTTACAACTAAATTAATCGTATATGAAAGAATCTTAACTTTAACCACTTACGAAGCAAGTATTTCTTTTTATTAAGAACTATTTATTCTCTTTAAAATAGCTTTATTTACTTATAGAGCCAGTAACAGATGGAAGCTATTCTTAAAGTATTAATTGTGACATGCCGATATTATTTCTTAAGATATGAGAATTAATCTATCAATCGAGGTATGAATTTTTTAGTTGTTTACGATAATTAAATTAGTACTAATAGTCTCACAAGTCAAAATTGCCGGGTGGGGACAGAGTGGGAAGAGGGGGAGAAAAGAACTTTTTTCTCATTATTAGCTCCGCATAGTTCCCTTGCTGGGGTACTACTCCCTTCCCGGTGAAAGATTACCTATTGCTCGGAGGGAGAGAGTGAGGGAGAAATTGCGATAGGAAATCTTAGAGCGGAACGGGAGTAGTTAATTAAAATGATTGGAGCGAAAGAAACTTTAACTATTCCGATAAAGGTAGAGCAACATAAATACTGGATAGAACCATAAATAAAGGGAGACGTAGCATTGCTACGTCTCTACAACAGTTGTGGATTGTTTATGAATGATTTGATTTGCGTTGTGTTTGGAAAAATTTGAAACTGGTAGTGGAAGATTAACGTTAGTACCACTACCAATTGTGATTTAGGCATATTTATTAAGCTTTACGAGGGTTTGTATTAATTAACAAGCTAAAGATTGCGATTGAAATTACAGTTACAGCAGCACCGATGAAACAAACTGCTGCGATTCCCGAAATTCCGAAGAGGATTCCCGCAAATACCGGGCCGATTGCTCTACCGATTGCTTGAATTGTGACGTTGAGAGACATGAAACCGGAGCGGTATTCTTGAGGAGCAAGTTTAGCGATTGATGATTGAAGGGAAGGAAAAGCTAGAGCTTCAACTATTCCGATTAAAACGCAGGGGATTATCAACATCGGAATTGAATTAACTGTGGGGATGATACACAAAGCAACTGCAAAGATAATGAAAGATATTTTGATTAAGTTGATTTCCGAAACTTTGTCAGCAAATAACGTCACGAAGAAAGAGAAGACTGTTAGAGATAAAGCATTTGTGGTTAATACCATTCCAATAACCGCACTAGTTGCTCCCAATGTTTCCCCTGCGAAGACCGGAGTGAAGGTATAGAATGCTCCGAACTCTACCATGAACAGGGTAATTACCGCAAAAAACAGAAGTAAAACATTTCGATTTTGAATACTCTTGAGTATATTTTTAACGTAGCTACTGAGATTAAATTTTTCAGTTGGCTTTTGTCTTTTAGGCAATTTAAGTTTTAAGCTAACTAACAATGAAACGGGAATAGCTAGTAATGATAGAGCGAAAGGGTATCTCCAATTCAGACTTGCTAACACACCTCCCAAGATAGGATATATCGTCGAACCTACACCAATTGCACCTGCATTGAAAGCCATTGCTTGGGTCATTTTTTTCCCACTATACAAGCTACTAATTATTGATAGAACTAAAGCTTCTAGAGAAGCACCACCAAGTCCCTGTAAAATTCGCCATTCGATAAGAGAGCGAAAGTTGGGAGCGAAAGCAGATAAAATTCCACCCAGAGCAAAGACTAATAAAGAAGGAATAATAATCTTTTTGAAACCGAAACGGTCGGCTAAAATTCCAAATATTGGAGTTCCGAGTGCAACCGGGATTAAATAAGCTGCCATAATTAATCCCGATTGTGCTGAAGATATATTCAATCCTGTGGCAATAGTGGGAAGAATTGGACTTATAGTAAATAAAGGCATGATTGCTATCATCGTGATGCTAACAGTAATTAAAAGATTTTTATCTCTAAAAATATTGCCTTTTGATTTGTTTTGTCTTCCTGAGTGAGAATTAATTGGTTTTAATGATGTAGTCATCTTCTTGATTCCCTTAGTATTTTTTCTAATTAATTTGTTGTTTCGTTATTAATCCATAGGGAAAAAAGAAAATAATATATGCATTTGATATTGCTTTTGATTGAATTTATGACAAAAATATTTTGTAGCTTTAAAACTCGAAATCCTTATTAAACAAGCTATATCTAAGGTTTGTTACAGAATGTAAAGACAATCGTGAGTATAATTCGTAATTTTTAACTGATGACTGGATATTAAGAAACCCGGTTTTTTCAAAAAACCGGGTTTCTAGATTTATAGTTAGTGACCGAACAGCATTGTTCTTAATAAAAGTCCCAGATTAATAGCACTTATTGATTGATAAAAAATTGATAAAAATAAAACAGACAATATTGCGTTTATCAAAACCGATATTAATTTCGGAACCTATTTTGTACTAAATTCCAGGTAACATCGGATATTTATTTATATAAGTTCCGTTAGTGCTATATGTATCCCGAATAAAATAATCTTTTCCATCAAAACGAATTTGAGCATGATTCCGAGAAACAAGTTCGGAGTAGGAGAAATTAGATAAATTTATATCTGGAATAATGTTTTTACTTGCTTTGCCAATTTTGAGAAGCGAAAATTTTGGTGGTAATTCAATTATCTAATTGCTTTTAATATGACACAGTTGTACAACCAAAGCTTGTAATACCCTATGAGATGTCCAATATGCAGTAATATATTTAACGATACCATCTATATTTTACGAATTAATTGTAATAATAAGTTAATCATGAATTTATGGATGTACTTATTAGTAATAAATACAGTTTATGATTGCATCAATAAAAAAAATTGCTTTGGTCGGTGGAACTCATGGTGGGGAGCTTACAGGGATATTTTTAATTAAAAAATTTAAACAGTATCCGCATCTGATTCAGCGTTATGGGTTTGAATCTATTGCTTTTATCTCGAATGAGAAAGCAGTTGAAGTAGGGACAAGGTATATAGATATTGATTTAAATCGAGCTTTCAATTGTCAAGATTTGAAAAATCCTCAATTAATAAATTACGAGCAATCGTTAGCCAAAAAGATAGCTCAACGAATTCAACAAGAGAAAATTGATTTAGTAATTGATTTGCATAGCACAACATCAAATATGGGATTAACGGTGATTTTGCACGGTGATAATCCTGATTTATTAAAAATGGCTGGATATCTGACCCAAACTAATTCCAAAGTCAGAATATTGCAGCATGAATTGAATAAACAATCATCTTACTTAATCAGTTCAGCGGAATTGGGAGTCACCATCGAAGTCGGAGCAGTCGCTAATGGTGTGTTAGATGCAAAATTATTTCAAGAAACCGAGAATTTAGTTTACGCTATTTTGGATTATCTCGAAGCCGATAAAAAAGGACAACCATTACCAGTTCCCCCTAGTTTTACCTACTATTCCGCAATCGGAACAGTTGATTATCCCAGAAACGAGCAAGGGAAAATCCAGGCCATGATTCACCCCCAATTACAATTTCAAGATTACCAACCATTAAATCCCGGTAATCCGATTTTTATTACTTTTGACGGTGAAGAAATTTTTTATCAAGGAGATGAAACTGTATATCCGGTATTTATCAACGAAGCAGCTTATTACGAAAAAGGAACTGCTATGTGTTTGACGAAAGCAGTTAGGAATTAAGAATTTAAAATAGTTTACTCTTCCCCTTGTCTCCCCATCTCCCAATCTCCCCATCTCCCCATCTCCCCATCTTCCCATCATCTAACCGTGGCCATACAGGTGATTTCGGTTCGAGCATCGAGGGCTAAACCACTTGTACCGAATGCACTTCGAGCGGGGAAACGATTTTTTGGGAAATAGGTTTGATAAACCTCATTCATTGCACCCCATTCTTTGATATCGGCTAACATTACGGTACATTTGAAAACTTTGTCGAATGAAGAACCGTTCCGTTCGAGGACTCTTTTAATATTCTCCATCGCTTGTTTGGTTTCGGCTTTGATTCCACCTTCGACTAATTGTTTTTTACCGGGAATATTACCGATATTTCCAGAAAGGTAAAGTGTATTCCCCACTCGTACAGCTTCTGAAAAAGGAACGTTGAGGGAAGTTGTATCGGGAGAAGTCAGAAATTCAACGTAATTTCTAGAGCTTGATTTCCTTTGTTGAGCTATGGTAATCGAACTTATAGCAATGCTTGATAAAGTTACAGCTATTAATGGATATATAAATTTTTTCATGGGTTTTATATACAGAGTTACTCGTTTTGAATTAAGAATTTAAAATAGTTCACTCTTCCCCTTATCTCCCCATCTCCCCATCTCCTTGTCTCTATCAATAAAAAAACGGGTTGAAAAATCAACCCGCGATTGTTGTTTAAATTAAGCAGGAGCGCCTAATTTAGGGCCTGTTTCGGCTCCAACAACTCCATCGATTGCAATATTGTTGTCCTTCTGAAATGCTTTGACTGCGTTTTCGGTGGTTTCATCGAAGTTTCCATTAACGCTAACCTGATATCCTTTTGCGGATAAGTCTTGTTGTAAGCGTTCTACTTCTGAACCGTTCATTCCACGACTTAAAGCTTGTGGTGCCATTTTTGAATTCTCCTGTTTTTTAATTAATTGACAGTTAACTGTTTAGAGTCAACTTTCGCTCTCATTAAATATCTAGGGACAGGGTAATTCGGTTTATGCAATTTTGAATCAAAGATAAATTAGAAACTAATTAAAAACTAATCGTCAATCAACGCTATCGGGACATACAGAATCCAAAATCCCACGGTTTGAACGAGGGGGAACCGTGGGACTATGTAAATAAGACTATAATTTTCTCTTTATTTTTAGTTAAAGCTTAAACATTTATCATCTATATCAATAATTCCTTTATCATCATCTTTCTTTGGTTTCCAGTGCAATCCACCAAACAACCTAACACCAGCATAACCAAATAATCTACGCCATTTGCTGACACCTGCTTCTTCCATCATCTTCAAAAATAAATCGTCAGCTTCTTTTCTGGAGTAAGGTTTTCCTAATGACTCAATGCTTGCTAATATTTCTTTGAATATTTTCTTCTTACAGAAAAACGTTCCTTTTTTAGCAATATAATAATTTCGTTCTCCTCCTTTGCTCATATACATGAAATCATGAACTAATGGTGCTTCTATAGAAAGCTCGTGTATTGCGACCATTCTCCAGAAAACTCTAGGAATTGAAGATAAATCAAACTCGAAACCCTTATGTAAAACCAGTTTTGACTGTTTTATCTCATCAAAATAACAGTATTCTTCTTCCAACGTCCATATATTATTCTGGGGATTGTAAGATACTTTGGCTCGTGGAAAGTTTGATTTTGATGGTTCACTATTGTTTTGCATCACTTCGTTTTCCCTGGAGTAGTTTTGACGGTGCGTTTTCTAATCTTATCTCCATGAAAAAAATATCTTTTACGCATTTTTAGCCTGGAAGAATACCAGAATTAAATTTGTCATACCGAAACTAACGGTTAATCAATCTATTTCATTAGATACAGGTAGACCAGATAGAAAATTGTCATATAGCAATTAATGTCGGTTAGGAATTCTTGACCTTTGCGTAGCGCTTTGTCCGTAGGACGGGGTGAGGTTCTGAGTGTATTAGATTCAACAGAAAATTGCTATATATAAAATCTCATTCAAATTATAAAAATAAAAAAAAGCCCAGTTGATTTAACAACCGGGTCAACACATTACAAAACACTACAATTACACAGGAGAAAATTTATTTTTTTTATCAGCTGATTACAAGCTAACTTTAACTACCTTGTTCTTTTCTTCTTCCTTTTTGGGTAGAGTTAGATTCAAAATACCGTCTTTGTATTCAGCGGTGACGTTAGTATTTTGGATTCTTGTTTTTAGAGGAATTACGCGCTGATATTTACCGTAATAAAACTCAGAACGAGTATCTTCTTTCTGTTCTGTTTTACGTTCTGCAATTACCTTAACTGCTTCTGCGGTAACTTCAATATCAACGTCTTTTGCTTCAATTCCAGGAAGTTCTAGTCTTAGATATAGTGCATCCTCTGTTTCAGTTAATTCAGCAGCAGGACTTCTGAATGCTGGTGCTTGATAATCATCAAACAAGCGCTCTAATTGATTTTGTAAGGTGTTCATTTCTGCCCAAGGATTATAACTTGCAATAGCCATATCTTTTTAACTCCTAGATTTTTGTTTACTAAGTTTGTGATTTAATTTGTTTTCTTGTTTCCTATAGTAGTGAAAATAAAATGAATCGTAAATTCGGTTCTTATCACCTAATTGATGATGAATACCGACCAACTAATTAGACTAAATTAACAGGTTCGGGAAACTATACTATTATTAGTACGGTTAACTGTATTGATTTTGAAAGGTGTAATTGGCGCTATCTTGTATTGCAATTAAGTAAAATTAGAGATAGTTAGAACAATGATAATTGAACCGCTTGTAGTCCTTTTTCGTTCTCAAGATTAGATAGCGAAATCCCCAGCAGCCGAATGCTTTTACCTTCTAAATCAATAGTTTCAAGCAATGTCACGCCAATATTGATAATCAAATCTAAACTATTTATATAATTATCAAAGGTTTTAGAGCGGGTTATTTGCTGATAATCGGCAAACTTGATTTTCAAAGTCAACGTTCTACCGGAAGCTTGATGTTTATCAATTCGTTGATGAAGCGTCCGAGCAATTTGTTCTAGTTCTATTAATATCTTTACCTTGTCGCTCAAGTCTTCAGCAAAAGAGTTTTCAGCCCCGATTGATTTACGAATTCGGTTCGGCTCCACCGCACGATTATCTCTTGCTCTGGCAATATTGTAGTAGTAATTTCCTGCTTTCCCAAACTGCCGCACTAAAAATTCAAGTTCGCGCTCTTTTAAATCTGCACCAGTCCGAATACCCAAATCTTTCATTTTCACCGCTGTAACTTTACCAATACCGTGAAATTTCTCGATGGGTAATGCTTCTACAAATTTCTCAGCTTGTTCTGGTAATATGACCGTCATCCCATTCGGTTTGTTAATACCCGATGCCATTTTCGCTAAAAACTTATTGATAGAAACACCAGCCGATGCAGTAAGGTTGGTTTCTTGGAATATTTTGGCTCGAATATGTCTTGCAACCGTTGAAGCGTAAGGTAATCCCTGTTTGTTTTCGGTGACATCGAGGTAAGCTTCATCCAATGCTACTGGTTCAAATATATCGGTGTAGCATCTAAAGATATTGTGGATTTGAGCCGATATTGCTCGGTAGATATCGAAACGGGGATAGACGATGATGAGATTCGGACATCTAGCAACGGCTATTTTTGATGGCATCGCTGAATGAATACCGAATTTTCGAGCTTCATAACTAGCCGCTGCCACAACACCGCGTTGATTCGCTGAACCACCAACTGCTAAGGGTTTACCCTGATATTCCGGATTGTCTCGTTGCTCAACCGATGCGTAAAAAGCATCCATATCAATATGAATAATTTTTCTAATCTCGTTCGCCATTACGCGATAATAAAAATAAACTTACCAGTGTAATTGTACTAGTAATGATTATTTATAAATGGCTCAAAAGCCTAGAAAATCAAACTTTTTGTCTTGGAAATTTGCTCTTGGGGGTTTCCCCCATGAACAACTGCGTTAGCGTTAGCGTCTCCGGAGGAGATACCCGAAGGGGGTTCCCCCGATTAAAGAAACTTCGGAGGGCTTTAAACCGAAAAAAATATTCGGGAAGTATACTATTTAATTAAACTAAAGCATCAATTAAAATCTTTGTTCCCAGAAAAATCAAGCTACCACCACCTATCAATTCTACTTTTTGTTTAAACATATCACCGCAAAAATGACCTATATACACTGCGATAAATGATAAAGTAAAAGTAATAAATCCAATAGTCGTAGCCGTTAATAAAATTGAACTTTTTAAAATTGATAATCCCAATCCAGCTGCAAAAGCATCAATACTAGTCGCAATTGATAATGCAATTAGAGTATATATTTCCAAACAATTAAATTTTGGTTTTTCATCATCGCTATCTTCAAACGACTCAAAAATCATCTTTCCACCAAGAAAGCTGAGGATAGCGAAAATTATCCAATGATTATAACTAAGAACAAGACTTCTGATACCTAGTCCAGCCAACCAGCCAATTAAAGGCATGATAGCTTGAAATATCCCAAAGAAAAGCGCGATTTTTATCGCCTTAGATATTTTAATATTTCTAATAGTCAATCCACTGCTCAGAGATACAGCACAAGCATCAGCAGCTAATCCAAAAGCGAGTAAAATTGAACTTGATAATTCCATTTTTTAAATAAAATATAATTCTGTGTTTGAATTATAAACTATTATTAAGTTTTGTATTATCATCTTCATCTCATTGTTAATTCATATTTTATTCATAATTAGTAAAAGTTAGTTTTTTAAACTCAAAGATTCCTAACATTAGATATTTATTTTCAATTTAAAAAGACGTAGCATTGCTACGTCTCTATATTTGGTGATAAATAAATTGACACAATTCTGATAACAATATAATTGATTTATTTCTTCTCAGTTGCTATAGCCAATTTTGCACCCTTTACCAATCGGACTTTATCCATCACCGCGACGATTGTTCCGTGATTCACCCCTTCGTCTGCGTTCAACACCACCATTAAAGGTCGTTCGGGTTCGACTTTTGCTTTTACCCCTGCTTCCAAATTATCTAAAGTAATTGGTTCCTTATTCAAAAACAACTTTCCTGCTTTATCTACAGTTAAGGTAACTCTTGCTGGTTGAGTTGCTTTTTTTGCGGAAGAGGCTTGAGGTAAATTGACTGGTAATCCTTCTTGACGAGTTAAAAACAGCGTTGACATGATAAAAAATGTCAAAATCGCGAATATAACATCTATCATTGGGACAATATTAATCTGGGCTGGTGGATCTGCTTCATCTGGAAGACGCATGTATTTTTTCTCCTCGCTCATAACGACGACGGTAAAGTAATTCTAACTCTCCACCGTATTCTTGAATTAATGCCATTTGTCTTTGGTACATTGCTCGAAATGCATTAGCAAACATCAACGTGAAAATTGCCACAATCAAACCCGCAGCTGTAGAAACTAGCGCTTCACTAATACCACCAGTTACATTGGCTGTTTGAGAACCTCCGACATCACCCAAATCCAAAGAAGCAAAAGAGCCAATTAATCCTAAAACAGTACCTAGAAGACCTAATAATGGTGCTAGAGAAATTATAGTATCAAATATATTCTGGAAGCGTTTGAGTAAAGGGATTTCAGCTTGGGCTTCACTCTCAAGTGCCAAACGAAACTCTTCCGGAGTCGGTTCTTCTAATTCCAAAGCAGTGAGAAACATCCGAGCGATGGGTAAATCTGCGTTCTTTCGCAATCCATCTATTGCACCTACGACATTATTCCGACGATAGAGATTTAAGACATCTCTAACTACTTTAGTCTGACGGTTATTTATCTTTAGCCAAAACCTTATTCTTTCGACAATCAGCGCCAATGCTAATACCGAAAATCCCAACAGAGGTATCATCACTACCCCACCTGCCGAGAATATATTATTTATTCCCATTTAGAGCTTCTCAAATGCATTAATGAAAGTTACTGCTATCGCCTACGAATGCAGATGATAGTAGTTATCAAATTAACTTAAAACAATTGAGAATAAATGTCAATCATTTTTAGGTATTAAAATCAACTACTAGTTAGCTCTAAAGGTCATTTATTTTTTCCAACCACATGCTCTATAGCTATAGTTAGGAATGCTGTAAACCTTGAAAGTAATTAAGATAAGAAGTTTCATTGTTTTTACTTCAAGAAAGTATTTGCTGTAACAATGCAGTATATTAAAGTTAATAATTGCAACATATAATTAAGTAATAATCGTGAATAACTGATTGACTTTTACGTTTAATTCTTTTAAGATTGGCAATTAATAGAAATTACTGTCGATTGTTTATAAATCATGAGCTTTGCAAATACAGTGCTACGACAGCGGGAAAGAGAATCAAAAGCGCTGAGAACTTTTCTAGCTTGTAGTTTGGCTGGCTCGCTTATATTTCATTTAGCTTTACTAGCTTCCGGTATTACCAAATATTTATTGAACAGGGAACCGTCGATTGAAGATGAGCCAGTTGAAATAACTCTTCTCGATACTCCTATTGAAGAAATTGAACCTGAAGCAAAAGAAGAAATCAAACCGGAGCCAAAACCGGAAGTAAAACAACCGGAAGTAAAACAACCGGAAATAAAACAACCAGTTATTGACACAAGTAAAATTCAACCTAATTTAGACACCACTCCCAGCGAATCTAGAATTAGTGGTGGAAGTCCAGCTTTGTCTAATTCTCAACCTATACCGACACAACCTAGAATTGCTCCACCACCAGTACAGCAACCATTTCCACTTCCAAAAATAGAACAACCAAATTTTAAACCAATCCAGCCATTGGAGGAACCAATTTCACCTGTTTTACCTTCTACACCCCCGGTAGTCACAAAACCAAAACCAATTATTCCAGAACCAGTTATTCCGGAACCAAAACCCGAACCCGAACCCGAACCCATCGTCAAAAATGATATTCCGAAGCCAATACCTCAACCGGAACCAGAACCACCTAAACCAATTGAAGAACCTTCCCAAGAGTTAAAAGATTTACTTGCTCAACAAAGAGATGCCAGAACACCACGGGATTTGGTAAATCCCCCTCCTGCTCCTATCGAACCACCAACACAACCAGACGAAGATTTAAAAGATTTGCTCGCTCAAGAAAGAAATTCTAGAAGAACAGCACGGAGTTTACCAAATCCCGCTCCTGCTCCTATCGAACCACCAGCAACAACTCCACAAGAAAGTGGAGAGTTGAGAGATACTCTTTCAGGAATCAGAGAAAATAGAGATAATACACCATCTTTACCCGATACTTCTGATATTGGTGGAAGTAGCGATAATGCTCCGAGAAGGAGAAGACGTATTATGGAGGGAGGTAATGTTGCATCTACTAATACTACTGGTAATGATTTGGGTAACGGTAGCGGTGATTCAGTTGGTGACGGTGATGGAAATGCAGCTTGCCGTCGATGTCAAAAACGTTATCCATCTTGGGCTAGAAGTAGAGGAATTCAAGGAAGTATTACGGTGTCTGTAGATGCTGATGCTCAAGGTAATGTGATTGATGTACGGTTGATTAGTGGTAGTGGGAACGATAGATTAGATGAACATCATTTGAAATTAGCGCGTAGATGGAAACTCAAACGTAGTTCTAATGGTAGACAAGGAGTGACGATTATTACTCGATATCAGCTTCAGTAATTGAGGATGGTGTGAAGGAATATCAGGGGTAAAATCTTTTTTGACTCTCCCACCCCTAAAGGGAGTGGGATTCAGATAGTTAAGGTTAGGTATTCACTATCTCATCCAGATTGAACAGCGACATTGCTGTTCACCTAACTGGTTCCCCGGCAAACGCTTTTTAGCACTTGGCTGACGTTTTATCTCCTTGCTTCCTGTTGATTCAGGATAGGGCGTTTCAAACAAACGGGCGTTGTTTCGGTTCCGAACAGTCCATCCGTACCTATGCATGAGTATTTAGCAGGATATTTACAAGCAACTGACAAGCCTAGTTGCTGAATACCCTTAAGCCTTATGTTTTTTGCTGCTTGCAGGTCGGCATGGTCAAAATGTCCGCAGTTGGTACAAATAAACTTTTCCCCATCACGGGAGTTTTTATCGACATGACCGCAATGCGAACATTTTTGGCTTGTATATTGAGGAGCAACTTTAACAACTAATACGCCTGACTTCGCAGCCACAACGTTAATCTTTTGAGTTAAAGAGCACCAGCTTGCATCAGCTATTGAACGGTTAAGCCCCACTTTTCGGGATTGACCGTTTTTTGAATAATTGCCGTTATCATCTTTTTTTGGTTTACATCGTGCCGACATTCCTTTGATATTTAAATCTTCCAAAATTACAGCATCAGCACGTTTAACAATCTTATTAGCAACTTGCCATTGATAAGCTTCGCGGCGTTGCTTAATACGTTTATGTAGTCTACCAATACGGTTGTAAGCTTTACGTTTGTTACTTTTGCCTTTCTTGCGAGATGCGCGACGAGAACGAACACGCATTAATCTTTTAGTTCTTTTATTGGTATTAAATCTAGGATTATCTATCTGAGAACCATCGGAAAGATGAACTAATTTTGTTAACCCTAAATCGCAACCAATTACTGTTTTAACTTCTTCTGGTTTAACCTCGACAGTCTGAGGAGTAGTTTTATCTTCAACTTTGACACTAATATACCAACCATCGGCTTTTTGTCTAATAGTTGCTGATTTAACTTTAAAGCCATCGGGGATAGAACGAGAATTATGATAATCGACCCAACCGAGACTCTTAATATTTATTCCCGTTGAGGTTATGTCTTTATTCTCAATGTTGGTGATAGTGAAGCTTTTCAACTTACTTCTACGCTTAGGCTTTGGTCTACCTTTACCATTGCCAAAAAAACCATCGAAGGCATTATCTAGTCGCTTAACATTTTGCTGCAATGCCGTACTGTTAACGCGCTTGTACCAAGGACGAAACTTTTTTAGTTCCTTAAGGTTTGCATCCTGAATAGCACCCGCCGAACGTCTTTTTAATAACCCGGTTTTCTTGTCTGGCTTTTGAGTGTAAACCTCACCAGATGCGCCATTCCGAGAAATACAGCACGTTAAAGGACAATGCGTTACAGGAAAGTTTTTACTGGTAGTCCAATCTTCCTGAGTTGCGTAGTACGTATAGTTTCTATCTTTTAAATTGTAGTTGTACTGACAGTAGAGCATACCAATCCAACTACTTAACTCTGTTGCTTGCAACTTTGTAGGCTTCAATTTAAATACCATCCCCATCAGCACTTGACAATCACCTCCTTGCTTTTATATAACTATACTTAGCCTATACACAATATCTAAAAATGTCAACTAAAAAAGGACAAAAAAGACTAAAAAATATACCTGTTTTGCACGATGAGGTTAAGGAACGTCATCAGATTGTAGTTACACCAACTGCTTGGAATAACATGAAATCAAAAGCATCAAAAGAAGGTCTGAGTATTAGCGAGTTGATAGAAACCCTTGCTCGGAATCACTGCACCTAAAGGTGCATACTCGAATTTCATCCCACGATTAAAAATCGTGGGCTTTCATTCTTGCGATTCCTGTAATAGAAAACTTTACCAGCGATTGCAGGAACTGTATGAGGATTGGACGAATTTAGGTAAACCGAGTCCTTTCGATTATGATATTGAATTTTTACCGAAGTCAGAAGCAGTATCATCATCTAGGAAGGGGTGGAATATTGAAAGGAAATTTTATCATCAATTTTTGTCTTTGTAGAAATATTGATTTGGGTTGTACAACATTCCTAAATCATTTGTAAGATTTTAGAAACCCGGTTTTTTGGAAAAACCGGGTTTCTGACGCTTATCTTTCTCACGACTCATCTAGAATTGGTATATCAGAATGATAAAAAACCGTAATGAGAAACATATCACTAAAATATTAGATATTGTAGAAAAAGATGATGAAAGAGCTTTTGCTGATACTCAATCAGCGAGAAGATATTTTTTAATTACATTAATAATAGTTCTAGTATTTTTCGGTTGTTTAACAGTTTTTTTTGGTCAATAAGGATGTATTAGTATATCAGGAACTATTGAAAATAATAATTATATTTGGAGGTGGTTTTGGTAGTGGTATTGGTTTTAAGGGATATTTAGATAGAAAAAAGTAAATAAATCAATTTCACGTTGTTAAAACCTGACGTACTGCTGCTGAAATTTATTTATCTCTATCGTTAATCTAAGTAGTCGTGCAAAATTAGTTTAACATTCTCAAAGCTTCAAGTTGTTGGGATTGCTTCGTTCCATTCCCTAAGAGGGAACACTGCGCGAACGCAATGACAATATACAATTAATTTTGCCTAAGTACTTAACCATATAATAATCACAATTAGACCGAATAATTTTAGATTTTACCGATAGTCAAAACACCTGCTTTTTCTATCTTCTTCTAATATAAGACAACAATAAAATAGGTTTATATTTCAACCTGATAAAGCTTTCAGCTATTATATCGTTTCCGTTTGTATTAGAATGACTTAGATTCCTCTCTCTGACTCTTTCCTCTGCGCTCTCTGCGCTCTTTGCGGTTTTTTAATCATTCTAATGTAACCGGATTTGATATTACTTGACGCATTTATTTTGATTTCAGAATTGAACTATTCTTCAATTAGCGTAGCGGCGTATAGGTGGGCTATAATTATTTAGGGTTTTGATGAGTTTTTCACAAGCCCGTCTATACGCAATTGAAGAAAGCATAGCGGTAGTTCAATTCGCGCTTATAGCGTTTATCAAGCAACTGAGGTACAGCGATTATCTTAACTCTATATCTCCCCTCTCCTTAATAAGGAGAGGGGTTGGGGGTGAGGTTTTAAAACGTACTTCAATAGACTGGGAAACGCTATATAACAAGTCAATGTGCGCTATTCTTTCTAGATTTCACAGCTTTTTACTATTTTTTGCATCCCTTTGTACTCAAGAACCGTATTTTCATACTCGATTCTGAAGCAATTTTGTTTAAATTAACTTTGACTCCGTCTTTTATTTAACCATCCCGTCAATAAAGCCAAACCAAACATTCCCAACATAGCAACCACAAGCATCCACCTTCCTTGACTGAATACACCCGCACCCAAAGCCACAATCGGAGGTGTGGAAACTACTATTCCTAAAATCAAAGCCGGGATAAACTTATGCCAAGGCATTTCCGTAAGTCCGACAGCATAGCAGACAAAATCAAATAATCCCGTCATCAAAAACCCAGCTACTAAAAAGATATTATCTTCAAGATGCTTCGATGCAAGATTATCAACCTTATCTATAAACCTTTCTCCAACAAACCTTTGAACAATTTTACGACCAAAACGTTTAGCAATATAGAAATTTAAACAACAAGCAGCAAAATCGGCGATGAAGATTACAATGATTCCTTTCCAAAAGCCGAACAAAGTACCTGATAAAACAGAATAAGCCGTACTCGGAATAGCTGGAATCACAACACTTACCGTTCGCAGCAATAATAAAGCAATCGGTGCCCAAATGCCTAATTTATCAACATTGGCGCGAATTTGCTCGATACCAACTTGATTTATATAAGTTATCCCTACAACTAAAGCAATACCAACACAAACAAATCCCAAAATATTTAACCATTTCTTGCGTCGGGGTGGGGATTTTGGCTTGTTTTGTTTGGTTTCAGGTGGATAATAAAGTTCGTCTCTGAGAATCCAACCAGTTTCTTGCTGAAGATAATCGTGGGTACTTATTCCCTTTTCTTTCGCTGAACCTGCAACGGCTTTATAATCAAGTCCTAATAAATCGCAAAGTTCGCGCTGACTGATTCCCGAACCGTTACTGGATGGATTCGACATAGAATTTGCATTCTTCTTTACTACTATCAAAGCTAACAATTCCTATCCCGTTGGTAAATTAGTCGTAAGTCAGAATTTTCGGCGTTGCTGAAGCGCGCAGCCGTTAGCCATATTGAAATATGAATTTACTTTTCTGCGGAGAGTTAAGCCCCCTAAATCCGCCTTACATTGAGGGACTTATAATTATCTTTTCCCCCATAATTGGGGGTTAGGGGGCTATTCATACTTTTAATCAGCAACGCCGAATTTTCAATTGATTATTCCTATAGCGTTGCTAAAATCAAATTCATCAACGGTAGTAATATAAATAGATATGTTGATTAATAGCAATGGAAAAAATAATTAACGATATCAAGCAGAATATAGAGGACATAATTTTTTGGTCTTACCCAATCACAAGCAAGCTACAAGAATGTGATTATAGTTTGGTTATGAGATGGGCTGTTGAATGCGTTGAAATATTTACATCAGAATACGAACTGCGTAACTTTTATAAAGTTGATGAATATTTAACCCAGGTACTCGAAGAATTAAATCAAAATAATTTAACTTCTGATAAATGTAGGGAAATTTATCAAGAGGTATGGTATTCACCTTGGAGAGAAGATGCTCAAACTGCTGTCACTCACCTATGGTGGTCTATGGCGAATTTTAAAGATGGAGAAGAAATTGAAGCTGCAAAGGCTGCTGGTGTAGCGGTAGAAGTGGTATTACCAGATGCAAAAAATCATCTTTTATTAGATAGATATTTAAAAATTGCTCAAAGAATTCTTACAGAATATCAATCTCAAAACATTAATTAGCTAATATAGCAGTTTTCAGGTAAGGTTTATCTGCATTGTATTGCACCCAAATGACACTCGCTATAGTTACCAATTCCTAATTAACTACTCCCTTCCCGGTAATCTTAGAGCGGAATGGGAGTAACTGCATAATTATTTCTCGCTCACCTCTATATAACAACAGCAGACGAAATTCTTATATGAAGTTGTTATTATGAGCGTTTTAGATTTTCCCCGATTACATTTTGCAGGTAAAGCCAGAGTTCACGCTCCGACGGGATATAAAAATGGTTTAATCGACCTTTCGGACAATACTTGTTATATGAATGGTGTTCCGTACAAGGAAAATCATTCGGCTGCTGAATATCATGAATATCTTTATAATAAAGGTCCAAAATTTAATAGTGAAGGGAAATTAGATGAAAACGGGCCTTTTAGTATGGCTCAAGGTTGGAATTTTGGCGGAAACGGTCATTTTTCAATTGATTCTCAAATAATTAGTACTCAGCGAGAGTTTGGCAAAGTTGATTTAGATGACCCGGTAATTGGAAGAAGTGTAGATTTTTGGGGTCATTATAACGAGTATGTCAAAACAAGTTTTAATCGAGCCAGAATATTTGAAAACGACCCAGCTTCTAATTGGACAAATACGATTATGTTGGGTCAGTTAGCTTTTGGAAGGTTGGGTGATTCAAATCAAGTTCCTTATATGTTAACTGCTCCTATAAATGGTTATCAGTTAGCTCGCTGGCAAGATTTTGATTATATTCGCGATTTACCAGACCATATTTTGAATCATGAGTTTGGTAAAGCTGCTGTTTATCAATTTGCTGTTTCCAAGGGTGAGGAAGATTTTCTTTGGGATGATGAGGTAAATATTTCTCCCACGGTTTCTTTATTAAGGGAAGCGATGCAGCGAGAAGATGTTTTGGGTTTGGTGGTGCAGTTTAGTATCAGCAATATGTCCGCACCAGTTCAACCGGATTGTCCTAGTTTCTGGGAATTACATGGAAGTATAGGTTTATGGTGTAGGGATGAGTTGAAAAGTTATCCCAGTGGAAGATTATTTATTCCGGAGTCGGAACACAAAGCAATGGGGAATCTTACTCTTAATTTAAATCCCCAGGGTTTAAGTCTCAACATGATTACAGCTATTCCCGATGTGGGGCGATCGCCTATTCCCGAAAACGGAATTCACAAGATTTTTTCAAAGTTGGATAATGGTGATTTAGAAATTCGTACCGTTGATAGCAATCGTTTAATTGGAGTAATTCCCCAGCATTTATATAACAAGGAAGCGCATCAGTTAACTAGTGGTTTGGTTGATATTCCTTACTTTAAAAATCAAAATTGGTCGGATTTACGAGAAGACGTTGAAAATCAAGGTTTGTGTATTGTTGGAACGGTTGATGGTGAAAGAAGAGTTTTAGTTAAAGAGAAGGAAATTAATCTTCAGGTTGACGACGCTTGTTTATTTGTGGAATTTCCCAACTTTAGTAAAGGGGAAGATAATGCTGTAGAAATTGAAATCCGTTCCTTTGTTAGAGGTGTTCCGCAATCGGTACAGTCAATATACATAAATCAATTTTATAATCCCAGAGCTTTTCCTCAACTCCGATATCAATTTGAGAAGGAAGAAGGAAGAAATAAATTTCACTATCCCAAAAATTCAGAATTACAAATCGTGGGATTAAAACCAGGAAGAATTTTAGATAAGGATAAAGAAGAATTTTTATCAAGCTGTGAAATTTCCACTAATCATCAAGGACGTGGATGGATAACTATTCGAGGAGCCAAATCCGGAACTTGTAAAATATTGATTTCTAGTTCCTTGAATGAAATTCCTGGTGGCTACGATAACTTAGAGGGCGCGGAAGCTACCTACGATAATGATAATAAACTCGGATTTTGGAGTGGTTCCGGCTTTTTCGCTGTCAGAGTCATGGGTAATGATTGGTACTTGGATGATATTCCGCAACAAGATGTTGATTTCAACTTAATTTACGAAAAAGTTTTATCTTTCTACGAAGCCAGCTTCTCATTTATGAAAGCCGAAGTTTTCAGCTTGGCCGATAAATGCAAAGTCGCAACCTACGCTCGGTTAATGTGGCAGATGTCCGACCCCAAAAATAAACATAAAACTTACTATATGCCCCCCACAAGAGATATGTCCGAATCACAATCAAAGCTTTTACTCAAATTTCTCCAAAATCAACAGCAAATTGGTTATATTCCGCCATCGGAACAGTTATCAAAACCCGAAATTCAAAATCAACATCAAGATAAAAATAAATCTAAATATCAAATTCAAAATAAAGAAGAATTAATCAAAGCATTAAAACAAGCAGCAGAATTAGAAGTCGCCGTGATGCTGCAATATATTTACGCGGGATATTCCGTTCCCAACTACGTCACCGGAGAAGAATACGTTCGTCGCGGATTGTGGACCGAAGAACAATTACATTTAGCTTGTGGTGATAACAAAGAAGTTGATAATTATGGAATGCGGGGAGTGTTAATGGAAATTGCTCGGGAAGAAATGATTCATTTTCTTCTTGTAAATAACATTTTGATGGCAATTGGAGAACCATTTTACGCAGCAGTTCCCGATTTTAAACAATTAAATTCCAAATTCCCCATAGATATTGATTTCGCTCTAGAACCATTAAATGCATTATCCCTACAGTATTTTATGCGGTTGGAAATGCCAGACTTCCTCAACGAAACTCTTGCTGACGAAAAAGTAAACGAAAATATTCCGACATCGGAACAGTTACATAAATATGCTTCCTTGAGCGAACTTTACGGTCAAATCCGCGATGGATTACAAAATATTCCCGACTTATTCAAAGTTGATAAAAACAAAGTTGGTGGAGAACACCGTTTATTCATGCGGGATAATCTCAATCAAAAACATCCAGATTATCAAATGCAGGTCTACGACCTCAAAAGCGCATTATTTGCAATTGATGTAATCGTCGAACATGGAGAAGGAAGTCAAACCCAAACCGAAACCTTTGCTAAATCCCATTATCAAAAATTCCGTCAACTAGCAGACGCTCTTTCCCAAGAACAAATTAACCAATCCCGAAACGGAATAGTTAAAACCTGGAATCCTTCCTACCCATCATTAAGAAATCCCAGCTTAGATTATCAAGATTGTAATTCCAACGTCGTCACCGTTCCTCAAACCAGAACCGTCATGGAAATATTCAACCAAAGTTACTTCCTGATGATGCAATTAATGGTTCAACACTTTAATTCAAATCCAAACGGTAGTTTACGACGTTCCAAATTAATGAACGCCAGCATCGATATTATGACAGGAATGATGCGACCCCTCGGAGAATTATTAATGACTCTTCCTTCAGGAAAACGCGGTAAAACAGCAGGGCCATCCTTTAGTATTCCGACTCCGGAATATATACCCAACCCCGAAACAGCGTATCAAACCATTTCCCGTGAATTTCAACTTCTAGCAAAAATGTCTCATCACTGTGAAGTGATTCCCGAAGCCGTTTCTCAAATGTTTGATTTTTACGATAACTTCTTTGAGGAATTAAGGAGTAAGGAGAAGTGAGGAGTTATTTATTTTTTTTAACGCAAAGGAGCGCAAAGTAAAGCGCAAAGGTACGCAGAGTCTTTTTTTGAGCGATTCTTTTTCTCCCCCAATTACCAATTACCATGAACATAAAAACAGAAGTATTAATCATCGGTGGCGGCCCGGTCGGAATGTCAATGGCAGCCGAATTACGTTACCAAGGAATTGATTGCATTTTAATTGAAAAAACAGATGGAGTTGTCCGCGACCCGAAAGTAAGTACAGTTGGATATCGTTCGATGGAATTCTGCCGTCGTTGGGGTATCTCCGATTCGATTAGAAACGCCGGTTGGGATAAAAACCATACTTTAGACGTTGCTTGGGTAACTTCCGTTGGAGAACATGAAATCTTCCGCGTTAAATTACCTTCCTATGCAGAACGCACTCAACCCAATTACGCTCCGGAAACGGAACAGGTATGTCCCCAACATTGGTTTGCTCCCGAATTTCTCAACTTCTTAGGAGTATATCCCCAAGGAATTGTAAAACTTAATTCTGAATTAGAAAATTTTAACCATTCCGATAGCGGAATAGTTGCGAGCATCAAAAATTTAGAAACTGGAAATACCGAAACCATTGAAGCTAAATATATGGTCGCAGCCGATGGCGCTCGCGCTCAAATAAGAAAACAATGTGGTGTTGATGCAGTTGAATATCACGAAACTCAAACCTTTCAAAGCGTTGTTTTCCAAGCTCCCGAACTAGCATCACAACTTGGCGATATAGACAGCAAAGCTGAACGCAACGCAATGGTTTTCTTTTTAGTTAATCCAATTATCCAAGAACCATTACGAGCAGTTGATGGAAAAGGACAATATCGCTTAATTCTCAAACCCAAAGAAAATGGCGAAATTCATGATGCTTATACAGCAATCAAAGCAGCTATCTCTATAGATACCCCTGTAGAAATAATTTCAAACCTTCCCTGGCGTTTAACCCACCGAGTTGCTAAACAATTCCGTTATCGGAACATTTTCTTCATTGGTGATTGCGCTCATACACTTTCCCCTTCCGGTGGTTTTGGAATGAATACCGGAATTGGTGACGCTGTTGATTTAGGATGGAAACTCGCAGCCACTATTAAAGGTTGGGGAGGAGAAAATTTACTCGATACCTATGAAACCGAACGTCGTCCGATAGCGGTACAGAACCTCGAAGCAGCAAACGCTAATTTACAAAGAACTCAAAAACGCGGTATTCCTCCCGAAATTGCAAGTAATTCTCCTAAAGGTGAAGCAATTCGGAAACAAATGGCTGAAGGTATGGAAAAAAGTGGAGTCAAAAAAGAATTTGATGCTCCTGGTGTTCACCTCGGTTTGCGTTATAAGTCTCCGATTGTAATTGCCGATGAAATACCACTATTAGATAATTCCCAAGATTGGACGCAAAGCAGCTATCCCGGTTGTCGCGCTCCACACGCTTGGTTAAAACCTGGATTATCAACTTTGGATTTATTCGGTCATGGATTTACGTTAATGTGCTTTAATTCAAATTCAAATTCCAACTCTGGAATTGAACAATTAACGAAAATCTGTCATCAAAAACAAATTCCTTTAACAACTCATCAAATCAACAATCCTGAAATTGCACAACTTTACGAACGTGCTTTCGTCTTGGTCAGACCAGATGGACACGTAGCTTGGAGAGGAGATGAAATTCCTCAAGATGTAGAATTTATAATTGATAGAGTTCGAGGAGCAGAAACAGTTAACAGTTAACTGTTTTCACCGGTCGGGTGTGGATCATCAGTTCAAAATGCTGCTTAATTCAAATTAATCGTTTTCAATTAAGCAGCATCTTTAATATTTTTAGCTTTCTTATTAAAACCTTTTCTTGAAGCTTTTTTAGATTTGGTTTTTCGTTTAACTGATTTGGGATTTTTGGCCATTATTTCCTTAAAAGTGCAGCCATCTCTAATTAACGGTTCATCAAAGGTAAGCAGCCATGCGGTTGCACCACAGTCACTTTGAGGATTTTCAAAATCATAGGTTAAGAGGCAAGGTCCAGGAATATAAACTTCGTTTGAATAAGTATTCTTATTCCTACATTTAACACTAATAGGTGGAGCATACTGTCCGTCGTTCATTTTCTTTCCTATGAATCGACGATTGATGTTGATAACATTCTGAGCGGGAATCTTAACTTTCTTCCAGGTTGGTTTAGGACCGCGAGAAGCTTCTTTAATCTTTGGATAACCATTTACAGTCGGGATTACCCAACTTCCACCAATCTTAGAAGCTCCGGGGATTCTGCCTTTATAAATCAGTTCCCTTACTCGACGGTCTGAGATACCTAATAATTTTCCTGCTTTAACCGTTCCTATCATCTGTCATCACCAATTCACCCTGTAAGTAAATACTACTATTCCGCCTTCGGAATATATCAACTTTTTATTTTTTCTTTACAAAAATAAAATTATATTTGACTAAAAAAGCACTTATTCAGTTTTAATAGTCTAAAAATATACTAATAAATGTCAATTAATTGACTTTAGTCTATTTTCATCGTCTTTAATCTAGGATTAAATCAAAAATGAAACTCTATTACGCTCCGGCTTCGTCTTATTCTCAACGGGTATTAATTGCTCTTTACGAAAAAGAGTTGGATTTTACTCCAATTGAAGTAAACCTGTTTGATGCAGAATCGAGAAATCAATATTTACAGATAAATCGGTTTGGAAAAATCCCGACTTTGATAACGGATGATGGGGAAGTACTTTTAGAAGCGAGTATCCAGATTGAATATTTGGATAGTTATCAACAGGATATTCCGTTAATTCCCAAAGATTTTAAAGTTAATTTAGAAATGCGAATGCTCGAACGGATTATTGATGTTTACATTAACGGTGGAAGAGAAGCATTATTTAAAGATAGTCAACTTCCACCGGTCGAAAGAGGAAAAAAAGAGGTTGTCAAAGCTAAGCGGTTGTTAGAGGAAGCTTGTAATTTACTCGATGAGAAATTAGCCAATCGTACCTGGTTGGTAGGAGATGCGTTTACATTAGCTGACTGTAGCGCTGCTCCCACTCTTTCTTATTTACGGATTGTTTACGATTACCAGCATTTACAGAATTTGACAGCTTATTTTGAAAGGTTGTCGAAAAAACCTTCTGTAGAAAAAGTTTTTGCATCTGGAAGAGAACAAATGAAGCAGATGTTATCTACATTGAAGTATCCAGTGGAATTTTGATTAGGGATTGGGTGAGTAATGAGTAATGAGTAATGAGTAATGAGTTTTTCTCTCACTCCCTCACTCCCTCACTCCCTCTTTCTTACTTCTACGACTTCTGCAAGCTACGTAAAAAATCAAGATTCAAAACTTGTTGTTCTCCCATCCAGGAAGCGTAGTCGGTATGGTCTATTAAATCATCTCCGGTGAGCGGATGAATTAAAATTGTTAAACCTTTTCTATTTAAAGCCAGCCAAGATATTAAATCAGCATATTGATTTTTATCAAAAGCAAGCTGACAACTCCAAGAAGGATGAGGCCCAACTGGTTTACGATGTACTCGACCTACTTGTACCGAAAATAAATTTCCTGCTTCTTCACACAACACAGCTGCTTGCTTGCAGGTGGATTCATTAAAATAAACGTGAGCGTGATATCCGTTAATTAAACTGATGTCTTGGAATTCCATGAAGCTTGAAAAAGTTAGTTAATTAGGGCTTTAATTTATCGGATTCTAAATATGCGGGAAATTCGTCGCTGAAATTTCAGAATATGAATCATAAGCCATTTTGCCGCGATCGCCAAACTAATGATAATTTTAACTTATATGTAATTCCGCTTTATTTGTTTTATTTGTTTTAGTTGAATAACATTTGAATCATGATTCGGTGGATGCTCAAAAATAACTTTTTATTATCAACACCCACCACTCTTACTATTCAGTTTCAACCGCTTCCGAATTGTTGTCAGGCTTCGATTCTTGATTCTTGTTACTTTTTAGCTTGGGTTTTGCAGGAGCAGGTTTATTTTGGTCTGGTTTCTTGAATTCGGGCTTCTTAAATTCGGGTTTCTTAAACTCCGATTTCTTGTACTCCGATTTCCTAAAGTCAGGTTTAGTCTTGGTCTTATCCTTGAATTTAATAAATTTAGGCAATTCCGTAGTCGGAACACCAATTAAACTATCAAAACCGAATAAATCCCTATCTGGTAAAAACTTGGCTTTGATTTTTACAAAATAGGTTTCCCCTTGCTGGTCTTTCTCCACCTTTGGATTGAAGCGGAAGGGAGGAACGGGAGAATCTCTCCACAATAAGGGTACATGAGATGCTTGAGCGTATTTCTTACGTTTATCTGGCTCCAAGGATTTATAATACTCCAAGTCACTTTCGCTGAAATTTCTGTGAACGCTGACAACTGGGGTTCTACAAACAGCGATGAATTGCCATTTACCAGCCAGTTTGAATTCAAAATCAGCAAGTTCGGCTACACCTTGATTTGAACCATTATCAAAACCCACAAGCTGGAATCTAACCTGGTGTGGTTTATCCCTTCCTGGTAAATGAAGAATTTTGGGATAAACAATTAATCTTTGATTATTACCGTTATTCTTAATTTCC
Source organism: Calothrix parasitica NIES-267 (assembly GCF_002368095.1). Classification (GTDB taxonomy): domain Bacteria; phylum Cyanobacteriota; class Cyanobacteriia; order Cyanobacteriales; family Nostocaceae; genus Rivularia; species Rivularia parasitica. Next base: position 936,766 of record NZ_AP018227.1, on the reverse strand, counting down.
AGCTTTAATGCCTGTAACGACCTACGATAGCGTGGAGTGAAAAACAACTGATATCTTTTCGTTGACGTAGCAGTTTTGATAGAGATATAAAGTCTCTCCCTCTCCTCCTCCATCTCCTCAATGACTTCTCCACGTAATACCCCAATCCCTTGAAAAAAGTTATCATCCATAACAAGCGCTGTTTAATCAACTTCCGATTCCAAAAGCTTACATCTTAGCTCGAAATGTATAACTATTCCCGAAGTTTTATTTTTTAAATTCAGTTATCTCAGTCAATATTAAAAATTCTTATCATAATAAGGGATTAAGATAACGTTTCGGTCTCGTTATTTATATTTTGTTACATTGGGGCGGGTTAATTTCATCGTCTTCCTCTTCTGGTGTATCGTCCAAATTCCCTTAGAATCTTGAAACATCTCGAAAGCCGAACGGACTCTCTTAAGGCGCTTTTGGGTTTCGCTGCAAAATATCCTTAATAGCATGTCGCACTTTTGACCAGGTAGACGTATTGGGGTAGATTAGCTCAAAATGTCCGGCATTGCGGAGTACATCTAAATATACCTGGTCGTATCGTTTAGCAACTTTCACATATTCTTTGATGTATGAAGTAGGTACGATTTCATCCTCTTTACCGGACAGATGCCATTGTGGCACTTTCAAGGGTAGTAACTCGCGGGGTGAAGCTTGTTTATATCTACCAGGTACTTCCGAAGGTAGTCCACCAACAAGCTGCTGGATAGACCCGAGACAAATATTCTGCTCCACTCCGGTAATCAGGTCAGGAATACCGGCCAAGGACACGACACCGCGAACGGGCAAGCTGTTATCTTTGTATAGCGAACTGGTATTTGGAAGGTTACGTCGTCCAGCCAGCCACAGTGCTAAATGTCCCCCTGCTGAATGACCCACAGTTACGAGACGGGAGAGGTCGAGATTGAATTGTGGTGCAATCGTTCGGAGAAAGTCTGTCCCCAGAGCGACATCCTCAAAGGTTCCCGTCCAACCACCCCCATTACCGAGCCGACGGTATTCCAAATTCCATACAGCTAAACCTTCCTCTTTCAAAGCCGCAGCCATTTGTCCCATAAGATTTAGTCCGTATTCTGCCAGCCAACAGCCTCCGTGGACGAGGACTACCACAGGATGCGGTCCGGGTTTCTGTGGTAGATAGAGTTCGCCGAACTGGGAAGGGTCTGAACCATATAAAACACGACGGTTGCCCGGTACATCGGGGAAAGTTAGAATTTCTTCCAGCGTCAAGATATCGGACTGCTGTGCGTCCCTAGGACTCTCTTTTTTAGTACCTCGGTTATCTCTTGCTGATGCTGATATAGATTTTGCAATTACGCTACTACTTCCGGAAATTGCAACCAAAGACAACGCACGGTTTACGAATTTGCGAGGCTTTATTACCTGTGCTTTTCTGCTATTTGATGACGGAAAATTTAAACTTTTAAAGAGCATATCATCTTACCTTTGTTCTGTCACTTTCCAAGTATTTTTAACATAGGAATGCCAATTGACTCTGAGGAGATGTTTATAAAATTAAATTTAAGAGGGCTAGAAGGAGAGGGGTGAGGTCACCAAGATGTTAATTTCAAGAATAATTTTGGGTATCCTAAGCACGACACTTATTGTTTCCAAATTCTAAAACGGCTGATTTCTAAGCAATCAAAATATCATCAAATCCCATTAAATATCATTTAAATATTTAACATCATGATAAATACAAGTTACGATTTTGACCAAGCTATTTTACCTGCGGGAAAGTCTTTAAAAGCTAATTTATTACTGCGTTTTCGGGCTGCTGACATACTTGAATCTCCCAGACGCAATCTCAATCTTTCTCTGGTCATTGACCGTTCCGGTTCTATGGCTGGTGCCCCTTTACATCACGCTCTTAAGGCTGCTGAATCTGTTGTTGATGAATTGGAAACAGATGATGTGCTTTCGGTGGTTGTTTACGACGATAGAATTGATACGGTCATACCACCTCAGTCTGTTACCGATAAGTCTGCACTCAAAGATTCGATACGCAGAGTTAGAGCGGGAGGTATTACAAACTTATCTGGTGGATGGCTCCAAGGTTGCGAGCATGTAAAAAATCAGCTTGATAGCCAAAAGATTAACCGCGTGCTTCTACTGACTGATGGTCGCGCCAATATGGGTGTTATAGACCCGCAAATCTTGACAGCAACGGCAGCACAAAAAGCTGAAGAAGGTATTATCACAACAACTTTGGGTTTTGCTCAAGGTTTCAATGAAGACCTTTTGATTGGGATGGCAAGGGCTGCGAATGGCAACTTTTACTTTATTCAAAGTATCGATGAAGCTTCTGAAGTTTTTAGTATTGAGCTAGATAGTCTCAGAGCAGTGGTTGGTCAGAATCTGAAAGTGACTCTTGAATTAGCTGATGGTGTGAATTTTGCCGATACCTTAAGTTTGGCTCAAGTTGACCAAAATAATACCGGTCAATCTGTAATTACTCTAGGTGAATTATACGAGGGTGAAGATAAACTTTTAGGATTAAGTGTTGATATTACTGATGCTCCCATTGGTAATTTACCCATAATGAAACTACATTACACGGCTGATGTGGTTCAAGATAATGTAATTCAATCCGTCTCCGGAACAGTAGACGTTGTTGCTAAAGTTGGTACGGTTGAGGAATCAGCTTTTGCTTCTTCGAGTGATGTCATGCTGGATTTGAGCCGCTTGACTATCGCTAAAGCCAAAGAAACTGCTCTGGAACTAGCCGAACATGGTAAGCATTCCGAAGCCGAACAAGTGCTGCGTTTGCTTGTAGAGGACTTACGAAATAAAGGTTTAAACGAGAATTTTGAAATAGCTGAAGAAATAGACCAGCTTGAATATTTTGCTCAACAAATTGCTCAAAGAGCGTTGGGTAATGCAGGACGTAAAGAACTCCGCGACCAAACTTATCAAGCAATGACCCGCAATCGTAGCGAGTTGGTTGGTCGTGGTGTGACTGCTGGTGCGGAAATATATTCAATGCCAACGGTAAGTGAAACTGGTTCTGGTGTGGAATTATATTGCGTTCGGGAGAAGGGTAAGTTAAGGGTGAAAGTTAAATCTGATGGTTATGATTCAACCAAAAATGTTCAGTTCCCTCGTTCGATTCGTGCAGAAGGAGCGAGCTATATTGTTGAAGGATTAGAACTTTCGAGCAACGGTAGTTTTTATCGCGTAACTGGTAAAATCAATCGTTTAGCGAAACCTGGTGAAGCAGATAAATTTGCTGCTCCCAGACAGGTAAGGAGAACTAGCAATGCTAAAGCTTCCAAAGGTCCCGCTAGCGCTGCTGACCTTCCCACTACAGATTCTGTAGATAATGGTGTTCTGGTTCAGTGCGTCAAAGACGGTAAAAAATTGCGAGCTAGAGTAGTTGCTGACGGATACGAACCCGATTGGAACATGCGTTTCCCCCGTTCGGTTCGTGAAGAAGGAATGCTTTATGTAGTAGAAGAAATTAAAACCGGCCCCGACGGTAAGTCTTATATCGCTTGCGGTCAAATCAAGCGTTTTGTGCAACCTGCTGTTGTGAGTTGAGTGAGGGAATGAGGGAGGGAGGGAGAGAGGGAGGGAGATAAGGAGAAGATAGGGAGCGAGACACTCCCACTACATCTTTAATATTTCATTACTCATTACTCATTACTCATTACTCATTACTCTCACGAATTACCAATCCCCAATCCCCAATCCCCAATTCCCAATCACGCTTCAATCAACGGATGATAATCATCGGGATTATCAAAACCAGCAATCCAAGCGGCTGCTTGATGGCAATTTTGCATGTAGGGAGGAACTCGCAATACATGAGTATGTCCGGTGGATGGACAAATCACTTTCAAAATCATTAGAGCTTCATCATCTTCAAAGGGAATATATACAAGTTGACGCTCTCCCCCAGCATCTCTATCTCGATGACGAATTAATCCCCCAACCTGCTGCACAAATTTTTCGTATCCCAAACGCTCAATCAACACCCGACGTAATTCAACATTTTCGACATTTAAAATATCTTGTCCACTCAAAGCATCCGATTCAAAAGCAATCCGGTCAGTTACCCGTACACCTCTAAACCGCAAAACAAAACCATGTCCTTTTCCCAAACTTGTAATCCCACTTCCAGCTAACTCAATCCAACGAGTAACGTGAAGACCTTTGGGAAGATTAGTTAAATTCACACAATCGCTAATATCAAGACTTTCACAAGTAAGATTTTCAGGTAAATTATAAAGCTGCGATGCACCGCTTAAATTTAAATGACCATCGACCCGCATTCCATTCCATCCACGATGTTCGAGGATAAGTTTTCGAGCTAATTCCGGAGCTACAGGTTGATTATTTTCATAAGGTCGCTGTTTAACTAATCTTTTGGGAATACGTCCCCCGGACATCATAGTTCGCATTAATCTTCAACCTCTACATAAGCATCGGGACGATATTCTCTTTGTTTCCAAACCCGATAAACACCTTGAGATAATTCAATTGCTCGATGCTCTTCATGAATCAAAGTTACGCTTGCTTCCTTTACTTCCAGAAACAGTTCGTTACCTCTTCCCCATAACTGAACCGCATCTTTTTGCTGAATACGATGGCTGTGTCCGGTAACTTCACCATGAGCCAAAGTTGTACCAGCAAGCTTTTGTACCCCAGTCGGAATAGTAGCAATGGGAGATAATAAAACGTCACCATGTCGAAAAAGCGTAGGACTTTGGTTCTGTTGAGAATTTCTGCGATTCGAGAACATATATAAAAGAATTTAAAATTTATATTTCAGGTTTTAATTTATTATAGTACATTTATATTATTAGTTCTAAATTATATTTTCAAGCCATTTAGAAATCAAATATCAATACTCTGGAACCAAAGGTAAACGGATAAAAAAATGCAGAACCAAAAAATTATTTGTGATTGATAAGGCGATCGCCCTATAAATCAGAAATTTCCTATAATTTATTCTTATCCCTCTTTTCTCCTTAATTTAATAAAGATAGGAGTGAAATCTTTCTAAATCGAAGATAACGTCATTAACTTTTCCTCTGACAAAGCTGCATGAATAGCGAGTTGCGCTCGATTTTTCAAATTGAGACGATTAAAAATACTGTTGATATGGGTTTTAACGGTACTTGTGGTTATACAGAGTTCTTCAGCAATTTCGTGATTTGTTGCTCCCCGAGCTACTAAACGAGCTACGTCTAATTCCCTCGGTGTCAAAATAGATAAGGATGAATCCATCGACTTGGGTAGATTAGATACTCGTAATTTTTGAGTAACAACTTTTTCGAGAACACCAGGTGCTAATTGAGTGTAGCCGCGATTGATGCAGCGAATCGCATTTACTAGCTCAGAAGCTGGCATATCTTTAAGTAAATAACCTTTTGCACCAGCTTGAATTGCTTCTTCTACATCGTTATCGTTATCAAAGGTGCTTAAAATCAAAACTTTGCTGGAGGGAAATCTTTCGCAAATAATCCGAGTCGCTGTACTACCATTCATAATTGGCATTCGGACATCCATCAAGATAACGTCGGGTTCTAATTTCTCAACTTGTGCAATTGCTTGTTCTCCATTTTCAGCTATACCGACAATTTCAAAATCAGATTCCAAGCTCAATATTGCTTTCAAACCTTGACGAACTATAGTTTGGTCGTCTACGAGTAGTAATTTAATCATATTTATAATTTGGGAATAGGGAATTGGGAATTGGTAATTGGTAATGTTCTTTCGTTGAAATATTTTTGTAGGGTGCTGTGACACTTTGATTAGCTTTGAACGTAGTGTAATAATTACTTTCTAGTGTCACGCACCACCAAAGTTTCGTGAGAATTATATAAGTACCGTAGTTATAAAAGATAATTCAAATTCAGAGGTTGCCATTCACCAATTTTTATAGAATTAGAATTAGAATTAGAATTGTATGTTTGATGTTCGGAATTTATATTGATTGGATAAACTATTGATTCTTCTACTTTTTGAGTTTCATTATCAACAGAGATAATATCTAATTTAGAAAAATTATCTTTATTCTCTTTTCGTTTAATAGATTGAAAATTATCAAAATCAATTGGATTATTTGATATATGTATGGGAATTTCAACAGTAATACAACAACCGCGTCCCGGTTGCGATTCTAATTGAAAATTCCCCTGTAAAAAATTAATTCTTTCCTGTATTCCTTGTAATCCATATCCACCACAAACCTTTTCTGGGTCAAATCCTCTACCATTATCTTCAATTTTTAAATACAATTTTTCGGAATTTTCATAAATATAAGAAATAGAAATATTTACTGCTGTTGCTACAGCATATTTACAAACATTATTTAGTGATTCTTGAATAATTCTATATATAGGTGTTACGAATTGCGATGGAATTGCTGTTGATAAATTAATCTCAACTTCCGGTAAAATTCCTGTATTTTGCTCAAAATTATTAATTAAAGACTCAATCAACGTTTCCAAAGATTGAGTTTCTAACTCATCATTACGTAATGCTTTTACCGATTGACGAACTTCCTGAGAAGCTACTTTTACCAATCTATGTGCTTCGTTTAAAAACTCTTGAGCTTGATAAGATTCAGGTTGACAAAGTTGGATTGCAGTTTGTAATTGAAAATTAAGTCCTGTCAGAGAATGTCCCAAAGAATCATGTAAATCTCGTGCAATTCGATGTCTTTCCTGCATTGCTGAAAACTGAGCAAATTGCAAAACGCATTCCCATAAAGATTGATGCATTTGAGCAAGTTTTTCAGATGTATAAACCTGTTCCGTCAAAATACTTCCTCCCTATTGTTCGGCTAATTTTATATATTTCTGACGGAGAATTACTTATGCAAGAATTGCTAATGGGTAATTGGAAATTGGTAATTGGGTATTGGGTATTGGGTATTGGTAATTGGGAGCAGCTAAAAGAAACCCGGTTTCTGTGTGATTTCGCAACGATAAAATCATCTCACCACAAGAAACCGGGTTTCTGACATAACTCATAACTCATAACTCATAACTCATAACTCATAACTCATAACTCACTACTCATAATTCGCTACTCACTACTCACTACTCATAACTCATAACTCATAACTCATTACTCATAACTCATTACTCATAACTCTCACGTCCAATTTCCCAACAACACGTAAGCGGCCCAGAAATATGGTGCTTGATAGTCGGGATTTTTCAAGATATTCAATTGAGCTTGTCGTAATGCTTCTGCTTTGGATATTCCTGTTTCGTTTGTTTTGGATAATTGTTCGTAAAATTGACTGATTAATGACGCTGAAGCTTCGTCGTTGACTCTCCACAATGTTGCGATGGTGCTTCTGGCTCCGGAACGTACTGCTACTCCTGCTAGTCCGAGTGCGGAACGGTTGTCTCCTGATGCTGTTTCACAAGCGCTGAGTACGAGTAGTTCTAATGGGTTATCTCTGGATATTTCTCCGGTTTTTAATATGCTGCTGAGTTGATTAACTTTGATTTTGTCGTCCCAGGTGAGAATAAATGTTTCTTCTGCTGTGGAACCAAATTGACCGTGGGTTGCTAAATGTACTATCGGATAAGAAATTGCTGGTACTTTGTCCTCGAAAGCATTATTAGTAAATTTCTGATTAAATAAAACCTGGGTGGGAAGTTTTGATTTGATTTTTTCGACTTCGTTTTCGACGTAGGGTAATGCAGGAAATTCCAGACGAGCTTGATTTAATCCTGCTACTAATGCTTCTAAACGTCTTTCTGTTAAAGTTCGGGGTGCTAATAATTGTAATCCTGGTGTGAGAGCAATACTGTAGTTTTCTACGAGAAAGTTTTTACCGTCGTGTAATGCTCCCATGGGTATGTTTCTCAAAACCCCGTCTAATACAAATACTAATGTTTTGACTTTACTTGCTTTTAAAGCATCTGCTTCGGGACGAATTACTAAATCATAAATTTTTTGCAGTTGGGGAAGGGTTAAGTCAATCGCTGTGGGTTGTTGTAAATCGTTTTGTAAACTGGATGTCAGCTTTTCGATTTCTTGTTTGTTGATTGCGGTTTTATAGTAACGAAAGTCTCGGTTTTCTGATTTCTGCGATTTATTTTGAGATAGATTATTTGATTTAGGTAAGCTAGCAATAATAGCGAGTTCATCTTCTAAAATAATCGGATAAATTACTGCTGCTGTTTCATCAACTTTGTCTATTTGAGCGGGATTTGCGTTTAAACAAGCTTCGCGAAAAAAGTTGTCGAGTTCAACTAGTTGCAATGCTTCGATGATATCTCGTGCTTTTTTGAGATTATCTTTTTGATTGGATTTTACTAATAAACTGACAAGTTGACGGTGTATTGGTTCAACTTCGTCTCGAAAGGAAAATTGTACGTCGGGACTAGCTGAAGCTAAATCTGCTCGTAAGGATTTGATGCTGCTGACTGCTTGTTGATATACATCAATTGCTTGTTGTGTTTCACCTTTAGCTTTGAGTACTCTTCCTAATTGCCATTGGGAACGATAGGTAATATCGTTAGCGTTGACCTGTTGAGCTAATTGTAATGCTTGTCGGGTTAATGTTTCTGATTCTTGCCACTGTTGGGTTTGTTCGTATATATTCCCCAGACTAATTAAAGCATCTGCTTGCAATCGTGGATGGGAAAGTTCTTTTGCTTGTTGTACTGCGACTGCTAAATTATCAGCTATTTCACGTATAGGAATTGTATTATTTTGTTTATTAATTTGCATCATGGCATGAGCGAGATGCAATCTTGCTTCGATGGAGCTACGACTCGGAGGTAATGTATCGATTTTCTGTTTTAATTGCGGAATAAGAGTTTTAGCTTGGTCTATTTTGTTAATATCAACTAGTAAACTCAGTTGATTGACTTGAGAAAGCACTCGGAAATTTTCTGAATCCGATGTAGCAGCTTGTTGATAATATTTTATTGCTGTCTGTTCTGCTTGAGAGTTAGCTGTACTTTTATTGGGTTTATCTTGATTGATTTGAGCGCGAGCGGTATTACCCAAACCAAGCTGGGATAATGTAACGATATCGGGTAAGTTTAACTGTTTTGCTGCTGTGAGACTTTGCTGTAAAACCAATTGAGCTTGAGAAAAATTCCCGACGACTCGTAAAGAATCTCCCAAGGTATGTAGAGCGATAGCAGTTTCGGGAGAAGCAGAAATTTTTTGTAAATGATTTTGTAATAGTAAAGTATTCCCGTTTGTGGAATTGGTTGGTAATTTTAAAGCTGTTTCGAGTAGAGTAATAGCGCGACGATAAAGACCTAAATTTTGTAATGCTTGAGCTTGATTGGTATAAGTGGTTAGTACTTGTGCGAGTTTATTTAATTTAGTGTAGATATCGGTTGCGCTTTTCCAGGATTCCAGAGCGGGATTTGCTTGTCCCCTTGCTAGCTGTAATCCACCTTGGATATCAAAAGCTTGAGCTAACGCTAAATCTGTTTGATTGGTGGGATTTTCAATATTTTCTAATAAATTAACTGCTTTAGTTATGCTTTGTGTTGCATTATTCCACTGTCCAAGTTGTTGATAGCTCAGAGATAAATTACTCAAACTCAAAGCTTGACGAGTAGTATTTCCGGAAGCTGCGTATTTTTCCACCAATTCCTGAAACAGTTGCACGGTTTGGGAAAACTCACCCTTGTTAAAGTGCGATCGCGCTTGTTGTTCGATGGATAATGGGGATTGATTTTGAGCAATGATTTGAGATTTAGTTAATTGAGTTAACTTATTTGAATTCGTTAAATTCGGGATTTGAGCAAAACCGGGTGATGTAACGCATAACATTGCAGTTAACACCATCGGTGAAATGAACTTGAATAAACGTTTTTGGTATCTGGTAGATTTCATAGGAGAATTTGATTTAGTTAGATTTATTATTTTCGATTTATTTAGATAAGTAGGTAGGAATCTTAGGTGTTTTGGCGCTAAAGCGCAACTACGAACAATAATTAGGGTTTTTCATGGTTTGAATATTTGAATGTTGAGGAGGATTAGCGACGAGGAAAATTTCACCGTTTTTATTTCTTATCCAACCTTGTGCTTCAACAATTTGCTTAATTTCTGATTTTTTATTGATTCTGCTTCGTTGTAATTTAGTTTCTTCAACTTTATCCAAAATTGCTAATTTCGTTTGATTTAATCTTCCCGTTAAAGGCTCAAAAGGACTTGGTGGTAAACTACCTTTTCCGGTAATTGTAAAACTGCTTTGAGCGTAACCTGGTATCGAGCAAGTGTTGGTGATTTTGGTATCGACTGGGATTGTGTTGGGAATAACTTTTACCATATCTTGTATTCGTAAAGTTTTTTCGACCTTCACATCTTCTAAATTTAAGTCAGTTTGCACCCTATTTTCTTCCACTGTAAGATTTGTTAAATTCGTTTTAGATTGCAAACCTACAGGTAAATTGACGCTTAATAAAGGTGATTGTTGTGGATTTACAGCACTAAATTCAACATTACCAGGAAATTTAAAACTATCAGCAGCACTCCCTACAAATGAACCACCAATATCTAATCTCGCATTTTCACCAAATACAATTCCGTGGGGATTAATCAAAAACAAATTAGCTGCACCATTGGCTTTAATCAATCCATCAATATCAGAAAATGATTTCCCCGTAACTCTAGTAAAAATATTTTGAATATCGGTAGCGTTATTAAAATGAGCTTCCGTATCCGTGGAAACTCCAAATTTTTCAAAACTATGAAATAAATTACTTCCAGCAGTGGTTCCACCGTTGATTTTTGTAATATTCCCTTCTATTCCGATTTCGGAATTGTTGGGTAAAGTGTTGTCGGGAGTGATTTGAGCGGATACAAGATTGGTGGAAGAAATGACGGTACAAAAAGTTGTGATTCCGAAAATTAAATTATAAATACAATTCGATTTTCTAATTTGATTGTTCATAAGAATCCATTACCAATTATCTATTATCAATTACCATATTTATGGTGCGTGACGCTTGTAAATAAATATTGGTTTAGTTAACTTAATTTATATGAAAGTACAGCACCCTACAAGGATTTATTAGCTTTACCCATTACCAACTTTGCAATTATAAGAATTTGCTTGATTTTGATAGTTATTATTTAGAGGAGGATTAGCAACAAGGAATATTTCACCGTTTTTATTTTTTATCCAACCTTGTGCTTCAACTATTTGTTTTCTTTCTGATTTTTTATTAATTCTTCTTGGTTCTACTTTGGTTTCTTCAACTTCATCCAAAGTCGCTAATTTAGTTTGATTAATTCTTCCGGTTAAAGGTTGAGAAGGATTCGGTGGTAAACTACCTTTTCCAGTTATTGTAAAACTGCTTTGAGCGTAACCCGGAGTAGCACAAGTATTAACTACTTTTGTTTCGATTGGGATTTTCGGTAATTCAACTAAACTATTGTTGGGGTCGGTTTCGGGAATAATAACTTCTACTGTTCCGCTAGAATCGGGGTTTTGTTGGGAAATTGCGGTGATATCGTTTGTTGGTAGTTGAAATGGGTCTAATTCTTGTGGGTTGTTAGTTCCTAATAGACTGACTAAATCTTCCCTGCTACGGGATACCATTCCAAAAATACCAGTAGCATCAATTTTTACTGTTCCACCAATTCCTTCAAATGCATTTGCAGTGATATCGCTGTTTTGATTTGGAGTTGCGACGATAAAACCATTTGGAGCATTGATATTAATATTCCCACCATTTCCACCAGCATTTTGTAAACCAGCAGTAGCAGTAATTTCACTACCGTTACGCATTAGTAAAAGGTCTGCGATATCTAGATTGATGTTACCTCCATTATTAGAAAAAGTAACTGCTTGAATTTTACCTTCATCAAGCTCTACAGAATTAGATTTAATATCAAGGTTTCCTGCTATTCCCGTTCCCAGATTATCAACCGAGACACCAGCACCATTTTGAATTTGTAAATTATCAGTCTTAATATTTAAATTTCCAGCGATTCCGCTAGCATTTACTTGAGCAGAAGAAATTAAACCGCTAGGAAATTTACCATCTGTAGTTGTACCAGATAATTGAATATTTCCAGCATCAACTATTAAATTTCCACCATTACCTTGACCGGATGTAGAACTATTAATTTGCGAACCATTTGTTAACTGGAGAGAATCAGTTTTTATCTGAATATTTCCAGCATTTCCTGTAGAATTTTCTAAAGTAGAAGCAAATAAATTACTATCTTCTAAAAATTTTATATCTCGTGCATTGATAGTTATATTACCCCCCTTACCGTTACCGGAGTTAGTACTAATAATCAATGCACCATCTTTTAATATTAAATCATCTGTATTAATCCGAATATCTCCTGAATCTATTATTGCTTCAAAAAGTGCAGAAGTAATAAACTTAGATGACATACCATTGGAATTTTTACCAGATAATTGAATATTTCGAGCATCAATTGCTAAATTACCACCTTTCCCTGTACCTGAAGTAGAGCTTCCAATTCCTGCTCCATTTGTCAGCAGTAAGAAATCAGTTTTAATACGAATTTCTCCAGCATCTCCTGTCAAACTAGAACCTGTTAAAGTACTTAAAGAACTATCAATTGGACTATCTTTAGTGTCACCAATTATTTGTATATTTTGAGCATCAACGATTAAATTACCACCTTTGCCAGAACCAGATGTAATAGTTGTAGCATTTCCTCCATTTTTTAAAAGTAAGGAGTTAGCATTTACTATCAAGTTACCCCCGTTTCCTTCATTAGATGTAGCGCTTAATAAACTTGCGCCATCCTCTATAACTAGAGAATTAGTATTAACGCTAATATCTCCAGCATCTCCTATTGAATCACCAGCTAAAGTTGATAACCTACTTTCTAATTGACCGTTTTTAGTAGTACCAGTAAGCTGTATTTTATTTGCGTTAACCGTTAGATTTCCACCCTTGCCTTGACCAAACACATTATTACTTATATTTGCTCCATCTTTTAGAAGTAAATTATTAGTATTAATCAGAATATCTCCACCATTTCCCGTCGAACCAGAACCTACTTGAGAAAATAAACCACTAAAAGTAGATTCATCTTGACTTTCACCAATCAACTCTATATTTTTTGCATTAATAGTTATATCTCCACCATTTGCTTCATTAGAAGTTCCAGAACTTACAGTTGCTCCATCTTGAATTAAAAAGTTTTTAGCTGTTAAATTAATATTTCCTCCTTGCTTAGTTGTTTGAGAAGTAGTTACGGTAGTAATGAAACTTTTATCTTTTAAATCAATACTGTCTGTAGCATTAATATTAATATTTTCTTGAACTAATAAACTACTATTCCTTGTAAGTTGAAAATTTTTGCTATTAACTGCTATTTCACCATTAGATATGATTGAACCACCTAAAGAAACATCACTTATTTCTACATTTAAAGGAAAATCAAAATTAAGATTATCTAAACTATTTCCAGTACCGTTTATTCCAACTGTTCCTTGAGTTTTGATTCCCCCTAACTCAATTCTTCCACCTTCAGCGCTCGCTACTCCACCATTGAAAACGACATCACCACCGATTAATCCTAATGTTTTATCAGGTTTTATTTCCAAACCAATCAAATCACCTTGACTATTTTTTGCAATAGATTGATTAACAATTATTTGGGGATTTGTTCCATACTGTAATCCCAAAGGAACATTGACACTTAATAATGATTTATCAACAGGATTTACAGCGCTAAATTCAACGTTATCCAGAAATATTAAACTATCAGCAGTACTCCCAACAAACGAACCACCAATATCTAATTTTGCATTTCTATTAAAGATAATTCCATTCGGATTAATCAAAAACAAATTAGCTGCACCATTCGCTTTAATTAACCCATCAATATCAGAAAATGATTTCCCCGTAACTCTAGTAAAAATATTTTGAATATCGGTAGCGTTATTAAAATGTGCTTCCGTACCTGTGGAAACTCCAAATTTCTCAAAACTATGAAATAAATTCCCTTCCCTTCGAGTTCCACCTTCAATTTTGGTAATATTTCCTTCTATTCCGACTTCGGAATAGTTAGGTAATGTGTTGTCAGGAATGATTTGAGCGGATACGAGATTGGTGGAAGAAATGACGGTACAGAAAGTTGTTATTCCTAAAAATAAATTATAAATTTGATTTGTTGTATTGATTTTATAATTCATAAATTATTTTCTCATTATTGATTACCGATTAACATATTGATGGTGCGTGACGCTTATAAATAAATATCGGTTTATTTGATTTAATTTATAAAAGCGTCACAGCACCCTACAAATACTTATCTCCCCATCTCCTTATCCCCTTATTTTTTCCTACTCGTTCTAACTGGGGTCAAAATATTAGTTATCAATTGTTGTCGATTCTTAATAAAATCTGTAGATGGTTGTTTGACTTGATAAAGAGCTTGTAATCCATCCGACCAAAGATATTCATTACTTTGATTAATTGAACGATTGAGGAAGTATTCGGCTTTGATTTTTGCTGTTTCTTCAGAAGTATTATCAGTTAAGGATTTTTGTTCTAATCTTTGTAAATCTGCTTTTATTTGAGCGCGTTGATTTTCTGGCATAATTTGAAAGTTAGTCCAGGGAATCGAAGATGTTGTTCCGGTTAATTTCCACTGATAATTTTTTCCTGGTTCTAATGGTTGACCTTGATAAAATGCTTTTCGGTTTGCGATATTAACATCTTGTTCCCATAAGGTTTCTTCACTGTTCCGTTCCCGGACGATTAAACGAGCTTGTTGATTTTTTGAGCTACTGTGCCATAAGAACATGGGTTTATCGTGCCAAACTGTAATGGTGTCAATTAAACCTGGGGAAACCGCGACAATGTTGGAACGTGCCCCTAATGACCTTTTCGGACGACGACCCCAGATTGAATTTACCCAACGTCTGATGATGTTTTGTCTGGGTCTACGAACTTGAGCTATGGCTGGATTTTCACTACTCATCCCGAGTGCGATTGCAATTGAAATAAGTCCTAAACCGAAACAGGATTTTAAATATTTAGACATGATTTTTCCTTGTTATAGGTACGATATAGCTCAAAAAAACGATTGCAGGTAAGAGCCAAGGTAGTAAAACTGCTGCGGAAATATAAATCTGTAATGACGCTAAACCATAGAGGGTAATTGCTCCGAGGGAACCGGCAATAATTTTTAGCCTTATTTTGGGAGTAAAAGGAGACTGTTTCTGTAAAAAATAAACTGTAATTTTACTGATAACAATCGCAGCTACAATCATCAAAACATCGGGGATGGGAGTTAACAACCGATTTTTTAAGAGATGATGAGTCATGTAAGCTAATGATTGTCCTCCCGTTAACCACTTTTGCTGAGATTCCCAATAGTTCATAGCAAAGGGAATGTTAAATCTATCGGTTTGTCCCTCTGTAAGTCCCAATCTTTCGTCATCACCTACCGCTATTACAACTACCTGCTTAGACATCAAGGGGAAGTCGTTAATATTCGGATTTTCTATCAATTTCCAAGCAGGAATTTTTGTATAAACTTGATTCGGAGGAAGGGAATAATCGATTAACGGCTCAAATATGACATTTAGTGGTAATTCTAATAGTTGCGATAGATGACTCTTATTTCTATCTCTATCTAAACTATTATCTAAACTCTTATTCTCAATTATATCAAGGGTTTGAGCGCGTAAATTGGTAGTTCGATTGGTACTAGGTTGGGGTAAATCATCGATTTCATATTTTGCAGTTTGTATTAAAGAGAGTAAATAGGAAAACGGACAAGCATTACGACAATCTCGTTCGGATAATGGTAATTCGATAACGTGAGGGTTAGCATCGAGATACGCTTGTAAAGACCAATCCCATTTTGTAATCCCAACCGCTTCATTTATCCCGATTTCTCGATTGGGTTTCAATACCGCTCCAAAAATCAACCACATATTTGCATCCACAGCTTGACGTACCGCTAAACCCAAATCTTTATCTCCAGAAGGAGCATTTTTCTGTGGTGAATCGAAAATGAAATCTATTCCGATGACGGAAGCATTCAAATTTCTTAAGCTATCAATTAATTTTGCAATGTAGCTACGATTAAATGGAAGTAGTTGGGAATAAGGTATTTTAGAGCGGTAAATAGATTCGCTGTCGATTTCTACTAATGCGACTGGTGGTGCTTCTTGGTTGGGTATTTGTGTCGTAACATCGCGGTAAACTGCTTGGTTGAGCATCCTTAAATTGAGCAACGTATCTTGAACTGGGGGAAATATTCCTAAAAATAAAGTTACTGCAATTGCTATTCCTTCAACGCGATTTGGTAAACTTTGACGTAATTTATCTTTCCAACGAACGGGTAAAATCCGATATAGTTTCGCTCCCGGATGACAAAATAGCGAGGGTACCAAATAAGCAGAAGGGTAAGTATGACTCTTTTCCATGAGTAAAAATTGACGCGCTTCTACTATCGATGCGTAGATATCAAGTTGTTTGGCTAAACCCTGTAAAAATTTGACTAAAAATTGCTGAGCAACTTTATTATGAATGGGTTCGCGCATCACTACAACTTGTCCAAATCCCAATTCAATTAACGATTGAGCGATATTTAAACCGCTACAGGAATTAAAAATTGCTACATTCAATCCTTGTTTTTTAGCAATAGTTAATTGAGGAGCGATTTCGTTAATAGAAATTGAAATACCGGGAGCAATTCCCAATTCACCCCCGGTGATTTCTGTTTCATTACTATGTCCTAAAAAAAGTAATATATCCCATCCTTTAACATCAGTAATCGCATCGCTAATTTTCCCAATCACTTGAGAAGGTCTATCTTCCGGTTGCCAACCTGCAAATGTGACATCTGCTATTTTTAAAATTGGTTTAATAGCTTCTTTATCAACTTGAAAATCCAAACCCGTATCGTCACCCAAAATCACTAAAATCCGGGGACGTTTCCGATAACCTTGATTTTGATTTGTTTCTGTTGAAACAGCAATATTTAAAGGACAGCGAATAATTTGAATCGAACTTTTACTAGCAAATTCCGTACCGATTTCCCAAGCTTCCCAGGGATACCGTTCTAATTCCATCGGAGTACAGCTAATAAAAACCTGTACCAAATCTTGAGAAACTCCAGCAATTTGGGAACGAATATCATACAGTTCCACACTACGCAACCAGCGATGGAACTGATACATCAACTTGCTTTCAGCCTTCACAAGTTCCGCATGCCAATCTACACTAATAGCAGCAACCCCACCACCAATAACTTTCCCTCGCATTTCATCCGACTGATAAAAATTAAGGTAAGCACGTTCCCATTCTTGATGTAACTGATTTAAATAGCTGGGATACTCAATTTCAGCAGTTAATCTTTGTCCCTGTCCCCAAGACAAATCGAATAAACAAACTTGCTCAAATTTCTGAATTTTAAGATTAAATATATGAGAATTAGTTTTCATAAATAATAATTATTTATTGGGAATTGGGAATTGGTAATTGGTAATTAGGTATTGGGAATTGGTGAGAAATAAAGCTGATAAATAAATTTGATAATAGTTAGATATAAAATAAAGTATTCAAGACAGAAATGTTTTACTTTTTTACATAATTTTATGATTCATTGAAAAATTTATAAATAGTAATTGTAATAAATTACACAGGACTTTTTCAATTCTGCTTATTTAAGTTCTTGAATAAAATTTATTTATATGAATAACTTAAAATTTATTTATAATTACCCATTACCAATTACCAATTAAAATTCTTTTTCCAATTCAAAACCGAAAGGAGGAATTTCAATTAAAGTATCTTCATCGACGATGATGTTAATCCAAAAACGTTCTCCCCAGTTACCGACAAGTTGAGCGTAAAGAATACTTTGAGTTGTATCTTTTACTTCTTGTTCAAATAACAACTCTGTTTCATCGCGTACTTCTAATTTAAGTGTTTCTGGCATAATTTTTTGAGGTTGAGAACCTAAAACAATTAATAATACCCATTCCGGATTATCTGAATTTTCATTTAATAACCAGGTGATAGCATATAATCTCAAACTAGTATTTTCGTTGCATTCCAAATCGCGATAAGCACCTTTTGCATTCGCAGGAATATGAACTCCTTTCTGTTCTAATCCGGTTCTCACCTGCTCAAAATTTTCTAAAGAGCGTAATTCTGATAATCTTAACGAAGGCATTAATACCCAGCCTAATTCGTGGGTTATTTCATCAATTTTATTATTCAACCAGTTACCAACATTAATTAAAGGTTGTATTGGTACAGGTTTAATAGTTTGGTGAACCCAATTAACTAATTCTGAATTATTTAGTAAATCAATCCCTTCTTGAACGGTTAATAATTGCCAAATATTTTGATTTTGGAGTCGAGATTCAATATTTGATAATTTTTGCTTTAATGCTGTATTATCAATTTCTGAATTATCTTGAATTACAGGTAATTGAATTGCATCCGCTGATAAACAACGGAGATTGAGTAATAAAGCATTGGATTGGGAATTAAACCAAGACTGAGGAATAGAATAAGTCCAATCCGGTTGAATTGGTAATTGTGCTGTTTGTTGATAGCGACAATATTCTTCGTAACTGATAAATCCGGTTACAGCTACCTGCTCTTTTTCTTCTATTACCTGCATCAGGATATAAAAATGAGCGGTAAAACGAGGAATATCGAATACAGCAAAGGGAATACTGTGTTCATCAATTAAATTACTACCGGTGATAATGCAAATCTTGAAATTATCAATCAAAATATTACATGCTGCTGGTAGTAAATTCGCGTATTTAGGTTGCCAAATAGAAGACTGTTCTGTACTTAATTGTAAATCCGGAGCGCGTTCTTTCAGCCATTCTTGAAAACCTAAAACCGCTAAAATATTAATATAAACTTGCCAGCGTTGTTGTGAAAAATTGATTGATTGACTTAAACGAGCAGCTTGATGAAAATGTTCCGTTGATAACTCGGTTTGAGTTTCGTTTAAACATTCCCAGTCGAGTAAATTAGTTAATTCTGAGTTTGAGATGGGTTGGTTCATAACAGTGAACAGTTAGCAGTTATCAGTTATCAGTGCGAAGAAAAGGAGACAAGGAGAAATTTAACCTTTAACCTTTGACCTTTGACCTTTATTATCTAAATAATGACAAATACGACGAGCGATGAGATTTTTTAATGGTTGATTACGAGTTGGGTTTTTAACTTCTGATTCTGCTTCTTGAATAATTGTTGAAATTTGTTCGTCTAATATGGTTTGTATTTGTTTATCTAGATTTTGTAATCGTTGTGTATTGGAAAAGTTTTTGGCGATATCAATTACTCTTTGACTTAAAATTATTAAGAGTTTTTGTCTAATATCGGCTCGTAAGTCGCTCAGTTTTAATAAACGAGTTACTTCGTATTGCTTTTTTAATCCGATTTCCGGTGCTATTTGACTCATGGATTTCCCCTGACAGTGAAATAATTCTAAACCTTGGGTAAATGCTTGTTGATTAAATGATTTTTTACGCTGGGAACGATTAATTAATTCTTCGATAACTTGGGAGATTGCTAAATCTAAGCTTGTAATAAATTGTTTTTGATATTGTTTAATAAATTCTATTTGTTCGGTATCTGTATCTGTTTGTAGTTGTAATTCTTTCTCTACTACAGGTTGAATTTCTGGCTGATTAATTGAAACCGTGGAAACAGAACCTCCTCTAACTGCTATCCGATATTTTCTTAATTTAGCTGCGATTGATTGTAATTTATTTAATACGACTTCATTTGTTAACTGTAACTGTTTTATTTTTAATAGATTACTATTCCGGGATTGAAAATCATCAATAATTTGTTTTAACTGTTCCGATGTCGGTTGCTTACAGGGTAATGTTTTTCCTTTTAATCTTTGCTGTATCCGGTCTTCTCGATAAACTGCATGATAGCTAATTAATAATTCCATTGATTGTTGAATTTCTACGGTTGCTGATTGATACATTTTTGTAAAAATTCGCTGCAACTCTTGAGGATTTGTATCGTTCAAAATTGCCCAATCGCTAATTAAGAAGATTCCATTCTCTAATAGAAATCTATGAATTTCTGGATGTTGTTTTACATAGCGATTTACCCATGTTTTCAACGAACCTTTTTCGGGGTCAAAAGTTTTAAGAGTACGAGTTGCTAAAGATTGATAGGAATTGCGAGATTTTAAAAGCACTTCGTCATCTAATACAAAAGGTAGTAAATCTTCACAGGTAAAACCTTTATCGCTACCGAAGTTTTTTGCTAAATCAAAACAAACCCAGTAAATTAATCTTGATATATAGCAGCGTAAACATAATTGTGCTGGTTCCAATTTTTCACAATCAAACTGTTGCCAAAGTTGACGTACAATTGCTGCATCCGCAATTGAAGTATAATCAAGATTGGTAAACTGTTGTTGAAAATAAGTTTGAGCAGTCATCACAATTTCCAACCGAAGGTCTCCAGCAGAATTTATTTTGACGAATTTCCAGTATTTTGACTGTTCTTCCACGGTCTTTTTTATTACTCAAGTAAAAAAATTACTTATCAGATTGTTTCACCTCCTTCAATTAAATGCAATCCTGGGAGTAGTAAGTAGTAAGTAGCAAGTAGTGAGTAGGGAGTAAGTTTTTACTTAGATTATTGGTGTTGATAATGATTTGTTGATGAGAAATGCTATGGAAAGTCATAACTATACCTTTGAACTGGTTTGAGTATCTGAATAGTTATATTTCTGAGGTTGGGTGACTGATGCAAAAACAGTTATCAATTATCAAACCCGCATTTTTCCCAAACTATACATCTTATTTCCGGTTTTTCTATCAACTAAACACCGAGAAATTTGTTCTACTGTCTTTGTCCAGGGATGTTCTGGATACCGTAAACAAAATATATCACTGCTGGCTAGATGAAACATTTCTTCACATACTGGTAAAATTCCAGCGACGGGTACTTTATAACTTGTTTGTATTTGTTGCTGTAATGATTGTTGATTCAAACTTGATAATGCTTTATTAACGATTAATAGCATTTTTGGAACTTCTAATTTACGAGCGACATCTACTGTTACTGCTGTTCCTTGATAATCTTGTTTATCGGGACGTAATATTACTAAAAGCACGTCAGAAAGAATTACAGAAAGTAAAGTTTCTTCGTTTATTCCGGGATGAGTATCGATAAATAGATAATCTAATTTTAGATGTTTTATTAAATTACGAAATCCATCATTTAAAAGACGAGCATCATAACCTTCTCGAAGAATTTTTGAGATTTCACCGGTTTTAATACTTGATGGAATCAGAAATATTTTACCTTTACTTTGATTACGATTAAACCAACCTTTTTTAGAACCTGTAAAAACATAACTAACATCATGAGTAGCAGCATCAATCGAACATCGTCCCCATAAATAATCATTCAAAGTATGATTGATTTTCGTATCATCTAAACCAAAAGGAACGTGAATTCCCGGTGATTGAATATCCGTATCGACAATACCCACCCGACAACCAGAACGAGCCAATATTGTAGCTAAATTAGCGGTAACATTTGATTTACCAGTACCACCACGAAATGAATGAATAGAAATTATTTTAGACATGCTAGTTGATAGTTGATAGTGGTTAGTTGATATTTGTTAAGAGCAGCAAGTATTACTTATTACTTATTACTTATCACTCATTACTCATTACTCATTACTTATTACTCTTAAGATGTCCCTCCCTCACTCCTAATTTCCCTTGCTGTTTGCTGTAATTGTTGAAAATAATCGCTTTCGGTAATTTCTTGAACTTCTTGAGTAATGATTGTTTGTTCTGTTTCTGCTTGTAATTGCTGTAGCTGTCTGGATAATTCATCAGCACGACGTTGTTCTTGCTGTTGACGGTGATAGATTTCGCTTACCATGTCTTGAAATACTCTTCCGAGTTGTCCTAGTTCGTCTTTTCGTTTGACGATTTTTTTTAATTGTTGATGCTCCAAGATACAAACCTGATTTACGTCAATTGTTTCCTGACTAATGATTTGAGCTATTTTAGCCATTGGTTTTAACGGTTGAATTACCCTAGCTGTAATCAAATATTTCGTAGAGACTATAACTAATGCAAAAACGCTCATAAATATACCCAGAAATAAAAATATTGCTCTACGAACGTTAACAAAAACTTCGCTAGCAGGGATATATATAATCTGGGAACCGATAACTTGATTTAATTTCCAACCATAACCGTTCCGAGTACCGTATTTTTCTACATGACTTTTAGGAGCAGATTCTGGTGTGCTATGACATTTTAGACAACTCGAATCTGTCACAGTTAATGGTTGAGCGGTATAAAATAATTTTTTCCCAGACAAATAACGAAAATCAGAAAGAATTTTTAGAGTGCGATCGCGATTGAACTGCTCGATTAATTTTGCTTCAAATAAATCGGCTTGATTATCTAAATTTGTGGGATTGAGAGTTGCGGTTTTATAGATAAAATCCTTGTATTTCCAATCATGTTTGAATCTATCGACTACTTTTTTTGCTGCCAAACTAGGAATAGTTGCGGGAATAAATTCAGTTTGAGTATCGGTGACTTGAGCAATTAACGGTGCAATTTCTTGAACTGTGTAACTACTTACAGCATCAGTCATTTGCATTACCATCTCACCCCGATATTTCATTTCAGAATAAGCCTTTTGTTCCAAAGCTTTCGACAGCAACAATCCACCGAGAGTGATTCCAATAATAAAAATAATAGATAGAAATAGCGTGAATTGAGAAGCAAGTTTTAAACGAGCAAGTTTAGGATAATATCGCATTTATCTAATAATTATCGATTGACTCGTTTACTTATATATCTCAAGGTGGTTTACTTAAGCGATATTTGGGAAGGGAAGAGGGGGAGAGGGGGAAGATAAGGAGAGAGGGGAGAGAGGGGGAAGATGGGGGAGAGGGGGGAGAATTACCAATTACCAATTACCTATTACCAATTCCCGATTCCCAATCTCCAACTTTAGTACTAGTCGTATTGATGGACAATTAAAATTTTTGAATCCGAACTTTTGTACGATGTCGGAAGCTGTTTTGATTTCGTAGTATGAATACATCAAGCGAAACGGAAAACGCAGCGAGGGGAACCGGAGTAGCAATGAATGGTTTTAACTAAACTGTGATTTTTCTGAAAACCGCTTGTTAACTGTAAAAATTTTCAACTATATCCAACAGGAGAAATAACGATGTCTAACGAAATCAACAAGAACAACGCTGTTGAACTTTCCGAACAAGAATTAGATATGGTCGCAGGTGGTAGTAGTTTTCCCGGTTTCGGTTTTAGCGGTAGCGATTTTAAACAGTTTGCTATAGCTGGTGGTGAAGCGACTTTTGCAGGTCCTAATGGTGCTGGTACTCAACATATGATTCAAGCTCAAGGTGTTGAAAGCTCTGGATTTAAAGGTCTTGGATTATTCGGAACCGATAGTTTTGATACTGATTCTTACTAATTATTCTGTCCCGAACTTGGAATGGTTAGATTTTCAGATAAATCAACAGATTCAATAAAACAGGAGAAATAACAATGTCTAACAAAATCAACAACAATGTAAATGCTATTGAACTTTCCGAACAGGAATTAGATATGGTAGCAGGTGGAAGCATAGATTCCTTTGACTCTTTCGGTTTCGGTTTAAACGGTAGTAGTTTTAAACAGTTTGCTTTAAAAGCTGGTGAAAGTTCATTTGCTGGTCCCGAGGGTACTGGTACTCAGCATATTGTTGAAATTCAAGGAGTTTCTAGCAAATCGTTTAAAGGAATCGGAACATTCGGAGATGATACTTCTTACGAGAGTTACTAGTAGTACTGTTCCGACCTCGGAATATTAAAACCCGGTAATTAATTACGAATTATAAAAAACCGGGTTGTCAGATTTGAATGATTCTACAGACGAATAATCATATTAAATTAAACAGGAGAAATAAAATGTCTAATGAAATCAACAAGAACGTAAATGCTATCGAACTTTCCGAACAAGAACTAGATATGGTCGCAGGTGGAAGCGATGACAACAGCTTTTTGAACTTTGGTTTTAGCGGTAGCAGTTTCGAGCAATTCGCTCTAGCTGGTGGTGAAGCTACTTTCGCTGGTCCCCAAGGTGCTGGTACTCAAGGAATGTTTGAAATTCAAGGAATTTCTAGTGGAGCTTTTAAAGGACTTGGAGTATTCGGAAGCGATACCGACGAGTAATTTGAATTCAGGATTCTCCCCTTAAGGCTAGAGATTAAAATCAAGAATGCGATATTGAGGTAAAACTCTTATATCGTATTCTTTTTTTGTTTTGGTAATGGGGTGGATAGGAAGCAAGATGCTCCCACTACCATCTGTTTTAATTTTAAATTTCTATAATCTCCCCCCTCTACCCCCTCTTCCCCTTCTACTCCCTCTCTCAATTTTGCATGAGTAGTAAATCCCTAGAAATATCTGATTGTAGAAGACGAATAAAGAATTATTTATAGGAGAATCAATAACAATGTCAGACAATATTGAAAAACAGGTTGCTCCCATTGAATTATCGGAATCGGAACTCGATGATGTTTCTGGTGGAATCGATATTTTCTTCTCTGGGTCGATGTTTGAACAAAATGATATCTATTCTGTAGATTCAGTAGAGGTCGGAAATCAAGAAAGTAATAGCAGTCCAATTTTAAAATCTTCCCATACATCTTCCTCTGCATTCCAGGTTGCAATATTAGGTATCGATTCGATGAGCGATGCTATGGGTTTTTTCAAGGGGTTCGCTAGATTTTTTAGATAACAGTAGATGAGGTCAAAGGTTAAGGGTTAAAGGTCAAAGGTCAATGATTCTTTTAATTCTTAACTCCTCACTCCTAACTATAAAAAAAGGAAATTTGGGTATGACGGAAGTTTTGCTAAAAGAACTTAGCAATCATGATATTGACTGGATGTTAACAGCGGGATATCAAGCTGATATTGATGCTGGTACAATTCTGATGTGTCAGGGGGAACCGCTTGATGGTTTACATATTATTTTGGATGGTGGATTTTCGGTTTCTTTAAATAGAGATAATGGAAATCCTTTGGGACGTGCTTTTGCTGCTTTGGAAGGTAGTGTTCCGGGAAGGGAAATCAGTCGTTTGTCGAGTGGTGAGATGGTTGGTGAAATTCCTTTTATTGAAAGTTATTTACCTTCTACTACCGTTACTGCTACTACTAAGTCTTTGGTTTTAACTGTTCCGAAAGCAGAACTGATGCAAAAGTTGGAGGACGATTTGAGTTTTGCTGCTCATATATATCGTGCTAGTGCAATAATGCTTGCAAATCGTTTACAGCAAATGATGCATAATTTGGGTCATAGTACTATTGTGTTGACTCGTCCACAATTACGAGAAGCTTTGACTATATTTGCACAGATGCATGATAGCGATATTGACTGGTTAATTTCAGCCGGACGGGTAGAACAGGTAACAGAGAATTCAGTATTAATTCGCAGCGGTAGACCGATGGAATCTCTGTATATTTTGCTTGATGGTGCGGTTGCTTTAAATACTGGTGGAAGTGAAGAAAATCTTTTAGCAAAAGCTTTTACTAATTTAGAGAATGATAATCAAGATATTGAAAAGCCTGTTTTGGAGCAAGAATTAGGGCGATTATCTCGTGGTGATATTGTTGGTGAAACTTTATTTATTGAGGTAGAAACACCTTTATCTATGACTGTTAAAGCACTGCGAAATTCTAGATTTCTATCTATTCCAAAATGGAGATTGTCTGCAAAATTGTTACACGATGTCGGTTTCGCGGCTCGATTTTATCGGGTATTAGCAAATATATTGGCTGATAAACAGCGGGAAATTGTTCAAAGACTCGGATATGGAAGACTTACTTATAGTAGTGGGGAATCTCTTCAACAGGTTTTTGCTAACGAACTCGATAACGATTTTTTATCCGATATGTCACTAGCTGGGGCTAGGTTTGATTGGATGTTGAAGAAAATTGGAATCTAGAGACGCGAAGTTCTTATGTTTCTAAAATACAGCATTAACCTCACCCCGTCCTCCGGACACCCCTCTCCTTATCAAGGAGAGGGGAAAGAGAATAAATTTAAATGAAAAGCAATATAATCCAAAATTGAAATCATGGTTATACAACAAGATACTCAGGTTAAAACAAAGATATTTCGTAAGGAAGCTCTACAAAAGGTTGCGTCTCCAGAACAGCTTGATTTATTAGTTAAAATTACTAATCCCAGACGCTGGATTTCTTTGGTCGCTCTCGGTTCTCTGGTTGCTGCTGGTGGTGTGTGGAGTTGGTTCGGACGAATTCCGATTGTTGTTAAAGGTCAGGGGGTTTTGATTTATCCAAGTAAGGTTGTGACGGTTCAAGCTGCTAATCCCGGTCGGATTCTGGAATTAAATATGAAGGTGGGAGATAAAGTTAAAAAAGGTCAGGTTTTAGCGACTCTCGACCAAAGGTCATTACGGAAAAAACTGCAATTATCTCGCGATAAACTTTCTCAATTAAAAATCCAGGATGATACTGCGAAATTAGCTCAGGTTCAAAGGTTATCTATCGAACAAGCTGCTATAGCTCAACAGCGTCAAACCTTAGAATCAAGTTTGCGGACGGTGGAGTCTATAACCCCGCAATTACGGGAAAAAGAAGTCCAAGCAATCAAGCGCGATCGCCAAAATTTGTTGTCTCGTTTGGAAACGTTAAAACAGCTACAGCCAACAATGAAAAAGCGCTGGGAAGAAAGAGAAAAACTTTATCAACAAGGAGCAGTACCAAAAGATTTAGCATTAAAAGCCAAACAAGAATATATTGGTACTCAAGAACAAATAAATAGCGTCAAATCTGAACTGAATAAATTAGATGTCAGAGAAACTAACGCTCAAGGGGAATATTTAAAGAATCTCAATCAGGTCAACGATTTACAAGCGAAATTAAAACAGTTAAAAAGTCGTCAAGCTAATCAAACAGAACAAGACTTAATTGTAGCAACCAACCGAGCTAAAGAAATCAAAGAAACCGAACGTCAAATTTCTCAAATCGAATTACAGTTACTCCGTACCAGCGAAATAGTTTCACAATACGACGGAACAGTTTTAGAAATAGCAGCAAAACCCGGACAGGAATTATCATCCGGTATCGGAATAGTAACGATATCAGCCCAACAATCTGACGATAAATTAGTTAACGTCAGTTTTTTACCAGTCAGTGAAGGTAAGAAAATTAAACCCGGAATGGATTTACAAATTACTCCTTCTACCGTGAAAAGAGAAGAGTATGGAGGAATTAAAGCTAAAGTAATCAAAACATCTGAATATCCAGTTAGTAAACAAGGAATAGTCAGTTTAATTGGTAATCCCGACATTTTACCCAGCGTTATTAATGAAGGTCCTCATATTGCTGTATTCACCCAATTAGAAAAAGATAATTCCACCAATAGCGGATACAAATGGTCATCATCAAAAGGACCAGAATTACAAATTACACCGGGAACAACAACCACAGTTAGAATTAAAATTGAAGAAAAGAAACCAATTGAATTTGTATTACCAATTTTTAAAGATTGGACGGGATTATAATTCGTAATTCGTAATTCGTAATTGATAATTGGTTTATTTGTAGGGTGCGTAACGGTTTGAGATAATTAGATAGAAAAACGAAAAGATGAGAAAATACCGTCACGCATCACCGATATTTTAATTGATAATTAATAATTGGTAAAATTAATATGAATAATCAAATTAGAAAATCTAATTACTTTTATAATCTTGTCTTTGGACTTACAACTTTTTGTACCATCTTATCTTCTGCTTTCTCAACTTCTGCTCAAATCACTCCTGATAATACCTTACCCAACAATTCCGAAGTCGGAATAGAAGAGAATATTACAAAAATCGAAGGTGGAACTACTGCTGGAAGTAATTTATTTCATAGTTTTGAAAAGTTTGGAGTTTCCACAGGGAGAGAAGCTCATTTTAATAATGCTGCTAATATTCAAAATATAATGACTCGGGTAACGGGGAGTTCTATTTCTAATATTGACGGGTTGATTAAAGCGAATGGTGCGGCTAATTTGTTTTTGATTAATCCCAATGGAATTGTATTTGGTGAAAATGCAAGGTTAGATATTGGTGGTTCTTTCGTTGGGAGTACTGCTGATAATATTAAATTCGGTGATGGTTTAGAATTTAATGCGATAAATCCTACTAGTAAACCATTATTAAGTATAAATGTTCCTTTGGGATTGCAGTATGGAAATAATCCGGGACAAATCAGCAATCAATCTCAAGCAACGAATAATCAAGGAATGCTTACTGGTTTACGAGTTAAACCGGGTAAAACCTTGGGATTAATTGGTGGTGATGTTAGTTTCGATGCTGGAATAGTAAGTCTTTCGGATGGAAGATTTGAATTAGGGGGGCTTAACGGACAAGGAATAGTTGGATTGAGTGGTGATGGAAATAACCTTAATAATCTCAAGTTTAATTTTCCCGAGGGAATAGTAAGAAGTGATGTAAAGCTGACTAATGAAGCTAGAGTAATTGTCCCTGCTGACAATGGTGGAAGTATCGCAGTTAATGCTCGGAATTTAGAAATGACAGGACAGAGCTTTTTTCTTGTACGGACAGTTAATCCATTGGGTTCTGATGATAGCAGAGCGGGAAATATTCAAGTTAATGCGACTGAAAACATAAGGCTTAACAATAGTTTTATTACTAATTTATTCCAAGCAGAAACAGGTGGAGAAGGGGGCGATGTCAATATAAATACTAACACCTTACGACTTGAAAATGGAGCAGTTATAACAGCCAGTACATTAGGTAGAGGTAAGGGAGGAAATTTAACCGTTGATGCCCAGAATGTGGAACTAATTGGTGTAAGTAAAGATGGTTCGCGGTCTAGTGCTTTATCTGCTTTTGCAGGGAGCAATTTAACAGGAGATGCAGGAAATTTAACGATTAGAACTAATACATTATTAGTCAAAGATGGAGCGGGAATTAATTCTAATACATTTGGGCAAGGGAGGGGTGGTAATTTAACAATTGATGCCGATGATATACAAATAATAGGAACAAGTGAAGATGGTTCAGATATTAGCGCTTTATCTGCATCAGCGGAGCCAAATTCAACAGGAGATGCAGGGGAATTAACTATTAAAACTAATCGCTTACTAGTCAAGGATGGGGGACAAATTGCTGCTAGTACACTTGGGCAAGGTAAAGGTGGTAATTTAACTGTTGATGCTGATGATATACAAATAATAGGAACAAGTAAAGATGGTCAGTTTTTTAGTGGTTTGTTTGCTTCAACAGAGCCAAATTCAATAGGAAATGCAGGGGAATTAACCATTAAATCTAATACCTTATTAGTTAAAGATGGGGCAAGGGTGAGTGCTAACACACGTGGGGAAGGTAAAGGTGGAAATCTGAATATTGATGCTACGGATATACAATTAATTGGAACAAGTGAAAATGGTTCATTGCTTAGTATTCTGTCTGCATCCGCAGAGCCAAATTCAACAGGAGATGCGGGAGAATTAACGATTAAAACCAATCGCTTACTAGTCAAAGATGGAGGACAAATTGGTGCTAGTACATTTGGGGAAGGTAAAGGTGGAAATCTGAGTGTTGATGCCGATAATATACAATTAATTGGTACTACTAAAGATAATGAATTTTCTAGCGGTTTGTTTACCTCAGCAGAGCCAAATTCAACAGGAGATGCAGGAAATTTAACAGTCAACGCGGATATTTTACAGATTGAAAATAAAGCAAAGTTAAGTGTGGAGAGTCTTGGTACGGGAACAGCGGGAAATTTAATTATAAATGCCGATTCTATCCGTTTAAATAATAATGCTTTACTTAGTGCCAATACAGGTAATAATGAAATTGATTCAGATACAGAACAAGCAACAATAAATATCAATTCACGAGAATTAATCATGCGTCGTGGAAGCAATATTTCCACTAATGCGACGGGGGAAAATGTTGTCGGTGGTAACATCAACATTGATACGGATTTGCTAATTGCTAATGAAAATAGCGACATTAGCGCTAATTCGGAAAACTTCCTTGGTGGAAATGTACGGATTAATGCTGAAGGTGTGTTTGGAACCCAGTTTCGCTCTCAACCCACTCCTCAAAGCGATATTACCGCTACGGGTGCGACTGAAGATTCAAGCGGTACGGTAGAAGTGATTACACCTCGGTCTGACATTAATAGTGGCTTAGTTCAGTTACCAACAACAGCAGAAGATACCCAAATCGTCGATACTTGTTCTAGTCCAGGTTACGCTCGAAGCAGTTTCACAATTACCGGAACTGGTAGTTTACCACCGAATCCTTCTGAACCTTTAAGCGGTAGATTAAATCGGACAAAATTAGCAACTTTAAATGACAATGAAGAAATAAAAACGCAAACAAGACGAAGAATTAAGAAAGAAGAACCAATAAAACAAATTGTAGAAGCACAAGGTTGGATAAAAACAAAAGATGGGGAAATTTTATTAGTTGCTGATATTCCTCAAAATACAAATTTTCAAACAACGAGTAATTGTAATTGGTAATTGGTAATTGGTAATTGAAATTGGAGTTGGTAGGGTGTGTGACGGTTTGAAATAATTCAATATAAAAACGATAAAATTTGAAATTACCGTCACGCACCAACCATAATTGATGCATTATATGATGAATAATAAAATTTGCCATAAACTCGGATGGTGCGTGACGGTATTCGCTCAATTAATCACTTTAGAACACAGTTTTATATAGCCGTCACACACTCTACAATTATTTTTTATTAATCTATCGTAGGGTGTGTGACGGTTTAAAATAATTTGATATAAAAACGATAAAATTTGAAATTACCGTCACGCACCAACCATAATTGATGCATTATATGATGAATAATAAAATTTACCATAAACTCGGATGGTGCGTGACGGCATTCGCTCAATTAATCACTTTAGAACACAGTTTTATATAGCCGTCACACACCCTACAATGATTTGTTTGAAACAAATTGCATGAGTTAAAATACCTGAGAAATATCTAATTACAGATAGATACTCGCTGTTAATTGATGTTTAAAAAACTAATCCCCAAACCCAACCCCATCCAACGTACACCAACTTTACTTCAAATGGAAGCGGTAGAATGTGGTGCTGCTTCTTTGGGAATGATTTTAGCTTTTCACAAACGCATTGTGACCTTAGCGGAATTAAGACAAGCTTGCGGTATTTCTAGAGATGGAAGTAAAGCTACTAATATTCTCAAAGCTGCTAAAGTTTACGGTTTACAAGCAAAAGGTTTTAAGGTTGAAATTGAAGGTTTAAAAGAATTACAAGCTCCCTATATTGTCTTCTGGAATTTTAATCATTTTGTTGTTGTTGAAGGTTTCAATCAAAAATACGTTTTTCTTAATGACCCTGCGATGGGAAGACGTAAGGTTTCGCTGTCGGAATTTAGCGATGCTTATACGGGTGTTGTTTTAGTTTTTGAACCTGGAGATAATTTTCAGAAAGGTGGACGCAAACCGAGTTTATTTTTATCTTTATATTCTCGATTACAAAATTCGGGATGGTCGCTGTTTTATTGTGTTTTAGTTGGATTTTTTCTGGTTATACCCGGACTTGCAATGCCAACTTTTTCGAGAATTTTTGTAGACCAAATTTTAATTCATAATCGCGAAGATTGGTTACGTCCGCTAATTTTAGCAATGTTATTTACTGCTGTTTTAACTGCTTTATTATCAAGACTACAGTTACAGTTATTAAGAAGATTAAAAATTAAACTAGCTATGGGAATGTCGAGTAAGTTTATTTGGCATTTATTACATCTTCCGGTAAGTTTTTACGACCAACGTTTTGCTGGTGAAATTAGCAGCAGAATAAAATTAAATAATGACCTTGCAAATCTACTTTCTGGTAAGTTAGCAACAACAATTATTTCGGCGGTGATGGTAGTTTTCTATGCTATCGTGATGTGGCAATACGACCAAATATTAACGCTGATAGGAATTGCGTTTGTTGTGATAAACGTTCTAGCTTTACAGTGGGTAGCAAGATTAAGAACGGATACCAATGTCCGATTGATGCAGGAGCAGGGTAAAGTTAGCGGTGTCGCTATTTCTGGTTTACAAAGTATAGAAACTTTGAAAGCATCGGGATTAGAATCCGACTTTTTTAATCGATGGGCTGGATATTATTCTAAATCGGTAAATGTTCGTCAGGAAATGGCGAATCTGACTCAAAATTTAGGTATTTTACCAACGTTTTTGTCGGGTATCGCTTCGATGTTACTGTTAGCGGTGGGTGGATTGCGAGTTATGGATGATAGCTTAACTATTGGAATGTTAGTCGCATTTCAATCGTTGATGCAACAGTTTATGCAACCTGTGAATCAACTTGTAAATTTAGGTAGCAGTTTACAGGAAGTAGAAGGAAAATTAAATCGTCTAGATGACGTTTTGAGCAATCCCCAGGAAGAAAGAGTACGGGATGAAGAAATTATTAACATCAAGTCTTATATTTCTCCGAAGTTAGCGGGATTTCTCGAACTCAACAAAATCACCTTTGGATATAACCGTACAGCACCACCTTTGATTGAAAATTTTAGTCTTTCGTTAAAACCCGGACAGCGTGTAGCTTTGGTAGGAGGTAGTGGTTCTGGTAAATCGACTGTAGCGAAATTAGTAGCGGGGTTATATCAGCCTTGGGATGGTTTAATCAAGTTTGATGGAGAATCGAGAAACAGAATTCCCCCTCAAGTGTTAGTTAATTCGATAGCGACAATAGAACAGGATATCAAATTATTTGCCGGTACCGTCAGAGATAATTTAACGTTATGGGATACAACCATATCTGATAGTAACTTAATGCAAGCCTGTAGGGATGCCGCGATTCATGAAACTATATTGTCGCTTCCCGGTGGTTATAATGCGGATTTATTAGAAGGAGCAGCCAATTTGAGCGGGGGACAAAGACAGCGTTTAGAAATTGCTCGTGCTTTGGTAAATAACCCTTCGATATTATTAATGGATGAAGCTACAAGTGCTTTGGATACTCAGACAGAGAAAATTATCGAGCAGAATTTACGTTTGAGAGGATGTACTTGTTTGATAGTTGCTCATCGTTTGAGTTCGATTCGAGATTGCGATGAAATCATCGTTTTACATCAAGGTAAGGTTGTACAAAGAGGGACTCATAAAGAATTGAGTCGAATTCAAGGACATTATATAGAATTGGTTAGAAGTGAGAATGGCTAAGAGGTCAAAGGTTAAAGGTTAAAGGTTAAAGGTTAAAGGTTAAAGGTTAAAAGTTAAGAGTGAAAAATATTTATTCTCTACCCCCTCTTCCCTCTCTCCCCCCTCTACCCCCTCTCTAATCAAAATTGCATAAGTTACTGATTACCAGAAATACTAGTATGTGTAGATTGAAGTAATTCTATATTTCTAATGTACAATGCCCAATCCCTAATTCCCAATAATTTATTACTTAATAATCCAGAACAAATTTATTTAGTAAAGTCCGGTTGTTGGGCAATTTTTGCTATCAATACTAAGAATGGTGTTCTTAAAGGTAGAAGACGCTATTTATTTAGTGTTAAAGCTGGTGAAATCATGTTCGGAGCAAGTTCGATTTTATCTGGAGATGGCTATCAAATTATGGCTGTAGCTTTAGAAGAAAGTGAGGTTGTGCAGTTATCTGCAAATGATGAAATTGATATTGAGCAAATAGAAAATTGGGTTAATCATTTAGGTTCTGCTGTTTCTGAAATTATTTCTCCTGTTTTACCTACTCCGTCAAAGGTTCCGGGATGTACTGTTTTAGATTGTAATGAAGTGTTTCAACCATCTCACGGTAATGTTGTTTGGACGAAAGTTTTACAGGGGAATGCTTGTTTTTTAGGATTAAATAATTTAGAAATTAATGCGGATGTTGAAAGAATTCCTTTACAAACTTATACTTGGCTGCAAGCAAAGGATGTTGTTGAGTTGGATGCTTTATTAAAATCAAATATTGATAAAAAACAAAATTATATTAAAGGTTTAAATTGTTTTCAAAGCTATATTTTAAAAGTTATTGAATTTTTAGAAAATAAAGAAAATCAAGCAGAATTAATTCGGAATCAAGCCAGGGAACGATTAAATAATCAAGCAATTTCAAATACTTTAAATGATTTTGCAAATATATTTGAACTTAATTCTGAATCTAACAATTTAAATCAAGCAAATATTAATCAAGAAATTGATGAAGAACAAGCATTAATATTTGCTGCTGGTGCTGTCGGTCGAGTCTTAGGAATTACTATTAATCCTCCTGCAAATTCAGAAGATTTACGTAGAGTCCGCGACCCCCTCGACGCTATCGCAAGAGCTTCTGGAATTAGGATTCGTCGGATTACTTTAAGAGATGAATGGTGGAATCAGGATAGCGGTCCTCTGATGGCTTATACTTCAGAGGATAATCTTCCGGTTGCTGTTTTACCAGTAAGCGAAAGTCGTTATGAAATTATCGATTGCTATCAACATCAGCGAATCAAAGTAAATAAAAAAACTGCTGCTACCTTATCCCCAACAGCTTATACTTTTTACCGTCCTCTACCGATAGAAATTCCTAATGTTTTACCGATAATCAAATTTGCTCTCAAAGGTCGGTCAAAAGAAATCATCACAATATTGGGAGCAGGAATTTTCACAGCACTACTCGGGATGATTACACCTCAAGCTACAGCAATTCTGATTGACCAAGCAATTCCCGATGCTGATAAATCGCTGTTATTTCAAATAGCTTTGGGATTAATCGCTACAACTTTAGGAGCAAGTTTATTTCAACTGACCCAAGCGGTTGCTATATTACGTTTGGAAAGCTTTGCGGATACTTCTACTCAAGCAGCAGTTTGGGATAGATTATTAAAATTAAAAGCATCTTTTTTCCGACAATATTCTATTGGTGATTTGAGTCAAAGAGTTTCTGTAATTACTCAAATACGTCAAAAATTAAGCAATACTATCCTCAAAAGTCTGTTTTCTAGTCTATTCTCACTATTAAATCTAGGTTTATTATTTTATTACAGCTTACCTCTAGCTTTAGTCGCGACCGTCGTAGCTCTGATTTACGTTCTAGTCACCATCGTTTCCGGTGTTTTGACATTAAATAGAATCCGACCCTTAATAAATATGCAGGGAAAACTATTCGGAATGATGGTACAAATAATTAACGGTGTAGCAAAATTCCGAACTGCTGGAGCGGAAAGTCGAGCGTTTGCTTATTGGGGTAAACAATATCATCATCAACTAGGTTTGATGTTAAACGCTCAAAGTATTGAAGATAATTTAGTTGTAATTAACAGTTTATTATCAGCAATTACACCAGCAATTATTTTTGCAATGACAACAAGTTTACTTCACGAATCCCGTGCGGCTGGTGGTGGTTTTTCTACAGGTACTTTCCTCGCTTTCAATACCGCATTCGGAACATTTATCAGCGGAGCAACCAGTCTCAGCAGCACCGTTGTAGATATCTTAGAAATTTTACCATTGTGGGAACGCGCTCAACCGATTCTGCAAACTACACCAGAAACCAATCATAGTAAATCCGACCCCGGACGTTTATCGGGAAGAGTAGAAGTTAAAAATATTACTTTTCGCTATCGCGACGATGGAGCTTTAACCTTAGATGATATAAGTTTAAAAGCAGAACCCGGAGAATTTATTGCTTTAGTCGGAGCTTCCGGAAGCGGAAAATCTACACTGTTACGATTATTGTTAGGATTCGATACACCGCATTCGGGTAGTATTAACTTTGATGGACAAGAACTAGCGACTTTAGATATTGGTGCTGTACGTCGTCAATTAGGAGTAGTATTGCAGAACAGTCAATTAATGTCTGCATCTATATTTGATAATATTTCCAGCAACGCTAATTTAACAATGGAAGAAGCTTGGAACGCTGCACAAATGGCAGGTTTTGCATTAGATATATCAAAAATGCCGATGGGAATGCATACTGTAGTAAGCGAAGGTGGAAGTAATTTATCCGGGGGACAAAGACAAAGATTAATAATAGCAAGAGCTTTAGCATTACGTCCGAGAATATTAGTATTTGACGAAGCAACCAGCGCTTTAGATAATCAAACTCAAGCAATAGTTAGTGACAGTTTAAATAAATTAAACGTAACAAGAATCGTAGTAGCACATCGATTAAGTACCATCAAGAATGCAGATAGAATTTACGTTTTGCAAAATGGAAAAATAGTACAGCAAGGTAACTTTGAAAAACTAGTTGGGGAAGAGGGTTTATTTCAGGAATTGGTAAAAAGACAGCGGTAATTGGGGAGGGAGAGAGGGAGGGAGGGAGAGAGGGAGAGAGGGAGTGAGAAATAAATCATTTTTTTACTCTTTACTTCTTACTCATTACTCATTACTCATTACTCATTACTCATTACTCATATTTAATCCTGAATACCCTCATAAAGCAATTCAACTAACAACCGAATTCCATCACTTTTTTTCAATTCTTGATAGCTTGGTTCGGAACGCTTTCCCAGTTCTCGTAAATCGCTTAATAATTCCGGATGAAACTGACAGGTGAAAGAACGACGAATCTTTTTAGTTTCAAAGTCTTTATAGTTAATACAGGTACAGGAACATTCGGTTAAAATTTCTCCCGATGCTTCAGTTGAAGCTAATATTTCTACCGAATAAGGTAACTTCAATAACCAAGAAAGTTGACTTCCTGCAATAATATTTCGATGAGGAACTATTGCGTTATGAAGGTTAACATAAGCCCAATTTGCAAACAAAATTGCTTCTTCATTAACTTCCTCAGAATGAAACATGGAAATATCAACATCTCGTCCATGCTCTAAAATCATTTTATCAATTACCCCTTCGTATTCATAAGCGATAATCTTATGAGTTTCGAGTAATTCTATAGGAATTGAAGAATTTTTTGCTAAAGGAGTTCTGTAAGGTAATAATTCTCTACCTCCAATTTCTTTGTCTTCATTAAGAACCACTGCAAAATTCTTGTCATTCCAACCCTGACAGACAATTCGACCGTCTCGTTTTTCAATTTTAAGACTTTCACCTAAAGAATAAATTTTCTCGCAAATTGATTTTAAAGAAACTATTGCTTCCCCTTCTTCATCACGAACAAGTTCTTCTGTATTAAGTACATGCTTAACAGCTTTTTTAATTAAACGAATGTGAGCTTCTGCTGCTAATTGATGACTAACACAAATCATAATTGCAGGGGGACTGTGAGGGGAACGAGATAAAATAATTTCTTCGACCAAAGTTAACATATCTTCTCTCGAACAATTGGGATGAGTCCATTGAGAAGCATCATGAACCGAAGCATTTCCTCCTTCTAATATTATTGCCATACTAGAAGAAAGAACAGAAATCATCGAATTAATATCAAAAACTCCCGTCTGCCAAACTGGTAGTAAAATTGAATCGCAGTCAGCAATTTTTTGAGTGATAAAAGCCACATTTTTCGATGCTCTTACTGTCTCGTTATATTCATTGTTTGTTCCTACATGTTCCCAAGGTTCAATGATAAAAATAGAATTTTTAATTAAATAAGGATTCTGTAGCAGAAATTCCCAATCTTCTTTTGAATTAATAACTTTTTCTAAAGGTTTTTCGTAATCCCATTCAAACTTACCATCATCAGAAAATAAAGACTTTTTTGGTAAAGGGTCTTTTGAACTACGGTCGATTAAAAATTGACCACAAAAAATAAAAGCTGATTCTAAATCAGAACCACATTCTGTTAAATAACCGGGTTTTAATCGCCATTTTTCATTCATAATTTGGTAATTGGTAGTGGGTAATTGGTAATTGGGGATAGGATATCTTAATATGTTTAAAAATGCAAGATTATTTTAATAGTTAAATACTTATTTAAATATCATATAGCAATCCTAGATGAGTTAGAAGAAAGTTAGGTGCCAGAAACCCGGTTTTTTGGAAAAACCGGGTTTCTAAAATCTCATAAATGATTTAGGAATGCTATATTACTTTTTCGATTCAGAAATTCAAAAAAGATAAAAAATTCTCTTTAAACCACTCACAACATTTTTCAATTTCTGTTAATTCATCCAATCGCTTTTCTAAATTGACGCATTCTATCCAAGTACTAAATTCTGAATGAAAACCTGATGTACGAATTACCTGATAACCATTAGCTTTATAAAAATCAACCGATGATAAAGAAGCCATTACATTAATAACTCGACATTTTCTTTCTATCGCAACTTGCTCTATTGCATTAAGTAATTTTGTTCCTATTCCTCGTCGCATAAAATCGGGATGAACAAATATACCATTTAACCTAAACTCCAAAAAAATTAGGAAATATGTAAATCCAACTATTTTATTCTCATATTCTGCTACAAAAATAGTTTCATGTGACTGGAATTTCGGGATTTTTTGACTTCTAATTAAAGATTCTATTTGATTTGAATTATATAATGATAATGTTCTCAGCGAATCGGCTTGTAATTGCAAAAGAGATTCTAAATCTTCTGGTTTTGATTGACGAATATTTACCTGCATAAAAAAATAAAAATACTAAAAATTGATATCTTTATATCTAGCTTTCCCACAATTTTGAAATAATTAACAACAAATTGGGAATAATAACTATCAGAAACCTATAAATACCTTCCCTTCTCCAAAATAGCGGAGAGGGGTGTCCGTAGGACGGGGTGAGGTTTTCACTTTATTAAAATAAACAATTAATTAAAAACAAAAAAATGACCCCATCTGAATTAAAAGCATATTTAGAAAACCTAATTCAAAAAGATTTACAAATTAGTACAATGATTTGGGGACCTCCGGGTATTGGTAAATCAAGTATTGTCGGACAATTAGCAAGCGAATGCAAACTTGATTTTATCGATGTCCGTTTGAGTCAACTTGCTCCTACCGACCTACGCGGTTTACCCGTCGCTGAAGATGGTATATCTAAATGGTATCCTCCCGAATTCCTTCCTCGGAACGGTAAAGGTATTTTATTTTTGGATGAATTAAATATGGCTCCACCAGCAATGCAGGGGGTTGCTCAACAGTTAATATTAGACAGAAAAGTTGGCTCCTACATCGTACCATCAGACTGGTTTGTCTGGGCTGCTGGCAACCGTAAAGAAGATAGAGCAGCGGTGTTTGATATGCCTTCACCTCTGGCTAATCGGTTTTTACATCTCGAAGTACAAGCTGATTTTGATAGCTTCAAAGCCTATGCTTTAGAAAAGAACCTACACGAACAAATCATAGCCTTTCTTTCCTTTCGTCCCACAATATTACACAAAATTGACCCCCAACAACCAGCTTGGCCTTCCCCTCGCTCCTGGGAAATGGCTAGTTATTTACTCAAAGCACAATTAGACATTGCTCCAGCAGTAGGAATCGCAACAGCAGCCGAATTTATCGCATTTACTCAACTTTACGCCACATTACCCAATCTTACGCCGATTCTCGAAGGCAAAGGCGAAAGTATATCCTGGTCATCCGAACCGAGCATTAAATATGCAACCACCATCGGTTTAACAATGCGAGCAACAGATGCAAATCAAGCTTACAACGCTTTTAACTGGTTGAGTAGAGTAGCTACAGCCGAATGGGTGCAGTTATTTGCGGTTGATTTATTCCGAGTTATGAGAAGCAAAGGACAGATGGCTGTTTTGGCTCAATTGATTCAGAAAGATGCGAAATTACAGGAATTTATGAAAGATTTTCGGGGGTTGATTGGTTTGTGAACGCTCAAAAACCCGGTTTCTATAAATCGAATAGATTCATCAGTATACTCACCCACTTGGGGTTGCAAACCCCAAGCTAATAGCAAAAGTCCATTAAAATGGACTGAAAGCTTTACCCAGTCGTCTTTAGACGACTTCTGCTATGAGACGGGGGTTTGCAACCCCCGGTGGTGTTGAGATTGATGCATTCGGCTGAATAATATCCCCTATTTTCCTTCTCCCCCTCTAGCCTATCTACCCCCTCTTTCTATGAAAACCGACACCCGAATCATCAGCGCTTCTCTATTACGTTTGCGGATGAAATCTCCGTTTTTTGCAACTTTGGCTTTGTTTGCTCGATTTATTCCGTCAAAACAATTAACAACCGCAGCGACTGACGGTAAACATATTTTTTATAATCCCGATTATTTGCATTCTTTACCCGTTGCTCAACAGGACGGATTCTTATTACATGAAGTCTTACATGCTGCTCTGCTCCACGTTCCCCGTCAAGGTGTTCGAGAAGCAGAATTATGGAATATTGCAGCGGATATTGTTGTCAATGGAATTATTAGTAAACAAGATATTTTTGAATTACCTCCGGGAGGTTTAAGAGATGAAAAATTGGAGGATTTGAGTGTAGAAGAAATTTATGAGTTGCTGTTAAAAAATAAGAATAATTCTCAATCATTAAAGTTAGTTAATCCCGATTTATTAACTGAAGCTCCCGGTGATATTCCTCCAACATCTATTATTGAGGGAGGGCTAAATAATTCTGGTGATAAACATAGTTTGTCGGAGAAAAGAAAAGCTGGTTTAGAAGAACATTGGCAAAATGCTTTACAGCAAGCTTCAGTAATTGCTCGGACAGTTAATCAAGGTCTTTTACCCGCTGGAATCGACCGGGAATTAGGAGCATTAAACGCTGCTCAAATAGATTGGAGAAGCTATCTTTGGCGTTATTTAGTACAGACACCTACTGATTTTAGCGGTTTTGACCGTCGTTTCATCGGAAGGGGACTGTATTTAGAAGCTCTACAGGGTGAAAGTATTCAGGTATACGTCGCTGTGGATACTAGCGGTTCGGTTGATAATCAACAGTTGTCAATGTTTTTGAGCGAAGTAGCGGGGATTTTGAGTTCATATCCACATTTGAAATGCGAACTTTATTACGTTGATGCAGAAGCTTACGGCCCGTTTGAATTAAGTTCTGATATGAGATTACCAAAACCCCAGGGAGGAGGGGGAACTTCATTTGTACCGTTTTTTGAGAAGGTTGCAGAAAGTTGGGACGGGTATACTCAAAGCGTTTGTATTTATTTGACCGATGGTTACGGTAATTTCCCAGATATTGCTCCGCAATTACCTGTGTTGTGGGTCGTGACTCCTGGAGGGTTGGAGTTGCAAGGGTTTCCGTTTGGGGAAGCGGTGAGGTTGTTGTCTTGAAACCTCAAACCTCACCCTGTCCCTTCGGGACATCCCTCTCCTTATTAAGGAGAGGGAGAAATTCGGGATAATCTTGATAAGGAGAGGTTATGATGATGAGCGGGTTAATTTCCACAGACGGATTGCGCTTGATTTACTTCCGTATCCACTGCTTACCAAAAACTTTCCATTGGGACTAAATTTTAAATCTTTGATTTCACTTTTTGAAGCAATAAAACTATGAATTTCCTCAAATGTTTCTAAATCCCAAAATTTGATTGTACCGTCATAAAAACCACCAGCTAAAATTGGCTCTTGAGGACTGAAATCTAGACACTCAATAGAAGAAAATCCCTGAAGAGTTTTAATTTCGCAATTCGTTTCTAAATTCCACAGCTTAATTTTATCGTTGCTACTTGCACTAGCGAGTATTTTATCATTTGGACTAAATACAACTTGACGTATGTACTTAATATCAGATGTGAAAGTGAAAATAATTTTGCTGTTTTTGACATCCCATAGAGTAATTGTGTCTCCGTATGCTGCTGCAAATATATTTCCTGTGGAACTTAATGCTAATCGATAATATTTATCATCCAGATTTATAGCACCTAATTCTTCTCCCGTATGTAGATTCCACAGTTGAACTGGTTGCTCACCACAGCGTCTTGCCATTATTCTTCCATCTCGACTGAAAGCGCTTGAAAGACCATAAGAATCCTCATTTCCATGATTCCATGTTTCTGCATCGGTTTTCTTACCCGTTCGAGCATACATATAACCAAATTCAGCATGAAAATCGCTGCTAACTAACACTGTGTGAGAATTATCTTCTACAGAAATAAAATTTAGAACAGGACGAAAATATGTTTCACGAAATCCTTCTGAATGTTCATATATTTCTTTTTGTGTACTAATTTGCCAGATTTTAAAATCTTTAGCACATTTACTAACTAAAATTTCGCTATCAGGGCTAAAACAAAGAGATTGTACTGGTTTTCTATGTCCGCTAAGAAGACAAATTTGTTTACCAGTTTGTTTGTCTAATAATTCAATTTGAAGGTCTAAATCTGGTGTACTTTTAGCAGTAAGTTTTCCATCCGGACTATGAGCTTGAGTTAAAATTCCTGTTGAATACCCTTTTAAAGTACGGGTTTCATGACCTATATCAAATAATTCAAAAGGTTCTCCTTTACCCTTTACACCTATACTCTTGCCATTATTATCTAATACGACAGCAGTAAAATTAATAGAATCGCTTTTGATATTTTGAATTAATTCTCCTGTTGAAGGATTCCATAATTTTAATTCATTGATATAAATACTTTCATAAATATATTTTCCATTTGGGTTAAATGCAACTGAAACAACTGGTTCTGATTGCATATTTATCTCTTTTATTTGTTTCCCAGTCTCTGTATCAACTAAGATAATTTTGTCATACCAAAAACTGAGATATGCCAGGATTTTACTATCTAGACTAAAAGCAAAAGATGGTTCTCTTGCTTGTAATTCAGCATTTAACGATTGTCTAATTGCTGTATCTAATTCACCTAAAATAGCTAAATTTAAATCAGCATCCTTCGCTCTATCAGTTTCTGCTCCTCTCAAATCAGTTCTTGTTAATATTGCTCCTTCTAATTGAGCATCGGATAAATCTGCTTTTTGTAAGTTAGCATCTGTCAAGTTTGCTAATTGTAATTTTGCTTTCCTTATATAAGCTTGTATTAAACTAGCTTCTTGTAATTGAACTTTCCGCAATCTTACGTCCCCTAATTCAGCTTTATCCAAAATGCATTTTTGAAGATTGGCTGCTGTTAATTCGGCACTTATTAATTTAGCTTTTCTAAGATTAGCCTCTATTAGTTTACAGCAAGGCATATAAGCACAAATAAGATTGGCTTGTACTAAAATAGCACCTGTTAAATTAGCAGCATCTAACTTTGCTTCTCTAAGATTCGCATTGCTCAAATCAGCTTGACTTAAATCAGCACTTTGAAAATCAACTTTTTCTAAATTGGCTCCTTTGAGGTTAGCTCCTTTCAAACTTATTCCGACTAAATTAGCTTTTCTTAAGTCAGCATTTTCTAAATTTACTTGAGCAAAATCACGTTCTCCCTGTTGATACGCTGCTAATAATCCTTCAGCACCTCCAATGTCTCGGAATTCTGTTTTATTAGTTGGTAAATTTTGTTTTTTTGGTAGCATTTTATTAAATTAATTATGTATTTTAAATTTGCTAAAAGCTTCAGGGTTTGCAACCCCTAGCGGTGCGGATTTTGTGCTGCTGCTCGAACCAATTGATTGCAATCTTTTCTAAGATTTTCAAGAATGTTTTGAGACGCTTGTGGATTTTTAGCTACTGCTAAACGTTCGACCCAAAATATAGAATTACTTTTATTTTTTAATAGCTCTTGTGAAATTTCAGGTTGCATTAAAGTAATATAGCTAACCCACATAGAAGGTGATTTTGAATTAGCATAATGATTGATTACTGAAGCTCTTATATCAGAACGATTAGAGAAATAATCGGGATTAAGTTTGAGAAAACGATATCCATTTTCGCTCTTTAGAATACGTTCTATAGAATCTTTAGCTAAACTCGGATTCGTTATAGCTTTATCGCGCACTTCTGCTGATTTATCCTTAGTTAATTCTTCTAAAACATCAGGTGATAAATTCAATTTTGAAGCTGTATGCATCCGAGTTTTGCTATTCTCATCCTTGGCTAATTTA
Organism: Calothrix parasitica NIES-267; assembly: GCF_002368095.1. Taxonomy (GTDB): domain Bacteria; phylum Cyanobacteriota; class Cyanobacteriia; order Cyanobacteriales; family Nostocaceae; genus Rivularia; species Rivularia parasitica. The sequence goes on along the minus strand of NZ_AP018227.1, from coordinate 892,880 downwards.
TCTAAAGCACTAGTCGGTGTATTTATATTTTGAGCTACTGCTTCTCGGACACTTGGTTCTAATGCTTGAGCTAATTTTTCTAAGCTACTGCTAGGAGTTCTAGGGTTCTGAGCTACCGCTTCCCTGACTTTAAAATTATCTGCTTGAGCAAGCTGTATTAAGAACTCGATGGGTAAATCAAAACGACGAGCTAAAAATTTACCAGCCCATTCACCTCCTTCTTTTATCAATCTTTGCAAAATGCTTTCTAAGGGACTGGTGCTTTCTTCAGCTAAGATATCTAAAATACCTTCGGCTTCTGGATATTTCCTGAATTTTGGATTGGACATTTGATAGGCGATCGCACTAACTACCATTGTGTCTCTAGCAAAGTTTTTGAAGAGAATATTTATTGGTGTATTAGGGTTTTGAGCAATGTAGCGTCGAACTGTAGAGTCATCATCTTTAGCTAAAGTTTCCAAAATGTTAATTGGTAAACTTGTATTTTCTGCCACATCTCTACGGAGCCGTTCGTCAGTACTTTGGGACCACTTTAAAAGCATTTCTGGTGATATATTCGCATGTTTGGCAATGTATGTAATACATCTAGGATTTTTTTGTGCTAATTTTTTTAACGCTTCGGGTGGAGTCTGAGGGTTCTTTCTAATTGCTTCACAAGTATAATCCCCTTGTCTTTCTCCTAATATTTGTTTAGCTGTTTGAGCAACTTCTTTATCAGCATCGTTTATCATTTCCTTGAGCAAGGTTGAGGGTGTATTAGAATTCTCAACCACGCTCATACGAACCCATTTATCCTTATCTTCACTCAAAATCTTCAAAGCATCATCAGGTGTACTCACATTACGAGCAAGAAAAATACAAGCTTGTCTTCCTTGTCTTTCTTCTGCTAATTTTTGCAAAGTCTCTATGGGAGTATTAATATTTTGAGCTAATTTTTCTCGTATAGAAGTACTAGAATCATTGACTAAATGCTTTAGAATCAATGTTGGTGTTGCGGGAGAATCTGCAAGCTTTTCAAGCAATTCATATTTATATTCCAGTCCTTCTACCCAATACTCAATAATAAACTCCGGAATCTCACAAATTTGAGCTAAAACAGCAAGACTACTATAGTTGACCCTATGACGAGAAGGAATACTTTTCGGAACCAATTCCTTAACCTTCTCCTCAACTCCTCCTACTAATTCTCCCACAAAATTAACATGTAAATTAACAGCTTCCACAACTTCAGAATCTCTACTTTGATTCAAGCGTTTCAAAATAGCTTTGGAAGTCTTAATATTATTCGCAAGCGCTAATTGAACTCCCACATCCGCTTTATCTGCTGCTTGCTCTAAAATATATTCTGGAACGTTTTCTTCCTTCAAAATACTCCTCAAAGTAGTTAAAGGAAGTTCTTGAATAAAATTAGGATTTTCTAAAATCAGTAGTGGAAATACGGGATTATCTAAAAATTGAGAGGGAAATTCTTCTCCTAACTGTACGAGTGTTTCCGGTGGACTATTAGCATTACTAACAACTGCTTCTCTAGTTTTTTCGTCGTTAAATAACGCTAATTCTCGTAATATTTCGGGGTTTGTAGTTGGTTCTGCTGCGACTATTCTTGCTTGGTTTATGTCTTGTTCCAAAGCAGCGATTGTTTGCTGTATTGAATTGTTCTCATTCATTATCTAGTTTCAAAAGGTAGATGTGATATTGATTAATTAAAATATTTTAATTGTTGTTCATCACATTATATTCGACCTTTTTTTGGATGTCATTTATCAAGCAACTAAGGTACAGCGATTACCTTAACTCTATAAAGCTGTGCTTTATCTCCCCTCTCCTGGTGGAAGGAGAGGGGTTGGGAGTGAGGTTTTAAAATGTACTTAAATAGACTGAGAAACGCTATATTAAACAAAATTATTAGATGAAATGAAATGTTAAAAATTGTGCGTTACGGCATAATTTAATTAGTATTTTATTGTTTTAATTTATTTGAGCCGTAACACACCCTACGAATCTTTTAACTGTCAACTGTCCAGCTAAGTTCGCAAATTGTACCCTTGGGAGAAAGTGATTCTCGTCGAAAGTTTCCTTTTAATTGTTTGGCTAGTGTTTTACAAGTTTTTGTTCCTTTATTTTCGTGGTTTGATTTAATTCCGGAACCGTTATCTTTTACCCACAAATGATATTTTTTTCCTGAATATTCACCCGATGCTTGAATCCGTTTTACTCCCTTAGCATGTTTACCAACGTTACATAATGCTTCTTCAAAAAATAAACATATTCCCTGCTTTTGTTCTCTACTTAAATATCTATCGTCTATGGGGTCAAAGTTGCGAATTTTAACTTTCAAAGTATGAAAGCATTCAAAATCTTTTCTTTCTAAAGTGCTGGAATAAACTTCATATAATAAATTATGCAGCGGTCGATTTAAATCTAAAATAAATCCACTTCCCAAACGTAAAACTTCTTTTTCTCCTAATGCTTCTAATTTCAGATATTCGCTTAGTTCTCTTATCTCGTGATTTAGTTTTTCAAATTGGGAAATCAATTTTTCATATGGTACGTCTTTAGCTCGCATATGTCTTAAACCATAAGCGAGGGTTTGTAGGGGTCCGTTGTGAATTACGTCGAAAGTATACGCGATTGTGCTTTGACGCTCCAAGATTTGCGATCGCAAAAATTTGTCGTGTTGATAAAATGCGAAAGCGCTTAACCCGACTGCATTTAAGGTTAATATCAAAAAATTAGGTGCTACAGGAATCCATATTCCCCAAACCCACAGAGTGATATAACCGCAGCCAATTAAAACAATTCCTGCTACACTAACGCTAAGTAAATTTTTCCATACCGATTGAGTAATTCGTCCCAAAACAATCGGCACCAAACCCCAAAAAACTATCCAAATATATTCTTGTATATCTCCCCAACTGCTCAACATTGGACGACCATCAATTACATAACTCAAAATTTCGCTGATAGCATGAGCATGATAATCGATTCCATAAATTTGACCTGTCAATTGCAATGTTGGAACAGCAGAACTATAAAAAATATCCCCCGCGCTAGGATTGCGATTACCGATTAAAATAATACTGTTGCGAAACCATTTGGGATTAACATTATTGTTAATAACATCTCGCATTGACACAACCCGGAAAGGTTTTTTGCTATTACGAAAATTGATTAAAGTATATAAACCATCAACCTTAAGATTGACATATCCACCAAAATTATGATTAGCAATCTGGGGTAGTTCCTTGGAACCAATCATTAATGCATTCGGGTCTTTTATTCCCGCTCCTAACTCAATTCCTTCAGCATCAAAATATTGAGTAATTAACTGTAATGCTAGAGAAAATTTATTTTCTGGAGGATTTTCATTAACAGATGTATGCAAGAAATAACGTCGAAATTTACTATCCCCATCAAAGCGTAAATCAACAAACCCTATTTGTTCCGATAACAAGCTTTTATGTGGATAAATTTGTCCGGGTGGCAATATTTTTTCAATACCAATGATATTAGTATTTTCTTGTAACACCCGAGCCAATTCATCACTACCGGGTTTCACCGGAACATCCCTAAATAAATCCAAGCCAATCGCTCGTGGGTTATAAGTTTGCAGCTTGGTTAATAACTCAGCAATTTTTCCATCGGGGATTGGATATTGACCTATAAATTGAATATCTTTTGCATCAAACCCAACAATTACCACCCGCTCATCCAACCGTTCCACCGGACGTAAACGCAACATCGTATCGAGGAAAAACCATTCCATAGATTGCATTCCCCCGAACATACGAATCACAATCACCAGAACTAACACAATCATTCCCGGAGGAGCAGCACGGAACCACAGTTTGAATTCCTTATTTATACGTTTGAGGATTCTTGTTCTCACAGTCTTATGGAGGGAGTAAGGAATAGAGGGGGAAGATGGGGGAGAAATAATAATTAATTAATGGGATTACCAATTACCAATTACCAATCCCCAATTCCCAATTACCCATTTTCAATCAATCAACCCTTCTTCTCGGGCACAAATTTCGGTTTGGATTCGCAGATTTTTACCACTTTGCTTACAATCTTCGGGATACACTCCTAAAACGTCTTGGATTTTTGTCCAATAAGTGCGGATAGAACGCTCGGATTTATACATTCTGTTGGAGATTTCTTTATCAGTTAAACCATCTTCAAAAGCCATTCGTAAAACTTCCATCCATTCGGGTTTGAGTTCGATTCCCGCTTTGATATCTTGTGTATGAGTTGCTCCGATAATTGCTAATTGAACTCGTGTGAGCATTTCATTTTCGGGTAATCCCTTGTCAGCAATCGCAAATCCACCTTGATGATTATCAATATCATGTTTAATCCGAATTAACGCTTTCACATAACTGCTTTGAACGATGAAATTTTGATGGGGATATTCTTTGAGTAAATTTTGTAAAAGTTGAATTCCTAAATCAACTTCTGCTCTTTCTCCTTTCCGGTCGGGAATCGATAAATCCATCACAATCAAATCAAAATCATGGGATTCAATTAAAGCGAGTGTTTCCCGTGCAGTTTGAGCTTTAACAATAGAAGCATGGGAATAGTCGCGATTCAATACATCAAAAGTACCAGTTAACATCATCGGATGGTCGTCTACAACAAGAATGCTCAGTTTCTTCTCCACTTGTAAATCCTTATCTAGCTCTTGTTCTGTTTGGGAATCTATAGCTACCATATTTTTACTTTTATTTATCTGAAGAAAATTTTCGACTTTAGTTTATTAGCAGAATTATTCCGCTTAATTTGTTTAATTTTAAATTGAGATGCATCCCTAATCTATGCATAAAAATGCAATCTTAGATAAATCTAATGGTGTTGCTGATTAAAACTATGATTTGCCCCCCAACCCCCAATTCTGGGGGAAAAATGTATTTTTAAGTCCCCCAATTTTGGGGGATTTAGGGGGCTGGTGTCAATGGTTCAAATCAATTCATATCTGTATTCAGCAACGCCAATCTAATTACAAAAAAATACTCTATTTACCTAAAGATTGCACAAAACTGTATTGCTATATTCACATAATTTTATAGTATGTATCGTAAAATCTTAAATTTATAAGTGTAAAAGTATAGGTATATCAATAAAAGCTAGTTTATACGAGTCTTTCAAGCTAGGTTTTTCAATTGTTTGTAGTTGCGCTGTCTTCGGAAATCAAGCCTTAGCGCAACAAAATAATATCATCCCCGACAATACTTTAGGTGGAGAAAATTCTCGGTTAAATTCCAACGTTGATGTTAACGGAATAAATGCAGACAAAATTGATGGTGGAGCGAGACGGAATAGTAATTTATTTCACAGCTTCAGCGAATTTAATATTAACAGCAGTTGGTAAAGGTGGAGATATTAGAATTTCAACCGGAACTTTATCTTTAACTAATGGTGGTCAGTTAAATAGCAACATGTTTGGCAAGGGAAATGCAGGGAATATTGTTATAGAAGCTCGCGATAATGTGAATTTAGATGGCTTTTTATTAATTCCAAATTCAACAGAAATAAATGTTAATGTACTTGGTATAGATGGTATTCCTTTAATAAGCAGTATTCAAAGCAATTTATTATCAGGTACGGGTAAAGGTGGAGATATTCAAATCAATACTGGTTCACTTTTAGTTAACGATTTAGCGAGTATATCAGCTAGCACAGATGGAAAGGGTAATGCTGGCAATATCACTATAAATGCTCGCGATACTGTTACTTTTAGTGAGTTAGGAAATGCTCAAAGTTCATCTGCAAATAATGCAATTGGGGATGGTGCTGATATACGTATAAATGCAGATAAACTGTTATTAATAAATGGCAGTTTCATTCAAGCTGCTGGTACTGGACAAGGAAATGCAGGTAATATTTTTCTAGATGTACGGGACACAATTACTTTAGATGATTTTTCAAAAAACCAAATAGTTCCAAGTGCAATCAATACTTTTTCAAATAATGGTAACGCTGGAAATATTGACGTAAAAACTGGCTCACTATTTTTAACTAACGGCGGTTTTATGGCTGCTTTTTTAATTGGTCAAAATAGCGAAGAAAACATTACAAATGCCGGTAATATCACAATAAATGCTCGTGATAAAGTCAAAATTGATGGTGAAGTAAGTAGTTTATTAAGTAATTTAGTTAGTGGTGTTGGTCAAGCAGGAAATATAGAAATTACATCAGATTCGCTTTCCATTACTAATAGTGGAGTAATTAATAGCAGTACCAGCGGAAAAGGTAATGCTGGAAATATTACATTTAATGCAAATACTTTTGAAACTGCAAACGGGGGACGAGTTACTACTAATACGAATAGTAGCGGTGACGCTGGTACGATTACTCTTAATATCAAAGATAAAATTACTCTTTCTGGAAGCGAATTACCAACGGGTCTATTTGCTAATACTTCTCCAATCTCTAGCGGAAAAGGAGGTTCTATAAATATCGACCCCCGTTTAGTTGTGATAGAAGATGGTGCAGCAGTATCGGTTGGTAGTGAAGGTATCGGAAACGCAGGAGATATTAATTTACAGGCAGGTACTTTACGTTTAGACAATGGTTTCATCACTGCTCAAACAGCAAGTACCCAAGGTGGAAATATTGAATTACAAATAAGCGATTTATTACTATTCCGGAACGGGAGTAGAATCACCACAACCGCAGGAAACCAACAATTTGGGGGAAATGGTGGAAATATCAATATAAATTCTAAATTTATCGTCGCACCACAAAACGAAGACAGCGATATCACCGCAAACGCTTTCAGCGGTAACGGTGGAAAAGTAAATATTAATAGTAACGGTATTTTCGGAATTGAAACTCAGCAAAGTTTAACCAATAAAAGCGATATAACCGCAAGTTCAGAAACAGGTATTTCCGGTGAAACAAATATCAACGCAGACGATACAAGTTCAATTCAAAATAGTTTTACCGAACTTTCTCCAAACATCGACACCGACGCAATAATTGCTAACAGTTGTATAGCAAGAAGTAATAAAAAGCAAGAAAATTCATTTAGAAATACAGGTTCTGGTGGTTTAGTCCCCAATCGTCCCGGTAACGTTTTGGTTTCGGAATATATAACTGGTGAAGTGAGAAATATTGACAGTAAAAATCAAGTTTGGAAAAAAGGAGATGCGATTGTTGAACCTCAAGGATTGTATCGGATGAAGAATGGGGAATTGTTATTAAGTCGGAAATGTAATTAAGGTTAGTAGTTGCGCTTCAGCGCCAAATATTGTGACAACCAACGCACCATTTAAAATAAAAACATGGTGCTACAAAAATTCAGAAATCGTAGGTTGGTTTACTAACCCAACACCACCGTTATGAATATCAAAAGATGTTGGGTTACGACGCTATATGAATTAGGAAATAAAACCCTAAATTATAAAAGCGTCTAACCCAACCTACAAACTACAAACTAATAATTTATTGTTTAAATATTTGGCGCTAAAGCGCAACTACGAACTAAAACGGTTGATATCTCACTGAAAAGTTAAACCCGTTTTCGGATAAGGAATTACCATTTTCTCCTCTTCCAATTAATGGAATTCCGTAATCTGCTCGCAATCCTAATCCTTTCAAGGGTTGCCATTGTAATCCCAATCCTAAACTAGCAAGTGTCTGTGGGTCGGGGTTATCACTTCTATTATTCCAACCGGTTCCAATATCGAAGAATGGTATTAACTGTAGGGTTTCTACTTGGGATGATAAGGGAATTCTCGCTTCTATTCCTCCTACTATTCCGCTGTCGGTAACGACTTTGTTTTGACGATATCCACGGACTGTATCTACTCCTCCGATGCTGATTTTTTCTGCTGATAGTAAGGAATCACCTGTAAGTTGGGTGTTGATTTTGGCTAGCATCAAAATTCGTGGGGATAATCTCTGTACCCATTGGAATTGTCCGACCCAAGCGAAAAAACGCGCATCTGTACCGGAATCGTTGACGGTGGAATCGAAAGCATCGATACCGACACTAAATTGCGATCGCGCTGCTAAAACACTATTAGTATTACGTCTCAACCAATCTTGGGAAAAGCGAATGACGCTGAGTTTTGATTCTCCTTCTTCGGGTCCTTCGGTGAAGGAAAAGGGAATGTCATCGAGTATGAATGTTTGAGAACGTCGTAAATCAAGGGCTAAACCCAGAGTAATTTCGTTGTCTGGGGTATAGACTAAGGGTTGTCGCAGGTTGAAGGAAAGGGTTTCGGTTTCGCTACGAATATCTAAGTCGTTGAATTCGTCTTCGATAATCCGACTATCGCTGTTGCTGAATCGAACTCCAACTGTTCCGTCGAGGGAATTGAAGGGAATTGAATAGTTGAGACTGTAAACGTCTAATCCTTGGGTGAGTCCGTATTCAGCGCTGAATTCATCTGCTAATCCGAGTAAATTGTCGTGAGCTACGAAGACACTTGCTTGTTCGGAACCAACGCTGGGAGATTGATTATTTGCAAATGTAACTCCAGCGTGGAATGCAGGAGCTTCGGTTATTTTGACTTGTAATATATTGTTTCCCGGAACGCTTCCTGCTGTTAGTTCAGCGTTGACTCGTTGGATAACGGGGTCGATTTGTAATAGTTGTAATGCTTGTTCTAGACGATTTTGGTTTAAGGGTTTCCCAGCGAGTCTTTGGATTCGGGAACGTACATAGCTTTTTTTTAATCTTCGCAATCCGGTAATGTTAATTCCTTCGAGTTCACCTTCTACTACCTGGATTTGTACTATTTCGTCAGCGACATTTTGATTGTTGGGAATAAAAGCACCGCTGCTGATGTAACCCTTACTAGCGTAGAGTTGGGTGATTTGCGAGCGTAATTGTAATAGTTGCTCGAATGAGATTTTTTGATTTTCTAAAGGTTGTTTTAACTGGTTGATTTCCGAATCTAAAACAGAGTTTCCTTTTATCTGAATTTCTTTGATAAAGAAAGTCCGACCGCTAGGAAAAGTTGTGTCGGTGACATTCTCTTGGGTTGGTGGTGGGAGTATAGAGTCTATTTCTGTCGGTGGTGTAGCTGGTAAAGTTGTTGGTGCTTGGGGAATAGTTTCTTCTACTTTTCCAGGTGTATTCGGAGGAATAGTCACTCCGGGTGGGGGTGTGGATTGTGCAGATACAGCTAGTGGAGTCATAGCAATCCAGCAAAAGCATATCAAAAATAACTTTTGACGCAAGTAAGAATCCATTGTTGATATATGATATGTACTTAAAAATACGAAAATAATAGAGGATTACATATTATTGCTTAATTAAAATACCATAATTATTTTTTGAATAATTTCAGAAAACTGCAAACTTAATGTAAAAAAGTGATATTAATGCTTATTTCTGTTAATTTTTAAATAATCTACTAAATTCACCAAAAATGTATTTTCAATTACATTTAATTGTAGGGTGTGTTACGGCTAAAAATATGTTAAACCCTAAATTATCAATTAAATCATGCCGTAACGCACCATTAACTTAGGGAAAAAATAATATCAATTTTGATGAAAACCAAAAAATACCTCAAATTTTTCCAACTATTATTCTTAACAACTCTGTTAATTTGTATATCTTTCGGACAAGTTGTATCAGCGCAAAATTCTCTAACTAGCTTATTAATTGAACGGGGAATTAAGGACTATAATAATCGTAATTTTCTTGATGCAATTAAACACTGGCAACAAGCATTAATTAGATATAAAAATCAAAATCAAAATAACCCTGCTGCTACTGCTGTTATCAATGAAAATTTAGGACGTGCTTATCAAAAATTAGGAGAAAATCAAGCCGCTATTACATCGTTAACCGCTGCAATTAACGATTATCAAGCGGTGAAAGATGTCCCACAAGTAGGACGAATGCGGACGGAATTGGCTCAGGTTTACAGCAATCTGGGACAACCTCAAAAGGCTATTGCTCTTTTATGTGGAAAGCAAGCAAGTAAATCCAGAGATGCTGGAAATCAGAACATTGAAACAATAGAATGTATTCCCGAAAGTGCGGTACAGATTGCTAATAAATATAGTGATAAATCGGGTAAAATCGCAGCTTTAGGAGTTCTCGGTGAGGTATATCGGTTAATTGGAAATTACGACCGAGCTATAGCGTATTTAAGAGCGGCCCAATTTGATGCAGAAGATAATTTTTTGGTTTTAAACAGTTTGGGAAATGCTTATCTAAATCGCGCTCAGTTACGAGAATTACAGGCAGTTTCGGCTGGTAAAATTGGTCTTGATGATAAGGAAATAGAATTTAATCAAAAGTCTAGAGCCGATTTTCAACGAGCTTCCGATAATTTCAAAAATAGTATCAAGTTTGCTCGCGAACGAAACCAGAGTTTGCCAGAAATGCGGGGATTATTAAACTTAATTAAATTGGGTTCTTATACAGATAAATCAAAAGTTGTTCAAGATGCTTTAGCGCTGCTGGAAAATTTACCCGATTCAGATACAAAAGTCTATGGAGGAATTGATTTAGCATATTTACAACGCAATTCCCAAGGAAATTCACCTTTTACAAGTTGTTCAACTGAGTTAGTTTTACCGGAGAAATCATTAAGTTTACTGCAAAAATCTGTATTCACTAGTAAGAATTTAAAAGATAGTCGCTCGCAATCCTATGCAAATGGTGCTTTAGGACATTTTTGGGAATGCCGTGGAGATAATCAAAAAGCTTTAAAATATACTCAAAATGCCATCTTAGCAGCAGATAAAAATTTAACTGCAAAAGAGAGTTTGTATTTATGGGAATGGCAAGCTGGACGCATTTTAGATAAGCAGAATAAAAAGAAAGAAGCTATCGAATCCTATCAAAGAGCATTTGAAACTTTAGAAGATATTCGCTTGGATATTTTGACAGCAAAACGAGATATTCAGTTTGATTTCCGCGATGTTGTTCGACCTTTGTACCGTACTTTAGCTCAATCGCGATTGGAACTAATCAAAACTGGAGCAATTCCCCAAAAACGAAGGGACGAAGAATTATCCAAAGTAGTTAAAATCATCGATGCATTGAAACTAGCAGAATTACAGAATTATTTTGGTAACGATTGCGTTTTTAGCGGGTTGAATCCCAAACAGGTGGACGAACTTCTGGAGGATAAACAGAATCAAGCAGCTTTTGAAAATACAGTTTTTCTAAGTTCAATTATTCTAGATGGTAAAACCGGAATATTATTACAATCAGCCAATCAACCAACAAAATTCAAGTGGATTGAAGATTCACAACAACAGGGTATCGATAAAATAGTCAGCACCGATAAACTCGAAAGAAAAATTGCTGAATTTCGTCAGGGTTTAGCTAGAGGATTAGAAAACCCCAACTACGATACAACAACCGCAGCACAACTGTACGATTGGATAATTCGTCCCTTCGCTGAAGATATCAAAGCCGAAAAAGCCGAAACCTTAGTATTTATCCAAGATGGATTTTTACGTAGCGTACCAATGGCTGCACTTTACGACAATCAACAAGAGAAATATCTGGTCGAAACCTACGCAATTGCGACAACTCCCAGCTTACGACTAACCGTAAATCAACCAAATCGCAGCAAACAGAAAGCATTGATATTAGGTTTAACAGAACAGTCCACAATCGACGGAAAGGTTTTTCCCGAACTTTTTGCAGTTGAAAACGAAATCGGTGTAGTCAAACAGCAATTCCCCAATCATACCGATTTAATCGACAAGGATTTTATCCCCAACAACTTCCAGCAACAGCTTCAACAAACCACATATCCCATCATTCACATAGCAAGTCACGCTCAATTCGGAATCATTCCCGAAGACACCTTCATAGTCGCAGGTAAAGACAAAAAACTCACCATCAGTCAGCTAGAAGAATCATTACAAAACCTCAGCAACCAGTCAGATAGGGTCGAACTGCTAGCACTCACCGCTTGTCAAACCGCATTAGGTGACGACCGAGCTACTTTAGGACTAGCTGGAGTAGCATTACAAGTCGGAGTTAAAAGTGCAGTAGCATCATTATGGAATGTCCAAGACGCATCAACATCGATACTAGTAGAAGAATTTTACAAGAATTACCGTCAAGGAGGAATGAGTATTGCTCAAGCATTACAAAAAGCCCAAATCGAGATGATTAACGCCAAAAATTTACCCTCTTCAGAAAGAATAAAGATAACCTACGACCATCCAGGTCATTGGGCCCCGATGATTGTAATTGGTAATTGGCTTTGAACAGCGAACAATTACCAATTACCAATTACCAATTACCTATCCCCTATTCCCCATTCCCCATTCCCTAAATTTTGCGATATTTCTTCAAGATGACCTATTCGTTTCTTAATCATTCTGATTTCAATTTCGCTTCCGATGAACATTTCTGATTCTGCTAATTCCTGAATTAATACCGATAGAGTTTGATTCGATTTAACATCAGTTTCAGTTTTCAATGCTTCTTCTAATGCTTCGTACCAGAGTTCATTTTCACCATAGTAATTAACAGCTTCGGGGATGGTAGTAAATTTATTTTTTGCAATCGATTCAGGATTAATGACCATAAATTCTGCACGATTAGTAATAGGAGAACTTCCGCAATCATGTGCAATTTGCCAAAAATATTTTTTACCCACAGTCAATTCTGGGTAATCGTTAGGAAGTTTGAGTTTATTGATTCCTGCTGTCGAGGGTATTTCTTTCGATTCACCAATTTGCTTGACTCTCTTTGCTGATTGAAATTCATAGAGTCTAAATCTCACCGTACCCGGATTTGATGAATACCAAGCGAGCATCGGACGTAGAGAAGCAGTTTTACCGACAAATGTATTGGGTGCAAGCAATGTCAGAGGTATGCTACCAGATGTACATTCACTACGAGAACCACCAGCACTAGAGTATCCACTTGCTTGCTTGCGGTCTTTCGGTTGGTATTTAGCATAGACAGGGATAGCGGTCATTAACAAAAGCATCCCCATAACCAGACTTGCTAATCGACGGTTGTTTCTCCAGAACCTTGAACTTGGATGATTCATGATAAATATTGTATGACTGTATAGTTTTCAGCAAATAGCCATGAAAAATATAATACAGTTCACATAAATTTAGAAATCTTTGAATAACAATTAAAGTAAAAGGTTCGTAGTAAGCGAGAATATCGCTTTTTCCTAGGGGTTTGTAATTGCGAGGTAACTCGCTTCGATATGTCTTATATTGGCGAAGACAGCGCAACTACGAACAGAAATTAATATTTAGTTGTGGCAAAAATATAGAGACTCGAAAGTAAACTCGAATGGAATTGTAAACTATGACACCTCAAGAATTTTTAGAAAGTTTAGCATCAGCAGAAACAGATTCACAGAGGCTGGTAGTTTTTGCAAGATACTTGGATTCAACCGCTCTTGATAATGCTACAACTAGTATGTGGAGAAGGCTTTCTTACAGTAACGAAATCGAAATGTCACTCAATAATGTTGCTTTTCATTTAGAAGCATTGGCTGAAACAAAGGTGCAGTAGTTTTTTTATAGGAATTGGAAATGACAGTTTGTAGAGACGTAAAATTTTACGTCTCCCGATAATTGCGGGAAAAACGAACTCTTCAAAATTAATACAATAGACCATTATTTTGAATTATTTCGTTTTTACGGTAAACCTTGGGAGACGCGATATATCGCGTCTCTACATTACGTTGGTAAATCAAAAAACCTGCAAAATTTACTTCTTTTTCTAACAAACAAATTTTTTCAATCCCAATCGTTTGAGCAATATTGATAACATTAAAGATAATCCAAGTAAAACTATCCAACCAATCATTTTGATTACAAGTATTTGAGTTAGATTGAAGCTTGCTTGGCTAAATAATTTTGTACCAACCGATAAAAATATTTGGGCTAAAATACCGTTGATACAAAAAATTCCTAAGCTGTATTTTGATAGTATTTTTGTGAGTTTAACTATTGGTGAGGGTAAACTTTTTTCGTTGACTGATGCAAAACAGATAAACATCATTGGTACGCTCAGAAAACAAGAAAATGCTGCATAATCGAAGGGACGTAAATAATCTGTTAGAAATACAGTTATCACTTTATATTCAGCCATCATTGTTGCAGCGGTGAAGCATAATATCAAAATTTTATTTGCTTTACTTAATGAATATGATATTCTCTCTACCAAGTCAAAGTTTTGATAAATATATACACCCAAAGCTATATAGCCAAACCAATAAATAATTAAAGGACGTTCAAGAAATAATAAAACTTTTAAAACTTCATCTACAAAGAAACCGCTAATTGCACCGTAAACAAACAATAGAGCTACTGCTTGAATGATAATTGTGGTGAAAATATTTTTTTCTTGAATTACCCAATCCCTAATTAATACAAAATTCCACAGTAGCTGTAATACTACTAAAAAGTAATAAGCACCCGTAAATATTTCCCCTTGAAAGATTTGTGTGATTATTTCTAAAGTCGAATTTCCATTGATGATTTTTAATCCTATTGCGATAGCGAACCAAAACAACAGTGGAGTTCCCAGACGATGCAAACGTTTTTTGAATAAAGCTTTTCTTGACTGTATTGAAGGTTCTTCTGTAGATTCATCAATTTTCATTTCAAATAGAAAAATCGAAATAGTCAGAAATACTGGAACGCAAAATCTTAAAGGAGCAAATACAGTTTCTAAAGTACCTGCATGTACATTAAAAGCAGAACCAGGAACAAAAATTGCATGAAATGACACGACCGAAACAATGCTGATTGCTTTGAGAAATTCTAAGAAAAAAAGTCTATCTGAAGCTTGAGAGGATAACTGAATTACGGGCTGCTCTTTCATATAAGTTATTCAGAAAATAAAGGTTAAAGGTTAAAGGTTAAAGGTCAAAGTTTTCATTAATTTCCTAACCAAAACGAGTAGTGCTAAAAATAAATATATTCTTGCCAAAAATATTTATCCATCAACTTATTGTATGACCGCAAAATATTGTTAATTGTTAACCTATAACTTCCACGGATTTTTTTACTTATTCACCCTATTTCCTATACCTTTTTTATGAGTAACCATTAATAAGCAGCGAGTAACGAATAAGGATGAAAGTTTGAATAGCACAGGTGACAATAACAATAGTGTTAGTAAATTACTTAATTCTTAACTCCTAACTCCTATTCCCTATTCCCTTTTTTTACATTCAAAGAACGTTTGACAAAATTAATTAATAATCTGGGAATTTTCCCCATAGAAAGTACGGACAATAAAATAGTATAAATTATAAATAATATCAGCGGTTGCAGATAAACTTGTAGAGATGTTCTCAAAGGTAAATTAACTACTGTTAATAGCGCGATTACAACAGCTAAAGTTGGTAACAATACCGGTTTCAGCAATTCCAAAATATTCCATTTTGCAGTCCGACTCACCGCAAACCAAAACCAAACACTCGCACCAATACCCATCACTACCGCAACTGCGATCGCAACTCCGGTGACTCCTCCGAAGTTGGCTCCTACAAAGAAAGCTGGGATAGAAAGGGGAACCAAAATCCAGTTAATTAGAGCATTGACATTTGGTTTATCTATAGCGTTCAAAGCAGTACCAAGAATCGACATGAAACCTCTTGCATATGCAAAAATCATCACTATTTGAAAAATGCCAACTGCTGGTATCCACTGCTCTCCGTATACCAAAGGAATAATCCACGGTGCAATAACAAATCCAATACCGTAAATAGCAGCATATATTACAGCATACATCTCTAAGGCCTGACAAAGGTATGTTTTTCTTCCTTCGTCATCTTGCTGAGAAAGCACCGAAAAATTAACTCGATTAATCTGCGAAAGAGCAAATGTTGGTAACATAGCTAATTGATAAGCAAGGTTATAGTAACCCAAATACTTAGCTCCAATTAATCTACCAATAATCAGATTATCAGCATTAGTATTTGCATAAACAGCTAAATTAATTCCTATCAGACTGCTAATATAAGCACGTACCTCGCTAATTGCTTGACTATCAGGTTTAAAAGAATATTGAAAGCGATATCGACTAAAATAACGTTTCAACAAAGCATCAACCATTGACATTGCAATTTCCGCAACAGCAAAAGACCAGACTCCAGCCCCGAAAAACGCACAAACCACCGCAGTAGCAAAACGCGCAAATCCCGCACAGCTATCAGTAATAGCCAATTCCCGAAACTTCATCTGACGTTGTAAAACAGCATTATGAGAACCAGCACCAGCACCGATGAGGAATACCAAAGCAACGGTTAAAGTCAGCGGAAACACCAAAGGTTCATCGAAAAATTTAGCTAAGGGAAAACCAGCTAAAGCTTGAACAACAAACATCACAATAGAGATATTCACACCCAAACTATAAACAGCATTCACCAGCTTTTTATCATCCAAACCCCGCTGAACCAAAACAGTCGCAATCGCTGTATCCTTAAACAAACCCGAAAGAGTCGTCACAATCAACACCATACCCCAGACACCAAAGTCTTCAGGAGACAGCAAACGTGCCAAAAAAATCTGAGCAACCAACTGAGAAACTTTTGTAAAACCAAAACTAGCAGTTAACCACAAACCGCTCGAAGCTATTTTTTTAGTACTTATATGAGTCATTTAATCAGTTATCAGTTATCAGTTATCAGTTATCAATTTTTATTATTTCTACTGTTAACGGGATTGATATTATAGTTTAGTGTTTATTTATTTATTTATTTATTTATTTGATTTTTTCGCATAAAATTACTCACGCTTTATATAGTTATTTTTTCTAAATTATAAATTTTAATTTTTAACTGTTCACTATTCACTGTTAACTGCTCACTGTTAACTGTTAACTGTTAACTGTTAACTGTTAACTGTTCGCTGTAAATAATCGAATGCAATGTTTTTCTTTTAGCCAACTCTACTCCTTTGTTTCCTAATTTTTCCCGTAGCTGATTGTCTTTACATAACCGAGTTAATGCTTGAGAAATTTCTTCGGGGGAATCTGGACTTACTAATAAACCGTTTTCTTCATGATGTACCGCATCTTCGACACCACCAATACGAGAAGCAATTACGGGTTTACCGAAATAACCTGCTTCAGCGTAAACTATCCCAAATCCTTCGATACTCGCACTTTGAGCATCATAAAATGTCAGCATAGCGAAGATGTCACTAGCTGCGTAATAATCAGCTAAATCTGCATCGGGTACGAATCCTGCAAAATGTACTCGTTCTGTAAGTTGTAATTGAGTAACGATTTGTTCGAGTTCCGACTGAATTTGACCTCTCCCGCAAATTATATAATGGACATCCAAACCTTGATTTAACAGCTGGTTAAGATTATCAATTACCGTTCCAAAACCTTTACGTTTAACCAGTCTTCCTACAGAAAGAATTACTATTGCGTTTTCTGGAATATTATATTGTTTACGAATATTTAACCGCGAATTTTCAAGATACTGTTTATTTTTAGCTTTTTCACCAAATTTGTCCGCTCTAACTATAGGATTAATAATGTAAGTAGGAGTATTAAAATTAAAATTTAATTTGATAAAATCTCTGGTGAAAGAACTATTACAAACCAGACCCGAACTGCGTTGTAAAGTTAATTCAAATAACTTTTTTAATATAGGATTGCGTAAAGGACAAAGAATATCATTACCGTGTAAATAAATAAAAAATTTAACTGGTAGAAAATAGCTTAATAGCAAAATAGCGGGAAAATCATAACCGTGTCCCCACTCTATATAACGATAGCGATAGCGAAAATAAAGTTTAATCGCGAAAACAAACGACCAGAACATATTTAAAACTTGTTTGATTATTGCTCCCAAACCAAACAAACGCGGAATTTTTGGTAAATACCAACGATGAACCGAAAACTCTTGATTTTTATCAAAATCTTGATAACCTTCAAAAGTAGCTGTTAATAAAATAGTTCTTCGGGGATTTTGCAAACAGCGATTATATACATACTCTTCAATTCCACCTTCTTTAGGGAAAAAAGTACGCGAAACAACCAAAATATCCGGTGCAGATGTTTCTTCTTGAATTGTAATTTTGTCAACTGACGAAAGATTTTGCATTTGTTGATAGGGAGTAAAAGTGAGGAGTTAGGAGTTAGGAATTAAGAATTAGGAGTTAAATTCCCCTCTCCTTGTTAAGGAGAGGGGTGTCGGTCGGACGGGGTGAGTTTTCAATCAACCCAAATTCTCAAAACTCTTCAAAATACAAGCAAATTCAGAACCAGTTTGCTCCCAATAATAAGAATTAGCAACTTTTCTACGTCCTGATTCTCCCATTTGTTTGATTAAATCTGGGTTTTCAATTAATTTTGATATAGCTTCAGCTAAAGCTTGAGAATCAGCAGGTGGAACTAATAAACCATTTTTTCCTTCTTCTATTAATTCTGGCATTGCAGAAACATTTGTTGTAATTATTGGTAATCCATAGTGCATTGCTTCTAAAAAAACAATCCCAAACGTTTCCTTGAAAGAAGGTAAAGCAAAAATATCAGCAGATGCATACAGTTTTTTCAGATTTTCTTGGTCTGCACCATCATGAAATACGACGTATTCTGTTAACTGTAGTTTTTCTACAGCATGTTTCAATTGATTATAGTAACCAGAATTATTTTTACGATTACCTACTAAATGCAGGGTGAAACACTTCTCTTCTATTTTTGCTAATGCTTCTATCAGATAGATTATACCTTTCCTCGAAACATAGTTACCTACACACAAAATATTTTTTCTATCTTCGCTATCAGATTCACTCTTTGAATATTGATTTTTGAATTTTTCTCTATCTAATCCTGGTGATAGTACATGAACTAATTCGGGATTAATTCCTACAGAAACTATTTCATTTTTAGAGTACTCGCTAGTGGTAATGATTAAATCAGCAAAATATAATTTGATTTTTTCTATTGTTTTGTTGACAAATCTTCTAATCGCAAATTTATCATTACTCTCATAATCGTAGAAAAGATGCACCAAAACTACAATTTTACTTCTTAAAAAAAAACTATGGATGAAATTTGTCAAAAATAAATATTTAGTGAAATAATGGTCTTCAACCAAAACACCCCGATTTTTAAAAAAAATTACTGCAAATATTGAAGATGCTAATATATTGCCAATAATTGGTATTTTTCCCAGTCTTAAATATTTTTTACGTTCGTGTAGACTGATAGATTCTTGTTCCCAACCTAATTTATCTAAATGCTGTGAAAGCTGATAATTATAAAGCTCTCCTCCCGTTTGAGGAGGTGTAGCACCGGTTAAAAAGAAAACTTTATCCATGTTCTTACTACTCCATTTTTGAAAGAACATTTAAACCTGTAAACTGCATCATCCCTTTGGCATAACTTTTTAAGCTACAGTGTTTTTTGACCCAAGCACAACCCCGATTTAAAAGCTCTTTTGTATGTGAATCTTGGTCTACATTAATAATAGCGTTTGCTACCGCTACCGAATCATTTGGTTTAACAGTCCATTCAGGAGCAAAATTCTGTAAAATCTCGTTAATACCACCAGTATTGCTACCAACTACCGGAATACCACAAGCAATTGCTTCTACAACCGTCCGTCCAAAAGGTTCTCTGGGAGCGAGAGTAACGACTATATCTGCACATCTGTAGTAATCTTCAATATTCAGAGCGGGGGGTAAAATCGTAAACCGGTCTGCAACTCCTGCCTCAATAGCACTTTCGAGTAAATCCTGACTATAGATATTGTCGGTTGATTGGTCTTCCCCAATCACTACCCCATGATAATTTTTCCCCATTGCTTTTAATTCCTTTAATACCGGAATCAATGCTCGCAAATTTTTATCATTAATAATCCCTGGTTTATTAATACGTGAAGGAGTAAGCATTATCTTAGCACCAGAATCTACAATTGATTTTAAATTATCTGGGGGAGTGCTAATTTCACTTCGAGTATTGAACTTTTCTAAGTCAACCGGTTGATAAAGAATTCCCTTTATATCTGGCATGAAACCACGAATATGTTCTGATGTAAATTGGGAATTACAAATAGCACCGGGGGAAAGACTAAAGAAGGTAATTTTTCTGGCCAAATATCCCAATTTATTATGAGATAAAGCCAAATCATGGCAAAAATGATAAAGTTTACGACCACTTAAACGTAAAGATGGCGAAAATAATGTCAGTATCGGTAAATAACTTCTCCAAACACAATTGTCTAATAATAAAGGAAATTCCTTGGGTTGTTTTCCTACCCATCTTAACGCTTTTTTGAGAAATTCATTAGGGTTATCAGCTTCAATCAATTCTACACATTTATCTAAACCTGCATCTTGAAAATACTTTTCCATAAATGAACCTTTATGGATTAAAACACAAAGTTTGTCTAAGAATCCACAGCTTGCAAACCCTTTAGCCAGCATTAAAAGACTAACCGTTGTACCTCCTAAAACATTACAGTATCCCGGTATGACAAGTAGCCTTTTTATATTATATTGATTATTACCAGAAACTCCATTCTTCGATAGGTAAGTAGTCATAGATGCAATTAATTATATTGTCCTAATTATTTTTATAGTTATCACTTTTAATTACTTTTAAGTTAATGGTTTAAATTGTCTGCGACTGAATTTGAATCGTAGATAACGTCGGAGTCTTAAACGTAAATATATTGGTGCTTCTTTCGGGAACAAAGTACACATACCCCGTCTCACAAATCTTTCCATAGTATCTTTAAAACTATGACCTATAGCTCTACTTTCCTTCCAAGTCATCCAAAATATTGTGATAGCTTCTTTCGGAGATGAAACACCAGTTTCAAGTACCTTCAAACTGCGATAATCCGCATCTTTTTCCAGATTATAAGTCTCTGTTAATCCTAATTTATGAGCAGTTTTATTAATGCATATTGCTGTCTGCTCCCGCTGTTCAATTAGATAATGTATATTATTACTTGCTGCATTCATGTTATTACCGTGATAGCGATAAAACATTAGCGGTTCTTTAATACATCCAATATTTCCATAAAAAGGTACCGTAGCAGTTAAATAAGTATCTGCTCCATGGGGAAGTTTCGGAATAGGTAATACTTTTTCTAAAACCCAACGTTTATATGCTAAACCTGAAGTCAAAGACCAAGCATATCTACCATAATTAAGTAACAGTTGGGTAACATCACCTTGACTGAAAAAAGTTGGGTCTCTTCCGATAATAGTTCCATCAGCCTCAATTGAAGTACGACCGTGAGAAATTTGCACCCAATCGGGATTTTTCTTAAATGCTGCTACAACTTTGGCTATTTTTTCTGGATAATAATAGTCATCCGAATCTAAAAAACAAATAATTTCACCTTTTGAAGCTGTAAATCCCGAATTAAAAGCTGCACCTTGTCCTCCATTTTGCTGAAAGATTGCAGTTAATTTATCTCCATAACTTTCTATAATCTCTCGTGAATTATCTGTTGAACCATCATCAACGATTATTAACTCAAAATTTCTATATGTCTGGTTAAAAACGCTCTCAATTGCTTTAGAAATAAATTTACCATAGTTATAGTTTCCGATAATGACGCTAACCAGAGGATTTACAGAATCAGTATCGATTTGATTGTTTTCTATTTTTTTATTTAACATAAACAACTGCTTTGATAGTGAAATATACTTGAATTACCTATAAATAAAATTGTTAGTAGTTGCGCTTTAGCGCCAAACATGAAACATTTCCCTCCAATTACTTATAAATGTTCGTAGTTGCGCTTTAGCGCCAAACATGAAACATTTCCCTCCAATTACTTATAAATAAAAATATATCCAACAACAAGGTCTTCACTTTATATATTTGGCGCTATAAGCGCAACTACAAACTTTAAATCACAAAGCCTTAGAAAAAGATTTAAATTGTTGTTGAGAAGAATATTTTTGTTTATTAGTACGCAGCATAAGACAAAGAAGAGTAATTGGTAAAACGGGCATTTCTATCTCCATCGTGACAAATGTTAAGCTAAAAAGTACAAACACAAATAGGCACGAAGGTCTATCATCTCGCGTTCTAAATAATCCCCAAAGTATTGACACCCAGAAAGTTAAGAAAAATATAGTTCCTAACAAACCTCCCCTATAAAGTAAGGTTCCTAAAATAAAACTATGGGTACCTACTTCAGCCGGTTTGTATCCTGGTAAAATTCCTCTGCCATTAACTACATGACCAAATATAAATTTTGAATTAGAAGCGTTTTCTAAATCTTTTATTGTCAATCTATAAATTTCGCTACGAACTTTTGTAGAGTCTGCACGAGCATTTGCTGTTTTATCGGCAGTATCCATTAAACTATCAATTACAGTATTACTAATAGCAGGAATTGAGAAAGTACTCAAACTGATAACTGCTAGTAATCCGCAAACAAATGCAGGACTAAAAACCTTACCAGCCACAAATAAATATCGCAGACCTAAAACTATTGGTAAACTAACCCAAACCGAACGAGTTCCACTTGTAAGTAATAAAAAAACCGCACTTAATAATAAAAATATTGACCAAAAACGATTTTTAATATCTAACGACAGCAAACAAACAAAACCCATAGCCAAAGCTAAAGCTTCCGGGCCTGGAAAAAAGTATAAATAACGTACCATTCCTGCTATAGATTCATCTTGAGGAAAATAAGGCATTAAGAAGTTACTATTACCATCTCCCGGTGTAAACCCTCCACTTTTACCAGTTAAAACACCATAAATTGAAAGAGGAGTTACATAGTCTGCTTGATTTAAGCCAAAATAAATAATCGCCCATGTTGCCAACATTGTGACTATCAGAACTGTAACAGACCAGCAAACAGCAGAAATACGAATACGTATTTTTCTATCTTGAACGTACCATAGCGATAAACCAAAGAAAACAATATTATTTAAAGGTGCAATTACAGTATTAAAATTGAGTCGTAAACCCTCTATCTCTCCATAAAAATAGCGCACGGTTAAAACGTATAAACCGTAAGTGATAATTGAAAAAGCAGCAATACTCGGACGAGAAATGCGGAGTTCTTTATTGTTATACCATTCATAAATAACAATACCCCCGACTAAAAAAATAAAATAGAATCTCCAACCCCACATCCACCATAAAGGGATTAAAATGATGTTGGTACAAACAACTTTTTCTGCAAGCGTAAGATTATTCCACCGAATCCAAATACCGGAGAATAGATTACTATCCCCCGACGTATTTTCAGTAGCTAAATTTAACCTCAATCGTTGGCTCATGAATTTATTTATTATTCATCAATTCATTAATTGATTTACTTATAGCACTACATGAAGGTAGAAGGTCAAAGGTTTAAGAATCATAGGTTCGTTTATTCATTAATGTCTTAACCTAGTGACCTAGTGCTTTACTTATTCAATCGACCTAATACAAACACAACTAGATGACAGAACAAAAATAAGTCATAAAGCTCAATTCATTACTTATTTTTATTACCTATAGCGTTTATCAAGTAAATGAGATGCAGCTTCACCTCACCCCCAACCCCTCTCCTTCCACCAGGAGAGGGGAGATAAAGCGCAGCTTTGTCGGGGTGAGGTTTTAAGGTATACCTTAATAAAATTGGAAAGGCTATATTACTCATTACTTATTACTTATTACTTATTACTTGCTACTTCCTACTTATTACTCCTTACTCTACCTGAGCAATATTTTGCCCATACATATAAGCTTGTCCCCTTGTTTCCACACCATTAACTACTAACCCAGCAATTTCTGCTTTGTGTCGGGTTAACTGTTCGATACTGTCGCAAAAATAGTTACGATGACTGGTTGTAGAACGAACAACAAACAAGACATTTATTATTACTTTTGCAAGCAATGCTGCTTCTGGTGTCAAAGTTACCGGAGAACTATCAACCAAGACATAATCGTAATTATCATTAGTTTGTACGAAATTCAAATGTTGCTCAAATTCTCCACGAGCAACAAATTCAGAAATTTTATCTTCGGCAATATTAACCGATAATAAATCTAAATTAGGACGAATTTTCTTATGTATAAATCGCGAATCTAATATTGTTTGTGACTGATAACCCAAAGATTGTGAAAGTTCGCTTTTACGAAAATCTCCGTCAACAACTAATACTTTGAAACCCAAATTTATTAACGCATTGGCTAACCCCAAAGTCGCTGTAGTTTTACCTTCTGAAGTGGTAGCACTAGCAATCATCAACCTTCCAGAACCCAACTGCATCAAGCTAACTGCGGAAGCTAAGCGCTGAAACTCGATTTCTCCTCCCAATTTTTGCTCTAATTTTCCATGTATATTCTTTATATAGGGAATATTGGCAAGTACGGGAATGTTGGTTTGAACAATATCTTTGGGGCTGAGTAAGGGGTCGCGATTTTCCGAGAACAAGATTATTGCTGCACTACCGAAACCACAAGCTAGCAATGCTCCGAGCAACATCAGTCTGAGCTTCGGACCCACGGGTTTAGTATCCATGATTGGTTGGTCTAGCACTTGAACGCTGGGATAAGCACTAAAAGAACCGAGCTTTGCTTGTTCCGCTTGTGCTACGACCCCGTTGTAAACCCCTTCAGCAATATCATATTGTCGCTGTAGCTCCAATAACGTAGCTTGTTTTTGGGGTAAACCATTCAAGGTTTTAATCAAATTATCAATAGTCGGTTGCAATTGTTCGGCTTTTTTGAGCATTCCAAAAGCTTGACTTTCTGCCAAAATCATTTGCTCGGCTAAAGCAGCAGTATTTTGACCAACTGATGTATCAACCCCAGCGACACTACTTGTATTGGCAAGGTATTGTCTAAGTTGGCTGCGTAAAACCCTTTGCTGGTAAACTAGTTCTTGTATTTGAGGATGACTATTTGTGAGTTTACCTCGTGCTTCCACTAAGGCAACTTCAACTTCACTTAATTTATCTCTAAATAACTGATATTCTTTGTTTTCCTTGAGTTTTACGGAATTTACAGCCGTTGAGGGACTCATTTCAATCCGAGCCGATAGCATTTTTGCTCTAGATTGAAATTCCTGAGCTTGAGCAATTGTTTGAGCTTGTTCCGTCTCCAAAGCATTTATAGTCGAAACAATCTCTTTGGTCTGTTCTTCCGAGCTGACTAAATTTGTTTTTTGCTTAAATTCGCTTAAATTCTTTTGTGTTTTAAACAACTTTTGATAAGCTTGCTTTACTTCGTCTTGCATAAATTGCGACCGCTGTTGTGCTTCATCTTTACGTAATTCCTGAAGTCGGTCGCGAAATGCTTTAATTAAACCATTAGCACGCTGCTGAGCCAGTTCGGGGCTAGAACCTTCAACGGAGACTGATATAACTGTGGATTCTTTTTCGGGAGAAACTTCAAAGAGTTTCTTAAAATTATTCAACCGAGAAAAATCTGCTTTTTCGGGGTCATTTTGCCATACTTCCTGAATCACACGGTCGCTCATCGCTACGGAAGACAGGATATTTAACGGGTTAATCTGTTGAGAAAAAACCACACCACCATCTCGGACGCTACCCAATTTACCTAAATCTGCGTCACTATCGTTAGTAACATTAGGTAATATCAACTGTGCTTGACTGCTCCAAACCCGAGGAGCCACCTTGATATTAATCGCAGTGATTCCTAGAATAAGAATATTCCAAGCCAAGAGCAGCTTCCAATGTCGTATTGCTATTTTGGCAATTCTATTCATATCGACAATTGCTCCAAATCTCTAATTATTTTCTCTGTTCAAGCAATAATCTATTTACCCACAAATTTGTCTTTGTAGCACGATTATCTAATTTATACGGGATATATCTGCATCAAATGCTCTGCTAGCTTAGGTTCGTCAAAAATCTGCCCTTTAAAACTTGGTGGAGGACATTTAACTGCTAGTTCTAAATTATCCAAACTAGTACAATAAGGTATTCCCAATTTTTCTACTCCTTGAGCAAACAATAATTGATGGTCATCAATATGCTCGTTGTAACAAGATAAACGCGGCATTAGAACAAAACAGGCTCCTTGGGCTGCCAATCCTCTCGTTAACCCTTGACCTGCATGGGATAAAATTAATCGAGATGAGCCGATTGTGTTCATCAAAAAACTGGTCTCAACTATTGGCTCAGTGGTTACGAAAGGGTATTTTGCCAGCTTCGAGACATCAGTCGTTCCATGCTGTACAAAAACACTTTCTGAAATCACCCCTGCGTCCAAAAGACTGTCGAGCCAATCGATAGCTCTATCAAAAGTAAAAGGAATCGTTCCTAAAGTTACAGTAATCATTGTTTATCAAATAAAAGTTGCTCTCAAAGTTTTGGATTTTGGATTATAAATGGTTTCAAGCCCCTAGTTTCAGCTATGGAAAAATCTTGCTGTCAAGGGGGGACACGCTGCGTTCACCGCTAAAGTGAGGCTTATACCGTTAATCCTCGCAATCCCCCAAGCCCATAAATAAATTTAGGGGGACAATCTAAAATCGTTAATCCAAAATCCAAAATTGTTTGACCTTCCCCCAAGCAGATAATCTAAAAAAATCTTTAAGCATAACCTTTGAAAATTGCTTTCGGATACTTATGACATAAATTTGGCCACTGTACATAAAACTCATCGCTTAATGGATAAACCAACTTCCCAGATAAACTCAGTTCCTCAGAGCGAGAAATACTTTCTACATAAACAAACCGTTTCCCCAGTAATTTTGCTGCTAGAGCAAAACCAATAGCGATACTTGCTCCCGTAGAAATTACTACATCCGGCTGTTCTAAGTAAACTATTTTAAACACCTGGGGAATATTACGCCACAGTGCCCATACATCTCTAGGTGCTTGATAAGGCAGCCAATGAACTTTTTCTTGGTTTTCTAATAATTTTGTATCTTTTTTCCAGTCAGTCACCCATATGCGTTCGTGGTTAGACCAAAATGACTCCAACCTCCTCATAGTTGAGAAATGACCTCCGGAGGTACATACCAGCATAAGTTTCATTGACTTTTCACCCTTGTGACATTTGGCCGAAAATAATACTGAATTAAAAATTTGTACAGTTGAAACACAACAAAAGTGCAATATCAAACTCCGGATACAGTATCTCAGACTGTGAATAATTAATGCAGGTGAACTCCCAGCATTTAAAGTCCGAGTCATTATTTACAGCCATTCCAAACAGAAAATAGGTGGTATTTAGTGCAAGCAGCAAAGCTCGCATTCTCGTCAATGAATTGGAATGACTATAGATATTAAATTGCTGACAATTATACTTTCTGTACATTTTTGTTGAAAGTAATTAGATGCCAAACCCAAATAACTTGAAATTGTTTTCTGCCTAGGTAAGTTATACCACTTGTAGAAATAGTATAGTCAAATTCCCTCTTATTTAGTCTTTACTTAAATATAAATCCTAAGCATATTTACTAGAAACATATACTTGAGTGATACTTACTTGCATCTATAGGTATTACTCTGTAGATTCAGAAATCAACTAGAAATAGATTTACAGATATTCCTAAGTACTAATACTTAATAATCTAACCCTAATTTGACAAAAACAAAAAGCAGATTATTGCAGTCTATGACTAATTTTTAAGAGATAATAATTATTTAATAAA
The DNA here is from genome assembly GCF_002368095.1 of Calothrix parasitica NIES-267. Lineage (GTDB taxonomy): Bacteria > Cyanobacteriota > Cyanobacteriia > Cyanobacteriales > Nostocaceae > Rivularia > Rivularia parasitica. The sequence continues at coordinate 865,350 of NZ_AP018227.1, read as the reverse complement.
AACTTAAAATATGATTTATACAAATGTTTTTTACTATACAGAAAATAATTCTACAAGCCCAAGGTGGATATCTAATTTGACTGAAAAAAATATTCACAAAAATACTTTTAATTCAAAAAAGTAAATGTATTTCATCTTACTTTTTTTTAGTCGTAGTAAATAATTATTTTGCTTTTGAAATTAGAAGGTCGCGAGCCGAGGGGAAAATAAACATAAGTAAGTCGGCAACAATAAACGTAGCTATATAACAAAATATAAATCACCCTTAAACTCTTCTTGCTACTTGTGAAACAGTTGCAGTGTTGAAGCAGTGCGGTCTTGGGGGTCTCCCCCATGAGCGACTGCCGAAAGGGTTCCCCAGCATAAGCAAACTGTTGTTAGCGCAGCGTCTCCCGCTAGGGAGATACCCGAAGGACTACTTACTACTCACTACTCACTACTCACTACTTATTCACAAAGGTACGGTTATCTACCGTGGATTTCCCTCCAAAGGTCACTGTCTAAGGGGACTCAGAAGCGATAAATTAAATGTGTAGCCAGTAAAGCAAGTAAAAATAAAGTTAAAAAATCGAAATAAATTAAAAACAAAATTTAAAATGCCAATTAGCTATCAGCTAGTAGCCGAAGTAAACAAGTCTCCATAAAGAATGTATCTTTTAAGCCTTGCAAATAGTCATTAAACACAGGCATCAAAAATAACTAATATCGTTTATCGTTTTTCAACTCCATATCATGCGTAAAAAACTACAAAGTGCCATCAAACCGCTTTTAAAACCTTTCTTAATTGTATTCCTCGTGTTTACCTTGGTATTTGGTCAAGCACCAGGAGCCTTAGCTGCACGCAGTGGAGGTCGGATTGGTGGTGGTTCTTTCAGAATGCCTTCAAGTCGTTCTTACTCATCTCCTCGCACCTATGCTCCCCCCGGAGGTGGATATCGCGGTTATCCCGGAGGTGGATTTGGTTTTCCTTTCCTATTCCCATTTATAGGTATAGGTGGAGGATTCGGTGGTTTATTTGGGATTTTAATTTTCTTTGCTTTAGCTAACTTTGCAGTAAATACCTTCCGTAGAGTTGCTAGCGGTGGAGGAGAAGAAGTCGGTTACAGCAGCAACCCCACAATTTCCGTAACCCGCTTACAGGTCGGCTTATTAGCTCAAGCTCGCGAACTACAAACCGAACTAAACAAACTTGCCGAAACAGCCGATACCAATTCCGCATCTGGTAGAGCGCAAGTATTACAAGAAGCCAGCCTTGCTTTACTACGTCATCCAGAATATTGGGTTTATGCAGGTGGTGGTACAAATCAAGCTCGCTTAAATTCCGCAGAAACAGAATTCAACCGCTTATCCTTAACAGAGCGTAGTAAATTTAGTGAAGAAACATTAAGTAATGTTAATAACCAGCTAAAAGCCGCGACATCAAGCAACGCTTTAGCATCTAAAGGGGAATTAGAAAATCCCACGGACTTAATTACCCAAGGTCCTGGAGAATATATAGTTGTCACCTTACTTGCAGCAACATTAGGTAAAACCGAAACTCCTAACATCAATAGCTCAGAAGATTTACGTCAAGCACTAAGTCAATTTGGTGGTATTCCCAGCGATAAACTGCTAGCCTTCGAGATATTGTGGACACCCCAAGCAAATGGTGACACCTTAACAAGCGATGACTTGCTAGCCGAGTATGCTGATTTGAAGTTGGTTTAAATTTACATCTTGCACCACTGTCATTAAGCCAAAATAACCGTCTTGGAATCAATTTCAAGGCGGTTATATAGCAATCCTAGTTTAAATTTGAGAAAACACGTAGATTTAATATTTAAATGGAAAGTAAAATTCTATTCATACCTGACGACTATACGCCACTACACATGCAAAACCCGCCGTTGCAGAGGGTTACTCAATTAAGTCCAGGTAGCCGGACTTTGGTTGTGTAGTAGCGGTAATAAAGCGCCAGATTATTTATTATTTTCTTACAAATTATTTAGGATTACTATAGCGTTTATCAAGCAACTGAGGTACAGCGATTAACTCATCCCGATAAAGCTGTACTTTATCTCCCCTCTCCTGGTGGAAGGAGAGGGGTTGGGGGTGAGGTTTTGAAATGTACTTCAATAGACTGGGAAACACTATATATAAAGTTCGTGAATATAAATTAAATTGTCCTAATTACAATTTTCAACTTCAACTAATTTCCTTAAATCCTGACTAACGGGAATTTCAATCACAAATTCCGTACCTTCCCCCGGAGTGGAAGTACAGTTAAATTCTCCGTGATGTTTATCAACTACAATTTGATAGCTTACTGCTAAACCTAAACCAGTCCCTTGTCCGACTGGTTTTGTTGTAAAGAAAGGATTGAAAATCTGTTCGCGTACTTCTTCTGTCATACCTAAGCCATTATCGGCTACATGTATAGCTATCCGCTCGTTATCTAAGGGTTTTGTGGAAATGCTAATTTGAGGAACTAAAAATGGGCTATTATTAGCTTTATTTATTTTTTCTTCTAAAACATCAATTGCATTAAAAAGTAAGTTCAAAAAGACCTGATTTAGTTGTCCTGCGTAACATTCAACCAACGGTAATTTATCGTAATTTTTAATAATATTTATTTCGCAACGTTCTGGGTTAGCTTTTAACCGACTTTGGAGAATCATTAAAGTGCTTTCTATACTTTCGTGGATATCAATCTTTTTGTAATCAGCTTCATCCAAACGCGAGAAAGTACGCAGCGATTTGACAATTTCCCGAATACGTTCGGAACCTGTTTGCATGGAAGAAAGAATATTTGGTAAGTCTTCCTGTAAGAATTCCAACTCAATATTTTCCATTTCTTCTTCTATCGCTTTTGTCGGATTTGGATATTCTGACTGATAAAGTTCTATTAGATTGAGTAAATCTTGAAGATAATCTTTGGTATATTGCAGATTGCCATAAATAAAATTAACTGGATTATTAATTTCGTGAGCGATACCCGCTACTAATTTTCCCAAGCTGGACATCTTTTCTTTTTGTATTAGTTGAGCTTGAGTGTATTGCAGTTCTTTGAGAGTCGTTGCTAATTTTTCAGTTCTTTGTTTAACTTTTCTCTCTAAAGTAAGGTTGTTAAGCTCTAATTCTTCTTGAGCTTTAGCTTGCTCTTTTAATAAATATTTAACTCGTATAATTAACTCATTGAGCGAGATTGCTAATATCCCAATTTCATCTTCTGTAATTACGGGTGCTTGCAAATCAAAATTTGAGTTACGAGTTGTTTCTTCTGCAATATCTGTGAGCTTTATGATAGGAAGAGTAATTGTTTTAGTCGTATAATATGCCAATAAAATTGCCAGTAAAATAGATATTAAATTTGTACTAAAGACTATGAAACGTCGAGTTTCCTGTGCTTGTGCTAAAGCTGCATCGGCTTGCTCATCATCATCTTCCGCAGCCTCTGCTAATTCACTCAGTTCATCCGAAATACCATCAAATTTTAGCGCTATAGAACTATTCGTAAAATCTAACAGTAATTTTTGGGCTGCTTGGATTTGCGAAGGTGATTTTAGATTCGACGCATCTATTTGTTTAATTAATTTATCAACTTGTTCAAAATATGTATCTTGCACACCATTATAGGTTCGCAAAAAAGTAACTACTTGTGTAGTGTGTTTTAGATTCGTTCCAGCTATTGTTTGAATAAAAGACTCAAGCTCATCCCAGCCTTCTTTTGCATTATCGGCTTGTTGAGCGAAATTGGTAAATTCTTCTTGAAAGTCTAATGGTTTTTCTAATAAGGGAATCAACTGTTGTTGATGAATACGAGCTTGTAAAATAGCAGATTTTAGTTCATTAAATAATTCTACTTCTTCATCAACCTGTCGCTCTACTTCCATTGCCTGATGTTGAAAATAATCACCAATAAAAGTACCCGTGAAGCTACCTAATACACCAACACCAATAGCAATTGCATAACCAAAACCGATTTTTTTGGCAACGCTGAGCTTATGAAAAATAGATATAGGTAGGAATGAATTTAAGCCTTTATTTTTCTGGCATTTAGTCATTAATACTTGTACGTAGCTTTCTAATTATATTGTTCCCCAATTGAGTTAAATAATTAAACAAGAGGACAAAATAATATTGGTTCTTCAGTACATAGGGCTTGCTATATGATGAGTAAAAAATAGCTGTAATACTTTCTGTCTAAAGGTTTTTAGCCTTTTTCACTTGATTTATTACTAATATCTTCCTTTCTTTCCCTTCTGCCTTCTGCCCACTGCCTTCTGCCTTTTTACGACTATTTAATTAGCATAGCAAGTACGGATGAGCCATAATATTATGTGCTTCAAAATAACCGTAATAGAATAATTAATTTACCGGAATTGATATAGCTACTAACTGATAACTATTCGCTGACCACCCGAAAACCACACACCCTTAATCCACCTTCGGTTTCATTCCAGCTACGACTAGCGCTACGACAACAATAAGAGCTAAAGCTCCAGGAACCCCCGCGAATTACACGACGATGTAAGTCTCCCCCAGAATGCCAAACTGTTCCGTCTGTAGGTCCTCCATGATAGTTTTTGTGCCAGGGGTCGGCGCACCATTCCCATACTTGTCCGTGCATATCGTACAGTCCAAAATCGTTAGCTATCCCGGAACTACCTACGGGTTTTGGTTGTTTGTAATGTTTCCTGATTGCTTCTATCGGATGGTATTTATCGAGGTTGCAGTTTATCAACTCGGGATTAATGCTTTTACCAAAATTAAAAGCAGTACTAGTACCGGAACGACAAGCATATTCCCATTCAGCTTCACTGGGTAAACGATATTCTCTTCCGGTTTTTTCTCGCAGTCTGGCGCAAAATTCCTGTGCTTCATACCATGAGACGTTTTCAACGGGTAGAATTGCACCTTTGAATTTTGATGGGTTGGGATTCAAAGAACGATTAACTTGGGGAAATGAAGCGACTGCTTTCCATTGAGCTTGAGTTATCGGGTATTTACCGATAAAAAACGGTTTTAAAGTGACAATATGTTGCGGTCTTTCGTCCGTACCACCTTCATTTCTGGGCGAACCCATGATAAAACTACCACCGGGAATTGATACCATTTCTAAGCTAATTTGACCGGCTAAATCTTGTATAAATAAATTTGCTTTACGACTCCAGCGTTTGGTTAAATTACCTGTTTCGTCTACTTTTACTACATTAAATTCAAAGCTTTTTAAAACGATTGATGTTGGTTTTGGTTGGGAATTTGAATTTGTAACCGTATCCGGAAAACTTGTTTCTTCTAATAATGATGGGGTTAAATTCTCTTCTTTAGTTTGAGAAGAATTGACTTTTGGGGCTATTTTTTTTGTTAAATTTTCTGTTAAATCTTTTAGTACTTCTACGGCTGATTGATATCTATCTTTGACTAAATGTTGCAGCAATTTATCTAAAACATGTCCTAGCTGCTCGCTAATCCTAATACCTTTTTCTTGCAAAATATTGCGCCACAACCATTCACCATTCATGGCATCATAAATACGGTCTTCAAATTGTCCGCTATCATCCGGTAGGGGTAAACATTGAGTTAAAAGTCGAACACAAGTTACCCCCAAAGCATATAAATCGCTTGCAGGAAACACAAATCCAGCCATTTGTTCGGCTGGTGCGTAACCAATGGTATAAAGTACGGTAGCTTGTCTGGCCAAACTGGTTTGCGTAACTTGTTTTGCTCCACCAAAGTCAATTAATACAAGTTTACCGTCGCTGTTTCGACGAATAATATTTTCCGGTTTGATATCCCGGTGAATAACCTGATTATTATGAATAAAATCTAAAACTGGTAATAAATCTGTCAGAATTTTGATAATTTTATCTTCATCAAAAATCGAGTTATCAAGTTCATCTAAAAGAGTTTGTCCTTCAATTAATTCCTGTACCAAATACAAGCTCGAACCCTGTTCAAAAAAAGCCAGTAATCTGGGAATTTGCCAGTGATTTTCACCTAAATCGTACAGCCGAAAAGCTTCTTCTCGGAATAACTGAGCCGCTTTAGCTCGTGATTTAGTTCCTTGTACTTGAGGAAAAAATTGTTTGATAACACAAGGAGCATCCAATCTATCTACATCAACAGCAGCATAAGTTTTACTAAAACCACCTTCTCCCAATAAATTTAAGACTCGATAGCGGTTCCTCAAAAGTTTACCAAAATCGCTTCCTCCGCAACTGGTGCAAGTTTTATTTCCTTCTACATTGAAGGGATTTGAACAATTAGGAACTTGGCAAATTAGCACGGTAAAGGGAGTGGGGAGTTAGGAGTTAGGAGTTAGAAATTTTATTAGTATTTTCAAGCGTAGGTTGGCTTAATACAAATCTGTGGAGCAATTCTATAATTTGAGTGGATATAAAAAATTAAATTTAAGTCTTATGTTTACTGATTATTTCTTATAAAAGTAACCACCTTAATCTATTTTGAAGGAGCGATTAAAGATAAATACTTTACAATCTTGAAAAATAAACCCTATTATACTCTCGAAATTTATCACTATTAAAAGGCAATATTTGTATCACATTTAGCTACAAGCATTTCTTTGTTGTTCTTATTTCCTTCGTTCGTAGTTGCGCGGTCTTCGCCAAATATTGAGGGTTTTAGCCTTTAGGTACAAACAATGTTTTCCCCTCGGAACTAATAGTGCATTTCAATAATTCTGATGGGTGAGGGTTAGGAGTGGGGGAGGGGGAGAGGGGGAGAGGGGGAGAAATAATAAAACCCTCTTTCATAAACCCGTCAAAACTAATGAAAAGGACTACTGGTCTGTTTCATTAATTCGGCTATGGTCGCGTTTTCTTTGGAAATGTCGGGAGACGTTATTTATAACGTCTCTACATTACGTCCGTAGAAAACAAAACTGTCAAAATTAATGAAAAGGATCCTAGTGGTTTGTCCCATAAAAATTGATGGGTGTAGAGACGTAGCAATGCTACGTCTCCCGACGGTTGAAAGAAAACAAACCCATCAAAACTAATGGGACAGACCAGTAGGTTGGGTTAAGCGGAGCGGAACCTAACATAGATATTGGGTTACTCAATCCAAAATCCAAAATCGACTAGATCCAATTCCCAACTAATATAAAAGGTGCCCAATAAAAGGGATGGGTGAAGTTTCCATCTTTGAGGAAAGCTAGCTGAGTTTGTCGTAATGCTTCGGCTTTACTCATCGCTTTGGTGTTGAGATTTTTGTAAAATTCCACCATGAATTGGGCTGTGGATTCGTCTTTTACTGCCCACAATGTAGCTAATGTACTACGTGCGCCGGAGCGTACTGCTACTCCTGCTAGTCCTAAGATGGCTCGCTTGTCTCCTTTTGCTGTCTGACAAGCGCTGAGTACCATTAGTTCGACTGGTTCGGATTCGGATAAGTCTCGGATGCGGAGAAATTCGCTGAGCTGTTTGACGTTCATTTTTCCATCCCAGGTAAGTATAAAGGTGTCTTCTGAGTTGCTGCTAAATTGTCCGTGGGTGGCTAAATGCAAAACTGAGAATGGTGTGTTTTTGATGCTTTTTGCTAGGTTTTGGTCGGTGAAATTTTCGTTGACTAACAGTGTGGATTTGACTTGAGAAGATATTTCTTTTACTTCTGATTTTACTCCCGGTAGAGCTTTGAATCCTTGACGCGCTTCGCTTAATCCTGCTGCAATTACGTTTAAGTTATCATCTTTAAGTTTTCGCGCTTGCATTAATTGCAATCCGGGTGATAAAGCAAGGCTATATTTTTCTACTAGATATTGTTTTCCATCGTGTAACGCAGCCATAGGGATGTTTCGCATGGAACCATCTAATACGAATGCTAAGGTTTGGATTTTGCTGGCTGCTAAGTCTGTTTCTATGGGTTTGATTAACCATTTGTATACTTCCTGATATACTTTGAGTCTTTGTTTTTGGGAGAAAGCAGGGTTTAAGGATAATCGTAACCGCTTGATTTTTGCTTCTATTTTGGCTTCTGGTAAATATGTGTTGTAGCTGGTTAATGGTTTTCCTGGAAGTGATGCGATGACTTCTAAACGATTATTTAAAATTATTGGGTAAATTATTGCTGCTGTTTGGTCGATTTGGTCGATTTGTTCTGGTTTTGCATCAATACAAGCTTCGCGAAAGAAGTCATCTAATTCGGCTAATTGTAGTGCTTCGAGGGTTTTACGTGCGAGTCTGAGATTTTTTTGCGAGATTCCTTTAGTTTTTTGTTTATTTAGGGATGATTCGGACTGTAATAATAGGTCTACAAATTCGCGGTAAACTGGTTCTACGCTTTCTTGAAAGTCGAATTGTACGTCTCGGTTGATTGTTACTAAGTCGCTACGTAAGGTTTTAAGAATTTTGATTGAGGAATCGTAAGCGGAGATTGCTTCTTGGGTTTTTCCGCTTATTCTCAGAATTCTTCCAACTTGCCAAGCTGCTTGATAGCTGATGTCGGAAGCGTTTGTGTTTTGAGATATTTGTAAAGCTTGACGGGAGAGTTTTACAGCTTCGCTGTACTGCAAAGTTTGTTCGTATAAGCCTCCCAGTTGAGTTAAAGCATATGCTTGAGCGCGTGAATCTTTGAGAGTTTCTGCTTGTTTTATCGCACGGGCCAGAATCTTGGCTGCATTTCGATTTAGGGAAGCTTTAGTATTACCGGGAGCTTTCATCAATTTAGCAATACTTTTAGCAAGATTAACGCTAGCGTAAATTGAGCTGCGACTGGGAGGAAGTTTATCTAAACCGGATTGAATTTGCGGTACTAAATCAAAAGCTTGCTGCCATTGTGACTGTTCGATATGTAAGCTAAGCTGGTTGAGTTTTGCTTCAAGTTGTATTAAACGATTTTTTGGGTTATTTGCTACTTGTTGATAGTAATCAAAAGCTTTTTCGGTTTGCTTTAAATCTCTAAGAGTGTTTCCTAAACTAAATAAAATTTCGCTGCTATCGAGAGAAAGTTTTTCAGAAATAGCTAAACTTTGCTTTAACACTTTCTCGGATTCCTTCAAATCTCCCACTAGCTGCAAAGCTACTCCTAAACTCTGTAAACTCTGAACCTTTAATTGAGAATCTGGTTCGGGAAGCAAAGTTTGATTTATCGACTCCAACAACTTTTGCGATCGCCGATAAAAACCCATTGCTTGTAATGCTTGGGCTTGGTTAATTTGAGTACCAATTATTCCGGATTTATCGCCAAGCTTATCGTAAACCTGTTCGGCTTGCTGCCAGCTTTCTAGAGCAGCCCTCGCTTGCCCCATTTTGATTTTCAGACTTCCTTTGGTGTTGAGAGATACTGCCAAAATTCCAGTATTACCTTTTTGATTTTGCAGTAATTCCAGACTTTTCTCGATAGCGATTTCGGCTGTTTGCAATTCTCCCAAATTTTGCAAAGCCAAAGAAACAAGACTTAAGCTCCAAGCTTGATTAATTTTATCTCCCTGACGCTCAAAACCAGCAGCAGCATCTTCCCAAGTTCTAGCAGCTTCCTGAAATTTTGCTGCTTCAAATAGAGTTTTACCTCGTTTAAACAGGATTTGAGGACTATCATCTTTTTTAGCAATCAGAGAAAATCCAGAGGTATTAGATTTAATACTTTCTTGAGCCGAGACGGGAGAAAATATGATGATAATTAATGCGGTGCTGATTCCTAATAACAAACATAAAATAATTGATTTTAAAAGCTTTTTTCTTATATTCATTGCTTTTATGGCTAGATGCATTTGTGCTGTTTGGTAATAAAACTTTAGTGCTTAATGTAAGGATTAAAGCTTTTAGCACAAATTATAGTTACTCTTAAACCATTGAAAACAAATAAGACTGAGATAAACTCAGTATTTTCTCTAGTTTATGAACAATTCTTTTTAATCGATTGCGTACTTACACTTCTCCACAATTAACTATTGGCTGCCATTGTTGAGAATTTTCTGTCGTTTTTGCAACTAATTCCACCTGTCCAAACTGATTAATTTCAAATCCTGTAGCTTCAATAATTCTTCGCTGCTTCGATATTACTGTAGTCCGAGCAATATTGTCTGACTGCTGAGGACGTACTGATAATCCGCGAATATCGTACCAAGTCGTATTGTGCTTTAATCTATCGCTAGGGTTTTGTGGAATTCCTCCACGTCCGGTAGCTACGAATGTATTTCCAGTTTTAGCACCACATCCAGAAGCAATTTGATTTTGGTTGTCAATAATATTTTTTGGTAATTGATTTACACCTTTGTTTGGGTCAATATTTGGGGTATTCAGTTCAACCGTTCCGCTAAAGGAAGCACCTAACTGAGAACTTGCGGTAATATCGCTCTCTCGGGTGATTTCTTCTCGTTCTTGAATACCAAATACACCTTGAGAGTTGATAATTATTCTTCCACCGAAACTATTTTGAGCATTTGCAGTAATATCGCTATTTTCCAAAGCAACAAGAGTATCGGTATTGATTTTAATATTTCCACCGTCACCATTTCCGCTAGCTGTAGCAGTAATAGCGCTATCGTTGCGAAGCTGTAAATTTCTAGTATTCAGAGAAATATCTCCACCTTTACCATTTGCTGTTGCTGCACCAATACTACTTTGTTGATTCAACTTAAGATAATCAGCACTAATATATAAACTTCCCGCATCTCCAGTACCTTCATTAGTGACGCTGACTTCTCCACCATTATCGATATTTAATTTAGGAGTATTTATCCTAATATCACCCGCTTTACCACTAGCTAAAGAGAATAAATTAAAAAATATTCTTACTTGTTCTGGTAAAACAGTAGCGGAAGAACTGATATGACTGCGTATAGCAGAACCAAAATTTTCTGTGATTGTGTCAGTGATTTTTACCGAATCCCTTGCATCTATAGCAATATATCCAGCATCACCGCTAGCTAAAGTAGAAGTATTAATACTAGCTCCACCAGAAATTTCTAATTTAGATGCATTAATCTTTAAATTTCCAGCATTTCCAGAACTGAGAGTAGAAGCTGATAAAAGACTTGGTTGATTAGCAGCTGCACTAAACCCAGTTAATTTTACATTGTCTGCATCTATATGGATATCGCCTCCGTTACCTGTTGCAAACGTTACAGTTGCCAAGTTTGCTCCATCTTCAACAGACAAATTGTCGGTTGAAATGACAATATTTCCCGACTTTAAAGAACTAACAGTAGCTGTATTAATACCGCTAACAAATTCAGAGTTGAGTTGTGAAACACCTTTTATTTGTAGAGATAAATCGGATTTGACATCGATATTACCTCCTTTACCAACATAACCTCTAGTTTCTATTACTGCTCCTGAAAGCACTTCCAAACGTTTTGTTTCTATAGCAATATTTGCACCGTTTACTGGTGTAAAAGCTTCACCGATTATACTGGAATTAACAACTTTATCTTGGCTAATTCCTTCTAGCTGTAAATATTGGGAAGCATTAACTTTAATATTTCCGGCTGGTTGAAACCCGTAATTTTGACTCAATATTTGCGAACCATTATTAAGAGTAATATTCTTTCCTTGTAAATTGATTCCACCGCTAGTATTTATTAAAGCCCGCTGTAATTTAATATCTTTAAAATCAGAAATATTTTGATAATCAAAGTTCCATTTACTGCTCAGTTGCGAACTTTTATTCGTATTAACTATATTAATTATATTGACTGTACCGGAACCAATACTAGCAAGTTCAATATTTCCTCCTTGGCTTTCTAAAATACCACCATTAACATCAATATCTCCAGCAATTAAAGCCAGAGTATTACCAGTTTTTACTTTTAATTGTGTCTGCGGACTGGTTCGAGCAATTGGTAGATTCTTAATATTAGCCGTGACACTAGAACCGTTACGATTCACCGTGATTTTTTCCGGATTATTTCCCATTTGTAAACCTAGGGGAAGATTTACTTTTAGCAATGGTGGTGCTTGAGGATTAATAGCGCTAAATTCACCTTCCGTAAATTTAATATTTTCAGCAGTAGTAGCAAAAAAAGAACCACCAATATTCAATGAAGCATGTTCACCAAAAATAATTCCATTGGGATTCATGAAAAATAGATTAGCGCTACCGTTAGCTTTGATAATTCCATCAATATTAGAAATAGAATTACCAGTGACTCTAGTAAAAATATTTTGAATAGAATTAATATTATTGAAAAAAGCTTCTCCCCCAGTGGGAACATTAAATTTATTGAAACTGTGAAATAAATTATTTTCCCTGACAGTACCACCATTTATCTGGAAATTATTCCCGTTTCTTGTTACTTCAGATAAATTTGGTAAATTATTATCGGCTTCTATCTGTGCTGTAACCCGATTCGTATTGAGCAACAAACATAAAGCAACTGAATAGCTCAACCCTAATATTACAAGTTTCATTACGGTAAATGCAGTTTTTGTTCTAAAGTTATATTTCCCCGAAATTAAGCATTTATTGTCATCATCTAGAAATTTCTAATATTTTGACCATTAATTAGATTTCAATCAAAGTATTTGTATGCTATAACTCAACTGATATTATATAGAGAACGCTTGTAATCTTAATTATTTGATTACTCATATTTTGCACCAGTTGCAGAAACCCGGTTTCTTTGGCATTTTACAACGAGATATTAATGCTTTAACGACTTATTCCGGGTTTCTTTGAGCTTCCACCCGAATGGTGCAAGATGTTAGATTACTTAAAATTTATTTCCTAAATATCTATTACAGGAATTTTGGATAATGTCTTCTTTTATTAGTCATAAAACTTGGTATTTTGATACCGCTATTTTATAGTATTTATTTGATTAGCCATCAAAGAACCAGAACAAAATCAGAAAAAGTAAAAATTGGTTGTTTATTATTAATTTTCAATTTGTTTTATAGCAGTTGTCACTTGGTTGCAGTATAAATTCGACCTCACCCCCGTCCCCTCTCCTTATTAAGGAGAGGGGTGTCCGATAGGACGGGGTGAGGTTGCAAGTGTATTGGACTCAACCCAAAATTGCTATATTTTCTGGTCTGCTAATTTAAATAGGTAAGTTGTTAACTAGATTAGTCTTGAAAATTATAATTAGATAGTAGGGTGTATTGTCAACGCACCATTATATAAGAATTTCGGTGCATTAGACTGACCCTACTAAATTATCTAGGATTGCTATATTTCTCTTCCTATATAACTTTAAACTTTACTAATTTCTGCCAACAAAATAGTCCAAAACCAATAAAAATAAAACCAACTAAATACAAAGCAATATCCAGATTGTAATTATCTATTATCCATCCAACAACCGGAGCAATGACGATAAAACCAAAGCGGAATATAAAGCTATTTATCGAAAGTACTGTAGCTCTAATTGACGAAGGAAGATTTTGGTTAATATGATTCAACGTTAAAGGATTGCGAACACCTCTACTAAAGTAAATCAAAGCAATAAATATGATTCCCCATGTTTGATTAAATAGACCGAGAAATATATAGGATAAACCTAATAATATAACTAAGCCTAAAAATACTTTCTTTGTACCAAAAATATTTTCAATTGATGTTGATTTCAAAGAAGCAAAGCTCATTATCAAATGAAATATAGCCCAAGCAAATCCAAAGCTAGAAACATTCAAACCGCGACTTTGCATATCTGCTTGAGATAACCAAACAGCAAGAAATGTAAATATTCCAAAGTTAGCTGAAAATAGAATTAACCATTTAACATTTTTATTTTCCAATAACGAAAAACGAATGGCTGACCATATTTCTCGATGGTTAATTGCTTGTTTGGTACTTGCTTGTTTAGTACCTGTATTATTATCTACTTGATGTAAATTTGGTTCAACTAAAGTTAAAGAGATTAAGAAATAGAATAATATACAAATTGTCTGCAAATAAAAAGGATATACCAAATTAATTGCAGCAGTTAAACCTCCTATCAAACCACAAAATGCTTCCGTAACTCCTGCAATTGCTCCAAGTCTTCCTTCTACATAACGATAATTTTGCTCTTGATTAATCGTGACTAAACTATCAAATCCCAAAGCTGTATTTGCACCAGATATAAGACTTGCTGCTAAACCAGATAAAATTTCCGCGATAGCAAAAGCAGTAAAACTAGTTTGAAAGCAGTAAAACAGCAATCCCAACGTCCAAACAAATCCTCCTGAAACCAAGCAAGCTTTTCTACCAAAAATATCAGCAAAGTAACCAGATGGTATTTCAAATACGAGTATTGATAGAGATAAAATTGTTTTTAAAAGCAGAGATTTTTCAAAAGATAAACCATGATTTTCATAAAAAAGAATAATCGTAGGAATTGGGAACCAAGCAAACTCCAATCCTTTTAATACATAAAGCTTCCATATATTAGACCTGACCGAACGGAAAAGATTCACACCCATATTTATTAAACTGCTGATTATCAGCTTTTGAGGTCAATATGAATCAAATCCTATCAAATAAAATAGTCAATTATTAAATTTATTTCTTCCAAATACTGTGTTTATAGCAGGGGCAACGCATCTTAAATTAAGCTAGGTGCGGCTACGCCGCACCAGCGCGAGGGAGAAATAATAAAAACGAGTCCATAACTCACAATTCAATCCAAATATAAACTCAAGTATATAAAAAAACTATAATTACCTAAATAAAGGCAGTATATATCCATAGATATGATTATCTAAAATAGAAAAAATAATAATGCTGAGCAATGAGAGTAATTAATAATTTAATCCTAAAACTTTAGTTAGATAATTATCATCTATAGCAGCCAAAAATTGTTTATTTTTAATTCCAATTTTTTTAGTTTTTTCTTTACCCAAAAGATTCACTGCAATATGACGAAGAACAGCGAAGTTCTGCGGTGAATTATCCTTGTCTTATCTACAATCATCCTCATCTAAGGCTACATCTAATATCCAATGCAACGAATTTTCAATACCCCAATGGCTACGAATTGAGTCTCCAAATTTTCTTGCATCTAATTTTAAACTGCTAATATAATAACGAGTTTCAACAGTTGTTTTCCCATTCTCGGTTCTAACTGATTCAACCATGCCTATACTGTTTAATTTCTTCCATTTATTCTCTGGGTCAATTTGACTAGAGATATCAGTGAGCATTAAATAATTTCGTACTTCTTCGCGTCCATGACCAAACTCACGAGTACTGTAATGGCTCGCACTAAAGCCTTTATTCCGTTTTGATATTGCTTCAGCTAATAGTAGCTCTGTGCTTTCATACAAACTTTTCTGATTCTTTTTTAGTGCAATTATATAATCTCCATCCTTTTGAGATATAAGATTAACTATTTCCTTTTGACATCCAATTGCATCAATTGTGACGATACAACCAGAAATATCTAATACTTTTATTAACTCTGGTATTGCAGTAATTACCCAAAGACTTGCTGTCAACTTTTCTTTGACCAAGAACTAATTTATTAGTTGCTGCCCAAGCACTAATCATACTGATGGAACGATTACCGGCTTTTTTATCATATGAATGTTTTAAATTTTTACCGTCAATCGCAATCACTTCACCATCAGTTAAATGTGCAACTGATTTTATCCATGATGCAAAACATTCTTGAAAATTTTGTGGATCTATTAGAGAAAATATTCTTGCAAATGTATCGTGTGACGGGATGCCGTTTGGTAGTTCTAAGAAACGTTTTAACCACTTTCGTTTTGCTAATCCATATGTCTCAATTGCTACCCATGAGTCAGCCCCACAAATTACTGCACAAATAGCAATCGTGATAACGTCAATTAGCTTATGTTTCTTTGTACGCTCAATTCTAGGGTCTTCAATATCCACGAAGTAATCCGAGATTGTCTGCTTCGGTTTCAGTTTCATTTTGAACCATTTTGCACCTCACCCTGATTGTTTTAGGCTACCACACAGAAGGGGAAGCAGTACTTTCGGGTTAGGGCGATCGCATTGACGGTGCAAAGTGCGCCGCAGGCGCACCTGCACCTTTAAAATTTATTA
Organism: Calothrix parasitica NIES-267; assembly: GCF_002368095.1. GTDB lineage: Bacteria > Cyanobacteriota > Cyanobacteriia > Cyanobacteriales > Nostocaceae > Rivularia > Rivularia parasitica. Next base: position 849,414 of record NZ_AP018227.1, on the reverse strand, counting down.
GAATTTAGATGCGTTTGCCCTGGGGCAGAATTATAAGTTATGTTCGCAATATTCGTAATATTAAAAAACATAATAAGTAAAAAATATAATTTGACTATAAAAGTAGATTAAAAAATTGGATAAATACAGCTAATTTACGCGAATTGTCGTAAGATATTATCATTTATTCCACCGGAAGCTCGATAGCAAATTCTGTCCCTTCTCCCGGTACAGAATTGCAAATTAACTTACCCTGATGTTTTTCTTCTACTATCTGTCTGCTGATTGATAATCCCAATCCAGTACCCTTACCAACACTTTTAGTAGTAAAAAATTGTTCAAAGATACTTTTGAGGATATCATTTGGTATTCCAGGACCATTATCTTTAAAAGATATACTTACTTTGTCACTATCAGCATCAAATTCAGTTGTAATTAAAATATGATGGGGATTTTTCTTTTTTTCGTCATAAGAAAACTGACTGTGATAATCGTCCAGAGCATCTATAGAATTTGAAATAATATTCATAAATACCTGATTTAATTGACCGGAATAGCACTTAACCAAAGGTAAATCACCATATTCTTTGAGTACTTTGATTTCTGGTCGTTTATTATTCGCTTTCAAACGATGCTTGAGAATCATTAAAGTGCTGTCAATTCCTTCTCGAACATCGCAAGCTACTTTTAATGAACTATCAGAACGAGAAAAAGTTCGTAAACTAGTACTGATATTTCCAATACGCTCTACTCCTATTTTCATAGAAGAAATAATTTGAGGTATATCTTCGATTAAGATATTTAATTCAATCTCTTTTGCGTTATTTGATATTTCTGATTCTGGATTGGGATAATGATTTTGATAAAGTCGTAAATGCTCAATTATGTCAGATGTATTTTCTTCGAGAAATTCTAGATTACCATCAATAAAGCCCACGGGATTGTTAATTTCGTGAGCAACACCAGCTACTAATTCACCGAGTGCTGACATTTTTTCTGTCTGTACCAATTGCAATTGAGATTCTTGCAAATCATTAAGAACCGTTTTTAGCTCATTAGTACGCTCTTCTACCCGTTGTTCTAAATCATTTTTTTGTTCTGCTAATTGCTTGTTCAAAAAGCGCATTTTTAAATGAACGTTAACACGGGCTAATACTTCTTCTGTTTGAAAAGGTTTAGTAATATAGTCTACAGCACCTAAAGAAAGACCTTTCACTTTATCTACCGTATCGGAAAGCGCTGTCATAAAAATAATCGGGATTTCGTGAGTTACAGGATTTTGCTTTAGTTGATTGCAGGTTTCAAACCCATCTATTCCCGGCATCATTACATCTAGTAATATTAAGTCTGGTTTAGCATATTCGGCTTGCTCGATAGCACTTTCACCATCGGTAGCTACTAATATTTCCCATCCAGAATCAGCGATTGCTCCGGATAGGACTTTTAGATTTGTGGGGTTATCATCAACAATTAAAATTGTCGGTTGTTTTGAATCAGTCATTTCTATTTTGGATTTTGGGTTTTATATTTATAATTTAAGATTTAAAACGAATATTGATGAATGGTTATTTTTGATTACCTGGTTGAGAAATATTTTTTAGCTAAGCAAATGCGGAATAATTAAATATTAGAACAATATCTATTTCCTACCCCCTATTCCTAAACTATAATTATGTTTTTTCAATTTGAAAAGATTTGATATATTTTCTAATTTGTTTAAATCTAAAATTATTAGCAAGCTCTCTAACTTTTGCAACAAAAGGTTTAAAACTTTTATCCGAACTTTCTATATTATTCAATAAATTTTCTATCTCATTAACATTTCCTCGCATAGCTAAATCAAATAATTTATCCATTTCTGCTCCTGAAGGTGCAATTAATTCTTGTTCGTCAATAGATACTTCATTCAAAGGTTTTTCTTTATTTTTGGCATAAACCCACTCTAAATGTAAATAGTTTTGTAAAATTTGTAGCAAGTTATCTATTTGTATCGGCTTCGGTAGAAATTTATTCGCACCAAAAGCCAAACTTTGTTTAATATCCTCTGCATAAACGCTAGCAGATGAAACTATAATTGGTACATTAATAAATTCTTGATTATTTCTCAGGATTTGCATCATTTCCAAACCATCCATTTCAGGCATAGATATATCAGTTATAATTAAATCCAGTTTGATTTCTTCTGCTTTTATTAAACCCTCCTTACCATTGCTTGCTTCACAACAGCAAAAACCAATTGACTTCAAGCAATTGACAATAATTGAACGATTTTCCCACTGGTCATCCACAATTAAAATATTTGGTTTACCATGCTTCAAACCGATAATTTGCTTACTTATTGATAAATCTAATTTTTCCTGTATATTTTCCTTACTAACCTTTAAATCAGCATCAAACCAAAATTTACTACCCGAACCCAAATTACTTTCTACCTGAATTCCACTACCCATCAACTCAGCAATTTTGCGACTAATAGCCAATCCCAATCCCGTACCTTCAGTTTGTTTATTTTTATCACCCACTTGTTCAAAAGGTAAAAATATTTTATTTAATTTTTCCGGTGCCATCCCCACACCGCTATCAATAATTTCAAAGCGAACTTTACAACTTTCTTTATCTATATTAAATTGATTATTTTCTATTACCCGAATCAAAAAAATAACTCCACCCTCTTGGGTAAACTTAATCGCATTTCCTAGTAAATTAATCAAAACCTGACGTAACCGTTTCTCATCAGTACTTACTGTTAACGGAAGTTGCGAATCTGCTTGCAAATGAAACTCAATACCCTTTTGCTCGGCTCTAATACGACATATTTCCGCAACACCAGTTAAAAAAGCAGAAAAATTGATATCGCTACAGTGCAATTCTAATTTGCGAGCTTCAATCTTTGATAAATCTAAAATATCATTAATCAAAGTCAATAAATGCGAGCCGCATTGATAAATAATTCCTACACCATCACGCTCCTTTTGAGCGATATTTTGCGAGCGTTGTAATATCTGTGCGTAACCTAAAATGCCATTTAAAGGTGTTCGTAATTCATGACTCATATTCGCCAAAAACTCGCTTTTAGCCTGAGAAGCAACATCTGCTAATTCTTTAGCTTCAACTAATTCCTTAGTTCTCTCTTCAACCTTTAATTCCAAATTACGAGAATATTCCTGTAACTTTTCATTAGCTTGCTCTAATTGCCAATGTTTATAAAAATTACTAACTATAATTGCCGAACCAATAAGAGCAATAAAAGGTGAAACTGCAGGAATCCACCAGCCAATAAGAAAGCTTCCATAACAGCTAACAATCAAAGTTCCTATAGCAATTGATATACCCAGTAAAGTCAATCCGAAAAAATATTTTTCCCGCTTTGAATTAACTTGTAATAATACCCAACTAACGCAGCTACCAGTAAAAGACCAACACAAAATCCACAAAAATTCTTTTTGATAAGACAACACATTTATCATCGGTCGTCCATCTAATGCTGCGCTTAAAATTTGACTAGCTAAATGAGCATGAATTTTCACACCAGGAATACGAATATTTCTATTTCTTATACCAGAAGCATAGCCAATACTATGAAAATCATTAACACTCTTAGCCGTCATACCTATCAAAACAATTCGCGAACGGACTTGTTCTTCAGATAAATTACCAGATAGCACATCTCGCAGAGTAACTGTCTCAAAATCTTGTTTTAGACTGCGATAGTTAAGCAAAATTTGATACACTGACTTATCTGCATTACGGTAAGCAAATTCTTTTTGTGTAAAGGGATGAAACACCGCTTTACCCAACCGTAAAGATTTTTCCTTCGGGTCGTAAATCGCTTCGATACCTTTTTTATCTAAATATATTGAACTTAAACTAGCCGCTAAACCCTGAAAAACATTCTTATCTTCATCGAAAGTAGATAGCAATCCTCGTCGAACTTTACTATCTGCATCCAAAATCAAATCCGCAAGAGCAACTTGGTCAAGTTCAGATAAAGTCGGGGGTGGTGCAACCTTATTTGCTTTATCCCCCAACATTTTCTTAACTCCAATTAAATTCGGTGTGGTCTGCATCACCTTAACTAACTCTTGATGACCGGGTTCCACCGGTAAATCTCGGTAAATATCCAGACCGATAACTGAAGGTTGATACTGATTAATTTCTTTCAAAGCATCAGCCAAATACTTATCGGGAATAGGCCATCTACCAACTTCGGTGATATCTTGTTCATCAATAGTGACAATTAAAATTCGCTTGTCAGGCTTTTCCGATGGACGTATAGCAAAAAAATGCTCTAGAGTTGTTTGCTCCAGAAGCTGAAACCATCCTGCTGTGCTACCTACAATTACAGCTAAGGCTACAGCAGGAGTCGTTATCCCAACAAAACGCCATTCCCATAAAAGCGCTCTAAACTTTGACCACATCGCGATTAACTTTAATTAACTATTGGTTCTCGGGAAATCTGACTTAAACCAGCGCTCTGCAACAATTGCTGCCAAGAATTAGCAACAGATTGATTCGATGGTTGCGATTTCTTTACTATCGCAAGAGTAGAAACCGCATCGTACCATATACCTTGCATTGCCAATTTAGACGCTAATTCCAAAGAAGGTTGCTGATACTGCAAATTTGCGCTCAATTGAACTCGCTGAATCCAACCGCTAACGGAATAATCGTCAGGTTGGAAATCTTCACCGCAAATAGTTGCTAAAGTGTATTGATATTTTTTTCCACTTACCAAACCAGGAGCGGAAGTTGGAAGTTTAACTTGCATGACTCCCGTGTTTCTAGGTAACTGCAAAGTTGTTTCATAATAATTATTTTCATCCTCATCCTGGATACTGAAAAATAATTTTCGAGCGGTAGTTGGAGCAACATACACCATAATTGAAGGACGTTGCTTTAACGTTAAACCGATATTTGATTGAGGCAACAGTTTTACTACCGATGCAGTATTATTGTGAAGTTGACCAATCTTACAACTATTTCCACGAGAACTTCCTCCAGCAGTACTAGTAGTATCAGTCTCAGGTGCTTCCGTTCCTGGTGGAATAAAAATTATTTTTGCTTGGACTGGAGCTATCCATGCAGAAACCAAAGAAAAGGTAGAAACACAACTGATTGTCAAAAGTGCGTATTTAAAAAATGATTTATTTTTCTTAGCCATAAAACAATATGTTTGGCGAGTTATAAAACAGTCAAAAAATTTTTCTATCCCCTTATTTTTTTTAAAATAAAGAGATAATAATATTATTGCCAGTTTATTAGTATTATTGCTTAATCGCCATCGGTGCGTTTGCTGACAGTAATTAGCGTATCGCTCTATTCCTTATCTTTACTTTCGCAAATACCTATAGGAACAACAAATCAAGAATTAGTAGTATTCGTTGTGTTGCTAATGTGAATTATAGATAAGATATATATCTAAATAAATTAAAACAAACTTTAAAATACCGTTTAATTACGTATTATTTACGTTACAGTCAAGAGATGTTGTAAAAGAGTTTTTCCGAGCAGCAACTAGTTCAATTTCCCCTTTTTGATTACGTATAAAACCAGTAGCTTCTACAATAACTGGTTTATTTAATACTCGTGTAATTGTTGCCGAATTATCGTTTTGCTTGCGAAGTGCCGATAAATTGCGGAGGTCTGACCAACTAAGGTGATGATTCAGAGATTGACTGGGATTTTGTGGCATCCCACCTCTTCCAATCGCGACAAAACTATTTCCATTTTGCCTAGAACATCCAGTCGCAATTTTTTGCGATGAATCTGTTAATGCTGCGGGTAATTCTACTAAACCGGAACTGGGGTCAATACCAATATTGTTGATTTCTACCGTACCGTTAATACCAAATTCGGAACTTGCAGTAATATCGCTTTGTTCGGTTGGTTGTTCGCGAAATTCTAAACCGAAAATGCCCCGAGTTGTAATATCAATATTACCGCCGTTTCCTTCAACTGCGTTGGCGCTAATATCGCTGTTTTCAAAACCAGCAATGATATCGGCGATTATATTAATATTACCGCCTCCACCCGTACTATCCAGCACGCTGGTACTAATTAAACTATTATTGCGAAGAAATATTTCACTGGCTGTAGCAGTTAAAGTAATATCTCCACCACCAGTTTGCTGGGAAGTTGCGGTAATTTCTCCTCGATTAGCCTCTAAGCGTTCAAACAAGATATTAATATTACCTGCTTGTCCCAATCCGGTACTATTAGTAGTAATTTGACCATTACTAGAAAGATTAATTTTATCCGCTTCAACCTTGATAATACCTGCGTTTCCCGTTCCTTGGCTGCTAGTACTTATTGCTGCTGCGTTACTCAAAGTTAAAATATCAGAATTCAAATTTACAATCCCACTATCTCCAGAGGAATCAGCCGTTGCTTGGCTAAATATACCGCTATTCTCACCATCACTTCCGATATTATCAGCTTGAATATCAATGATTCCTCCATTACCGGCTGCAATAGTGCTGGTACTGAGCGAACCACCATTTTCTATTTGTAAATTATCGGTAATTAAATTTAAACTACCACCATCACCGCTTCCTCTAGCTTCCGCGATAATTTGACTACCATTACGAACAGACACTTCATCTACATTCAGAGTGACATGACCTCCACCACCACTAAAAGTAGAAGCATTAATACTTGCTGGTTCGTCAGGGTTATTACTATCTAACTCCAGGTAAGAAGCATTAATTTCGATATCACCTGCTTTCCCTTGTCCTGGAGGTGTATCAGAATCGCGACTAGTGAAGTTACTAGTACTAACGGTAGCGCCATTGTTGATAGTGAGTTTATCCGTTTTTACAGTTAACTTACCACCATCACCAGTACCTTTAATTGCTGATGCCAACAAACTACTACGTCCCACACCAGTAAAACCACTTAAGGTAATTTCTTGGGCTTTAACGTTTAAATTACCTGCATTACCAGTTCCGAATGTAGTCGTACTGATTTGTCCTCCCTCGTTTACAAGTAAACTTGTAGTGTCAATTATTAAGTTCCCTCCCCGACCAACATCGGCACTACTAAATAAACCACTGGGAAAATTACCAACAAAACCACTAACAACAATATCCTCAGCTTTGATTTTTAAAGTTCCTCCGTTTCCGGAACCAAAAGCAGCAGTGCTGATTTGTCCTCCATCTAGTAACAGCAAATCTTGCGTTTTAATTTCGATTAAACCACCATCACCAGATGCTTCTTCTACATTAGTCAATATCGCACTACCCAATCCCGCTGGAGATGCACCGGAAATTTCTATTTGTTTGGCTTGAATATCTAATCCACCTGCATTACCCGAACCAAATGTAGAACTTTCAATTGTTGCTCCATCAACCAAGCTTAAAGTATCAGTCTTTACTTTGATATTTCCTCCGCTGCCATCCGGGGAGGAACTAGTGGTAGATAAAGTACTAGGAAATTCACCAAAAGCAGTACCAACTATTTGAATATTTTTGGCTTTAATATCCACATTTCCAGCATTACCTTCACTAAAAGTTTGACTGGCTATTCTAGCTCCTTCTTGTACTAATAAATTGTCAGTTTCGACGATAACAGCACCACCATTACCGCGACCAAATTGAGCAGTAGTAAACAAACCGCTAGGGCCATTTTGACCACCAAAAATTAATTCAATATTTTCAGCCTTAACGTCAACAACTCCCCCATTACCAGAGCCAAAACTACCGCTTCCTATCTGTCCTCCATCGGCAACAATCAAATTTTTAGCATTAATTTCAACTCTACCACCGTTACCTTTAGCTTCAAGACCGACATCGCTAGTTATTCTAGTTGAAAATGGTAAATCGAAGGAAAAACCAATCACTTTTAATGTTTCTGCTGCTTTGATGTTGATAGTTCCTCCTGTAGAGTTACCCAATGTATCACCCAAAATAGCGGAACCATCAAATAAAGAGATATTACGTCCTATAACCTGCACGTCACCACCAGCGTTACCACCAACATCAACGGAAGCAGCATTTATAAGGTTAATATCCCCGAAGTTGTTCGCTTGGGTGTAGTCTAAATTCCAAACCGAATCTGTAGATTTTAGAGTTACTAATCCTTCCCCTTGGACGCTACCTATCTCAATCCTGCCTTGTTTTGCGGTGAGATTCCCACCGTCTAAATTTACATCTCCACCTACAAGAGCTAAAGTTTTACCGGATGCTACTTGTAATCCCGCAGGACGATTATCTCTAACTGTAGCGAAGGTATCAAAATCAAAGGATAAATTATTACCATCACCTTGAACGGTGATATCTCCAGGATTGGAATTGTTGTACTGTAAGCCTAAAGGAACATTAACAGTTAGCAGCGGTGGCTCTTGAGGATTTACAGCACTATAGAAGCTACCATCTGTAAATTTAATACTATCAGCAGTACTAGCAAAAAATGAACCACCAATATCTAATTTGGCATTGGCACCAAAAATTATCCCATTAGGATTAATAATAAAAAGATTGGCATTACCTTTATTATTAGTGCCATTTATTAGGGTTTGAATAGTACCGTCAATATTAGAAATTGAACCACCCGTTACCCGATTAATAATATTTTCAATACCGCTATTGTGTCGAAAGCGGACAGTTTCATTAAACTTGACAGAAAAATCTTGAAAGCTGTGAAAAAGATTAGCACCGTTCCCCGGTCTAGCACCTCCGGTGATATCAATCAAATTTCCGTTCGGTGAAACAACTGTATTATTAGGTAAAGTGTTATCTGGAGCAAGTTGGGCTGTGACTTTTGTCGGATAAGAAAGAAACGAGCAACAAACTAAAGGTGTAATAATACTTAGCCAAGCAATTTTTGCTTGCTTGGAGAAAATCCGCAAAACTTGAGGGATGGAGATGCTAGACATTTGGTAGTTGACCCTGATTGCACGGTGTAATAAAAATAAGTTCGCCGACCATAGCATTCCTAAATCAGTTGTTTTAGAAACCCGGTTTTTTGGAAAAACCGGGTTTCTGACACCTACTTTCTCATGACTCATCTAGGATTGCTATATGTATTTATCGGGAACTTATTCGTATTTTTCCCAAAATATCTAACTAAATTAATATTCTCTACAAGAAGTCTTTATTGTTTTATTATTTTGTTGTTTTTCTGCGCGGATAACCTTTGATAAACAAACCCAAACCCAAAAGTCCTAATATTGATGAAGGTTCGGGAACTGAAGCTTTGTTTGCTTGCATATGCGACCAAAAAGCACCTTTTTGAAATAACCCTTCTTGAGCGAGGTAATCAGCTAAATCCATATCTTGACGGAAACCACTGCGACCTCTTCCACTACCACCCCAACCGTATTGGTTAAACATTTTGTTAAGACTATCAACAGGGTTAGTGCTTTGTGCATTCGCAGCTTGGGATTGAGCAAGATTCCTTAGACTATCTAAGTCGTCAAAATTCAATCCATCGTAATTTGCATCCCAGCCAATTACATCTAAAGCAGCTAAATCTTTATAGCTAACTGTTCTACGCCGATTTGTGGGTAGAGTCGGGTCCATCAAATCCTCCACACCGTCAAATGCACTCCAGTGACTACCTTGATAGCCATCGGCTCCTAAACTCGTATCTTGACCAGTAGAAAGCTGACCTAAAGCTGTAGAACCATTATCTAAAGAAAAGTAGCTTCCAGATTGATTGTTCATATCTATCGTTTGCCAGGTTTGCGTGCTTGAACCACGACGAAACATATCGAAGGATGTAAAAGTAGCATGACGAGCAAGAGTGTCTGAGAAGTTATTGGTATCGAAATAATCCATGCTGCTGACAAAGCCAAGAGCATGACCAATTTCATGCATTGCAACACTAGTAAGGTCGAAATTCCAATAGCCAACTTCATTGGCAAGATAATCAGTCGTCCATCCGTAGTTCAGACCGTTAAGCTTATTCATCAGAATCACAGCATCAACGTCACTGTCGTGGGGATTAATCATACCTACTGCTTTAGCATTGGCTCTAGTGAGACTGACACCATAGCTATGAACCATCCTATTTACAAATGGTAAGTCTTTATCCCTCAACATATAGACCCACCAATCATCTTTAATGTAATTATTCGGAATATTAGCGTTTTCTATGTCGAAAACCTTATAGTCGTTATCCGATTCGCGGTCATCGCGCAGTTTTTGTTTATAGGCTTGATAACCTGTTCTATCTTGATTAGACAAACTACTATAAAATCCAGGTATTGCACCACCTAAAACGTTAGTTGGCATTCTATTGTTATCAGCAAAATCGACGTGAATATTAACTGTGACATCATCTTGCAGTAATTCTTTCCACATCGAACCTGCCATTTCAAAGGCTTCTTTTTGGCTGGTGCTGGTGTCATCGGAATAAGTAAAATTAAAGTTCACTGCTTGAGCAGGAAGAGCGCTACAGAGCAAAGAGAAGAATATTAAAGCTGTTTTTCCGCTTAAATTGCTAATTTTTTTGAAGAGATTAAAAGCGATATTTTTCTGATTCACTAGCTTACCCTGTGATTAATTAATGTTTTCTTATATCAATTAATTATCCTAGGTATTCAATCGCAATAGGTAATAATAGTATAAATATTTTGTGTGCAGAGTATATTTATTACTAATTATATTTTCTTTAAAAAACCGTATAAATACAAAAATTCTATCTTGCAAGATTGAGGATAGACCAAGTAAATCGGTCTCCCTAAGCAAGATAGCATTCACCCGAATAGTATGTCTCACCGCAAAGAATTGATGCTTATTTACATTCTGTTACATAATTAGGTTTATTTGCGCCGACTTACTTACCAATTAAAATAATTAAACTAATAACAAAGTTAGGCTAATGTATAATAACTAATTATGATTGCTATAATCAGTCCTATTACGAATTGATTCCGCGACAAAAGCAACAATTGCAGATACTATTATCAAAATCACGCTCAAAGCATTAATATCAGGTTTTACACCAGTTCTAATGCGGCTAAAAATTTCCATCGGTAAAGTATTTGAACCGCTACCAGCAGTAAAGCTTGCAATCAGAAAATCATCCAAACTCAGCACAAAAGCTAACAAGCAACCAGCGATAATTCCTGGCATTAATTGAGGTAACAATACTTTAACAAAAGCTTGAAAAGGTGTAGCTCCCAAATCCAAAGCAGCTTCTTCTAAATGAGGGTCTACATTAGTTAAACGAGAAGAAACAACTAAACCTATATATGCCAAACAAAATACTACATGTGCTGCAATGATAGTCCATACGCTCAAACGAATTGCAAACGCAGCCAGAAAAACCAAAGTAGCTACAGCAATAGCAATATCGGGGATAATCAAAGGTAAATAAGATATTCCTCGATATAAACCCTTTCCCAGAAAGCGATAGCGAGCCAAACCCACAGCCATCAGAGTTCCCAGCACAGCAGAAATGCTTACAGCACTAAAAGCAACTATCAAACTATTTTGTAAAGCCGATAAAATCCGCTCATCTCTAAATAAATTTTCGTACCATTCCCAAGTAAATCCTTCCCAAGCTCCACTATAAGGAGACTGATTAAAACTATAAAAGGCAAGAACCGCTATCGGTAAATACATCAGAATGAACATTAATACAGAGAAAACCCCCTGCCATCCAATATGCAGCTTTTCCTTCGGTGGAGATATATTCATTGGTAATTGGTAATTGGTAATTGGTAATTGGTAATTGGTAATTGGTAATTGGGAACTTTACCGGCACCTTGATAGCATTGTTTGAGGTAAAAGTCAATTTAGAGAATTGGGGATTGCTAACTATTCTAAAGGGTTCTTTTTCTTCGTAACGTCGGGAGACGTAGCACTGCTACGTCTCTACAAACCATTACCCATTACCTATTACCTATTACCTATTACCCATTACCCATTACCTCCTCATAGTTTCGTTCCGCACTCGGGACAGAAGTTATTTGCAGCAATATTCTTTGCACCGCAATTGCTGCAATAAACTGGCTCTTGAATTGCTTTGGGTGGCTGTTTGGCTAAACCAACCATTTGAGCATTCGTTTTTCCGGGACCTACCATTGGATAGCAGTTTTCGTCTTTAGTAACGCGAGCGTTGACAACAACCGGGCCATCGTGAGCAATCATTTCGGCTATGGCATCTTTGAGTTGTTCTCGCTTTTCGATTACCATGCCTTTGATACCGTAGGCTTTACAAAGCAATTCGATATCTGGCATTCCTACTTCCATGTTGGAGTTAGAATAGCGCTCTCCGAAGAATGCTTGCTGCCACTGACGCACCATTCCTTGCCAACCGTTGTTGATAATTATGGTTTTGACATTAATTCCGTATTGCGCGAGGGTTCCCAATTCTTGCAAATTCATCTGGAAACTAGCATCACCGCTAATACAGATAACTTCTTCGTCGGGGAATGCAACTTTTGCACCCATTGCAGCCGGAACCCCAAAGCCCATTGTTCCCAAACCAGCGCTGGAAATCCAGCGACGCGGGCCATTTTTAAGAAATTGCGCTGCCCACATTTGATGCTGTCCGACATCTGTAGTGTAGTAAGCGTAGGGTGCTTGATGGGAGACTTCGGAAATTACTTCTTGAGGAGAGATACTGTCAGCATAATGCGGTACCACCAAAGGATACTCTTCTTTCCAGCGGTTAACTAAATTTAACCACTCTTGAGTTTGCTGTGGTGTTTGTTTAATATTCCTTTCTTCACATCGACGCAGTAATTTTATTAAAACTGTTTTTACGTCACCAACAATTGGTACTTCGGGAATGCGGTTTTTACCAACTTCTGCCGGGTCGATGTCAATGTGAATTACTTTCGCACGGGAAGCAAATTCATCTAATTTACCCGTTACTCGGTCATCGAATCTTGCACCAACGCAAATCAACAAATCGCAATCTGTCACTGCAAAGTTGGCGTATGCGGTACCGTGCATTCCCAACATTCCCAAGGAAAGCGGATGATGCTCGTCAAAAGCTCCAATACCCATCAATGTAGTAGTAGCGGGAATCGCAAATAATTCTGCTAACTGTTGAATTTCCTTGTGAGCAGCAGAAGTAATTGCACCACCACCCACATATAAAAGCGGACGACGACTTTCACGAATCAATTGAATAGCTGCATTGATTTGTCGGGGATTTCCCTTCACCGTCGGACGATAACCGGGTAATTTCGCCGAACCTGGTTCCACGGGAGTGTAATCAAATTCCTCGAACGCGACATCTTTGGGAACGTCAATTAAAACAGGTCCCGGACGGCCGGTCAGTGCAAGATGAAAAGCTTCCGCAACAATTCGCGCCATATCTCTCGGGTCGCGAACTACGTAGGAATGTTTAACAATCGGTAAAGTAATTCCGTAAATATCGGTTTCCTGAAACGCATCAGTACCAATAGCCGCTCGCGATACCTGCCCCGTAATTACAATCATCGGTACCGAGTCCATGTGAGCGGTAGCAATCCCGGTAACTAAATTGGTTGCACCAGGGCCAGAAGTACCAAAACAAACACCAACTTTACCAGTAGCGCGAGCGTAACCATCCGCAGCATGGGAGGCTCCTTGTTCGTGTCTGACTAGAATGTGCTTAATGCCACCACTAGCTTCATCTTTATATAAATCATCATAAATCGGTAAAATAGCACCACCGGGATAGCCGAAAATATGTTCGACTCCGTGACGCTTCAAACTATCAATTAACGCAAAGCCACCACTAGCACGCTTTGGAAAAGTATTTGATTCGGTCAGAGAAGTTTGGGAAGAGGTAGATTCAACTTGTTGAACGCGGATTTGGGAAGACGAAGACACGGCGAACCTCAAATGTTAGCTAACTTAACGCAAAAAAATTTGTAGTTGAAACTTCATTTTAATACCCCATGCACAACTTTATAAATAAGTCTATTGCTAGTGGTGCGTAATTACCATTTGGAAAAGGCAGTTTTTATTGTTGATTTTCACTCTAAATATATAAATTCCCAGTATTCTTATAAATGCAGGTATTAATTAAATGTTTAATGCAGTATAAATAATAACTATCCAAGAAAAGCCTTAACATCATCTTGAATCATAAAAATGCCTCTATGAATTATGTTTGACAAAGAATATACACTTTACTGTCATTAAGTTTCATCTCAGTGCATCAGTATTTATTTATCAGGATAAAATATATTATTACTAAGTATGCTTAACGTAAACTTGTTGATAGCGATAGTGATGTTTCGGTAGTCACTGGTCAAAAGCTTGTGACACGCTTGTAGCAAGAATAACAATAACAAGCTATGAAAATGAATTTTACAAAACCTTTATTTTTCGCCTTTATATTACTATCTACGTCTTTAATTGGCTGTGTAAAATCGGTGAATTCTCAAGTTACAAGTTCAAAAGCATCTGAAGTTGCTGTAGCTTCCGGTCAAAGACGTTCCAAAATATCTGCTAGCAGAGAAATTAAGCAAGGATGGAAAAATTTTCAAGCTAACGGAATAGAATTGCAGCTACCGTCATATTATGAAGGTGGGAATACCAAGCAAAATTCTCAAGCAGTCCTCGAAAGAATAGAAAAAGCAGGAATACCATCCGATTTAATTACCAACACTTTTCAAATCCAAGACTACGAGTTGTTTGCAATTAATCCTAAAGAAGTAATTAAAGGGAATATTAGTTATATAGAAGTGAGAAAAGAGGAATTACCCGCTAGCATTCCTCTTCAATTTATGACCGATAAATTTGCTGAGGGTGTATCTCAAACTGGCCCTAATATCGTTGAGAAAAAGGTTGTTTCTTTAGATAATTATCAAGCTGGGAAAGTTGTATTTAAAGTCATTAATCCTCAAACAAACCAAGTTCAAGGAATTGGAGTTTCGTATTTATTTGAAGAAAACCAAGATTTTTGGGCAGTCACATATGTAACTAGTTCGGAATCTCAACTTCAGAAACAGTTACCTGTATTTGAAGAAAGTGCTAGTACTTTTAGGATTACTGGAAAAAGTTAATTAGGAATAGGGAACAAGAAATCTGTCTGAATTTTTATCTCTCACAAAGGTATGAAGGTTAACTGGGAACCAGTGATTAAACTGCTATAGCATTCCTATATCATTTGTGAAATTTTAGAAACCCGGTTTTTTCAAAAAACCGAGTTTCTGATACCTAACTTTCTCACCACGAATCTGGGATTGCTACATAAATATTTTTTGTACAGGACTTACGCAATTGTGACAACACCAGGGTGGTGCGTGACACTCAAAACATTATTAATACGTTCGTTCGGGCATTTTCAAAGTGTCACAGCAGCCTACAAAAAAATGTGCCGGTTGCGTAAGTCCTATTGTAATTAGTTGTAATTAAATTGTTTTTGATTAATTTGATTAAATGTTAACTATACCCTCTAATTTTAGGGGGTATTTATTTGATTATTATTTGTATATACGAACCAATTACCAACTACCAATTACCAATTACCAATTACCAACTACCAATTACCAACTACCAATTACCAACTACCAATTACCAATTACCAATTACCAATTCTTAAATTACATCTTTCAAAACTTTGCGAGTATTGTGCCAAGCCCAAATACCAATAGTTGCAACGATAAAACTGATTGTTAAAAGTACGACTGGTAATCCCAAATAATTTGTTAACCGTTCGGTAATTAACAGTGGTGCGGTTAAAGCTATGTTTACAGCGTGATTTTGGAAGCCAAACATCTTACCGTGCATTTCTGGTGGTGTCTGCTGTTGGATTAATGTTTGCATCGGTACGGCTATTAAAGCTGCACCTAAACCTAATAAAGTACTGAGCGCTAGAGCTAAAGGTAGATTATGAATGAATGTAAACACGGCTAATACAAAAGCCATGCTTAAAAACCCGAATAAAGGTAAAGGTTTATGATGAAATCTTTCTCCCCAATGACCTAAAATACCCGCACCTAAAACCATTCCTACCCCTGCTGCTGCTAAGAAAAAGCCAAATTGTTTTTCTTGTAAACCGAATTTTGCTGCTAATCGAATCGATAATGCAACTAAAGCAGCAAAAACACAATATAAAGCGGTTAATTGCACCATTGCATTCATAATTAATCGCTTTTTCTTCAGATAGCGCAGACAGTCTTTAAATTCTCTGAGAGGATTAACTTTCTCGGTTTCAACAGCAGGTTTATGGCTTTTTAACTTTACTGGTATTTTGATTACTGAAGAAATCAGATACAGTCCACCTACAATAAACTCTTGTCCGTATCTTTCTCCAAACCAAGTTTTACCCAGACTTAATAGGGGTTCTCCTACAGCAAAGCCTATAATAATAGCTCCCATCATAGTGCTGGTAAACAGCGCATTAGCAGCCATCAAATTTCTTGGTTTGACCAAAATTGGGATAGAAGCTTGCTCTGCTGGGGCGAAAAATTGCACAATCACAGAGTTACCAAAAGTGATTGCTAACAAAATCAAAAATTCTCGCGGTAAAAATGGAATTGCTATAGTTAAAATTCCCCGTATTAAATCCGAGCCAATCATAATCGGCTTTTTGGGGAAGCGGTCAACAATGATTCCACCTAGCGAGCCAAGTAAAATCGCTGGTAAAGTAAACGCTAGAAACAAATCTGCACGTCTACCATCTTCAACTACACCTGCTGCAAGTGGGTACTTTTCTAGCAGTGCAATTGTCAACACGAAAAAGATTTTGTCTGCTAGCTGACATATGATTTGTCCTATCCATACCAGCATGAAATTGCGGTTTCTGAGTACCGCACCAAATCCTTTATTAACAGCAGCAGGTTCAGTTGGAAACATTCGTTCGATGGGTGTTAGTGACTGCGTTATCGGAGTTAAAAATTATTATTTAACCAGACGGAGTTATCAATTATGAGCTATAAGTTACAGATTACAAATTACAGATTACAAGTTAAGAGCTACGAGTTATCAGCTATAGATTACGGATTATAGGTTATGGACTATAAATATATAAGTTAATTTTTTACTCCTAATTTTTTACTCCTAATTCTTAATTCTTAACTCCTAACTCTTAACTTATAAGTTCTCCTCCCGCATCTCTTCCTCGTTTTCCGGACTAAATATCTTCATAACGTTTTAATAATACATTGATAAATTCAGCCGCAGTCAGGGGAAGCGGTGATTCTCCTGATGGTGAATCTACCCAATTTCCCTCAACAGTTGATGGCGATCGCCATAATTCTAAATGCTCTACGGCAGGTTGTGCGTAAAAATTATTATGACCGCTACCAAGCAAACAAGAACTCCAGTGTGTGAAGTAGTCGTGACTCATCCTATGGATGGGGAAATTACCATAAATTGGTACCATCCATCCATCTATAGCAATAAAAGCCTTTACATTACCTCCGAAAATTTGCCATAAACTCGCAGCGGTAATGGCTCCAACGACACCAGCACTGAAACCAACGAATACAACTGGTGATTCTAGCTGATTCGCTAAACTGTCGCGTAAAAACTGAAAAATATGAAATCCCGATAAAGCAGATAGATTATTTGCGGGAAAATCAAGTATGTTTACTGAGCTTTTATCTATAGAGCTATTACAGATTACATTATTTAAACTTTCTGTAAAGCATTTGGTTAAACTGTATTCGTGAATCCCAGGGCAAATAATTACGTTCATCGGTTTTAAATAGTCTCACTTATAACTTGAGCGCTTGAGTGGTTAGACAGTCATAAATGTAACTTTTAATTAAAAAATACTCATAAAAATATTTTTAAAGAATATAAAGTTTGTATTGTCTCTGTTAATAATTTTAAATCTATTCAGAGAATAAATAATCAACAGTAAGGGAAAAATATTACGGTTGAACACGAATTCGTAAATTTTCTTATCAAAAGATAAAGGCGTATGTAATTAAAAATCTAAATATGTAAATTTTGGACATCCCATCCTGGGGGATGGGATAATTATTTACAGTTAAAAAGTAAAAAGTTCTACCAAGGTTGCACAGAGGAATTAATAGTGGTAACTACACCAGAAAAAATCCAACATACCCACGAGCATCTACCGAAGCAAAATCGAGTTGCCGTATTGCTTATGGGCTACGGTGAAGTAGAAAGCTACGAAGATTTTGCTAACTATAACGAGCAAGCTTTGAATTTACTAACAGCAAAGTTTGCACCAGTACCAACCTGGATTTACCCTCCTCTAGCAAAGATGTTGGCGATATTTGACCTTCACGAATGGGGACATACACACGATAATTTTATTTCACCCCACAACGCCATCTTTGAAAAGCAACGTGCTGGAATTGAACAGCAATTACAGGAAAAATGGGGAAATAAAGTCCAGGTTTTCAAAGCCTTTAACTTCTGCGCTCCCCATCTTCCCCATCAAGTTTTAGCCGAAATCCAAAATCAAGGTTTCGATAAACTTCTAATTTATCCACTATTAGTAGTTGATTCCATCTTTACCAGCGGTATCGCTCTGGAACAAGTTAATAAGGGTTTATCCCAGATGGCTGAAGGTGAAGAGCATTGGCTAAAATCACAGCGCTACATTCCTACTTTCTACAACGAACCCAAATACATCAAATTGTTGGCGAAACTTGTAGAAGAAAAGATATCTACCGAATTAGCTAACGCTTATCTTCCTTCGGAAATTGGTATCGTGTTGATGAATCACGGTTGTCCCCACAAAGCCAAAGGATTCACTTCCGGGATTACCGAATCGCAAATACTTTATGATTTAGTACGAGAAGAGTTAATTAACCGCTACCCATTAATTTCTGTAGGTTGGTTAAATCATGACACACCATTAATTGAATGGACTCAACCAAACGCAGAGCAAGCAGCTAAAAACCTGATTCAAATAGGTGCTAAAGCAATAGTATATATGCCAATCGGTTTTGCGACGGAGAATCACGAAACCCTCTTAGACGTACATCACATTATCCATAACATTGAGAAAAAGCATAAGAATGTAAACTGCATTCAGATGGATTGCGTCAACGACCATCACGAATTCATGATGATGGCTGCTGAATGGGCTGATTCTCACATCGAAGAATTATTGTCGGAAGAAGCAACAACAGTTAATTCTTCACAAGCAGTTGCTCATCACCATCATCATCATTGATAGGTAATGGGTAATGGGTAAGAGGTAATAGGGAAAACTTGAATCTCAAATTATATTTCCCTTTTTCATTCTTTGTTTTCTTCCATATTAAGTAAAATGAACCGTAACGAAAAGTTGCGGTTTATTTTATTTATAATCATTAATGTTTAATTAAACCGTTATTATATTTTTAAGAGCAATGCTTTGGTCAGTTAAATCTTATAAGTTTACTAGCCCGCACGCTCCACGCGAACGCAAACCCGTCTAGGGTTGAAAACCCCAGTCTAATAGCCAAAGTCCTATAAATAGGACTAAAGAATAAATAATAAAGCTAAATAAAATAATCCGCTTTCATTAATTATTTTTCCTCAAATATGTAGTAATTAAAAAAGCAGAATTAATAGATAACTGTTCACTGTTTACTGAAAATGGCTAAATTATTTGAATCGATTACCGAAGAATTACAAAAATTTATTGCGAAACAGCACATGTTTTTTGTTGGTACAGCACCTTTAAATGCTGACGGACACGTAAACCTTTCTCCCAAGGGATTAGAGAGTTTTCGGGTGCTTTCACCACACAAAGTTGCTTATTTAGATTTAACCGGAAGCGGAAACGAAACATCAGCGCATTTACAAGAAAACGGAAGAATTACCTTTATGTTTTGTGCTTTTGAAGGTTCACCGTCTATTTTGCGTCTCTACGGTAGCGGAAAAACTATTTTACCTAACAATTCAGAATGGGAATGCTTGTATTCGCAATTTCCAGAAATACCGGGAACTCGTCAAATAATAGTAGCTGACATTGAGAGAGTTCAAACATCTTGTGGAATGAGCGTACCTTTATATGAATTCCAAGGACAGCGAGACAGTTTAGTTAAATGGGCTGATAAAAAAGGAAAATCAGGGATTAAAGAATATCATCATCAGAAAAATATGGTGAGCATTGATGGTTTAGCTACTCCTTTGAGTGAAATATTTTAATAATTAATTGTAGGGTGCTGTTACGGCTTTAATATTTATCTTTTAAAATTACAATGTTGAAAATGCCGTAACGCACCATTTTATAATAAAAAAAATAATAACTCCCGTTTTCTTAACTCCTAATTACTAACTTTTGAATCATGGTAGTTCAACTCAACCAGCAATTAACCCTCGAAGAGTTCTTAAATCTTCCTCCCGGTGAAGGAGATATTACCTACGAACTCGTTGATGGACAAGCAATTCCTAAAATGTCACCAAAATTTTTTCACGCTAAAATTACTTTTATTCTTTGTAACTTGATTAAAAACTGTTGCGAAGAAAAAGGAGAAGTATGGGGAGAATGGGCAGTTAAATTAACTCGTAATGGACGCGATTGGGTACCGACTCCAGATTTATTATATGTTTCATATGAGCGCTTACCTGAAAACTGGAATGAAAATGAAGCTTGTCCGGTACCACCAGAATTAGCAATTGAAATTATTTCACCCGGACAAACTTTTGGAGAAATAATGCTTCAAGTAGAAAGCTATTTAAATGCTGGTGTATTAAGAGTTTGGGTGGTAGATATTGAAGATAGAAGCATCACTGTTTTTTATCCAGATGCAGCACTGAATAATTATAGAGGTGAAGAAGTAATTACTGATTCTTTATTTGAAGGATTGGAATTTACCGTTGAAGGAGTATTTAAAAAAGCGAAAATTCCAGTGAAAAATGATTTGTAGGGTGCTGTTACGGCTTTAATATTTATCTTTTAAAATTACAATGTTGAAAATGCCGTAACGCACTATTTTATAGTTAAAAATATTAAAAAAATTAGAATAATTATAAACAATTATCGATATCTTTTCAACCCGCTTCCGGTTGCAAACCGCAAGCTAATAGCAAAAGTCATCTAAAGATGACTGGGTGAAATTTTAAACGATTTATTCGGGTTTGAGAAGAGTTTTGATGCGTTTATATAGTTGAGATATTCTATGGATATTCCTATCCATTCCAATTTAATTTCAAAAACTCGGTAATAAGCTCACAGCAACCAAATCCAAGAATTCTAAAAAAACTTTCATAAAAGTTTCATCCCGGATTTAGACACACAGTCGAAACTTAAGTTGTATGAGCTTCGGACAACTTAAGGAGAAAAAAATGACTCAAGCTGCAAAACCGAAAAAACCCAGACAGAATTCAGCTTTCAAGCATTTAATGTCGGTTCACTGGTGGATGTTCTACTGCTACATCGTGCTTTTCATCGGTGGGTCTTTCATGGCCCGTTTACCCAGAGATTTTGTTCTACGCGGTTCTATGTACGACTTTCATAAATCTGTGGGAGTGTTAACGATGGCTTTATTGACCTGGAGAATCTTGACTTTACTGCGGGTTTGGTGGAAGAAATATACTAAGCGTCTGCCAAAATATAGTCCTGAATGGATGCAAAAATTTGCCCTTCATACTGCGCTTTACTTGTTTATGTGGGCTGTTCCTATTAGCGGTTTCTTTTTCTCTAATTCTTTTAAAAGTAATAACGTGCGGTTTTTCGGAATCACTGTACCCGATTTATTTCCTCAAAATAGTGCTTTAGTTGATGTCGGTAGAAGTATTCATTTCTGGCTGGCTTATACTTTCGGAGCTTTTATTATTTTACATGCAGTTGACCAGAAGAAAGTAGTTCGAGGTTTTTTTAAAAGAATTACAAAAAATAAAAAGTCAAAGGTTAAACAGGTTAAAGGTTAAAGGTTAAAGGTCGAAGGTTAAAGGTAAGTTTAGGTATTCAATCAAAAAAACTATGAAGTATAAATTTTCTTCTCGTCAATCAAAACAGCTAGAATCAAGTTTAAGTTTAACTAATTATGTTGTTCATCTTCAGCAACATATGACTGATTCTCGGTTTAAACAAGATTTAAATTACCAATCTCAAGCACGGTTAGAATTATTAGCTTCTCGTCAAAAGTTTTAGAAAATGATATAGGAAATAACAGTCGATGAAACTCAATATTTTTTCTCGAAATAAAAGGAAAATTACCCAAAATAAACCAAAGTCGTTTCGGCAAAATATTTTCTCTAGCGTTCGCTTTCGCATTCTTGCTTGGTACTTTCTACTTACTACCTGTACTGTATTAGTTTCAGTCGGGGTAACTCGTCAGATTTTCTGCGAATTGCTGCAAAGACAAGCTCAAGATGCTTTAGTTGCTGAAGTTGGTAAATTTAATCGTTTGGTTGAGCAATCTATTAATCAAAATTCAAATCAAAACCCAACTTCAAATCAATTAGAATCTGTTGTTGAAGAAGTTTTACCGCTTCACGTACCTGCTAGAAACGAGTATTTATTAACATTTATAGACGGACGGGTTTTTCAATCCAATCAGTTAAGATTACCAAAAGAAATTACTCGGAATTCCCAATTAATTAAACAATGGTCAAACATTTCCAAATTAACAAGAGACGAATTAATTCTCTCTGATGGCCCAATTTACTATGTAGCTAAACCTATTGAAATAAAAGAAAACAAGGGAATTGTAGTTGCTATTCGCGATGCTAGAACAGATTATGAAACCGGAACCCAAACGATTATTCTAGTAATTAAAGTCGCAACTGTTGTTTTAACTTTATTTTTTATCATCGCTTGGATAACCGCAGGACGGGTTTTATTTCCGCTGCGTCAAGTTACCGAAGCGGCTCGTGAAATTACCCAAACTGATATGTCGAAGCGAATTGCTGTTGCTGGAAGCGATGAAATTGCCGAATTAAGTACTACTTTTAATGCGATGCTCGACCGTCTTCAGTCAGCTTTTGAAAGTCAACAAGAATTTCTTAAAGATGCTGGACACGAATTACGAACCCCAATTACTGTTATTCAAGGCCATTTAGAAATACTTAAATATCGACCCGAAAAACAAAACGAAACTATTGAATTAGTCACCGACGAACTAAACAGAATGAGCCGTTTAGTTAACGATTTGTTGTTAATTGCAAAAGCCGAACAGCCACATTTTCTACGCATTAAACCCGAAGAACTAGACTGGTTTACTGAAGAATTATATTTAAAATCTCAAGCCTTAGCAAAACGCGATTGGAAACTAGAATCAAAAGGTTTAAGTCCGGTGGAAATTGATAGAGGACGTTTAACCCAAGCAGTAATGAATCTCGTACAAAATGCCATTAGACATACCCAAGACAACGATACAATAGCTCTTGGCTCGGCAGTTCGAGAAGACTATGCTTATTTATGGGTACGGGACACCGGAGAAGGAATTTCGACCGAAAACCAACAGCGAATTTTTGACCGTTTCGCTCGTGCTAGCGATGGCGATCGCTACTCTCCCGGAGAAGGAGCAGGTTTGGGATTATCGATTGTCGAAGCCATTGCAAAAGCCCATCACGGCTGGGTAGAACTGGATTCAGCCCTTGGAAGCGGCTCAACTTTTACAATCGTATTTCCCTTAACTGAGGATACAGCAAATGAACCGAATTCTCATAGCCGAAGACAACCCCCACATAGCCGATTTTATCGAAGCGGGATTACAAGCACACGGATACACAACTCTTGTCGTTAACAACGGTCGAGAAGTTGCAGATATCGCTAGCAGTAAGGATTTTGAGCTTTTAATTCTAGATTTAGGACTTCCCGGAATGGATGGAATGGAAGTACTCAGACAGCTACGGGGACGAGGAGAAACGCTACCAATAATTATTTTAACAGCGCGAGACGGTGTAGATGATACGGTATCGGGACTTGAAGGAGGAGCAGAAGATTACATTACAAAACCGTTTCGTTTTGAAGAATTGCTCGCTAGAATTCGCGTTCAACTGCGTAAAGTTCATCAACCGACGGGTAAAGATGAAACTAAATTGCAAATAGGGAATTTAACATTAGATTTATTAACCAGACAAGTTTGGTTAGGAGAAAAAGAAATAGAGCTATCAGCTAGGGAATTTAACATCACAGAAATATTAGCCCGTCATCCGATGCAAGTAATGAGTAGAGAACAGTTATTAAATCGGATTTGGGGTTATGATTACGACCCTGGTTCAAACGTAGTTGACGTTTATATTGGTCATTTGCGAAGAAAATTTGGTAATGATTTGATAGAGACAGTTAGAGGTGTAGGGTATCGTTTGCGAGGGTAATTGTTAATAGGTAATTGGTAATAGGTAATAGGTAATAGGTAATTGGTAATTGGTAATTGGTAAATTTTATAAAAATATTAGACAATAAAATTGAAATAAAAAATGTAGGGTGCTGTTACGGCTTTACTATTTATCATTTAATACTACAAATTTAAAAATGCCGTAACGCACCATCTTATAATTAAGATTTAAAATTCGTATTCCGATAAAACTTCTTCTTCCTGTTCACCAGCTTTCACCCATTCTTGCATAGCTGGAAGTTCTAAAACAGCTTTCATATAATCCTGACAAACCTTATTTACCTCCACACCATAAGTAATAAACCGCATCACCACAGGTGCATACATTGCATCAGCAATTGTAAATTCACCAAACAACATATCACCTTCATGACCAAACTTTTGACGACACTCTTGCCAAATATTTGTAATTCGTTCAATATCTTTTTTAACTCCTAAAGCCATACCTTTTCCAGGATATCTTGCACCACAATTCATCGGCATATTTTCGCGTAATTTATTAAAACCTCCGTGCATTTCAGCGCTTATTGAACGCGCTACTGCTTTTGCTACTTTATCTTTTGGATACCAGTTTAAGTCGGGGAATTCTTCAGCTAAATATTCTAAAATTGCCAGCGATTCCCATATTTTTTGACTGCCGTGTAGCAAAACTGGTACTTTATTTGATGGAGAATAATGAGGAATCCTTTCATAAAATTCAGAAGTGTCCATAGGAATCCGAATTTCATCAAACTGTAAACCATTCTGTTTCATCGCTAACCAAGGACGCATCGACCAAGAAGAATAATTTTTATTCCCGATTACCAAAGTTAATTCTGTCATTTTGAAATTACCTTAATTCTGTCATTGCGAGCAAAGCGAAGCAATCGCAGGGGTTGGGATTGCTTCGCTTCGCTCGCAATGACTATTGTTTAGGTATTAGAGAGAAAACTGAATTTCTTAGCAAGCTAACAAAATAAATTAGAAACATGATTCTCGAAGTTGTAATTTTAGACGTAAAAAACGGAATGTCTGATGAATATGAAACAGCATTCAAACAAGCTGCAAAAATCATTTCTTCAATACCAGGTTACATATCTCACGAACTACAAAAATGCATCGAAGTCCAAAACCGCTATATTTTACTCGTCCGTTGGGAAACTTTAGAAGCTCATACAGTTGGGTTTAGAAAATCGGAAGAATATCAAGAATGGAAAAAATTATTGCATCATTTTTATGACCCGTTTCCTGTAGTAGAACATTATTATTCTGTTATCTGATGACTTTTAATTTTTAAACTATAAAATATATTGTCCGACAGCATAATTGGAAAATGTTCTGGTAATTCATGTTTAGTAACTTTTATAAAACCATTCTTCTCATAGAATTTATGAGCGACTTTAAATTTATCAATAGTTCCCAAACAAATTTCCTTAACATTCTTTTCCTCAGCCCAACTCACAAGAGAATTAAGTAATTTATTCCCAACTCCATAACCGCGATAATTACTATTCACAAACATTTTTCTCAATGCTAAATTTTTATTATCTAAATCAATCGCTGCAATAGTACCAATTACTTTATCTTTATCCAAAGCAACCCAAAAATTACCTTTACCCTGTTGATAAAAATTTCTGATTTTCAATAAATCTGGCTGCTGTTCTAAAGTTATTGGAACACCAAACTCTTTTTGTTGAATATTCAGAATTAAATTAATTACCTGAGTTTGATATTGGAGATGATAAGTAGATATTTGAATAGAGTTTTTCATTGAATTTTTATCATTTTTTAGAATCAACACTAATTACTTTCTGAGAGGATGTTTTAAAAGTATCTGGCTCTTTATTACCGCTACTACACAAGCGAAGTCCCTCCGGGTATCTCTCTATGTCCTATCGGACACGCTGCGCTAACGAGAGACGCTGCGTTAGCGTTCACGCAGAGCGTGCGGCTCAGCGAGACGATAGTCTTAGACCGCCCTTTTTGGGGGACGGAAACCGACACCCCCTTTCCTTGTCTCACCACCTGCGTGGACTAACCAATTTTAAACCCGTGCAGACGGGTTTTGCTTGTGTAGCTGCGTTAGCGCAGCGTGTCCGATAGGACATATTAAATCGCCAGATTGAGCATGAAATTAGACTTTTCAAACATCCTCTGAGTAAAATACTGATTATTGAATGAAAAAGCATAATCGCTATCACCAAAATAATTCAGATATTGCAAGCGTTTTTTTGCTTCATCAACTGTGGGTAAATCACCGACAGGAAGCCACCATAAAGCCATATTTACCCCTTTCAAACATTAGCAGAATCAATTGTTTAATGTTTTATTTAATCACTTATAGCAATCCTAGATGAGTCGTGAGAAAGGTAGGTACCAGAAACCCGGTTTTTCCAAAAAACCGGGTTTCTAAAATATTACAAATGATTTAGGAATGCTATATCAATTATCTACTGCCAATCTGCCACTATAAGTTTAATTACTCTCCCCTAAATTGTTAATTGTGCTGCAAACTTAGACTTTATTATAGAAACTCACTCATCGATTAACCAT
Source organism: Calothrix parasitica NIES-267 (assembly GCF_002368095.1). GTDB lineage: Bacteria > Cyanobacteriota > Cyanobacteriia > Cyanobacteriales > Nostocaceae > Rivularia > Rivularia parasitica. The sequence goes on along the minus strand of NZ_AP018227.1, from coordinate 822,752 downwards.
CAATTAATATGTCTCATAATTGTCTCGAAAACATTTATAACTACCTAACAATTTCCGATAAAATTGCTACTGCGGGACAACCATCTGTAGAACAGTTTTCTCATATAAAAGAAGCAGGTTATCAAGTTGTTATCAATCTTGCGTTGAAAGATTCTTCTAACGCTTTAGCTAATGAAAAAGAGATTGTCGAAACTCAGGGAATGCAATACGTTCAGATACCAGTCATTTGGGAAAATCCAACTGAGGATAAGTTACAAGAATTTATTCAGGTAATGAAAACAAACGTTGACAAAAAAGTCTTTGTTCACTGTGCAGCAAATAAGCGCGTATCTGCTTTTATATATCTATATCGTCGCTCTCAAGAAGGTGTTGATGAAGAAATAGCCAAAAAAGATTTACACCAAATTTGGATTCCGAATAAAGTTTGGCAGCAATTTATTAAAGAGATAGAAAATAAATAAAAGTAAATAAAAGTAAATAATTATTCATCGCATGAAAATCTAGTAACCAACCTTTATGAACCCAGTATATTTCAGATACCGGGTTTATTTATTTGATATATTTTATAGTTAAGAATATGTATTAATTTTGTCTACACAATATAGCTTCTAATTCATCATAAAATATAACAAAATGCAGTAAAAATTCACGAAATTATGACACTTAACAACGTTCGCGAACATTTTGAACAAGAAGCATTTAGTTACGATAATTTAATCCTAAAATTGATTCCCTGCTATCACGAGCAACACTCTGTGATGTTAGACATGATAGATGTTCCCAGGAATGCTTCTATCAAAGTACTTGATTTAGGTTGTGGTACGGGAGTTTTATCTCATCTTGTACTGAAAAATTTTGAACAAGCAAATCTCGTAGCTTTTGATTTCGCAGAAAATATGTTGAGAGCTTGTAAAAATAATTTATCTGTTTATCAAGATAGAGTTGAATTTCAGCAAGGTGATTTCGCTACTGATGATATCGGTTCCGATTATGACTTGGTAATTTCTGGTTTAGCAATCCACCATCTCGATGCTGAAGGTAAACAAGCATTATTCAAAAAACTGTTTTCTAAAATGAATCCCGGTGGTCTATTACTGATTCGAGAAATTGTTAAAGGTGTTTCTGAGGAATTAACTCAAAAATATGAGAAATTATGGCGTAAATTTATTAACGATAACGGTGAAAATGAGAATTACTGGTTTGCTAAGCATTTAGAAGAAGATATTCCCGATTCTGTGGAAAACCAAACCCGATGGCTAGCAGAAAGCGGTTTTGTAGATATCGGATGTCACTTCCGCTATCTTAATTTTGCAGTGTTCGGTGGAAACAAACCAAAAATAAACTAAGAGCAAAAATAAAATTAAAATTAAAAATAAAATTAATAAAATATTAAAAATTATTTTCTGATTACAAGTTTACGCCCAAACGTGATAACGTTTATAACTCGTTGCAGCTTGAGGGTTTTTCCTCTTTTTGCGACCATATTTGCTACAACATTATTAACCATGTCGTAGTTATGTCCTCGTATTTGCACGAGTTAAAATATTAACTATGTCTTCTCAACCTACAATTCAAAGTATATACACTGATGGCGCTTGCACCGGCAATCCAGGACCTGGGGGTTGGGGTGTCGTTGTTTACTTCGATGATGGTTCAGTCCACGAACTTGGTGATGCATCAAAAAAAACCACCAACAACAGGATGGAAATGCAAGCTGCTATAGCGGGCTTGGAATTTCTAGAGTCTTCCGGACAGAACAAACCCATCACTCTTTACACCGACAGCGAATACCTAATTAACTGCGTCACGAAGTGGGTAAAAGGATGGAAACGTAAAGGTTGGAAGAAATCTGATGGAAAACCCGTACTTAACCAAGATTTATTGCAAATTCTAGATAATCTTAATAATCAACAAATTAAATGGCAGCACGTTCGCGGTCACGCTGGTAATATAGGTAACGAACGTTGCGATACAATCGCCCGTGGTTTTGCTTCAGGGAAAATACCATCACTAAAGCGAATGGTGGATATAAATACCAGTGATGCTAATTTCGCACAAAAGACCGAAGTTAAGGTATCATCTACATCTAACTCACACATTACGCCACCCATTATTAACAAAAAGATACATAATAGTACTCTTGAGTCGGACACAAACAACACGAAAACTATGGAATCATCTAGCGCTTCTGCTACCTTGCAAAACGAAGATTTACCGCGCGAAACAAGAGTATCGCAACTCCGCAGTTTAGTTGAAACTCTTCGCATTGCTGACGAAATAGCCGAAAAAGGTTACTTAATCACTAGTTCCGAACTAGCGGACTTAATGAACGTTCACGCTAGTGCTGTAACCAGTCGCGGAGACCAATGGCGCTGGAGAAACTGGATAGTTTCACGAGTACGTCGCGAAGGTAATCAAATTCTTTGGGAACTCGAACGGGCCGATAAACTTGACGACGAAGAAGGAGAGTAAAAAGGTAATGGGTAATGGGTAATGGGTAATGGGTAATGAGTAATGGGTAATGAGTAATGAGTAGATAACTCCTACCTTTGACCTTTGACCTTTGACCTCTCTCCCTCCCTCCCTCCCTCTCTCCCTCTCCCTCTCCCTCAACCATACTCTCGTCCGCGCCACTGTCGCGGTGTGCGTAAGGATGACAGAAAAATTCGTAAAACGGCTAAGGGGTCTGCGATTGGTGAAAGCCAAAATAACCAGCCCCCTTTGTTTTGCGTGAAATCATAAGAGGGTGCTATTGCTAAGAGCATTAAAAAACGAATCAGTAGTAAAAACAAATTTACTGATAATAGTAGGAGAGGGGGAGAGGGGGAGAGGGGGAGAGGGGGAGAAAGAATTAATAATAATAAAATCAAACTTACTATTATTAAAGGTAAACCTTGGACTGAGGTGAGTAACCACAAGTCCCCCCAAGTTTGAGCGCGAGAGGATGCGTCTTTGAGGTCGAGGCTTCTTCCCCACTCTTTCCAAGTTTCCGCAGCACCTTCGTACATCCTTACTTTCAGGACTTTTGCTCCATCCAAAAAACCTACTTTAAAACCTGTTGCAGCTATCTGTCTGGCTAAGGTGACATCATCGCAAAATGAACTTTTAGCGCTGGTATAACCATTTACTTGTTCTAAAACTGAGCGACGACAGAGAAAACACTGTCCGTTAGCCATTACCCGCTCTGGACTCTGGGCATTTACACCAGCAGGGTCGAACCTATAAAGTAGCGTCATCAACAACGCTGGTTGCAGTAAGGATTCTCCTGGATATTGCAAAATAAATTGAGGAGAAAGGGAAACTAAATCATAATTGAGAGCAGATGCAGTTTTTATCAAACCAGCGACTAAACCCGGTGCTGGTTGAGTATCTGCATCCATTCCCAAAAACCATTCACTCTCGCTCGAAGTATTTAAAAAGCCATTGTGTAAAGCCCAGGGACGACCTACCCAGTTTTTTGGTAAAGGGTCGTCCGTTATCAAGCGAAAACGCGGGTCTTTTTCGATTGTTGCTTTGACTAAATCTTGGGTACCATCTTGAGAATTGCTATCTACAACGATGACTTCCCTAACTTCATAACTTTGTTTGCTTAACCCAGTTAATAATGGACTAATTCGTTCAACTTCGTTGAGAGTCGGAACCACCACGCTGACATTTCCCAGAAGTTCCGGTGTTGGACTTTGAGATTGAATCGGAGGTTGACGAAATGGCCCTTTTAGTAGACGCGACAGCAGAACAAAAACTGCTGGTACCTGAACAAGTAGAATCAACAGCGAGATACTGCTTAAAAGCTCCTGCATTGTAAATTATTAGAAAACCCTGACTGTATTGAATCGTTACTTTACCGCAACTTTGACAGAAGCAACTGCAATTTCTGAAGTCGCATTGTCTACACCATCAGTTGTATAAGTTGGAGCGGTAGAACTTTTCAACCATAAAACTACAGCTGGAACAACACCCAAAATTAATCCTAAAGAAACTGGGATAAAATAACCATCTCCCAGACTTAAACCGGCCGCGAACATAAAATTGCTCAAATAGACAATCAGAGGTAAAACCAATTGCGATCGCAATAATTTAATTGGCTTATTTCCCCATATCAAAGCTGCTGTACCCATAAATAATGCGCTAGTACCAAACCAACCAAGATAGTTCCGGTAAGGTGTTCCGTAGAAATCTCCGGGAGTTTCCCAGTACCAAAAAGGAAAAGCAGTTTGACTCATTGCTGGTTCGAGAGCAAAATCCCAACTTGTGAAGAGTAAAGCACCAATTGCAATAGCAGCAATATGACGCATCAATGTTGGTTTCTCGGCTACTTTGAGACCACTTCTAGCAATTAAATAAGCTGATAAACCTACATAAAACCAGGATAAAGGAATTGTAAACGGGACTAATCCACCAATTTTATAACCCAGACCGCTTAGATAGCTGTAATCACCAAAAGGAAACCCAGTACTAGTCCCCAGCAATTCGCTACCTACCGATATTAAAACAGAAGGAACCAGAAAACCCAGCCAAGTCTTCCATCCCAAAACCCTACAAGCGTAAATAGAAACAGCTATTATTCCGAAAATAATATCTACCACACCACCATTAGCCATACTCAACTGCATGGCCGTTTCTCCAACGTTTCCAAAATTTAGAATCATTTTGGCATTAGGTATAACCAACAAAATACCCACAAGTCCAAAAACCTTAGCCAAAATATGACTTATAAGGCAGACGCGCTCCGCAATAACAGACTGTCTCATAATAATCCCTTAACAAGATATGATAGACCGCAACCTAGCTGAATATCAGTTTACAAATTTTTTACAACAGATTGAAACAATTTTTAATAAATTCTTATTTTACATATAAATTTGACATAGTATTGATTTCTTTTTTGCCTTAGATATCGAAGATAGAATTATAGTTTACGGCATTACAGAAAAAGATTGAGGTAGAATATTTTGTCAATCTTTCTGAGTTCAGCTTTTAGGGAAAAGTCTTATTAAACACTGAAATAGTCTTGCGTGCAATCACCAGTAGAAATTAAGTACGCTTACCTACCTTTAATATCCGATAAATTTACTATCAATGCAGGTTGAGGCGCAACCAATTATGCAATCTATTATTAAAAAACTCCCCTGGATTTCCCTTACACTTGTGCTGGTTACATACAGCGTATTTGGGTGGATACTATCTCAAGAAAAACTACCAACATTTGCATGGTTACTAATTGTAATTAGCATACTAATATTAATTGCAGCCATTACTACCCCTTGGTCAAAAGCTGTTAAATATGTTCGCTTTTTATTTAACACCAAGCTAAAATCTTTTGGGTTTGCAGTATTAGGTGCTTTCTTATTTTTCCTAATTTTTGCTGAGTTCCGAATATTCCTTGATATTATGCTAATTACTAGCACCACTATTTTAGTCAGGTTAGATTTTCAAGCCGCTGGACTAAAAGAAACACAAGCTTTTTTGCTTACTTCCCTATTTTCTATATCAGGTTTGATGTTAGGGCTGTTTTTGAATCAATTACTTCGATAAAAAATTGGGATTGGGGATGGGGAATTGGCATTGAAATTAAATGAAATTAAATGATTTTAAATGAAATTAAATGATTTTAAATGATTTTATTTATTTTTGATGCTGTTAAGTAGGTAGACCTAATTAAATATAAGATAAGACCTCACTCTCTTCTGCCTTCTTGATAAAAAAATAAGACGAGTAATATACCCGTCTTAGAATTATTCAAAATTTTATAGGTTAAATTTAATAACCTATCCAACAAAACTGTTATTTAAGAAGCAACTGCTGCTGGCTCAGCTGCGGTAGCACCAGTATAAACGCTAACTTTTTTACGGCTCTTACCCTTTCTTTCAAAAGTTACAGTTCCGTCAATTAAAGCAAACAAAGTATCATCTTTACCGATACCAACATTGTTTCCGGGGTGATACTTAGTACCGCGTTGACGCACTAAAATATTTCCAGCGCGAACATTCTCACCACCATAGCGTTTTACACCAAGACGCTGAGCATTTGAATCGCGACCGTTCCGAGTACTACCCGTACCTTTCTTGTGAGCCATATTTTTCTCCTTTTAATAATTGGTGATAAAAAAGTTTATAGGTCAAAGGTCAAAGGTCAAAGGTTAGGAATTTGAAATTACCTATTAACCATTACCAATTACCAATTACCTATTCTATTATTTATTCTGCAACAACTTCAGCAGTTACAGCTTCAGCAGGTGCTTCGTCATTGCTAGCAGCAGTATCAGAAGTTTGAGCAGAAGCAATCACAGAACCATTCATACTGATAGAATCAATCATCAAACGAGTGATTTCTTGACGATGACCGCGCTTTTTACGGGTTTTCTTTTTCGGTTTCATCTTGTAAACCAAAACTTTGCGACCTCTAAAGTGTCGCATCACCGTTCCTTCTACAGTTGCTCCCGAAACTAACGGCTGTCCTATATTAATTTCACCATCATTCTGCACGAATAAAACTGAATCTATAGTAACTTTATCGTCCGGTTCGTTGTGTAGTAATTCGATATCGTAAAAACGACCTGGCTCAACTCTAAGTTGCTTTCCACCAGTTTCAATAATTGCGTAACTCATTTATTTATCCTTCAAATTGCCGTACAGGTAGCTGGATTCAAACTTTTCAAGATGCAAAAAATTGCTTCTAAATAATTGTTATTACCAGCTTTTACAACGTGCCCACCTGGTCCGAGCAGGAATTAGACAGCCGACAGATAATATTACTCTTATGTCGGCTTATCAGTCAAGTTTTTGCCTGTCTTATTTTGTAGAGAAGCTAAAAAGTTAAGATTTTAATGGGAATTATTATTAAGGCAAGTATTTAATCAAAATACCTTCTTCAGATAGTATTAAGCAGTTTTAGCTATTTAATAAAGCATAGCTAGAAGCATTTTCTTTGATAGAAACATTAAAAGCCGGATTTGACAAAGAGCAAGCTTTCCAGCGACCTTTGACTAAACAATTATTTAATAGCCTGCAAGTGCCACCACGTTGACCTAATGGTGTGAAATGTTTACAGCATCTACAGTTTGAATTAGAGCGATTTAAATAATTCATATTATTATCTCTAAACTAAAAAATCATTCAAACGTACACTTTTTAATAAATAGCTTGAAATAGGCTACCTATTAGTTAAAGTTTGCAATGTGCAGTCTATGAATGTTGTCTACAATTACTAATGATTGCAAAAGATGGTCAGTCATTCCCCTATCCTGGGATTGATATTAATGTGATTTTATATTCCTCAAGGATGAGACTGCATAATCATTCATTAGGAACAAACTATATCAATTTTTGTAAATGTATATTAAATTATGCTCTCAAGGTGATTCTATGAATAATGACTTTAAAGTAGATTAAAGGATAGTGGTCTCAATTAAGATGGGCAATAGTATTCTTGCTGAAAATCAAATCATATAATAATTATCCGAAGTAAACTAGCTGAATTTGGAGATTGCAATCGCAAAATTTTCCCGTGTATTATTTTCATATAATCGCTCTTCCCAAAACTTTCCAAAAGTAAATAGTAGTTAATATATCTTTATGATTTAGTTGTAATAGTGATTTTAGAATAAAAAATCAATCATAAGTTCATCTGGATACTGCTTTTCTTGTTCGTGAAAATTGTCGTTTGTGTAGTTTGATATAACTTTGCACCAAAAAATTAGAGCAAGTTGATTTCGAGGTAAAACGCTAATCTGCCATGACCCTTTAAACATGTTAAAAATTGGGAGCATCCCAAATGTGTAAAAATATCATTTGTCATTGCGAGTGGAACGAAGTGGAACGACGCATTCACCCGAAGGGTGTGGCTCATCGCAAGACTTTGAGATTGCTTCACTTCGTTCGCAATGACAATCACAATCTTAATTTTGCAAAATTGGGATGCTCCCTAAAAATTTGGGTTGCTATCAACTGTCCGATACCTTTTCTGCGATAGGAATGAAGCAGAAAAAAATCAGTCATGACTTTATCTGCTTCTCCATCGACTAAAGGAGGTGAAGCAACGAGCGCAAAACCAGCAGTTCGTTCCTCAACATAGGGTATAAAAGCAAAAGTTTTGTCGGGATGATTCCACCACTCACTCATAAAATTTTCAGCCGTGTAGGTAGATATTTCATCATCTTCAAACAGTCCATGTTTGTTAGGTAGTAAGTTTCTATATTGAGATAAATCGTGCATGTAAGCAGACCACATATTTTGAATAATGTAACGCTGTTCGGAATTTGCTAATCGAATTTCAACAGTCATTTTAGGTAATTTTGGATTATTTGATGTGACACAAATATAAAATATACTACAATGATGTTACATATTGAGAAAAGTTAATGTTGATTAAATCTGAAAAGGTAGTTGAGAAACCCGGTTAAAAAAAACCGGGTTTATAAGAACCTAAAAATCTGACAACTACATATGATTATTGGCACATTAACCAATTTCAGAGATATAACTAAAGCAGTTTTCAGTTGAATAGAATACACCCCTCTCCTTGATAAGGAGAGGGGAAGGGGGTGAGGTTTATCAAATCAAATTAAACGTGCTATAGAAAGCAATTATTAATTTAATCTATTTTAGCCATCTAAATATGAAAAGAATAGAAGTAGAACAAAGAACGATTTTTGTCGGATTAGCGGGAAGTCACGGTTACGGATTAAATCGTCCCGACTCCGATTACGACTGGAGGGGTGTATTTATCGCTCCTAAAGAATATTACCTGGGATTTAACAAAGGTATCGAGCAAAAAGATAGTGGTTGGAACGAACCGGGAATGCATTCTTTTCTGGATCATAGCGAAGATACTGTTATCTATGAATTAAGAAAAATCATTCAATTATTAGCAGGAGCAAATCCCAACGTTTTAGAATTATTGTGGTTAAACGAATATCCTGTTTTAACCCCAGTCGGACAGCATTTAATTAATCATAGAAAGTTATTTTTGAGTAAAAAAGTAAAGCATACTTATTCCGGTTATGCATTTGCTCAAATCAAAAAAATAGAAACTCATCGTAAGTGGTTATTAAATCCCCCACAATCAAAACCAATCCCATCTGATTTTGAGATAGAAAACGAAACACCTCTTATAAAAGAAGAATTAAATGCTTTTTTAGAATATCTATATTTATTAATTAGAGGTAAAATTGAATTTCTAGAAGAAGCAGAGCAACTTTATAAATTATTGACAGCCGATATCGACTTTAAAGGAATGTTGAAACAGTATCCTTTACCCGATGAAGCGATAGAGAAAACCCAAGAGTTTACTAATAGTCGTAAAGACTTTATTCGTTTACTACAAAGAAGTCAAAGATACCATAATGCATTAAGAGAATGGCAAGCATATCAATCCTGGAAAAAAAATAGAAATGCTCAAAGAGCAGAAACAGAAAAATTATCTGGTTACGACCTTAAACATGGGATGCACTGTATTCGATTATTGCGGAGCGGCTTAGAAATATTACGTACTCAAGAAGTAATTGTGGATAGAAATAAAATCGGTGATGCAGAAGATTTAAAAGCAATCCTTAGAGGTGAATATTCCTACGAGCAATTAATGAAAATTGCCGAGGATTTAGTTGCTCAAATGGAAACAGTTTATGAAGAATCAAGTTTGCGTCACAAACCAGATTTAGAGCAAATTAATGATTTATGTATTGAATTAGTTGAAATGCAAGGGTTTTAATCAGTTAAAAGTTAGTAGGAAATATTTTATTTATCGTTTACTTATCAGTCCATTTTAATGGACTTTTGCTATTAGACGGGGAATTACATTCCCCGACGATGTTGACAATATTATAAGATATGAATTTGAATACAATTATCTTAAAAGACCGGGGAATTATATTTTATGATTAAGTATAAAACTAACTTTTTTCGGTATACTCACAAAAAATATTAAGTCCAATTTTCAGAATATACAACACAGCAACAGTAGCTATTGCTGGGTCAATTGGTAATCCGGATATTCCTACTAAGTAAACAATTAAGCCAGTTAGTAAAGGTGTGCTAGCTGGATTTTTACTGTACTCTTTAACTTGAGTACGAAAACCATCATCACCGCAAAGTTCGTTACGCAAAACATTTAAAGTAGTTTGCCATAAAGACTTTTTTTCGGGTAAAGCTACTGCTCCATTTTTCTCAACCCATAAATCCTCAAAAGCTGTAGGGATATTTCCCTGATGTCTTTCCAATTCGTCTAATGCGCGTACACCTGGTGGATAATCGTGTAATACCTCTCGCATAGTATGAATTTCATTAGTTGCTAATTGTGCATTCATTACAAACTTGAATTATTCTTCACAAAAACCAAAATCATCTTACGTCAGTGAATTTTGAATTTCTGTAAATTATGAATGATAAAGAATTGGGCATGGGAGAATAGATGGGGAGACAAGGGGATAAGGAGAATAATTAATTCATAACTCCTAACTCCTAACTCCTAACTCCCTACTTCCTACTTCTTAGATATGCAAATTACCAAATGTTTGCACGTAGCAATTCTCGTCACTGACCTAGACCGAAGCGAACACTTTTATGGGGAAATTCTGAAATTACCTAAAACAGAACGTTCGCGAAATTTTCCTGGTAGCTGGTATCAACTTGGTGAATATCAATTACACCTTATAGTTACATCTTCACTTCCCGAACAAGCTAAAAACGAAAAATGGGGACGCAACCCCCACATTGCTTTTTCAGTTTCCGACTTAGATGCCGCCAAGAAGCAGCTATTAGATTATAACTGCTCAATTCAACCAAGCGCTTCCGGCCGTCGAGCATTATTCACCCAAGACCCAGACGGGAATATCATTGAATTAAGCGAAGGGTGAACAGTTAACAGTGAACAGTTAACAGTGAACAGTTAACAGCTGCTCACCGGTCGGGTGTGGATCATCAGTTAAAAATTAGAAGTTAAAAGTTATGATTTAGAAATTAAGATTTATATAATTTTAGCGACCAAGATGGTCGCACTACAATATTTATAAGTTTATGTACTATGTCAAGAAAGGAAAAGCTTCGCTAACACTGCTCACTGATAACTGATAACTGATAACTGATAACTGATAACTGATAACTGTTCACTGAATGAAGTTCGCATATACTTACAGCGACCCTTTATTGGAAACAACTCCCGAAATTACTAGTTTTGGATGGGAAGTAGATAAGGTTTATCAAGATTTAGGAAAACGCTCGGAATTACAACAATTATTCCAAGACTGTCAAACAAATCCCCCAGATTGCATTTTAATTCGACGATTGGAAGAGTTAGGGGATTCGGTTGAGGAAGTTACATCGAGTCTTTCCCAATTTGAAAAGATGGGAATAAACCTTGTAGCAGTAGAACAAAATTACAATTCTGCGACAAAAGCTACGAATACCTACGCTAATTTACTGCGACTTTTAAACGAAATTCAGCAACAAAAACGCAGCCGTCGCATCCGACAAGGACATGCTCGCAATCGCTTAGATGCAGCACCACCACCGGGTAAACCACCTTATGGTTATCGTCGGAGTAAAACAAAATATACGATTGACCGCACCACTTCCCCGGTAGTCAAAGAATTTTTTGATAACTTTTTACTGTACGGTTCCCTACGGGGAGCAGTACGACATTTAACCAAGAAATACGGTAAAAAAATATCTGTAACTACCGGAAAACGTTGGTTATCGAATCCGGTATATCGTGGTGATATTGCTTATAAAAATGGAGAAATTGTCCGCAATACTCACAATGCAATCATTTCTCGTGAAGAAGCAGCCCAAGTTGATAGAATTTTACGTCGCAACAGTCGTTTACCATCTCGTACAGCAAGTGCTAAGCGCTCCTTAGCCGGTTTAATAGTTTGTGGTGAATGTCAGTCGCACATGACCATCACTCGCGTGACTTTTCACAGACAAAAAAAGGAGTATATTTATTTACGTCCTATTCGTTGTGATAAAAATAAAAAATGTCGCGCTATTTCTTACCAAAAAATATTAGAAAATACCATTGAAAAAGTTTGTAGTGAATTACCTCAAGCAGCAGACAAAATGGACTTTCCATTTTTTGATGAGGTAAAAAATAATTTAACTCAAGCCATTATTTCTCAACAACAAATATTAGAACAAATACCAGCATTAATTGAAACTGGTATTTTAGACGAAGAAACAGCCAAACTTAGGAATTACAAACTCCGTACCGAAATATCCAAACTCCAAACACAATTAGAAATATTACCACCAGTAAACTTACGTTCCGTCGCTCAAGCCGTTTCCATCCCGCAATTTTGGCTAGACTTATCAGAAACAGAAAGAAGATTTTATTTTAGAGAATTTATCAGCAAAATCGAAATCATTCGTCAAAATCAAGATGATAAAGATTGGGATTTAAGGATTATATTTATATTTTAAATTGGTAATTGGGGATTGAGAATTGGTAATTGGTAATTGGTAATTGGTAATTAGTAATTAGTAATTAGTAATTACTAATTGGTTTATTAATAACTCCTAACTCCTAACTCCTAACTCCTAATCCAAAATCCAAAATCCAAAATCCAAAATCCAAAATCAAATTAAGGCTTATTCCCGGTATTCCGCACTTTAGAAACTTTACTAATTAAGTCAAACCAGAAAGGAGCACCCATTGCTATGGCTATTCCGCTGATAATCCAACCGGGAATTGCACGAGCAAATCTGAAAAAAGATAACCAGCCACTATTACTATTGGTTGATGGTATTATTCCTACTTGCTGTTTGACGTTGACTTGACTCCAACCAATAGGTAAAGAGATATCTGATAATGCTTCTTCTGTCTGACTTTTAAGAGTCGCAATATCTACGTATTTTAAATTTTCTTGGTTTCTAATTACTATTTGTCCAGCATTACTTACAATGGTATTTCTTAAGGCTGAATCTGTTGAAAGCCTGCTTATCATATGAAATGCATCGGCATTTGCAATTACAGCAATAATAAAGCCTATAAGTAAAGCTACTCCTTTAGAATTACGTTTGTAAACCCCACTAGCTCTTGCCATTGAACTATTAAAGGAGCTTTCCATTTCTTGTTTTAATACATTAATCCCGGATTCTGTTTTGTTAATTCTTGTTCGGGTACGATGGGCTAAAACAGTCAAGTTATCTGTAATTGATTGCGGTAAAACACTAGTTAATTTCTCAAAACTTTCATAGGTTTGATTATCTTTATCTTTTATTGCTTCTGAAAATTCTTGATATACTTTACTTCCTTTCTTCATTAACTGAACTATTTCAGTAACGTTTGGCTGCAATCCTCCTAATGTAATTGCTCTTTCTTGGGAAGCAAACGTATCCTGCTTTGAAAACTTCAATTTACGCAATGCTTTGGCTGTGTATTCGCTTTCTGGCATATCTATTTCAAAAACGTGGATATATCTATCTACACTTTCTGCCATGCGACTAATACTAGTATGCAAATCCGCTTTTTTCTGGTTGTAATTCCACAGAATTTGCTCGAAATCAGCCTGCGTTTCGGCAAATTCTTGATACATCAAACTCAGAAAATTAACGAACTTTTCATCTCCTTGTACTTGTCCTTCTAAAGCAAATAAAATATTTTGTATTTCATTAAGCCTTTCGTTTTTAAATTTTTCTACTCTTGATTCTGAAAGTTTCTGAGAAAAATCAGGAATTTGCAAAGTTTCCATCAAGGTAGTTGCATAAATATCGGCTGGAATGTAGGAAGGACCGCTATGTTTGCCGTTACCGAAAATAGTGTCGTTCTTAGTTGCTCCAGAACGCGGTATTTTTAGGGGTCTAGTTAAAGAAGAAACAGCCCAAGTAGCTTTTCTGGGTAAAGTAGCGAAAAACCCTTTTGCTTCTTGATTGATATTACTAACTAAAGGATTACTATAAATATTATTTACTAATTGGATTATTTTGCCTTCTTCAGAATTACGAGTACCACCTGCAAGTAAAATCTCAATAGATTTCCTGAGATGGGCAGCCCTCCATTGTAATAATGTGGCAATTAATTCTTGTATTTCGGAGGCTAGCAAACTTAAAATCAAGTAAGTAAATACTAAACCTAAAGCAATATCCAAAATGAAAGGTAGATTCATATTATTCTCCTTTTCGAGTATTTAATCACTAATTTTGACAACATGAAGGTATTATTTTTTCTTCGCTTAAATAAGATTTAAATTTTTAGAAAATTACTCCAATTCTTTTTCCTGAAAAAAAATAAAAAGTTTAGTAAAAAAAGATAAATAAATTAGATTTAACGAGATAATGAATCATATGGCAGTTTCATCAAATGTTATTATTGGGGATTCACAACAGGGCTTCTCCATCATTTAATTAGCGATTTAAAACGATTGTCCTAGTTTATGCAAAAAGAAAGCTTTATTTGGGATCGTGTTGAAAAACAGTATCGTCGGATGGACAAACGGATAGATAGAATTTGGATAGTGGTACTGCTGGTAGCATCGGTAATAATATTTACGATTAATCTAGGTGATTTACCGCTGCGAGACTGGGATGAAGGCACTGTTGCACAAGTTGCACGCGAATTGGGACGCGCTCCGAATGGTGAGATGCGATGGCTTTTCCCAACTCTTGGAGGTGAGCCGTATCATAATAAGCCGCCATTAATACATTTGATGATTTCTTGGGCTTATAAATTAGGGGGTGTTAACGAGTGGACTACCCGTTTACCCGGTGCAATTTTAACAGCTATTTCAGTACCTTTTCTGTATAGTATCGGCAGAGAAATATTCCATCAACGCATTTGTGCTATCTACAGCGCTTTAGTTTTCTTAACAATGTTGCCAGTAGTGCGCCACGGAAGGCTGGCTATGTTAGACGGTGCAGCGGTTTGCTTCTTCACGATTATGCTGCTTTGTGTATTGCGATCGCGTCGTAATTTGCGTTATTGCTTGGGGGTAGGCATCGGTTTTGCACTGATTTGTCTAACCAAGAGCATTTTAGGCATATTGTTGGGTGTTGTGGCGATGATATACCTATTTTGGGATACGCCGCGATTGCTTACGAGCAAGTATATGTGGATGGGAATCTTTATCGGTACTGTTCCGGTAGCCTTTTGGTACGGTGCCCAATGGCTACATTACGGACAGAATTTTGTCAATACGGGGATGATGAATCAATCCTTCAGCCGTATTTGGAATTCCGTGGAAGGACATTCCGGGCCACCCTGGTATTATTTACTGGAAATCCTCAAGTACAACTGGCCTTGGTTGATTTTTGTCCCAGCTTCTTTACGTTTCGCTTGGGAAAATCGCAATCTCAGTTGGGCAAAACTTGTACTGGTTTGGTTCGGTGTTTACTTGATAGCTATTTCTGTGATGGGAACCAAGCTTCCTTGGTATGTGTACCCAATTTACCCTTCGATTGCTTTGATGATTGGAGCAAAGTTAGGTCAGGTAGAAAATTTACCTTTGCTGACCCCGTTACCGAGATTTTGGGTAGTAATGTTAAGCTTCCTAGCTTTAATTTCGGCAGTTGCTAGCACTTACTATAGCTGGAACGGTACACCCTCACCGGAATTACAGCTGATATTTGCCTCCCTAAGCGTAACAATGGCTTTAGCGGCTTTAAGGGCACAAAGAGGTGACAGACAATTCCTCAAAGTGCTTTTATGGGGAACCTACGTATCTTTACTATTATTCGTAAAATCTGATTACTGGGTATGGGAACTCAATGAAGATTATCCTGTTAAACCAGTTGTGCAGATGGTAAACAGAGCCAATCCACCAGTAAAGACAGTTTACATTTCTTCAGCCATCAACCGACCCTCACTAGAATTTTATAGCGAAGGTACCATAAAACCTGCCTCACCAGATTACCTGAAATATAATTGGCAGCATGAGAAACAACCATACTTCTTACTTGACGAAAATGCTCTGAAGGATTTTCCAGCAGATTCAGTACAAGTAATAGACAAGCAAGGTAATTGGACTTTAGTTACGAAAAAGACTGCTCCTTAACTCACAAAATTAGGCGTTGCTGTTAGTTTAGCTTGGCGCTAGTACCGCTTCGCGGAAGTAAGAAGTAAAAAGTAAGAAGTAGCGGAAATTGCGGTCTTGGGGGTTTCCCCCAAGAGCAAATTTCCAAGACAAAAAGTTTGATATCTGGGGCTTTTCAGCCATTTTTAATGGTTGCTTTATTTAAGCCGTAGTGTACTAGCCATATTTTTATATGGCTGACATCACGTTCGACGAACAGCAACACCAGACATTTTAGTTCATAAAGGCAGGTAAATTTTATATACAAATAAATTTAGATAAACAAGGTAGTAGTGCATTTCAATAATTCTGATGGCTTTGTAGTTGCGCGGTCTTCGCCAAATATGCAGCATAATAAGGTGAAGATGTTACAACTAAAAATTTTATACCCGTCAAAACTAATGAAAAGGACTAGTAGTGGTCTGTTTCATTAATTCGGCTATGGTCGCGTTTTCTTTGGAAATGTCGGGAGACGTTATTTATAACGTCTCTACATTACGTCCGTAGAAAACAAAACTGTCAAAATTAATGAAATGAACTAGTAGCCATAATCAAAGGGGACATTCTTCAATTCCGAGTCCCCCTTTTGGCTTAACAAAAATACAATATCTTCACCAATATACATTTGTGAAAAATTGTGAAAAATATAGTTTATTTTTCTTCTGTACTCCTATTTTTTATCTATATTCTCTATATTATCGAGAGGCTTTTGAGCATCTGGCTCAACAGTGTTTGTCTGGGTCACGGTTAACATACCGAAGAAAATAGCACTTCCTAAAATAAGAGCTACCAAAGGATGTTTAAAAAATACAAAATCTCGTAAAATTCGAGCTAAAGGTCGGCTCTGACGACGCAGTACAGATGAAAGAGTAATTTGTTTTAAAGGGAATGGGTCGCGCACGTAATTACCGCTACGACATACTACTAGCCTTTCCTGACAGTACGGACAATTATATAATCCCGTACAAGTTTTCAAAGCTTTTGCCGTAGCATTTTTTTGGCAAATGGGGCAAGTAACGTAATGATTATCAAAGGTGTGTGTGTTCATCTACCTCGTCCGCTTATTCTATTTACTCGCTGTATAACAATTGGTATAACTGATAAATTTGTGCTTATACAACCGAAACACGGTTAAAAATAAGCAATGCGCGATACATATAAACGCTCTTTGGGTAACGAACATTTTTATGACTGCAACACGAGTATAGCTATATTTAAATAACTCTGAGTTAACCGACCCACTAATTTTTAAGCAATCAATTGTCGATTAGTTTGATTTTAACCTGGTTTAATGTGTGGAATATTACATATCTGTGACCTTGCTAAGCGTGATATTTGAAGACTGCCTACCGCATTGTATTAACAAGCCCGAAATTGCGTTTTTATTGCTTTTCGCAATCGTGCCCTTATCTACTGTTTACTATTTAAGCACCTCCTCCACAAAAATTCTGAGTAATTACAATTTTTTTTACCAAAGCTTTGTAAAGCTATCAGACAAATTATGTAAATTACCCATAAGTATTCTACTGAACTGACAACTTCTACCATTCTCAACAAGCTCGAATAAATCCAGTTTATTTCACTAAAAACATGATTTCACATTTAGCAATGAGCTAGATACACAGCTGATTTGCAATCAGCCAGTTCTGCGTACAGTAGTGCAAGTTCCCACACTCTAATCTAGTTATAGAAAGGGTTTTTTCTAAAAGTGGCGATTATGTAAACTACAGATAAAGGTTAGACGATTAATACTTTCCTTTCTGCTTTTACAAAACAGTACAGATAAATAAAGATAAAAATTTTCTACTCTATCGAAAATTTTTAGATATGCCTAGCTTATAGTATTATTTAATAAATATAAAAAAATACAAAGAGAAGTAAATGTAAATCACTTAAGTAAAGTTTATAAAAAACGATTATTACATTGAATGATTTATTAACATACTTTTAAATTTTTCTCCAATTTTAAACCATATCTATATTATTAATTAATCATTTCCGGTTCCTGAGTACCTAATATATTATTTAAGCAGCAGAAAAAAGGGAATAGAAGAATGTAGACACTGATAAAAATAGCAGTTAGATGATTATTATTTTATCGATTGTTATTAAGCACTCAACATCTCTAGGAACCGACAGAATCTAGTTTGCTAAGAAATATTGTGGGAATTTAATCTACTTATTATTTTTATTAAATTTGTTAAAGGTTTTGGCAAATATTCTACAGTTCGCAGGAATTTATTTTTAGTTCAAATATTTCTAATTTAGTTTAGATAATTCCTAGGAGCTTGATTACTAATCCTAACAAATTTCAATCATGAAAAAAGCTGCCTACAATCATTACAAAATGAAGAGGCAGCTACAATCAATAGCTGAAGTATAATAATTGACATCGTATCGCAACAGTATTTTCATTGTTAATTGACGAAACAATGAATTGATATGCTGCTATACATGCATATATCAACTACACTGGCTATTTGAAGCAAACATATCCAAATTATCGTTTATCGAAAATATGGACTATTTTTAAGCATTAAACCTAAATAGATTTAAAGGTCAAAATTGTATATACTTGCTTGTGCAAAATTATCCCCGTCAGAGCCATAAGTTTTCACAGTTTTTTTTAGCTCTGGGGAATTTATCACGAAGACGACAGTTTTCCAACCAGAATAAAACCAAAACTTCTTAGTTAGTTTCTACCTTCATAGAATGATTATGCTGTCGTCAGATAAAGACTTCAAGATAAAAATCGGTAAAGTCGTAAAAAGATATGGATAGAGCCAACAAACACCTGCGCGTATTAGAGGTCTCCTCAGTTGAGGAGGCCATTTTTTTGGCAAGTGATGTCAACATTTGCATCTAATAATCAACATTCACGCTTGGCCATGATTATTGAGCAACTAATTGCTTACCTTAATCTTCTTCTTCCTCTTCTTCTACGTCTTCTAAATCTTCTGGATCTATCTGTTTTAGACGAATGTGCTTTTTACCTAAAGTAATCACAAACTCATCTCCTGGTTCAAGTCCCATCTGTTTTGTATAGGCCGAACCAATCAATAAGTTGCCATTAGATTGGACGCTAATTCTATAGCTAGCACTGCGTCCTCCACGCCCGTTAGCACCAGAAGAGCTATCTAACTGAATACCCTCAGCATCAATTAGGGCATTCAAGAATTTCATCATATTAACGCGCTCTATGCCATTTTTCGTAACGGTATAGTAGCCGCATTGTTTGGCTTTATCTTCCTTGCTTTCGCTTTCTAGCTCTTTAACTTTCTTGAGTAAATCTTCGCCGACTAGAGGTTCAATTTTTTTCTGTTTAGCCATCAACTTAAATCAAAAACTAACGATGGGTGTGGTGGAATCGATTTCATTTTAACTGACATTGAGGTATTAAGAACACTCCTGATGATTAATTTTAATTTTTTTTTTAAGACAACAATATAAAATTAACACTTCTTGCTCTTATTTTTGGAAATATATTGACTACTGACCTAAATAAATGGGAGCAAAATAAATGAAGCAAACAATCATATATAGGTTCGATAACTAGAGAAGAAATTTTCACGCTAATTATAGAGAGTGTTCGCTCTTACGAATACAGGGAGTCTTAAGGCTTTATACTGCTAAACTATAGAAGATTGAAAAATAATTTAACTTGTACGATAAAGTATGGCTGGTATAAAGAAAAAGTACGAGTAATTTGATAAGCATAAAACGTAGACATTTCACAAGCCGTTATAACATATCAAGAAGCTCAATACGAATGAAACTTACCACCAAAGGACACTATAGTGTAAAAGCGTTACTAGATTTGAGCTTGCAGCAAAAAAGCGCTCCTTGTTCAACTAAAGTTATTGCAAGCCGTCAAAATATACCCGCTCCCTATCTAGAAAAACTACTAATAGAAATGCGTCGTGCTGGATTGGTAAAATCAATTCGGGGTAAAGATGGTGGATACCAATTAGCAAGAGAACCCGTGAAAATATCTTTAGGAGAAATTTTAGAAGCTGTTGGCGAAACAATTGAACCTCTAGCTCACCATAGAGCTAAAGAGCAATTAGCCGAAGATTGGGTAACTTTTAGTCTTTGGCATCGACTCTCTCAAAAGCTCAAACAAGCATTATACAGCATTACTTTGGCAGACCTTTATTACGATGCTCGCAGCTGGCAAGCTTCTCTTGGAGAAGAAGCAAGTTTTGTTGTTTAATGATTAATTATTAATCAAGATTAATGAAGATTATTCTAAATTAATCCAGAAGTTCAAAAAATCTGCCTTGAAAACTTTGAGAATTCGGAGAAGAATATCTCCCCCTCAAGTTTCCGCAAAATCAAAAATCGGGTGACTTCTTCTTCTGTGGTCTTAATCATTGCTGCTAGTTTAGATTACTTTATCGGTGACCCGTGGAACTGGCTTCATCCGGTTCAAGTGATGGGTTGGTTCATTTCTCGTTTCACTAAATTAGCTCTTAACTATTGTCATCATTCCCTAACACAACGTTTAGCCGGAATAGTAATAGCTTTAATTTTAATAATAGGTAGTGGTCTCTTTGGTTGGTTAATAGTCCGATGTGTTTCCCAGCTAAATCCAATACTGGGAATTCTGGTAGAAAGTATTTTATTAGCTAGTTGTTTTGCTTTCAAAAGTTTGAGAACAGCAGCCGAAACAGTTTTAAAACCTTTACAAGCAGGAAATATTAGTGAAGCTCGTTCTCTTCTGAGTAATTTTGTCGGTCGAGATACACAACATCTAAGTTCAGAAGAAATTTTTAGAGCAGTTTTAGAAACAGTAACAGAAAACGCTACCGATGGCGTAATGGCTCCTCTTTTTTATGCAATTATTGGTGCTTTTATCCCAACTATTGGACCTTGTTCATTTGCTTTAGCATACAAAGCTAGCAGTACTCTTGATTCAATGATTGGCTATCGCGATATTAACTATATTCACTTAGGATGGTTTAGCGCACGTTTAGAAGATTGTTTAACTTGGTTTCCATGTAGGCTAACAGTTATAACTCTAGCTTTGCTATCTCGTAAACCCCTACAGGTCATAAATATTTGTCAGCGAGATGCTCCCAAAGATTTGAGTCCTAATTCTGGCTGGAGTGAATGTGCTTATGCTGCAATTTTAGACGTACAGATGGGAGGAACTAATTGGTACCGTGGAGTCGCAAAAGTAAAACCTTTGCTTGGAGATCCGATTAATCCAATTACCGCAAAATCTGTTGAAACATCTTTCAAACTAACTAGATATTCCTTTTTATTATGGCTGGGGGGAGCAACATCCCTACTCTTTTTGACAACAATAGAGTAAACATTAAATATAGCGCTACCCGAAGGTCAAAAGTCTGCATGTTAAAGGTCAAAGGTTTAATAGTAATAGACTTCAATCTTTATTGATGCCCTAATCTGACTAAGTAGTGCTATGTAAATATACGAAAATTGGGTTTGGAATTCTCTACAATTTATCAGAGAATTAAAAAGGATTAAGCTTTAAAGCTTTAAAGTTTAAATCCGCACGTGTTCCAACCCTACTTAACTTATCTAAAGTAGTATAATTAATGACTCAGTGATATAAATTTATGAGTGTGTCCGTCAAAGTAGTTGAGATACTTTCACCAGAAGAACTTCGTCGTACATTAAGAAGACTTGCTTCTGAAATAGTAGAAAGGACTCGCGATTTATCGAAATTAGTGCTTATCGGTATATACACCAGAGGAGTACCATTAGCGGATTTATTAGCGAGTCAGATTGAAGGATTAGAAAACGTCAAAGTGGCCGTAGGTGCATTAGACATTACATTTTATCGCGATGACCTCGACCAAATTGGCTTAAGAACTCCAGCAAAAACCAGCATACCCTTTGATTTGACAGGGAAAACAGTTGTACTTGTAGATGATGTCATATTCAAAGGAAGAACCGCTCGTGCTGCTTTGAACGCAGTTAACGAATACGGTAGACCCGAAGTTATTCGTCTTGCTGTATTAGTAGATAGAGGTCATCGTCAAGTTCCAATTCACCCAGATTTTACTGGTAAACAGCTACCAACCGCAGCAGAAGAAATTGTTAAAGTCTATTTACAAGAAACTGACGGGAAAGATGGAGTCGAATTAATTGAAGATTGATATGTAATTGGTAATTGGTAATTGGTAATGGGTAATTGGTAATTGGTAATTGGTAATTGGTAATTGGTAATTGGTAATTGGTAATTGGTAATTGGTAATTGGTAATGGGTAATTGGTAAGAAATTATAAATTAACTACCAACTCCTAAATTAACTACCAACTCCTAACTCCAAAATCCAAAATCCAAAATCCAAAATCCTATCATCTATTACCCATAACAGGACTAGCATGGTGATGAACCAAATACCATTTACCACCAAGTAATTCAAATACATTGGTAGCTAAAGATTGTGCTTCCATTCTCGAACCTTTGATAACCTGCATCACATTTTCTACTAGCACAATATAGGCAATATTTTCTCGGATTTCTATTGAAATAACATCTGTATTTATTTCGATATAAGGAGTATTTTCAAAAATCTTGACCCAGGAATCATTAACTTGCTTCCAACCACGAAGTATATTCCACCCAGGATGAATACACAACGAACCGGTTCCTTGCGACCATACATCACTCATTTTTTCAATATCTTTCTTCTCGAAAGCACGATAGAAAGCTTCGTTTGCTGCTAATACTTCTGAACGCTGTTCGGTCATGATGAATGAAAGTTAGGAGTTAGGAGTTAGGAGTTAGGAGTTAGGAGTTAGGAGTTAGGAGTTAGGAGTTAGGAGTTAGGAGTTATGAGTTAGGAATAAACAACTGAAAATTGATGATCCACATCCGACCGATGATAATTGATAATTGTTAATTGATAATTGTTAACTGTTTTTAACATTACCAATAGTTTGTAACAATTGTTGTGCTGTATAGGGTTTGGATAAAAAAGCTGTAATACCGATTTCGGTAATTGCATTCACTCTTTCATTAGAAAATAGTCCGCTAACGGCAATAATTTTTACTTGAGGGTTAATTTTTTGTAACGTGCGGATTGTTGTTAATCCATCCATAATTGGCATAACAATATCCGTTAATACAACAGATATTTCCTTTCTATGTTCTGCATACAAAGCGATTGCTTCAATTCCATCGCTAGCAGTAATGGCTTTATAATTATAGCTTTCTAATGATTTTTTTGTAATATCTCGAATAGAATCTTCGTCATCTATGACTAGAATTAATTCTCCTTCACCCTTGGGTAAATCTCCTTCTGTTTCTTCTTGAATTTCATTGACTTCTTGTGCTGGTAAATATATCTGAAAATTGCTTCCTTTGTTTATATCGCTTTGTACATTTATAAATCCTCCGTGACTCTTGACAATCCCAAGTACTGTAGAAAGTCCTAAACCCGTACCTTTTCCCAGTTCTTTAGTAGTAAAAAATGGCTCGAAGACTCTATCTAAAATTTCTGGAGGAATACCAACTCCAGTATCAGCGACAGAAATCATCATGTAGGAACCGACTTCTGCATCAAGATGCATTTGAGCGTAGTTTTCATCGACCATAAAGTTTTGCGCGCAGATGCTTAATTTACCACCATTGGGCATAGCATCCCGAGCATTTACACATAAGTTCATCACCACTTGATGCAGTTGAGTTGCATCTCCTTTTATCACCCAAAGATTTTGCGGTATTTCATCGGACATCTGAATGGTTTTAGGAAATGTTTCTCTGACAACTTCTTTGATTTCATTAATTAAATGCTTTGCTTGAACTAAGGTGCGTTCTCCTTCCATTCCACGGGTAAAAGATAGCACTTGTTTGACTAAATTTGCGCCGCGTTTAGCGTTGTTAATTAATATTGGTAAAAGCCGCTTGCTTCGCTCATCATGCAGTTGAGATTCTAGCAGTTGCGCTGTCATTAAAATTGGTGCCAGTACATTGTTAAGGTCGTGAGCAATCCCGCTAGATAATGTACCGATACTTTCTAATCTTTGAGCGCGGAGAAATTGTGATTCTAATTGTTTTTTTTGCGTTATATCAGTATTTACAACCAAAATAGATTGTGTTTTATGCTCATATTGTTTTAATAGCGTCCATCGACTTTCAACAATAATTTTTTTGCCAAATTTTGTAGTTTGAGAAAGTTCACCTTCCCACGAACCTTTTTTAACTAAAGTATTAAGAGCCGATTGTATTAAGGATATTTTCTTTTCTTGCCAAAGTTCTGCTGTTTTGCTGCCAATAGCTTCATTTCTCTGGCAACCATAAAGACTTTCGGCAGCCTTGTTCCAATATAAAATAGTGTTATCCAAATCGCGCACAAAAATTGCATCGGTAGCAACATCAAGTAACGCTGCTTGTTCGCGAATTTTTTGTTCTGCTTGCTTTCTTTCCAAAGCATAACGAATAGAACGTTCTAATAAAGGTGCATTTAATTGACTTTTTTCTAAATAATCCGCAGCACCTGCTTTCATTGCTTCGATGTCTATACCCCTATCTCCCCTACCAGTGAGTAAAATAATCGGGGAAGAACATCCGCATTCAATTGAAAATTGCAATAATTCTAATCCGTTTTCCGCTCCCAAACGGTAATCTAATAGATAAATATCATGCCTTAGCGACGCTATGACATTTTTTGCAGCTTGATAATTATCTAACCAATCTAGTTCGCACGAACCTAACTGAAACTCATTTAACCAATCGCGGATTAAAATATAATCATCTTCATCGTCATCTACTAGCAGAACTTTTATGGGAACATCATTCATAGTTTACCTCCCACCGTTTAATACGGCAGTTCTACAATATCAAACCAATATTTCCCTATGGTTTTCATAACTTCAACCAAGGAAGCGAAAGTTACTGGTTTAATGATAAAAGAATTTGCTCCCAAAGAATAGGAGAGTTGAATATCTTCTGTTGCTTTTGAAGTTGTCAGTATTACGACGGGAATATGTCTAAAAGTGGGATTGCTTTTGATTTCTTTGAGCGCTTCGCGACCATCTTTTTTAGGCATATTCAAATCTAATAAAATCAAACCAGGGGGTGATGCATTTTCCGGATTTGCAAATTTTCCGCGACGATGCAAATAATCCATTAGCTCTTCACCATCTTTAACAACATGCAGTTCGTGTTGCAAATGACTTTCTATTAATGCTTCGTGAGCTAACATGCAGTCGTCTTCATCATCATCAGCTATCAATATAGATATTTTTTTTTGCTGACCCTCCACTAGTTCCGCTTCTCCTTTACTCATGGGTTAGGAATCAATAAACGCTTAAAATGCAGCAACACGACTTTTCTTACATTGGGTATAATAAACCTTTTTCAACAAAGATAAAATCAGTCTTTAATTGTTGTGAAAAAAGAATGTGACGTAAGTGAGACATGCAGGTTCACCCCGTAATAACTAGTAGTTCCAGTCTCCGGTTGGGAGGAAGGAATATTTGTAGAGACGTAAAGTTTTATTATTCCTAAGAATGCAGCAATTGTAATTCTTAACAAATTCAGCCACGGAAATAGTCTCCGTGGCTGACTTTATCAAAGAGTGAGCGGGGGATTTCCCCCCATACAAGCGTTTTTAAAGCAAAGAGCATCAAACAACAACGAAGTTTACCAATTTACCCGGTACTACAATTACCTTTTTGATAGTTTTGTTTTCGATATGACGTTGAGCAGCTTCTGATTCGCGAGCGTATTTTTCTAGTCCCGCTTTATCGAGTTGTGCTGGAACCTGCAAATCACCGCGTTTTTTACCATTGATTTGAATTACCAAAGTTATTTCATCAGCAATCAAAGCTTCTGGTTCGTGCTTAGACCAGTTTGCAGTATGAACTGAATTATCATTACCCATCAAATGCCATAATTCTTCGGCAATGTGAGGCGCGAAGGGTGCTAGCATCAAAACTAAAGTGCGGACTCCTTCTGCATAAACTGGTGAATCTTTGCATTTAGCATCATTCAAAGCATTACTTAATTTCATCAATTCAGAAATAGCAGTATTAAATTGATAGTCGCTGTCTACATCTTCACTGACTTCTTTAATTGCAGTATGAATCGCTCGTCTTAAATCCTTTTCAATTTTGGACTTGGGATTTGCTTCTTTAGATTTCTTGGATGATTGGGGATTATTTATAAAATCAGTCACCAAACGCCAAACTCGGTTAAGAAAACGGAATTGTCCTTCTACATCAGCCTCATCCCATTCCAAATCTTTTTCTGGTGGTGCTTTGAATAAAACAAACATCCGCGCTGTATCAACACCGTATTTAGCAATTACATCTTCCGGTGCTACACCATTACCTTTAGATTTAGACATGGTAGTGTAAACCTGTTGCAAAGGTTCCCCAGTGTCGGGGTCTTTGGGGTCAGCAGAATTTACTAAATTAGAAGGAATCCACTTACTTTTACCATCCTTATTGGGATTCATATAAGTTAAACCCTGTACCATACCTTGAGTTAACAAGTGTTGGAACGGTTCGTCAAAATTAAGTAAACCTCTATCTCGCAATACTTTGGTAAAGAAGCGCGAATATAGCAAGTGTAAAATAGCGTGTTCGATACCACCGACATATTGATTAACCGGCATCCAATCGTTTACCTTATCCTTGGCAAACACTTGATTCTCGTTCTTTGCATCGGTATACCGGAGATAATACCAAGATGAATCAACAAATGTATCCATCGTATCGGTTTCCCGCTTCGCTGGAGTTCCACAACTCGGACAAGGAACATTTACGAAACTTTCTAATTGCGCTAGGGGAGAACCACCTTTTCCGGAAAATTCGACATTTTCGGGTAATTCTATAGGTAAATCTTTTTCCGGTACCGGTACCGCTCCACAATCGGGACAGTGGATAATTGGAATCGGTGCTCCCCAATATCGCTGACGGGAAATCAACCAGTCTCGCAAACGATACTGTACTCGTGCTTTTCCAAAACCTTGTTTTTCAGCGTGTTCGACAATTGCTTGCTTAGCTTTGATGGAATCCATCCCGTCAAACTCACCGGAATTTACCAAAACACCTGATTCTGTATAAGCCTTTTGTGTTTCTGCATCATTATCTACAGGTTTAACAACAAACTTAATCGGTAAATCTTTCTCCCTAGCAAATTTAAAATCCCGGACATCATGTGCTGGTACACCCATCACCGCTCCGGTACCGTATTCGTAAAGCACGTAGTCAGCAATCCAAATCGGAACCTCTTCCCCAGTAAACGGATTAATTACCTTACCACCCGTAGGAATACCTTTTTTGGGTTTATCTTCAGCAGTACGCTCCAATTCACTTTGATTTCCCACATCCTTAACAAAAGCTTCTACCGCTGCTTTCTGTTCCGATGTCGTCACCTTTTCGGTCAAAGGATGTTCCGGTGCTAATACTACATAGCTCACACCATAAACAGTATCGGGTCGTGTCGTATACACGCCGATTTTTTCATCCATCCCTACAATTGGGAATTCCAAATAAGCTCCCGTGGATTTACCAATCCAGTTAGCCTGCATCGTTTTAACCTGTTCCGGCCATCCAGGTAACTTATCCAAATCCTTTAATAATTCTTCCGCATAATCAGTTATTTTGAAGAACCACTGTCGTAATAATTTACGCTCAACCTTAGCACCAGAGCGGAAACCTCTACCTTCACTATCAACCTGCTCGTTAGCCAATACAGTTTGGTCAACCGGGTCCCAATTTACCGCAGCTTCCTTTTGATAAGCCAAACCAGCTTGGAAAAACTGTAAAAATATCCACTGCGTCCACTTATAATAATCCGGCGAACAAGTAGCAACTTCATTGTCCCAGTCAATGAATAAACCGAGACGTTTTAACTGTCCCCTCATTTGTTCGATGTTTTGATAAGTCCACTTCGACGGAGGAACATTATTTTTAATTGCAGCATTTTCGGCAGGTAAACCAAAAGCATCCCATCCCATAGGATGCAGCACCCGATACCCTTGCATGCGCTTGAGACGGGCGATGACATCAGTAATAGTGTAGTTACGGACGTGACCCATATGCAGGTTCCCCGATGGGTAAGGAAACATTCCCAAGGTATAGAATTTTGGCTTGTTACTATCTTTAATGGTTTTATCTAAGCCACTT
This sequence comes from Calothrix parasitica NIES-267, assembly GCF_002368095.1. Classification (GTDB taxonomy): domain Bacteria; phylum Cyanobacteriota; class Cyanobacteriia; order Cyanobacteriales; family Nostocaceae; genus Rivularia; species Rivularia parasitica. Next base: position 794,639 of record NZ_AP018227.1, on the reverse strand, counting down.
TCCACCCATTGCTTTTGCCACTTTTGCTCAATATCTGCTGGGTTATATCGGGTATCCACCGAAAATACTCCTAATTCAATTGTGATTGTGTCTGAAGACCTATTTTATATGTAGTTGGGAAGATGGGAAGATGAGATTGGGGGAGAAGGAGACGAGGAGACAAGAGAAAATAAACATATTGCGCCATAACCATATCAAATCATAGATTATATTTTGGGCTTCTGAATTTCTATTGTTTTCTAACTGTTCCGACAGAAGATTAGTTAATTAGTAGTTATAAACTAATGTTTCAATTCCGTTTCTAGGGTTTAGAAATCTAACTGTTCCGATATGGGAATAGTTTCGTAGGTTGGGTTGAACGGAGTGAAACCCAACACATTAGTCTGATGACCTATTGCGCCATAACCATATCAAATCATAGATTATATTTTGGGCTTCTGAATTTCTATTGTTTTCTAACTGTTCCGACAGAAGATTAGTTAATTAGTAGTTATAAACTAATGTTTCAATTCCGTTTCTAGGGTTTAGAAATCTAACTGTTCCGATATGGGAATAGTTTCGTAGTTTCGTAGGTTGGGTTGAACGGAGTGAAACCCAACACTTTTGTCTGATGAGCTATTGTGCCATAACCATATCAAATCATAGATTATATTTTGGGCTTCTGAATTTCTATTGTTTTCTAACTGTTCCGACAGAAGATTAGTTAATTAGTAGTTATAAACTAATGTTTTAATCCCGTTTCTAGGGTTTAGAAATCTAACTGTTCCGATATGGGAATAGTTTCGTAGGTTGGGTTGAACGGAGTGAAACCCAACACATTAGTCTGATGACCTATTGCGCTATAACCATATCAAATCATAGATTATATTTTGGGCTTCTGAATTTCTCTTGTTTTCTAACTGTTCCGACAGAAGATTAGTTAATTAGTAGTTATAAACTAATGTTTTAATCCCGTTTCTAGGGTTTAGAAATCTAACTGTTCCGATATGGGAATAGTTGACCAATCATAGATAAATGCTTTAATCCCGTTTCCGGGATTCATAAATTAGAAACTAAATATTTTTTAAGCTTCTCAGACTTTAACATTTTGGTTTCAATCCCGTTTCCGGGATTCATAAATTAGAAACGCTTTCTATTTGGGACTGGTATTTGTATTTGCTGTGGGTTTCAATCCCGTTTCCGGGATTCATAAATTAGAAACCGCTCAAGCTGATGATATATTGCTTTCTGCTGCTAGTTTCAATCCCGTTTCCGGGATTCATAAATTAGAAACCGGGTCAAACATCTAAAGCAAGTTATTAACAAGCTAGTGTTTCAATCCCGTTTCCGGGATTCATAAATTAGAAACCTATATGAATTGGAGCGCGGATTTAATACAGTAAGAGTTTCAATCCCGTTTCCGGGATTCATAAATTAGAAACCATACGAGGATGGGTTTGAATTCGACCCACAATCGTGTTTCAATCCCGTTTCCGGGATTCATAAATTAGAAACCCAGATATAGCCAACCATCTGATTGTTAACTCGGAAGTTTCAATCCCGTTTCCGGGATTCATAAATTAGAAACATTTTCTCATTAATTTCTAGCTTAGCAAACGAAAGTTGTTTCAATCCCGTTTCCGGGATTCATAAATTAGAAACTCTTACCTTTTGAATTATCGCGATCGCTAGATCCAGTTTCAATCCCGTTTCCGGGATTCATAAATTAGAAACACAAACAAATAGAAAGTCCTAAGACAAAGCAGCATGGTTTCAATCCCGTTTCCGGGATTCATAAATTAGAAACACATTAGTCGGCTTCAAAATCAATTTCTTTGGTTTGTTTCAATCCCGTTTCCGGGATTCATAAATTAGAAACATCTCCTTTCTCATCTAGCTCGTTTATTTTTATTCTGTTTCAATCCCGTTTCCGGGATTCATAAATTAGAAACACCTGTAAATATAAGTTTGCAGAAAATAGAGATACTGTTTCAATCCCGTTTCCGGGATTCATAAATTAGAAACTCTTTAGAAGCGACGCTACAAAGATACAGCTCAAAGTTTCAATCCCGTTTCCGGGATTCATAAATTAGAAACTCGAGTGGTGTAAGTACTCGTTCGATTGAAGATTTTGTTTCAATCCCGTTTCCGGGATTCATAAATTAGAAACTAGTACCGATAACCCAGAAAACGAAGGATTATCGCGTTTCAATCCCGTTTCCGGGATTCATAAATTAGAAACAATCTCCCTGAAGTTTTTGTGCCTCAAAATCGAGTGTTTCAATCCCGTTTCCGGGATTCATAAATTAGAAACTGGGTTCGATACTTCAACCGCAAGGTCTTTTGTCGAGTTTCAATCCCGTTTCCGGGATTCATAAATTAGAAACTCTTTGAATAAAGCCCGTGTTTTGTGGCGTTGTGCCTAAGTTTCAATCCCGTTTCCGGGATTCATAAATTAGAAACTCTGTCATCTGAAACCTTTAAACCAAGCCGTTTTCACAAGCAGTTTTGACGGGGCAGTTTAAAAACCCTATTTCAGCGATTGAGAAACATTGAAACAATCGAGCGTAAAACTCTGAAACTATTCAATTATCAAGGTTCTGGCGTTTTGACGGGACATCGGCGTTTTCGACCTCGCTTTCCCCCGTCAGAAATAGTGTAGCATTTGTCTATGTCAGGTCACAACGCGGTAAATATATTCGTCGCAAGCTAAAGTTTAATTTTACCATGGGTACAAAAGCTCTAGATTTACTACGGGTATTCGTTTATGGAACCCTCAAACCAGGTGAAGCAAACTATGAATTTTATTGTGCTTCAGAAGTTGTGAATGCAAAAAAAGCTTGGACTCGTGGTGAGTTATATTCGCTTCCTCAAGGATATCCAGCGATGATCGCGGGAAATGATAAAGTCTATGGATATTTGCTTTCGTTTAATAATCCAGATGTCTTGAGCAGTCTTGATGTACTTGAAGATTATCATCCTCAAAGACCCAGTAAAGAAAACCTCTACAATCGAACGCAAGTTGAAATATTTGATTTAGAAAATAATTCCCTTGGTATGGCTTGGGCTTATTTTATGAATTTCATGATGATATTTCAATTAAAAGGTACTCCGCAAATTGATGGCTGGTGGAGTGGAAAGGAAATAGGGAAATAAATAAATAATTAAAAACAAAAATGCGAGCTTATAGCCCGCACTTGCACCATTTATGGTAATCTCTATTGTATAGATAGATATTTTAACTATTCATATCTAACTTTTAATTACTAGTAAATAGTTTAATCACTTCCATTTTTGGAATCCGAACCTATAAATAAGGTTTAATTTATTTCGTCTTGTGGACTTTGATTTGCTTTTGGTATTCTTACCAGTGGTTGATTCAGAGTGACCATCGGTAAGGATGCAATTTCATCTGAAGAAGCTTGCTGTGTTTCTTCTAAAGATTTGTTAGCAAATCTAAGCCCCGGTTCATTATTGGGAATTAGGCTGAAGAACGAACCAATAACGCAAGCTGCAACAGCAGCACCTCCGAACATCCAAGCCTTTCTAGTACGACGGCGCAATCGTGTGATTACGCTATCAACTGTTTCTTCTATAGATTTTTCTTGCGGTACTGGAAGATTCCGCAAGCCTTGCCGCAGTGATAAAAGCCGCTTGTGCAAATTTTGGACTGATGAGTCGTTTGCTAGCCACTCTTCCACTTGCCTGCGTTCGGCAGCTGTTACCTCACCGTCAAGGTAAGCACTTAGTAACTCGAAGCGGTCGCGCTTCACCATATTCTTAGCACCCGTTAAATTATTGGTATTACGGTCATTCCCATCCCGCAATTTTTCTTGACTTTGCAAGCGGGAGTCGTCAAAGTGATGTTCTGTATTCATCTTAACATTATTACCAATTAATACACGGGTATATACAGCGGGCAAGCTTGAGGATTGACTTTATATTTTCTCCCAACAGCAGATGCACCCGCATATTACTTAATAAATAGTTTTTCGTGACTTTAAGCTATTAAGGAGAAATGTTCTTTGTAAGCGGATTTTAGTGTCTTCGTCTAAAGATTTATTTTAGGTCGAAAGAATCTGAGATAGACAAAATCTAAACTGAGTGCGAAAGCATTCCCGTTAACCCGTCCCGCAATAAGCGGGTAGCGTATTTTTTTATTTAATATTATCGGGAATATTATCGGACAAAAAATTAATCAGAGAATAAATAAGTCCTGCTGTGAGGATGAACGCTGCAAATTAGGACTCTACATAATTTTGTAGTTGGGTTTGCAAGCGGGATCTTGCTCTCGCAATTCTTGACTTCACGGTTCCTAGAGAAACACCAGTCATCTCGGCTATTTCTTCATATGCCAATCCTTCAATCTCTCGCAGCACTATAGTGGTACGAAATACTTCAGGTAAATCTGCGATTGCTAAGCGTAATTGCTCGTAAAATTCTCTTGTTGTCAGTTCTTCTTCGGGTCCGGGGGTATCACCAGCTATTTCCCAATCCATTTGTCCGTCGTCTAAAGTACGCGGAGCATCAAGTGATAAAGGACTAACAACTCTTTTGCGTTTACGTAGCTCGTCATAAAACAAGTTAGTAGCAATACGACTCAGCCAACCTCGGAATTTACAGGGGTCTTGCAATCGACTAATATTCCGGAAAACTCGTATCCAGACTTCCTGAGCTAAATCTGCTCTATCAGCCCAATCAGGTGCTAAGTGATATAAAACTCTATCAACTTGCGATTGATAGCGGCGCATCAGTTCTGCAAAAGCAGTACGTTCGGGACGTACTCCTGTTTGACAGCGCAAAATCAGGTCATGGTTTGAAAGTTTATCAACTTCTACTGGTGCTTCAGGCAGCCTGGCATCGAGCGTAGACCAAGATGCAGTAATCGATTGGCTCATATATCTTACTGGCTTTAAATCATCCCTATCTATTAGACCTGAAGACGTTCAGTTAGTTCCCAAGAAAAGTGACGGATTTACAACTGGAACAAATATTTTGGAGAAGTTTCAGTGTAATCACGGTTAGCGCTTAACCCAGAATAATGGCTGTTATAACCATTATTAGTAACTTTAAAAGCTAATATCGCCGATATAAGTGAATATAGCTGGTTATGCCAGTTTAAATAACTGGCTGTGTTGTAGAATCTTGAAGATAAATAGACTTGTATTTGGGTATACCAAATCTCGATTTTTTGAACAATGCCAGTACAATGCCAGTTTTTGGTCTGAGTTTGTTTTGCTGTCGTAATTGTCCTGTAAATCAATCAGCCACAAAATAGAATAGATATAATAAACAAATATTTTTAAGCTTTTTATATAAAGAAGGACAAATTATACTAATAAAGCTATTGAAGAAATTTATCTAAAAATTTTGAAAAACAACTATTACCTTTGAGTATTGTTTAATAAACAACAAGATTTGGTTTAGTTCAGTATTCAATGATGCCTCACAAGTCTATTTTTGTCGCATCTTAACTAAAATCTGAGGTGTTGCGTCCATGTGAGAAGGATAAGCACCTTCTTGATTGTTACGTAACGGAACCTGAGCCTGCACAAACATATTCAGGGAAAATGTAATGCTTGCTGCGAGCAATAATTTCTCTAACATAATATATCTCCCACCGTCCTACGTTAATGATTGGCGATCGCACTTAAATAGTTCCGGATATTAGCCTGCTTCTTGAAGTTTTTTTGTATTACAAGTAATAGTTAAACCGTAATAGCCCTAGTTTGCCTGCAAATAGACGGTAAATTAGTAAATAAATTTATAAGAGTTTGTAAATGTTTGATGAGAATGGCACTAATGAAGATTAGTTAAAAGATTATTTAAAAGAAGCATAGGTCTGTATATGAGAGGCTTTCTGGAGAAAAAAAATGCTTAGAAATGATTCTTTAACACGTATAGTAATGTTGCTGTGCTTTATTACAGCAGTTTTATCTTTAACTCTTCATCTCAGAATTAGTTCAACAAAAGTGGAAACGGCGAAAAATTCTGATGGAGTTAGCAAAAATGAACCTTTAGACATAGTAAATGCAGCTTCTGATGGCAAAAACTTTTTTCAAAAGCAAATTAAACGTTTTATTTCTGTAGGAAAAAATGTAGCGTCCGAAACTTTTGCCAAGCCATCATCGAACAAACCAGTATTAGCCTCTTCACAAAAAATAGAAGCAAAACGTTTAAATACATCTGCTCCCAAAAAACTTGTAGTTGATTTAAGCGACCGTAGAGTTTATATGTATCGTCAAAATACGGTTATGGCTAGCTATCCAATTGGTGTAGGGAAGAAGGGTTGGGAAACACCCATAGGTACTTTTGAAGTGATGCACATGCAGAAGTTTCCCGCATGGCAACATCCAATTACTGGTAAAGTGTTCGCACCAGGGTCAAATAGTCCTTTAGGAGAACGTTGGATTGGCTTTTGGTCTGATGGACACAACGAAATTGGTTTTCATGGAACACCTGACTCAGAACTCGTAGGAAGTCCGGTATCTCACGGTTGCTTAAGAATGCGTAATCCAGACGTTCGCTTGCTCTACGAACAAATAAGTTTAGGAGTACCGGTGCAGATACGGAAATGATTCTTAAAGTAGTGAGTATAGAGTATCGAGTAGCGAATGCTAAATAGATGATTGAGCAATCAATAATAATCACTAGAGTTAGTAATAATTAAATCATTACTTGCTACTTGCTACTCGCTACTCACTACTCACTACTTGCTACTCACTACTCACTACTTGCTACTCACTACTTGCTACTTGCTACTCACTACTTGCTACTCACTACTCACTACTTGCTACTTGCTACTTGCTACTCACTACTTCTAACTCCTAACCCTTCTGCTCAAAGTTGGGAGCATAAGCTTGAAGTAAAGTGCTAACTTGGCGCAATACTTCGTTACCAGTGTTTTTACTAATTGCTTGACGTTCGGGGAAGAAATTAGGTCTATCTAAGTAGCGAGAAATTGCTTCTCTTACTTGTTGCGAGATAAATGCCTCAAGTTCCGCTTTTGCTGTTTGACGTTGGTAAGCAGCACCCTCTTCGGTGGTAGCGTACAAAGGTGGTAAGCGGTTAAGTGCATAAGCGGCGATATCTCCCACATCAAGGGAGCTTTCGCTAGTAGCTTCAATTTCCGCTACTCGTGCAATCGCCTCCGTTAACACCAGTTCTTCCATAACGTTGATGAATTGTTTGCGAGGTACCGCCACTACCTCACCAGTTAACAATGCCCCCATTAATCTATCAAGTGCCATGTACTCTTCTATAGAGAGTTCAGAGGCATTGTCGCAGATGCGCCCAACTTCAGCTTCCATTGCTGGTGTTAAATAACCATCCTGGAGAGCTTGTTCTACAATTTTTTCAATACTCATAACGCTCATTTTATATCAGCTACCCAAGTAAGGTAGGACGGTACCAGTTTAATTTATTACTTTTCCCGTAGTGGGTAAACAATACACATTCTACTGACAAAACTAACTAATAACATCCCCTTTACTGAAATCCTTTAAATCTCCAGGGTACCGGGTCTACAGCTTGTCCATTAACATACAAACCCCAGTGTAAGTGAGGACCTGTAGAAGCACCAGTAGAACCGATACCGCCAATTAGTTGTCCGGCTTTAACCATGTCACCTTCTTTGACGTTAATCCCATTCAGATGCATATAAATGCTGGTTACTCCCTGTCCGTGGTCAATACCCACAATGTTTCCGTGTACTTTGAAACCTTGTGATTCTTTACCAACTAAAGCAACCCGTCCTGCTGCTGCTGCAATTACGGGTGAACCAAAGCCACCTGCGTAATCAACGCCACGATGATAATAGTTATTTGCAAATTTACCATTATAGTAGCGACGGACACCATAGATTGTAGTAATTCGGGAACCATTTGGTCTGCGTAAGGGACCGTTCCAAAATTTTTGTGGGGTAACAAGTGCTTTAAATTCTTTAACTCTATCGAGTTCGAGTTGTGTTGCTTTTACACCTGCTTTACCGGGGGGTAAATTAATTCTTTGAGTCGGAAATCTACGCCATTTCAACCATACAGCTAAGTTTCTTGTTGTACCATCACCAGATACGCGAATAACTTTTCTTCCAGATTTTTGCAATGGAGTTGTAGGAATAAATGCACGGTACTGATTCGGTGCAATTGGAAATACTGGGTAAGTTTTTCCGTTGCTGGTTACTTGTAAATTCCGACCGTTAGAAGGGTTGTCGGGAGTGACAATCACCGATATTGTGTCTCCTAATCTAGGTGACGGTGGATTTATTTCCACCTGTGCCGCTTCTGCTGCAAAAGTTGCAAGGGTAACGGGAACAGCACTGACAATACCTAGTGCAATTTTGGCACCAAGACTTGCTTTAACACCTTTAAAAATGGAAGGGAGTAGCCCTTTCCCAGAATCAGCCACGTTGACCTCGCTATTCATATATCTATAAACACATTTATTGCCTCTGTTCAAAAACAGACTGGCACCTTATGTGTAGTGTTTCCGACTTAGAGCATTTGTTTGTTTTGATGTTATTTTTGTTAACTTGAATACATTTATAGTCTATTTCTCAAGTTGTCAAGTATTTGTAAGTAATATTTTTTTATCGTTGTAAGAAAATAAGCAGATAAGTACGGATAAATAAGAAAAAGAGAATAACGATATTTTGGATTAAATTTGATTTAAGTTTGTATTTCAAATTCTTCGGGGTCAATTTCCCAGTTAACCCAAGTTATTCCAACCCTGGCTGAAGTTGTATCGGGTGGAACTCGTAAAAAATGAATATCTCCCGTACTCGGACAAGTCATTTTTAATAAATGCATCGGTTCTGGAGGATTTTTAGACTTTCTAGATTCAAGTTCTGTGTAATTCTCAATTTTTAGTAAGGTGTATTCATTCCAAGAATCTAATTCAATCGCTCCTAATTCTTCACAAATTTGGTTGTAACCAATGACTTGAATCAAAATTCGTCTCAATTCGGCATTTTCTTCTGACAATAACCATTGAGATTTCCATTGTGATGAAGGTATTGAACCGTATTTTTCTGGTATCCAAGTACCGTGATGAGCGTAAACTTTAAATCCGTCAGCATATTCGATTGCTGGTTCACCATCAGCGTGGAGATTGTTTTGGTTGTCGAAGAATAATGATGTTGGACGATTACAAACTATACATGTATCTCGATATGGAAAAATCCAACCACAATTTTTAACTATTTCTTGTAGAATATCCCATTGATTTTGATTGTAGGGATAATTTAAAACAGATATACAATAATCGTAATAACTAGATTCAGCAATTAATGCATCAAGTTCATTATGTAGCTTTCTATCGCAGTCATAAGGAATATATAAACTTTGTTCATCTAGTTGCTGTGATAACTGAAAATAATAAAGAAGATTCCACTGTTCAAGTATTTGCTCATAGGTTTCTTCCGCTACTTCTTCATAAATTTTTATAGATATATGTTGACTTAAAAGATTTTGAGGATCATCCATTGACGGACCTTGAGAATAACCTTTTTCTATTTTTTCTTCAATTGTGAGTTCTGATTTCAAAGGATAACGTATACCTTCCATCAAATCAGCATAAGGACCAAGGCTTTTTATAATCATCGAATAATCTTGGATTTCTTCAATAGCTGAATAAATACCATCAAAAAAAATAACGTCTGGTTCATCTTCACCAATCAACTTATAACCAGCTTTGATTGCTTCGGTTGCTTTTTCTTCATCAACTCTCTCGGTTGAAAGCGCAATTTTTCGCCATTTCTCTCGAAAAACTGGAATTAATGCTTCTTGTTCTGGAGTTAATTCGGTAATAATCGGATTTTCGGACATTGGTAATTTTCAACCCTTCATATGGATTGTTCGTTGTTGATATTTAAAGTATTCCCTTCTATCAGTCAAAAGATTAATTATTTATTATTTAATATTTAATGTTTTAAAATATTTTATTTTGAATCAGTTCGCGTTAAGTGGTATGATATTTTCTGTAGGGATAAAAATCGGTTATTACCGGTCGAGCGCGATAAAAAACGACTTATAGGAGCGGCGAGGAATTCTTAAACCTTGGGCAGCAAACATTTAAGCTGGGTATTTTTATGAGAAAGAGTTTATAGGACGATATTCAATTCATCTAATATCTACGATAATTACAATTTCTCTCAATTTCTCTATTTCATCTTCTATTAAAAAAAATAAATTGATTTAATTATTTGATTCCAAAATAAATAGCAGTTTAGAATGATTTCCGAAGTATTTTAATGCTTAACAAATAAAAATGGACAGCTTAGATGTTTGCTGCCCAAGGTTTAAGAGTTCCTCGCCGCTCAGAGATGCTATTTTATCGCGTTCGACCGGTAACAACCGATTTTCCTTTCTATAGAAAATATTCTACCATATTGCCTAACCCAACTTACATTTAATCAAATTTGATTTTTTAATAAAACTATTTATTTAATTTATTCAATAGCTTTTGAAACGCATAAATATAAAAAACTGCTTGGTTTATTTTAAAACCAAGCATAATAAATTAGGAATTTTCAGCTGGGAGAAGAAATTAATCATTATGTTATACATTAAATAAATTAAAATCTGCTTCATAGTAACAAAAGCATAAAATTACTGTATAGCAATAGATACAAAATATGATATGTAGCTAATTTTTGTCTGTCTAAGTTTTGATTCATCGAGAATGTATCTGATTTTTTATAATATGATTTTATATTTGTAAATTAATCTATTTTAGCTAAATCAAATAATACTATTTTCAACAATCTAATTTTAAAAAATCATCTAAACAACAATGTCTGATTGACAACACTATTTTTTGACAATTAAGTTTATTTTACAGTAAACATCCATGTATTTTTTCATATTTCTATTATCTCAAAAAGAGTGTAGTTGTAGCTTAAATTACTAATTATCTCTCTTAAAACGCTTGCGGTAAACATTTCCATAATGGTAGCGTCTAAGACTGTCATAGGGAACCCATTAATTTTTTTTTAAGATAAAAAATTTTAATGAGAACCCGTCATAGGAGTTTAACGGAATTTACTAATAATGAAACGCTCGTTGTCTTTACTTACTCTTTTCTCAACATTACTTTCATTTGTTACACCCTTATCCGTTGTTGCTGCACCATCTAGAAGCCCAGATAAAACTATAAAATGTGACATATTGGTTGTAGGTGGTGGACTATCCGGTATCGCTACAGCTTATGAAAGTTTGCTCGCAGGAAAAGAAGTTTGTTTAACAGAAATAACTGACTGGATGGGAGGACAAATTTCTTCTCAAGGAACTTCCGCACTTGATGAACGTCCAACCCAACGTCAACAATTATTTTATTCCCGTGGTTATTTAGAATTACGAAAACGCATCGGTGAAACTTACGGTGAACTCAACCCCGGTGACTGTTGGGTAAGTTATTCTTGTTTTCTTCCTCTCGACGGCCACAAAGTTCTGGCTGGAATGCTTAAAGATGCTCAAAGAAAAGGTCGAGGAAAACTCAATTGGTTCCCCAATACTGTTGTTAAGGAACTCGAAACTGATAGTGGTGGAAAAATAATTGGTAGTGCTTATGCAATTCAACATACACCATCAAATGGGGCACCTCCTATCAATACTTTTACCTTATCTGAAACCATTGAAGATGCTTATACTTATGAGAATTCTTCGCGTTTTAATAAATCAATAATCCGCTTTGTTCCCAAGCAATCTAAAACTAGCAATGCTCCAAATTGGTATGTTGTTGATGCTAGCGAAACCGGAGAAATAGTTGGTCTTGCGGATGTTCCTTATCGTCTTGGTATTGACCCACGTTCTTATCTAGAACCTTCTTCTTCTAGTGCTACTAATGACCCTTACTGCACTCAAGGTTTTACTTACACCTTTGCAATGGAGACTACGAAGGAGCCTCAAGAGCATGAAATGCCGAGTTTTTACCCCCAATATTCTCCTTACTATAGTTATGAATTAGAGCGCTTAGCTAGCTTCGAGTTAGTACATACCTATCGTCGGATTTGGAGTCCTCAAACCGGGGAACCGATGAAGTTTAGAGGTATAGAATTTACTGCTCCTACCCCTGGGGATATTTCCATGCAAAACTGGACTTGGGGTAACGATTACCGTCCGGGAACTGCTCAAGATAACTTGATTTATACTCGCGGACAACTACAAGCTTCAGGACAGTTAGAACCCGGTGGTTGGTTGGGAGGACTTAGAACCGACGCTTTACGTAAAGGTGAGGAAATTTCCAAAGGATATTTTTACTGGTTGGTTAGGGGAACTACGGATTCTCAACTTGGTGACGGTGTTAAAAAACTTCATCCAAATCATCGCTATCTCAAAGGTTTAAATTCACCGATGGGAACCGCTCACGGTTTATCTAAATATCCGTATATGCGAGAAGGAAGACGTATTATTGGTCGTCCTGGTTACGCCCATCCTAAAGGCTTTACTATCGAAGAAATTGATATTTCTCGCCGCGATTATACTGACGAGTATTACCGCAATACTTTACCTGCAAAGATGTATCGTCGTCTCAAAGCTTCTTTAGCTGGTTTAGAAGCAACTTCAGTGCTTACCGGTAGGAAACGTCCGGAAGACGTAGTCAGAAGAACTCGTTCCACGGTTTTCCCCGATGCGGTAGGTATTGGACATTACGCTATTGACTTTCACCCCTGCATGACAAAAAGTCCTCCAGAAGCACCAGGAAATACCGAACGTGAAGGTGAAAGACGGGGTGCAGGACAAGCTTATCCGTTTCAAATTGCGCTTCGAGCAATGATTCCCCAGAAAATAGATAACTTACTAGTCGCTGGTAAGAGTATCGCTACAAGTCACATTGCTGCTGCTGCTTATCGCGTACATTCCTTTGAATGGTCTGCTGGTGCAGCTGCGGGAACTACAGCAGCTTTTGCACTGAAAAATAATATTGCACCTTACGAACTGGTGGATGAACTACCCAGAATTGAACCCCAGTTGATTAAACTACAGCGCTTGTTGAAACAAAACAATAATCCTACTGCTTTCCCAGATACTTCAATTTTTAACGAAAAATGGAATGATTGGAGATAAGTCCTGAGTTTCGGTTATTAGTTATCAATTTTCATCAGTCAGATGTGGATCGTCATTTATCGGCCATCTTTCTGGTATGTCCTAGAAGGAGTGCTGAGGTAAGAGAATATTTCGCATAGAGCATCTTACAGGAATGCTGGCTGAGTATTTCTGACAAAGACTTTTGTCCAATAACGATAAATCCCCGAAATAAAGTTTTAGTCAAGCAGATTCGGTACTTTATGCCTATTGCGTTTAAAGTAAGGATAAAGTTCCTACAGCGATGACTTGTAGCTAGTTACCTGCTTTATAATCTGTTAGTTAAATAGGTTTGTAGGTTAAGCGATTGCCGCCAAGAAACGGTTACTATCTCTAATTATTATCGCTATGGCTTTCCTCTGCGTTCCAAGATAACTGAGTTTCGAGCATCCTTGGATTTTGATGATAATTGATAATTAGTAACTGACAAACACTCATTGCAAACAATGCATTAAACTAATTATTTGGAATGCATTTTATTAAAATCCCTAGCACATCTTTTATGGTTACTAAATTATCAGCAAATATATATGGGATGGCTAACGCACCAACCATAGCACCCGAGCGTTCGGGTCAAGTTACCCGGAAAACCTATCCTAATTTTAAAGTAATTGTCCTCAACGACGACTTTAATACTTTTGGGCATGTAGCCGAATGTTTGATGAAGTATATTCCAGGAATGACTTCAGACCATGCTTGGGAACTCACTAATCAGATACATCATGAAGGACAAGCAATTGTTTGGGTCGGACCTCAAGAACCAGCCGAACTATATCACCAGCAACTGCGTAGAGCTGGTTTGACAATGGCTCCTTTAGAGGCAGCATAGAAATGGCTAAACCCACCTCTAAATCCGGCAGACTCGTTTGGAATCACTCCACTCACATAAACGGTCTTATCCCTATTCTCGAACGTCTCTGTAAACAAGAAAGTATTCAAACCATAACACCAGGGGAGATTCGTCGCGTGAGAGGTCACTCTCCTCATATGCAATTACGAGTGTCGGTTCCAATTAGAGGTGGGTTTAAAATTATCGCACGTCACGGAAAAACCGTACAAGAAGTCTTTATTCTTACGACCTTAGAGCAAAATGAATTACAAAATGCAATTTCAACTGCGATGAGGAAATAGTTGTTAGCTGTTAGTGGTTAGCTGTTAGTGGTTAGTAGAATCACAAACTATTCCCTATTCCCTATTCCCTATTTTCTACTCCTCAATTCTTCGCATGGCAAATTTATGTAATGGCAAGCAGATAATACAGGAAAATGTTAGAAAATATGACAGAGCTGTAGTCATCCTCAAACTCATTACTACAGCTTCTGGGAACGGTAAAACTATTTTCTCAATACCGAAAGCAATACAATAAACTAACCAGTACGAAAAGCTCATTCTAAACAAGATTTTTTCGGTTTGCTCCATTTCTGTTTCAAACTGCTCTTTATCCAGCAAGATTAATAAACCCGTAATGCAAGCAAAAAATGAAAGCGTTACAAAAAAATTATGACAGGTAAAATTTATTAGATGCATGGCACGTTTATACAAAAACTTTTCTATAAAAAATAAGTCTAAAGGAATAAGTCTTTAGAGTTAATGCATAGTTACAAAGTGCAATACAATAACGGGATTTATGTTAAGAAATAATATGAAATAAAAATTTTTAAATCAGATATCAGTTTTTGTCCCCTTGTCTCCCTCTCTCCCTCTCTCCCTCTCTCCCTCTCTCCCCCTATCTCCCTATCCCTCTCTCCCCCTCTACCCCTCTCCCTCTCTCCCCCTCTCCCCCTCTCCCTCTTCACAAGCTCCAATACTTACCCAATTACTGGAACCATCGCGATTATGTTCTTTTTTCCAAATAGGAGCATTGTGCTTGAGAGTATCAATAGCGTAGCGACAAGCTTCAAAAGCTTCCGAGCGATGAGGACAACCTACTGCTACTAAAACGCTAATTTCACCGATTTTTAAATGTCCGGTACGGTGGTGAATTATCACGCGATTTGTATCCGTCCACTTGTTGCGAATCTCAGCAGCAATTTGATAAAAGACTCGCATAGCCATTGGTTCATAAGCCTGGTATTCCAAAGAAGTTACTGGTATTCCATCGGTTTGATTGCGAACTGTTCCACTCATCACCACAATCGCACCATTGGCTGGATGGTCGGCCAAATTATAAGCTTCTGGAAGTGAAAGAGGAGCAAAAGTAATGGCGAAATTATCTCCTGGTTTAGGCTTAACTGCGGAATTTAATGTGGTTGAAGGAAATGAGTTCATAATATTTTCTTATAACTTCAATAATATTTAGTTCTGCTATTTTTTATTTAAAGCACGATATTGGTAAACAGGAAAGTCAAGAGTTAAAAGTAGCAAGTAAATTACAAACAAATTTCGGCTTCACTATAATCGCTGTTTAATCGTTTATTTCCGCCTCACTGCTTTTTAATGAGCGAATCGACCTGCTGTTTACCGATTTTTATTTAATAGAATAAAATACTAAAAAATACGAAATTTTGTCATGGTTTGCGTAAATACACTTTAGTATAACAATGATTTTCGTCTGCCGAAAGCATATTAATATAGTTTATGTGACGAAATTTTGGTGTGTTTAGTTGTAGTAGATAAGCATTGTTCTGTTTCTAGCTATGCACTGACTACAAATAATCGTTTCTTTGCTGGAAAATTATCCTGGTTTATGTTTCTGGTTATTGATTGGTGTTAGTACGAAGGACTCTCACAGCTTTAGTCAACTGAGGATTTTGTAATGCAATGGTGTTCCCTTTTGTGGTTTTTAGCAGCTAGTCAACGCACAACCACCTCCACAAATTTTCCCCTATTAATGAAGTCTAGTTAAAAGTAACATTCTCCAAAGAAGAAAGGAAATTCAGCAATAGTAGGAATATTAAAGATAATGGTTTCTGAAAATGAAGCGTCAAGGCTAAAAGCTTTATATGAGTATGAGATTCTTGATACTGCACCGGAACAGACTTTTGATGATTTAGTGTTGTTGGCTAAGCAAGTTGCTCAAACACCAATTGCTTTGATAAATTTAGTTGATGCTGAGCGTCAATGGTTTAAGGCGCAACTGGGATTAAGTGTCTCAGAAATGCCTAGGAATATAGGCTTTGGCTCTTTATGCGTCAGTCTTGGTGAGACTTTAGTTATTCCCGATACTTTAGCTAATGAGCGGTTTGCGACTAATCCTGTGGTAATTTCTGAGCCGAATG
This sequence comes from Calothrix parasitica NIES-267, assembly GCF_002368095.1. GTDB lineage: Bacteria > Cyanobacteriota > Cyanobacteriia > Cyanobacteriales > Nostocaceae > Rivularia > Rivularia parasitica. The sequence continues at coordinate 778,360 of NZ_AP018227.1, read as the reverse complement.
TCAGGTCTTATGTTGGGATACCGTTAATTACACCTAAAGGTGAGGTGATAGGAACTCTATGTGCTATCGATACGGTACCTCGTTCGATAAGTTCCGAACAAATACATTCACTTGAAGCGATTAGTCGTTTGGTGATGAAGCAATTAGAAATACGAATTGGTTTAAATAAATTAGCTGATATTAAAACAGAATACGAGCAAGCAAAAGAAGCTTTAGATGAAAGCGAAAGTATTATCAAAAGTTTTTTTGATAGCGCTCCGATGATGATGGGGATTGTTGAGGTTCGGAATAACGATATTCTACATATTTCTGGTAATACTGCTGCGGCCAAATTCTTGGGTTTGACGACTGAAGAAATGAAAAATCGCTTCATTAGTGATATGAAAATTCCACTCAAGCTAATAAGTGAGTGGATTGACTATTACCATCAAACACAAACTACTCAGTCTTCTGTAACTTTTGAATATCCTTTCGATACTCAAGATGGTAGTAAATGGCTCAAAGCTAAAGTTTCACCAATTGGAAATTACTCGGAACATCAAAGATTCGCTTATTTAGTTGATGATATAACTCAGCGTAAGGAAGCGGAAGAAAGACTACGTTGGAAACAAACACTTTTGCGTTCGATGACGAGCGTATCACCATTAGCTTTCTATGTGGTGGAAAACCGTACTGGAAATATTTTGTATGCGAATCAACGTTTTTATGATATTTGGGGCTTGGAGTTTTTAAAAAAACGGGTCGAATCTGGAGCGTTCAAACATGAAGATATCGTGGAAGAATTTCGTAAATTAACATCTCAGTCTCCTCCTTTTATTAATTCTTGCCAACCCGATTTTTTTGAAAAATGTATTTGTGAAGACGAAATATTATTACCTGATGGTCGTACTATCCGACGCTTTTCTAGAGCAATTCAAAATCAAGATAATCAATATTTTGCACGGCTATATATGTTTGAAAATATTACTAGCCGCAAGCACATAGAGCATCAATTACGCGAACAAGCAGCATTATTAGATATTGCGACCGATGCAATTATTATGCGGGATTTATCTCACAAAGTTTTACTGTGGAATAAAAGTGCAGAAATAATTTATGGTTGGACGGAAGAAGAAGCAATTGGTGAAAATGCCAAAGAACTTTTAAAACCCGAAATTTATAGCGGTCAGCAACAAGATATTTATCATACAGTATTGCAAGATGGTTCCTGGCAAGGTGAACTGAAAAAAGTTAGTAAATCGGGTAAAGAAATTATTATTGAGAGTCGGTGGACTTTGGTCAAAGATGAGCATCAAGAACCTAAGTCTATATTGACTGTTGATACAGATATTACCCAGAAGAAAGAATTAGAAAAGCAATTTTTACGCGCTCAGCGCATGGAAAGCATTGGTACTTTAGCAAGCGGTATTGCTCACGATTTAAATAATGTGCTTTCGCCAATTTTAATGTCAGTTCAATTGCTCAAAAGCAAAAGTCAAGACGAACAAGAAAATTCCATTTTGGAAATCGTTGAGAATAACGCCAAGCGAGGAGCTAACCTAGTAAAACAAGTGTTATCATTCGCCCGAGGAATTGAAGGCGATCGCACTGTAATTCCAGTAGAAGAATTGGTTGGAGAAATGAAGCAAATTGTCGAACAAACTTTCCCAAAATCGATTTTATTTCATGAGTCGATTCAAAAAGATGTCTGGCAAATATGGGGTGATAGCACTCAGCTACATCAAGTGTTATTAAACTTCTGTTTAAATGCTCGCGACGCAATGCCAAATGGCGGAAAATTAACAATATCTGCCGAAAACATTGTAATTGATGATAATTATGCAGGCATGCATCTTGATGCAAAAGTAGGCTCTTATGTAGTTATCAGCGTTGCCGACACAGGAGTTGGTATCGCTCAAGAATTATTAGATAGAATTTTTGAACCATTTTTTACAACAAAAGAATTTGGCAAAGGTACGGGATTAGGACTATCAACAGTAACCGGAATTATTAAAGGTCATAATGGATTTATTAATGTATCTAGTACGGCATGTGTAGGTTCAATTTTTAAAGTATACCTACCAGCAGCGAATACTAATGCTAATCAAAAAACAGAATATTTAAAAACACCTTTAGGAAATGGAGAGTTAATTTTAATAGTTGATGACGAACCATCAATTAGAGATATTACTTTGACTTCTTTAGAACAGCATAATTATAAAGCAATAACAGCCAACGATGGAATTGAAGCAGTAGCACTTTATGCTCAACACAAAAATCAGATTAGTGGAGCAATAATTGACATGATGATGCCATTAATGGATGGCGCAACTACAATTACAACATTGCATAAAATGAATCCCAATTTACGTCTAATTGCTGTTAGTGGATTAACAACCAGCGAACAAGTGCCTTTTGATAAGAACTCTAGCCATACAGCTTTTTTACCAAAACCATATACAGCAAGAGAATTGTTAACCACCTTGCATTCGGTATTGAAGTAATTGGGGATTGGTAATTGAGAATTGGTAATTGGGGATTGGGGATTGGGGATTGAGAATTGGGGATTGGGGATTGGTAATTAAGAATTGGTAGTTGGAGTTTAAAAAGATGTGACCATATAAAATATTTTAATTTCAAGGTTTAAGATTAAAATTTTTAAATCTTTTGGTTTTTGTTACTAACTCTTATTTTATAATTACCAACAGCACTTACTCTCTCGCTAATATTTTTTATATAGCAGTTTTCAGTTGAATAGAATACACCTTTCTCCAAAATAGCGGAGAGGGGAAGGGGGATTATCAAAGTGTATTGCACTCAAATGAAACGCGCTATAGTTTTAATTCTAATTTTAAATAGTTGTATACAGCAATCCTAGATGAGTCGTGAGAAAGGTAGCTGCAAGAAACCCGGTTTTTCCAAAAAACCGGGTTTCTAAAATTTCACAAATGATTTAGGAAGGCTATATCAGTTTAAATCATAAATTTTAATTTACTTTTAATTTACTTTTAACTTTCTGATTACCAATAAAAATATTTTAACTCCTAACTCCTAACTCCTAACTCCTAACTCCTAACTCCTAACTCCTAACTCCTAACTCCTAACTCTTAACTTCTAATTCCTAACTCTTAACTTCTAATTCCTAACTCCTAACTCCTAATCCAAAAAGATGACTAATCTAATTCTGGTTGTAGATGATGACGAACTAACACGGATGCAGTTGCGAGAATTACTCAAATCAGCAGGGTATTGGGTGGCTGAGGCCGGTAATGGAGAGGAAGCGTTAGCTGCGTATAGTCAGTTACAGCCAGAAATAATTCTGCTAGATGCTTTGATGCCAGGAATGGATGGTTTTGCTTGCTGTGCGCGGTTGCGTCAGCTTCCTGGTGGAAAAAATATACCAGTATTAATGATTACTGCTCTATACGACCAGAATTCTGTGGAAAGAGCTTTTAGTGCTGGTGCTACAGATTATATAGCTAAGCCGATTCAATGGTTGGTATTGCGTTCTAGAATTCTTCGTTTGGTCGAAGCTAGTAGAACCATGAAAAAATTACGGCAGCAAACAGAACAAGCACAGTGGCAAGAAGCGCAATTAAGAATTGCATTGGAAGCTGCTCATATGGGCATTTGGGATTGGAATATTGTTAGTAATAAAGTAACTTGGTCGGATACTATTAAAGCGCTATTTGGTAAAGCGAGTTCGAGTTTTGATGAAACTTATGAAAGCTTTGTTAGTTTTGTTCATCCTCAAGATAGAGATTTGGTTAGTCGAGCAATACAGTGCGCTATTGAGGAAGGAGGAGAATATAACATTGAATATCGCGTGCTTTTACCCGACGGTAATATTCGCTGGTTGGCTTCTCAAGGTTTAGTTTTTCGTAATTCGTCTGGAAAAGCTATGCGGATGTCGGGTATTGATATGGATATTACTGCTCGCAAAAAAGCGCAACAAGCTCTGGAAGTTCATGCTAGTCAACAATCATTGGTTGCGGAACTTTCTCAAGCAGCACTTGCGAGGATGGATTTAAATAGTTTGATGCATCAAGCTGTTACGACTGTTGCACAATGTCTTGATGTGGAATATTGCAAGATTTTGGAATTATTACCTGGAGGTAATGAGTTACTGTTGCGTTCCGGTATTGGTTGGCATTTTGGACTTGTAGGAACAGCGACGGTAAATGCTGCTCAAAATTCGCAATCAGGCTATACAATTTTTTGCGAGGAGCCGGTAATTGCAGATGATTTAAGCAACGAAAACCGCTTCCAAGGCTCGCAATTATTAGCCGACCATAATGTCGTCAGCGGGATATCGGTAATTATTCATGGCAAAGACCGACCTTTCGGAGTTTTAGGAGCGCATACCACTAAAAAACGTAGATTTAATCGAGATGACATCTTTTTCTTGCAAGCAATTGCTAATGTTTTAGCTACAGCTATCGAACGTCAACGTATGGAGGATGCGCTTAGAGAAAGCGAAGAACGCTGGCAATTAGCGATAAGAGGTAATAATGATGGTATATGGGATTGGAATATTAAAAGTAACCAGGTGTTTCGCTCTGCTCGTTCCAAAGAAATGCTTGGTTATCAAGATGAAGAGATTGGTGACAACTTAGATGAATGGCTTAGTCGCGTACATCCAAATGATATTGATTTACTAAGGCTAACTATTCAAAACCATTTTGACCAAAGAACTCCTTTTTATATTAGCGAGCATCGTCTCCAGTGTAAAAACGGAAATTACAAATGGATTTTGGAACGAGGTCAAGCGTTATGGGATGCAAGTGGGAATGTAGTGCGGATGGCAGGTTCCCATACTGATATTACAGAGCGCAAATTAGCAGAAGAAAAGTTAAGACAAAGCGAACAGCGTTTTCAATTACTTGCTTGTGCTACCAACGATGCTGTTTGGGATTGGGACTTGCTCACAGATAAAATGTGGTGGAATGACTCAATACAGACCTTGTTTGGTTATTCGGCGCAATCGGTGGAAGATAATACTGATTGGTGGCACGAACACATACATCCAGAAGATAGACGTAGAATTGTTGCCGATATTTACGCTGCTGTAGAAAGCGGTCAACCGTTTTGGGCAAACGAATACCGGTTTCTCAAAGCAGATGGCTCATACGCTCACATTTTTGAGCGCGGTTACGTTGTTCGCGACGATGCAGACGAACAACCAGTACGGATGATTGGCGCGATGATGGATATTACCGAACGCAAGCGCGCAAAAGAACAACTAATTCGACAAAACTTACGCTCGCAGTTATTCTCCGATATCACTCTCAAGATTCGTACTTCCCTACAAATTGACGAAATTCTCCAAACTAGCGTTACAGAAGTACAAAAATTACTCAATGCAGACCGTGTATTAATTACCCGATTCTCTGACAAAGGTTTAATGCAAACAGTCAAGGAAGCAGTAGTTCCTGGCTTACCTGTAGTCTACGGTCAGGACATTAACGACCCCTGCTTTGGCAAATCATATATTGAAAAATACCGTCAAGGTAGGATTAGCGCTATTACCGATATTGAAAGAGCTAACATCCAACCTTGTCATATAGAGTTACTGCAAAGATTTAGTGTTAAATCTAATTTAGTAGTTCCCATAATCATGCAAAATCAACTTTGGGGACTGCTAATTGCTCATCAGTGTGCCCATCCCCGTAAATGGACTGAATGGGAAATAGAATTACTGCAACAGCTAGCCGACCAAATGGGTATAGCCGTTTCTCAAGCCAAGCTGCTCGAACAAGAAACCCGTCAGCGAGAAGAATTAGCTCGTTCCAACGAAGAACTACAACAATTCGCCTTTATCGCTTCCCACGACTTACAAGAACCATTGCGTAAAATTACAGCATTTGGCGACCGACTCAAAGCAACTTGCCAAGATGCTCTCACAGATAAAGGACACGACTACCTACACCGAATGCAAAATGCAGCGGAAAGAATGCAGGTTTTAATTGAAGATTTACTTACCCTTTCACGAATCACCACTAGAGCGCAACCTTTTGTAGATGTAAATTTGTCGCGGGTAACTCAAGAAGTGTTATCTGACTTAGAAATACGCATCACTCAAACTGGGGCACGGATAGAAATCGGCGAATTACCAATAATCAAAGCCGACCCCTTACAAATGCGTCAATTACTACAAAACTTGATAAGCAATGCTCTAAAATTTCATGATGAGAAAGAGCCACTATTGATAAGAATATACAGTAAAAAAATTACTAATCAACAGCTAAATTCTGAATTCTGCCAAATTATCGTAGAAGATAACGGTATTGGTTTCGACGAAAAATATTTAGACCGTATATTCAACGTATTTCAAAGGCTACACGGACGCACGGAATACGAAGGTACTGGAATGGGTTTAGCAATCTGTCGAAAAATTGTCGAACGACACCAAGGAAGCATTACAGCAAAAAGCGAACCGGGAAAAGGTGCAATGTTTATTGTCACCATTAGAAATTAGAAGTAAGAAATTAAAAACAATTATCCTGCTTACACTTGTGCAGGTTTGTTAATTGACACATTCGGGGGTAAAATCCCCGGTTTCTTGTTTGGGTTCCTTTTTTAGAAATTTGTGACTAATCCGTTACATGGAAAAGCGCCTGACAGTTTTGCCTACCAAGCGCCTTGTTTGTATAAAGTTATACCAATTCACTAGTTTGATGCAACATTTGAACTCGACACTATTCCCATATAGCTAGGGATTGCGAGAATAAGCTTATAGCAAACGTGTTGTGAAGTGGTATCACTCCTTGCACAAATATAGAATATCTTTTAAGACCATTATCAGGGAATTGACTGAGTGACAGTTTGTCAACTGACATAGTAAAAATATGCTCAGCATTAGCACCGGTCACTGAGAACCTGGGATAAGAGTTTACAAAGCTTTCCAAGGTAAAATTACCACGAAGTTTGTATTCGTTATGGCAAAGCAATGACCTAATGGTAGATTTTGTAGAGTAATTAGGAGATGGGGAGATGGGGAGAGGGGGAGAGGGGGAGAGGGGGAGAAGATAATTATTAATTAACTCTTAACTATTAATAACCACTAACAACTAACCACTAACAAAATGAAGAATCGAATTAAGAAAGCTGTAATACCTGCTGCTGGTTTTGGTACTCGTTTGTTTCCAGCCACGAAAATAGTCAAAAAGGAACTGTTTCCGATAATTGATAGGGATGGTAGGGCTAAACCTGTAATTCAAGCGATTGTGGAGTCAGCTGTTAAGGGGGGAATAGAAGAGATTGGAATTGTCACCCAACCGGATGATAAAGAGATTTTTGCAAGTTATTTCAAAAACCCACCCGAACCTAAACTTTTTAGCAAACTTTCTCAGGAAAATCAGGAATATTGTCGATATCTTCAGGATTTGGGTAGTAAAATTACGTTTTTAGCACAGGATAAACAAGAAGGTTACGGACATGCAGTTTTCTGTGCCAAGGAATGGGTAGGTGATGAACCTTTTTTGTTGATGTTAGGAGACCATATTTATTCGTCCGATGCGGAAAAATCTTGTGTCGGTCAAGTTTTACAGGTTTACGAACAAGTTAATCAGAATGTGATTGGGTTGAATTCTTTACCAGCAGAAATGATTCATAAAGCTGGATGCATTACAGGATTTTGGCAAGAAGAATACTCTAATTTACAATCTATCTTACAAGTGACTCAAGTTTATGAAAAACCAACTATTGAATATGCGCGGCAGAATTTACGAGTAGAAGGAATGGCAGAAAATGAGTTTTTATGTATATTTGGTTTGTATGCATTAACTGCAAAGATTTTTGATTTTTTAGAAGAGCATATTAATAGTAATTTTCGAGAGAAAGGTGAATTTCAATTAACATCCTGTTTAGAAAAATTAAGAGAAGCTGAGGGAATGACAGGTTTAGTTGTTGATGGAAAGACTTTTGATATTGGAATGCCTAATGTTTATCGACAGACGATGATTGATTTTTGAATTGGTAATTGGTAATTGGTAATTGGTAATTGGTAATTGGTAATTGGTAATTGGTAATTGGTAATTGGTAATTGGTAATTGGTAATTGGATTAAAAAATAATTATTAATTATTAACTGTTAACTGTTAACTGTTCACTGTTAACTGTTCACTGTTAACTGAATTAACTGTGTTTGTTCGCTTAACCTAATGTTGGGTTACGACACAACTCAAAGATTATCGTTACAACTCAAATTACAAACCGTGTCTAACCCAACCTACAACTGTTCACTGCTCACTGATAAACATTTCTTCAGACATTATTCCCTCTGCGACTTTAGTAACCGAACCTGTCATTTTAATTGAAAAATCTTCACTAATTTCAATTAAAATATTTCCACCTGGCATATGTACCGTAATCGAAGAATCGCACAAACCAAGACGATTTGCAACGGCTGCGGCTGCACTACTACTACTTCCCGATGCTAATGTATAACCCGCACCTCTTTCCCAAATTTCTAATTGAATGTTTTCTCTATCAAGTACTTTCATGAATTGTACGTTGATGCGGTTGGGAAATAATTCATGAGTTTCGATTAAATGACCATATTGCTTTGCTAACTCCGGTGTAATTTCGGGTAAAGTAATCACACAGTGAGGATTTCCAATTGTCGCAGCACAAAATGTAAAAGCTTTATTGTCAACTGTTATATTTTCGGAAATTACTTCTCTAGGTTCTCCAGTAACGGGGATTTTGCTACTTTGAAAGCTAACTTTCCCCATTTCTACACGCACAGTTTTACCATCATGGGAAACCGAAGATTTAACTAAACCCCCTAATGTTTCAATAGTGAATTGTTCTTCTTTAACTAATTGCATATCCCACAAGTAACGAGAGAAAATTCTCAATCCGTTTCCACTTTTCTCTGCTTCGCTACCGTCAGGGTTTAAAATTCTTAGTGAAAATTGTCCCTTATCAGATTCAAAAGGGCCATAAAGAATTCCATCTGAACCAACACCAAAGTTTCTATGACAGATTTTTTTAATTTGTTCGATACTTAGAGATGTAGAAGTATCTTTTGGATTAATAACTATATAATCATTTCCGATTGCATGATATTTAAAATACTTCATATAATTATTTGACGTAAATTTCAACGTAAATTAACTAACAGCGGCTTCTAACATTTTTATTATTCCAGTATTCGCGTCAATTTCGATATTGATACCAATCGGAAGTGTAAATTTGTCTCTAATATGACCAATCATCGAACCATACCAAGCAGGAATATTTAAAGGAGCAATATGTTCTTGTAATACCTGCATTAAAGTTAATGATGGTTCGTCTCCCGTGCTACATCTGGTACATTGTCCAAATACAAAACCTGATAGCTGATTCAAAATCCCAGCATTTTTCAGTTGAACCAACATTCTATCTACCCGGTAAACATCTTCACCGATATCTTCTATAAATAAAATACTATTTTTCCATACCGGTAAATAAGATGAACCCAACATCGAATTTATCACCGATAAATTACCACCAATAAATTTGCCTTTTGCTTTACCTGGTGTAATTATTTCGCGGTTCAATTTAGTAATTAATGTATTATTCATAGCTACTGCTTGAGCATCGAATAAAATACTTTTCACATATTTCAAAGTAAAATCATTCCAAGTAGAAGTAGCAACTGGTCCATGAAAAGTTACAACCCCACTAAGAGTAGTTATTGCTAATAATAAAGATGTAATATCGCTGTATCCCATAATAATTTTGGGATTAGCGCGGATAGAATTATAATTGAGTAATGGTAAAATCCGATTTCCACCCCATCCACCACGCATTGCAATGATTGCTTTCACAGATTTGTCAGCAAACATAGCGTTAACATCGCGAGCGCGATTTCTATCAATTCCCGCTAAGTAACCGTAACGGTCTAAAATATGTCTACCTGGTTTAACTTTTAAACCCAGTTTGGTAAAGATTTCTCGTGCTTCTCGAAGGTCTTCGGAATCAATAAGACCAGCAGGACTTATTAATCCGACTGTGTCCCCTAGTTTTAAACGTGGTGGTTTGATTATATTATTCGGGGATGTTGTTGCTTGAACTACAAATGATGGTATTTGGGTAGAGACAGTTGCTAAACCCAAGGTTGTAATAAATTTTCGGCGATTGATATTCATGATGGGAGTATATTATCATTTTCTCCCGTATTTGAGCTTTTACTTTAAGATACAAGTATTCCGAGAATTAGAAGAAGTATTCACAAGTGTTGAAGAAGAAAGAGAAGTTGAAGCTATTACATTTGCGATACCTAATAATGTAAGCAATAAATATACAATTATAAAAATCGGAAGTACATCTTTAAAAATGAATTTAACATACCGCTCGATGACCGCTGAATTATTCTTCGTATCACAAGATGTAAAGCTGAAGAAGATAATTAAGCTTCCTATTAAGTTAATCCATTTATCCGTCGTTGAAAGTTCACGGATTTTACAGCTAGATTTTTTATTGTTCTCAAATGTTATTGAATTAGCAATATTTAAGTGAGGTAGTTGTAATATTCCATCTCTATCTTGAATCAAATAATTATCGCGAACATTTGTAGAATCACCCAGATGCTTAAAGTTGGTTGCGGGTATTGCTTCAGCATTATTTGTAATTACCGCTAAAGTAACTATTGCTGCAAATCCAACTATTTTATTCAATTTCATTGATATGATTTATAGATATATCAAATTTTTATCTTTTTATTATTATCCTAATTTTGAATATTATTTTCACTATTAAACTAAAACAGAGAAAATCTCCATGATATTAAAGATTGTATTATCGAGTCAGAAATCATTATTAATGCTCCACCAAAACCTGGAATCAAAAATATAATCATTAACCCAAATATTCCCAATGGAGTACTTTGCAGTTGCTTTAAACTAGGAAAAATATTACTAAAAATGCTAAAACCATCTAGTGGAGGAATAGGTAACATATTTAGTAAAAATAAAGTTAAATTGATTCTTGCTGCGAGGTAGAGAAAATCTTTACTTAATAATGCTGAATCATAGTAAATTAGCAACAGCGTAATAAATATAAACCCCAAAGCTAAATTAGATAAAGGTCCTGCTGCTGATACCCAGATATCGCTGATTCTACCATTACGAAACTTATAAGGATTTACAGGCATTTGTCCCCAAGATATGCCAGCAATACATAGAAAAATCAGCGATTCAACTCCCATATGAACGACTGGATTTAAAGTAATATGACCTGCTCTTTTCGGTGTGTCATCTCCTTGACTCATAGCCGCATAACCATGAGCAAGTTCGTGTAAAGTTATTGAAATTATAATAATTACAATGTATCTTAAAAAGAAAACTGGATTAGTTACAAGTGTAGTCAGAAACATATATTTTAAGTTTTAATAGATGCCGTACTAAAAAGATATTTTTAAACAAAAAAAGATAAGTATTATTTTGATGAAAATACTTGAATACTGTTTTAAAAATTAGATTAATCGTTTATATAATTATTATCGAGTAATAATTATTAGAGTTGCAGCAGTTTTTATACGGAAAAATAATAATATAGCTTAAACCGTATATTAGTTATATTTTTTTATTTGAAATAGTTAATTACACTAATTATTCTAGATAGATAGCGATAATCTTATAATTATTTTGATGAAGCTATTCAACTTTGCGAAAATATAACTATCAAACCATCAGTAATAATCCTGAATTTATAAGCTTTAACACTTCATCACAATGAGTTTATACTTGTGCCATACTCGCTTATGGATGCATTTTTTTTTCCGAAGACCGCGCAACTACGAACAAATTAAAATTCAAGGAAGACTTTGATTATCGAATCAGAAATAAAGAATAATGTTTCACTAAAACCCGGAATCAAAAATATAATTACTAAACCGAATAACCCAATTGGACTATCTTGCAATTTCTTTAAACTAGGGAAAATACTACTATATATGTGAAATCCATCTAGTGGAGGAATGGGTAACATATTCAATAAAAATAAAGTGAAGTTAACTCTAGCAGCTAGATAAAGAAAATCTTTGCTTACTAATCCTGAGTTATAGAAAGTTACTAATAGTAAAGCAAATATAATTCCTAAAGCTAAATTAGTTAACGGTCCTGCTGCGGATACTATAATATCGCTGATTCTACCATTACGAAACTTGTCTGGATTTACTGGCATTTGTCCCCAAGACATCCCAGCTATACATAGAAATATAATTGATTGCCATCCCATATGAACTACGGGATTTAATGTAATATGTCCTGCCTTTTGTGGTGTATTATCTCCTTGACCTATCGCAGCAAAACCATGAGCAAGTTCGTGTAAAGTTACTGAAATCAGAATAATTGCGATATATCTGAAGAAAAAAACCGGATTCGCGAAGAGTATATCAATAAACATAGAAATTCACTATTATTTATTATTAAATATCAAGTATTTATCAGTATAAGCATCTATAAGGTGAAAAACATAGGCAGAAAACATACATTTTCGTTTCACTTTTATACATGCGTTAATGCTGTTTGAAGAACTCTAAAGAATTTTTTCTTTTTCTATTTTTTTCTCTCCTATTACTCAAAATGCTGCTCATCACTCTTTACGACGGGTTTTATTTTTTATGCAGTTGAAGCATTTTTTCGTGAAATAAAACTGATGGAATGAGATTAAGAGATATTAAGAGATAACACTTCAATGATAGCGATAGCCTGTTAAAAAGCAGCTATTTTACAGTTATGAGACAAATTTTAAAGTTGATAGCTGAATAAAAATTATGGTAGCATTATTAACCCATATCCAATGCAAAAACGCTGAAGGCAAAAGGTAAAAGTAGAAACCCTTCCCATTACTTTTACCTTTTGCCTTTTACTTTTGACGGGAATGGGTAATAGAGAATAATTTTTCTACAGTTTCCTTTGGTGTACTAAAACCGCTACAGTACAGATGTGGAATCTGAAATTATCGGGGATTATGGCACGTAAGCGATTCATCGTTGAGATGGGAATGGGTATAGACCAACACGGACAAGAACCAACTGTTGCTGCAAAGAGAGCGGTGAGAAATGCTATAGCTAATAATGCTTTAATCGGAGTTTTTGAAGTTGCTGGTTTGAGCGACCCGGATGAGATGATTGTGGAAGTTGAGATTGCTTTACCCTATCCGGAACAGGTTCGTGAGGAGGAAGTCTTAGCGGTATTACCTTTCGGACGTAAAAGTTTAACTCTCAAATCTGGGGGAATGGTAGTTGAGGGAAAAGCTATTGAAGTTTTGCAGGATAAAAATGACGAAATGTTGATTGCTGTGGCTGCGGTTACAGTTTTGATTGACAATGATTAAGTAGTTAATTAAATTTAATTAACAAGTCATGCATCTACTAGAGCAGCATTGGGAAAATTTATTTGGGAATCTTACTACTGAAGGTAGTTCTCGCTATGGGATATGGACTGTCTTCTCTCCACAAAAGGAAATTATCCAAACAAAGAAAGGAATTAGAAATTTACGTGCGAATGCAGATAAAACTTTAATTACTCATACTAACCAATTTCCGTCATCTGATGGCAGTTTACAAGAAAAACAATGGCAAATTGAAAAAGATAAATGCAATTTGGATAATGGATTATTACATCCCGCTGACCCGACAAAAAGAGCGCTTTCTATTGAAAAATATGGCTCTACAAGTTGGTTCCCTCAAAAGTTTGTAGTCGGAAATAAATTCAGCGTAGAGTTATTTTTAAAGCATGAAAAATGGAATACAAGTATAGGTAGTATTTATGATGAAAATGGTAGTTTAGCAAAAATATTGTATTTACAAGAATCTATAAATAGCTATCCTGATATCCCAAATGCAAAGGAAATATGTGATTTATCAGGAAAATGGAAAGTTATTAAAAAATTCATGAGTCCCGATTTAAATATATCAACAGCAGAAGAAACTTCTCTATTAGAATTTAATCCCAATCAAGGACAAAATCAAACTTTGTTACTTCCGGAAATGGTAATTGTTGATATTCCTATAGAGCTAAAATCAGGAAAAGAATTTGAAATTACTGCTGGTAAGTTAGTTACTGAGAATCAGTATAAAAGGCTGACTATCAAATATGATAGTTCGGGTAGGTTTACACGGTTAATATCCGAAGTTTTTCACCGTGAACTATAAAATTTCTTGTTTGTTAAATAATACTCAACATCTCACCATATACCAAGTTGAGCAATGTGGTTTCAAACTGTAGAATTGAGTATTAAATCAGACTTTTCACTACCCTATTAACCTTTAACCTTTAACCTTTCACCTTAAGCTTATGTCACCAGAAGAAATTGAAAATATAATCGACTCTTATTTAGAAAACATCTCAGCCATGAATCCCGAAGGTTGGGTGCAAAATTTTGCCGAAGATGCTTTGAGTTACGACCCAGTTGGAGAACCACCGACTCTAGTTCATGAAGGTTTTCAGGAATTTATCGGACAGTTAAAAGCCGTATTTGCAAAACTTGAAGCAAACAAAGAAAGTATTTTTATCGCTGGAAATGAAGCTGCTGTTAAATGGACGATGAAAGGAGTTAGCAAAACCCAAAAAACTGTTACTTTTGAAGGTATTACCGTCTTTGAAATTAATGAAGCGGGTAAAATTCAAACTACTCGTGCTTACTGGAATCCGCAAACGATAATAGCCCAATTACGTTCTTAACGTCCGCGTTGTAAATCATAAATCACTTTTTCTAAATACCAGCGTTCCGATTTACCGGGATGTTGACGTTTTGCAGAATCAATTAATCTATCTGCTGTATCATAATGCACGAGATTTAATAATTTACGTCGAAGTGCTTTACATCCTCTATCCGACCTACGAGAATAATATCTATTACCTCCACCAAGACGTTGTTTGTTTATTAATAACGTTAAAATAATTGCAATTATTATTAGGATTAATGGAATTGACATATATCACTACTTACAAGCACCCAACTACATATACAAGATATAAAATTATAATTCCCTAAAATGACGGTTATTCTATCAGTTGATTAAATATTATTTTTCTAAGGTAAAATATAAATATTTGCAAATTGGGAAAATCTCTGACAGTAAGTCCTCTAACACTGTAAATATTCACAGCACGAGAGTGGCTATGTTTCAAAATAATAGCGAAGCACTCCGAATAGAGGAGTTATACAAATTAAAGCCAGTACACTTTGCTGACTTAATTCGAGCTGCACAATTAATTTATGACCCTGGTAAAGGAGTTACTGGGATTGAGCCAAAAATTGATTGGAATGAATTTGGTATCCCCGATAATGTCGCTGAGAATCTCGAATCACTCGGTGAAGAGTTTCAATACTCATCCCCTCATGCACCTGTAGACCAAATTTGGAAAAAATTAACTCCCGAAACTCGGGTCTGGTTTATCGAGAATAAAGAAAGACTATGGCTTCTTGAAGAATCTTTCCCCGCTTTAGATGAAGATTGAAGAGTAAGGAGGGAAAGTTAGGAATTAGGAGTTAGGAGTTAGAAATTATAAATATTGGTAACTGGTAATTGGTAACTGGTCACTGAAAAGACAAAAAGCGTTCGGGAGTGTTGCCGTGTTTCCACCCCAAACGCTTTCTGTTTATCACTTGCTCCTCACACACAACCATAGGTTAGCAGAGATTTTTATAATGCACAAGTATTTTGAGTGACAGTTTCAAAATTGAACCTGTAGTCAGTTCGCAGTTAAAGCAGGAATTTTTCAGATACAGCAGGGATTTTGGGGTTATTTGTGCAAATTGAGAAACCCGGTTTTTTTGGAAAAACCGGGTTTCTTTATTTATCGAATTCTTATAATTAATGATTTATATGCGGTTATTACGATGCTAGTTAAAAGAATTCTAACAACTAACAACTAACTAATTAAAAAGCAAAAAGCGCTCGGGAGTGTTGCCGTGTTTCCACCCCAAACGCTTTTCACTTTGCTCCTCACACACACAAATATAGATTAGCACTAGTTTTGTGAAATGAAAAGCATCATAGATAACTTTTCTGTAAAAATCTCAAAGTTCAGTATTTTGTGTGGTATAATTTCAATGCAAAAAGTGCCTATTGCCAGTCAGAACCATTGTTAAGCCTAGTTCATTGGCAGCCTTGATAGAATCTTGGTCTCGAAGACTTCCACCCGGTTGAATAATCCCAGTAATTCCCGCTTCGGCTGCTGTTTTAACTGAGTCGTCAAAAGGGAAAAATCCGTCGCTAGCCAGAAATCCGCCTTTGGCTTTGTCTCCAGCTTGCTCTAAAGCTATTTTTACGGCTCCGACTCGATTCATTTGTCCTGCACCAACTCCCAAGGTAGTAAGTTGGTTACTAACCACAATTGCATTTGATTTGACGTGTTTACAAACTTTCCAAGCAAAGAGTAATTCTTCTATTTCTTTTTGGCTGGGTTTTTTATCGGTGACTATTTGCAATTTACTTGCATCGGCTAAAAAGTCATCGGCTGATTGCATCAGAAAACCACCTGCTATTACCTTGATGGTTTCTTTAGCTCCGCTTTGTAAATCTGGTAGTATTAATACCCGTAGTTTGGATTTAGCTGCGATAATCTCTTTTGCATCATCTTCACAACCTGGTGCAACTACGCATTCTAAAAATGTCTTTGTTAATTCAGTTGCGGTCGCAGCATCGATTGGTTGATTTAAAGCCACAATTCCCCCGAAAGCGGACATTGAATCGGCGTTAAAGGCTTTTTGATAAGCTTCTACCAGAGTATTTCCTGTAGCGACACCGCAGGGATTGGTATGTTTGAGGACTACTGCTGCGGGACTGTCGGTAAACTCGGTGATGATGCGTCTAGCTGCTTCTAAATCAACTAAGTTGTTGTAGCTGAGTGCTTTTCCTTGTAATTTTGTCGCAGCACTCCATCCGCTGGGGTTTGCTCCCGTTTGATACCAAGCAGCACTTTGATGGGGATTTTCCCCGTAACGCAGGGATTGTACTTGTTGTCCTGCAATACTAAATTGTTGAGGAGATTGTTGATTATCAGAAACTTGGTTGCTTAAATAAGACGAGATTGCTTGGTCGTATTCAGAAGTGTGTAAAAATCCTTTTAAAGCAGCCTTTTGACGAAATTCTAAAGATGCTTCCCCTTTATTTTGACGCAATTCCTGTAAATATTCTTCATACTGGGCTGGATTGCACAATACTGTCAGATGAGCAAAGTTTTTTGCAGATGCTCTCAACATTGCTGGACCACCGATATCAATTTGTTCGACCGCTTCGGGTAAAGTAACTCCGTCTTTAGCTATAGTTTCTTCAAAAGGATAAAGATTCACAACTACCAAATCAATCGGACGAATTTGATTATCTTCTAAATCTTTCACATCTTGAGGATTATCTCTTCTTGCTAAAATACCGCCATGAATTCGCGGGTGTAAAGTCTTTACTCGTCCGCCCAAAATTTCCGGGGAACCCGTATAATCGGCAACCTTAGCAACAGTTAATCCAGCATCCTTTAAAACTTTCGCGGTGCCTCCACTGCTGATAAATTCAAAGTTAAACTCCTCTTGCAATCTTCGAGCAAGTTCGACTATACCTGTTTTATTAGATACACTCAGCAGTGCTAGACGCGCCATAATTAATAAATTCCTAGAATCTTGATTTATTAGTCGGGAAAAGAATATTTTAAGGCTAAGTGGGTATTAAAAAAATAGGGAATTGGGAATTGAGGATTGGGGATTGGGAATGGGTAATTGGTAATGGGTAATTGGTAATTGGTAATTGGTAATAGGTAATTGGTGATGGGAAACAATATTAGTTATAAAGCGATTGTTTACTCAACCATAATAAAAATTACTTACTACTTACTACTTGCTACTCACTACTTGCTACTTACTACTTGCTACTTACTACTCACTACTTACTACTTGCTACTCACTACTTACTACTTGCTACTTACTACTTGCTACTTGCTACTCACTACTCACTACTTACTATCCCCAATTCCCAATTACCAATTCCAAGTAATATTAGTAGAGCAAACCGCATTTCCTTCTATTAAATAATGTCAAAGGCTTTGGATTTTATCGACGTACCACCCAAGAGCGGGGAAACGAAAAAAGGATTAATTATCATTTTGCATGGTTGGGGTGCGAATGCAGAAGATGTGGCATCAATTGTACCTTTTTTACAACTACCGGAATATCATTTTGTATTCCCTAATGCACCTTTTCCTCATCCTCATTCACCCGTAGGTAGAGCATGGTATGACCTAAGTCAAGATAATATGTATGAAGGGTTAACCGAAAGCCGAAAACTACTAATTGATTTCTTGGGGTCTTTAGAAATTAGCACCGGGATACCCTTAAACAAGACAATTTTGAGTGGTTTTTCTCAGGGAGGGGCGATGACTTTAGATGTAGGATTAAAGTGCGCGACGGCAGGTTTAATTTCTATGAGCGGGTATTTACATTCGGATATCCATGGAGTTGAAACCCCAGCAAGTAATTTTCTACCGCCAGTGTTAATTATGCATGGAAAACAAGATGAAGTTGTGCCTTTACAAGCTGCTCAAAAAGCACGGGATGCATTAGAATTACAAGCAGTTCCTGTGGAATATCATGAATTTAATGGAGGACATCAAATTAGTTCTCAAATGCTGGATGTCGCACGTACTTTCGTTATCGGCAACCTTACTTAGTTAAGGTTACAAAAGCTTTACAAAGTATGGTGAAATTCCGGAAGAAAATTCACGTAATTTGCGTCTATGAATGAGTAATATAGATTGGGTGGATGCGTTAAGCGCAAATAAACCCATGCTGGATGGTGTTGCTACTTACGGGAGGGGCTTGAACATGAAGACTTTGACCATTTCTAAAACCGATATTGCCACCATGACCTCACAAGAGGTGGATAAATTGGCGACACGTTTGGAACAAGACAACTACAGTAATGCTTTTGAAGGTTTAGACGATTGGCATTTACTCCGTGCTGTTGCGTTTCAACGTCCCGAATTAGTCGAATCCTATATTCATCTTTTGGATTTGGAAGCCTACGACGAAGCTTAATCAATTTTCACCCAAAGGGTGTGGATCATCAATGAACAATGAACAATTATCAATTGATACGATAAACTCTCAATTAATGGGTTTTTCAACCTTAATCTAGTAGGGATACGTGATTACAAAATTATGTAGATGTTTCTGAATCACGTTTCTGGTAACAAAAAGCTTACTTGTGAGAGACTGATAATTGTTAATTGTTAATTGTTAATTGTTAATTGATAATTGTTAACTGATAAATGAAAAGAGTGTTGATTGGTGTTGGTGGCGGTATCGCTGCTTATAAGATTTGTGAAGTTGTTTCTACTTTGTTTAAATCAGGGGTGGAAGTAAGGACAATTCTGACCAATTCCGCACAACATTTTATCACACCTTTAACTTTCTCTACTCTTTCTCGTCAGTCTGCTTATACTGACGAGAATTTTTGGCTTAAGAGTAATTCTCGTCCCCTTCATATTGAGTTGGGAGAATGGGCTGATATTTTTTTGATTGCTCCTCTGACAGCTAATACTTTGGCAAAGTTGGCTTATGGAATGGCTGACAATCTTTTATTAAACACCGTTTTAGCTTCAACTTGTCCGATTTTGTTGGCTCCTGCTATGAATACTGATATGTGGGAGCAGGAAACGGTACAACTAAATTGGCAGAAAGTTTTAGATTTTAATCGTTTTCACAGTTTAGATACCGCATCGGGTTTATTAGCTTGTGACAGAGTTGGTGCTGGAAGAATGGCTGAACCCGAAGAAATTGTTAGTCACGTACAATCGTTATTAATTACCGGAGGAAAGCGAGATTTTTCGGGTAAAAAGGTTTTAATTAGTGCTGGGGGAACCAGGGAATATTTAGACCCGGTACGGTTTATTGGCAATCCGGCTACAGGTAAAATGGGATTAGCTTTGGCAAGTGCTGCTTTACATCGGGGTGCGGATGTAACTTTGGTACGTGGTGCTGCTAGTTGGGATATTCCTTTGGGAGTTAAATGTATAACGGTAGATACTGCTGAAGAAATGCGATCGCAAATGTTGGAGTGTTTGAGGACAGCGGATTTAATTATTATGTCGGCTGCTGTAGCTGATGTGAAGCCGAGGGAATATAGTTCTCAGAAGTTACCAAAAAAGTCGCTTCCGGAAGCTTTAGCTTTGGAGAATGTGGGAGATATTATTGCTGAATTGGCTAGTAGTAAGCGAGAGAATCAGAAATTGATTGGTTTCGCTGCTCAAACTGGGGATATTGTCACACCAGCTAAAGAGAAATTGCAAAGGAAGAATTTAGATGCAATTGTTGCTAATCCGATTGATGAAGTTGGTAGTGGATTTGGTAGCGATACGAATAAAGCTATATATATAGATAGGAAAGGGAAAGAGGTTGAAATTCCGATGTGTTCTAAGTTGGAAATGGCTCATCGGATATTAGAGTTAGGAGTTCGTATTTCGTAGGTTGGGTTAGGTTCACAAAGAAATATGGTTTGAGACTAATAATAATAATCTATATTTGAACCGTAACCCAACATCCTTCCTACCTACTAATTCTCAGCAGCTTGGTTTACTTGTTCGATAGTCAAACCTAATAACTCAGAAACTTCTTCAATACTCATACCACGAGCTAACATTGCTGGTACAAGTTCTAATTTTGTTTCTCGCTTACCTTCTAATCTTCCTTCTTCTCTTCCTTCCTCTTTCGCTTCTCGGTACACTCTAGTTTCTTCCAATTTAATTCCTAACATCGCTTCTACCTCTTCCCTACTCAAGTTGGAAAATTTATAAACTGCTATTGTCGTAATTATATCTAACAAGTTCTTCTGAGGAAGTACGTTGGTTTCTTCTTGTTTGACTCTTTCTATTAAACGTTTTGCTGATTCCACCACCTGATTTTCTGAAGCAATGGTTAACTGCATTAAGCTTATACCTATACTCTGCTCCTCAGAATTATCTAATTCATCTAAATAAATAATTCTTACTTTATCGCACTCAAGTAGCGGTTGATGAATTGTTGTATTTTTTGGTTCTAAGTTACGACTGGGGAAAATAATCACTCCGTACCAATCATCTTGTAATGAAGCATTGCGGTACATATAAAGTTGAGATTCTGCAAAGAAGCGATGGTACAGTAATTCATCGGGTTGAAATTGTACTTCAGCAAAGAGCGAAAAGTGTTGGTCTTGGGGGTTTCCCCCATGAACAACTTTTCAAGAATACCCTAGGAGAAGTATCTTGTGGTGGTAAAAATACTCCGTCAATCCTAAATGTTGGTTCTTTTACTTCTACTGATTCAAAACGATAATTTGTTGCACTGGTAACTCTCGATTCTATAAATTCAAAAATTAATTCCGGCGAACGCTGAAATATTGTATAAAAAATCGCATCTCGTCTCAAATTTTCCTCCAAATTATATTGAAATTTTGATATTTAAATAATTATCCTATAATTGAAGAATTTTATTTTGTTTTTTTAAGGTTATTATCTATCAAATAACATGATGTATCTTTTTTAATCAGATTAAAAGAATATTTATTAATTGGCAATATGCATAAAAATAATCAAATGATGCGTTAAGCTAAAGCCATAAAATACCCTAACGTTGAACTGTTAATAATCGCTTGACAAAATTAAATGATTGAATTAATATTCCCGGTATGCTGAAAATAATCGTGTTTAATTTAGATAAATATAAATAAACACCAAAATAAAAATGAAAATATTTTCAGTCTCTTTTCTAACATCAGAAAGTTGTTAATATCTCACATAAATTTGTTGTAGCATTTGTATCTACCCATTATTATTTGTGAGATAGTATATTTTCTAATATTACCACTGTCTCTAGTAAACTTATTTCTAAGTAGTTCATCTATTTGGAATAATTTTTTTAGTTTTTTATTTTTATTCCAATAACCAATAACCAATCCCCAATCCCCAATCCCCTATTCTTTATTCACTTAATACAACAAACACGTTTATTCGTATATTTATTGTCGAATATCCTGATACTTCAGCTAACTTTGGGTAAGTTAGAAAGCGGTAGTCTAATTATTATGAAAATCTGCCAGAATCCTAACTGTTCTAATCCTTTTAATTCAAATGGTAATCGGTTTTGCGTTGGTTGTGGTTCCGATAATTTTGGCGACTTATTAAGAAACCGTTACCGTGTCAAAAGGTTATTGGGTACGGGTGGTTTTGGTAGAACTTATGAAGCACAAGATTTGGATAGACTTGATGCTGCTTGTGTTGTAAAGCAGTTTATCAGGGAATCTCAAGGAACCACAGCTCGTGCTAAAGCAGCGCAACTTTTTCGTCAGGAAGCTAAACGTTTATTTGAATTAGGGGAAAATCATTCACAAATTCCCCGGTTGGTGGCTTATTTTGAGCAAGGTACCTGTATGTATTTGGTACAGGAATTTATTGACGGAGATAATTTACATCAACAGTTACTAAGAAAAGCTTTTAATGAATCTGAAATTTGGCAAGTTTTAACGGATTTACTTCCGGTTTTGGAATTTATCCATCAACGTCAGGTAATTCATCGGGATATTAAACCAGAAAATATCATCCGTCGGATTGGTGATGGTAAGTTGGTTTTGATTGACTTTGGTGGTGCTAAACAAGTTACCCAGAATAATTTGGCTCAGAAGGGTACGGGAATTTATACTCTTGGTTATGCATCAGCGGAACAAATGGCAGGTTATGCTTGTGCTGCTAGCGATTTATATGCTTTGGGTGCTACCTGTGTACGTTTGTTAACTGGTTGTCTGGTCAAACACGATGAGTATGGGAATCTTTTCGACCCAATTTATGACCCGATTAATGGAAAATGGTTGTGGAGAGAATATTTGGTTAGTAATGGTATTACTATTAGTCATAAGCTGACCCGAATTCTCAATAAGTTGCTCAAGCATTTTGTTCGGGAAAGGTATCAATCTGCTGCTGATGTATTGTTGGATGTGAAAGATACTTTATATGATTCCACTTCTTTACCCGTTCTGAATAATAACTATAATAATTCCGTTGCTTTATCTCAAGTAGACAACCTTGATTCGCAATACAGCTTTCAATTTGAGACGATTACTCTAGATAAATATGCCAAAGTCGTCAATCGCGATCGCAATCAAGTAGAGTATTTTGTCCAGGAGTTGGAAAACGGTGCAAACCTAGATATGATATACCTTTGCGGGGGAACTTTGATGATGGGTTCTCCTGAATTTGAAGGTTATGATAGCGAACATCCCCAACATTTTGTGACAATCAAACCTTTGTTTATGAGTAAGTTTGCGATTACTCAAGCACAGTGGTTAACAGTAACCAAACTTCCTCAAATTAATCGTTCCTTAAATCCAGAACCATCATATTTTAAAGGAGATTCCCACCCAGTAGAACAAATATCTTGGGATGAAGCTGTAGAATTTTGCGCTCGATTGTCCCAATATTCCGGAAGACAGTACCGTTTACCTAGCGAAGCAGAATGGGAATATGCTTGTCGTGGGAATACGATTACAGCTTTTCATTTTGGAGATACGATAACTTCGGATTTGGTAAACCACGACGGTAACTATACTTATGCATCAGCACCAAAAGGAAAATATCGTCAAGGTACGACACCTGTAGGAAGTTTTCTTCCTAATGCCTTTGGATTATATGATATGCACGGTAACGTGTGGGAATGGTGCGCGGATTCCTGGCACGATAGTTATGATAATGCTCCCAATGATGGAAGAGTTTGGCACGAAGGGGGAGATAATAATTTACGAGTAATGCGTGGTGGTTCGTGGTTTAACGTACCTCGGTTTTGTCGTAGTGCTTTACGGTATAAAGGTGAAATTAGTTTGAGAGATGTGTTTATTGGATTTAGAGTTGTGAGTGATGCGGTTTGAAATGTTTAATATTAAGGAAAATTGGACGGACATTCCTGTCCGTACCACAAGAGTTATAAAATGAAGTAGGAGAAATTAACTTATCGACTTTTAACTATCTTGATGAGTTCAACTAGCTTTTGTGCTTCAGCTATTTTTCCTTGCTTTTCATACAGAGAAATGGCTGTTTTCAAATCTGTTATTCCTCCTTCTTTATCTCCTGAAAATCCACGAGCGATACCCCGGTTACCAAAAGCATCAGCATAGTTAGGATTGAT
Organism: Calothrix parasitica NIES-267; assembly: GCF_002368095.1. Lineage (GTDB taxonomy): Bacteria > Cyanobacteriota > Cyanobacteriia > Cyanobacteriales > Nostocaceae > Rivularia > Rivularia parasitica. The sequence continues at coordinate 754,247 of NZ_AP018227.1, read as the reverse complement.
TTGAATTACTTTATTGAAATCAATTATTGCTGCTTGCCAATTTTTTAACTGACGACGAGCAACACCTCGGTTATAGTAAGCTTGAGCATAATTAGGATTAATTTGTATTGCTTTAGTGAAATCATTTATTGCTGCTTGATTATTTTTTAGTCGAGCGCGAGCAGTACCACGATTATAGTAAGCAATGTAAATATTGGGATTAATTTGAATTACTTTATTAAAGTCAGCAATTGCTCCTTGATTATCTTTTAACCCTAAGCGAATAGTTCCTCGGTTATTATAAGCTTTGATATTTTGAGGATTAATTTGAATTACTTTAGTATAGTCTGCGATTGCTTTTTGATAATTTCTTAATTGAGCATGAATTACACCTCGATTGTAATAAGCTTCGGAATCATTTGGATTAATTTGAATAACTTTATTAAAATCAGCGATTGCTCCTTGATTATCCTGTAGCTGACCGCGAGCTACAGCACGATTATAGTAAGCAGAAACTAATTTAGGATTGATTTTAATGACTTGATTTAAATCATTAATTGCTCCCTGTAAATCTCCTTTTTCTAAACGTTTATTAGCTCTATTAAAATATTCATCAACATCTTTAAGATTGGCTTGAGCTAATTTTGATTTTGAATCTGATTTAGACTGTGTATTATTAGGTAAAGTCGCGGAATTAGCAGAACTACAAGAAACTAACCCACAAGTTAATAAGATTATTACTATTCTTGATATTTGCACCTTAAAATCCTAATTGAATTTATATAAATTTTGATAAAAAAATGTTTTCAATCAATTTTAACTAGATAAAATTAAAAATGTTAAACGTAATATTACTGAATATTATTTCAAGACGAAAAATTATATAATCAGCAATTTAAGATGATGAATTAAAAAAATATCAATCAAAATAAATCAAAATTCAATACATATATTGTGAAATATACAAAAACTCTCCCCTACCCCAAAAAAAGATGTAAAATCATTTTTTACTCAACTGCAAAAGGGAGATAACAGGGTTGCTGACACTGGGTGTAAACATTGACCATATTGCCACTATTCGACAAGCACGACGAACGGTAGAACCAGACCCCGTAGCTGCTGCTGTACTGGCTGAGTTAGGTGGTGCTGATGGAATTACGGTACATTTACGAGAAGACAGAAGACACATTCAAGATAGAGATGTCCGAATTCTGCGGGAAACTGTCAGAACTCATCTCAATTTAGAAATGGCTGCTACCGATGAAATGCTAAATATAGCTCTCGATATCAAACCCGATTATGTGACTCTGGTACCGGAAAAGCGAGAAGAAGTGACTACCGAAGGTGGTTTAGATATTTTCGGTCAAGTTGATAGAATCGGAAAAATTGTTGATAAATTACAAAGTTCTGGTATTCCCGTAAGTCTCTTTATCGACGCAGAAGAATCACAAATCGAAGCATCTGTCAAAGTAAAAGCAAAATTTATTGAATTGCATACGGGAAGATATGCAGAAGCGAAAAATGAAGTAACTCGGAATATGGAATTGGACTTATTAACATACGGCTGCAACCAAGCCATAGAAGCTGGCTTAAGAGTAAACGCCGGTCACGGACTTACTTACACCAACGTTTATCCCATAGCTTGCATTGAAGGCATGGAAGAACTTAATATAGGTCACACAATCGTTAGCCGAGCTTCCTTAGTTGGGATGGAAAGAGCGGTAAGAGAAATGAACCAAATTATGCATGGGAAACAGTAACAGTGAACAGTGAACAGTGAACAGTGAACAGTGAACAGTGAACAGTTAACAACGTTAGCTTCTCCGGGAGGGATATACAGTTAACAGTAAACATTAAAAATATTCTGATAATTGATAATTGTTAATTGTTAACAGCCCGGATAAATGTGATATGAGCGCAACACAATCTCAGAATCTGCCGCTGTGGGTGCAAGAAAGAGATAAAGTAATTGCCAGCAGTATCGATAACGAATGGAGGGGTGGAAATGCTCCCGATTATTCGGAATCGAATCAAGGTTTAGCAGCTGAAAGTCTAATTCATCATCCGGTAGGTTCCCTCGAAGCTATTGTCGAAAATTTGGTCAGAGCTTTTGAATTAGAAGCCTCTTTCAAAACCAATACACAACAGTGGTTATCGGTTGTCAACGAAAAATTTCGTATGAGCAGCAACGGTGGTGAAGAATTTACTGCTGAAGATGTTTCAAAAAGCGGAACTTACAATTTATTTATTGGTGACACCGAGGAATACAAAGCTTCTGAAGAAAACTTTGAATCATCGGGAAGATTGTTTCGCAGCGCATTTCCGAAAGGATTTTTATGGGAAGTTTTAGAAGTTTACAGTTCTCCACCAAACGTTACATTTAAATGGCGACATTGGGGAACTTTTAATGGTGACTACAAAGACTATGCTCCTACAGGGGAAGTTGTGGAGATAATAGGGATGAGCATTGCCCGTGTTACTGATGACTTGAAAATTATTAATGTGGAACACTATTTTGATAACAGTCAGTTTTTTAACAAACTGACGAGTGGTGGAAAGCATCAAAACGTTAAGAGTAAGTCAATTTGGGCAACTATTAAAAGTTTCTTCTCCCCAAGAGAAACAGAAACACAACAAACCTCACAGCAGCTAGCAACTAGCTGTCCTTTCAAAAAATTAACTAGTTCTTTCAATTCTTCAAATTAAATTGGACTCGGACGCAGTAATATATCCTGTGTCCCTGTTTTTATTTACTGTTTGATTAACTATTCAATCTATCAGGTGTGACAATGCAAACATACTATTACGTACTAGCTTCTCAACGCTTCTTATTGGAAGAAGAACCTTTAGAAGAGGTTTTAAAAGAGCGTACCCGTCATTATCACGAGCAAGAGAAAGAAATTGATTTTTGGTTAGTCAAGCAACCAGCTTTTCTCGAAACAGCTGCAATGTCCGAAATCAAAGCAAAATGTCCTCAACCAGCAGCAGCAATTGTTTCTACCAACCCTCAATTTATCACTTGGTTGAAACTGCGACTGGAATATGTGGTAACAGGTGAATTTCAAGCTCCTTCTGCTGAAATTCCCGATGCTTTAGCCAGTCTTGCGACCGTTTCTTAATGGGGAATGGGAAATGGGGGATGGGGAATTGGTAAAAATATTTATTATCTAATCAATCGTGAGGGAATTTAATACCTTTGACCTTTAACCTTTAACCTTTGACCTTTCTTTTGTGACCTTTTATCTTTGATAAAGTTTTTTAATTATGGTGTGTATTAGAGGAGTGAAAACTATGAATCCGATTAATCAGAGTATTTTAAGTAAGAGTATTTTGAGTAAAAGTATTTTGAATAAAATTAAAATACCAACCGCTTTAATATTATCAACAGCGGGTTTGTTATGCGGTATAAATCCAGCATCTGCTCAAAGAAATACTCCTACCTGTCAAGCTCCGAGAACTGGTGAATATTTATTATTAGTAGTTAGTCCTACAAAAGATAATCAAACCCAGCTAAAGCGAGTCTTACCAACCAAAATTGAGACAAACACCTGTAAATATCTCAACGATACAGTAACTCGTATCGGTGGATTTAAAAAAATTGATGATGCTAATCGTTGGGCAAGATATATCAAAGATTCTGCTGGTTTGTCTGCAATAATTACTACAAGACCCACCGGTACACCAACACCTTCCCAAGCCGGAACCCAGGCTACTACCGTCAGTTACAAACCACGACGTTTAGGAAGTGGCTATGCAGTACTAGTAGATTATTACAATCGTCCTCAACTAGCATCCGACGTTCGGAGAGCAGTAAAAGGAGACGTTGGTTTTGTATCCTACGGAAGACGACCTTACTTACTAGCAACCTACACCAGCAATCAAAAAGAAGCTTATCAAACCTTAGAAGAACTTTCCAAACGCGGTTTCTTCGCCATCATAGTTGATAGTCAGAAAGTAATGTTATTGCGTTCCGTCGTCAACTTACCAAATTAGTTGTTAGTTGTTAGTTGTTATTTTTAACTCCTAACTCATAACTCCTAACTCATAACTCTTAGTAATTACAAATTACGAATTACGAATTACGAATTACGAATTACGAATTAGTATGCTGCTTGAGCTAACCAAGAAATGGTGACACCCAAAGCCGAACCGGCTATGACTTGAAAGGGTGTATGTCCGAGTAATTCTTTTAAACGCTCGGCAGCTATTTCTGGATGGTCTTGGAACATTTCGTCAATCACTTGGTTGAGGATGCGTGCTTGTTTTCCAGCAGCTTGTCGGACACCAGCAGCATCGTACATGACGATAACGGCGAAAATAGCAGCTAAAGCGAACTCCGAGGAAGCCCAGCCGATGGTTTGTCCAACACCAGCAGCCAAAGCGGTCACTAGGGCTGAATGAGCGCTGGGCATACCTCCAGTTGTTGTTAAAACACTCACACTCACTTTACCATTTTTGATTAACTCGATTACGAGCTTTAAAGCCTGAGCTGTGAAACAAGCTATCAAGGCAACCAATAGTACGTGATTGTTAAAGATATTGCCTATGTCTTGCATGGTATTACAGTTGAATTAGGGTAATATTAGCAGTGGTTGTGCGCGTGAGGAAGTGTGGGAAATTACTTATTTAAATCCCAAATCGGAAAGGTTAAAGGAAAGATTAAATTAGTTTTTACGACTGGTGATGAAATAAGCTAGAGCAATTAAAGGTTTAGCTTGCTCTCCAAAGGGTTCTAATTCGGCACAAGCAGCTTCCACGAGCAATTGTGCTTGTTTCTTCGATTCTTCCAAACCCCAGAGACTGGGATAGGTAACTTTTTGTGCTTCTAGGTCTTTACCAGCAGTTTTACCTAATTGTTCTTGGGTTGCGGTGATATCCAGAATATCATCAACTATCTGAAATGCAAGTCCAATATTTTGGGAATAACGTTCGAGTCTTTGGATATCTTCTGGGGATGTTCCAGACAAGATACCACCGCAAACTACACAAGCTTCTAAAAGAGCGGCTGTTTTATGATTATGAATAAAATTTAAAGTTTCTACAGAGACATCCGTCTTCCCTTCCATTTCTAAATCTACAACTTGACCCCCGACCAAACCAGCAGCACCAACCGCACGTCCCAAGCGAGAGATTACCTGTAAAACTTGGGTTGCTGGTACATTTTGGGTATTAGCGGCCACATATTCAAAAGCATAGGCTAATAAACCATCACCGGCTAGAATTGCCACGTCATCGCCATATACTTTGTGATTGGTTAATTTACCGCGACGGTAATCATCATTATCCATCGCTGGAAGGTCATCGTGAATCAAAGACATAGTGTGAATCATCTCCAAAGCACAAGCTGTTGGCATTGCTATGTCGATATTTCCACCAGTCATTTCACAAGTAGCCAAACATAGAATCGGACGCAGACGCTTTCCCCCAGCTAAAAGAGAATAGCGCATCGACTCATAAATTTTCTCCGGATAAACCATTGGAATAGATTTATCTAAAGCAGCTTCGACAAGTTTTTGTCGTTCCTTGAGATAAACCGATAAATCAAACCTTGATTGTTTAGATTGCGTTTCATTTTTTGTCAGATTATCTGCTGCAACCATTTGCTTACTTCCTTAATTTCCTGGTAATTGATAACTAGTAATGAGTAATGAGTAATTTGGTTAGTATTCACTATTCCCTATTCCCCCTTTGCTCATAACTGCTAACAGTATTTTCTAATAACATGGCAACAGTCATAGGTCCGATACCACCGGGAACTGGGGTAAGGAAATCTGCAACGGTTGCAACTTCATCAAACCTGACATCACCGATTAATCGACTTTTGCCATCTTCATCAGTAATACGGTTTATCCCCACATCTACCACAACCGCGCCTTTTTTCACCATTTGGGCAGTAATTAATTCAGGAATCCCCACCGCAGCAACTAGAATATCGGCATTTTTTGTAATATCTTGTAAATTTTGGGTGCGTGAATGAGCAACTGTGACCGTCGCATTTGCTTCTAATAACATCATCGACATTGGTTTCCCAACCAAAATCGAACGACCTAATACCACCGCTTGTTTTCCCGATAAAGATATAGAATATTCCTCCAACAATCGCATTACCCCCGCAGGGGTGCAGCTACGTAAACCCGACTCACCCCTCAATAATTTTCCCAAATTTAGGGGATGTAGTCCATCAACGTCCTTGTCGGGAGCAATTTGATGTAATAACGCTACGCTATCTAAATGAGGGGGAAGAGGTAGCTGTACTAAAATCCCATCAACTCGTTCGTCGGAATTTAAATTTTGGATAACTTCTTGCAGTTCGTCGAAACTAGTTTCTGCGGGAAAATGTCGGTTGAACGAAGCAATACCCACCTTGCTACAAGCTCGTTCCTTGTTACGAACATAAGCAGCGCTTGCAGGATTATCACCCACCATTAATACAGCTAAACCAGGAGGACGACCAACATCAGTTTGTAATTGGGCTATCTTAGTGGAAAGTTGTTCGTGAATCTTTAATCCTAAAGCTTTACCATCAAGCAATTTTGCTGTTTTTGTTTCCATGAGCAATTTTTACGGGTAATTAAGCCACGAAGTCACCATATTATTTATCTTCTCAGATAGATTGCCATGAGGTGAAAATAGAATTTTATCTGTTAAGAAATAAGTGTTTATGGGAACTTAAATTATGAAAACTACGACTTCTCAAGCGAGTTATGTCTAAATTTACGGATATGGTGCCTAAAATGCAACGAGTGAGAACAAAATTCCCAAAGTTTATAGTACGTTTGGGATTAACTCCTTTTTTGATATCAGGGTTACTGAGTTGCAGTAATGTTAGTGAATATGGAATGAATGCCATTGGTGTGAATGTCACTTCAATTAACGAGCTAAAACCCCAAAAAGACGATAACGACGCTCCCGTTTACGTTCAAGGCAAAGTAGAAAGAAAAGTACCTTTGTTGTCAGAAAAACAAATGTATCAGATAAATGACTCCACTGGCAAAATTTGGGTATTAACTAATCAGAAAGGTTGGAAGGTAGGAGAGAAAGTTGTAGTCAAAGCAGTACCCCAGTATGAGAGTATTCCTATGGCTGGGACGGATTTAGGAGAAGTTTACTTACAAGAAAATTTTTAATTTATACTTAAACTCCCTACCATTAATATTTATGAATAGTCACGATACAAAGGTGCATCATGTTGCCATTGCCATTCTCTATAGAGACAACAAATTTCTAATGCAATTGCGAGACAATATCCCAACTATTCCTTATCCAGGTTATTGGGCATTTTTTGGCGGACATATCGAACCCGGTGAAACTCCCGAAGTGGCCGTTAGAAGAGAAATTATAGAAGAAATTAGCTATACCCTACCGGAGAAAATTTACGAATTCGGTCGTTATGACTCGGAAACAGCAGTACGTCACGTATTCCACTCACCATTAGAAGTTGAATTAGACAAATTAGTCCTCGGTGAAGGTTGGGATATAGGTTTAGTAACTCCCGAAGAAATTCGTAACGGTAAACGTTATTCAACCGTAGCAGCAGAAGAAAGACCATTAGGTGATGTACATCAACGGATTTTAATGGATTTTATGAATAGAAGTTAGTTGTTAGTGGCTAGCACAAACCAATTACCCATTACCAATTACCCATCACCTCTCTCTAATTATTTCCTTTTTCCAAAAAATAATTCATAATCCTTCCGGAATAGATAGAAATACGGTGGAAGTAATAATTAACTTGACGAATTATATAGCCAATTTTTATAAGGAAACCGGGGAACTTCATCTTATTACCCCGTAAATAATTAAGAGCTTCAACCTTAACGGCTGAAGCTTTTGATTTTTATGGTGATTGGGGAATTAGGGATTAGGAAATTATAATTATCATCTTCACTCAAGATACTTTATTCCAGACACCAGTTTACCGTTTGGCATAGTGGTGTTCCACAATTTAACTCCATCAAGCAAAGCAACTTCCCACTTCATACCAGTTAAATTAGCACCGCTTAAATTAACGCTGGTCATATCAGCACCACTCACATCAGCATTCCGCAAATCAGCATCAGTAAAGTCAGCACCCAACAAATTAGCACAAATCAAACTAGCACCAGTCAAATCAGCACTTTTGAAATTAACCCTAGCCAAATTGACTTCTTCCAAGTTAACGTGGCTCAAATTGGCATTACTCAAGATAGCCTCTTTCAAGCTGATACCGGGTAATTTAGCATTACTCAAATCAATACGATTTAAAATGAGATTTTTAAATATGCTTTCCCCAGCAGCATAACGTCGCAGCAGTTCGGAAGCCTCAATAACTCTAGTAGGGTCGTTGTAAATACTCCCATCTGACATAGTGGTATTACAGAAAAGAGTTCCTTCTTGGATAATTCCACTCAAATTAGCTCCTAACAAGTTCGCGTCAGTCAAATTGGAATTACTGATATTAGCTCCGGTCAAATCAGCATTTCTCAAGTCAGCACAACTCAAGTCGGTTTCAGCTAAATTAGTACCTTTCAAATTAGCTCCACTCAGGTTGGCGCGTCTCAAATTAGCGTACTTAATATCAGTTACTTCCAAACAAGCGTTACTGAGGTCGGCTCCACTGAAATCAATGTGATAGCTGACAATCCCGCTCAAATCAGCACCTTTGAAAATAGCGTCCTTCAAGATTGGGTCACTACCGCGCTTACCTCGAATACGAGCTTCTCTCAAATCAACCCCACTAAAGTCGCGCTCCCCGTCAGCATATCTTTGGAGCAATTCTTCACCATCCATAATTTAATTCCTACACTTTGTACTTTGCTCTTAGTGTTTTGATAGTTTTTTGAATTAATTTCAAGTATGGGTCTAATTCCCCACTGTCATAGGCTGCAATATTCGGGTTGAAGTCAAAATCCCCATTCTAAATACAGTCTTTTTCCTTCTTGTTGTGTTTTAATGAATTCGCGATCGCAACAATATCCCGATTAAAAAATCCTTCATATAAAAAATAGCAATTCATCTTTCAACCGTTACTAACCCTAATAAAACACCTCTTCACCATCCTTATATAATCAAAACTTTTCCTAAAACTCTTAATTAATCAAACTTCTGTATTCATATTCCTTCACAATCGCTTTACCAAACTTCACATCACTAATTTTATTGATGCTATTCTCAATTAGCTCACGAGATTACAAGACTTTTGGCTGTAATATGCTATTGTTATTTTGAGGGAAGCAGTTTATTCACTTTTCAATTTTTCGACATTTTCAAATCATAAATCTCTTCATCCAACAGCAAATAACCTGATATTTACATCATGGACGTACTACAAGATTAATAATATAGAGAAAAATAATCCAAAATAGCGGATGTTCAGATTAAGCAATGTAAATTTTGATGTGATTGATAATACTAAAAATAGCTTTGATAAATACGGGTATTGACAAAAAACTGTTATTAGATAGTTGTTAGTTGTTGAAAGTCAAGAATTAAAAGCTGATAATTCCCAATAGTTTTTTAACTTCCGATTACCGATTACCAATTACCAATTACCAACTACCAATTCAAAAAAGTATTCCATTGAACTAGTCCAATAAACTCAAACCGCAATAAACTAATAACTATTGTGGACTCATGGTGCTATGGCTGCTATGTTCAAACTGCCGCGATGGTTAAGTGTAGGATTGGCTTTTCCGTTGTTTATTCTCAATGCTTGGGTATTGCTGGGGGTAATCGAATATCTTCAACCCTTGGTAAATATAGTTATTGCTGCGATATTATTGGCATTCGTTTTAGAATATCCGATTGGTTTTTTACAAAAACGAGGGGTAAACCGTAACTTAGCTACAGCGGGAGTTTTGCTGCTAGCGCTGATAATATTTGTCGGTTTAGGAATTACAGTTTTACCCTTGATTCTCGAACAGGTAAACGAACTAGTTAATATATTGCCAAACTGGATTGATTCAGGAACGCAACAGTTACAAACCTTTCAAAATTGGGCTGCTACTCAACAGCTACCGATTAATCTTAGTGGTTTACTTCCAGATATATTAAATAGATTATCGAATCAAGTTCAAAGTTTGAGCGGTAGTATTATTGGTTTCGCATTTGGGACAATCGGCAGCGTTTTCAATATTTTGCTCACCGTAGTCCTTACCTTATACATGATTTTAAATGGCGATCGCCTTTGGGAGGGGATATTAAAATGGTTTCCCGCTCGCATTGGTAAACAGGTGAAAGAGTCATTGAGTGAAGACTTTCAGAATTACTTTATCGGACAAGCAACTTTAGCGACTGTTTTAGCAACCGGATTAAGTTTGGCTTTTGTAGCTTTGCGGGTTCCCTTAAATTTATTATTCGCTCTGGTAATTGGATTTTTCGCGTTATTTCCCTTTGGTACTGGTATAGGGATAACTATAGTGAGTTTATTAGTTGGATTAAAGAATTTTTGGTTGGGAATCGAAGTTTTAACAGTATCGATAGCAATTGACCAATTTAACTATAATTTCGTAGCTCCGCGTATTTTGAGTAAATTTACCGGTTTAAATCCAGTTTGGGTAGTGATTTCTTTATTGATTGGAGCGAAACTATTGGGAGTATTGGGATTATTGGTTGCAATTCCCTTGGGTAGCTTTATTAAAAGCGTTGGTGATAGTTGGAGGGATGGGGAATTTAATATTGTTGATAAAAATGAATTGGAGGTTATAGGAGAGAAAGAAAATAATGTCTGAGCTAACCTTTATCTTTAAAACGAATTTCGATTTGGATAGAAAAACATCAATTAGAAGAAGATGGAATCCGAGTACCTTTATTAGCTCCGGGTTTAACTCGTCAAGAAATAGATTTCAAAGTAAAAGATATGCCGTTTCAGTTATCGGAAGAAATATATCAACTTTATCAATGGTCTAATGGTGTTGATAAAAAAGGAGGTAGATTTTATAGTAAAATCCAACTTAATCAAGTTTTTGAGGATGTTAAATTATATGCTTCGTTTTGGGTTTATCTATTTTCACCTTTAGAAGATGCATTAAATTTTGCTATCGATTGGGAAGTAGACCGAGGTAAATATAGAATTCTCATATTTTCTAAGGAAAATGGTTATAATTGTGCGGTTGTAGACCAAGAAAAAAGATATAGCTCTCCAATTGTGGATGATATCGGTTTAATTAACGAACATTTATATCCCAGCATTACAGATATGATGATTAAATACGCTAAAAAAATGGAAGATGGATATCTATGTTTTGCTTGAAAAGATTTATTTGAGACTCAGAAGAGGATAAGACTTAAATCAAATAAAAGCGAAAGCGATATCTAGCTATATCTATAATAAAAATGCCATACAGTGATTTCAGTCTGAGAAAGGTTAAACAAGACTTTAATTTAACTATTGTCGAGCAAAATACTTTCTTAGATAACATTCAACCCCAACAACCAAGTATATTTCTAGCAGAATTTATCAAAAAGTATTTACCATTAGCTTTAGCCTTAAATACAGAAAAAGCGCGGTCAGAAATGTTGATTTGTCCAATTTTACTAGAGCTCAAAGAAATCTCATCATCTTCTATCAGCTTGTTTTCTGGGAATGATTTTACAGTAGATACATCCATTGGACTTTCCGGAGTCTGCGATTTTTTAATTAGTCTCTCGTCCGAACAACTTTTTTTAGAAGCTCCAGCAGTAATTGTAGTGGAAGCGAAAAAAGAAGATTTGAATGGTGGTTTAGGACAATGTGTCGCGGAAATGATAGCAGCACAAAGATTTAACGAAAATAATAATACTTCTATTCCAATTATTTACGGTACCGTTACCACTGGAGACCGTTGGAAATTTATCAAAATTGAAAATCAAACCGTGACTATTGGATTAATTGAATATACAATTCCACCTTTAGAGGAAATATTGGGGATTTTAGCCAGTTTTATCAAAGTTTAAAATCTTTCTACTATATTCCTGCTAACGTGATTCCACATCATGGTAAAATACTCTCAGGAAATAAAATTTGACTAAATCATTATTTCAAGTCAAAAAATTTCCATTTAATGCCGGTCAAATCGGCGACATAAACATAGGCTTCTCGAAGGATTAAATCTTTTTAAATTCGAGCAGGAAACATCTAAGATGCAAAAATAATTAATTATAAAAATGCTCAGGTTAGATGTTTCCTGCCCAGGGCTACTTAGCTACCCGCCGCTCCTTTAACCCCATTTTTAATCGCGCTCATCTGATAATAACCAGATTTTTGCTCTCTTCAAATAATATTCTACCATGCGATTGAACCTATTACTCAGATAAATATTTTCACGATTTAATCTTTTAGTTGATATAACGGAATAATTTGAATATCGATAACAAGCAATGCATGTAGAGGATTGAAATTTGCAAATGTCCGAAAATCCAACTATTACCGAATTAACACCAGAACAACAAGCATTAATTCCAGTTTCTAAAGACAAATGGCTTAATATTGCTCGTTCAACCCAGAGGATTGATAAATATAAAGCAGCAGAATCGGTAAAAGCAGCTTATAAACTAATTAACGAACCCGAACCAAAAATCTTTTTCTTCGACAGTATTTTTTCAGCTATCAACGAATATAACGATAACGATGATTTGATTTGCTTTGGATTGAACGACAATTTATTCCAGAAGCTGAGATTTCCGTTAATTTTAGATTTTGAAAAAATACCGGAATGGGAATTTTATAATTTAAATCGAATTCGTAATTCATCTGTCAAAGACCCACAAAATTATTTTGAAGGGGAATTATTAGATAAGCTGATAATTGATTTAGAAAATGAAATTTACAACTCTTTGGAAGAACAATGGGATTTAACCTACTTTGACTTACTCGAATCCATTGATGAAGAAAAATTTATTCCGATGGATACCCAGAGGAAGTATATCAAATACGATTTATTAATTGCTGAATGCAGCTACTATGACTTTTGTATTTCTGTCTTAAATTATCCTCATGACGAACAAAGATGGCAGATTTTGCAAAACGTCGTGAAAAATTGTCCTTGGTTCTTCCCGTTTCAAGGAATCTGTTTTATCTGTGACCGTCCCATAAAATTATCATTCAATCAAGAAAACCGTCTTTATGGAGATGGTGAACCAGCAATCGAACATGCTGACGGTTATAAAGTATATGCGAATAGTGGTGTGTTGTTACCAGAAAAATACGGTACTATTCCGACATCGGAATGGAAATCTCAATGGTTATTAGAAGAAAGAAATGCGGAATTGAGAAGAGTTTTGGTACACGAAGTTGGTTTCAATCGGATTTACGAAGAATTGGGAGCAGAAGAACTAGATTCCTGGAAAGAATATAATTTACTCAAAATTAATAATTATATTGAAGTTGATGAATGGGAATCGCAAGATGCTAATGAACCGATGCATTTATTAAAAATGACTTGTCCGAGTACGGGACATATTCATTTTTTAAGAGTTCCACCCAATATTAATTCAGCGAGGGAAGGTATACGTTGGGTAAATTGGGGATTTGACCCAGAGGAATTTGCAGTTCAAACTTGATTAACAACAAGCTGAATTAAGACGAATTTTGGTTCAAAATATCGGTTTCAACCGGATTTGTAAAGAATTGGGAGCGATTGAATTAGATTCTTGGCAGGAATATACTTTACTCAAGATTGAAAATTACACCGAAATTAATTCAGAAGCAATGCATTTATTAAAAATGACTTGTCCGAGTACGGGACATATTCATTTTTTAAGAGTTCCACCCAATATTAATTCAGCGAGGGAAAGTATACGTTGGGTAAATTGGGGAGTTGACCCAGAGGAATTTGAAATACAGACTTGAATTTTTTGGATATAAAGTAATTATTTTGTAATTCAAATTACTTGTGAAGCAATAATATATTGAGTTGAGATTGAAACGGGAGAATCTGATATTTTTAGCAAGAAGCAAGGAAAAGTCTTTTACACTGCTTTACCTTATGGGGTGAGGTTATAAACTTTAACTCGTTAACCAACAATGTCACGAATTCCGCTTCTGATATACATTTGGTCGATGCGATCGCGATAAATAAAAAGATAAATAATTAGAAGCTTTGATTCGTTAACCAGCAATATCGCGAATATCGCTTCTGGTCTACATTAGGTCGATGCGATCGCGATAAATTAAGAAGGTCGTTTAAGGTCGTTTAAAGATGTAGTTTATCTAGATTTAATTGATGAAAAATTTCTAGCTCCACTTACCTTAATTACGAACTGGTAAGAAATCCTGTATCCTCAAGCATTACTTGTAATTCAGCATGAGGAAATTGTGTATCCTTTCGATTATTTCCCCATATTTCAACAAAGAAGTTTTGTATCAACGTAATAATCCTGCGATATTTGACAATACTATCAACGTAGAATTTATCTAACTCGATATCCCCATCAGCGTTTATCCGTTCAATATTCTCCAACAACACTTTTCCTAACTTATAATTTTCCAAATCCTTATCAAAACCATATTTTTCCATAATTCTGTATTTATCCTCCTCCGAACAAGAATTGTACCAACCTCGAATTAAAAGTCCGAGATTCCGCAATACTTCTCCATAGTCATAAAATCGATTCTGCTCGAAGAAAGATACTTCCTCGGAACTCAAAGCAAAACTCTTATCAACCAACAAACCAAAATCAGTTAAATATATCTGTTCTCCATCGGTGAGAATATTACCAAAATGTAAATCAAAGTGAATAATCCCTTTATTCCTTAAAAAGGTTATAGACTGTTGTAATTTATCCCAAGTTTTTTGAAGTTGACTCGGATTTCCCAACAACCATGTTTCGAGAACATAGGGAATATACTCCAAAAACAAAACCAACTCATAATTAGCATTCGCTCTATCAGTCATATAATTCCCGATATTAGAATTATTCCCCCAATATTCCACAAAGTCTTTCAAAAGCGATTTATCTAAATCTATATGTTTCCCTTGATATGGAATAATCCGATAATGATACATAAACGGAAAATTCGCGACTTCTCCTTCTAATATCCAATTGGTAATCTTGATATTAGCGATGAGTTCGCGAAAAATATTTAAACCAGCTGCTCCCAAACCAGCAGAACCAAGTCCGTAATTAAAATAAGTTGGTAAACTGTAGAGATTTTTTGTAGAAAACAGATTTTCATATTCAAGTTTCGTCACCGGAATCCGTTTCACAAAAACTCGATGTTCTCCAACTTCTACAATATGAGTTCGTCCCCAACCCAAGCTTGATTGACCACTACCTTTAAATAAAGAACGCAATTCTCCATTATCTAGTTGAGCAATTTGTGAACTGAGATTGAAATACCGACGAATTCTATCCTTTATCTCCTTCACAAATCCTACCTTTATTTTTCTTTATCTTTTGATGCGAATTTCAAACTTGATTAAATTGTAGGTTGGGTTAGACGATGAAGATAATTTAAGTTTTTAATTCACAATCTATATTGCGTCGTAACCCAATATCTTTCAACTATATTTACACAGGTTAAATGTTTGCTGCTCAAGGTACCCTAAATCCTCGCCGCTCAAAAACCCATCTTTTTCTCATATCTGACCAGTAATAACCAGATTTTTCTTTCTTTATAAAATATTCTACTATGTAGCCGAACCAATTCAGAAATGAAGATATTTTCAATTGATTATCAACCGTTATTAGATTGGCGATAAGCGGAGATAGGCGTAAAGCGTAACGCCATCTTTGTGATATGTGGTTGGAATGATTTAATTTTGAAGCATTATTCAAGAACTCGTATGGTTCTTGCTTATAGAAGTAAAATAGATTGAAAATCGTAGAAAATTCTTTTAGTCAAGGTGTTTCAAATCCGAATGTTGAGAGATTATTCCAAGACGACTACTAGAAGAAATTCGAGTTAAATCAATTTAATCTGACTGTTTGGGGTTAAGAGATGAAATATGGAAAGAGAAGAAATAGCTGCCGATTTATACTCTGCAGTTTTTTGGGGAGCTAATCTTGATGGAGCTAATCTTAGTAGAGCTAACATGGAATCCGTGTGGCTCGATGGGGTTAAGCTAACTAACGTAAATCTTACGGTCGCTATTAATTTCTGGATTGATGGTGGTGCTATTTTCGATAACACTATAATGCCAGACGGAACTATTCGGACTGACTAATAAAATTTATTTAATCAAAAACAATCAGAAAAATAAAATAAACCCTTACTTTAATAAATAAAGAAAAAAGTATATACACATCCCAATCAGATGATATCAAAATTTTTTTCCAAAAAAAATACAGACTTTTTATACCGCTACTCAAACAACGTAAAATCGTTGATTAAATGATAAGACTTGCAATATTAATGATACTATTCTCAATTAACGAAAATTTCGTAATTTTTTATCACAATTAGCAGTCTCAAACCCAGAAAATTCGATTTTAAAATATTGAGATTTGTTAAGCAAAAAACTTTTCATACAAAAATCAATTTATAAAAACCGTATATAAACGCTTGAAAAATAAACTTTAGTTCAATTCCCTTTATCAAGGTCAGATTCAAAAATCTATCCAATTAAAACCAATATCCGTTTAACTTCTTCCGAACCACATTAAAAATTCATCCGTTACCAACTCTATCCGTTGCCAATCTCCCGTCGCTCTAAAGTTGTAAAAACAGCTTCAATATCAAAGTATTTTTCCAAAAATTTAAAAGGTAATTTATTTGACTACAAAAACGAAAAAATCGTATTTATTACTAGCTTATAGGAAGCCAAAACATAAAAGCTGATTGTAAAAAATACATCTAAGAACCCTGAGAAAACTGCAATAAAAACCGTCTTTATAAACAAGCTCTACGTTGAAAAATAGATACTAACCGTCATCAATCGTAAAAATCTCAATTTTTCGTCCCACCACACTTAATAAAAACAGTATTAAATTTTTGATTCATCCAAATAGAAATCGTATTTATAACTAAAAAAACGACGAAAATATAAATGGTATTTGTAAAAAACGAGTCTATTAGCATGAGATTACGGTAATATCAATATTTCCCTATTGATGAATATCCAGTAGTACTGCATTACTACAACAAGAGGTTAAAACTTTAACTAAAAACTAAAAATCAAGACGAAAGATAAATAAACCTTGAGCGACTTCCTGATAATCCTGGTATCGGGTTATTATCATATATTGTCCGGTGGCAATCAGTATCATTTATCCATGACTGCATCTAAAAATTCTAGTACAACAATCACCGACCATCGCACGGTGGATATAACAAAGCTGAGTCAGATGTACCAGCATTATGTTGAAACCAAGGAGAAACATCCCCATGCGGTACTTTTCTATAGAGTGGGTGATTTTTTTGAATGTTATTTTGAAGATGCTGTAACTTTAGCTCAGGAATTAGAACTGGTTTTAACTAGTAAACAAGCTGGTGCTAATGTGGGAAGGGTAGCTATGAGTGGTGTTCCCCATCATTCTTGGGAGCGTCATGCTACTGGATTAGTAGAAAAAGGTTATGCGGTAGTAATTTGCGACCAGGTGGAAGATGCTTCTCAGGTAACTGGTGGTCGTTTGGTAAAAAGGGAAATTACTAGAATATTAACTCCCGGTACTCTTTTAGAAGATGGGATGTTAAAAGCAAGTCGAAATAATTATTTAGCTGCTGTGGTAATTGCGGGAGATAATTGGGGTTTGGCTTATGCTGATATTTCGACGGGAGAATTTTTAACTACTCAAACCAGTAATTTGGAGCATTTAACTCAGGAGTTGATGCGACTGCAACCGAGTGAGGTGTTATTTCCTACGAATGCTCCAGATTTAGGTGCTTTACTCAGACCTGGTGAAAAGTCGAATAGTTTACCTGAATGTCTGCCTACTTCTTTTTGTTATTCGTTGCGATCGCAAGTTCCGTTTTCGAGCGGTGAAGCGAGAAGTCGGTTATTGCAAAAGTTCAAATTGCGCTCTCTGGAAGGGGTTGGTTGCGACCATCTACCTTTAGCGGTTCGTGCTGCTGGTGGTTTATTGGAATATCTTGAGGAGACACAAAAGGAAAATAAGGTTCCTTTACAACCTTTAAGAACCTATACTTTTACTGACTTTTTAGTTGTAGATTATTCAACGAGACGTAATCTAGAAATTACTCAAACGATTCGGGATGGTACTTATCACGGTTCTTTATCCTGGGCTATGGATAGAACGACTACTGCTATGGGTGGTCGTGCTTTAAAAAGATGGTTATTACAGCCGTTGTTGGATATTAAGGGAATTAAATCGAGACAGGATACGATACAGGAATTAGCTGAAAATACAACTTTACGTCAAGATTTACGGGGTTTATTAAAGCAAATTTACGATTTGGAAAGGTTGTCGGGACGTAGTGGTTCTGGAACTGCGAATGCTCGGGATTTATTTGCTTTAGCGGATTCTTTATCGAAGTTACCGCAGTTGGGTAATTTAGTTAAAGATGCTCGTTCTCCTTTTTTGAAAGCTTTACAAAAGGTTCCTCCGACTATGGAAGAGTTAGCGGAGAAAATCAAAGCTCATATTGTGGAATCACCACCAATACAAATTAAGGAAGGTGGTTTGATTCGAGAAGGAATAAATCCTTTATTAGATGAGAGAAAGCAGTTAGTAGAGGAAGACCAGAAGTGGATTGCGAATTTAGAGATTGATGAAAGGGAAAGAACGGGGATTCCTAAATTAAAGGTTGGTTATAACAAGACTTTTGGTTATTATCTCAGCGTTTCTCGTGCTCTAGCTGAGAAGGTTCCGGATAATTATATTCGCAAACAGACTTTAACTAATGAAGAACGCTATATAACTCCGGAGTTGAAGGAAAGGGAAGCAAGGATTTTAACTGCGAGAGATGATTTAAACAAGTTGGAATTTGATATCTTTCTTGCGTTGAGAGAAGAAGTTGGTTCTCAAGCTGAAATTATCCGTAATATATCTCGTGCTGTTGCTGCTGCTGATGTGTTGTGTGGTTTAGCAGAATTAGCGGTATTTCAAGGTTATTGTCGTCCGGAAATTGTTGAAGGAAGAGAAATTACAATTATCCACGGTAGACACCCAGTTGTAGAACAATCTTTACCCGCTGGTTTCTTCGTTCCTAATTCAACTTATCTAGGAAGAGATAAAAATCAAGATAATCAAAGTAATCAAGGTAATCAAAATAATCAAAGTAATCAACTTAATCTAGATATTCAAAGTAATCAAGATAATGATTCTCCCGATTTAATTATTCTTACCGGCCCAAACGCTAGCGGAAAAAGTTGTTATTTACGTCAGGTAGGATTAATCCAATTAATGGCTCAGGTGGGAAGCTTTATTCCAGCAGCTTCAGCAACTTTAGGAATTTGCGACAGAATATTTACTCGTGTTGGTGCTGTTGATGATTTAGCTACCGGACAATCAACCTTCATGGTGGAAATGAACGAGACAGCGAATATTCTCAATCATGGAACTTCAAGGTCTTTAGTATTGTTAGATGAAATCGGTAGAGGTACGGCAACTTTCGACGGTTTATCTATTGCATGGGCTGTAGGAGAATATATTGCAACGGAACTTTTAGCCAGAACAATTTTTGCAACTCACTACCACGAACTTAACGAATTAGCTTCTTTATTAGATAACGTTGCTAATTACCAGGTGACGGTGAAAGAAATGCCAGACCAAATTATCTTTTTACATCAAGTTCAACCTGGTGGTGCTGATAAATCCTATGGAATTGAAGCTGGAAGATTAGCAGGTTTACCAGCAACGGTAATTAAACGAGCAAAACAGGTAATGGGACAAATTGAACAGCATAGTAAGATTGCTATTGGTTTAAAATCTTTGGATTAGTAATTCATTATTCATTATCAATTAAATATCATTAAAAAAATACTCGGTAATCCTATTTAAGCTTAATTGGTTTACCGAGCATTTTTATTTAAGTTTCAGTATTATTACTATTTTAACTATAGTTAGGTAAATAGCTATACTCGCTATATATATAGATGAATAGATAATGATTTATTTAATTTTAGATAAGAAGAAATGGAAATTATTGTTGGATTAGTCGTAGTAAGCTTGATAGTACTAATAATTATAGGATTACCATTATTAATTATAGGATTGCTGTTGAGAAAATTTTTACCTCAATCCTGGAAAAAATATAGCAATCTAGCAATGTTATCCTTATTTATATCTTTCTCAATTTATACATTCCATACCTTAATTTCAGAAACACGTTATGCAATAGATATCCCAGGTTATCGGGTTGAATTTTACGAGCGAGCAGACGTACTATTTTTTGATGTACCCCGTTATTTTCTGGTTTATCAAGAAGACGGTAGAAAAGCAGAATTTCAGATAGATATTGATGCAAGTCGCTGTATGAATCTACAAACAAAAACTCAAGGTTCGCGAATTTATTTTCAATGTGCTGGAGAATCTTTAGAACAAGCTTCTTATGTAGATAAAGAGAAGTTAGCTGTATTTTCTGGCTGGTACAAAGAAGAAACAGCAATTTCCGAACTTGATTTTATGAAAGCAGATAAAACATAATTATTCGAGAACCATTTTTTATTTAATATAGACAAGAATTTGTAAGTAATATCGAGTTGGGTTGGGTTAGACGTAAAAAAAGCTTGAAAATAAACAAGTAAATTGATATTGTCTCCTAACCCAACACCAGCATAAAAGATTTGATATGAATTATTTAACAATTATCTTCTAGATTCTAAACTCTAGGTTATATTGAATTTTATTCTTCGACCCAACCTATGGATTCATTTTAGAGTCATTGTTTATTATTAATGGTTAATGGTTAATGATTCAAATCTTGTAAAATAGCTTCAATTTGTGATTTCAATTCGGGTAAATTCCGCTCAACAATTCCACAAACTTCATCATAATCAACTTTTTCCGAAATGGTAATAATAACTCTTCAATTCCCATAAATTTCTTCATTTGAACAAACACTAGTTTTAGTTACCCCAGAAATTTATCCGAAAATACTACCATCTGGCATAGTAGTTTTATAAAAAATACAACCAATTTCCAACCAATAATCAACTTCAACCCCAACAGCATTATTCAAATAAGCATTACTAAAGTTAGCATTAGTAACCAAAGCTTCGCTTAATTCAGTACGAGTCAGGTTAGCACCTGTAAGGTCAGCACCACTGAGATTAGCTTGAGCCAAATTACCACCTACAAGACTAGACCTTACTAGTAGAACATTACTCAAATCACATTCAGCTAATTCAACTCCTCGCAAAAAACAATCACTCAAGTTAGTTCCAATCATATCAGCTTGGAAAGTAGCACCATTAAAATTCGACCCACTCAAATCAACACCGTCCAACTCTCTACCAAATCGAATACCAGCAAAGTTTCTTTCTCCGTTG
The DNA here is from genome assembly GCF_002368095.1 of Calothrix parasitica NIES-267. Taxonomy (GTDB): domain Bacteria; phylum Cyanobacteriota; class Cyanobacteriia; order Cyanobacteriales; family Nostocaceae; genus Rivularia; species Rivularia parasitica. The sequence goes on along the minus strand of NZ_AP018227.1, from coordinate 732,918 downwards.
TTATAAAGCTCAATCAATTGTTCAGCAGTCAAATCAGTAAATTTCATGTTTATTCATTTTCAGAAATTTGTACGATAAGTGATAAATAAGCTCTATCGTAATCGATTCCTAAAACATATTTTTGACTCTAACAACCTTTTCAAGCTGACCTTGTTAATTATTTATTGATAGTCTTAGGTTTAAACTGAGTTAATTCATATTGCATTGTAATTTAACAGTAGCGTTTTGAGTTGATATAAATTAACCAACATCTATTTTTTTTAATTAAATTAATTTTTTGATTAGATATTGAATATTGTTTCAATTCAAATTGTTTTATTGAATTTTAAAGACGATTATCAAGGATTCTCTAGCAATCTAAAAAAATCTAAAAAATAGACATAAAAAAAGGATTTATCACAAATTAACCCAATTCAAGAAATTATAAAATTAAGCAATAATCAACTATTACTCCTATCTTGGTCTAAAATTGCCTATCAAAATTTTCCCTCACTCCCTCACTCACTCCCTCCCTCACTCCTCCCTCACTCCCTCACTCCAAACTGTCCTGACAACAATCGCAAACACCCCTTAACGTCAACTCATAATTATCCACAGTCAACCCCGAACGAAGACCTTTAAAACTAATTCCTTCAACCTGTCCCCAATCAATATCCTCAATCTTTCCACATTTATTACACCGAAAATGATGATGAGAAGAAATATTTGCATCGTAACGACATACACCTTCTTCTAACAATACCTCTCTAACCAAACCCACATCCCTCAAAGCTTGTAGAGAACTATATATTGTCGCTTGAGAAGAGGTCGGACTGTCTTGATTCAAACTAATTAATATCTGTTCTGCTGTGGGATGGTCTTCCCGATTCAACAAATTAGAATACACCGCAAATCTTTGAGGTGTTACTCGCAATCCCTTAGACTTTAAAATCTGAACTATCTTATCAGCTTGTTTTTTCATATCGCTTATCTTTCCTATTCTTCAATCAATACCGCTCGGATTGAATCAAAACAGAAGCTTATTTTAAATATTAAATGCTTTATATAAATGCTATTCTAACAAAATATCAAAAATTATAAATGAGTAATTATCTCTATTGAACTATTCTTAACTAAGAATTATTCTAAGTTAGTAATGAATCAAGTTTGCTCTCAACGAGTGTATCATCAGTAAAACAAAGAGGTAATTATGGCTGCAATCGAACAGGTTCCTAACGTTGTATTCAAGACTCGGGTTCGGGATGAGTCGGTTCCGGGTCCCAATCCTTACCGCTGGGAAGACAAGACAACTAAAGATATTTTTGCTGGAAAGAAAGTAGTAGTTTTCTCTTTACCTGGTGCGTTTACTCCTACCTGTTCTTCCAATCATTTACCGCGTTATGAAGAATTATATGATGAATTTAAAGCTCAAGGTGTAGACCAAATTATTTGCGTTTCTGTTAACGATGCTTTTGTAATGTTCCAATGGGGTAAACAAATTGGAGCAAAGAACGTTTACCTGCTTCCCGATGGTAGCGGTGAATTTACCCGTAAAATGGGAATGCTTGTAGATAAATCCAATCTTGGTTTCGGATATCGTTCTTGGCGTTATTCCATGTTAGTCAACGATGGCAAGATTGAAAAGATGTTCGTTGAACCAGATTTTGCTGATAACTGTCCTACTGACCCCTTTGAGGTTTCCGATGCTGATACTATGTTGGCTTATCTAAAGGGAGGTAAGTCGGCTGGTGTTTCCGAACCTCGTCGTGAATTTGTAGGATAGTTCTGTAGGTAAATTTGGATTTTATCATAAGTTTGGGGGTGTTAATATCCCCCATACTTTGCGGTAAACTATTTACGATTCAAGGATTTTTTATCTCTGTTAAATCCCTTTATTATCAACTTATATTCAATATCTCAAATATAAAAATTCACACCCAAAATTCACACCCAAAATTTTGCGATCGCCAAGCATTATTTTTATAATTTTGGCAATATAGTGATTTAATAATGTATTGATAACTGATAGTAATAAAGTACATTCAAGCTGGTATACATTTTTTTTGTTCATCACCCTTCGGGTTCGCCACTTCGACGGGACAGAGACTGACACCGCCGAGTGGTCTCACGTATAGTATGTTTAAATTTTATAAAATAAAGCTGAAACTATTACTATGAGGGGAAATTATCTTTTTGAAGTTTAAATTTGGTTAAGAAAAGATTTTCCCTGTTCCTTTTTTTTATCTGTTTTAGCATCGCTTTGTGCTGAAGAGCCATTTTTTTTATCAAATACTTAACAATTGAGTTGGAGTCGTAATTATGAAACTAACTAAAAAGAATCTTGCCGAACGTGCTGATACAGTATACGATGCCATCGTAGTAGGTGGTGGAATGGGTGGTTTATCGGCTGCAATTTATCTTGCTCGTTATGGATTAAAATGTCTTGTAATTGAAAAAGGGAAAGGACGTTCGATATGGATGCAGGATTTACGCAATTATGTGGGATTAAGTCCGGATACTAGCGGATGTTCGATTGTTAATCAATCTACGAAACAAGCTATTGAATGGGGTTCCGACCATTTACAGGGATTTGTCGAAGACGTGACTGATGAAGGTGATACCTTTGCAGTTAAAACTAAAATTGGTAGAAAAGACGGTATTTACCAAGTATTTAGAAGTAAATATTTAATTGCTGCATCGGGTGTGATTGATGTTTTACCAGAATTGGAAAACATGCAGAATGTTTACGATTATGCAGGATATACATTGCACGTCTGCATGATTTGTGATGGTTTTGATATGTGGGACCAGCGAGCGGTTTTGATTGCAGGAAAGGAATCTCAAATTAATGCTGCTTTTGTAATGAACTGGTTTACTCCTTATATTACTGTATTGACTCACGGATTATGTGAAGTGGGTGAGGAGATGAAGCAGAAGTTAGCAGAATATGGTTATCCCCTCTACGAGCAAAAGATTGCTAAATTCCTGGGTGAGAAACATAAAATGAGTGGTGTTGAATTAGAAGACGGTACCGTAATTGAAGCAACCACTGGTTTGATTAATATGGGTTCGATTTACCACAATAAATATTTGAAGGGAATCGATGGATTGGAATGGGATGGTGAAAATTTAGTAACTCATGATTTAGCTCAAACCACTCACGAACGTATTTTTGCTTTAGGAGATTTGAAAAAAGGACTAAATCAAGTTTCTGTTGCTGTCGCTGATGGTACGATGGCTGCTACTCAAATTTGGCGAAATATACGTCGAGCTAGTCCACAGCGAAAATGGGAAGCCAATATAAGGTAATGGGTAATGGGTAATGGGTAATTGGTAATGGGTAATGGGTAATGGGTAATGGGTAATTGGTAATGGTTTGAATTTGACTATTGCCAATTCCATAGACAAATTGATGATGATTAATAATCTTGTGGAAGGGATAAATCTTGAAGAAGTTTGATTTTACCCGTTCATTTATTTAAAAACAGACAATATATAGGCGCACATTCTCCCATAATAATTTTACAATACCACAATTTCCTTCCCAAGCAAATAAAAACACAGAAATTAAAATTTTATTTTTACAACTTTCATCACCTATTTTTGAAAAAGATTAATTCGTTAATTCCTTAGAGGATGTTTTAAAAGTCTGATTTAATACCTTACCTGGCGACTGTAAGTCGCGGCTACACAAGCAAAACCCGGCGACCTGGGTTAAAAATAATTAGTCCACGGAGGTGGACTTAGCCCGTGTAGTAGCGGTTTTAACCGCCAGATACTTTTAAAACATCCTCTTAAGTTCTGAAAGGATAAATATTGAAGAGAATTGATTTTACCCGTTCACTTATTGAAAAACAGACCATATATAGGCGCACCTTCTCCCATAATAATTTTACAATACCACAATTTTTATCTCAAGACAAATTAATCGCGACAAAATTTCTCCTTATCCCATACTTTTAATAAATCAAGACTTTATTGTAAATTCAATCCCAATTACCAATTCCCAAAAACTGTATCGGGAAATTATTTGAGAAACTACCACAAAGCTGATACCGTCTGAAGATTGGTAAATAAAGAATGGGACTATCAGTTTGAATCGCTCTAATTACTGGCAACTTTCACCTTATATCCGTCCCCAATGGCAAACTATCGTCAAGGGTTTCGTGGGAATTATCGGATATGTGATTGCAACATTGGGATTAATAAAGCTTGTGGAACAGTTATCCGCTCCTTTTGGGGAAGGTAATGTTTTAGAGATAGCCAAGCTAGCGGTTATTTTAGCTGTGGTTTTCTTAATTAGAGGATTTTTTCAGTCAATTCAAGATATTTATATGGCGAAAGCTGCTTTAAGGGTAGCTTATCATCTCCGCAAACAGGTTTACGCTCATCTCCAAAAGTTGAATTTATCGTATTTTGAAACTGCAAAAGCTGGGGATTTATCTTATCGACTCACCGAAGATGTAGATAGAGTAGGGGAAGTTGTCCACAAGATGTTTCACGACTTTATCCCTTCGTCATTACAGTTAATTGCAATTCCCATCTATATGATTTACCTGAGTTGGCAATTAACTTTAGCAACTTTAGTAATTGCTCCGTTGATGGGAGTTTTGATTGGTTGGTTTGGGAATCGTTTACAAAAGTATTCTCGACAAAGCCAAAATCAAGTATCGGATTTATCGGCAATTTTAACGGAAGTGTTTGGTGGAATTCGGATTATTCAAGCTTTTGCTGCTGAAAATTATGAAATTGCTCGGTTTAGTAAGGAAGCAGAAGGTACATTAAGAGCTAAATATAATACGGAGAGATTAAAAGCGATTCAAATTCCCACTATTGGATTTTTACAAGCACTAAGTTTTATATTATTGCTGTTTTTTGCAGCTTGGCAGATTTCTTTAGATAATATTACCGTTGGAACTTTTTTTAGTTATCTATCAGCAGCAGCTTTATTAATTGACCCGGTAAGCCATACTACTAATAATTATAATTTGTTTAAGGAAGGGGAAGCTTCTGTTGATAGAGTTTTTGAATTATTAGCAATTAAACCAGCAGTAGTTGAAAAACCAAATGCAATTCCTTTACCGACTGTTACGGGTAAGGTCGAGTATCGTAACGTTAGCTTTGCTTACGAAGCAGATAAACCCGTAATTAACAATATTAACTTATTAGTAATGCCAGGGGAAGCAGTTGCTCTAGTTGGTGCTTCTGGTGCTGGTAAAACTACTTTTGTTAATCTTTTACCAAGATTTTATGATGTTACAAAAGGTGAAATATTAATTGATGGAGTTGAGATAAAAGACGTTACTCTCAATAGTTTGAGAAGACAAATTGGGATAGTCCCTCAAGAAACTATCATGTTCTCGGGTACGATTGCTGGGAATATTGCTTTTGGACAAAATGAATTTGATATGGAAGCTGTTGAGGAAGCAGCAAAAGTTGCTAACGCTCACGATTTTATCAGTCAAATGCCCGATGGTTATTATACAGTGGTTGGGGAAAGAGGAGCGAAATTATCTGGTGGTCAAAGACAGAGGATAGCGATAGCTCGTGCTGTATTATTAAATCCGAGAATTTTGATATTAGATGAAGCGACATCTGCTTTAGATTCGGAATCGGAAGCTTTGGTACAGGAAGCTTTGGAAAGATTGATGGTGAATCGGACGGTGTTTATCATTGCTCATCGTTTGAGTACGGTGAGGAAATGCGACAGAATTTTAGTAATGGAACATGGGGAAGTGGTGGAGTCGGGTACCCATGATGAATTATTGGCTTTTGAGCGTCGGTATGCAAGATTTTACGCAAGACAGTTTAGTTAACATTTAGATAATTATAAAAATATATTTAACGTCCGGGGAAGATACCAATGTAAGGACTTTTTTTAATAGTCTTATCTGGCATAATAGTATTCCAAATCAAATTTCCATGACGACAGATAATATCTTCGGGAATATCAACATCTTGGATATATAATTTAATACCATTAAAGTTTCGTTCTCCTTCATCATATCGAACTACTAACTCGTCTGCATTCATAATTAATTTAGAAGCATTTATCGTAATATTTTTTTCAAATTTATCTGCGAATCATAGCCGTAAATCAATATATAATTATGCCAGCAAAAGATAAATATCATGAAACTGTAAAAAAGTCTTTAATTAAAGATGGTTGGACGATTACCCATGACCCATTACGGATTCGTTTAGCTCGTGGAAGAAATCTTTTTGTTGATTTAGGTGCAGAGCGATTTTTAGCAGCAGAAAGAGGGGTTGAAAAAATAGCGGTTGAGGTAAAAAGCTTTATCGGTGCTTCCGATATGAAAGATTTAGAACAAGCAGTTGGTCAGTTTATTTTGTATGCTCCTTTATTAAAACGCTATTATCCAGAATATATTCTTTATCTTGCAGTTAGTGAAGATACTCGTAGAAGAGTTTTTGAAGAAGAAGCAGGTCAAATTCTACTTGAAGATGGGATTATTCGTTTATTCACCTTCGATATTAATAAGGAGGAAATTGTCAGATGGATTCGTTAAATAATAAATACCGTAATATTGTCGAAAAAGTACTGCAAGATTACGCTAATTTTTTAGATAATGATGAGAATGTACAAGTAGAATTGGTATTTGATAGAACGAGAGATAGATATTTATTGGTGGAAGCTGGATGGCAAAATGGTTATCGCATTTATGGTACTTTAATACATATAGATATCATTGATAATAAACTTTGGATTCAGCATGATGGTACTGAAGAAGGTGTAGCTGTAGATTTCTTAGCTCAAGGAATTCCCAAAGATAAAGTGGTTTTGGCTTTTAGAAGTTTTGAGGAAAGAAGAATTTCGGAATTTGCAGCTTCATAATTCATCTGTTGTAAAGTAAAGAAAGCTAAATATGTTCTTAGTATTAATTTCTCGATATTAATCTCTTGATATTAGTTGTATCTATGTAAATCAAAATTAAAATCATAAAGACTTTAATAAAATTTGAATATTTATCCCAAGACAATATAGGCTATCAAGCATAGAGAGTAAGCGAGCTTGTCAAAATTCTATGCAAGATTCAACTAGTAATTCTAATTCTAAAGATACTGTACGGCAATTTATCACTCTAGCTGCTGTAGTACTAGCTTTTATCGTTAACGTTTTATCAAATATCTTCCCACTTAACGGACTTACTATTGGAGGAGTATCAAACACCTTATTTAAAGACGTTCTAATCGTTCCCGCTAATTATGCCTTTGCTATATGGGGATTAATTTACCTTGGATTATTCGCTTTGGCAATCTATCAAGTTTTACCTTCTCAACGAGAGAATCCCAGTTTACGCAAAATCGGATATCTATTAACTATTGCATCTGTCGCTCAAAGCGTTTGGGTATATCTATTTTTATCTCGGTATTTCGCTGCATCAGTTATCGCAATGCTGTGGATTTTAATACCTTTGATAATTATTTATCTGCGCTTGGGAATTGGAACTACACCTGTGTCTCGTAGTGAAAAATGGTTTATTCGCTATCCCGTAGGTATTTATCTTGGTTGGATAAGCGTTGCTACTATCGTTAATATCGCAAGTGCTTTACATATTAACAATTGGAACGGTTTCGGTATCTCAGCGGAAAACTGGACTGCAATTATGGTAATCATTGCCACATTCATCGCGACTCTCGCACTTGCTCAGCGCCAAGATGTTACCTACAGCGGTGTTACAGCATGGGCATTAATTGCGATCGCAGTTAAACATTGGGAAAATTCACACTTGAAAATAGTAGCATTATCAGGCGTTTTCCTACTCATAGCAATCAGTCTATTCTCAAAATTCAAAGGTAAGCAATTTTAGATTTTGAATTATCAGTCTCAAATTTTAGCTTAATACAATATAGTACATAGAGAAAATAGTATACATGAACTATTTATAATCTCAGCCTTATGTCCTCATTTTTTCAAGCTCTATAGCTCAACTCTAAAGCGTTTCAAGATAGCTTAATAAATCAGCCATTTCCTTAGTATTAGGCTGAAATTTAGGCATTGGAGGGGTCTCTCCGCTAATAACTTGGTGTATTAGTCCATAACGAGATTTACGTTTAGATACCGCTTGTAAAGAAGGTCCCACGCTTCCCGTTGCTTCCAAACCATGACACCCAGCACAGTTAATTTGAAAAATCGCATGTCCTTGAATAGGATTTCCTGTCTTAGAAAGAACATTTTTAATATAGGGGTCGGAAGTTCTTACCATATTTACAGCAAAAATCAAGAACGCGATTGTGAGCAAAATCGCTAATAAAAAGAACGCGATTCGCCCTATTAAAGTGTCAGGTTTGGTAATCTGGTTATCCAAAAGGTTTGCTGTCAAAGTCAATGTCTACAAAAAATATTTCATTTCATACACATAGCTTAAAAGTTCTTGACTGTCTCTGCAAGCGTCTATAGCCATTTTTAGCACCTAAAATATAGCTCTAATTCTCTCTGGGAGGGCTATAGGGTGTCTTATTTGATAAAATGAAAAACAGTAAACAAATATGAAATTAATTGCCAAAAGGAGATTGTAATGGTTGAACCTTTACTTGATGGAATGGTTTTAGGTTTAGTTTTCGTAACTCTAGCTGGATTATTTTACAAAGCTTACGAGCAATACAAGCGCGGAAACGAACTCGGACTCTGATGGTTATTAGCGAACAGTGAGCAGTTATGGGGTTATGGTTGACTGGCTATTATTAGAGGTCGTTGCTGATAAGCAAGAATCTGCTGTTTTTCTGTATCGTTGAAAACAAAGCTTTATTTAGTCCTCTTCTAGAGGACTTTTGTTTTTAAATTATGATTTTAAGCATTGCTGCAATAAATATTTGCAAAATTATTCAAATATCCCTGATTTTAATTTTTAACTGTTCGCTGGTAACTGTTGAGTGTATGTCCCTATCGGGACGCGCTATCTCCTTTCAGGAGACGCTTCGCTAACACTGATAACAGTAAAAACTCACAGCACTATTACCATAAACTTTTTGACGACAGATTTCCCAATCAGGAATTTCTGGTGATGTCCACAATTTGGGATTATGTTCTACTGCAATTTCTCCATTCATATCTAAAAGCTTGTAGCGATTAATAATTTCTAATACTGGCTGATATAAATCACTTGCATAAGGTGGGTCAAAATAAATTCTATCAAACTGCTGTTCGTTAAGTTTGGGTAACTGCTGTAAAATATCTCCTTGCAAAAGTCTCCATTCTTGCTCGTTAACTGCTACTTGCTGCCAATTTTGTTTTATAATACCGCAAGCACTTTTAGACTTTTCTACACCAACTATAAGGCTAGCTCCTCGACACAAAGCTTCCGCACCCATAGAACCCGTTCCGGTGCATAAATCTAACCAGCGACAATCTGCAATTCTTCCTTGCCAAATATTAAATATGGCTTCTCTTACACGCGCGCTTGTCGGTCTGGTTTGCTTCCCTGGTAATGTTTTTAGCTGACGATTTCCGTAAATTCTTAACAAAATCAGTTTCGTGTAGTTGAAGATTTTAGGGACAATAATACCCTTTACTGCCAGATATTGAATATAGCAGAAAACACGAATTTAATTATTGCATTAAATTTGAATTGTTTGCATCGGCAATTAAATGTAAGGTACTTACAAATTTATTAAACAGTTTGAACGGCTTAAACAGCGATTTTTTCGCGTACCTGGGATACAAAATTAGAAAGGATTTGTAATCCTACATTAGAAGATTTCTCGGGGTGAAACTGAACTGCTGTGACATTATCGTAAGCAACAGCAGCAGTTACAGTTTGACTACCGTGAGTTACAGTTGCTGCATTTACCTTTTTATCTACAGGGTCAACATAGAAAGAATGAACAAAATATACCCAAGGTTGGGGGGGTAAATGCTCCCACAAAAGACTTCTTGCTTGAGTTATTTCTAATTGATTCCAACCCATATGAGGAATTCTTATTTCCTGAGAAGGACGAAAACGTCTTACTTTTCCCGGAATGATTCCTAAACCATTTTCAACACCTTCTTCAGAGGATTCAAAAAGGATTTGCATTCCCAGACATATTCCTAAGAAAGGTTTACCGCTATGAATAATATTTTTGATTGGTTCAATCAAACCTCGCGCTCTTAAACTTTGCATTGCTGGGTCGAATGAACCAACTCCAGGTAATACAATTGCCATAGCTTTTTCCAAATCTTTTGGAGAACTTGTAACTTTAGGAGTTGCACCAGCTTTTTCTAAAGCTTTACAAACTGAGTGCAAATTTCCCATGTCATAATCAATTACTGCGATTACCGCCATTAACCTACTCCCGATAATTTAATAGATGGAGGGTGTTCCTATTTTAAATAATAAATTTTCTGCTGCAAAGATTGTTATTTACTTCCGAACAAATTTTGGCTTATCCGTTACAAATAAATTTGTTCTCAAGACTTGCTGCTTAAAATTGCTTTACATTGTTTGATTCATATTGATTTTCCTGTGTGGACTTTACCTGTAAATTTGCAACTTGTTAGTTTAAGAGAAATTAAAGAACAGTGAACTTTTAACTCTATGCTATTCCAAGCGGCTGATTAGTGCAAAGTCATAAGCCATTAATTTCAAAAATTAAATGCAAAAAATAGCATAACTAACTGTTTATCTCTTCTATTTTTTGAGACTTGAGCGGATATAAACCCTCCACACATAAGACTCTACACGTAATTTTAAATAATCATCTAATAATTACTATAGTACAGATATATTCCTATTAAAATAAATAATATAGAGAAAAGTATTGTGTGTTGTATACGACTATTGATTTGAAATAATAAAAGACCGGAATCGTTTTTCCGTATGGATAATAAAAAACTGAAGGGGTAAATTTGTTTGAAATAGTTTTATCGTTCAGTTTTTGATAACTGGCTGTTGGAGTAATTTATTAGTTATTTTATATTGAATGTGGTTATTATTTTGACAAATAAAAATATTCATTTTTAGTGTAAATTTGTGATTAATAGATTGGCAGGTCGGCACTTTCATAGATATAGGCGCGTCTTTAATGAAACCAAAAAACTAAGGATATATGTTCTCATTCTTACTCAGTTTTCCTATAGCTCAAATAACCACTCCTACCCCCGCACCTGTAGAAGTAGTGCAACCACAACAAGTGCGTCCTTTGCCGGGTAAACTTGATGATGTTCCGGTTTTTAACAGCAACAGTCCGGAATTAGTTCTCCAAGAAGGAATTCTCCTTTCAACATTTCGGGAGAAAGGAAAAAAAGTGCCGTCAGCACACCTGAATTTTCCTTTTAAAGGACGTTTTGATATATTCGCTCATCACGTAGCCAAAGCATCCACACCTTCGGATTTAAGAACGCTATACCTGGGGATAATGCTGTACAATCCCACATCGCAACCGGTGACTGTAAATGTAATACATGCAGCGAGTTATCTGAGCCAACCCGACGCACCATTTATTGATTTACCATCCCAAAAAAATAATTATTTTGGTACTGTATTTTCAGGTCCGGGAAGTAGAGTAACCAGTGATGTTTTAAGAAAACGTCGTCAATCGACAATACCCGCTCAATTAACAATTCCACCGGGAAAAAGTCGGATGATAATGAATGCACCAATTCCTGTAAAAGAACTAGAACCACCAATAAATGGACGCTCTACCTTAATGCGATTGTGGAGTAGTGGTAAAGTACATGCTGCATCTTTAGCAATGTTTGCACCTACTAACGCTGACGGAAGCGAACGTCCCCCAAAGTTACAGGAATGGCAAAATTTGCTTAATAACGGTGATTTAGCAGGACCAAGAGATAAAGCACCTACACCACCCGAAGACATAAATAAACCAATCATTTACGGTAGAGTATCGGGAGTTGCAAAAGGTTCTCAATGGAATTCCTTAGTTGTCGATAGTCCGAAAAAAACTTATTTAACAATTCCTAAGCCGAATCAAGCTTTTTCCTACGGTATCGCTACTCTGCATCGCGGAACTTTAGGAACCGACCAAATTCAAAGCGCTAAAATGCTAGCAAGATATCCAGATACAGCATATTACGCTCATGGCAACTATGGGATTTGGTACAGCTTGCAACTACCTTTATTAAATAAATCTTCAACATCGCAGACTGTAAAAGTATCATTGCAAACACCAATTAAAGAAGATAAATTAACCAAAGATGGCTTACGCTTCTTTGATAATCCGTCCAAACGAGTCTTCTTTCGGGGTACGGTAAGAGTGCGTTATACGGATGATAAAGGATTACCTCGGACTCGTTACCTCCATTTAGTACAAAATAGAGGTCAAAAAGGAGAACCTTTAACAATATTAAATATGAAACCCGGTGGTAAAAGACTTGTAGAAGTTGATTTACTGTATCCTCCAGACGCAACACCACCGCAAGTACTTACAGTAGAAACCGAAGATAAATAGAACTTCCTTGTATTCTTGTATTCTTATATTTTTGTAGGGTGCTGTGACGGTTACGGTAACTTATGAACTGTAACGAAATTATCTGAATTTACCGTCACGCACCGATTTATTCTAGATTTAAGATTGATTATTTATACAGAAATTAATCGATGGTGCGTGATGTTGGGTAAAATTTTGGGATATTATCTGAATCTGTTAACGTACAATTTCTCCAAATAGATACGATGATCCCTAAGTCATCTCAATCACCTGAAGATTCAAGAAACATATCTGAACTTTTTTATCTGCTCAATTTTTTCTCTAAAACTCCTACGGAACAATGGGATGGTGTACCCAAAAAATTTACACCTGTCTGGGTTGAAACCTATTCCGTCCATTGTAATGTTTATAATCCAATTTTCTTTTTAACTTGTATGCTAATGAGAAGTATAGAAGAAATACTCTGTAAATCTTATGGCTTCAAAGAAGAAACACTGTTTATTTTAGAATATGAAATTCATTCACTTCTTGATTTTTGGATAACTGAATATAATGACATTATCTTCGAGAAAGAAGGGGGTATTACTGGTTCCGGCAGAATCTGGTTAGTCTTAGCTAGACTTTGCCAAATAGCTTTGAGTTTTGAAGATTGGAGTAGATATAAAATCCAAGAATTATCATTGGACTATTTTGTGGAAAAGCATAGCTATCCTTACGATGCAGTTTGATTTAGAAGCAATTTTCTTACGTATTTAAGTTTTAAATTCTAATTTACTATTCCCTTCCCTGCTCACTATTCTCTACAAACAAAACATCAAAAAACCCTTCTGTGATATCACAGAAGGGTTTTTGCTTTGCCTTAAATTAAAAACCTGGCACCGAGCTATTTTCACAGGAGGCAACCCTCCAACTATCGTCGCCGCAACAGCGTTTCACCTCTGAGTTCGGGATGGAATCAGTGTGGTTCCACTATGCCATAGGCACCAGGAAACTTTTAGGTAATTCGTAATTCGTAATTCGTAATTCGTAATTAAATACAAATTTCGGGTTTACAAACAGAATCCCTGAAGGCTGCACATTCACGCGAATATTTTGTATTGCATTGTTATTTGAGGTCAAGCCCTCGGTCTGTTAGAATGGCTCGGCTACATACATTACTGCACTTCCACCTACCACCTATAAACGGGTATTCTTCCCGTGACCTTACCTACTTACGTAGTGAGAACACTCATCTTGAGGTGGGCTTCCCACTTAGATGCTTTCAGCGGTTATCCGCTCCGCACTTGGCTACCCAGCGTTTACCGTTGGCACGATAACTGGTACACCAGCGGTGCGTCCCTCCCGGTCCTCTCGTACTAAGGAGGACTCCTCTCAATGTTCTTGCGCCTGCACCGGATATGGACCGAACTGTCTCACGACGTTCTGAACCCAGCTCACGTACCGCTTTAATGGGCGAACAGCCCAACCCTTGGGACGTACTTCCGCCCCAGGTTGCGATGAGCCGACATCGAGGTGCCAAACCTCCCCGTCGATGTGGACTCTTGGGGGAGATCAGCCTGTTATCCCTAGAGTAACTTTTATCCGTTGAGCGACGGCCATTCCATTCTGAGCCGTCGGATCACTAAGGCCGACTTTCGTCCCTGCTCGACTTGTAGGTCTTGCAGTCAAGCTCTCTTATTGCCTTTACACTCGACGCACGGTTTCCAAGCGTGCTGAGAGAACCTTTGCGCGCCTCCGTTACCTTTTAGGAGGCGACCGCCCCAGTCAAACTGCCCATCTGAAACTGTTCCTCTTCCGGCTAACGGAAGTAGGTTAGAATTCTAGCTTCGCTAGAGTGGTATCTCACTGTTGGCTCCACATTCCCCACAAGGAATGCTTCAACGCCTCCCACCTATACTGCGCAAGCCAAGCCCGAACCCAATTCCAGACTACAGTAAAGCTTCATAGGGTCTTTCTGTCCGGGTGCAGGTAGTCCGTATCTTCACAGACAATCCTATTTCGCCGAGCCTCTCTCCGAGACAGTGCCCAGATCGTTACGCCTTTCGTGCGGGTCGGAACTTACCCGACAAGGAATTTCGCTACCTTAGGACCGTTATAGTTACGGCCGCCGTTCACCGGGGCTTCAGTCGTTAGCTTCATCCCGAAGGACTGACCAACTTCCTTAACCTTCCGGCACTGGGCAGGCGTCAGCCCCTATACGTCCTCTTACGAGTTTGCAGAGACCTGTGTTTTTGGTAAACAGTCGCCTGGGCCTCTTTACTGTGACCTGCTCTCGCAGGCACCCCTTCTTCCGAAGTTACGGGGTCATTTTGCCGAGTTCCTTAGAGAGAGTTATCTCGCGCCCCTTAGTTTACTCAACCTCCCTACCTGTGTCGGTTTCGGGTACGGGTACTAAGCTTTCAACACATAATCGGCTTTTCTTGGCACTATTCTTCACTACGCGTTCTCCGTGGAGAACTCCCAATCCAATCAGGGTGTAGCTATCCTTAATGCGTCCTGATTATGCTCCCACTTAATAGCTAGGGATTATTGACCCTATGTCCATCGACTACGCTTTTCAGCCTCGCCTTAGGTCCCGGCTAACCCTCCGAGGACGAACCTGGCGGAGGAACCCTTAGGGTTTCGGGGTATATGATTCTCACATATATTTTCGCTACTCAAGCCGACATTCTCACTTCTATACAGTCCACAACTGCTCGCCGCTATTGCTTCTACCCGTATAGAACGCTCCCCTACCACTTACAATGTAAGTCCGCAGCTTCGGTATATTACTTAGTCCCGTTCATTTTCGGCGCAGGAGCGCTTGACCAGTGAGCTATTACGCACTCTTTCAAGGATGGCTGCTTCTAGGCAAACCTCCTGGTTGTCTATGCACTCCCACCTCCTTTGCCACTTAGTAATAATTTTGGGACCTTAGCTGGCGGTCTGGGCTGTTTCCCTCTTGACGATGAAGCTTATCCCCCACCGTCTCACTGGCAATGTGTTCTCTGGGTATTCTGAGTTTGCATCGATTTGGTACCGCTCTCGCAGCCCGCACCGAAACAGTGCTTTACCCCCCAGATATAATCATTACCGCTGCGCCTCAACACATTTCGGGGAGAACCAGCTAGCTCCTGGCTCGATTGGCATTTCACCGCTAACCACACCTCATCCGCTGATTTTTCAACATCAGTCGGTTCGGACCTCCACTTGGTGTTACCCAAGCTTCATCCTGGGCATGGTTAGATCGCCAGGGTTCGGGTCTATAAATACTGATTAACGCCCTATTCAGACTCGATTTCTCTTTGGCTCCGGCATTCCCGCCTTAACCTACCAGTACCTATAAGTCGCCGGCTCATTCTTCAACAGGCACGCTGTCACACGTTTAATCGTGCTTCAACTGCTTGTAGGCTAATGGTTTCATGTTCTATTTCACTCCCCTTCCGGGGTTCTTTTCACCTTTCCCTCGCGGTACTTTTCGCTATCGGTCACGTAGTAGTATTTAGCCTTACGAGATGGTCCTCGCTGATTCAATAGGGATTTCACGTGCCCCTACCTACTCGGGATACAGCTAGTATCCAATCAATTTTCGACTACAGGACTTTCACCTTCTCTGGTGCAGTATTTCGCTGCTTCATCTAATCTATGGATTCCATGTCGCTGTCCCACAACCCTGTATTGCAAGCAATACAGTTTAGGCTGTTCCCCGTCCGCTCACCGCTACTAGGGGAATCACTTTTGTTTTCTCTTCCTCCGGCTACTAAGATGTTTCAATTCGCCGGGTTGGCTCGTTCCTGTCTATATATTCAACAGGTCGTATTAAGGGTTGTCCCATTCGGACATTTCCGGCTCATCGCTTGCTTCCAGCTCCCCGGAACGTTTCGTCGGTAGCCACGTCCTTCATCGCCTCTACGTGCCTAGGTATCCACCATTAGCCCTTTGTAGCTTGACCACAAAGATTTCCAACAATTATTGGCTTTCACAAAATAGGATATCTAGATACTTTCTTTAATCAACCAATCAACTTCTAAAAATTAGAAATTAATAAATCATCAATTAAAGACTACCTAAATCATTTCGCGTGAATATGCAGTTTTCAAGGTTCTGACTGGATAAAAAATCCAGCATTCCGACTTTACAAGTCTGGGTGCTGAAGTATTTCCAATTTAATTTATTATTTACAAAAATTTGGTGGAGGTAAGCGGACTCGAACCGCTGACATCTGCCTTGCAAAGGCAGCGCTCTACCAACTGAGCTATACCCCCATAAAATAATTCGTAATTCGTAATTCGTAATTCGTAATTACTAATTATCAGGTGGGCCATCCTGGACTCGAACCAGGGACCTCACCCTTATCAGGGGTGCGCTCTAACCACCTGAGCTAATAGCCCATAAGTGATAATTAATTAACTAATTACTTATTTATCTATATAAAATAGATAATCAACTAATTAATTACCGAACCTATAATTGTTTGAAAGCCTAAAATATTACCTAGCCTACGTCACGACCTGGGATGTACCTTCTCATCATCTAATTACAAATTGCTTTCGACATATGAGTGGTCAGGTCTCCCTTAAAAGGAGGTGATCCAGCCACACCTTCCGGTACGGCTACCTTGTTACGACTTCACCCCAGTCATCAGTCCTACCTTCGGCATCCCCCTCCGCGAACGGTTAGGGTAACGACTTCGGGCGTGACCAACTTCCATGGTGTGACGGGCGGTGTGTACAAGGCCCGGGAACGAATTCACTGCAGTATGCTGACCTGCAATTACTAGCGATTCCTACTTCATGCAGGCGAGTTGCAGCCTGCAATCTGAACTGAGCCATGGTTTATGAGATTAGCGCACTATCGCTAGCTGGCTGCTCTTTGTCCATAGCATTGTAGTACGTGTGTAGCCCAAGACGTAAGGGGCATGATGACTTGACGTCATCCCCACCTTCCTCCGGTTTGTCACCGGCAGTCTCCCTAAAGTGCCCACCCGAAGTGCTGGCAACTAAGGACGAGGGTTGCGCTCGTTGCGGGACTTAACCCAACATCTCACGACACGAGCTGACGACAGCCATGCACCACCTGTGTTCCGGTTCCCGAAGGCACATTCTAGTTTCCCAGAACTTCCGGACATGTCAAGCCTTGGTAAGGTTCTTCGCGTTGCATCGAATTAAACCACATACTCCACCGCTTGTGCGGGCCCCCGTCAATTCCTTTGAGTTTCACACTTGCGTGCGTACTCCCCAGGCGGGATACTTAACGCGTTAGCTACGGCACTGTCCGGGTCGATACAGACAACGCCTAGTATCCATCGTTTACAGCTAGGACTACTGGGGTATCTAATCCCATTCGCTCCCCTAGCTTTCGTCCCTCAGTGTCAGTTGCGGCCTAGTAGAGCGCCTTCGCCACCGGTGTTCTTCCTGATCTCTACGCATTTCACCGCTACACCAGGAATTCCCTCTACCCCGAACGCACTCAAGTTTTGTAGTTTCCACTGCCTATATGTAGTTGAGCTACACGCTTTAACAGCAGACTTACAGAACCACCTACGAACGCTTTACGCCCAATTATTCCGGATAACGCTTGCATCCTCCGTATTACCGCGGCTGCTGGCACGGAGTTAGCCGATGCTGATTCCTCAAGTACCGTCATTATCTTCCTTGAGAAAAGAGGTTTACAACCCAAGAGCCTTCCTCCCTCACGCGGCGTTGCTCCGTCAGGCTTTCGCCCATTGCGGAAAATTCCCCACTGCTGCCTCCCGTAGGAGTTTGGGCCGTGTCTCAGTCCCAATGTGGCTGATCATCCTCTCAGACCAGCTACTGATCGTCGCCTTGGTATGCTTTTACCACACCAACTAGCTAATCAGACGCGAGCTCATCTTTAGGCAATTAATCTTTCATCTTACGACACATTCGGTATTAGCAGTCGTTTCCAACTGTTGTCCCGAACCTAAAGGCAGATTCTCACGCGTTACTCACCCGTCCGCCACTATCTCCGAAGAGACCGTTCGACTTGCATGTGTTAGGCACGCCGCCAGCGTTCATCCTGAGCCAGGATCAAACTCTCCGTTTTGATGGATTACAATACCGTAGTAACAGTTACAAAAGTAACTATCACAGCATTGCTTTTTCCTTGACTGACTATTTTTAAACCTTAGTCTTGGTTAATTACTTTACTAACGCAGACCTTTTATGGTATACTGGCTTTCAAACAAATATATAATTTTCTTGGTTCGGAACCCTTGAAGTGAAGGCGTTTCGCGCTCCTCTCTCTCAGGCACTTATACATAGTACCGAGAGAATATATTCGTGTCAATACTTTTTTTCATCTTTTTTGGAATTAGTTTTTTTCATATCGCTCTAAGCCCCACGCTACAACGGTTTTAAGCTATAAATTATTTTCAATCTTTTTTGCAAAATCCCTTGGTGGTTATCCTATTTAATTTAGAGAAAAGCGTGTACTATTTCATGCCCCTAAACATTTGATAGTAAAAAGATAAAGAAATGAACACAAAATTGTCCCACCTGCAGTGGGGCAATTTGTTTTTTGGATCTTCCTAAGAGCATTTTATATCTGCCTTAATATTTTTCCCCTAGTGGTGCCAGTGCGAATATTTTGGTAGTAAGTTTGGTCGTGAAATAATTGCAGTGCCACCAAACTGTACAAGTGAACTTAAAGAAGCCTCAACATTTAGACACAATTTTCCACTCACTGCGAACGGACATCGCCTTACTAAAGCGCTTTCGAGTTATAACCTCTACTTCTATTAGCAACAATATCTGTAGCAGCAAGCAAGGAGAGTGAGATTAGAATCCCAATCTAATTGCAGGGGAGTGTCAATCGTGTAAATGCAGTGCAAACCACACAGTCTATAAATTTAGTTTTAGTTCAGAAGCGTTCAGACAAAAAATCGGATAGTGAGATTGACCTCCATGGAGGTAAAACAACAAATATAAACAAAACATCAAAAAACCCTTCTGTGATATCACAGAAGGGTTTTTGCTTTGCCTTAAATTAAAAACCTGGCACCGAGCTATTTTCACAGGAGGCAACCCTCCAACTATCGTCGCCGCAACAGCGTTTCACCTCTGAGTTCGGGATGGAATCAGTGTGGTTCCACTATGCCATAGGCACCAGGAAACTTTTAGGTAATTCGTAATTCGTAATTCGTAATTCGTAATTCGTAATTAAATACAAATTTCGGGTTTACAAACAGAATCCCTGAAGGCTGCACATTCACGCGAATATTTTGTATTGCATTGTTATTTGAGGTCAAGCCCTCGGTCTGTTAGCATGGCTCGGCTACATACATTACTGCACTTCCACCTACCACCTATAAACGGGTATTCTTCCCGTGACCTTACCTACTTACGTAGTGAGAACACTCATCTTGAGGTGGGCTTCCCACTTAGATGCTTTCAGCGGTTATCCGCTCCGCACTTGGCTACCCAGCGTTTACCGTTGGCACGATAACTGGTACACCAGCGGTGCGTCCCTCCCGGTCCTCTCGTACTAAGGAGGACTCCTCTCAATGTTCTTGCGCCTGCACCGGATATGGACCGAACTGTCTCACGACGTTCTGAACCCAGCTCACGTACCGCTTTAATGGGCGAACAGCCCAACCCTTGGGACGTACTTCCGCCCCAGGTTGCGATGAGCCGACATCGAGGTGCCAAACCTCCCCGTCGATGTGGACTCTTGGGGGAGATCAGCCTGTTATCCCTAGAGTAACTTTTATCCGTTGAGCGACGGCCATTCCATTCTGAGCCGTCGGATCACTAAGGCCGACTTTCGTCCCTGCTCGACTTGTAGGTCTTGCAGTCAAGCTCTCTTATTGCCTTTACACTCGACGCACGGTTTCCAAGCGTGCTGAGAGAACCTTTGCGCGCCTCCGTTACCTTTTAGGAGGCGACCGCCCCAGTCAAACTGCCCATCTGAAACTGTTCCTCTTCCGGCTAACGGAAGTAGGTTAGAATTCTAGCTTCGCTAGAGTGGTATCTCACTGTTGGCTCCACATTCCCCACAAGGAATGCTTCAACGCCTCCCACCTATACTGCGCAAGCCAAGCCCGAACCCAATTCCAGACTACAGTAAAGCTTCATAGGGTCTTTCTGTCCGGGTGCAGGTAGTCCGTATCTTCACAGACAATCCTATTTCGCCGAGCCTCTCTCCGAGACAGTGCCCAGATCGTTACGCCTTTCGTGCGGGTCGGAACTTACCCGACAAGGAATTTCGCTACCTTAGGACCGTTATAGTTACGGCCGCCGTTCACCGGGGCTTCAGTCGTTAGCTTCATCCCGAAGGACTGACCAACTTCCTTAACCTTCCGGCACTGGGCAGGCGTCAGCCCCTATACGTCCTCTTACGAGTTTGCAGAGACCTGTGTTTTTGGTAAACAGTCGCCTGGGCCTCTTTACTGTGACCTGCTCTCGCAGGCACCCCTTCTTCCGAAGTTACGGGGTCATTTTGCCGAGTTCCTTAGAGAGAGTTATCTCGCGCCCCTTAGTTTACTCAACCTCCCTACCTGTGTCGGTTTCGGGTACGGGTACTAAGCTTTCAACACATAATCGGCTTTTCTTGGCACTATTCTTCACTACGCGTTCTCCGTGGAGAACTCCCAATCCAATCAGGGTGTAGCTATCCTTAATGCGTCCTGATTATGCTCCCACTTAATAGCTAGGGATTATTGACCCTATGTCCATCGACTACGCTTTTCAGCCTCGCCTTAGGTCCCGGCTAACCCTCCGAGGACGAACCTGGCGGAGGAACCCTTAGGGTTTCGGGGTATATGATTCTCACATATATTTTCGCTACTCAAGCCGACATTCTCACTTCTATACAGTCCACAACTGCTCGCCGCTATTGCTTCTACCCGTATAGAACGCTCCCCTACCACTTACAATGTAAGTCCGCAGCTTCGGTATATTACTTAGTCCCGTTCATTTTCGGCGCAGGAGCGCTTGACCAGTGAGCTATTACGCACTCTTTCAAGGATGGCTGCTTCTAGGCAAACCTCCTGGTTGTCTATGCACTCCCACCTCCTTTGCCACTTAGTAATAATTTTGGGACCTTAGCTGGCGGTCTGGGCTGTTTCCCTCTTGACGATGAAGCTTATCCCCCACCGTCTCACTGGCAATGTGTTCTCTGGGTATTCTGAGTTTGCATCGATTTGGTACCGCTCTCGCAGCCCGCACCGAAACAGTGCTTTACCCCCCAGATATAATCATTACCGCTGCGCCTCAACACATTTCGGGGAGAACCAGCTAGCTCCTGGCTCGATTGGCATTTCACCGCTAACCACACCTCATCCGCTGATTTTTCAACATCAGTCGGTTCGGACCTCCACTTGGTGTTACCCAAGCTTCATCCTGGGCATGGTTAGATCGCCAGGGTTCGGGTCTATAAATACTGATTAACGCCCTATTCAGACTCGATTTCTCTTTGGCTCCGGCATTCCCGCCTTAACCTACCAGTACCTATAAGTCGCCGGCTCATTCTTCAACAGGCACGCTGTCACACGTTTAATCGTGCTTCAACTGCTTGTAGGCTAATGGTTTCATGTTCTATTTCACTCCCCTTCCGGGGTTCTTTTCACCTTTCCCTCGCGGTACTTTTCGCTATCGGTCACGTAGTAGTATTTAGCCTTACGAGATGGTCCTCGCTGATTCAATAGGGATTTCACGTGCCCCTACCTACTCGGGATACAGCTAGTATCCAATCAATTTTCGACTACAGGACTTTCACCTTCTCTGGTGCAGTATTTCGCTGCTTCATCTAATCTATGGATTCCATGTCGCTGTCCCACAACCCTGTATTGCAAGCAATACAGTTTAGGCTGTTCCCCGTCCGCTCACCGCTACTAGGGGAATCACTTTTGTTTTCTCTTCCTCCGGCTACTAAGATGTTTCAATTCGCCGGGTTGGCTCGTTCCTGTCTATATATTCAACAGGTCGTATTAAGGGTTGTCCCATTCGGACATTTCCGGCTCATCGCTTGCTTCCAGCTCCCCGGAACGTTTCGTCGGTAGCCACGTCCTTCATCGCCTCTACGTGCCTAGGTATCCACCATTAGCCCTTTGTAGCTTGACCACAAAGATTTCCAACAATTATTGGCTTTCACAAAATAGGATATCTAGATACTTTCTTTAATCAACCAATCAACTTCTAAAAATTAGAAATTAATAAATCATCAATTAAAGACTACCTAAATCATTTCGCGTGAATATGCAGTTTTCAAGGTTCTGACTGGATAAAAAATCCAGCATTCCGACTTTACAAGTCTGGGTGCTGAAGTATTTCCAATTTAATTTATTATTTACAAAAATTTGGTGGAGGTAAGCGGACTCGAACCGCTGACATCTGCCTTGCAAAGGCAGCGCTCTACCAACTGAGCTATACCCCCATAAAATAATTCGTAATTCGTAATTCGTAATTCGTAATTACTAATTATCAGGTGGGCCATCCTGGACTCGAACCAGGGACCTCACCCTTATCAGGGGTGCGCTCTAACCACCTGAGCTAATAGCCCATAAGTGATAATTAATTAACTAATTACTTATTTATCTATATAAAATAGATAATCAACTAATTAATTACCGAACCTATAATTGTTTGAAAGCCTAAAATATTACCTAGCCTACGTCACGACCTGGGATGTACCTTCTCATCATCTAATTACAAATTGCTTTCGACATATGAGTGGTCAGGTCTCCCTTAAAAGGAGGTGATCCAGCCACACCTTCCGGTACGGCTACCTTGTTACGACTTCACCCCAGTCATCAGTCCTACCTTCGGCATCCCCCTCCGCGAACGGTTAGGGTAACGACTTCGGGCGTGACCAACTTCCATGGTGTGACGGGCGGTGTGTACAAGGCCCGGGAACGAATTCACTGCAGTATGCTGACCTGCAATTACTAGCGATTCCTACTTCATGCAGGCGAGTTGCAGCCTGCAATCTGAACTGAGCCATGGTTTATGAGATTAGCGCACTATCGCTAGCTGGCTGCTCTTTGTCCATAGCATTGTAGTACGTGTGTAGCCCAAGACGTAAGGGGCATGATGACTTGACGTCATCCCCACCTTCCTCCGGTTTGTCACCGGCAGTCTCCCTAAAGTGCCCACCCGAAGTGCTGGCAACTAAGGACGAGGGTTGCGCTCGTTGCGGGACTTAACCCAACATCTCACGACACGAGCTGACGACAGCCATGCACCACCTGTGTTCCGGTTCCCGAAGGCACATTCTAGTTTCCCAGAACTTCCGGACATGTCAAGCCTTGGTAAGGTTCTTCGCGTTGCATCGAATTAAACCACATACTCCACCGCTTGTGCGGGCCCCCGTCAATTCCTTTGAGTTTCACACTTGCGTGCGTACTCCCCAGGCGGGATACTTAACGCGTTAGCTACGGCACTGTCCGGGTCGATACAGACAACGCCTAGTATCCATCGTTTACAGCTAGGACTACTGGGGTATCTAATCCCATTCGCTCCCCTAGCTTTCGTCCCTCAGTGTCAGTTGCGGCCTAGTAGAGCGCCTTCGCCACCGGTGTTCTTCCTGATCTCTACGCATTTCACCGCTACACCAGGAATTCCCTCTACCCCGAACGCACTCAAGTTTTGTAGTTTCCACTGCCTATATGTAGTTGAGCTACACGCTTTAACAGCAGACTTACAGAACCACCTACGAACGCTTTACGCCCAATTATTCCGGATAACGCTTGCATCCTCCGTATTACCGCGGCTGCTGGCACGGAGTTAGCCGATGCTGATTCCTCAAGTACCGTCATTATCTTCCTTGAGAAAAGAGGTTTACAACCCAAGAGCCTTCCTCCCTCACGCGGCGTTGCTCCGTCAGGCTTTCGCCCATTGCGGAAAATTCCCCACTGCTGCCTCCCGTAGGAGTTTGGGCCGTGTCTCAGTCCCAATGTGGCTGATCATCCTCTCAGACCAGCTACTGATCGTCGCCTTGGTATGCTTTTACCACACCAACTAGCTAATCAGACGCGAGCTCATCTTTAGGCAATTAATCTTTCATCTTACGACACATTCGGTATTAGCAGTCGTTTCCAACTGTTGTCCCGAACCTAAAGGCAGATTCTCACGCGTTACTCACCCGTCCGCCACTATCTCCGAAGAGACCGTTCGACTTGCATGTGTTAGGCACGCCGCCAGCGTTCATCCTGAGCCAGGATCAAACTCTCCGTTTTGATGGATTACAATACCGTAGTAACAGTTACAAAAGTAACTATCACAGCATTGCTTTTTCCTTGACTGACTATTTTTAAACCTTAGTCTTGGTTAATTACTTTACTAACGCAGACCTTTTATGGTATACTGGCTTTCAAACAAATATATAATTTTCTTGGTTCGGAACCCTTGAAGTGAAGGCGTTTCGCGCTCCTCTCTCTCAGGCACTTATACATAGTACCGAGAGAATATATTCGTGTCAATACTTTTTTTCATCTTTTTTGGAATTAGTTTTTTTCATATCGCTCTAAGCCCCACGCTACAACGGTTTTAAGCTATAAATTATTTTCAATCTTTTTTGCAAAATCCCTTGGTGGTTATCAAATTTTTGTTTTGGCAGCCATCGAGACCTATCTCTTCCTCGGATTTTGATTTTGAATTAGCCATCGAAACCGCAAAATTTAGCTTTGAACATATTAAGCAGAAGGTTTAAAGCGTTTTCAAACAAGCAAAGTTGTTCATAGCAAACTATATATGTAAGAATTTTTTGATTGAAATGAGCGGTTGAAGGCACTTTCACAGTAGGCAGAATCGTTCTAAAAACTATATATATAGTGCTTAACGTGGAATAATTTAGTATCGATGAACTAATTAATGCACTACCTGCCTTATGAGACAGCAACTAAATATAGTGACTTTGGGAGTAGAAGATTTACAGCGCTCTTTGAAGTTCTATAAAGATGGTTTGGGATGGAAACTATCGAGCGCAAGTAATGAAAATATTGCCTTTTTTCAGATGGGTGGTGTGGTGTTTTCGCTTTATCTGCGAGATAAGTTAGCTGAAGATATAAAAATTAAGTCGGATGGTGATGGCTTTTCAGGAATCACTCTTGCTTACAATGCCAAAGATGAAGCGGAGGTAGACAAGGTATTGCAGCAGGTAGAAAGTTTGGGAGCGAAAATCATTAAAAAAGCCGAAAAAGTTTTTTGGGGTGGTTACAGCGGATATTTCGCGGATTTTGACGGACATTTATGGGAAGTCGCATGGAATCCGTTTTTTGAGTTTGATGAGTCTGACAATCTCGTACTACCTTAAGTATAGGAAACGCGAAATTTAGTAAAACAATTTTTCATGGAAACCACAACGGCTGTATTACCTCCATTTATTATTTTGGATAATCACCTTGAAGAGTGGTTGAGAGAAGATATAGGAAGGGGCGATCGCACTACGCAATGTCTTGTAAATCAAGATGTAGTGGAAGGTAAAGCTCGGTGGATAGCCAAAGCTGATGGTGTAGTTGCTGGATTACCAATTGCAGGAAGAGTATTTCAGCTTTTAAATGAAAAAGTTGATTTTACTACTCTGGTAAAGGAAGGGGAATTTTGCGAGCAGGGTAAAGTCATAGCAGAAATAAAAGGTTCTCTTGATGCTTTATTAACCGGAGAGAGAGTAGCTTTAAATTTAGCGATGAGTTTGAGCGGAATTGCAACGCTAACTCGGAAGTATGTTGAAAAAATAGAAGATTTACCAAGTTTATTTGTAGATACTCGTAAAACGACACCGGGTTTGAGGGTTTTAGAAAAGTACGCTACTCAAGTAGGTGGTGCTATCAACCATCGGATGGGTTTAGATGATGCGGTGATGGTTAAAGATAATCATATTGCTGCTGCGGGTGGAATTGGCAAAGCAATAACTAAAATTCGTTCTCGGATTCCTTATCCTTTAACTATAGAAGTGGAAACACAAAATTTAGAACAAGTTAAAGAAGCTTTGGAATATCAAGCTGACATTATTATGTTAGATAATATGAAGCCGGATATGATGCATCAAGCTGTGGAAGTTATCCGTCAGCATAATAATAAGGTGAAAATAGAAGCTTCTGGTAACGTGACACTGAAAACTATCCGCGTTATAGCTGAAACTGGAGTTGATTATATTTCAAGTAGTGCGCCGATTACTCAGTCAAAGTGGTTGGATTTAAGTATGAGAATTAATTAAGATGAAAAATAATACTTTAAAAAAAGCTTTTTTTATATTGATACCAGTTGGAATAATATTAATATTGCTTCAATCTACTAAAGTAAAGGCTGAAAATAACATTAAATGGAAAGCTGTACCGGAAACCGCTATTCCAAGCCGAATGAATCCAAATCCTCAGCCAGCTTATATTGGCACAAATACCTCAATACGGCGAGGTGAGAATATTGTATTTGATGCATATATTGATGGACAATATATTTTATATGCTGGTAATTGCCGCACGCAAATGCTTTACCGTTTGAGTATTGGAAGCTTTAATAAAAAACGTCAGCCTCAGAATATTAGACCATATCTTAACGAAAAATGGTTTCAAGCAAGTAAGTTTCAAGAAGAAGTACTTAAGGCAGCTTGTTCGTTATGATTAATTACTAATAATCATTTCTACAGATACAGAGATATTGGGAAATGCTAAAGCATGAATTGTACCTTCAGTAACCGTAAATTTTGAAGCGTATTCTCCATCAGATGGTTCTCTAAATACAATTAATTGTCTTTTTTTGATATTTACCACCCAATATTCAATTATTCCGACTTCAGCGTAAATTTTTGTTTTCGTTTCTAAGTCTTTTTCTAAGCTGGAATTGGAATACTCAATTAACCAAAAAACGTTTTCGGGATAAGGATGATGTTCTAAATATTCGCGTCCTAATGGTTGAACAACAGCAATATCTGGCTCGGGTTCGGAATTGTTGTCAAGTGTAATGGGCTTTGCTTGACGAATTTTTGCAAGATTACCCAATAACTGAATTAAATACTCCCCTGCTTCGGTACTAAAATAAGCGTGAGGTTCTCCTTCTGGTGACATCTCAACAATTTCTCCTCTAAGCAACTCAACTCGACGATTATCAAAGATTCCCGCTTCAATCATCTGGTGATATTCTTCTGTCGTCCATTTGGCTAAAGTTACTGTCATGGCAGTTCTCCTCCCATATAACCATGTAAGTTAATTGCTTTATCACTTGTATTTTATCGAAAAAATAGCTTGAACCTGAAGGATGTACTAAGAAATTAAGTGTATCCAATGTTGACGATTTTTTTGACCTTTATTTTAATGTAAACAAGAATAAAATATCTCTTTTTTTAGTAGGACATATGAAATATGAAAGGGAGCATCCCAAATGTGTAAAAATATCATTTGTCATTGCGAGTGGAACGACGCATTCACCCGAAGGGTGTGGCTCATCGCAAGACTTTGAGATTGCTTCACTTCGTTCGCAATGACAATCACAATCTTAATTTTGCAAAATTGGGATGCTCCCATATGAAATCCTTATTAAAATCTTTTTGGCTATTTTTAATAGAGCCAGTAAAATTCGCTTTAGAATGGATATCAAATCGAAACAATATTCATGAATCTTTATTCCCTATAATTTTATTGGGAATTATTTCTGTCACTTTATTAAACGGATTATCCGTGATTGATTTCCGTAAAAACCATCAAACTTTTAGAAGTCTTAGAAATGTTCTCAAGAGTTTAATACAGTTATTTTTTCAAACGTGTTTATATTTGGGCTACTTTTTTACTTTAGGAGTATTTTCTGGTAAAAACTATTTGAATCGGCAAAATATCATTAACTATTTTAAGTTGATATTCACTATGTTTGGCTTTTTCAGTTTATCGCTCTTATTTACCTTACTTTTTTTTACATTATTTTATTTAACTATCAAATGGATAAAAAGACTAATTGTCTTTTGTAAATTACAACCAGAATTAAGTTCTAATATTGATAATGATAAATCTTATTTTAAATATAGTACTGTAGGTTGTATCTTTGTAATTATAAGTATTTTTTATTGGTTTACGATATTCAAGAATTCAATTGTCGTTACAAGTATATTCTTGGATATTTCATGGTGGTTGATAATTATTGTATCGATATTTTATTCTATTTTTAGTTTTTTACTTAGAAGTGCGGTCGCAATATTTTTTTCGGATTCAGGAAACAACCAACAATCATCATAATTTACAATTAAACTAATTGATTATCTCATTGAATCTTTATATTTTCTCTAAAGGTAATTTTTAAAACAGTGCATTACTTGATATGTAATTTTGCAATGACTGGAAGATGGTCGGAACCTCCTTCTTTACCAACATAAGCTTCAACGGTTTCAATGTCTTCAGTATGCCAAATATAATCAATTCTTCCTACAGGAAAAAATTTACCCCGAAATGTATGTCCGAAACCCCATCCAGCTTGATGAAAACTATCACTCATTGCATTTTGCATTTGAGAATAGGTTTCTGAAGTATCTGTAAAATTACAGTCACACATAACAATTACTGGGTCATCGTACTGTTTGACGATATTGCTTAAATAAGAGACTTGTTTAGCACGATGAGCATACCAATTTTGAGCTAATCGATAAAATTTATTCAAGGGGTAAAATGGAATCAAATGTGTAACTATTACCTCTAAAGGTTCTCCATTATTTAAACGAAGAGTTACTTGAATTCCGCGTTTTATAGGTGGTGCAGGTAAAGCAATAAGTTTGTCAATAGGAAAGCGACTTAAAATTCCGACATTATGAGCAAGTTCAACAGGATGAAAAGCATAATAGGGATAATTTTTTGCAAAGCGTTCTACTAAGATAGGAGCAGCTTGCGGAGTTACTTCTTGTAAACCGATAATATCGGGATTATTTTCAGCAACCATTTTAACTATTGAATCATAGTCGGTATTACTGCGAAGCATATTGAATGTCATCGCTTTTATAGTTTGCTGATTTTGAGCAACTGGAGCAGATAAAGATGGTAGAAAGAAGGAACTGTATAACCCAATAAATAAACCTAATGGAAAGCAAAGTCCAAAAAGTAAGCTCCATCTTTTGAAAAATAGTGCAAATGGAAAGAATATGATTAATGGGGCAAAAAGGTATAAAGCTATAGTATTAATTAACGCTAATACCCATAAACTGTCGAAGAAAATGAAGCGTAATAAAATCCATAAAGAGAATAAAATCAGATAAATCCATGCTAGACGGGAAATAAATTTAGAAATAAGCATAAGAGATTTAATTTAAGAATTATGGATTTCCTATTAATTGTTATAACCTACCTTACTTAAAATAATTCTGATAGCATTTAAAATCACTTCTGGACTATCAACACAAACAAAATAGTCGTACAGGATTTTCCAATTGTATATAAATATAATTTATAAGCTCCTATATCAACAAATTTTCCTGTAGGAGATTGTTTATCTTCAATCCACCTTGCTATAGCTTGATAGATAGTTGTTGCAATTAAGATAAGATAATTGATTGGTAAAAGCATTTAGACAAAATTTTTTGTTTTCTCATGCAATATCATAAACGTGAAACTATGAATAATGACGATTCGTTCAAAAGCTTTGAAGTAAATGAATCAATTAAAATTATTCTTATATTGTTTCTTGCTATTTTGTGCTATTGTTACACCAATTATTGCTGAATGCTTGCGACATCGTTTTTACTTAAAGCATCGTCATATGGATATTACACCTGGTACTCAACATATATCTTTCTGGGGAAGTGCTTTACCCGTTTTTTCCTTACTGATATTGTTTTAGTAATAAAATTTCTATAATTTATTATTCTAAAATTAAAGAATTAATATGAAACCTTACATAGAAGTTATTGGAGAATCAAAATATTTAGAAACAGTACAAAAATACGTCGCTGACATAAATATAATTGTATGGACAAATAGAACGAAGATTCCTTTAAATGAAGTTACAATTCTCCGCAATCTCTGTATTGAAAGTTTATTATCAAATGATTTACAAGAATCCGAACTAACAGAAGGAGGAATGAATGTACGAGAACGTTCTTTAAATCGTAGAAGAATCAGACAGGAAGCAAAACAGAAAATTATTATTTCTTGTTCGGATATATCTCGTTTGATTAAAGCTGTATCAACTTTAGAAAAATTATTTAAAAAACCACGATATTCATTCACTTTAGATATGCATCAGCCTGTATTTACTACAAGTATAGAAGTAAAAGAGCAAGCTAAAAAAGCAGCAATTAAAAATGCTTACTCTGATGCAAAGCTTTTATTAGAATCAACAAATGCTGATATTGGAAATATTATCCAAATTGAAGAACTTTCTCCTATTATCGGAGAATCAGAAGTTTATAATGATGAATTAAAAAATATAGTAGTTACAGCATCATCGAAGAGTGATGTAAGTTATATAAATCTGGAAAATGCGACTCGGGAAATAACGGTTCGATATCGAGTCGTTTTTGAGATTAAATCGTTAGATGAAAATACAGTGCGATTAAATTCTGCTGATTTCGATTAATATAAGAAATTTCGCTCAACTTAAACTATATATAGCGGAAATACAATATTAAAACTCAAGCAAGTAACAGTTTGTATACTAAATGGATGAACTGAGAGTACCAAAAAAATTACCTTTTTTAGAATCAATTTGTTGGCAAACCCACAACGTTTATAAGTTTAGTTTAGAAGAAATGTTAAGCCGTTACGAACGTGGTTGGGAATATCGCGGTTTGTTTCAAAATCTTAAAGATGAAGAAATAAAGTTTGTTGGTAAACTAGCTAAACGTTATAATTCTTGGCTACAATGCTGCCTATGATTTTCAAATTTAATTATCATAATAAAATTCTAGAAATTCTCGAAAGTTTCAACCAGGAAGTACTTGTAAATGGTTGTGCTTACTTTGGTGGTGGAAGTTTAATTGCGTTGAACTTTGGAGAATATCGCTGGAGTAAAGATATTGACTTTATATGTCCGGTGTCAACATCAGGTTATAGATATCTCCGTACAATTATATTTGATAACGGTTATGAAGCATTATTTCAAAATCTGACTAAAGTAAAAATAGGACGAGGTACAAGTAATCAGTACGGAATCCGAATGGTAATAAATATAGAAGAAATACAGATAAAAACTGAAATAATTGCTGAATCTCGTTTTGAGTTAGATTCACCAATATATCCCAAGTGGAGTCCTGTTCCTTGTTTAAATATCAATGACTGTTTTACATCTAAACTACTTGCTAATTCCGACCGTTTTATGGATGATAGTGTTGAAGCAAGAGATTTGATTGATTTAGCTATCTTAAGATTACAATCAAAAATTTCTCAGAAAGCAATTGCTAAAGCTGAAAAAGCCTATGAAGTAATTCGTCCTTTAAGAGTTGCTATTCAACGTTTTCAAGAACGAGTTGATTTTAGAGCAAAATGTTTTTCAAATTTACAAATTGAAGACAATATAATCCCTAGAATAATTGATGGTGTTGATTTACTTGCGACTGATATTGGTTTAAGCAATACTAAGAGAACTTTTAAAGAGCAGCATGATATTTTTTAGCATGGCTGCATTTGAGAATACTGACGGATAGATTTTACAATTAAACATATGAACGCTACACAAGAACATTTAAGAGAAAAGTTAAAAGTTGCTCTGAGCAAAGCTTTCGGCGATGATTATTCTAATACTGACCCAATTTTAGTTCCTGCATCAAATCCTAAATTTGGCGATTTTCAAGCTAATATGGCTTTGTCTTTAGCGAAAAAGTTGGGACAAAAACCGAGAGATATTGCAAATCAGGTGGTTGATAATCTTGATGTGTCGGATATTTGCGAAAAACCTGAAATTGCTGGTCCCGGTTTTATTAATTTACGGTTACAAACATCATATCTCGAAGCTCAGTTAAATTCGATTCAAAAAGATGAGCGTTTGGGGGTTCCCATAGCAAAACAACCAAAACGGGAAGTTGTGGATTTTTCAAGTCCGAATATTGCTAAGGAAATGCATGTCGGACATTTACGTTCTACCATTATCGGTGATGCGATCGCCAGAATTTTAGAATTCAGAGGACATGATGTAATCCGCTTAAATCACGTTGGTGACTGGGGTACGCAGTTTGGAATGTTAATTACCAATCTCCGGGAAGTTTCACCGGAAGCTTTGACGACTGCGAATGCTTTAGATATTGGAGATTTAGTTAACTTTTACAAACAAGCCAAAAAGCGGTTTGATGAAGATGAGGATTTTCAAGAAAAGTCGCGGAATGAAGTTGTAAAATTACAAGCAGGTGCGGAAGATACAATTCATGCTTGGAAATTACTTTGCGAACAATCTCGGAAGGAGTTTCAAGTAATTTACGATTTACTGGATATCAAGGTAAAGGAAAGAGGTGAATCTTTTTATAATCCTCTCTTACCGGAAGTAGTGGAAGATTTAGATAAAGCGGGATTGTTGGAATCAAGCGATGGTGCAAAGGTTGTATTTTTGGAAGGGTTTAAGAATAGAGAAGGAGAACCTTTACCTTTAATTGTACAGAAATCTGACGGTGGTTATAACTACGCAACTACGGATTTAGCAGCTTTACGCTACAGAATAAGACAAGACGAAGCTAAAAGATTAATTTATGTCACCGACGCTGGACAAGCAAACCATTTTGCTGGTGTTTTTCAAGTAGCAAATCGTGCAAATTGGATTCCTGAAGATGTAGAAATTGTTCACGTACCTTTTGGTTTGGTATTAGGAGAAGACGGAAAGAAGTTAAAAACTCGTTCTGGAGAAACTGTAAGATTGCGGGATTTATTAGATGAAGCAGTTTCTCGGTGTCGTGAAGATTTAGAAACAAGATTGAAAGAAGAAGAAGAAAGAGAAGAAACGGAAGAATTTATTGCTAATGTTGCTAAAGTTGTGGGAATTAGTGCGGTTAAATATGCTGACTTGAGTCAAAACCGTACTGGTAATTATAAATTCAGCTTTGACAAAATGTTAGCGTTGAAAGGTAATACCGCACCTTACATGCTTTACGCATATGCAAGAACTCAAAGTATTAGTCGTAAAGCTGATATTGACTATGATAACTTGGGTGAAAATATCAAAATTATGCTTAAGGAAGAAGCGGAATTAACTTTAGCAAAACATATTTTACAGCTAGACGAAGTTATTGCTGAAGTTGAACAAGAATTACTTCCAAATAGGTTGTGTGAATACCTTTATCAGTTGAGTGAAAAATTCAACCAATTCTTTGAAAATTGTCCAGTTTTGAAATCAGAAGAACCTGTTAAAACATCGCGGTTAGCATTATGTGATTTGACAGCGAGAACTTTGAAATTGGGTTTAAATTCATTGGGAATTGAAGTTTTGGAACGGATGTAGATTTTTATTTGTGTATTTAAGTGTTAGAAACCCGGTTTCTTCAAGAAACCGGGTTTTTTATAGCAGTGAGGTTATAAAAGAAAGGTGTAAATAAAACCAAAACCTAATATATATGCCAATCCGCAGTACTACTTTTAAATCCAATCACTATTATCATATCTATAACCGAGGTAATAACCGTCAAAAAATATTTTTTGAACGGGATAATTATTTATATTTTTTAACTAAGCTGCGGGAACACCTTGTAGAAAAAGGAATAGAAATTATAGCCTATTGCTTAATGCCAAATCATTATCATTTATTAATTTTTTTGAATAATGATAAACTGTCAGAGTCTATGCAAAAATTATCCCTTTCTTACACGAAAGCTATTAATAAACGTTATGAGAGAGTTGGTTCACTTTTTCAAGGACGTTTTCAATCTATTCTTGTAGATAAAGATGAATATCTATTACATCTATCGCGCTATATTCATTTGAATCCAATAAATGCTAATTTGGTTAACAAACCAGAAGATTGGGAATATTCCAGTTACCGAGAATATATCAGTCTTCGAGATGGTACATTACCAAATCATAATCGGATTTTATCTCCAATTTCTGATATAAATTGTTACCGCTTGTTTGTAGAAGATTATTGCGAAAGTGACGAACAAATTATAAAGCATTTGATGTTGGAGTCGTGAGATACGAGAAACCCGGTTTCTTGAAGAAACCGGGTTTCTGAATACTTAGATTTAGGTAATCTTTTAAATATATTTATCCAATTTTAATTCTTCTACAATCCCCAACATTAACCGTATCGCTTCAAAATAATTACGTAGGGGTACGAATTTGACTACACTTTTAAACAAGTTTGGCTCAAATATTCCTTCTGGATATTCGATAGCAATATATATCATGTTACCAATAAAAGAAATAGAAATATTTCTATTAACTTCCTGACAAAATCCAACAAGCTTTGTAATTAAGCTGTTTGATAAAATTTTTCTTGCTTGTAATTGGTCTTGACTATAAACTGAGAAGAAATAATTAAACTCTGAATTATCAATTTCAACAAGTTTTTTTTCTTCATCATTTAGCAAATTGGCAGAATTATTTGAAAATTTTGATTTAATTACTGTTATCGACTGCGATTTTTGGTTTAATTTTGCAGTGAAAAACAAACCTTTAAAAACTTGATGATTATAATTTTGATTTTCTAATATTTCAATCCGGAAACGTTCAAAATCTAAACTTTTACCGTTTATCATTCGATTAACTATATAAGGTATTCCTTTAAATAGCCGAAGAATAAACAATAATATTGCTGCTAAGATAGAGATTACAGGTACTGATGCAATTGCACCTATTTTTCTATTTATATTAATAAATTTATTCCAAGATTGATTCGTAGTAGAACTAATATAAACTTTTGACAATCTAATATCTATAGTATTTATTCTTCCAGTTATTAAATTATTTTGCTCTATATAATTAGGTTGAAGCAAATTATTTAAAATCTGACTTTGATATATATTGTAAAGAGTTAAAGTATTTTCTTCGTCCGAGCATTTAGTTGATTTCGTAAAAGTTTCATCTGTATCAATAAATTTGTATATTTTGTGAATGATATTATCATCAAGATTATAGTTAAAAGCTTGAAAAGCAGACTGGTAAAACAATAAATATACTGTAGCAAATATGAAAATAAGAAGAAAATAAATTAACGAAGGATATACAATCACAAACGATAAGATTGCAAGAGCGGTAATATTGCAAATGATGATTGTCGCAATTGCTTGCTTCCGTCGAGCTTCAAACTTTTTTAAAACTCTAACTAAATTTCGTTGATAGAATTCTTCAAATTCATCAATTGTTCTTAAACAAAATAATTTGAAAATAGGTTTTTGTGTTGAATCTTGAAACTGTTCATCTACATCAATAGATGAATTTTCAAAACTTTGTATTTGTAAAGGTACAATCTGAGTTTCAATTATATTTTCGGGTGGATTTTCACGAAATAAATCAGTATATAATAATTCTCTAGCCCATCTTTGACTGAGTTTATCTTCGCTCGTTATCAACTTGATGCAAAGTTTAGTCGCTACCTCTAATTCTCCACTATTTAGATAAAAATGAACCAAATATTTACTAGCTTGTAAATATTCCCTAGTTCCCCGTAAAGCACTTTTACAGTATTCCTCAAATATTTCAAATGCTTCAGCGTAATTTTTATCTATCAAAGCATCATATCCCCTTTGATAAATCACCGATGCTTGTGTAGAAGTTAATAATTCTGTTTCTTTTTCTAAATGTGCTTTTCTTACCCATTCAGGTTTTGACAAGGAGCATAAATATTTATTTGCAAGCAATCGAGTTATATAATGCTTGCTGTTAAGAAGTTGATTGCAAAGTGCTACTGCATTTTTTGATTGTCCGTTGACATGATAAGCTTCAATTAATAAAACTTGTGCGTATAAATGCTCCTTAGTATTAAATTTTAAACTTTCACAAGCTAATTCTAAACTTTCTACAACGTGAGAATTACCTCCGAATTCTAAATAGTCATTTATGGAATTCAATACTAATTTTGCAGATTCACTATCCCAAATTGGTTGATTGTCACTTTCAATAACTTCTTGGGGTAACGATTGATAAGCTTCCGGAGACAGATAAGCAAGTACTCGTTTAGCCCATCTTTTGATTTGAGGATGTCCGTTGATTGCTAATTCTTTGGTACGTTGAATTGCTTTTGCTTTATCTCCGAGATAACCGTAAGCTTTGACTATGTGTTGTTGAGCGTAAATGTATTCTGAATAGTTATCTTCGGAATCTGCTTGATAATTTTGACAATATTCTTCCAATAATTCTATCGCTGTAGAAAAATTTCCACGCTGGATTTCACTTACACCTTCGATAAGTGTATTTAAGGTAGATGACATGGTTATTAAATTTAATTTTTATATAAATTTGATAAATAAGAATTTGGTGGTGAATATAAGGGATGAATCCCTTACTACGAACAAATAAATTGGGTTTTTATATTAATATTATATGAAGTGTTATTTTGACGTTATAAGGGTGTAATTACGCAATTGGATGTAGAGACGTAGCACTACTACGTCTTTATAATTTGTGGTT
Organism: Calothrix parasitica NIES-267; assembly: GCF_002368095.1. Lineage (GTDB taxonomy): Bacteria > Cyanobacteriota > Cyanobacteriia > Cyanobacteriales > Nostocaceae > Rivularia > Rivularia parasitica. The sequence goes on along the minus strand of NZ_AP018227.1, from coordinate 696,098 downwards.
GTTATTAGATGAAAGCTATTTTTTTTAGCTTGTTTTTGATGATTTGAAAGTTATTTTAAGGGTTATATTCAAATTCGCATTCGGAAGTAATTCCAATCCAATCACCTGCTGGGGTTTGTCCAACTTCGTAGGTGTAACCGATGTCCCAAAAGCCAATTTCATATTGAGTTCGTGATTTCAAGCATTGGTTCATGAATTGACTGATTTTACGGCTGTTGTTGTGATTGCTGCTATATTCAACAGTCAGATTTTTTATTTCTACCATGTTGCTTAGAGAAAGTGCAATCGCAATTATTTCTTCTTTACTTTCTCCCATAACGCTAATAATACGATGCTGATAAGTTTCATCGTAACCAGCATCATAGTAACCATAAATTTCAATAGGAATAAGTTTACTAAGGATACTTTTAATTTCAGGGTTAGGAGCTTGAATAGGTTTATTTTGTAAAGTTATTCGATTGGAAGAATAATTAACTTGATTGGGTACTGTAGGAGAAAAACAACACCAATGATTATCTTCTGATTGAGCAACAATTATAGAAACTGAAAAATCGGGATTTGTCCGTTGATAGCTATTATCGGTAGATTTAGGGACTCGAAGATTGTAAGCTTGAATATTAAATAAACTTGTTTTAAGAAGTTGCTGTAATTGTCGATAATATTCTCTTCGTTGATTTTCGATTTCTTCGTTCCAATTTTCATCTTCTCTTTCTGAACGGGGTGGAGCATATCTGAAGTCATTTGGATTAGTTGGTGTTCCCCAAGTTTCGATATTTTGCCAATGTTCAAACACAAGCTCTATATCTGTGGGATTAACAAAACCTTCATTAATCATCAAATTCCAGAGATTAAATTCACCTTGGGTTGATGTTTCCCAAAAGAATGTATTACCAGGGTTGAATACTTCAAGAGTTCCTAGAAGTTTTTTTGTTGAAGATTTCATGGTTTTGGATTTTGAAAATTAAATTAGGGATTATAAACGAAGTCGCTGTTAATATGAATTCCAATCCAATCAGAAGATTGTGTTTCACCGATGATGTAAATATTTTCTAATTTCCAAAAGCTGAATCTATACATCATCACATTTGAAAAAGTTTGATTGAAGAATTGATTAATTTGAGTGTATTTTTGATGCATTAATTCCTGTTCATCAGGTTCATCGACAAATTGCCATTCTTGAAAATATTGTTTGTCGGGATAAAAGCTGTGAAATTGACTTACTTCTAAAATTCCCGTACTTTGTAAAACTTTTTCAACAGCAGATTTTTTTGTTTTACCAGCAGCATAAACTATACGATAATCGTGGTCGCAGTTGTAATTATCAATATCACCACCTTGTAAACTGATTGCTCCAAATTCAGAGATAATTGCTTCAATTTCTGACACTACAGATTTGGTATTTTCTCCCAAATTATCTAAATCCAATTCTTGATTCTGCCAGGTTCTATAAATTTGTTTTTGTGGAATATATGTTTCAGTGTAAATAGTAGGACAAACACCAATCGAATCCCCGTCTGTTGTTTTCCCAACAACCAAACCAACTGAATTCTCCCAATTATATGAAGTTTTAAGATTGAAAGTTTTAAATTCTTGCAAATTACCCTTCAGCAGTTGGAATAAATCTGTAACTATAGTTGATTTATGTTTTAGTTCCTCTGTATTTAAATTAAATCTTTCAAAAGAGATAACATATTTCATTTCTTGCCAATTATGACGTACAACATTTGTATCTGTTAGCTTTAACCATCCTTGAGTAAGACTAAAATAAAATGTATTAAATCTGCTTTGTTTCGATTCTTCCCAAACAAACGGGTAAATATATCCTCCGTCTTCATGTCCGGGTATATTAATACAACGACACGATTCTAATAAAAGTTCTAAAGTTCCTAAAACTTTCTTTGTTTCTTTATTCATGATTTTTCAAGTTTGATTTATGAATAACTAATTTTGATTTGATAAGTTTTGATTTGCTGCTGCTCTAACAACCCAATTCCCATCATTAATAAGTGTTCCCAAAATTTCTAAAGATGTCGCTTCATTCTCAGCAACTGCATATCTTTCCAACCAAGAAACGGAATTTGCTCCTTGATTTAATATTTCTCCTGGTGTGACGGGATGAAGTAAAACAACAAATCTCACGAAAGCATTATCTGACTCAGCATATTCTGTAAGTACCGTTGCTAAATCATCGTTGTTGGGATTGTAAATTCGGGGAAGACTGCTCAAAGTTGAAATAGTTGGTTGGGTATTTGGTTGTAATATCAAATCTCGCAATCTTTCTCGAATATTTTCGGGAGTATTAGAATTTTCAACAACCGCTCGACGTACTTCTATTTTTTCGTCATTAGCAAGCTGTTCTAAAGTTGTTTGTGAAAGATTGGGATTTGAAGCGACTGCTGTACGAATTGCTGTATTTTCACTTTGAGCAAAAATTTCTAAAATCGGATTTGGAGTATTGGGATTAGCTGCTACTGTCTGCTGAACTTCCAAAACTGAATCAAAAGCAAGATTTTCTAAAATTTCAACTGGACATTGCTCTTGACTTACTACTGCTTGTCTAACTTTTGCTGATTCGTTTGCTGATAACCCTATCAATATATTAGAAGTTGTATTCGGATGTTTTGCTAAAACACCTAGGATTGCTTCGTCATTATGGTTGTCTAATAACCATTCCAAAGCACTTACAGGTGTATTTGGATTTCGTAAAGCAGTATAAACAACTGGTACTACCGATTGACGAACAATATACTCTAAAGCTTCGGATGGAGCATCTTTACGCATCGCGATCGCATTAGAAATACTGTGATAACATCCGCTATTAGTCGTAACCCGATTGCGTTTTGCTAATTCAATTAACAGATTGGCTGGAGTACTTGGATTTTCAGCTACAGTCTTACAAACTAACTTATCCCTATTAAAAGCCAAACGTTGGAGAGTTTTAACTGATGCTGTTGGATATTTTGCAACTAAATAACGGATAGAATCATCAAAATACTGATACAATCTTTCTAATACATCAGCAGATATAAGCGGATTTGTAACAATATTTTTTTGCCCTCTAAGGATGTACTTTATCTCTTCTGGGTCGTAAATAGTTAGTAAAGCTTGGGATAAAACTTCGCTGGGTATATTCTCGTTAATCAAAGCTTTTATTCGGACATCCCGTTCTTTGTCTTCGGCTAAGAATGCAACAATATCTGAAGGAGTATTTTTATTTCGTGCGATTTCCGAACGAATTAGCTTATTTTCATGCAGTGAAAACTGTAATAAAACCTCTATAGGAATTGGATGAGTTAGACGAGCTATTGCAAGCTGAACATTCAACTTAGAATTTTGGGCTAACTCTATTAAACAATCTGAAGGAAGATTTGGATTCTGAACTAAAACAGAAATTAACGTCTCATTACTATCTCTAGCTAACTGTTCCAGAATCGAAACCGGAGTATTACGATTGCGTGCTGCAATTAATTTAGCGTTTTGATTTCCATTTTCTACAACTTGAGCTAAAGCATAGGGACTATCAGAACGACGAGCCATAAATTCATGTACTTGAGCAGTATTTTCATCAATTTCTTTCTCAAGTAACGACTGATAGCGTTCTAATACAGATAAATTTGGATTTCTAAGAACTGAGTCAAAGATTGATGAGTTTTTATAAGCTTTCCCATCAACTTTCTCATTCAAAAGCCGAAATAATAAATCTTTTGGAGTATTTGGATTTTCAGCAATTAATCTCAAAGTATAAGAATTATCTGTTTCAGCAGCTTGTCTGAGAATAGTAACGGGAGCATGGGGATTTTTGATAACGTCTTGAACTCCACCTCTACGACGTTGAGCAATAAATTCTAATACAGATATTGGAGTTAGAGGATTTTTGGCAATTTTTTCTTGAATATAGGAGTGTCTACAGCTAAGTGCTTGTTGCAAATATTCAATACGCTGTTTTTCTGAAGTATGAGGATTGTAAGCTATAGCCATCCGAACATCATAATCATTTTTGTAATATCCATCATTGTTCGGAGATTCGATGAATTGATTGAGCAAATTATCTCTTATTGATAAAGGGGTATTTGGATTGCAAATCAAACTTGCTGCAATTATTCGATGGTCTTTATCGCTTTGGAATCCAAAGTTTTTGAACATCAAAAGACCAAAAAGAATATGGTTTGATTGTTCTGAATCCAACCACTCTCTGTCTCCATATGGAATTCCTCCTCCTAAACCAAAATTAAGAAGTATGAAATTGCTTATACCTTGTAAATGTTCAGTCTCTTCCTCACTCAAAGAAGCTAGAAACTGATTCCAATCTTGTAAGATAGTCTCGCGAAATTCATTATCTTGTCGTAACTGAGATAATATTTCTTCTTGAGGTTGATAATTACTGATAAAATTTTGAACCCGACTTAATAAATTTTCTATATTATTTGAAGTGTTATTAGGTGAAGCGGACATAAATTGAGATAGTGTATCTATCATTCTATTGAATGGGGATAATCTCTGTGCTATTCGTTCTAAAATTGCTACGGGAGTATTAGAGTCTTCAGCAATAACAGCAATAATAATATTGTTTCTATTATTTATAAATTCTTCTAACAACCCAATTTGTAAATCTTCTGAAGTTTTATGATTTTTAGCAACAGCTAATTTAACTTTAGGATTGGGATACTCAGCCAATCTTGTCAAAATATCTTCTGAAACCTGGGTATGTGTAGCAACATCTTTCAAATATCTAATATCATCCTCAACCCATTTATTAGAAATTCCCGGAGTTGAATTATTACGAGTTTCTTGCTCCAGTCTTTCTGCTCTTATAGCTTCTATATCAACATTCGCTAATTCAGCTAAAATCCAAGTTGGTGTATTTGGCTGTCTCAACAAATAATAACTATCTTTATATTTCCAAGGAACTGTACCTTCTGTAAAAGTTTCCCTAAAAAACCTTTCTAAAATACTCGCTGATAGATTATTTCTGTTCTGAATTACATTTCTATGAGTAGAAAACAAATCCAGTAAAATCTCTTCCGTAGCATTCGGATGTTCTACAATCGCACCTCGAATTTTACTATCCCCACCTTCCAACAAAACATTTAAAACACCCGCACTCGTCCCCGGATTCTTCGCTACAGCAAACCTTACCCGAAACTCCTCATCCCCAGCTAACTTCATCAAAACATCTTCCCCAGCAAAAGGATTCCGAGCAACAGCTAACCTCACCCAACCCCAATTACTCTCCCCCAAATCTTCCAATTCTCTAATATCAGTATCCCAATCGCTAGCCAAATCATGCTGACTCTTGACCAACTCAACTACATTCAACGGACAATTATCGTTATATTCCACCGCTAACCGTACCGCTAAATCCAAATCCCCTGCTAACAATTCCAACAATGAAACCGGAGTTTCGGAAGATTCCGCTACCTGCAATCGCGCTTCTAATTCCCCTTGATTCGCTAACCTTTCCAACAATTGCAACCGATACCGTAAGGGCATATATTCATTTTTCAATCCTTGAGTCAACCATTTAACCGGAACCCATTCACTCAAAAACTCGGGAGCTACGGGAGCAAATCGCATCAACTCTACCGCTAACCTATCATTTTCTCCCAAATCCTTTTCCCTTAGCACTTCCGAGACAGCTTCCCGATAATCTCCTCTTTCTTCATCCATCCAATTAACATGCAATCTCGCTGCTTCCACAACTTCGGAATAATCGCTGTTAACCAAAACCTGTAAAAGACTGCGAGGAGTTTCGGAAAAAGCAGCAACAGCAATCTGCATTTCTTCCGATTCCTGTAATAACTCTTCAGGAGCATCTAAATATCTTTGTAAATCCCCTGCACTAACCCTGTGAAGTGACTGCATAATTTTAAATTTTCTCTATATAGTACTAATATACTACTAACGTATAAGTTGTCAAAAGTTTGATTGATAAGCTTATGATTCCCCAGATGAAGAGAAATATTTTTGAGGAGGGGAGATTATTTGAGGTGATTGATAAGTGGAAGTGAATCAAATCAGCTAAATAAGATGAGTTAGATAAAAATTTTGTATTTACAATCTGCAATATTAAATTTACAAAAGTTTGAACTTCCGAATAGTCGAAAAAGATTTCTATTAATGAACGAGATTACAGGACTTTTGGGTGTAATATGTATTTGGTACACTCTGTAGCGCCGATATTATCTAATGTGAAATTTTGAGGTTAATAAGTTGATATCAGTTAGTAATTAACCTTAAAAACGTACTACATGCTTGAAAAATTCTTAGAAAAAAAGTTTTTTAGCCAGAGTTCATATTAATTTTTGTAAAATAGATAGTTATTAAAAATACCGTTACAAGGTTATTTTTCTATGTAGTTGACAAAAATAACGCTTGATGGAGGTTGATAAATTTTATTTTTTATGATTTTTTTTAGCTATTTTATTTTTGATAATGCTTAATTGTTGATAGGAGATTCCTAATTTATTTTTGGAAGCGTAGGGTGTGTTGTCACGGAGTGCAACGCACCATCATTTTTTTATATTTAAGTGCGATTCTGATAGAAGATGATTGAAAAAACCGCAGAGTGCGCGGAGGGAAGAGATAGATAGAGAGATTTGGATAATTGTTTAGTCAGAAGATAGTAAAAAGTAAGCTATTTTCAGAAATGATTGATTATTTATTCAATTTCGATATTATATTTTTGAGGAATTGCTTGCTGATTAAACATTGAATTGTTTTTGTTTAAAATCTTTTCAAATTCTTCTCTAGCATCTAGATATTCATCAAGTTCATCAGATTCTACATTTAATGATTCATCGGTTAAAGAGCCATTAAATTCAGTTCCATATTCTCCAAAGATAATAATTTCTTTCTCATAGCATTCTATAGTTGTTAGAACCATACTAGTAATATTGACATATGTAAATCTAGTACATGGGTCATCAGTAACAACTAAAATTGGAGATGTTTCTTCCTCATCGCAGACAGCAAAATGAATCCAACGTTCAAACTCTGGAAACATATAAAAACACGGAATATTTAAATATTCAGTTATATGTTCTGCATCATGAGTCATTTCAATTGCTTTGTCTTATGGCATGAATCCGATTATTTCATCACAATAAATAGATAATGTAACTAGACCTGTCGAACAACCATTACTCCATTGATATAATTCTTTAATTTCTTCTGAAAGTGAGAATGGTAAAGATTGAGCCATATAATTAATTTCTTCGGATGTTAATCCTGAAGGTAAAGAATTAGCTCTTTTAGGATGATTATTCCACAGCCAATGCTCAAATCTTTTAAGTGCTTCTGTTAAAGCTGACATAATATTACTTTTGCATGAATTTATTTGTATTTATTGATTTGAAAATTAAATATTGCAACATTATCAATAAGCTCAGAGAAACCCGGTTTCTTGTTGTGGAAGCATTATTATTTCGTTGTGAAAAAACAAAGAAACCGGGTTTCTAATACTGGTGCAAAATGTGAATTTGAAAAGTACTTAAAAATGGTGCGTGACGCTTTCAAAAAAATGAAAACTACGTAGAAAATTTATCGCAGCGTCACAGCACCCTACAATTACCAATTACCAATTACCAATTCGCAATTCCCAATTACAATATCCCTCGATAGTGAATAAAGGTTAAAATCACGGCCCAGGAACCTAAAGCAACTTTAATTGCAACCAAAAAATTTAATAATGGCAGAACTCCACCGCTAAATAAGGTGCCCAAATCACCTTGTGGTAATTCAAATCCCGATAGCTTGATTACTGACAATACAATAAAAATCAATACCGAAATCTTCTCCCATTTTGAAGCATGCCATTTTTTGTAAAGTGATTGCATCCATTCTGGTGAGGAGGTTATCGCGACCAAACCAATTGCTGTACCACCAGCTACTCCAGCAGCAAAACCACCACCTGGACTTAGATGTCCGCGAATTGCTAGTTCAATTCCTACTAAGGCTGCAATTGTTGCACCCAATCGGGCTAATATAACTGAAGGTCTGTCGCTGAAATGATAAATTGCACAAAATGGTCTTTCGTTAGCCAGCATATAGGTGGCTCCCATGATAGCAATTGTGAATACTACGACTTCAAAAATAGTGTCGTAAAGCCGATTCCGAAAAATGATACCGGAAACTGCATTGGGTACTCCACTATCACTAACGACTACTTGGACAATTGAGATGGATAAGTCTGCTTCTGGATTGGATACGAGCAACATTTTCACGAATAGTGCCATTCCAGCAACTATATATATCCATTTCATAACCGTTGCTCCTCCAATTTTGGTAAATTAACATCTATTGCAGTTGCGTAACTCAAAACTGTTTGAGGGGATGCAAGTTCGTTAACCATGATGTCGTAAATACGTTGAACGCGAATGGTGGTTCGCAATGGTACGTCTGTATCTAGATGATGAGTACAGGTTGCGTGGATTTCTTTTTCGCTTAAGGCTCTTTGTAAAGCGTGAATATCGTTATATCGTACTAATTCCAATCGCATATGACGCTTGTCTAAAACTTTCCGGAGGTCAGCGGTTAATTCTAAAAAAGCGGGTTCTTCTTGGAGATGATGGGCTGCATCTTCTAACATTCCTACTCGCAATACTAAGGATGAGCGTACCGCTACTGCATACAAAGTAATTGCGAGTAAAGTACCCATCAAAGCTTCTGTCAGAGCGACATCCGCAGCACCTAAAACTGCATAAACCAATGCTGCGATCGCACCTAATATTCCGCGTAGTGCAAGAGCATGATATGGATTAACTTGAAATACTACCAAGCAAGAAGTTAAGGGTAATAAAGCAACGATAATAAAAAGGTAAATATCAAAATCACTGTTCATTGCTATCTCCCTCACCGGAACAGTAAGCTAAAACATAACCGAGCATAGTGTTCCAAATTGCTAAGGTGATGATGGCAAGAATAAGTAAGGGCCATTCTGCGGTTTTCTTAAATAGCAATCCGAAGACAATCAAAATCGAACCAAGAGTATCTGCTACGGAAAGACTGTGTAGTTTATATAAGACGGAGCGCTTTCCCATCAAAGGAAAAGTACCCCAAAACCAGAAAAAAATGCCTATACCAATAAAAAAATAGCTGGCTATATTAATGTTAATCATGTTTCTCTTAACCTTTTAAGTATATGTGCTAACAACATTATTCCCGCATCACCAACGCTGAGGATAATTACTGAAACTACTCCAATCATCCAGTCATCGCGGATTACTGAAACCACCATAGCGATGATGGCTGTTTTGGTAGAAATACTGGCATATGCCAACATTGTCTGCCAAATATTTTCATCTTTCCAAGCTTCATAAATAGGTATTAATAAAGCGAGAAGCATTGCGATTAAAATTGCCAGATTTATATACACGTTCATGATTTTGGTCTCTTTGGTAGCACTCGATGTACTTCATACCAGCCGTCTTGACGATATTTGTAAACGATTGTCTTCGGTGTAAAGGTAATTAAAAAAATGTCTAAAAAGATGAGTCGGGGAGAACGATTAGCTGGAACTTCTTCGAGAATTACATCTTCATATTTGTGGGGACGAACTATAATTTCAAAGGCTTCAATATAAGCTTGGGGAACCGCTAGGAGAATTTTCCACAATACGGTTAACCACTCTTTCAATACTTCCTTAGATGGATAACCACGAGGTAAAACTAAAGCAACAATTACACCGATGATGATATTGGCAACGCTCAAATCGGATGTGAGCAGAAACCAAATAGTTAACCTTAATATGAGATTCCCAACCATGAAAATGCCATCCAGAATAATAAAACTGCAACAAGACTCATTACACCAATAAGATGGTCGAATTCTTCAAGTACGCGAGGTAATTTAAAAGCAGTGCGTTTGAATATCAGCCAGTAAAGCAACCAACCCCCAGCTATAGTTACAAGTGCTTTAACGATACTATCGCGGGTGTAAGCTTGGGGATAAAGAACATTCGCAGTAATCAACCATCCGATTAAAAGCACAATTGCAGCCCAAAAACCAGGTTTTGGTTTTTTCCCTTCCCCATGAGGAAGAAAAATAAATTTGGCATACACTGTTGCTGTTCCGACAACGGCAATGTTCATCGCAATGTCTTGCCAAGACAATAAACTCTTCATTGTCAAAACTTTGGCACTATAACCGGTCAATAAGGGTAAACCCGAAATTGACAGACTCCCTATAACTAAAACAATCCAAGTAGAAGTACGAATCGGTTTACTTTGTAACTCTTTCAAACTACGACTGGGTAAATTTCCCGCAGTCAAAAAAAGCGCGGCTTTTGCTAAACCGTGTGCTAAAGCGTAATATCCTCCCTGTGAAGGAGCAGCAAGAATCCAACCCAATTGGGAAATCGTACTTGATGCTAATACTCGCTTGGTGTCGTTTTCAAATAGAGCAAAAATAACTCCCAAGAAAGCAGTTGCTACCCCGAAACTTCTGACAATCGGGTCTACCTCTCCAACAATTAAGGCACACCTGACCATCGGATAAACCCCAGCTTTGACTACAACCCCAGACAACAAAGCCGAAACAGGAGTCTCGGATTCGGAATGAGTTAAAGGTAACCATAATCCGGAAACAAACACTCCTCCCTTAACCAAAAGTCCGACAAAAATTAAAGCCAAAGCTTCTGGTGGAGCTTGACGTAAACCATCATAAGTAAATGAATTATTTGCTTGATATACCAGCACAGCACCAATCAAATAAAACAGCATTGCTGTATTGCTGATAAATAGATAGCGTAAAGCGACCCAAATTGAACGGTCTGTTCTGGGATAAGCAACTAATAGAAACGCGGCAATCCCGCTGACTTCCAAAGCCACATATAAACTGATAAAATCCGTACAGGCGAATGCAGCGTTAACGCTGCCATGGACGATAATAGCTTGAGTATAGAAAAAAGCTGATTTATCGCTACGCCAACAGTAAAGAATAACCGCAGCAGTTACCAGAGCATTAGTTAATATAAAATAACCGCTTAACTTATCAACAGTTAAAGTTACGCCAAAATTATCTAATAACTCTAAAGTTAATGGCGACCGTTGGGTAAACAGTAATAATGCATAAGCGAAGGAAACAACAGTCCCTAACAATGCTAAATAACGGTCAAGCTTGGGAATTAGATAAATCGTGAAACCCAAGAAAAATGGCAGGGTTGCCCAAACTATAGTAATGATATTCATGATGGTGTATTGTTCTTCTCAATCTCATTACTTTCCAAAGTGGGATTATCCCGCGCTAATTTCATGACACAAACCAACATCAAGGCTTGAATCGAAAAGCCGATGACAATCGCTGTTAAAATTACTGCTTGAGGAACCGGGTCTGCATAAGTACGATTTTCTACTCCTGAAAAAATCGGAGTAAATAAACCTTTTCGGGATGCGATCGCAACATAGTAAGCAATAACCCCCGTACTCATGACATCCATCGAAACTATTTTCATCACCAGGTTTTTCTTAAAGATAATCCCGAAAAACCCGCATAGAACTGTTGATAGGATAAAGGCTTCTAACACAAGATTTGCTTTTTAGGTAAAGTTTCGTTATAGTTATTTTTTAGGATTTGTATTATCTTTTATCTATAGAAGTTTTGTATATCTAGGGTGATAAAGATATACAAGCAACTGTATGATTAAAATTATGTTTAATCTAGCTAAAATAATACATGCGTCTTACGAACCTTAAGCTCTGGCAAGAGATAGAGCTTTATTAAAGTAGTTTACATATCCCGATTTATATAGATTTTTAAAAGAATCCTAATGCGGAAAGGGTTTCTGAGTTTGTATTTATAGAACTTGCAGAGCGTGACTAATATACGCATTGACTTTTATACTTCATCCTGTTCTTAAGATTTCATTAATGACTTATATATACAATAAATGGTAAAAGGCATTCAAGGCAAGAAATTGGTTTTGTCAGGGATTTGAGCATAAGGAATGGGCGATTAATTATAAGACATTGTAGGGTGTATGATGCTTCGATGCATTTAATACCTGATTAGAGTTGTTATTTTGCGTCGCGTAGCAACGGTAAATTAAAGCAAAATTAAAACTTATAATAGCCATCAAGGATTGTAATCAAATTCGCTGGAAAGTCTTAAACCAACTGGGTCATTTTCTGTAGATTCACTGACAATGAATAGTTGTATATAATTCCAAAAACGGAATGTATACAGTATTGATTTTGGAAACTTGGTTTTAAGAAAAGAATTTAAATTTTGATATTTTTGATATAGTTCTTCTCCTTCTTCTTCACCACTATAATCTTGAAAAATATAATCTCCGTTGTCTGGATAAAAAGTTTGAAATTCACCAATTTGAAGAAAACTAGATTTAATTAAAGCATTTTTTAATGCGATTTGTTTGTTAGAAGCGGTTTGATAAATGATTTGATGGTGATAAGTTTGTTCGTAACCACCGTCATAATGTCCGTAAGTTAAAACTGGTGTTAAGAATTCGAGAATTTTATCAATTTGAGATTCTAAATTGGATTTTGCTTGAGCTATAAATACTTCTGGATTATTTTCGGTAACTATAATATTGTTAAAATCAGGAGTTTCTTTAGGTACGGTAGAAGTAACACAAATCCAGTTTTCATTATCAAGTATTTGTCCGACGATAGCAAAGCAAGAATATTCAGCCCAACAACTAAATTCATAAACCTCTAAATCGTATAAATTAGATTTTAAGAACTTTGATAGCTGTTGATAATAATTTTTGCGCTGCTGAAATTGCGGAGATTTTCTATCTACTTCGTCTTCTTCGTCTTCAAAAACACATTCAGCATAGAAGTTTTCACCTCCAGGTGTGGGAACACCCATTTCCTCTATTTCTTGCCAATTTTGAATCGCAATTTCAATATCTGTGTTTCTCATCCAACCTTGAGAATAAAGTAGAGATATAAAATTAAATTCTCCTTTAACAGAAGATTCCCAATAAAAAGGTTGCCATTCTGATATGTCGTTATGACGAAGACGACAGATGATTTCTTCTTGTAATAAAACTTCGAGGGTTGCGAGAATTTGGGTTGTTGAAGTGTTCATGTGAATATTAAAATTATATCTTTTTAAACGCAGAGGGACGCAAAGGTAAACGCAGAGGAGCGCGGAGGTTTTTCTCAATGTTTATAAATTTTGATTCGCTGCTGCTTTAACGATTCGATTCGCATCACGAGCAAGTATTAAACGAATTTCTGAAGGTGTTGATTGATTTTCAGCAACAGCATATCTTTCTAACCAAGAAGCGGAATTTGCAGCTTGAGTTAATATTTCTTCTGGTGTGAGGGGATGAAGTAGAGTTACAAATCGGATGAAAGGGTTATCTGAATCAATGTATTCTGTTAATACGGTTGGTAAGTCGTCGTTGTTGGAATTGTAAATTCTAGGAAGACTTTGAAGAGTTGGAGTTTGTTTGCTACTACTTTGTCGTAAAATCCTTTGATTGCTGTTTCGTTTCGACATTAATCTTTGAGCTTTTTCTATTTGTTGTTCGCTTTGTTGTTCTAAGTAATTTTTGTAAATATCAAGGGGAGTAAGATTCTGATTTTGAAGTAAAATCTGACCTGAAGTAAGTTCTTCAAGTAAATCTTTTGGGGTATTCGGATTTTTGATAATTAATTCTTGAATAGTAGAATTATCATTTTGAGCAGCTTGTCTGAGAATACTTATTGGAGCGTTAGGATTTTCGAGAACGTCATAAATACCACGTCTAATATTCTCAATAATAAATTCTAAGATAGATTTTGGTGTTAAAGGATTTTTAGCGATTCTTCGGTCAATTTTTTCTCCAGCGAACCATCCAATGTGAGAAACTTGATTAGAAAGTAGTTGTTGTAAATATTCAACACGCTGTTCTTCTGAAGTCTGAGGATTGAACGCTACAGCCATACGCATATCCCAATCTTCCAAATATTCGCTTTCATCATCGGGAGTTATCTTATGTTGTTCCCACAATCTTTCTCGTAAATTAACTGGTACTGATGGATTACCTAATAATGCAGCTACAATTTCTTGATTAGTGCGATCGCGATTGTATTGAGTATTTACTAAATACATCAAACCATCTAAAGTATTTAAGTTTTTCGCTAACTCTGGATTATCGAACGAAGGTCGTCTCAGCTTGGAACGTGTTTGAGATGTATTCCTTCCTTCCCACTCACCATGAGGTTCTTGATTCGCTAGATATTTAAGTGTTTCTCTTTCCGATTCATTAAGCGAATTTTCCAAATCGTTCCACTCTTCCATAGTTGAATCAGCAGTAAATTGTCGAAGTCCCCATAAAATCATCTCCGGTGACTGACCTTTATAAATAAACGTTTTAATCTGCTTTAATAAATTTGGTGTGATATCTGGAGCTAGTTCACATAGTAATTCTTCCGTCCCATTTAATTTATAGGATTTATTTGCTAGTTGCTCCAAAATTATGATGGGAGTTTGTGGATTGCTCGCGATTTTGATTTTAATATTAACTTTTGAATTTACTGATAATTCCTGTAAAAGTGAAACTCTTAATTCTTCAGGTGTTTTCGGATTTTCGACTATAGTAAATTTTAATTGAGAGCTAGGATATTGGGTCAATTTCTCTAAAATATCTACTGAAACTTGAGGATGTTTTGCAATATCAGTTAAAAAACCTGTTTCATATCCAAGAAAGGTTTCTAAATCTTTAACAACTGGTGAAGAGTCTTGTCTAACAATTGCTTTCGCTGTCAATTCTTCTATATCAACGTTACTCGCTAATTCAGCTAAAATCCAAGTCGGAGTATTTACCTGTCTCAATAATAAATTTAAATACTGATGCTCCCAAGGTTTATCTGTAGCTGCTTCTCGGTAAAACCGCTCTAAAATACTAACTGGTAAATTATCCCGCTTTTGAATCTCATATTTACAGCTAGAAAACAATTGATGTAGCATCTCTTCTGTAGTATTCAGATGTTCTACAACAGCAACTTGAATTTCCTTATCCGATTCTTCTGCTAAAACACCCAAAACCCTAGCACTACTATTCGGATTCTTCCCAACACCCAACCTAACCTTAAATAATTCATCCGTTGCTAAATTCATCAAAACATCTTCTGGAGCAAAGGGATTTTGAGCAACTGTCAATCTTATCCAACTCCAACGACTTCCCCCCAGTTCCCTCAACCTTTCTACATCACCATCCCAATCATTAGCCAAATCATGCTGACTCTTCACCAACTCCACAACTTCCGACGGACAATTATCATTAGCTTCCACCGTCAAACGTACCGCTAATTCCAAATCCCCCGCTAACAATTCCAACAACGAAACCGGAGTTTCCGAAGATTCTGCAACTATCAAACGTGGTTCTAATTTATCCGACTGCGATAACCTTTCCAATATTTGCAACCGATACCGTAATGGCATATATTCGTTTTGCAATCCTTGAATTAACCGACTTTCCGGAACCCATTCACTTAAAAAACAAGGAGCTACGGGAGCAAATTGCATCAACTCCACCGCTAACCTATCATTTTGTCCCAAATTCCGATTCTGCAACATTTCCGCAATAGTTTCGGTACCTGCAAAATTAACGTGTAATCTCGCAACTTCCACAACTGAGGAATAATCGCTATTAACCAAAACCTCTAAAAGACTTCGGGGAGTTTCAATAAAAGATGCAACAGCAATCTGTATTTCCTCAGATTCCGTCAGTAATTCTTCTGGTGTTTCTAAATATCTTTGTAAATCCGATGCACTAATCCTGTAAAGTGAACGCATAATTTTAATTATTCATTTTATTATGATGATTTTATAGTACTAAAGTACCATTAATATTAATGATAGCTAAAGTTATTATTCCCAAAATGAAGACAGATATTAACGAGGAGCAGAAATGAATCTCATTTCTTGCACCATTATGGATAAGCCTAAATAAACCCGGTTTCTAGTTGTAAAAACATCATTATTTAGTAGTGAAATCAGAAAGAAACCGGGTTTATGACATTGGTGTAAAAGATGAGTTAAAAAGCTCTAATAAACATCCGGAACATGATATTATTCCAAAGCGGTTTATAAAGTACAAAAATGAATAAAGACGGAGCATATTACACTCCGTCTCTAGAAAATTAAAAATATAAATTTGCAGAGAAAATTATTTCGGTAAATTGCTTACCTGTGGTTTATTAATATGTCCGTAAACTATTCGAGAAACTTGTTTAATAAACGATTTTGCACGTCTATCGCGGAAAGGTCTTCGTACTATCATACCAGCTAAATAACGCTTACCATTTGGCATTGTCACAATACCTGTATCACCAAGAACAATTCCTAAAGTTCCTGTTTTATTAGCAAATTTTGCATTTTTACCAATACCAGATCCTAAATAAGCTTTATTCCTAACCCGATGCATAATATCTAAAACTTTGGCACGACTGCTACTACTTAATATCAAATTATTAGAAATCAAAGCTCCTACTCTGGCTAAATCTTTAGGACTAGTCGTATTAGTTCCTTTAAAATCACCAAGTAGATTGCGAATCACAGTATTTTGCAATCCCCAGCTACGAAAACGCTGATTTAATCTAGCTTTACCACCTAAACGGTCAATAACCATATTCGTTGCAGTATTATCGCTGATGGTAATCATTTTGGTTACGGTTTCTAACAGACCAAACTTAGTACCGGGACGTTTATAACGCATTGTTCCGGAACCTCCAGTCATCAAATCGCGACGCATTACGACAGTTTCATTTAGCTTAACTCTACCCGCATCTACCTCTTCAAATAAAGCAACTAAAAGCGGAAGTTTAATTGTGGAAGCTGCGGGAAATGCTTTTTCTCCATTGATGTCTAAATAATCCCCTGTTTCTAAATCCAAGAAAAACATTCCTGGGTCTAAATAACTGTAGCGAGACATCAAACTTTTAACTTGAGAATATAATTGTGGCATTTGACTTCCTAAAGGAACAACCCCAGCAAATGAGGATGCATTAGGAAAGGGTACGGGAATTTTTTCTTCTCCCAAATTATTATTAGCGTTAGAAATGGTGCGTTCTATAGATGAAAAATTAACTATCCAATGGGAAGAAGTATCCCCTTTAACTAATACTTTTTCAGGAGAAACTGTATAACCAGGTGCTAATTCTACGACCAATCGAGTTGTTTTATCGTCAACTTTACCAACTCTAACTTCTCTTACTGACGAACTATATTTTTTACGCTTAGTATTACCTCTTAATTGCGTACCCGGTAAATCAATTACCAGTCGTGTGGGATTATTAATTAAAAATGCTCTGGGTTGGACTCCCGAATCTGTAGTTAAATTGAGTTGATTGCGCGTAGGATTAAAATGCCATGATTGAAAATTAGCCGCGTTTAATGGAGAGGATAACAGTAGAATACTGCTAGCAGCACTAAGGAAAAATAAGGGTAGTCTCATGTATATAATTTGCGAAAAACCAGAGAATTTACTTGAATAAAATTTTCACTCATTGTATATATTCTCCGGAAAATAAATAACAGTATTTTCCGAAGAATAAATTTGATTTATAATCTATGAGTTTGAGATTATTTTGAGAGACGCTTAGATAAAAAGAATGGTTCCAATGTTAGTTTTAACTGATATTGAAATCTGTTGTTATGGCTTATCCGGACTTACTGTGCGAAAAAAATAATAAAAAAGGGAATAGGGAATAAAAAATAATATTTAATTTTAATCTCAGCTTAAAAAGCGATATTTATTGATATAGCAAGTATTTCAAAATTATTAATCATACTATGTACTGAATAACCTTAAAAATATTTACTTCATATGCAATGAATTCGGGTCTTTCATATACTTCAATTTAACAGCTTCACTATAACCATAAACTGCTTTCGGTGCTTGTTGCTTAATAGCCGATAACACCAATTCTACATCTTTGCTGGGAATAGAGCGAAGTTGTAAACAGCGACCATTATCAAGATGAATATTAATAATATTTTCCGTAGAAGCTTTAATTCCATTAACTTTATGGTTAAGTCCTACTGGATAAACCCAAACAATATTTTCGGGAGAATCTTTAATAGTTGTATAAATTTCAGACGAAGTAATCCGAGAATGTTTAACAGCTAAACATCCAGTAATCAAAGTCGATATAGCGAAAGCACTCCCGATACCAATAGTTGAAGAACTTGGTCTTTTCTCATTTAATCCAACTACTGTAAATATAATGGTTCCGGTTAAACAACCTATCGCGAAATATGATAAACCATTTCTAATACGACGCAAGCAATCACTAATAATTTCTAAATTATTATCTTCAGGCATTTTGATAAATTTTAAATTACTAACTTGATTTACAGTTGACATAAAAACATATAGAAGAATATATTTTACTGTTCTCAAACTATGATTTAAATAAATATTTAGTTGTAAATCTAAAGCGGTAGTAAAGATTTGATGTATTGTGACTTGGATATCGGAGAAAGCCCTAATATATAACTTAATTAAATCAATTTAATCTAACCGCATTTACCAAAAAACTATGAATATTCTCCCCAACTATATAAACAATAAATGGCAAAAATCCCCTGCAACGGAAAACATTGAAATTACCAATCCAGCAACAGCAGAATTACTTGCGAAAGTTCCTTTATCATCAAAATCAGAAGTCAACGAAGCTGCTGAATCTGCTACGAAAGCTTTTAAATCTTGGAGACGAACTCCAGCTTCACAACGAGTGCAATTTTTATTCTTACTCAAATATTTATTAGAAGAACATTTAGAAGATATTGCTCGTACCATTACCTTTGAATGCGGAAAAACCTTGGTTGAATCAAGGATTGAAATGCGTCGTGCTATAGAAAATGTCGAAATTGCTTGCGGTATTCCCATGATGTTGGGAGGAAATCACCATGAAGATATCGTAGATGGAATTGATGGAACGATGATTCGTCAACCATTGGGTGTATGTGCTGCAATTTGTTCGTTCAGTTTTCCGGGGATGATTCCTTTGTGGTTTTTACCATACGCTCTAGCTTGTGGAAATACCTATATTGTCAAACCTTCAGAAAAGGTCCCGTTGACGATGCAGAAGATTTTTCAGCTACTAGAACAAACTGGTTTACCCGAAGGTGTAGTAAATTTGGTTAACGGTTCCAAGGAAACTGTAGATGCAATAGTAGAACATCCACAAATTAAAGCAATCAGTTTTGTTGGTTCCACATCAGTAGCTAAATATATTTATAGTTGGGGTGCTGCAAATAGTAAAAGAATGCAGTGTCATGGTGGTGCAAAAAATCCAATTGTGATTTTACCCGATGCAGATATAGTTAATACTACCCGTATCGCTGCTGATAGTGCTTTTGGTTGTGCTGGTCAAACCTGTCTCGCTGCTTCCATAGCAATTACTGTAGGGGA
The DNA here is from genome assembly GCF_002368095.1 of Calothrix parasitica NIES-267. Taxonomy (GTDB): domain Bacteria; phylum Cyanobacteriota; class Cyanobacteriia; order Cyanobacteriales; family Nostocaceae; genus Rivularia; species Rivularia parasitica. Next base: position 676,732 of record NZ_AP018227.1, on the reverse strand, counting down.
AGCACAAGAGACTTTTACCCAAGCAATTGTAGAAGCTGCAAATAAGCGAGTTGTAGGTAACGGTTTAGATGACAAGGTAGAAATGGGACCGGTAATAAATGCTGGAAGTAAAACTAGAATTGAAGGATTGATTGAAAAAGGAACATCATCGGGAGCAAAGTTGTTATTAGACGGTAGAAACCCGTTGATACCCGGTTATGAACAGGGTAATTTTATTCGTCCCACAATTTTAGAAGACGTAAATCCTTTAAGCGAAATTGCGAATACAGAAATTTTTGGCCCAGTATTGAGTTTAATTCACGTAAATAATATTGATGAAGCGATTTCCTTAGTAAACGATAATCCATTTGGAAAAATGGCTTGTTTATTTACCGCATCGGTAGCAGCAGCGCGTAAATTTAGATACGAAGCCGAAACCGGAAGCATTGGTATAAATATTGCACCTACGGAACCAACACCATTCTTACCCTTCAGCAGTTGCAAAAAAAGCTTTTTCGGAGACTTACACGGACAAGGAAACCAAGCAGTAGAATTTTTTACTCAAACTAAAACAGTATTGGAACGGTGGAGTAGCAAGAGCAAGTAGCAAGTAGGGAGTAGGGAGTAGGGAGTGAATTAATTTCTTGTTTAATTTTTTATTCTCATCTGCTACTTGCTACTTACTAAACTCTCATAGTATTTTTTACTAATTTATTCACAATTGGCACAGAAACAGTGTAATATCCGTCACGGTAAGTTAGTTATGAACAAATCATAATTATTTATAGGTAGTGAAGGAGTCCAAAATGAAAGTAGCTCTTATTGGTAAAGCTTTAGTTGCATCTTTAGGTTTATTAGCTTTTTTTGCACCTCAACGTGCTGATGCTCAAATCGTTCCAAATATAGTTCCAGAACCTTGGGTATCTGTAGGTGCTAAAGATGGTGACGTTACTTATGCTGTTGGTGCAAAATTTGCTGGTTACGGTGCTGAGTTGGGAGTAGGTGAAGACGGTGCTGTTGGTGTAGACGTACTGCAATTTCTTCCTTTACCTGCTGTTTCTCCTTATGTTGGAGTAGGTTACTACACCGAAGGTAAAGGTGTATCGGTTTCCGGTGGTGTACAAGTTAATCCAACTAAAAACTTAATGGTGGGTGCTGGTTATAATTCCCGTCGCGGTATTAACGGACAATTAGGAATTAAATTCTAATTTTTAGACAATATATCTTATAAAATCATCTATTATTCGACATCGTTGACTTTTGAGTTAGCGGTGTCGATTTTTATTGAAATAGAATACGACAGCAGTAGCTATAGTTTTTTGGATTGCTATATTTTGAAATAACTAGATGATTTATTATGATTCAATTTAGACATTGTTGATTTTTAATTAACGGTCTTAATTTTTTTCAAAATTGTTTATTTATAGAGAAAATATGGGAATACTCATTTAATAATTTAATAATCCAAATAAATGAGAAAATTACCTTTGATTGGCTATGGTTTTCTGTTATCTCTTTTCGGATGTATTTCATACAATCCAACTGAAGACAATGCTCGAACAAAAATAACAGCAATAGGTGTGGCTGAAATGGCTCATATGTACGAGCATAATAAATTTACACCCAACTTTGATGATTTAGGAATAAATATAAATCCAGAAACAAAGTATTATTCTTATAAATTTATTGTATTTGATGAGCAAAAAATAGTGCAATATGCAGCAGTAGCAAAGAAAATATTTCTAAAAAGCTATACTGGTGCAACCTATTTTGCTAAAACTCATAATGAATATACGGTAAAGTATATAATTTGCGAAAGCGATAATCCAACGCAAAAATCACCCGATAAAATAAAATGGATTGATTATAAAGTAAATTGTCCCAATGGTTATTCTTTAATCGAATAAGCAGGTGATATCATGGCTAAGAGAAAAATTTTAGAAGAAGGTAAGGATTATACTTTTCGTTCTTATTTTGAATTATCTTACGACCCAGATGAGATTTTAGCTGAATTTGACTATGCTCTTATTCGAGAAGAGTTATCTTTACCTAGAATTTCACAGCAAATAGAAGGTATCGCGGAACTTAAAACAAAAATAAAAAGAATTTTACGTTTGACTAGTTTAAATAATGAAGCTACTAGAAGAGAAACCCTGGTATCTCCTCTTTTGCTGGAACTGATACTGTATTGCGACTGTAAAATGCGAATCGAGTATCCCTTAAAAGTTAGTAATATATTCAGGACTTACGCAAAGCAAAATTGTCATTGCGAACCGAAACGGAGTGTAGGGAAGCAATCCCAAGGTTTCGAGAGATTACGTCGCTGTCGCTCGGTCCGGACGCAATTACGTTACTTTTGTGTAAGTCCTAATATTGAAAGAAAATTTAGACTATTTTTTGCAGCTTAAAAATAATTTTTTAGTTATTGAAGCTAAAAACGATGATTTAACTAGAGGTTTTACTCAATTAGCTGTGGAATTAATCGCTTTATCCCAAGTTGAAGAACAAGATTTTATTATGGTGCAGTCACGATTGGTGATGTGTGGAGATTTGGGAAGTTAGATAGAATTCAACAGATAGTTACTCAAGATATTAAATTGTTTAGAGTTCCCGATGATTTGGATGATTTAGCAAAAGTAATCGTAGGGATTTTGCAAGGTGTTGAAGTTTAAAATATTGTAGGAGATTTCTATCTGATGGCAAGGAGGAAGATTTTAGAAGAAGGTAGGGATTATACTTTTCGTTCTTATTTCGAGCTATCTTATGAACCAGATGAGATTTTGGCTGAATTTGACTATACCCTTGTAATCAAAGAATTATCTTTACCTAAAATTTCTCAAGAATTACAAGGAACTATAGAATTAAAACAAAAAATCCGAGATATTCTACCTTTTGTAAGTTTAAGTAATGAAACCGCTAGGAGAGAAACTTTAGTATCTCCTTTATTACTAGAAGTTATTCGTTACTGTGAATGTAAGATGCGAATTGAATATCCGCTTAGAGTAAGCAATATACTAAAAGGTAATTTAGACTATTTATTGCAATTAAAAAATCATTTTTTAGTGATTGAAGCAAAAAACGATGATTTAACCAGAGGTTTCACTCAATTAGCAGTTGAATTAATTGCTTTATCCCAAGTTGAAGAACAAGATATTTATTATGGTGCAGTAACGATTGGTGATGTGTGGAGATTTGGGAAGTTAGATAGAATTCAACAGGTAATTACTCAAGATATTAAATTGTTTAGAGTTCCGGATGATTTGGATGATTTAGCAAAGGTGATTGTCGGGATTTTACAGGGAGTTGATATTAAAACAGACACCCCTCTCCTTGACAAGGAGAGGGGAAGGGGGTGAGGTTTATCAAGGTGTAGGTAGGATTATTCTTCAATCGCTCCTAATGATTTAAGCGAGTTTCTTTGTTCCGGAGTCAAACCAATAGCACCGGTAATATTCATATTTGCATAGGGTTTATTGCTCAGGGTTTTGATACATTTCCCGGTTTCAATATCCCAGATTTTGATTGTTTCGTCGTAGCTACCGCTAACTAAGAATTTATCATCTGGGGTAAAAGTGACAGATACAACCATATTTGTATGACCTGTTAGGGTTTTGATGTATTTTCCTTTACGGACATCCCATATTTGGATTGTTTGTTCGCGATTACCAGCAGCAATTAAGGAACCATCGGAATTAAATTTGATAGACTTGATTCCACAATGACTATCTTTAACCTGCAAAGTTTTTAAACATTCACCCGTGTGGATATTCCATAATTTTATCGTTCCGTCTTGACTACCACTTGCTAGGGTTATTCCGTCGGGAGATATTACAACAGAGGATACAGCACCATTATGTTCTGTGAGGGTTCTGATACATTTTCCTGAGTTAATATCCCAAAATTTTAAAGTCCAATCGCTACTTCCACTAACTACGATTTTATTGTCGGGAGTAATAATAGCTGAGTTTATGAAATAAATGTGTCCTTCAAAAGTTTGCAAACATTTACCGCTATTTATATCCCATAATTTTATAGTTCTATCATTACTGGTACTAGCAAGAGTTAAACCATCGGGACTAAAAACCACATCTGATACTGGATGATGATGTCTTTCTAAGGTTTTGAGACACTTTCCGGTGATAAAATCCCAAATTTTTATAGTGCGATCGCCACTACCACTAGCTACGATTTTACCGTCAGGACTTATGATTACTTCACTAACCCATCTATCATGTCCTTTTAAAGTTTTGATGCAATGTCCGGTATTAATATCCCAATATTTTATTGTTTGATTATTATTACCGCTGATAATAGTTTTACCGTCAGGACTAACAGTTACAGATACAACCCAATGACTGCATCCCTGTAAAGTCTTGAAACATTCTCTTGTCTCGGTGTCCCAAAGTTTGATTGTTTGGTCATCGCTACAACTAGCAATTACTGTATCTTTTGAATTAAGAGCAATTTTTCTAACTCTGGAATTATGACCTTTTATTGTTTTTAAGCATTCCCCATCATTAACTGACCAAATTTTTATAGTAGAATCTGTGCTTCCACTAAAAATAGTTTTATCATCTTTACTAAAAGCTAGAGAACGTATTGTATGACTATGACCAATTAAGTTTTTGATACATTCTCCCGTATTTAAATCCCAAAGCTTTATAGTTTTATCTTTACTTCCACCAGCTAAGATTCGGCTGTCATGGCTAAATGCAATCGAAAGAATACTATCCTTATGTTCGTCTAAGGTTTTTAGACAAATTCCTGTAGAAATATCCCAAATTTTTAAATAAGAATCCGAACTACCGCTGACTACAATTTTACCGTTGGGAGCAATTTTGACTCTCCATATCGGACTTGTATGTCCTTGTAAGGTATTTATGCATTTTCCCGTACTAACATCCCAAAGTTTTATTGTTAAATCATCACTACTGCTTACAAGAATAGTACCACTGTGATTAAAAGATATTTGTCGTGCTTTGTCAGTGTGTCCCCTTAAAGTTCTTAAAGGCTCTCCAGTTTTAAAATCCCATAATTTGATAACACTCGAACGACTACTACTAGCAAGTATTTTCCCGTCGGGACTAAAAGCAATCCAGCTAATCCAATTATTATGCGCTCTAAAACTAGAAATTTGTTTACCAGAATCTACTTCCCAAAAACGAATTTCACCATCACCACCACCAGTTACCAGTAATTTATCATCTGGACTGAATGCTAAAGATATAACTAAACCAAAAGGTTTTGTAAATTCACAATCTACTAAATTTGTCTCTTCAAAATTGACATTAGACAAAATTGCATCGCTGAAATTCCCTCCCTTAATCACAGCACCCGATAAATCCTTCCCTTCCAAAGCTGTATTATCAACTTTCACTATCAAGGTGACAGCATTCCCCCCAACATAACCAACTTCTTTCTCACTCTTCCCCTTCGTCTCCTCAATCACTCCCAACAACTTCTCAACACCATTCTTTTTATCAACCATCCCTACCAATAAATCCAAAACCGCTTTAGTCAAAAGTTGATATCCAAATGTCTCTTTCAATTTCTCCAAAAATTCACTTTCAAACCCTAGCACTAGAGTTTTTTGATGATTATCCCGATTTCGTTGAAAATATTCTCCCCATTTATATAACTGTTCCGATACCGGATTACTTCCATCAAACTGTTCCCGAACAACTTCCACAAAATCATCCGCTAATATTCCTAATTCCCCAGCAAATTTATAAGCAACGAAAAACTCTAGCAAAGAACGATGAGCGGGAGTATAGTCACCTTCAGCATTCCGCACTAACATCGTTTGTCCCATCATGTCATAATGCCAGTGGTCTAAATCTTTCTGTTCTTTGACCACATCACCGAATAACTGTCGAATCCGATTGGGAAATAACCGATAATTCAAACTCATCTGGTCTGTAGAAAGCATTTCCCAAGCTAGTTCGCACAGAAAATAAAGCTTATCTGCTAAAGATGTAAAAGTACGTTCGGATTTAATATCTCTTTCCATCTTCCGTCGGACAGCATACAAATAAACCCGCGACATATCCACTGGTTTACCTGCTTCAATTTCCGGTAATGCTTCTATAATCAAATCCGTCATTACCGGACGACGTGCTAAATCCAAAAGCTGAGAATTACCCATAACTTTCTCAACCGTTCCGCTTTCGGATTCATGGGATAAAACCTGACGAATTTGTTCGTCGTTAAATTTCTCCAACTCCAATACTTCAAATTGCGGTGTTTCTCCGGTCAAATTCGCAACGGAAGCTTGTAATTCTGCATTTAATAAAGCTCTCCCTTCCTTAGCTTCGGGAAAATGTTCGGTACGACAGGTTAAAATCACTTTAGCTCCGGGAGCCACTACTTTAGCTAATTCCCAAAAGTTATTTACCATCTGCTGTTTATCAACTTTAGCAGCCATCTCATCGAAACCGTCAAATATCAACAACAGTTTCCCCATACTATTAAGCTGCTCAAATACTTCGCTATTCAACCGAATATTGTGCTGAGTAAAAAAGAATCCAGCCAAAACATTCTCAACATTCAAAGCTTTCGCATAATCTCGCAAAGTAATTATCAACGGTAAACGGGGACGCTCCACACCTCTTTTCTGAGCATCCCGATATCTTTGTAAAGCTATCCAAGCATAATGAAACGAAAACCAAGTTTTACCAGTTCCGAATTCTCCCAAAATCGAAATATGTTCCTTAGCTGGGTCATCCAACCAAGTATCGAGATAACCATCAATCCAACCATCTCGCTCGTCGTAACGACTCACACCAATTCGACGTTTAGTCGAAAAATCAATTTCTTCCTTCGTACAAGCTAAAGACACATATTTCCTATCAATTCCCCGACGTTTAACTTCCTCCTCCAACCAATCGAGATAATCTTCAAAATCGGCATCTTGGTCAATTAATTCGTCAAAACTATAGCATTCCAAATGACGATTTTCTTCCTTATCAACTTCATCTCTCGCTGCTCTGGAAACCCTTCTCGCTGCTACCAACCAACCTTCATCAGTCTTTTGCTCATCCACCGACCGACCCAAAGACATGACATCACTTAAACCAGCTTCTCCAGCAATTCCCCGAACCAAAACCCGGTCGTATCGATTTCGTCTAACCGGAATATGAATTACCCATTCAAAATAATTGTCTTCCCAAACCTCATACTTCTCAAACCGATAACCCAACGTTTCAAACCAACCTTTCATCTGTTGAGAAAAACTAAATAAAATCAGATTCCCCTTGTCTCCCTTTCCCCCTCTCTCCTTGTCTTTTTCATCCCCCGGTAACAACCGAGCAATTTCGCTTCTAATTCCTTCCAAAGTTGGTAATCTATCCAACCTTTCCTGTAAATTAATCACTCGCTGATGTAAGGAATTAATTTCTTGACTAGTTAAAACTTCCGCTGGATTTCTGGTCTTTTTGGCAACTTCAATAAATATTGCTGCAAAAGCTGCTAATTCTCTTTTAATATCAATATTTAAAGCTTTAATATCATCACCAAGTTTATAAGCATCTAAAAAACTATCAACCGAACTGAGAAGAATTGTCGGGTTATTAGCATCAAAAGCTTCGCGAAAAGCTGTTTTAATTTCTTCCTGACGAAAAATTTTTAATAATGGTTTTGGTTTACCTAAACCGTATTCAACCAAGGTATAAACATAAATCCCGTTGAAATCTTCTGGTGGATGTTCTGGGTCAAGATTGTATTGTTTTAGTATTTGAATTATTCTTTCATTACGTTGAAACTTTTTAATCGGAATCGTGATACCAAGTAAATCAATTAATATTCCTAAATCTAGCATCACTATTATTTTGAGAAGAAATTATATCAAGCTTGTGTGATGCTGCTTATATTAACTTGTAATATTATTTTCTGTCTGTTATCGGGTTAGCTCGCATTCATTAATTAGTTAATTTATGATGAATAGTTTAAAAAATTCTATAGCGTTTTTCGGTTGGGTGAAATACACCTTGATAGACCTCACCCCCAGCCCCTCTCCCGCAATTGCTTCAACGGAGGGAACCTCCGCAACGCATTGCTCTCCAAGTCAGCGGAGAGGGGTGTATTCTATCCAACTGAGAACTGCTATACTCCTTCTATTTTTACCGCGACTCTAAAAATGCTGATTTTATATCTTTTATCAAGTTGAGCAAAATACAGTCATGAAATTACAGATGAATTACTAAATCTATTTCAAACTCGCAATCACAACGATAGTAAATTAATTTTGTCAAAAGTACAAACACTTAATTATTATCAAAAATTTAGTATCAAATACTTTTTTATCTTAATTTAACTCAATGTAAATATATCTAAATACAAATTACTGGAGAAAATTGTCATAAAAAAATATATTTACCCCGATTGTTAGGATTAATTATCATTATTATTGCAGAAATTATCATTAAGATAACGATTTTCCAAATGTGTCGAAAAGTTATGTATCGCCTATGTGGTCAAAAAATATGTACAGTCTGTTGGGACATTATTGTTGATTTTAAATTTTTTGAAATAACGACATAGGTCTATTCAGTTTTAAGAAGATTGTTAATTTTATCCAATTTCAGAATTGAACTATGATTCTATTAGCGAAGCGGCTCCTGTGGCAGGCTATTACTATTTGAGATTAAAAAAAATGATTTTCATAGCCTGTCTCTACGCAATAGAATCAAGCGCAGCGGTAGTTCAATTCGTTACGCCTACCAATCAATATGCGTTCTTTTTCTTTATGTAATCAAAAATTTAAATGATGCATTACGGCAATTTCAATTTATTGATTGAAAACAAGATATCAAAAGCCGTAACACAACGACAATATTGGGGGAAGAAAATCTACACCCGGACACTTGCTATAACGGAGGGAACCTCCGCAACGCAGTGTCCTCCCAACTTGCCTCCCCTACAAAATGCAAATTAAACTAAATCAAATCGGGAAATACTTCTTGCACTGCTGGATGCACAATTTTATGATGGTCTACGTTCAATCCTTTAGCCAATGCTGAATTATTAACCAATGCTTTCACACCTTCATTAGCTAACTGCTTTACATAAGGTAAAGTACTATTATTCAATGCTTGAGTTGCACTCCTTGGTACTGCTCCTGGCATATTTGGTACTCCATAATGCAATACTCCTTCTTCTTCATACACCGGATTTGTATGAGATGTAGGATGCAGAGTTTCGATACATCCACCTTGGTCAACTGCAACATCTACAATTACCGTACCGGGATTCATTTTTTTAACCAATTCGCGAGATACTAAAGTAGGTGCTCGTCTTCCTAAAACTAAAACTGCTCCTATAAGTAAATCTGCTTGAGGAACTACTTCTTCAATATAAGCAGAATTACTATGAAGCAGTTCAACTCTAGAACCAAATAAAGTCTCTAAATAAGATAAGCGTTCGACGTTTATATCTAATATTTGTACTGTAGCACCCATACCGACGGCGATTTTTGCGGCTTCGGTACCAACTACACCACCACCTAAGATTGCGACTTTACCCGGTTTAACTCCGGGAACCCCACCTAAAAGTACACCTCTACCACCTTGCTGACTCTCAAGATATCTAGCACCAAACTGTACCGAAAGCCGACCGGCAATTATACTCATGGGAGTAAGTAAAGGTAACTTATTAGCACCAGTTTGCTCAACTGTTTCGTAAGCAATAGCGGTCACACCACAATCAATTAAATGCTCGGTTAATTTTCTATCTGCTGCTAAATGTAAATAAGTAAATAGTAATTGTCCTTTTTGCAAAAATTTATATTCTGCTTGTAGTGGTTCTTTGACTTTGACAATCAATTCACGATTCCAAGCAGATAGGGGCGTAGTGACTATTGATGCACCCGCACTTGCGTAATCATCGTCGGTAAATCCAGCACCAGCACCAGCTTGAGTTTCAACAAAGATATTATGACCCGCTTCCTTTAACACCCGGACGCTGGAAGGACTCAACCCCACTCGAAACTCTCTATCTTTTGTTTCCTTGGGAACACCGATTTCCATGTATTGCCCCTAATTTAACTTACAGTTTTAATGTTGCTTTAACTGTAGTCTGTCAATTTAATGGCAGCCATGCTGAATTAATTACTACTATTTTGATGTTATGTATCCTAAATTCTTCAAATAACCTCCCCATCGGTCTTTTTTACTTAGGTCGCAGGCTTGTTACGTTATATAAAAAATAGTAAAATTTTGTAAATAAGTTACTAGATTATCTCGATTTTGAGTCTTGCTTAGTTTAAGCATTTCGATAAAAATCAGGTAAACAAGCTCAGTTTTGTATAAGGAGATATTTTTCATGACAGCACAACAACCGCAACCGAGCGTTCCACCAAAGCTAGAAGAGCCAAAACTAGGCTTTAATGAGTATGCTGAGCGTTTGAATGGAAGAGCGGCGATGATTGGTTTTATGATTATGGTGGCAATCGAATGTATAACCAATCAAGGTGTTTTAGCGTGGTTGGGACTAAGGTAGTCTGAAGGCGAAAGTTAATCTAATATTTTGTGAGCTATATCTTGCATAGAGAACAAAAGCCGGGTTTCTTGATAACATCAAAGTTAAGAAAATTTGTTTGTATATCCAGAAACCTGGTTTTTTCACTTACTCAAAAATACTGTTGAATATAAAATTTTTCTTCTTCTCATTATTATTACTTATTCCCTGTTCCCTATCCCCTATTCCCTCTCTTAGATATAAGTGTTATTCTAAGCTTGCAAATAAAGATAAGAACGAGAGATAATAGTTAGAGTTAATAAAAACTAAACTTTTAATAAAGTTGGGGAATTCCTTACTTGCCTGTTGAATAAATCTATAATAGTATTAATGCTTTGATATAAAGCGCTTATAATGCAATATCGCTATATTAGTAAACTTATACTAAAGGGGAACTGAAGACACGCAACTATGAATGCAGTATTTCCTCGTATTGTAAAATCAGCCTATCGCAAAGAACCCATAATTACCATATTAATTACGATGGGAATAGTGGATGCGTTAATTGGTGGATTTGATGACAGTTGGGCACTGTTTCTTTTTGGTTTGGGAACCGCTGGAACTGCTTTGATAATAAGGTGGTTGCGAGTTCAACAAAACCCTTCAGTACCAGTTGAAGAACCTGTGAAGCAGTTATATTTAACAGACCATTCTTCAAAATCAAAATCTTCTTTGCCAATGTTGAGTATTTCTAAGAAGAAACCACCACAGTAGCCTTGAAGGGTCAAAGGTCAAAGGTCAAAGGTTAGATAGAAACATGCAGAAATGATGTAAAGACGTTGCATTGCAGCGTCTTTAATGTTCTAGTGAAAAGTTTAACAAAAAAATATCAATTATCAGCAATTTTTCTCTATTGGCAATCCTGTGAAGAAACATGCAAAATAGGTGTGAAGGAAGGGAAACCCTCTTTTACGATTTTTAAGGGTATTTGCTTAGAGAATTTCTCAATTATGAAAATTTTACGCGATAGTGATAAATTTATAAAGTTTGATTTTATAAAGTTGAATAATAATTCGGCTATATCTAAAATATCTGTAGTAAAAAAGTTAACCGGGATATTATTCGGTGCGATAAGTATTGTAGGTACTACAAATTTACCATCGATTAAACCAGCTATAGCGCAAGTGGTTGTTGGTGAAACTGCTACAAATAATTTTACTAACCCTAAATTAACTCATACTTTTAACGGACACAAAGGAGCAGTTAAATCTGTAACTTTTAGTCCTGACGGTAGAATGCTCGTAAGTGGTGGTTCTAACAACGATGGGATTATTCGTTTGTGGAACATGAAAAAAAAGAAGCGCTTGGGTGAGATTAAAAAAGCGCATCAAGAATCCATACAGTCTCTATTAATTTCTCCAGACGGTAGACATTTGGTTAGCAGCAGTACCGATAATACTGTTAATATTTGGAGTCTGGAAAGTTATAAATTTATTCGTACTTTTAGGGCACATAGCAGTAACGTACTATCATTAGCTGTAACCCCAGATAGTAAAGTTCTTGTTAGCGGTGCTTTGGATGGAATCCGGGTATGGGATTTGTTACAGCAACGTCCTTTGGGAACATTAACGCGATTCAATGATTTAATTTATGCAGTTGCTATTAGTCCCGATGGTAGAAGATTGGTCAGCGGTGATAGCAAAGGAGTTGTAAAACTGTGGGATTTAAAATCTGGAAGAGCAATCGGTGGATTTAAAGCTCACGAAAATGGAGTTAAAGCTATAGCCTTTACCCCGACAGGAGATAATGTAATTACAGCTAGTAGCGATCGCACTGTAAAAATGTGGAATTTCAATTCAGGGAAAGTACTACAAACTTTTCGAGGACATACCAATTCAGTGATTGCGATTGCGGTTAACCCGGATGGAAAAACCCTTGCGACCAGCGGAAAAGACGGGATTAAAATTTGGAATTTAAATACGGGTGCTTTGTTGAGTCAGCTTTACGGACATTCAGACTGGGTAAGTTCTCTTGCTTTTAGCCCAGACGGAAAAACCCTTGCTAGTGGTGGTTTTGATAAAACAGTTCGTCTGTGGGAAAGTCAAACACCAAAATTAAATGCAAAATTAAAAAAGAGAAATTAAGATTAATATTCTACAAAATTATAGTAATACGTAATTAATTTAGGACATTGATTAAGACTGAAACCAATTCTTTAACCTTTGCTTGTTGTGAAACTGTTATGAGAGGTAGGAGTGCTACGTTTCTACAATTTATTTATGAAGCAAGTCAATAGGAAGCACGATGATAAATTCTGTACCTTTTCCAGATGCGGAATTACAGATAAGTTTACCCCCATGTTTTTCTACTATAATTTGATGACTAATAGATAAACCTAATCCCGTTCCTTTACCTACTTCCTTAGTGGTAAAAAACGGGTCAAATAGCTTGGAAATAATTTCTTCATTCATCCCAGACCCATTATCAGAAATACTAATAGAGATATATTTTTTATCGACTACTTCGGTACGAATACAAATTTGACAAGCTTGAAATATGTCTTCGTGACTATTTTCTGTAGACCATCCTCTATTACCTATTTGTTCTTCTAAAGCATCAATTGCATTAGCAAGAATATTCATGAATACCTGGTTTAATTGACCGGGATAGCAATTGACTTTTGGTAAGTGACCATATTCTTTAATTACTTCAATATTCGGATGACTAAGCTGAGCTTTTAAACGACTTTGTAAAATCATTAAAGTACTATCAATACCTTGATGAATATCAACTTGTTTAATTTCTGCTTCGTCTAAGCGGGAAAAAAGTCTTAAGGATTGAACAATTTCTTTAATCCGTTCCGTTCCAACTTTCATTGACTGAATAATTTTGGAAAAGTCTCCCTTAATAAAATCTAATTCCTCAAAATCAATATCCTGGTTAATTTTTTCTGAGTAATCAGGATATTGCTGTTGATATATTTCGATTAATTTAATCAAACTTTGACTGTATTCTTCTGTATAGGAAAGATTACCATGAACAAAGTTAACAGGATTATTAATTTCATGAGCAATACCTGCGACCATTTGACCTAAACTAGACATTTTTTCATTATGAACTAGTTGAATTTGGGTTTTCTTAAGCTGACTCAAAGTTTGTTCGAGATTAGTGATTGCTTTTTCTAATCGGTCTGATTGAGTAATTGTAGATTTTTCGGAAACATTCAACAGTTGATTCAAAGTACCAATTTGAGAATTTAAACGCTGCAATTCATTACAGTTACTATCTTGATTTATTACATTATGATTAAAATCTTGGAAAAAGATACCATTATCAAATGGCAAAATAGCTGTTTTCACATTCAGAGCTAAAGGACGTATTAGTTCTACAATTGTTTGTGGAACAATTACCTTTAAAAACATTAAAACGGTAAACATATCACCGCTAGGTAATAATCCCCCAAACCCAATTACAGATTTAACTCCAAATGGAATTACAAATGAATCTTGGGAAGGAATATGGGGACTACCTAAAGCATCTTTGACGTAAAAAACGTTGTACATCTGTTGTTCGCTATCAATCAACAAACCAGACTCGGGTTGTACAATTATTCCTGGATTTAACCCAAGCTGTTTAATTAATTGCGAAATCATCGGTATACGATTTATTGCATCTTCAGTTGCAAGAGGTATTGCTTTATGTCCTGTAGATTTATAGCGGGAATTCCATTCTGGAAGTTCACCAGCAGTAGCAAACAATGTTAAACATTTTAAATCATCCGCAACTTTATTCTGACCTAATATATCTCGCACGTATTCTTGCAATTCAGGAGTTAGTTTTCCATAAGGATGGGTTTTAAAAAAGCGTACAAGAGTGCAGTTTTTTTCTCCAGTATTTTTATCAATAAAATTGTCGTAAAAATATTGGATAATCAGATTGCTAGCATCTTCCATGCAGTTAGCTTTGTCTGCGATTTGTCGTAATGCTAAACCGCACTCGGACATATCTCTAAGGGTAAATTTAGTTAAGTCGTGCATTATTAGGTAGATTGCTTCCCTGAATTTAAATAGAATTGTTGTTAACCTATTTTGCCCATTTCGAGACCTTTTTTATCAAATTTGAGATTATTTTCGATATATATGGTGAAATTGCCTCCAGGGATAACCATATTCCCTAAAGGTCTCGCTATCTATCAGTTTTTGTAAAAGTTGTATTCAGCTTGTAGAGAAATGGTAACGGTAATTTTGAGATGCTTTTGAAGGCAAGATAAATTTGATATTAAGATGCAACCCTGATGCGAAATGTAGATACACGTAGATTATGTCGTCAGCCAAAGCTGAATTCATTGTAGCGCAATTTACACGTAATCGGCTATATAGGTTCAAAATCTGCGGTATATGAAGAATTAGCGGCTCTACAAGGCTTATCTTTATTCACTACCGCTCAATTTACTTTAAAAAACACAAAGCTTTTTAAAGATAATTAAAAGTTATATTTTTTACTTTAAATCAAAAAATGTAAGAAATACGTATGTACAATATGAGAAGCAACTTTATATAAAAAACACTATACAAAATAATTTTTAAGCATTTATAAAATATTTAATAACTTGTTTAAAGTTACATGTTTATAGATAATTCCTGAGATTAAAAAAAGCATTTTATTTTCTAAATGAGATAGCAATTATCAAAAGAATTAAATAGCTATCTAATCAAAGATAAACGAAACAATCTAAGAATCACAGTAATAATTATTTTTATAAGGGAAAGCTGTTTTGACAAACTGTTCTTTCTGTAAGTATCGGATTAATTACGACAAACTTACCCGCGCAAGCATTGAAATTAAACTTTTGCGATGGATGTGTTGGGTTGCATAAAATCTATTAATTACTATTCTTTTAAAGAAGATATATAAAACATTAAGATATCAATTGAATATAGCTGAATAGGGATGAAGTGACATGAAGTTTTTAGTAGTTTACAATATTTTATATTTTTTGTATCTCAATGAATTTTATCAAAAAAAGATATTTAACAATGCAAAACACTTATATATAAGGATTTCAGTCTTATTTTTTAATTTAATTTTCTGTAAAAACACTCTGGACAGATAACTATCTGACACATATAGCTCAACTTTTTTGAGGACTAAAAATTACAGTAAGTAATAAGAATATAAAAATATATCGCAATAAAATGAATAGTGAATTAATCAGCACTAGAGATTTATCAACTCTAGATATGGAAGGCATGTTTGCTCTTTTGAATAATCATTTTGAAGGAGTGAAAAGAGATGTTTTCAACAATGATTTAGATAGTAAAAACTGGGTCATCTTAATTAAAGATGAAGAAACAAATGAGTTGAAAGGTTTTTCAACTTTACTAATGTATGACACCTGTTTTAAAGGTGAAAATATCAGTATTGTCTTTTCAGGAGATACTATTGTAGACCCTAGCGCTTGGTCTAGTTCGGCTTTATCTAGTGGTTGGATATCTTCAATAAATAAACTACGTCGCGAATATTGCAAAGGTAAACTGTATTGGCTGTTGATTTCTGGAGGTTATCGCACCTATCGTTTTTTACCGTTATTTTGGAAAGAGTTTTACCCCCGTTACGATAAAGTAACCCCCGAATCTATTTTGTGCTTGATGCAAGATTTATCTATCAAACGTTTTGGTGAAAATTACAATATCAAAACTGGTGTAGTTCGTTTTCCCCATCCCCACATACTCCGAGATAAATTACACGGTATACCGACTCAAAGATTAAGAGACCCCCACATCCAATTTTTTCAAACGCTAAATCCGGGTCATCTGAATGGTGATGAACTGGTTTGTTTTACCGAGATTTGTGAAGAAAATCTAACTCGTGCTGGACGGAGAATGTGGTTTGCAAATCAAAATAATCAAAATAATAATAGCGAAAATCAAAACTCTGTTATCACAATTCCAGCTTAAAATTCTAACTTAAACAAAAAATACGGTTGGATTGAAATTATTGCGTTAAATAGTTTCGGGGTGATGCTTTCAACACACTAAAAACTAATCTTTCTTGATATAACGCTTTTAAATACAACTTGTTTATAACCCGGTAATTCCGGTAATAAAAATGACATGAAAACCGTAGAAAATAAGATTAACTCATATCGTTACACGCAAATATTCAATCACCCAAGACGTTTTATTGAAGGTTGGTATTGGGTTATTCCTTCCAAAAGACTGCGAAAAGGAAAGGTAAAAGCAGTTTCTTTACTAGGTAGAGAATTAGCAATTTACCGTAATATTGACGGGAAACTAGTCTGTTTTGATGCTTATTGTCCTCATATGGGCGCTCACCTTGCAGAAGGTAAAGTAGAAGGTGAGGGATTGCGTTGTTTATTTCATAATTGGAAGTTTGACAGTCAAGGAAATTGTGTTGATGTCCCTTGTTTGGGAACCACCTTTCCCTTAAAGTTAAAAACTTGGTCGGTTGATGAAAAATACGGAATGATATGGATATGGACGGGTGAAACTCCCTTACAACCTTTACCTTTTGTTCCAGAGTTAGAAAATTTTGAATGCGATAGTGTTATAACTTCTGAGTTTATCAAAAACTGTCATCCTAATGTGGTGATGATTAATGCTATTGACGCTCATCACTTTAATACAGTTCACAATTTACCTTTAGAGATTGTTTTTCGCAAGCAACAACTCAACGAAAATGCGATTCTTTTTAACAATATTACAAGAGGTGGCCAAGATTCTTTTTTAATGAGATTAATCCGTCCTTTTTACAAAAAAGCCGTTACTTATAATATGTGTTATTGGTACGGAAGCATTGGTACGGTAACATTAGGTCCCGATTTTTTACATTTTCATATTATGTTTGCTTTGCGTTTGCTTGAAGGGGGAAAAGCAGAAGGACAAACAGTTTTGATTACAAAAAAACGTAAGGGTATTTTCGGCTGGTTGTTTAATAGAATCGTGCTGTGGTTGACCAAGTTAGTCGGTAACTACTTTGCAAAAGGAGATACTCAGATTTTTCAAACTATCAACTTCGACTTTAAAACACCGACTAAAGCAGATAATGCAATTTTACAATTTATTCAAAATGTGGAAAGACAAAAAGCTTTACGTTGGGGAAGTTGGGAACCTGTAGACGAAGAAGCAGAAAAACAACGACAGAAGAAAGCAGAGATGGTGGAATCTAAAGGAGAAGCTAATGATTAGTAGGTTAAAGGTTAAAGGTTAGAGGTTAAAGGTAAAGGATGAAATAATTATAGCGGGCATCTTGCCCGCATTAGATTATAGGAGGTTAAATAAGTGTTGCGAAAACTGAAACAGAGGGGTTGAAGCTTTATGTAGGAAGAACAATAGCAATTAGAAGAAATACAAATTCAGTTGTTAAATTATGAAAACAGTTATTACAGTGCGTTCGCTAATTCTACACTCATTTCTAATAATTATTTTTGCTGCTTGTGGTGTAAATGCGACTAACAAAGCTGAAATTTGTTCCCATAAGGATTCAGAAATATTTATTGCTGAAGATAAGTCTAACGAAAATAAAATCGAGAAAGATTCTCATCCAATGCTTTTACCTCGTGAAAGTAATTACAGCAGCTTGAAGGATAATAAATCTCATCCCATGTTCATTTCTCCTTGCTCGGAGGAAGAGTAGCAAGAAGTTAGGAGTTATGAGTTAGGAATTATTGAATTAAAAACATATTGTTTATTGCAGAGAAAATTTGTCTGGAATATTTTATTTTTCATCTTTTTGTAGACACCAATAAATACCAATAATTTTCGTTATATTGTTTAATTATGAATCAAGATTATAATATTGCGGGACTAGATTTACCAAACATTGAGAAAGCAGACAAAATCAATCGAATTTTATCTTCAGCATTAGAAAAAACTGGGATTGATTCAATACAAGGTGATATACCTATGCTTCCTTTCTGGGATGCTAAATATTTCAATCTCAATAAAGTCAAAATTTTCCAAGATTCCACACCTGTGGAACAAAGTTCAATTTTACAGCTTTGCAGTCAGGGAATTCTAGAAGAAGCTTATTTTATCGAGAAAGCTGGGGTAGGTTATATGGCTAAAATGATTCTATTAGCTGAAACTATTGAAGAGAGAATGCTTTATGGTTTATTTGCTGCGGATGAAGTAACCCACCTATCACAAATAAGCAGCTTTTTATCAAATCATGAAATAAACAATAATCCATTTTTAGATTTGCTCGAAAAAGTAGTTAAAAATGATGACAAAACAGTTTTATTATTTGTGCTTCAGGTAGTTTTAGAGGGATGGGGTTTAACTCACTATCGTAGTATCGCAAAAGATTGCCAAAACTATCAATTAAGTGCGATTTTTAAAGGTTTTTTACAAGATGAAAGCCGACATCATGCTACAGGAGTAACGCTATTTGAAAAGGTATCTCTGACTAAATCAAATCATAAAGTGATTGTAGAAATATTAGCAATGTTTTTACAAATGGTACAGTTGGGACCTCAAAGCGTGGTAGCAGCAGTTGAGAGAGTCAAAGGACATTTATCAAAACAAGAAAAAATCAATATTTTTCAACAACTTGAGACAGAAATTCATAGCGGAAGTCGATTGAAATTATTACATAGTTTGATTAACTTACCTAATACAGAAAATATATTAGAAAATCTACAGATGAAAGGAAGTTTTCAAGCTTTAAAGCCGAGTCAATGTGTTTTTTGAAAACCGTAGGGTGTGTTACGAATTTAGTCTAACGCACCGAAAAAATGACTATAACAGTTTTCAATTAAGCAGAATACACCTAACTTCTTGCACTAGTATCATAAACCCGGTTTCTTTGTAATTTCATAACAAGATAGTAATGCTTTCATGACTAGAAACCGGGTTTATCTAGACTGATTGCGAATGGTGCAAGATATAAGATACATCCGTCCTTAATAAGGAGAGGGGAAGGAGGTTATGTAGCACTGAAATGAAAAGAACTATGAGATTAACTAATAATTAATAATTAATAATTAATAAACAAAAAATGCTTTTAGAAAATAAACAAGTATCTCGCAAATTAGAAATTAACTATAAACGCAATCAGCAACAAGATTGTACGGAATTATTAGATAAAGCTGCGGCTGAATTCAATTATGAAAATTGCAAAAACGAATATTGGAATCCAGAAGAATTCTCATTACTTTACGGTACACCTTTATGGTTTGAATCTAGTCAATATCAA
The DNA here is from genome assembly GCF_002368095.1 of Calothrix parasitica NIES-267. Lineage (GTDB taxonomy): Bacteria > Cyanobacteriota > Cyanobacteriia > Cyanobacteriales > Nostocaceae > Rivularia > Rivularia parasitica. The sequence goes on along the minus strand of NZ_AP018227.1, from coordinate 657,085 downwards.
AAAATAATTCTCAATCAACTTTACTGGGTAGCTTATTACTCTCAAATTATTTCTGCTGAAATAGCGACTATATTTTTCAATCAAACGAGTGCTGCTGGACTCTATGCTCAAGAAGATTTTCGACCAATATGCGATATGCTCGACTTAGAATCTTCTCAAGAACGCGCTCATATTAATGCTTTCAAAACAGTTTCTAATCAAGTTGAATCAAGATTATTTGGAGAACGGATTTTTAGCTATCCGATGCGCGGACCTTACGCGGAAACAATGATATTTGCTGATACTAACTCTCTCAAACGTCAATGGAAAAAACTTCAGCTACAAGCTTTTGGATTAATATCTGCTGATAATACATTTCTTGCTTGTCAGTATTTTACTGTCAGGGGAGTAAGAACTCTTAACGGTAAATTGGTTCAACACAAACTGAGCAATTATTATCATAAACATCCAAATCCAGAAACTGCTCCTATTCCTGCAAAAATTTCTTACTACCACTTTATGGATGAGAGCTTTCATTTTAATAGTTCGACCATAATTTCCCATGACGTGATTAACTGTATCAAACCCCCGACAGAGTTTGAGAAATTAGTTGCTAATTTAGGAATACGTGGTTGTCAAAAAGACCATTATCACTGTTCTGTTGCTGTTAACGGTATATTTTGGTACGATGCTGCACTGTATCCAGCTATTTACCGAGTGTTGCGATCGCCAATTTTTGGGATGGATGAAGCAGAAGCGAAAGATATGATGTGTCGTTGTTTCACGGAAGAGACGGAAGGATTACACAACAGCTTTCAAACTCATAGTGAAGCGATGGAATCGTATAAAGTTTATCTTCAACCCTTAGATTATTTGTGGAAAAGCAACCATGAAATGTCTTTGATGGCTGAAAATTCAATTTCAAAATATTTAAACAAGCAAAAAACAGCTTTTAAAAAATGGTCAGCTAATAGTTTTAATTTAATGTAGAGACGTAGCATTGCTACGTCTCCCGAAGTAAAGAAGAAAAGGAACCACTACCAATAAATAAGATAAGTCATGAACCATGCATTATTAGGAAGTTATTTGTTTTTAATCGGTTCTATTTTATTCACAATAAATTCTTTTATAGACTTATTTAAAGAAATCTCATTCTATTCTATTTCTGCTTTTTGTGGAGGAATACTTTTTATCATCGGCTCATATTTATTTATTATTGATGCTAAAAAATAAAGTGATTTAAATATTTATACTTTCCTAAATTGGCTATAATAAATTAACATTAAAAACAGAATTAAATAGTTAATATAAAAGAATTTTAGCAGTGAAAAATCAAATATTTAATAGAAATAAATATACCTTTTTAATCTAAGTTACTGACTATATACTAATTAAAGATGGTATTAAGTATTAATTTTACATAGCTAGTCTAGAAGAGATAATATTTTTACTACTACCAATTCCCAATTCACAAATATATGAATTCATTACAAAACCAAAATACCCAACCCTTAATAAAAATGAAAGTATTCAACAATTGGGATATTGTTGCAAAAGGTTGGTATATAGTTTGTCCGAGTCAAGAAATTCCTCAATATAAAGCTAAATCATTCGTAATTTGCGGACAAAGAATCGTCTTTTTTCGCGGACAAGATAATAAAATCCGAGCATTAGACTCTTACTGTCCTCATTTAGGAACCGATTTAGCAATTGGGAAAGTAGACGGTAATTTAATTCGGTGTTTCTTTCATCATTGGGGATTTGATGGTGAAGGTAAATGTCAAGATATTCCCTGTCAATCAAATATTCCTGAAAAAGCAAAATTACAAGCATATGCGACTGATGAAAAATATGGTTTCATTTGGGTTTATCCAGATGAAAAACCACCCGAACCAGTTGCAGAATTTGACGAGTTAAAAAATAAATCTCTTGTTACAGCATACGATAAAGCTTTTGAACGCGATTGTCATCACCATATTTGTATGATGAACGGAATCGATGCTCAACATCTACAAACAGTTCATAAATTAAATATCAAAATGGATTTATCATTACAGGAAAATAAATCCGGAAACATGATTGATTTTACCCTTAGCGGTGAATTTCCTCAAACCACATTCAGAGAAAAAATAGCTAGAAAAATACTTGGGAATTACTACGAATACACCATGAGATATACGGATGGCTGTATTGGTTTACTAACTATCATGAAAAAAGTTAGATTTATCCCTTGTTTACATATGATTTACGCTTATACACCTTTAGAAAATAAGCAAACGCGAATTCAGCCTATTTATATAACCGAGAAAAGAAAAGGAATTATAGGTTGGTTTCTCAGTAGATTTTTATTATTAATGACAAAACTAGCTTACTACTTTCTACGAGGTGAAGACGGAATAATTTACGACAATATTCGTTTTAATCCCAACGCAATTTTAACTATTGATGAACCACTAGTCAAATATATGAGCTATGTAAATAAACTTCAACCATCAATATGGTCAACAAAAAAAGAATTAATGTAGGGTGTGTTGTCGCAAAGCAGAACGCACCAAACCTCTAGATAAATAAGCAAATATATTATAATCAACAATTTAATATAATGAATCAAAAAAATTATAAAATCCAGTTTCCACAAACTGATTATAAATCAATTAATTTAGAAAATAATCAAAACCTCGCTGAAAATTTAACTGTAGAAAATTCACCGATACTTTTCGGTTGTCGTACCGGAATTTGTGGTACTTGTCTTGTAGTTATCGAAGGTGATATTCCACCTCCATCGGAAGAAGAGAAAGAACTTTTAGAAATATTAGCTCCAGAAAATCCAAAAGCAAGACTAGCTTGTCAAATTCAACTAACTAACGATATTGAAATTACAGCTTATAAGTAGCTAATAACTCACAAATATCAACTAGTAACTAATAACGAATAAATGAAATTTGAAGATTTTTGGTATGTTGCTGCATTCAGCAATCAACTTCAACCAAATAAAGTTATTTCGCGTAAAATTTTAGGAGAATGGCTAGCAATATTTCGCGGATTTGATGGTAAACCCGTAGCTTTACAAGATAGGTGCGTTCATAGAAATAGTCGTCTATCTAAAGGTAAAGTTTGTCAGGGAAATATCCAATGTCCTTATCACGGTTGGGAGTACGATAATACCGGTAAAGTAGTGACAGTACCTTCGGAAGGAGATAATTTCTGTCAAAGCAAAATGCGAAAAGCACAATCTTACCAAACTCTAGAACAGGATGGTTACGTTTACGTGCGTTTGTCTTCTAACCCTTTCGAGGATTTTACACCTTTCAAAATGCCTTTTTATCAACAACCGGGATGGGAAACTGTTAAAGTAATCAACCGGTTTCAAAACAACGTTACCAACTGTGCTGAAAATTTTATCGATATTCCCCATACAGCTTCGGTTCATCCCGGAATCTTTCGTAAATCAACTCAACAACAGCTAGAAATGACTGTAGAAAGACAGAATGGTAGCGTGTTTGCAGAATATCGCAACGAAACAACTAATTTAGGCTGGTTTACAAAATTTCTGAATCAAAACGGTGATAAAATTCGCCATATTGATAGCTTCCACATGCCGAATGTTACCAGCGTTGAATATGATATATCAAGTAACAGAAGATTGTTTATCACCAGTCAGTGTATTCCGGAAACAGAAGATTCGACTTTGGTTTACACCTATGTCACCTATAATTACGGGATTTGGAATAAATTAGCAAAACCCCTAGTACATTGGACGACCCAACATATTATCCAGCAAGATATTGAAGCTTTAAAATTTCAATGGGAAGTAATCGAAAAGTATGGAACCCATTTTGCGAATACCCCTGCTGATACGATTCATGTTTTTGTGGAATCAATTCGCAATCAAATCTTAGCAGGGAAAGACCCAAGAACCCTTCCCGATAAATCTGTAGAGGTAAAATTCTGGGTTTAAACAGTTTAGCATTCACAAAAAAAAGAAGTGGCTGCGCCACTTCCAAAAAAATTCCCAGGTAGAACCTGACCAAAGTATAGCGACTATAGAGTCTAGAAATCGTATAAATTGAAACTGATTTACCAATATGTTAGTTTTCTTTACGTTCGTAATTCTGCTAGCATTAACCGTTACAAATAGCAAGCAACCCTTTCTATACTGGAAAAAGAGTCGTGAGGATTGGTTACTAGACGGAATTGGCTTATTTTTCCAAGGAACCATGATTCCGTTTTTGCAGGTTGCTATAGTCTTTCAACTTTACCAGTGGTTGCTACCAGGTGCTAGTGGTTCACTAAATCTTTACCCCATCACAGCTTTCTTACTAAGTTTTGTCTTCGTAGATTACCTTTATTACTGGAATCATCGTCTGTTCCATAGTCCTAAACTGTGGTTTATCCATCAAGTGCATCATACCGTAACGGAAATGGACGTATTGGGAACTTCCCGAAATACGTTATGGACGAGTTTTTTTATTGTTTATCTATGGATTCATCCATTATTCCTGTATTTATTACAAGAACCCAGATGGTATATTTTAGGAATAAGTTTGAGTTCAGCTTTGGATTTGTGGCGACACAGTAACTTTACACCAAAATTGAATTCCTGGGTATACCGTTGCTTATCCCCGTGGTTAATTTTACCGAAAGACCATGCTTGGCACCATTCAGAGCAATGTATTAAAGGTAACTACGGTGCTAACTTGAAATTTTGGGACATAATTCACGGAACTTATTACAAATTTGATAGTTCACCAAATTCTTTAGGAATCAATAATTCTCTATCTTTCACGAGAAAATTATTCTTACCATTTTGAATTCTGTAGAGTTATAAACGAAAAAAATGAAGTAAGTAAGAATACAAATATTAACATCGCGATTTTTTCTTACTTCCGAGTCTTAGCCAATAACTGTATATTATTTTTCCTTCACATTAGAGATAGAAAATTTAAAGAAACTGTAGTCGAAGATACTGATATTCCGGATTTATACGTGTCTAAAGAGGAATTGTTATTAGTACTCAATAGAAATAAATACGTATGGTTATAACTACAGCTTTACATTATATAGTGGCTTTCACACTTGATAAGATACCTCAGAACCTCACACCTTCTCCTTATTAAAGAGAGGGATGAAGTTGTGATTGTATTAGAAGTGTTTTGAAAATGTTTTTAGATAGTCCGGAATTGACTAAAAATCTAAACTCGGAAGATGTTACAGTACACATTTCAAAACCAATATCTGTAAAAGAATGACCATTAGAAGCACTATACTTTCCTTCTTTCCTGCAACTGTCATCCTCCTAGGATTTATTTCTTTCTTATGGGTTTGTAATTCACCCGGATTTTTCAGCGTTACAGCTTTATTCTTTTCTTTCTACGGGTTTCCATTATTAATTCACAAAATTCATGACTACTTTTATCCAGTTCAAGAAGGAATCAGTTATTTACAAAGTAAAGAGTATTCTTCTTGGTGGGGAAGTCATCAAATACAGTCTATATATATCACTTTTACTGGATTAGAATCAGCATTACGTTTAATACCTGGAGCTTTTTCATTGTGGTTGCGATTGTGGGGAGCAAAAGTTGGCAAAAATGTTTATTGGACTCCTAGATTAGAAATAGCAGACCGGTCTTTAATTGAAATAGGTGATAATGTTTTTTTTGGTCAAGGATGCGGTATCTTTTCACATGTAGTTAAACCAAAAAAACAAGATTTAATGATATATGTCAAAAAAGTTAAAATTGGCAGTAATGTATTTATCGGAGCAAGTTCTATCTTAACTCCTGGTGTAGTTCTTGGAGATGAAACTTTCGTATCTGTTGAAAGCCGTTTATATCCAAATAAACGGATAGAAAAAGATTTTAAAACCACAGATAATAAAATATCTAATTCTCAAATATAGTTTCACAACTTTAAATAATAAATATCTATAATAATTTGAATTATGAATTTACTTATCAAACTATTTAGCAAACTAATCGAATCTGCTAACCATCAATTTTATCAAGCTTTAGAAAATCCCCAAGCGGCTCAGAAGAAAGTCCAAAATCAAATTTTAAAAAATTTAGTAAAGAGCGATTATGGAAGATATCTACGAGTTAAAAATGTTGAAGATTGGCATCGTATACCAATAGTAGAATACCATAACATTGAAAACTGGATTGAGATACAAAATAAAGACAATACCCATCTCCTGACATCAGAAAAAGTGTCTTTTTACGAAAAAACTTCTGGAAGTAGCGGTGCAGCTAAATTAATTCCCTATACAAAATCTTTACGACGTTCTTTCAACCAAATGTTTTGCGTATGGGCACATGACCTGATTACACACGGTCCTAACTTTAATACCGGTAAAATATACTTTTGCATTTCACCACAATTTGGAGAAAAGGAACAAGAAAAAGAAAAAGAACAAACATCTTCATCTCAATCTCTACAAGATGATTCAGAATATTTAGATGGTTGGTTGAAACGTTTAATGAGTCATTTTCTCGTTTCTCCACCAGAATTAAATAAATTACGCGATGCAAACAAATTCAAACATCAACTTGCTAAAACACTTTTAACATCAGAAAACTTAGAAATAATTTCAATCTGGAGTCCGACTTTTCTAAAGGTAGTTCTTGATTATATTCAAAAAAATCGTAAAAAGCTGGCTTTTGAACTGAGAAATGAGATATCAGCCAAACGAAGCTTGATGCTATTACAGCCTAATTTATTCAAACAAGAATCTACAAATCCAAAATTAAACGAACTATTTGAGAAACTGAATACAGATAGAATTCCTTGGAATCAACTGTGGAAAGAACTAAAACTAATTTCCTGTTGGGATAGTGCGAATGCTGCTGATGGTGCGGATTTTTTACGCTTTTTATTTCCTAATATACTAATACAGGGTAAAGGACTTCTCGCTACAGAAGCACCAATGACTATTCCTTTAATTCCCGCTAAAGGATGCGTACCTTTACTAAATGAAGTATTTTTTGAGTTTCTAGATGAAAGCGGATTTGTTTATCAGCTTCATGAATTAAAGCAGGGAGAGACTTATGAAATGATTATTTCTCAAAAAGGTGGATTTTATCGGTATCGCATCGGAGATAGAGTTCGTTTTACTCATTCATACTTGAATACACCTTGCTTAAAATTTGTCGGAAGACACAAAGAAGTTAGCGACTTAGTAGGTGAAAAATTACATTCCGAATTTATTCGCGATACTTTAGATAAACTCAATTTAGACAGAAGCTATTTTAAAAGTTTAGTCCCAGTCAAATATCCTCAAGAGCATTATGTTCTATTACTTGATAATGCAAAACAGAAACCCGAAGAAATAGCAGCACAGTTAGAAGAAGAATTACAAAAATCACATCACTATGGTCGAGCAAGATTATTAGGACAATTAGAACCCGTCAAAGTTATGGTGTCTTCCCAAATTCCTGAAATTATTAGTTTATATAAGAGTAAATCTGGCAAAAAATGGGGAGACATTAAACACGATATTCTGACAACGAAACCAATTGAAAAAGAATTATTAGTTGAATTAGAACAAGCTTGTTTAGTGAATAGGTAATTGGTAATGGGTAATTGGTAATTGGTTCAAACTACTTTTTTATTTACTATTAGCATTCATGTGTAAAATGGATATAAGCCGTACCATTACCTCAAAATAACCAATGGTTGCTAATCCTCAATTTCAATACATGAGTCCCCAGGAATACCTAGAATGGGAAAAAACTCAAGAACTCCGTTATGAATATATTGATGGAGAAGTATTTGCGATGACTGGGGGAACAAAACCCCATAGTCGAATTGCTTATAATTTTGGTGCTGAGTTAGATGATTTTATAGCAGAGAAGGGTTGTGAATTTTATATCTCTGATGTGAAAGTACAAGTATCGGAAGCAGGACCATATCATTATCCAGATGTGGTGGTGACTTGTGACGAAAGAGATAAAGGACGAATTGACATGGTTCAATATCCTTGCTTAATCGTAGAAGTACTTTCCCCATCAACAGCAGCTTTTGATAGAGGTAAAAAATTTACTCGCTATCGTCAATCCAGCACTTTAAAAGAATACGTTTTAATTGAATCTGATGAAATCGCTGTGGAATGCTTTCGTAAAAATGATGAAGGTTTATGGGTTTTATATACCTATGGGCAAGGAGATAGTATAACTTTGGAAAGCGTAGGAATTACTATTCCAATAGAAAAACTCTATCGACAAGTTAGGTTTGATGTGGGAGAGAATAATTAAAATTTATATTAGGAAAAACTTTATTAACCATCCTAACATCACACTTGAATGGTTTTGAATTGGGAGCATTATAATGAAGTAAAAAATGCAATTTTGTCGTGCGCTAATACAGTACGAAAAATGAATTTACACCTAAAGGAATGCTCCCTTTGAATATCTACTTTTTATTTCAGAAAATCTTTAATAATCATAACAATATACGCTCCATCTATATTTTTTGAAATCATACTAATAGGATTCAGATAAAATTCATTATCTGATAATACTAAAACAACCTGACTTACATCTTCATCCCAACTAACAGATATACGTTCAACTTTTACATCTACAATTTCGTTCAAAGGATACTGAAACTCTTTTTTTCCAAAAATTCCAAAACATCTGTAACGACTTACAGTAAAAAGATTGCTTTCTTTATCAAAACAGAAGCTAACATATAAACCTGTTAACATCGACAAGAAAATTATTGTTGCGAAAAATAAACCACACCCAAAAGTTATATATCCCAAATCACGATTATCTACAATACGTGCTATCTCAACATTTTCATTTGTAACTATAAACTCATTAATAGATGATACTAGTAACTGAATCTTTTTTAATTCAGACTCTGTAAATCTTTTATCCGTAAAAGGAATATTTCCGGTTTTAGTAAATAAATTTATTCGATAATAATGGTATGGTCTATTGTTTTCATCAATTTCTATTTCCTGTTCTATTTTCGATTCAATTATATTTGAAATTATCTCTAGATTCTTTTCATGATTGAACCAATCAATGTCTGTAATTTTACAGTCTGTAGGAATATATTTTTGCTGTGTACTCAAATCAGATTTTGTAGCTGAAATATTCTGTATAGAATGCTCGCAAACAATTTTGCGAATTGGGTCAAAACTAAAAGTAGCTGCAAAAAATAAGAATGCAAATTGGCTTATAAACATTCCTACAAAAATACTCCATTTAGGTCGGAAAGTTAAACGAAGTTTAGCAGATGTTTGCTTGTTTATTTTTATAATATTTCCTATATAGGGTTTGCTGAATAAAATTATAAGTCTTGTCAGATAAGACTTTCAGACCTTTTTATCTTTTTCTTGTGCAAGCTTATGTAACGTATTAGCTCAAAACCCTTGGACTTTTTTCTAAAATTATTGCTTAAATTTAGAATTCAAGCCGCAAAACCTAATATTTTTAAGCTTTGTGGGTTCTATTTTAAATTTTTAGGCTTTTTCAGCAAGCCCTATATAAAAATAGCTAAAAGCTATTATATTAATTACTAAGAAAATTGTTCCTAATTTTTCTTCATCCATATTATATAACTTATAAGTTATCAGTAAAATGATTATAACTGCAACTTATAATCCCTAGATAAAGTATATAGTTAGACTTTTAAAGCATTCTATTAGCAAACGAGCGTAGTAGCGTAACAGATTTATAACAAGCTAGTAAATTGTTTAGCTAACAAGGGAATTTTAAGATTATTAATTAAGCATAGGTATATTAAATCAACTCAGAAACTAAGAGTTAATAAGGTCAAATGTCAAAGGTTAAAATTCCTCTTGTCTCCCAATTCCGCAATCCCCAATCCCCAATCCCCAATTCCCAAACTTACTCAACAACTTCATTAACAGGAAATCTATCAATTAATTGAGTTGCTCTTTGAGCATTCCTCTTAATATCTTGCGGTAAATGAGGAACGTGGGGAATTTGTGATAATAAATCTAAGGTACGACGTAATATTCTTACCACATCTCCCTCATCTAAAGTGGTATTTTCACATAGCTCTACCCACTCCATTCCCAAAGCCCATTGCTCGACTAAAGTAATTAATTCAAACTCCAACCATACCGGTAAAGCGACTCCATACCTGCGCTGTAACTGAAACACCTTGCGACGAATCGGACGCAATGAAGCTAAAGCATCTGCTACTTCACTACTCAGTTCAAAAAATACTCTGCTATCGGGACGAGAGGTTTCTGTTACCAAACCTGCAATAGTTGTCGCAAAATGATGGGGAGCTAATTCATCTAGGTTTCCGCTATTAAGCACTAAACCCAACCATAACTCGTTTTCCCCACGAATCGCAGCGGCCATTTGTCCTAATTCAGTCGGAACCAAATTATCTAAAGCTTCAAAATATTGCAGAATTTCAATTAAGGTAATGAACTCGTCCCAGTGACGTTGTGACTGTTCTTCAACTTGTAACCTTAATTCTTGAATTTCTGCTTCTAACTGAACAGCACGAGCTTGACGCTTGTATATACTTGCAGCATTTCCTAACCCATGCAAGGGACTAGCTTCCATTTTTTCCTGCAAACTAGTAACCACACGCAGCTGTTCTACCACTTCCGGGGCCATAGAAAAACCATCTGTAGAATCAGGAATTTGTGTAGCTATATCGGCTGTAACTTCATCCCCATCACAGGATTTTCCAGGCTGTAATGATAGTTCGGATGGTGGTATTAAATCTGGGGGTACTTCAATACGAGGTAATTGAGCGTACAAATCTATCACATCGTGAACCGAAGTCACGTACCAGCGATTATTTTTTCCCAAACAAACCAAAAAAGGTGTCTCCGAACCGGGAGTTTTACCAACTAAAACCGCTGTAACTGGTGCAGAAAGCTCAGCATTATCGCCTTTCAAACTTAATAAAGTTCCAGAAACGGCGAAACTGAGCATCATGATTAACTCTTCTTTTCGGGTTTCTGTCGCTTGTTCTTGCAAAGTTGTTAATAACTTACGCTCTACTTTTATACGCTGACGTAATTTATCGTACTGAGCTACTTCTTCATCGCTAACATCAGCAATCTTCGATTGAACAGTTGTTAATTGCTGCTTAACTTCAGAAATTTTGTTGTATTGCGGTTGTAAATGTAGGTTAGCTAAATATTGCCCAAAACTTCTTTCTACTAATTCTTTTACTTCCTCTAACGTATGGGTTTGCAGCAAGTTCAACACCATACCGTAACTGGGTGAAAACTGACTAACTAAAGGGTCTGGATTGGATGTTGCTAAATAACTAGCTTCTTTTGCACCTTCAAACGGAGTTTGCAGCGTTACCACATGACCCACTTCATCCATACCTCGACGACCGGCCCTGCCTGCCATCTGTAAAAATTCGGAAGGATTTAATAACCGATGTCCGCTATCGGTACGTTTAGAAAGTGTGGAAATTACCGTAGTTCTCGCAGGCATATTTATACCAGCGGCTAAAGTTTCCGTGGCAAATACAACTTTAATCAAACCTTGCTGAAATAATTCTTCTACTAACCCTTTCCAAGCAGGTAAAATTCCGGCATGGTGAGCAGCAATTCCTCGATAAAGCGGCCCAACATGTCCTGCTCTACCTGCATCGGGATTGCGAGTGAGAAATTCATCAATCTGAGGTCTTAACCTTTGAGCTTCATCACCATCTACCAACCATAAATCCCCAACTTCAGCAACAGCTCTATCGCAACCCCGACGGCTAAAAATAAAGTAAATTGCTGGGAGCATATCTCTTGCGCGTAAATGCTCCAGCACATAACTAATACCGGGAGATTCTTGTCTAGCAATCTGTTTGCTTCTGTCTCCTCTCTTTCTTTTTCTTTTTACTAACCGATGATTTAATTCAGATTTATCTTCATTAAGAAGAGGAAACAAACCCTTACTATTACCAAAATGAAAATTTAGAGGAACCGGACGAAAATCCGAATAAATTAAATCTGTAGGGCCGTGAACTTGATTTAACCAATCAGTAAGCTGGTCGCTGTTGTCAACAGTTGCCGAAAGAGCTACAAGCTGAATTGATTCCGGACAATAAATAATCGATTCTTCCCAAACCGTCCCTCGTTGACGGTCATTCATATAGTGGCACTCATCTAGCACCACCGCTTCCACATCAATTAAAGAAGTACCAACTTGTCCGATAGGTGTACCGTAGAGCATATTACGGAAAATTTCCGTAGTCATCACCAAAATTGAAGCATCTCGGTTAATAGAGACATCCCCAGTTAAGAGTCCCACCGATTCAAAACCAAACTCCTCACGGAAATCGCGTAATTTTTGATTAGAAAGCGCCTTAAGCGGAGTGGTATAAAATACTCGTTTGCCTCGTGCCATAGCACGATAGATAGCGTATTCCCCAATTAAAGTTTTACCGGAACCTGTAGGAGCGCATACGACAACCGAACGTCCCGCATTTAGAGAAGCGATTGCATCGTGTTGGAACCCGTCCAGTTCAAAAGGAAAAACAGAACTCGGGTCAACATCTGGAGTTAGGGCTGGATTATTCACTCAAATAAAATTACATCCAAACTGATTTTCAACTAAATTCTTTCTATTATTCACAAGCAAAGTTTGCACCTGTAGTGCTTGATTTTGCTAGATAAATAAATCAAACCGTTCTACGGTTACTATTAAAAGTATTATACTTAACCGCACTCAATTTGATTCAATTTCTCGACATTTTGTAAAAAACGGGATAATAGCAATTTGAATTGGGAATTGGGGATTGGAGATAGAAAGAAAGAAACTAAGGAAAATGATGAGAAGGACTTGCTACTTGCTACTCACTACTCATAACTCCTAACTCCTAACTCCTAACTCCTAACTCCTAACTACTTCCCTAATTCCTGAGAACGTTTAGTAGCGGCTTTGACTGCTTCGATTAATGCAGAACGAAATGCAGCTTGTTCTAGTTTAGTAATTCCGGCAATTGTGGTACCACCGGGGCTGGAAACTTTATCTTTTAATACTGCTGGATGCATTTTACTTTCTTGTAACAGTTGCGCCGTTCCCAATACAGTTTGTAAAGCTAAAGTAGCGGCAACTGCTCTTGGTAAACCTGCTGCAACTCCACCATCAGCAAGGGCTTCTATCATTAATGCTACATAAGCCGGGCCGCTTCCTGAAAGTCCTGTTACAGCGTCCATTAAATGTTCGGGTACTTCCGCAACTTCCCCGACTGCGGAAAATAATTTCTTTCCTACTTCTGTATGCTGGGGTTTAGTATAAGCACCACAACAAATTGCCGTCATTCCTGCACCGACTGTAGCTGGGGTGTTTGGCATTGCTCGAATTACCGGCAAACCTGGGAAAGCTGCTTCCAATTGTTTTAGTGGTACTCCTGCCAAAATGGAAACTATTAATGGTTTGTGTCCAATTTGGATTACCCCTGCGAGTTCTTGAGCAATTGCACTGAATATCTGAGGCTTGATAGCTAAAAATACTACTTCTGTCGTTTGAGCAAACGCCATACTACTATCGGCGATCGCCGAAACTTTGTATTCTTGCTCTAAATAAGCTCGACGTTCTGCAAGCGGTTCGCTGACAATAACTTCAGATGGTCGATATGTTTCACAACTGATTAGGCGGGATAATAATGCTTCACCCATTACCCCGCCACCAATTAAGCCAAATTTTTTGTGATTGGTCATTGCCCGTTCTATCATTGGTCATTTGTCATTGGTCATCAGGCGGAAATGGACTAATGACTAATGACTAATGACTAGTTTATCCTCATTGTGCCATGCGATTCGGTTCGTTTCCCCACGCTTGGTTAGATGGATTTGTATTAGGACGGGGACGTGCTGGTGGCTGAGGAACTTCATGAAGTACTCCTCCGGTGGTGCTAACTTGTACGCAACTAGGCGTAAACAGAAAGATACTTTCTCCTATACGCTCTTGATGTCCATCAAGGGCGTAAGTACCTCCTGCAACAAAATCTACAGCACGCTGGGCTTGGTCTGGGTCCATGATTGTTAAATTCAATACCACAGACTTGCGTTCGCGCAATGCTTGAATCGCTTGAGGCATTTCTTCAAAGGTACGTGGTTCAAGAACCAAAACCTCGGAAATACCATTTAAGACTCCTGGCATACCAATAACATTACTCATTGCCTTTGCAGAGGAAGTGTTCGCTACATCGGTTCCCATTGTAGGCATGGGTTCGCGCCAACGTCGATTAACTGCAACACTTTCTGGTTGAGGGGCAGGTGCGGGTGCAGATACAGGTTGATTCTGCTCGTGATACAGATTCTCATAACCTTCAGTATCCGGCTCCTCTTCATAGTATTCGTATTCTACTGGCTCATTCAAACCAACAAAGTCTCTCAATCGTGAAAATATATTACTCATTGTTACGCTCCTGGTGCCAATCATCTTTTATTGAGAAGGTAAAAATTGTTTTTGTCAACTTTTACCACTACAAATACGGAGCAACTGTTACATTTCATCAGTACTTGTAGCATATATCACGGGTTTTTAAACTTTCCAAACGTCACCGCAACGTTTGCATCTAAACCACGGACAATAATGAGTCAAGATTATATCCTAGTAGACCTAGAATGAAAAGTTGTTTTTACCCAGATTATATTTTCTTTAGCATTTTTAAATACTACATCTTTTGTCGCATTTATAACTAAGGTAGTAGATATTTTTTCTGTATAAAATTTAAATATTTTGTATCAAACTTACGTATGAAAAGTTGCCCGTAAACGGGAATTCGCCAGTTTTAAGTATAACGCTGGCGAATCTAGAGTGGTCTATCAAAAGACTGATAAATTTTATAGAAAGGCAGATTTTTATTTTTTCAGCTTAAAACCGAGTAATATCATCGTTTTCAGCTTTTACTGCCTAAAATTGATAGCTTACAGTTGGCGTTCTCCAAACAAAATTGTTCCCAAACGTATCATAGTTGCACCAGATTGGATTGCTAACTGATAATCTTGCGACATTCCCATTGAAAGCTGCTTCATTTTGATATTTGATAAGTTGCGTTCATCAATTTCAGCTATAAGTTCTCGTGTCCGATTAAACACGTAAATCACTTCCGAACTATCTAATCCCAATGGGGGAATTGTCATCAAACCTTCAATTTGTAAATTTTTGCATAGGTTAAGTTCGGTTAAATCATCCAAAATTTGCTGTATCGTCCAACCGGATTTGTCGGGATCGGGGAGAATTTTAACTTGCAGACAAATTTTGGGAACCACTCCCAACTCTTGTGCTAAAAGGTTTAAGCGTTGAGCTAATTTAAGGCTATCCACGGAATGAAGCCACTGAAAATATGAAAGAGCCTTTTTAGCTTTATTGCTTTGTAGATGTCCAATAAAATGCCAGGTAATACCCTGTAAGTCTTGTAACTGCTCAATTTTGCTCTGTGCTTCCTGAATTCGGCTTTCGCCGAAATCTCGGATACCAGCAGCATATGCTTCGCGTATAGCTGCTGGGCCAACTTTCTTACTAACAGCAATTAATTTAACCGATTCAGGAAGCGAGTCTTGAATTGAACGTATACGTTCGATTAGCGAACTACTCATTGGAATGTACGTTGAAAAATACTAGTCAGTTGATCGTACTCAATAGACTGTCCGCTTCGACGTAAGTTACGCAAGCGATTTTCCAACATCATTCTTGCTTCAGTACGTCCTACTGGCTGGAACTTTATTCCTTTATCATCGTTTATTACTAGGAAGAA
The DNA here is from genome assembly GCF_002368095.1 of Calothrix parasitica NIES-267. Classification (GTDB taxonomy): domain Bacteria; phylum Cyanobacteriota; class Cyanobacteriia; order Cyanobacteriales; family Nostocaceae; genus Rivularia; species Rivularia parasitica. The sequence continues at coordinate 641,398 of NZ_AP018227.1, read as the reverse complement.
CAGACGTTGAGCATATAACGTAGTGAAAAGCTCTTGACTTTGGTCTACCATACATATTCTGTAAAGTAGTCCCCAAGTAGGATGATTCAAGTAAGTTTCGGAGTTTTCTGAATTCATTTAGTAGTCAAGGTACGAGTACATATATCTTTTCGCTGTAAAAAACAAAAAGTCGGACTTTCTTTAATAAGATATTGACGGAATATTTCTAAGCAATGTAAATGCAGAAGAGTAATAATGGTAGTTTTTTTCACATCATAAGCATTTATCTACGTATGAAAAAAGTTAATGTTAAATCAATATTAAATAGCCGTTATATTTCTTCCATAAAAAAGTGTCGCTTCAACAAAACCTGCTAAATTTAAAGCAAGTTTCGCTGAAAACCAATAAACAGCCTATTGAGAGAATCAACACTTCTTTATCCAAAAAACCATTTTACCGCAGCATTGAAACATAACATAGAAGCAATTTTACTGTTTCTCAGCTTAATCATTAGTCACTAATCATCAAGAGTAATAATTATTGGCTGTAATCACAGGAAATCACAATTTTAGAAGTACCGAGAAGAGTTAATATTATTTATTAATGCTAATTTCCTGGTCATGATGATTCTTGTTTAGGAATGGCCGCAACTTGACATTTTTCTAGTAGGGGAAGCAAAATACGGTTCCTTAGTGCGGTCTTGGGGAGCCATTACGTTGCGCGGTGAATCAAGGAAAGGGGGTGTCGGTTTCCGTCCCCCTTTCCTAGTGAACCCGAAGGGGAACAAGCGCGTTGTAGCAAATGGCGTGGTTTCCCCCATGAGCAACTAAGGAACCCGGAGGGTGTAGATTTTCTTCCCGTATTATTGCCGAGGCACGTGACACTTTGAACAAAGCACGAACGTAGTTACAATGTTTTCAGTGTCACGCACCAGGCGAGTATTGTGACAATTGCGGCCATTCCTGTTGTTTAATAAGCAATAGAGGCTTTTTAGCAATCGTTTGATCATCAAATACAGTAAAAAAGCTTATTCCTAATTTACGGATTTTTCATGCAGCTTTACATTGAAATTTAAAATCACGCACCGCTGTATCAAATTGCCTAGCATAAAGGATTGGTATGAATTGAAGAGAGAAAAATAACAATTATTTCTATCCCTATTTATCGCTCAAACTCTTTGCAGCGCATCTATTTGTGCTTGTGCTTTGTGCAGAGATTCGTCCCATTCTTTCTTTGGATTGCTATCTGCTACAATTCCGGCTCCGACCTGTCCCCAAACAAAATTAACAATTGGGTTATCTAGATTATCTGATGGTTGAGAATTAACATCTCGTGCAGAGCTAAACAAATCATATGGTGTAACGTCCGATGGAGCAAGAGGGTCTAAAGATTTATTTACTTTAGCAGCCACTAACAAGGTACGAATCAAAATATTCAAATCTAAATTACCCCTCCAGTCCAAATAACCGCAGGAACCATAAAATAAACTACGTCTCACCGGTTCTAATTCTTCAATAATTTCCATGCAGCGGACTTTAGGACAACCCGTTATCGTACCACCGGGAAACATAGAACTAATTAAATCAACTGTAGTACTTTTATTTCCCCTTAAAGTTCCCTTAACGTTGCTAACCAAATGCATTACATGACTGTAACGCTCAATCGTTAACAACTCATCGACTTTGACACTTCCCCATTCACAAACCCTTCCCAAATCATTACGTTCCAAATCCACTAACATAATGTGTTCCGCACGTTCCTTACTATTGCTGAGTAATTCTTGTGCTAATTCTCCATCTTCCTCCCGAGTCCGACCGCGTTTTCGCGTTCCCGCAATTGGTCGAGTTTGAGCAATATTCCCATCGACTTGAACTAACCTTTCTGGAGAGCAGCTAACAACCTCACCCCAAGGAGTTTTGAAATAGCTAGCAAAAGGAGAAGGATTGATTTTTTGTAGAGCTTGATAAATTTCCCATCCAGAAGCGGTAGTTTGAGACTCAAAGCGGATAGAAAGATTAGTTTGAAAAATATCCCCCGCTTGAATATATTTTTTTGCTTGTAAAACAGCTGCTTCATAGTCAGCTTGAGAACTAATTAATTTTAAAGGAGCTAACTTCGCATGATTTTTTATAGGTGTGGGACTAGGAAAATCTAGCTTTTGTTGAGATTTATTTTCTAATTCACCTAATTGCTTCCTATTACTTGCAGCCAACCATAGAATTTGTTCCTGATGGTCTAATACAGCGAAACATTCAGGTTCGTACCAAAATGCTACTGGAAACGGTAAAGTATCAGTTTTAAGTGTGGGTAAAGTCTCCGTTTCCCAAGCCACATCGTAACCCAGCCAACCCAACCAACCTCCGGTAAATGGAATAGAAGGAAAAGAGTTAAAATCAGTTGATTCCTCTAATTTTCTTGCGAATAATCTATTAAGAAGATGTTGAACTTTTCCTAATTGGGGAGTCCACATTTGTTCAACACCATCAATTACCCGAGGTGAACCAGCACAGATAGAATAACGAGTTAATTGAGGATTATTTAGATTATTTGGATAAGGACTTTCTAAAAGAGTTGCTATTTTACTAGAATCAGAAATAAACAAGCAAGAAAAAATATTACTACCAGTACGTTTTTTTAAAGGAAGTTTTCTAAAATGCCAAGGTTGAAGGTTTGTCATTAATTATGGAGATTGAAGGGAGGGGGAAGAGGGGGAGAGGGGGAAGAAAAAACTAATAATTAAATTGTTTATTTTATGTTTAGTTTATAGTGCGAAGGTTAAAGGTCAAAGGTGAAAATTTTTAACTCATAACTCATAACTCCAAACTCCAAACTCCAAACTCCAAACTCCTAACTCCTAACTCTAATTAATTAACTTGATTTCCGATAGCGAAGCGCATTCCCCAGAATAAAAATAATACAAAAATTGCCAACCAGTCAAAACTTTTCAAACGTAAACTATGCCACTGAACTCGATGTTTATTGGAACCAATAAAACCCCGAACCACAATTCCATTCGCCATTTGGTCGGCTCGCAAAAGCAAATTTTGTAGTAATCGTTCTGCTACCATCATCCAAACTTTAACTACTCCTTTTAATCCTAATTTTTTCCAATTAATAGCCCTAGTCATCACCGAGCGAATTAAGTTTTGGATTTCTTCTAAAACGAGGGGAATAAAGCGTAAAGATAATGTTAATGTCAAAGCAATTTCGGTGACAGGTACTTTAAATCGCCTCAAAGGTTCCATCAAACTTTCGATACCGGCCGTGATTTCTTCTGGAGCAGTTGTTAGTAAATATAAAGTTGTACTGTATAAAACTGTGAAAAAGATAGTGCTTAAACGTACTGCTAAATCAAAAGAATGTCGCGTTACTTTTACAGGACCTCCAGAAAACAATATATAGTTATATTCTTCCGGGTCAAATACTGATAAAAGTGGATTTCTTGTATTATTCTGGGCTGGTGGTTGGGTTTCTACTTGCTGTTCTATAGGTAAACGTGGTTGATAATCAACACCCATTCCGTCAGGGCTTAAAGATGCAATAACCAGAACCAGAAAGCAAACTGATAATAAATAACCCATTTGCTGTCGCCATACCCTTCTGGGAATACCGGATATTAGAGTGATAAAAATCAGTACAAATACTAAAATTACACGCCACCAAGTATTAGCAAAAATATAAGTACTAAGAAAACTCATCAACCATACGAATTTAACTCGCGAGTCGAGTTTATGCAGCCAAGTAACAGGTTGTTCTAAGTAAAGTCCTAATGGTAAAGAACGTAATAAATCCATTTAAGAATTAGTTGATAATAATTGGAAGTTAATAGTTAGGAATTAAAAGTTAGGAATTAGGAATTAGGAGTTAGGAGTTAAAAGCTAAAAATTTTGACCTTTGACCTTTAACCTCTAACCTTTGACCTTTGACCTCTAACCTTTAACCCCAAACTTTAGTTGCTCTATTAGTAGTAACATTTTCGGCATCCCGAACTTTTTTGCTTCTCCATAAAAGTCGAATCGGAGTACCTCTAAAGCCTAATTGTTCTCGGAATTGACGCTCGATGTAACGACGATAGTTGTCGTTGAAACGCTTAGCTTCATTAACAAATAAAGCAATAGTAGGTGGTTGGGTACTAACTTGAGTTCCGTAATAAATTCTTCCTTGTTTACCGCTACGACTAGCTGGTGGTGAATGCCATCTTACAGCTTCTTCTAATACTTCGTTAATTACTGAAGTACTTACTCTTCTTCTATGCTGTTCTATTGCTTGATTGACTAAATCTAAAATTTTCAGTACTCGCTGTCCGGTTAAAGCACTTACAAATATTGTTTCCGACCAATCGGAAAAATGCAGCCTACCGGATAAATATTTTTGGTATTCGTAAACGCTATAGGAATCTTTTTCGTAAGCATCCCACTTATTGACAACGGTTATACAAGCTCGACCTTCATCAATAATTCTTCCTGCTAATTTTTGGTCTTGGTCGGTGATTCCGTCAAGTGCATCTATGACAAATAAAACCACATCGGAACGACGAATTGCTTTAAAAGCACGGTTAATACTAAAAAATTCGGTACCGTAATCAATGTTTTTCTTCTTTCTAATACCAGCCGTATCTATTAAGCGATAAACTTGTCCGTCATTTTCAATAAAAGTATCAATTGCATCGCGGGTAGTACCGGAAATTGGACTAACAATTGCTCTTTCTTCACCAGCAAAAGAATTTAATAAACTTGATTTACCAACATTTGGTCTGCCGATAATAGAAATTTTAATTTCTTCATCTTCTGTAACTTCTGAAACTGGGGGAAGATGATTAATCAATTCATCTAATAATTCTCCCGTTCCATTACCGTGGATTCCCGATACGGGATAGGGTTCACCCAAACCCAACTGCCAAAAATCGGCTGCTAACATCAATCCTTGGTCTGGGGATTCGCACTTATTAACCGCGAGTAACACGGGTACCGGATGATGTCGTAACCATTCCGCTATTTCCAAATCTGCTGGTGTAGCACCAGTTTGTCCATCTACAACAAAAATTGCTGCACTCGCTTCAGACAAAGCAACCATTGCTTGTTGACGAATGAATGGTAAAAATTCCGTATCGTCATTGAAAATCAAACCACCCGTATCAACAACCATAAATTCGCGATCGCGCCAAAATGCACTCAAGTAAGTTCTGTCTCGGGTGACTCCTGGTTCATCGTGAACGATAGCTGACTGCTGTTTTGCTAAACGGTTAACTATAGTTGATTTGCCCACATTGGGACGACCGATAATAGCTACTATAGGAAGACTCATAATAAGGATACTCCTGAAGCTCCAAACTAATATTGTAACTATATGAGTGGACAAAATTCAAAACTCTGACAATTCCAAACAAATTCAAACTTAGGAATTGATTGTTAAAAACAGGAAATTGAAGAATGAAAACTCATAAACTGCTTTTTAAAGCTAAATTTCTACTTAGCTCGACTTTATCCATTTTTTAGTAATGAGATAGCTGAGACTGAAACCTTTGTGGGACGGAAGTTTGACTTTTTGAATTTCATGAAGAATCCTTAGAATAGAAAAAGTCTTTGCCTAAAAGCTGAGATTTTTGTCAGATAAAGAAACTGAGTTGTTAATTTTGGACAAAGTCGAGCTTAGAAGATTAATAAAAAGTATTTTTATATTTAGCATTTGCGTTTTCTTATACGCATATTTTATAGAACCTAATTGGGTTGATATCAATTATGTAGAATTAGAATTACCAAATTTAGCATCAGCATTTAATGGCTATCGGATTGTACAAATCAGCGATATTCATGTCGATAAATGAACTAAAATGCCCCCCTTCTCCCCCTGCTCACCAAAGCGATTGATTATTTTTTTAATTGGAAGTTCCCAAGTGAAAAGTAGTAAGTTAAACTTATCTTCTTGCTCGCTAGCTTAAAAAACTGAAGTGTGAATGGAAGATTAATATTTATCATATATGATGGTGAGGTTTTTTCGTTAGGACTCGTTTATATATAACCTTATCAATATATAAATCTACTCATAGCTATTCGCTTTAGCCCAAACTTTTGTATTAAGCAACATGATAATCAACATCAGCATCATCTATAATCGGCTGATATTCATCTCCACTAAATGGGCTAAATCCGGATTTCCATTCGGCTGTTAGATTACACAATAAACGCTGCTGTAATGGGGTTGGTGCAAGATTAACTCTTTCAACTTTAACTTTTATGCCAATTGGATTTTCTTGAATTAGTTCAAAAAAATCATTATTTAGATATCGGGGACAATAACCTACAATGTGACGGTCTTTTGTACAAAGTATTAATGCTTTAGAATCGAAATAGTTTTGTAATTCATGAGATAAATACAATGATTCATCCACTTCAAATTTAAGAATTCTTTCAATAGAAGAAGATGGCAAATATCTTAACCCACGTGCAAAAAACTTAATTTCATATAAACCGTTTTCACCTAAAATCGGACAAGGGAACATTTCCAAAGTATCTGTAGCTTTCCTGCCACCACTACGAGCTAAAATATTAATTGGTTCATCTTCATTCTCATCAATATTTAGCCGTTCAATATAATTTTTATAATCGGGACGAGAACGACGCATGATCCGATTAAAGAACAATGGAAAAATTATCTTTGAGCTATATACCTTATTAAAATCAGGAAAAGAATATAAACCATTGAAACTACATTCTGCTTGAGCCTCTATTGCACCTTTTACATAAGAAAATTGGTAATCTTCCCCATTATAAGTTAAGCGACCAATGGGAAACCATTTACGAGTATTCGAGTCTTGCCAAGCTAGAAATAGAGTTTTCATAAAGTAAAACTATTTAGACATACTACATCAAAAAACGTATGTCAGTCATACGACATATTTTACTCCTAGATCGGAACACAACAAGTAATTAGGTAACACAACTATAATTTACTTACTTTATAAACTTTCACGCAGTTTTATTAATCTACTTTGATTAAATTCCAGTATTTTTTGTGCGAATTTGATACCGCTTGCTGATATTCTTTCCTCTGGGATGCGCTCAAATAGTTCTAAAGTACTTGTATCTGATATTTTTGCTAAACAATCCAACCAAAATAAAGCTGCATTTGGATAGCGTTGTGCTGCTTGTTTGAATGCATCAAATGTTTTGAGCCTCTTTTTGTCGCCAACTCTAGCATACAAAGCTGAAAGGGATTTTTTAGCATATGCTTCTACAGAATAACCTGAATCTTTTGTCTCCAACCTTTCTTCTCGTTTTTCATCCAATAACTCTCTACCAAGACAAGAAGCATGGTCATAAGTTGGGGCTAAATAAGTTTTGTCATGAAAATTGAGAAATCCCCAATTTTCATGGTGTCTATCAGTATTACCAATCCAAGCATCTAGAAGTAAATAGCCAACAAAAGTTTCTACTGCTTTACTTATATCTTTTGGTGGATTCCAGTCCAAGGGTAAATTTATTGAACTATTTGCGATTGTGTCGAAGACTAAATCTATTGTGTGTTGAGAAATATTTTTTGTATTTGTCGGATAATCTGGAATTATTATAGATAGAATTTCATTGCCCAAAGTAAGACTACCTCCTTCAGGTAGAAAATATCTTGAGATAATTCCTCTATCTCCTTGGAATGTCGCTAATTCATATTTAGCATGAGGTAATTGCAATAGTTCGCATAACTCAGATGCAATCTTTTCTGACCAATCTTCACCTGTACTAGGTCTAGCTTTTTTATATAGACATCTATCAAAAGTATCATGGTTAAACCAAAATTTCTCTTTAGTTCCCATTTGTTCGTCTTCACCCGGAGCCTCTAGCGGAATTTCAATTATTGGAAAATAATCAACCATGATGTTTTATCTTATAGACCATATCATGGCAAAAGTTCAATTATTCCTGTCAGCCATTTAAATAATTCTAATAAAAACGGAAATAATATTAAAGAATCTCTAAGCCTTGAAGGTAAGAATCGGACTTAACCTAGCCACAACATCCACAATCCCCGCTTTAACCTGCACATCAATAACCGAATCAATTGGTTTATAAGCAGCAGGTGCTTCTTCAATTCGTCTTTCTTCTCGTAAAGTAATACAGTCAACTCCTGTTAATCCCAACTCTTCCTCAGTTTCCTTTGCTCCTCCTCGACTGAGTTCAAACCGACTCCGCAATCTTCCCGCTCCATGAGAAGCAGAATTAGCAAATTTATGATTACCTTTTCCTACACATAAATAACTGGAAGCACCCATCGAACCGGGAATAATCACCGCTTGACCGTTATTAGCTGGACAAGCACCTTTACGAGTTATCCACCTAGAAATTTTGGATTTTGGATTTTGGATTTTGGATTGAAATTGTGAATCTTTATCAGTTACAGGTAAGGTAATATTGTGCGGTAAATCGTAAACCAAAGGTGCTTCGACATCACCGTAAACTTCTCGCAACCGCAAACGCAACAATTCAGCTAACAATAAACGATTGATAAAACCATAGTTTGCAGCAGTTGCTTCTGCTTGCAAATAACCTGCAACTAGTTCGGGATGAGAATTTACTGACAGCGGAAATATTTTTGATTCGGGATATTTAACTCCAAATTCCCAAGCATTTTTAGCCTTATCTCTCCACATTCCACCGATATATTTACCGACATGACGAGAACCCGAATGAATCATAAAGGCAATTTGTCCTTCTTTGATTCCCCAAGCGTAAGCTAAAGCCGAATTTACAACTTTATCTACACGCTGAACTTCTACAAAATGGTTTCCACCACCAATAGTTGCTAATCCACCATCACGTACTAATCCGTCATCGGGTACTAATTCGGAAGGTGCTAATTTATAACTACCATCCATCGAACCATTCAGAAAAATATTGTCGGTTTCGACCGCTAATTGTTGCAAGTCAGAATTAATAACGCTTCCCGTTGGTGAATCCAACATCGCATCCAGCCAACCATAAACTCCATTTTCAAATAAAGCTTGCATCGCTCGACCGGACATAGTGACATCGCGAGTACCGAAGAAATAATCACCTTTCATCAGTTCCACAAATTGATTGCGCTTTGCTAAAAATGCATCTACGGTTAGATCAGCAACGTGTAAACGCATTCCACAATTAATATCCGAACCGGTAGCAGCAGGAATAACCATGTTCTCAGTTTGCACCACCGAACCGATAGCAATCCCAGCATCACCGGGATGAAAATCTGGTGTAGCATGACATTTACAAACCGAACCACCTGCTGGATGACGGACGCTAGCAAGATTGGCTAACTGTTTGAGCGCTTTCGCTTCCACAGGAAAACTTTCTGGTAGTAAAACCTCTGCAACTGTAGCGCTATAGTTATTTTTTAATCGAACAGAATAAACCGAATTATTGTAAGTGACATCCAAACCTTGACGCGACAAAGCACGTAAGAGACGCTTTAATTTCTTATTTAAATTATTAGGCTGCATGAAAACTCCGTGCAAGTCTTTCTCAAAGACCTGTTGTAGTGAAGGTATAAGCGAGACATGGGTTCAGCAGCCGCGTCTCTAGTAATAAGGATGGTCGTTTTTCCCTAATTTCTGGAAAAACAACGGATTATTTTGATTAATTTTAGTTAAATTAACCTATAACTTTGTTAACACATATTTTTTATTTTGACAAAATAAAGTTATTAAACAAACCCCTCTCCTTGACAAGGAGAGGGGAAGGGGTGAGGTTTAATTCAAGCTCCTTTACCATTCATAGCTGGAATTTGAATTTCTTTGATACAGGTAGAACGAGATAAGGAAAGTACGCAGTCAATTACCTGTAACAGGTCTTGAAGGGGAATTGCATTTTCTGGGGATTGTCCAGCTTTCTTTAAATCGGATAACACCTCTGGAGTAGCGATATTTCCAGGATTAATTACCGTAACAGCAATTCTATCTTCCCGTAATTCTTCCCGAAGTGCATGAACCACACCCCTTAAACCAAATTTAGAAGCAGAATTTGCGACTTCTCTTGCTGGAAAATTATCTAATCCCGATAAAGCACCCATAAATATAATCTTTGGATTAGAAGATTTACGAAGAGCGGGTAAAAGAGATTTAATTAAACGAATTGGAGCTAAAAGATTTACCAGCAATACATTCTCAATATCTTCATCAGAACATTTTTCAAAAGAATAATTCTTAGTGAATGCTTTACTTTCCCAGGTTCCACCCATATAAAGCAAAGCATCAAGTAAGGAATCACCTACAGTATTTCTAACAATTTCAATTCCCTGCTTCGTACTAATATCCGCTTTCACCCATTCACCAAAAGATGAAGTAGAACGGGAAACTGAAATTAGTCGATTGGTACGAGAAACTAAATGCTCCGAGACAGCAGCACCTACTCCTCGACTAGCACCAACTACAACCAAATTATTAAAAATACTGTTCAATTGCAGCACCTTTTAATTATTTTTAAAGCTAATTTTATCAAAGTATTTATAGCATTAAGACAAATTTAAAGCTTGAAAAAATGATTCAGTATAGTTAATCGCAATTCAAAACAAATATTAAAGTTTAAGATTCCTTCAAAAATAAACAATTTAATAAAGAATCATTAAATCCGATATCTTGAACGATTCTTATTAAGCCAGGAATTATGCATTCGGTAGGATTTTACAGTGTTTGGGATTGCTTCCTTACGTCGCAATGACTATAGTTACGTTACCCGTGTGTAAGTACTATAAGCCTAAATAAACCCGATTTCTATTCGTAAAAACATGATTATCTCGTAATATAACCAGCAAGAAACCGGGTTTATGATACTAATGCCAGATGTAGGCTAAATCTCAATTAAATAAATTACTTCGAGTGAATAATTTAAACACATTAATATTTTCTACAGAAATCATAAATTAGATAAATTAATGGTTTATAAGATGTTTATCAAAAAAATGTAAAACTAATTATAATAGTTTACATAAGTTATCATTTATTTAATTAAGTTAATAGCTGCAATACCAGCTAATGAGTAAGTGATTCTGCAAAAATATTATCTCACCAGGGTAAAAATAATCGATAAATAATCGAAGAATCTTCTATTTTTAAAGTCTTCTTAAAGTTGACCTTGAAAATAAATTCTCGCAATTGTAAAACATATGCTTGACAACTTAATATTTTGCAACAAAAAGTCTGAAAAACGACAATCAAAGAATGATAATCTGAGAATCATCATTGGTTAAATAGATTAGTTATTTAGGATGAATTAATATATGGGTTTAACTTCAAGCACGCCTCACTTGCTTCGAGCAGCTCGCGGAGAAATTGTAAACCGTCCCCCTGTATGGATGATGCGACAAGCGGGACGATATATGAAGGCTTATCGGGACTTGAGGGAAAAATACCCTTCCTTTCGTCAGCGTTCGGAGATACCCGAAGTCGCGATTGAAGTTTCCCTACAGCCTTGGAAGGCTTTTCAACCCGACGGTGTAATTTTGTTTTCTGATATCGTTACTCCTTTACCGGGTATCGGGATTGAAATGGATGTTGCTGAAGGTAAAGGCCCCGTTATTGAAAATCCTATTCGTACTCAAGAGCAAGTTGATAATTTACATTCCTTGCAACCAGAAGAGTCCTTGCCATTTATCAAAACTATTTTGCAAGCCCTTCGGTCAGAAGTAGGTAACAAATCAACTGTACTAGGTTTTGTCGGTGCCCCCTGGACTTTAGCAGCTTATACAGTAGAAGGAAAAGGTTCTAAAACCTATTCCATAATTAAAAATATGGCTTTCTCTGAACCAGCCATCTTGCATCAACTGCTAACAAAATTATCGGACTCCATCGCTACATACGTTCGCTATCAAATAGATTGTGGCGCTCAAGTAATACAAATGTTTGATTCTTGGGCAGGTCAATTGAGTCCCCAAGATTACGAAACTTTCGCTTTACCCTATCAAAAAAGAGTATTTGAGCAAGTAAAGCAAACTCACCCAGATACACCATTAATTCTTCTAGTCAGCGGAAGCGCGGGTTTGCTAGAAAGAATGAGCCAATCCGGAGCCGATATAGTCAACGTAGACTGGACGGTAGATATGGCTGATGCGCGTCGCAGATTGGGTAAAGAAATGAAAGTACAGGGAAATCTTGACCCAGGAGTACTTTTCGGTTCCAAAGAATTTATTACCGAGCGGATTCATGACACCGTTCGTAAAGCCGGAAATTGGGGTCATATTCTTAACTTAGGACACGGTGTTTTACCTACTACACCAGAAGAAAATGTGGCTCATTTCTTTGAAACAGCTAAACAGTTAGATATGACTAAAAGCGAATTGTTAACCGCTGTGAAATAGTTAGGAGTTAGGAGTTAGGAGTTAGGAGTTAATTTCTCCCCATCTCCCTATCTCCCCCTCTCCGCATCTTCCCCTACGGGTTGCGCCACTCCCCTCAACCGAGGGAACCTCGGCACGGGGGTGGCTTACCATCTTCCCATCTCTTGTTTCATCCCGACACTTTTAGTATCTGGCTGTAGTTGTTAGTTGTGAGTATAAAAGTTAAAAATAATTACAATCATCTAACAACAAAAACTTAGAGAGTTCTATGAGCCAGAAGCGGATTTTAGTCACTGGTGCAAGCGGCTGTATAGGTCATTACATTAGTGAATTATTGACACAAGAAACCGAACACGAACTTTATTTGTTGGTCAGAAATCCAGACAAATTACAGGTTGATATCAAAGCACGTCCCGGTATCCATGTTTTGCAGGGTGATATGCAAAGAATAGGGGATTTAGCGGAATTGCTTCAAACCATAGATGTAGCTGTGCTAACAGCAACCGCTTGGGGTGGTACGGGAACTTTTGATATTAATGTAGCTAAAACAATCGAATTACTCAATCTGTTAGATGCTGAAAAATGCGAACAGGTAATATACTTCTCTACAGCTAGCGTTCTAGATAAAAATAATCAACCTCTCAAAGAAGCAGGGGAACTAGGTACAGACTATATTCGTTCAAAATTCGACTGCTTGCGAAAATTTTCCAAACTAGCAATTGCACCTAAAATTACTAAAGTTTTTCCTACATTAGTGATTGGTGGTGATGAAAACAAACCACCATCTCAAGTAACGTCCGGTCTTCCCGAAGTAACGAAATACGTTGATTTAATCCGCTTTTTGAGAACAGACGGTAGCTTTCATTTCATTCATGCAAAGGATATTGCAACAGTAGTAAAACATCTTATCAATAACCCTCCCAAAGAAGAAGAACCAAGAAAATACGTTTTAGGACAGGAAAAGATAACAGCAAATCAAGCAATAGAAGAAATTTGCTCTTATTTAGATAAAAAGATTTACTTCCGCATTCCTCTATCTTCATCCTTAGCAGATGTAATAATCAAAACATTCAAAATTCAAATGGCTGCATGGGATAGATTTTGTATGCAATATCGCCATTTTAGTTACGAAAAAATTGTAAACCCCAGCACCTTCAATTTACCAAATCACTGCGACTCTATGAGCGACGTTTTGAAAACAAGTGGTGTAGAGAAGAAGTGAGAAAGGTGGGGAGATGGGGAGATGGGGAGATGGGGAGATAGGGAGATAAGGGGATAGGGAGACAAGGAGAAGTTTAAATTTTTAATTCCTAATTACCAATCCAAAATCCAAAATCTAAAATCCAAAATTGGTAACTGTTAACTGTTAACTGTTACCCAAAAATCGGCGGTTTTGACTTTACCATCGCGATTGAATTGTAACCAAAGCTTGTATGTTCCGGGTTGGGGAAATTTGGTTGTGAAATGTAGCTGACTATCTGGTGATTTTTTGATGGTTTCTGTATCGATATAGTCATTTTCTCCCAAGGATGAAGAACTTTTAATGACTACTAGATTTGCTTTTTGACCTAAATACGGTTTCAAATCTTTAATCGGTTTATTGCTTTTAGCTTGCTTCAAATCAAACTTTAAAGTAACTTTTTTACCGGCTTTAATATTAGGTTTAGACAATTTCAAATCTATTTTTGTATCGGAGAATGTCTTTGTTTTGCTAAAACTTTCTAATTCTGTAGGTAAGGGTATTTCTCCAGGAATAGAAACTTTTTCAACAGAAACCTGTTCTTTCTCACCCGATGGATTGTAATCGCTAAAGACGGTATATTCACCGGGAGCGGGAAATTTCGGCTTGACTTCAATGTTTTGATTGTTTTTATAACTTGCTTGGACTAAATCAAAAAATCTTAAGTCATCACTCACGACCACCATATGCATTTGCTTTGGTTTCTTGTCATTACTATTAGCTTTCGCTACAGTTGCTGGAACCTGAACTTTTACGGGAACGGGTTTGTTAGGTGTAATTTTCTTCGGAATAGTTAATTTACCTTGGGTAGCTGTAGAATTCTGAGGTTGAGAGCTTGCTTGTAATTCTTCTTTTTTTTCTCGAGCTTTTTGCTTATCAGAATTTTGTGAATTTGATTGTGGTTTCTTGCTTTGAGAAGTTTTATCCGGTAAGGATTCCACTTGAGCTTGTTGATTTTCAGATTTATCTTCAGTTTTCGTGGTAGAAGAACAACCCTGAGATAAAAACAAGGTAGCTAATAAAGCAATTCCAGCAGCGGAGGATTTCATTATGATTTTCTGTGAGCTATGCAAATAATTGGGCTAAAGTTTCCCAATCCGTTATAGCAAACCCAGAATAGTTATTTTTAAATAATCGCTCAATTAACCCACAATTGCGATACTTCCAACTCCCAATCGGGAAACAAGTCCGGTAAGCTTAATTTATCTCCATCATGCAAAAGATTTACTTCATGTTTTTTATCGCGTTTGTGGACAGAAACAGTGACAGTACGGTTATCGGGATTAATCAATACAGCAGAAGCGATTCCCATTTCTAAAAAATTAGATATTTTAGTTTGTACTGTATTTAACTGGTCAAAGGCTGATTTAATTTCTACTACTAAATCCGGTGATAATTCAGGATAGATTCGCGGTACCTGTTTGAGTTTTTCTTTGGAATAAAAAGATATATGTGGTGTAATTATATCCCCGTTAGACAACCTAAATCCTGTGTTTGTAACTATATATCCTAATTGAGAGGACTCTACCCAAGAAGATAAGGAACTACAAAAACGAGCGCTGATTGCACCGGAAGTAAAATCAATTGGATTTGGTGATTCTTGATTTTCAGTAGCTTTGATTTGCGGTAATTCTATTTTCTCTGATGTAATTTCTTTTAAAACTTTTTGAAAAAGATTATTAATGTCAATTCCTAAAACTTTCAAAACTCTAATTGCTACTCCTTCTCCTTCGAGTAACAAACCTAATAAAAGATGCTCCGTATCAATATAGTTATGTCCAAGTTGATCTGCTTGCTGCAAAGACAATTCAAAAACCCGCTTCATTCTTGGTGTAAAAGGTATTTGTATTTCTAAAAAGCTAGAACCTCTACCAATTATTTTCTCTACTTCAATACGAGCATTTTCAAGCGTCACACCCTCAACTTTCAGAACTTTAGCCGCAATCCCGCTTTCTTTTGCAATTAATCCTAATAAAACCTGTTCCGTACCAACAAAGTTATGTCCTAAACTACGAGTTTCTTTTTGAGCTAATTGAATTACCTGCACTGCTTGAGGAGTCCATTTATCAAATGTAAAGTTTCCTTGAGCTAGTGCTATTACTTGTGATGCTTTAGCTGTCAATTTATCAAACATAGAACCTCCTTTAGAACCTGACTGCGAATCAGATTCAAATAAAAATATTGTTTCAATTGCACAATCAAAAAGTTGAGCAATCTTCATCGCTAAAGGAAGACTGGGGTCGTATTTACCCTTCTCTATAGCGTTAATCGTTTGACGACTTACACCCAACAGTTCTGCTAACGCTGCTTGGGAGAAATTACGTTGCGTTCTAAAATTTTTTAGGCGGTTTTCCATTAGTTGCAAATTAATATACTTGCATAGCTTATTTTTACCACCATGCTCTTATAGTAAAACTAACTTTACTATGTGTCAAGTTTATTTTACATTAGTAACTATTCCGATAGCGGAACAGTAGTAAATCAATATCCTAACTATTCCGGTAACCGAACAGTAGTAAATTAATATCTCAACTATTCCGGTAACCGAACAGTAGTAAATCAATATCCCAACTATTCCGGTAACCGAACAGTAGTAAATAAATATCCCAACTATTCCGATAGCGGAACAGTGATAAATCAATATCCCAACTATTCCGGTAACCGAACAGTAGTAAATAAATATCCCAACTATTCCGGTAACGGGACAGTGATAAATCAATATCCCAACTATTCCGATAGCGGAACAGTAGTAAATAAATATCCCAACTATTCCGGTAACCGAACAGTAAACAAGAAAATCCCCCAATCAAACAATTGAGGGATTCAAAAAATTAAACTTCAAATCAAATTAAAAAATCGGCGTTGCTGAGTTGAAATATGAATTTATTTTTATTAAAAGAGTATGTCTCTTAAATCCCCCAATTATGGGCGACTTTTAATTATTTTCCCCCATACTTGGGGGTTAGGGGGCTATTCAAACTTCTAATCAGCAACGCCAAAAATTCAACCAGCAGAACCAACAGTCTGCTCCGGTTCAGCTTCCACCGTTGCTTTCTGCCCTAACTTCGGTTCTGTACCAGCAAATAACCGCTCAATATTGCTGCGATGACGGATAATTACATACAAACCACCAGCCACTCCAAACAATATATAGGGTAAGGGTTGGTGAAATAAAATCATCAATACAGAAACTGCGATCGCACCACCAATCGAACTTAAAGATACAATCCGCGAAATCGCTACAACAACCAAAAATACTCCAAATGTTGACAAACCAACCTGCCAACTCATCGCTAACAACACACCCAAACTTGTCGCTACGGACTTACCACCGCTGAATCCTAAAAAAATTGATTTACTATGACCGAGTATTGCAGCTAAACCAGCTAAAGTGACCATAATCGGCTGCCATATTTCTTGATTAACTGTTGCTGGAATCAAATTATTACTGGATGACAAGGTAAATAACCAATAAGCCAGGAATATTGATAAAACACCTTTCAAACAGTCAACTACTAAAACAAATGCACCAGGACCTTTACCCAAAGCTCTTAAAACATTAGTAGCACCAGTCGAACCAGAACCAACTTCACGAATATCGATTCCCTTCAACAGCTTTACTAAGGTGTAACCAGTTGGAGTAGAACCCAGAAGATAAGCTGCGACTAAAACTGCTCCACATAAACTGAACCAAATACTCATATTAATTAGTTGATAGTTGTTGGTTGTTAGTTGTTGGTTGTTAGTTGATAGTTGTTGATTGTTAAAACTAACTTGAAATACTAATGTGTTAGTGGTCTTCGCATTAAGGGAATTAATTAGAATGGCTATTTATTATGAATATTAGCCACGAAAATTCTGAACGAACTTAATAAATCATACAGAAATAGTATGCTGACTAACCACTAACCGCTAACAACTATCTATTAACAACTAACTAAAAATATTCATCCTCATAGTAGTCTCTCATCATCTTGGGGTCAGGTGCAAAAGCTAACCATAATGGAAACTGCAATAATCCGACATTAATTTCTTCTTCCGAATCATCAATAATAATAAATGGTTGTAAACCAGCTTTTACCAAGCGCTCTGCTTTTTGCGCTACGGCTGAGGGTGTTTCAAATAATGCTAAACCTCTATCGGGACCAAAATCCGGACGACCAATACCCAAACAATCTTGTAAACCGCGTCGCCATTCTCCCAAGCGTTCTGGCGAATTTGCTAAAACCAAAGTGCGAGTGCGGTTGCCATACAAAGAATACAATACAGATATAATTGCTGAGGCAATAAGTGTATTTTGCAACCGACTACCCATAGTTCTTAAAGCACCGCGTCCTCCCTGCTGGAAAAACCAATTAGAGACTCGTTCGGCATGAACTGGTTCAAATGTACGGCGGAGTTGCCACGGTGGCCCGTAATAATCAGGTTTAGTACGGTATTGGTCTATTTGCTGACGAATTTTCTTTGTAGTATCTTGAAACTGTCCTCGGCTAAAGTCCGAAGCTCCTCGCTCTTCATAATCATCATCGAATTCATCATCAAAATCATCATCTGGCTGAGGTTCTCGAATAGCAAGCTTTTGAGGTTCTAGCTTTGTAGGTGGAACAAGCTCTAACTGTTCGGCAGCGGCTGCTAAATCTTGTAAACTACCAGTTAAATAATCCTTAAAACCCTGTACTCGAATTGCTAACTCTTGAGAAGCTCCAGCAAAAGTAGTTCGCATTTCATTACGAATGCGTTCTTGACGACGTTCGAGTTGCTCAATAGAAATTAATAGAGCTTGTTTGCGTTGTTCTAACTCCGAAAGCGCCTCTTGAGTCATTTTAGAGAGCGCTTTTTGGGTATTACCCACTTCGGATTGAAGAGTTTTATAAGATTCTTGTAATTCGGATATTTCCTGTTTCAAAGATTCTTCGGTACGCTGTAACTGCGCTACTCTTTGAGCAGCTAAGTTATATTCCGGGGAATTATCAACCGATTCTGATTGTAACTGCGAATCTTCTGGGTTATTGTGTTCGCTGGAATTCGCCATATTAGAAGTAAGGTCGGTAAATGAATTTTCTTCTTTAGAATCTATCTGTAATTGTTCTTCGTTATAATTTTCATCTTGGTTCATAGTTAAGCCAAGCGCCATTTTTTACAAATTTGAATATAAGAACCAACTATAAATCGTCAGTTTTACATTTTACCAGCGAGCGTAGTTAATCAGTCCGCGATATTTTGAGTAAGAGACAGAGGAGTGGGGAAAGAAATCATTAAATCTCAACCGCTAATTTTCACTCCTCAAAAAATAGTTTTACCTTTCAATCAATTTTCGGACAACGCTCTTCCAAACAGGTTTTAAGAGTTTTAGGGTCAAATAATATTGGTAAAAAATGAATGCTTTTGATTTCTTTGAAATAGAACAAGATAGGAATCACATTCCAGAAAATGCGCCAATTTTGCCATTCACTATAGGGAAACCGACGAAGTAAATTATCACCTCTAACAAGGTCTAAATCAGTAGCGGTAAATTGTAAACGTAGTGTTACCGCTTGGTACATCAGAAATAATCCAAATAACCCAATAATTCCACCAGCTAAAGGTTGTCCTATTATCACTAAAGGAATTGAAGTCACAATCAATACTATGGGTATGTTGTAACTGGGCTTTAATTCTACGGTAGATGCTGTATTAGATGTAAATGAAGTAGTCACTATATAATTTTTTTCTAAAGAGACATCATCTTTATTTTAGAAGTTAAGGGGTTAACAGTGAACAGTTAACAGTGAACAGTGAACAGTGAGCAGTGAACAGTGGGCAGTGAACAGTTAACAGTTAGTAGTTAACAGTGATTAGTTATTAATATTTAATTAAGCTTATATTTAGGTTAGATATACGATGAGCTTATTTTTTAAATATTGTAGTGCGACCATCTTGGTCGCTAATACTATACGAATTTATTAACTCCTAATTCCTAATCCTTAACTCCTAATTCCTAATTGCTAACTTAATTAAATACCTTGCAATAAGGCACCTCCGGTACCTTGGAACATTAACCAAGAAAGAAAAAAGTTGGCAATAAATATAATTAATAGAGCAGTAACAACTGCTGTTGTAGTGGATTGACCTACACCTTTTGCTCCTCCTGATGTAGTTAAGCCCCAGTTACAGCCGATTACGGCTACTAAAAGCCCGAAGCAAAGAGCTTTGAGCATCGCGCTCAAAATATCCCAAACTCCTAGAAAATTACGAGCTGAATCTAAAAACTGGGTATCCGATAAACTGTATAAATTTTTGGCAATAAACAATCCCCCTGCCATACCCGTTACCAAAGATAGTAAAGTCAAAATTGGTAACATGATGCAGCAAGCAAGGACGCGAGGAATAACTAAATAATCTATAGGGTCGGTCTTTAACATTAATAAAGCATCAATTTGCTCCGTCACCCGCATAGTACCAATCTCCGCAGCAAATGCCGAACCAACTCGTCCGGCCAATACCACTGCTGTAAGTACGGGAGAAAGTTCTCGGGTTAATGCGACTGCTAATACTCCCCCTACAGCGTTTCCTGCACCAAAATTAATAAACTCTCGCGCAACCTGGATTGTAAATACTGCACCTACAAATACAGCTGTAACCAAGGCTATAAACAATGAGTCTGGACCGACCGCAGCCATTTGCTCCAAAGTATTGCGACGATGAATTTTACCTTTAAATAAATGAATTATCACTTGCCCAATCAAGAACATCGCCGCCAACAATCGTAGGCTCCATGCTCCTAAACTGGATTTAGATGTTGCTTGACTCACAATTTTTAATTAACTCAGCAATTCCCGTCATAATAGCGAAAGATTTTGATAAAAACTTAAAAAGTTGAGAGAGAATGGGGGACGGGGAACAGGAAACAATGATGAATTTTCAACCTATAACTCTTTACTCCCAACTTCTAACTCTTCAGTGCTTACCCCTTAACTCTCTACTCCCTAATCGCCCCCTTTAGTTAACTTAAGTAAAAAATCGCTCTCATAAACTAAGGCTGTTATTAACAGCACCTACAGAATGAAATACAATAGTATTACTAGATAAATCCTAGTTATATCAAGGATTTGATAAAAATAATGAAAGCTAAAATCAAAAAATATTTGTTACAAAATTTGTGAACATATTTTAATTAAAACTTAAGATTCTTTAAATGCGGTGTAGTATATGAAAATTGCGCTTATTGTAGAAAGTGACGGATACCAGCTGTTGTAAATCATCATCATAGGAAAATTTTACTATGACCATGTTTATAAACTTTATTCGCTCTCTACTTCTATCGATTATTTTTAGTTTTGTTGCTCCAATGATATTTTTTGGTGGAGTTTCACTAATTTTATCGCTTGTAAGTTTTATGCCCGGTTTAGAAACCGTGGCTGAAATAATTGCAACTCAAATAACTAATTTTCTAGCTACTTTCGGTAGCGGTACACCCATGCAAGGTTTATTTGTTATTTGTGTAACTTGCAGTTTTGTAGGAGCGCTTTTCGACACTTATGTATATTATCGGTGTCAAATTTTACGTTTAGATTCTTAAGTAACGGATTTGGCATTTTGCAGGGTTATGCGAGATTTTATTTGTATTACTAATTACAAAACTTTCCGCTTTTGAGAAAAATAAAGTTTTTAAAGGGATTAGCAGTGTTTCACAATTGAATACTAGCGTCTGTTGATAACATGATATTTTTTGACTGCAGAATATTAGAAAGTAAATGATAAACCTTTTATCGCTAAGTAGATTTTTTAACATAAAAATTTTGACATCAAACTAGAATACATCTTAGATACAGAAAACTTGATTAGAATTATTTGGTAGGTTTGCGTCTGAAGAAGGTTAATAAATGCGAGGAGATGCTTTACGCATTTATAAATTAAAGCTAATGTTTAAAATCAAATATCAAATATCTAAAGGTTCTGTATACTGCTCATGGTTTGGCCTTTTAAGTCAAAGTTTCGCAAGCAAATTGCCAAAATAGAAGTTAATGGTGCAATTGCAGGTACTACTCGTAAACGAGTTTTGGAAGCACTCAAAACTGTAGAAGAGAAAAAATTTCCAGCGCTACTATTACGTATTGATAGCCCTGGTGGAACGGTAGGAGATTCTCAAGAAATATATACTGCGCTCAAGCGTTTGCGTGAAAAAATCAAGATTGTTGCCAGTTTTGGTAATATTTCTGCTTCTGGAGGCGTATATATCGGTATGGGAGCAGAACATATCATGGCTAATCCCGGAACTATTACCGGTAGTATTGGTGTGATTTTGCGTGGAAATAATTTGGAGCGTTTATTAGATAAAATCGGTGTTTCCTTTAAGGTGATAAAATCTGGACCTTATAAGGATATTTTGTCATTCGATAGACAATTAACCGAACAAGAACAAAATATTTTACAAGAATTGATTGATACAAGTTATCAGCAGTTTGTGCAAACAGTTGCAGAAGGACGTAATTTAGCACCGGAAACTGTAAGAACCTTTGCTGACGGCAGAATCTTTACCGGAGAGCAAGCTGTAGAATTAGGAGTCGTAGATAGACTCGGAAGCGAAGAAGATGCTCGTCGATGGACAGCAGAACTGGTAAATCTTGACCCAGAAAAAACAGAGGTTTACACCTTAGAAGAGCCAAAACCTTGGTACAGTAAGATTTTACCCGGTAATAAAGTTCAGGCTCGGGGGCTTGCATCCAAAATTGATTGGGTGGAGTTTGAATTATCTACCAGTGGTTTACCCCTATGGTTGTATAGACCTTGACATTTTCTTGCTTATTAATTGGGTGGTGGATAGAAATACAAATAAATAATTGATAAATAAAATATAGCCATTTGTCATTGGTCAGTTGTTCTTTTTCTTAAGAATCATGAATAATGTCTAATGACTAATGTCTAAAATTAGGAGGATTTTTACGTGGAGAAAGGGCGAATGCAGGCAATTCGTGGAGCGACAACCGTTTCAGAAAATACGGTTGAAGCAATACAAGAAGCCACAATGGAAATATTAGACGAAATTGAAAAACGCAATAATTTGCATCCGACCGATATGATTAGCGTTACCTTCTCGGTAACATCCGATTTAGATGCTATTTTTCCGGCTGCTGTAGCTCGTCACCGTCCCGACTGGAACAATGTTCCGATGATAGATGTACAGCAAATGTCAGTTCCAGGAAGCTTAGAAAAGTGCATTCGGATTTTAATCCATGCCTATATCAAATCGAATTCCAGCATCAGCCATATCTATTTACGTCATGCTGCTAAACTCCGTCCAGACTGGAATTTACCCCAGCCGTTACAAGCATCACAGTCAAAATAGAGTTGAAAGTGTAGAATAAACAGAATTCTATGTAAAAATACTTAAAAAACTATGCAGTTTGACGGTTGTAATGCGACTCAACCTACAGGTATTAGCGGAAGAGTCTTCACTGACAGGGGAACGGGAGTTCGCATTAAGTCAGAAGACTTTATGAAAATAGTCTCTAAAAGTGAAGAACCGTTAGTAGTTGAAACAGCGGAAGGATTTTTTACCAAAATCTATAAATATGCAACTGCCTATAAAGGTTTTGTGTTTTTCACAGAATCACTAAACAGATTGCAATTTACCGCTCATACGGAAATTATACAGGCTCAAAGTATATCTAGCGACATCTAAAAATTTTAGATTTTGGATTTTGGATTTTGGATTGGTAATTGGTAATTGGTAATTGGGAATTGGGAATTGGGAATTGGGCATTGGGAATTGGGCATTGTTAAAAGTTAGGAGTTAGGAGTTAGGAGTTAGGAGTAATAAATTTATTTTCTCCCCATCTCCCCATCTCCCCATCTCCCCATCTCCCCATCTCCCCATCTCCCCATCTCCCCATCTCCCCATCTCCCCATCTCCCTATACCCATATCCCCATTACCTATTCTTTCTTGCGGTGAAAACGAATACCCAAAACTAAGTCGTACATAAATTCCAAAAAGTCTTTCTTTTGGAGCAGACCCAATGATTGGTGGCACTCTTTCTCATCTAAAAGTGGCTTCATCAGATGATACGTAGGTTGGTAGTTGTACCAAGGGATAGAAGGCCATAGATGATGGATCAAATGATAATTCTGTCCCAAAATCAAGATATTCAAAATTGGGTTCGCGTAAACACGAGCATTTTTCCAGCGATTGCGTTCTACAAAAGGACGATGAGGCAAATAGTCGAAAAATAAACCCAGTGCTAGACCAACGATACCTGAAGGCACAAACCAAAAATTGAGGATGTAGCCGAGGAAGCCAAATTGCACTGAAATAAAAACAATAGTTAAGACTACTAAGCGACTTATAAACCATTCAAGAAGTTCATTCTTACGCCACAAACGTCGTTTAAAGAAAAATATCTCGTGGTAGAAGAAACGAACTGCAATTAACCATAGCGGACCACCTGTAGACACATAGTGGTCTGGGTCGTTTTCTGGGTCATTAACATTTGCATGATGTTGTAAATGCACTCGCGTAAATACAGGAAATGCGAAAACAAGCATCAAGGCACTACCATGTCCCAAAATCGCGTTTATTGTCCGATTGCGATGAGCAGCCTGGTGGCAAGCATCATGAATTACCGTACCCGAGATATGCAAAGCAAGGATATTCATACAAAAGCATATCCATTGCGGCCATTGCCAAACCCAATAACCTAGTACGGACAGCACGACAATTCCAATCGCGGCTAAAAACATTAGCACAGTGGGATTGAAACCACCGGGTGGGGACAAAAGTTCCTTGGGGGGGAGTGTCAGTGGCGATTTTGCCTCCGACATCAGCATTGTCAACTCCTTATTTACCAAATATTTGCGAGTATACGACACAGATAGACGAATAATAAAGTTTTGTGTACCGACATTTATTTACATTTTTGCATTTATCCGTCATCAGTCAACAGTTAGGAGTTACTAGGAAGCAGTTTAATGATTGTGGATCTCGGATTTTAGATTTTAGTAGGACTTACGCAAAAGTAACGTAATTGCGTCATTACGAGCGATAGCGACGTAATCTATCGAAACCTTGGGATTGCTTCCCTACACTCCGTTTCGGTTCGCAATGACAATTTTGCTTTGCGTAAGTCCTGTTTAGATTAAACAGTTAGGAGGCAACAATTTTATTTCTTGCTTTTTCTGCTTCCCCTGCTCCCTCTGCTTCCCCTTCACCAGGTAAATTTTTAAGGTCAGAAGCCCCCGGATTTATCCGTGGATGGCGATTCCTATTCTTTGTTGAAGCCCCTAAATTCTATTTATGGGGCATTAATTACGAATTACGAATTACGAATTACGAATTATACTCACCTTTTCTTTCCCTAATCTTTTTCCTCGGTAAAACGTAGAAGCTAGAACACATTGTGAGAAGATATTTAATGCTTGGGAATTTAATTTTCTGGTTAATGCGTTTCTAGCCACAGACAAAACGATATAGTTTCATCTAGGATTATTCCCTAGCTAGAAGCGCGATATAGTAGCCCCTATGGAATTAAGAGATTCAGTTCGCCGTACAAAAATTGTCGCTACAATTGGACCTGCTACGAGTAGCCCTGATGTTCTAAAGGCTCTCATTGAAGCAGGTGCGACCACGTTGCGGCTTAATTTTTCTCACGGAAGTCATGCCGACCATCAGCGCAATATAAGGTTGATTCGGCAAACAGCATTTGAATTAAATAAACCAGTCGCGATTCTGCAAGATTTGCAGGGTCCGAAAATTCGTCTGGGTAAGTTTGAAGATGGGTCGATAGTAGTTGCTAAAGGTGACCGTTTCACTTTAACTAATCGTCAAGTTGTTGGTACTCAAGAAATTAGCTGTATTACCTACGAGCATTTAGCGGAAGAAGTTCCTGCTGGGGCTAATATCCTGCTTGATGATGGAAAGGTGGAAATGCAGGTTGAGGAGGTAGATAAAGAAAAGGGTGATTTACATTGCCGTGTCACCGTTGAAGGTAAGCTTTCTAATAATAAAGGCGTTAATTTCCCCGGAGTTTATTTATCTATCAAGGCATTAACTGATAAAGACCGCGAGGATTTAGTATTTGGTTTGGACCAAGGTGTTGATTGGGTCGCACTTTCTTTTGTTCGCAATCCTCAAGATGTAATGGAAATTAAGGAATTAATTTCTAGTGCGGGAAAACAGGTGCCAGTAATTGCCAAAATTGAAAAACACGAAGCCATCGAGCAGATGGAAGAGGTTTTGGCTCTGTGTGATGGTGTAATGGTCGCAAGAGGCGATTTAGGCGTAGAACTTCCAGCAGAGGATGTACCAGTACTACAGAAGCGTTTAATTGCCACTGCAAACCGTTTAGGTATCCCTATTATTACCGCTACCCAAATGTTGGATAGCATGGTTAGCAATCCTCGTCCTACCCGAGCAGAGGTATCGGATGTAGCTAATGCGATATTAGACGGTACGGATGCTGTAATGCTTTCTAATGAGACTGCTGTAGGTAAATACCCGGTAGAAGCAGTAGCAACAATGGCAAGAATTGCCGAGCGTATCGAAAAAGAAGATGCTCAAGGCAAAAATGTCAATCAACTACCAGACCCCAGGCGTTCGATTCCGAATGCTATCTCTCAAGCAGTAGGTCAAATTTCTCAACAACTTGATGCTGCTGCAATTATGACACTTACTCAGAGTGGCGCTACTGCCCGTAACGTGTCTAAATTCCGGCCCCGCACCCCAATTTTGGCAATCACACCTCATGTAAATGTAGCTAGACAATTACAGCTTGTATGGGGAGTCAAACCATTATTAGTTTTGGAGCTACCTTCCACAGGTCAAACTTTCCAAGCAGCTATTAATGTTGCTCAAGAGAAAAATTTGCTAAATGAAGGTGATTTAGTCGTAATGAGTGCGGGTACTCTTCAAGGAATTTCTGGTTCTACCGATTTGATTAAAGTTGAAGTCGTAACTGCTGTATTAGGTCAGGGAATAGGTTTAGGGCAAGGTTCTGTTAGCGGTCGCGCAAGGGTTGCTCAGAACGCTACGGATATAAGCAACTTTAATCCGGGAGAGATTTTAGTAGCCCCAAATACAAATGCGGATTTTGTCGAAGCAATTCGCAAATCCGGCGGTATTATTACTGAAGAGGAAAGTCTTACTTCTCATGCTGCTGTAATTGGCTTACGTCTTGGTGTGCCTGTAATTGTTGGCGTTAAAAATGCTACGCAGATAATTAGAGATGGAGCGATTCTAACTATGGATATACACCGAGGTGTAGTTTACTCTGGTGCAGTTGGAACAGCTTAAAAATAGTTAGTAGTTAGGGGTTAGGAGTTAGTAGTTAAGAATTTTAGAATTTGGATTTTAGATTTTGGATTTCGCGGTTCAGTTTGGGAGAAGATGCTCTTCCCCCAACTTCTCTTACCAAAACTTTCTAAGACGGATTTTGGATTTGAAAAATAGTAATCTTGCTACCAATAAATTCAACTAATATTTACTATTTATTGTTCTCCATTCTCTACCTACTACTTTCCATTGACAACTAACTACTAACTACTAACTACTACTAGACCACATAAGTTTTGCGGGGTATGTAAGCTTCAATTGTAGGTTGGGTTGAACGGAGTGAAACCCAACACTTGAGTTGGGTTGCGCTCCGCTTAACCCAACCTACGGAGCGACTTCCTAACCCCTTAAAATTAATGTGGTGGAGTACTACTAACTACTAACCACTAACTACTAAAGATATTTTTTTAATACTTCGGCAGTGGCTTGACCTGTTTTCTCCCAACTGAAGTTACTGGCTCGTTTACAACCCTCTATGGAAAGCTGCGATCGCAATTTATTGTCTGTAGCAATAGTTATCATTGCTTCAGTAATTTCATCTGTATGATAAGGATTAATCAGCAGTGCAGCATCACCAGTAACTTCGGGTAAGGAGGAGATATTAGAAGTAATTACAGGAGTACCGCAAGCCATGCTCTCAAGAACTGGAAAACCAAAACCTTCCCACAGACTAGGAAAAACTAAAGCAATGGCTTGGTTAATAATTATTGGTAATTCTTGATAGTTAACATATTCGAGAAATTTAACTTGGTGCTTAATACCCAATTCTTCAATTTGAGAATACATTTTAGGGGTATAAAGTTCATTAGAAGGACCTGCAAACCATAATTCGTAGTCCCGACCATCTTGTGAGTGCTGTTTAA
Organism: Calothrix parasitica NIES-267; assembly: GCF_002368095.1. Taxonomy (GTDB): domain Bacteria; phylum Cyanobacteriota; class Cyanobacteriia; order Cyanobacteriales; family Nostocaceae; genus Rivularia; species Rivularia parasitica. Next base: position 613,712 of record NZ_AP018227.1, on the reverse strand, counting down.
ACTTGTCGAAAGCTGCTATCAGTCTGTGAAGGTTTTTATGTTTATCGTGTCTGCCAATATAAAGAAAGTAAGGAGGATTTTTATTATTCTTTCTCACTTCCGTCAGTAAACGAAAATTACTTGCATCATGAGCTAGTGGAATCGGCGTAATTTTACTAGCCGGAATATTGTAAAAATCACAAATATCTGTTGCTGTAGTATTTGAATTACAAATTATATGCTTTGCTTGTGACAGTACTCGGGGAATGTAGTAAAGGTAATAATATTTCAGAGGAGATACGCGTTTGGGAAAGCGTAAAGGTATTACATCGTGTACGGTAACAATACTTCGGCATTTAGAATATAGCGGTGCTTCAGGTTGCGGAGTAAATAAAAGCTTAGATTTCAGCTTGTGATAGATTTGCGGTAATTGAAACTGCGTCCACACAAGTCTGTCAAAATGTCCTTTTGTACCTTGAGCGGGTGTAAATTTATCTGGTATTTGATAACAACTGAAGTTTGGGTAATCACTACTAGCGAGTAGCGTGGGTTGAAGATTTTTTAAACAAGGGAAAAGATTAGTAGCATAGTTGCTTATACCTGTGGGTTTGGAGAAAACAACTGATAAATTGACCAATAATTCATTCATCTATGTAGCAGTTTAACCAGTAAATCACCTGATATATAGAATTTACCAGTTATTTGTAAAACACAAGACAGCCATACTACTAATTTGCTGATATATTAATTTCACTTTAGAAAGCACGGCTGGCTTTTATCTACTCTTATCTAAAATAGATTACGCCTGACGTGATTAAAAATTAGCTTTATTATCTAAGGGTTTTAAAGACTACTTAAATCTAGATTGTAGAATTTCCTACGTGATTGAGCTATTTTCACGGGCTAATTCATATCAAACGTCAATCATTGAGTTTAATTGGATTTAATTGGATTTAATTGGGTTTAATCAGATTTAATACAATTCAATTTATGGGTATTAATTAGAGTTTAATCACAATTCAAGATATTAGCTCTTAAAAGTGACATATAAAACATCAAAATAAGTAAATAAATTAATTAATTAATTAATTAATTAGTTAATTATTTGATATGATGGATTAACTTTGTTTCTATGAGTTACTTGTTTTCCATACATTAATAGACCGTAGAATTTTCCAAATGCTACTTTAGGTCTAATAAAGATTAAAACTAAGGCATAAACAAATAATCGAATTAATCTAGTTATTAGAATAAATTCATTAGTATATCTTTCTAAAGTTAATAAATAGCTATAAGTACTATGCCTTATTTTTCGAGATATATACCTATTTGTAATTGACGAAGGTTGGTGCAGTACGCCAAAATCTTTAGTAACTGCAATTAGATATCCTTGATTTGCATAGCGTCTACAGAAATCAAAATCTTCGTAATAGAGAAAATAAGCATCATCAAATTGCGGACAATCATAAAAATTACTTAAATTGACAATCAAGCTACAACCGGAAACCCAATCGCAAACGATATAGGGAGCTTCTGTATTGGTTAATAAATCTTGGGTTTTGATTGTTCCTGTTTTAGGAATAAAAGACCCACCAGCAAACCAAATTTCATCTTTGGGTGTATGAATAATTGTGCCAAGAATGGAAATTTCTGGATATGATTGAAAAAAACGATTAACTTTTTCTAAAGAATTATTTGATAAATAAGCATCTGGGTTTATTATCCAGACAACTGCTTGAGAATCTTGGCTATAAATCCACTTCATGCCATAGTTACAAGCACGCCCAAAACCCATATTATATCCGGGATGGAGAACCTGTACGGACTCATTGTTTAATTCTCCAATAAAATTATCGTCAGGCGAGTTATTAATAATAATTGTCTTATACTCGATATTCTCTTCAACGGGAAGAGAATTAATCAATTTGGAAATTAATTTTGTCGAATAGTAGTTAACGGTTAGGAAATAAATCACGATAGTTCTACCTGACAGTCGTCACCAATCATAAATCTTAAGGCTTTTGGACGACGAGGTGCGAGTGTAACTTGCGCCCTCTGTCCAATTAAACTATCTATAATTCGTTGATGAATCCCGGAAATTTTAGCACCTTCGAGAACCACACTATGTTCAATTTCGGTATCTACTAGGCTTGATTTGTCAGCCACACTAGTGTAAGGACCAATAAAACAATTTTCTAAATAACAATCTGTACCAATAATTACTGGGCCGCGAATAGTACAGTTAAACAATTTAGAACCTGAGCCTATTTCCACTCTGCCAATTATTTGACTTAAAGTATCAACAACTCCCTCAATCGATGTTTGTAACCCGGTATCGAGAATAAGACGATTAGCTTCTAATAAATCATCTTTTTTTCCAGTATCTAACCACCAACCTTGAAGTTTACAGGCTAATACTTGGTGTTTTTGACTAATCAAATGTTGAATAGCATCGGTAATTTCTAACTCACCCCTTGCGGAGGGTTTGATACAAGCAATAGCTTCATGGATAATTTCAGAAAAGAAATAAACTCCTACCAGAGCTAAATTAGAAGGAGGAACTTTTGGTTTTTCAATTAGTTCTAAAACTTTGCCACTTTCATCTACTTTAGCGACCCCAAAAGCACTAGGATTATTAACAGCACGCAATAGTATCAATGCATCATGATGCTGCTGCTGAAATTGCTGTAGAAAATAACTCAAGTCTCCTTGTTGGATTAGATTATCGCCTAAATACATTACAAAAGGTGAATCTAGTAGAAAAGGACGAGCCGTTTTTACAGCGTGAGCGAGTCCTGCTGGCTGCTCTTGCAAAATATAAGTAATATTTGCTCCAAATTTATCCCCATTTCCAGTTTTAGCTTTAACTTCTTCTCCAGTCTCTGGTGAGATGACGATACCGATATCGGTAATTCCGGCTGCAACCATTTCTTCGATGCCATACCATAAAATAGGTTTGTTTGCGACGGGTACGAGTTGCTTGGCTCCGGTATAGGTTAGAGGTCGCAGTCGAGTACCTTTACCACCAGAGAGAATAAGTGCTTTCATACAGAATTAGCAATTAGATTTGATTTAAAATGATTTCTCATTCTGCTTTTACTAAGAGGATGTTTTAAAAGCCAAGTCAAGTATAAAAGAACTATCGAATCCAACTTTTAAAGCATCCTCTAAGAGTACTGAGATATATACAAAGGCTTGAAATACTAGTTTTCCCATTTTGCTTACAAAAATCTCATAAATAAAAACCTACAGTAGGGATACTTCAGTCTTAGCTACTCATATTTCGGAATTCTTTAAGCATTTTTCTCAGACTTTCTCTCCAATGTGGTGGATATGATTCCATTAATGAAGATATTTTGGCGCAATTAAGAACTGAATAGCTGGGACGAGTCGCAGGAGTCGGGTATTCGGAAGTAGGAATAGGAACGACACGTTGGATCTTTAAGGGAAAACCTAATAATTTTGCTTCTTCAAAAATTGCAACAGCAAAGTCGTACCAGCTAGCCACACCGCTATTGGTATAGTGATAAATACCGCTTTTTGGCTCGTCTTTGGTAATTAACGTAGCTATGGTTTGGGCTATATCTGTAGCCCAAGTAGGACTACCAATTTGGTCGCTAACTACTTTAAGTTCTGACTTTTGTGCCCCTAACCGCAGCATAGTTTTGACAAAATTGCTTTTACCTCCACTTCCGTAAACCCAAGCTGTACGCAGAATCAAGTAGTTACTACAAATTGAATTAACAGCTTGTTCTCCTGCTAACTTAGTTTCACCATAAATACTTAGAGGGTTAGTTAAATCATTTTCTTGATAAGGACGATTGCTTTTACCGTCGAAAACATAATCTGTAGAAATATGAATCAATAAAGCTTGTGATTTATTCGCTTCTTCAGCAAGGATTCTAGGTGCTACAGCATTAATTTTATTAACCAATTCGGGTTCGTTTTCGGCTTTGTCTACAGCAGTATAAGCAGCAGCATTAATAATTATTTGCGGTTCCCACTGCTCAATTAAGTTCCTGATAGTTTCCGGTTGAGCAAGTTCCACTTCCGGACGAGCTACAGCAATTAGATTACTGTAAGCCTGAAGAGCTTTTTTTAATTGTGTACCTACTTGACCGTTACAGCCAATTAATAAAATTGATTTATCCATTCAATTGACGATTATTCATTCTGATGATGAGATACTTCTCTCCTAAATGAAAACATAAACTAGTTTATAAGTTTTTTCTATCTATAAAAATAATATATTTAAATAAAAGTTACTTAGAAATATTGGCTCAGCTAGAAATAAACAATTCAATCAACCATGATATTCAAATTTTTTATATTTTCAATTTAAAGATAATATAATTACTATCACTTAGATTGATGTTCGATGTACAAATTGTTACTAAAGCCAGGAGTTTAGGTCAATTATGATGTTGAGTACTCTGCTAAATTCGATGTAAAAAAAAATTCATTTAAATGATTGCGTATAGTTTTGAATGCATTAGACAAGTATTTGCTGTAAACAAAAAAAAATCGCATCTATTCGGGTCTCAGTGAAATCATACAGGTAAATGATCTAAATTAGAGCAATTTTTTGATTGGCATTTGTTCTACTAGCACATTAAAATAACTTATACTGCCAGTAAATCTAAACACTAAAAAAATTTAGGTAAAGTATTTAAGGGCTATTATATTTTTTTAAATAACGAATATATAGATAGATACAAAAATAGGTTCCAATATCATATTTTCAAATTATATGCACAAATAAAAATCAATGTTTTAAAATACTTATATTTATTGACTAAAATGTTTAGTATTTGTTTACATAGAAATCTTTTTTAATGCAGTGAATGGCTTATAAATTGGTTGTTTTTCAAAAACAGAACCTACTAACCTAGAAATACCACTTATAGCAGAAGACAGAACTAGGTGTGTTAATGTTGCTATAATTTCTACTTGGACGAATAGTTAATTTTTTCTTTAAATCATAAAACCAAAAGTCTTGTGATTTTCAACCACGTGGTATAGGAACGCTGACGAAAAGCAAACGTTTGCAATGTTTTTTTGTGTTGTTCCCTAATAAACCTATGCCAATCAATTTATTTGATGCTAACTTTTATCGCTCTGCTAATTCAAATTTGAATGCATTGAGTGATAAACAAGCATGGTCACATTTCAAAAGTTACGGTTTAGATAATGGTCTGGAATTTTCATCACTAGTTGATTTAGATTTCTATCGTGCTAGTAACAGCGATTTAGCTGGCTTAAATAATAAAGAAGCTTACGAACATTTAGTAAATTATGGTGTTGGTCAAGGACGGAAATTCTCATCACTTGTTGACTTGGATTTCTATCGAAAAACAAATAGTGACAAAATATCTCTGACTTACGAAGAGTTATTGGAGGATTTACAAAATAAAGGTATAGCGGAAGGAAAATCGTTTTCACCTTTTTTCAATATCAACTATTATTTAGCTGATAATCCTGATATTGCTGAAACTTTCGGTAATAGCTACAAAGAAGCATTTGATAATTTTGTAATCGAAGGTTTAAATAGTGGTGATTCTTTTTCTCCAGGGTTTGACGCGCAATTCTATAAAAATGTTCACACTGATTTAGCGGTTAGTTCGTTAGACAACGAACAGCTTTTAGAGCATTTTGTACTTAACGGTTTGAGTGAAGGAAGAACATCAGCACCAGGATTTGATGTTAAATATTACCTAAACAACAACTCTATTTTGAAGAATGCAGGATTTAACTACAGTGATGCTTACGAACACTTTGTCAGTGTTGGTTTACGCGATGGGCTAAGAGCTAGTGAATTTATAGAAAGCGACCGTGCAGGAAATGGCTTAAATGACGCACGGACAATAACTTTAGACTCTGGTGAGGTAACTTTTAGAGACTCTATAGGAAACTCTGATAGAAACGACTTTTATAATTTGAATTTGAATAATCTAAATAGCAACCTCGAAGTCGTAGTTAACGGATTAAGTGCAGATGTAGACGTGGAATTGCTTGATAGTAGTGGCAAAATTATCGCTAGTGCAGCTAATAGCGGTAATAAAGATGAATTTTTAGGTATGAATAGCTTAGAAAATGGAACATACTACATCCGAGTGTTTGAAGGTGTAGAAGCAGACAATACCAACTACAATCTGAGTCTGTCTGTCACTCCAATAGATACTAAATCCGAGACTATAGTTTTGGATGAATCATCACCAGTTCCAAGTACAGCAACTTCGCTTACACCAGAGGCTGAATCAAGCTCTCAAACGATAGATCCTCTGATTCTAGAAGTTGTTGAATTAACAAATTCATATCGAAGTCAGCATGGTTTAGAAGCTTTAACTTTAAACACCAATCTATCCGAATCGGCTCAAACACATAGCGAAGATATGGCTTTAGCTGACTTTTTTAGCCATACAGGTTCAGACGGAAGCAGAACTAGCGACCGTACAAAGTTAGCGGGTTATGAATCTTCTTACGTTGGTCAAAACATAGCCGCAGGTTACATAACCGCTGAAGAAGTTGTTAGAGGATGGATGAATAGTCCGGGACATCGGGAAAATATTCTCAATCCAAACTATAAAGAAATCGGGATTGGATATTATTACTTAGATAATGATACGGGAGAAGTAAATTACAACAGTTATTGGACGCAGGATTTTGGTGCTGTAATTTCTACATAAGTTAGTATTTTTGACAGCAAAATGTAGAGACGTAGCATTGCTACGTCTCTTTAGTAAACGAAGATTAATCTATCAACAAAAAACCTCAGCTATATTAAAGGGTTTACCATCTGCATCTTTTGTAGAAATAATTGGTTGAGTATTTATTTGCCAATCAATATTTAAATCAACATCATTCCAAAGGATAGTACGCTCTCCTTGAGGTGAATAATAATCGCTAGTTTTGTAAAGAACTTCAGCCGCTTCAGAAATAACTACAAAACCATGAGCAAAACCTGATGGTATCCATATTTGGCGCTTATTTTCGGCGCTAATTTCATAACCAACCCACTTACCAAAAGTTGGAGAGTTTTTTCTAATATCTACTGCTACGTCAAATATACTACCAACAAGAGCGCGAACGAGTTTTGCTTGTGGTTGGATTATTTGGTAATGCAAACCGCGCAATACATGCTGTTTCGAGTAAGAATGGTTATCCTGAACGAAGTTAACATTAATACCAGTTTTATCAGTAAACTTTTTTAAATTAAACGATTCAAAAAATAAACCACGATTGTCGTGAAAAACTTGTGGCTCAATAATTAAAACATCAGGAATTTCAGTAGAAATGATTTTCATTGATTTGTTATAAACTATCCCTGAATTTTTATATTACTGCTGTTTGGCAGTCAAATAAACAAAAATTGTAAATTAGCCCAAATATAGAGAATCAATTTACCAAGTTTTACCAAGTCTACCTCTAAAGCCGTCGAAAGTTCCTAAAATGCATGCTCCTACTTTTATTAAAACCGAATCGGGTTCGTAGCGTATAATTCTAATTATCATATCTATTAAACATTTAAGTCTATAGAAGAGACAAAAAGGTAGCATTTGCTTATTTGAGTTACGAGTTTCAAAATAAGTATGATTTCGGCAAGCATAATAATAACGAGATGGAGAGCAAGTGAAAGTGAATACTGGATTATTTAGTTGATTCTTTAGTTTATCTTTTATCTTGTAAAATCTATCTTTGACTTCAGAATAATGACCAAGACGATGCTGCATAGCGACATTCTTAACTAATACAACTTCGTAACCTTGAGATATAAAGTTCATGCAGTAAGAATAATCAACAGCATCAAGAAATAAATCACCCTTGGGAAGTGGAACGTTTTTAGCAGCATCTAAATTAACAAGAGAACCTGAAGTAATTACACCGTTACAAGTGTAATAATCTTTTGCTTGAGCATGTCCATTTTTTGGGATAAATTTATAATCTTGAAAAACATATCCAGGCAATTCTTGTGAAGTATTAATATCAATAATTTGAGGAGATATGATTCCGATATGATGATTTTGTACGGATAATTGCTGATATTTATTTAATAAAATTTCTAAACAATCTACTGTTGGTTGACTATCCTGGTCAAAAAGCCATAAAAAATCATATTGTTTGGCGATAGCCCATTTTATAGCAATAATCAAACCTCCATCAACTCCTATATTTTCAGGATGAGGTTCAACTATAATATTCTGAAATTTTTGTGTTTCGACAATAGCTTTTTTAGAATTATCTACAATAAAAATTTCAGATATAAGATGAGACTGTTTTTGAATAGCAGTAATTGTTTGAGAAAGTGCTTCTTTATCTTCATAAGCAGTAATATAAGCTGCAACTTTATACATATGAATATTATTGAATAAAATCAAAAAATATAGGAAAAACTTCTACTTAGTAATTACTAACCTGAAAAACTTTTTGAACTTGAGCCAGTTATTTCGTAATTTCCAAAATTTACTTGATTCCATAGCACCGATTTTATTTTGAGCGAACTGTAATTCTTGTAATAACATTCGCGAATCAGTTTCTTGAATACAATGAGAATTAGAATATAGTTCGCTCTGAGAAAAACCAAATATCATATTTGATGTTTGATTTTGAGCTATATCGGAAAATTTATGACAAAAATATCTCGCAAGATTAAGCGCGTATTTATTAGTAGTATTTATCATTGAAGTTGAATGAACTCTATATGCACTTAAAACTTTTGGAATAAACTTACAGTCATAATTAGCTTGAGCTAGTTTTAACCAAACGTCATAGTCATCCCATCCAAACCAGCCATATTCAATTAAATCTGTGGAATATCCCCCGACGTTAAGTAAGATATCTTTATTAAACATAGCCATAGCATCAATATAAGGTTGCTTGACTAATTTATCTATATCCCACTCATGGCAAGAAATTCGATTTAATTCTTTTCTAGTATCATTATCAAATTGGCTGATCTCTCCGTAAACAGCAGCATATTTATTAGATTTTATTTTGTCATAAAGAACTGTCAAACAGTGCGGATAAATCCAGTTATCGGCATCTAAAATAAAAATATAAGGAGAACGCGCTAATTCTAAACCGACATTTCTTGCATCGGCTAATCCTGTATTAAACCATTTTTTGACCAAACAGATTGGTAGCTCGGTGTTTTCTAAATATTCTTCAACAAGGCTTACAGAATTATCGGTAGAGCCATCATCTATTACTAATACTTCTATATTTCCAGGTAAATCAGAAACGTCTGATTGAGCTAAGCTATTTAAGCACTCGTAAATATATTCTGAATAATTAAAAAGAGTGATAATAACAGTTATACAGGGGTTTTGACAATTATTATATGCCTGATTAAAGCTTAATTTCCAAGGATTATAACCTTTAGCTTTACAAAGATTAGCTGCTTGCAATCGCGATATAACTAATAATCTTTTTTCTTCTAAGCTATATTCGGAATTTTTAATTTGTAATGGCTGAGGGATTAGATTTTGATAATTATATCTGTCATATTGAAAGTATTTATTTTCTAACTCTTGATGGTAACTTAGTATTTGATGATGGCGATGATTTAATTGTTCTTGATTTATGATTAATTGAGATTGCTTAATATGATTAATCATGATTACAAATATATCTAAGACTATAAACTGAAAGCCCCAATTCACTTAACTTTTAATGCAAAATAATGCTTAAACTTAAACCAAGCTTCCCGTAGTTTCCAAAACTTACTAGTTTCCATTGCTCTAATAATTTGCTGGCAATGTTCCCATCCTCCGTGAGCTTGCTGTAGCTGAATCTGATTATCTTCCCATTGCTGCTGTATTTGCTGTAGCTGATTTTTTTGTTGGTCAAATTGCGATTGTTTTTGTTTTAACTGAATTTGTATTTTCTCTAGTTCAACTTGATTATCTTCTAGTTCATTTTTAAGTTTTTGAAATTCTATTTCAATTTTGGATAAATTACTTTGTTCTTCTTTTAATTCGTTTTCTGTATGCTGTAATAGAGCCATTGTTTTCTCAAAATCAGCATTCTTATTTTCAAGTTGAATATTTGATTGCTGTAGCTCTAACCGCAAATTATCGAATTCAGTTTCATAATCACTTAACTGTTTTACAGCTTCACGATGCTGTTTGCGTAAATTAGCGCATTGATTTTTTAATGATAGAGGATATGCTCGGATAACAAATTGTAGAGTATCTGCGTCTTTATCTTGTTCAATTTCTTGAGTAATATTTGCATCGAAGTTCTGTTTTTCGATAGCTGGAATTAAATCAGAATTAGAATAAATAGCTAACTTAGTGGATTCAATTGCGTCTATCAAATATCCCGTATCTTCAAATAAGTGTTCAACTGTCTTACGAGTAAAAAATCTTAAGTGAGTATTATCTAAAATACCGAGGGTCTGATATTGAAAATTTCCCTGTAATAAAGCAAGTCGAATTGCTCCATGGGCGATATTTGGAATCGAAGCAATAACATATCCTTGAGGTTTTAGTAATTTTCGAGTTTCTTCTAATATCTTCCAAGGATTGCGAAGATGTTCTAAAATATCACCAAATATTGCTACATCAAATTTCTCATCAGATATCTGTTCTGAAAAATGCTCATTTAAAGAAATAAAATCTAAATCAGCGACAATAACTTGTTTACAATACTTTTGAGCAACTTTTGCGGCTTTTGGATTTACTTCTACACCGGTAACTTCACAACCTCTTTCAGAAAGTAAGCGAGCAAAATAACCTGTAGCACAGCCAAAGTCAATAACGCGCTTGTTTTCTTCTATCAAGCACAACATTTTTTTCAAGCTGCTATTTTCATCTAAATCTTTTTCTGATAAATCACTTAATAAAGGATAATCTTTTTCCCAATCAGCATTCATAGAACTTGCTCGCTATGCTCTTGTTGCTAAATCTTGCTGTAATAGTCTGACGCTTATTGGTGTGTCAACTAAAGCATGAATTCTTTTACCGGTATCTGGTGGTAATACTTGAAAAACCGCAGCATTATCAATCCAATCAAAGGTCATGGCTGTATAGTTTTCTGCACCAGCTACCGTTAAACTATAGGAACTCGGACGTAATGGTAATTTGAATGTAAATTCAATTTGTAATTTGGTTCCCGAGATTAATTTTCCGATGGGTTGATTTTCTTCAATAGTGTTACTACCAATCAATTCGTTTCCATTTTTATCGCAAACAAAAAACCCGATAATGCAATCCTGTAGCTCTTGGTAAACTTGTAAATAAACTAGTAATTTTACTTGTTCGTTAAATCCAAAAATCGGACTTTCATCTGCTTCATCTCCACTTTGATGAAATAGCTGTAGCTTTTCAATCAGTGCTTTCTTACTTCCCCGTCGGGTTTTTTGATGTTGAGGATTTTTTCGGCTTTTTTGATTGGGTAAAGATTGTTTATCAGCTAGGGAACAAGATGCTCCCACTACGATATTTTTTGATTTATCATCAACATCATTTTCTGAATTAACTAATCCCAATTCAGTTTCTGTTACCAACTTCATGTATTTGATAATTACACTGTTGGGATTACCGGAAGCGTAAATCTTTCCAGCGTCAATCATTACTGCTGAATTACACAGTGTTTTTATCGCACCAGAATCATGAGATACAAACAAAGTAGTTACACCAGAATCCATCAAGCTCCGCATTTTTCGCATACAGCGATGTTGAAACACAATGTCCCCAACAGCTAAAGCTTCATCTACAATCAAAATCTCCGGTTCAACGTTTACCGCTACCGCAAAAGCTAAGCGAACGTACATTCCACTCGAATAGGTTTTTACAGGTTGCTCGATAAAATCTCCGATGTCAGCAAAAGCAGCAATATCATCAAATTTATCTTCAATTTCCTGTTGAGTTAAACCCAATAATCTAGCGTTAAAAAAGACATTTTGTCTTCCCGTAAACTCCGGATTAAAACCACTTCCAAGTTCTAAAAGCGCAGAAACCCGACCCCTGACAACTACCTCCCCCGTGGTTGGAGTTAAAGTACGTGCAATCATTTGTAACAACGTACTTTTACCGGAACCATTTCGACCAACAATACCTACTGTTTGTCCTTTTTCTATTTCCAAATTAATATCTCTTAGCGCCCAAAATTCCGAGATTCTACTCGTACCCGGTAATAAAATTTCCTTTAATCTATCAACCGGACGAGCATACCTTTTGAAGCACTTTGAAACATTTTTCAAAGAGATTGTGATGTCTTCACTCATGATGAAGGCTCTTGTTATTTAAACTGGCTTTGATGTAATTACCCTGTTTGAAGCTGGTTAAGATGCTGCTGTAATGCCAGTTATTTATTATTCCAGTTGATTGTAGATATTTTTATTTTGTTTGAGTTGCCAATTTGCCGAATTAGTTTTTAGGTATAAAAAAGCATGGTGTATATATTATCAGCATCACTATTAAGTAGGTAGACGTAATTAAATATAAGATTAAGACCTCACCCTCAATCCCTCTCCTTATTAAGGAGAGGGAAGCCGGAGGTCTGCTGAGGTTTTATATTTGATTTGACCTAGTTACTTATTTGAATATTAGATTATTTATAACTTGATATTTCTCCAAGTTTGAGCATCTGTGAAACGGCTAAGATGTTTGACATTTGTAGTTGCTATAACAATATAACGACTAGGAAATTTTTCTTGAAGTTCTTGCTAATGACTACAGATTATAATATCAATATCCAAACTTTTATTATCTGCTGTCGGGATACCTTGACTACGAGCCGAAGCCCAAAGAATAGATGCTTTTCTTCACAATTCTGGGGTAACTGGTAAAAAAGAAATTATTTCTCGGAGTTGATCTAAATTTTGAATACTATTTAAGTTAAGCTTTTTCTCTAATTCTAATATTAAACTTCTTCTGGCTTCAAAATCGCAAATTTAAGAAGAGCAAACATATACACCTTGTGAAATTAATCGATAAAGCCATTGTTGGCAGTCATTTACTTCATTTAAAATAATTTATAATTACATATTTATTTTCACATTTTTACCATCAAAGTTTGACAGTGAAATCTGAAAAACTATTTTTTCTTCTATTTTATTATAGATATTATTATTTTGTTTGAGTTGCTAATTAGCCAAATTATGTTTGGGGAAAAAGTGCAAATTACTGTATATAGTATTCCTAAATCATTTGTGAGATTTTAAAAACCCGGTTTTCTAAAAAAACAGGTTTCTGGTACCTAACTTTCTCACGACTCATGTAGGATTGCTATATTACTTTTTCTTTGCTAAATCCCAAATATAGCGACTTAACGAGTAACCTTTAATAAGCCACTTTCTAAAGGGATTATTCGGCTGCATTTTAGCCGTAATATTCTTTACAACTTTCTTGATTTCATGAGGTGGGGTGAATTCAAGTTTATCTTTTTTAATTACTGATTCAGGTAGTTGTAAGGGGTCAATTATATTATGTTCTACTTGATAAATTAATGAAGGTCTGACACATCCTCGTTTCACTTCTTGTTGAATAAATTTTTTGCTAATAAAACCATCTTCAATAGCGTTAAAAAGCTCTTTACACCATACCCATGCTAAAGGATTATGGGTTCTTAACCAGGGTTGGGATAGCATATCGGTGTAGTGGGTTAATGCTGTTTCACCTTGGTTATAACGTTCTAAATCATTCCATTTACTTGGTAATACCGCAGAAATTTTATTAGCGGTCGCCATTTCTAAAATAAACTGTTTATAAGTCCATTTTCCCGCTTCTAAATCTTTAATTAATGCTTCTACATCCCATGTTAATTGTTGGCAATTTAAGACCATAACGCTAAATTGCGGAGGTCTTCCAGAGTCTGGAGGTTCGTAGACTGAAAGCAAATCCGCACCGTCTAATTCCCATAACCACAATTCTTTGATATCTTGAAAAACTAACATATCGGAGTCGAGATAAATAGCTTTTCCTCGATAATCTTTTAGCGCTGGAATCGCAAATCTCTGGAAACTAAAGGGAGTTCGTGGTTTATTTTTAATGCTCTTAGGTTCGGGAATATTGATTTTTTTTTGACTGATGGCAGTAAAAAGAGGGGTAATTTCTACCGGCATTGTGGCATGTTTATTAACTGAATATTCCAGTACTTTGACGGCTAATATTTGCTCTTCTTCGGTGCCGACAAATATTTTAATTGGACTTTCAACCGCAGTTAAATCTCTTTTTTCCACAATACTCAATCCTCTCAATCTTAACTCTTTTGAGCCATTAATAGAACGCGGGAACCGTTGCGCTCGTTTCTTTGTTCAACTATTTCTACTTGGTTAAAACCAGACTCTTTTAACAGCGAAACTATATCATCTAATTTCAGCCATTTTGCATAATCATACATCCCGGAAAAAACATCTTGATATCCTTCTTCGCGATGCTTCTTATAACTATATTTTTTTCCATTATGTTCGTATACATCATCTACTTGTTCTTCGCTGGCATAATGAGTATCTAACATCACCCCTTGACGAATATACTTACCCAATTCAAGCAGATGCTTTACTGGGTCTTTTAAATGATATAAAACACCTACATGATGCATGACATCTGCTGACAATAAATCTAAATGCTCGGTCAAATCTTCTTCGAGATTTAATTTGAAAACAGTCGGATGGTATCCAAACAAGGAGCAGCGAACAATTGTTTTAACAACGTTTTCAATCCGACCATCTATTGCTGTCACCTGATTGGCATATTTCGACAAACCAATTGTATGAATACCTTCAAAACAACCTACTTCTAAAACATGCTTATCTGCTAATGAAAAATATTCATCCATTAACGAGATTCTTTTGTCGGGTATAACTTGAGGCTTATTGCGTTTTTCCCGATAGGCTTGATTGCCAAATCTTCTGCCGTTACTATCAACTACAAAACAATTCCAATCAAGTATATTATTTAATTCTTGCAAATCTTCATCGCTGATAAAATTTACAAACTTGATGCTATTTTGATGATTTTCAAAACCATTAAATGGTAGTTGATGCTGGGCTTTGGAAATCTTTTTCTTAATTATTGAATAACGGGATTTAAGTAACCAGTTTAATTGTTTAACAAATAATTGCATATTTCCCTTACTGCTCCTTGTCCTCCAGCTAGTTCGGTAACGTAAATTGCCGATGATTTATTGTCAGCCATTGCATCCGCTACGGTTATAGGACAACCTACTGCTTTCAATACGGGAATATCGTTTATATCATCACCTATATATGCTACTTGCTCTAAGTTAATGTTTAGCTGATGGCAAAGATTCTCTAATACTGATAGCTTATTTTCTACACCGATAAAAACGTGACTAATTCCTAAATTTTGAGCGCGATGAGTTACTGCTATAGAGGTGCTAGCGGTAATAATGGCAACTTCTATACCTGCTCGTATAACTAATTTAATTCCTTGCCCATCTTTGACGTTAAACTTCTTGAATTCTTCGCCGCTATTGCTGTAATAAAGTCCCCCATCGGTCAGCACTCCATCTACATCAAGGGCTAATAATTTAACTTGGGATAAACGCGATCGCAATTCTGTTTCGGTATTTTTGATCATCACAGACTAACAACTGTAGCTTTTCTCAAACTATTATGTATATCCACTACTGGCCGCAAAACTTCTTCTAATTTAGCGAGGGGAATCATATTCGGTCCGTCGCTTAGGGCTTGGTCTGGATTTTCGTGAACTTCCATAAACAATGCGTCGATACCGACGCTAGCCGCAGCCCTTGCCAGATAAGGCACAAACTCTCGCTGTCCGCCGGATTTGTCGCCCTGTCCTCCGGGCATTTGCACGCTATGAGTACCATCGAATACTACGGGGTAGCCAAGCTGACGCATTTGTGGTACTGAACGGAAATCCACAACTAAGGTATTGTACCCAAAAGAGGTTCCCCGTTCGGTAAGCAGAATGTTTTTTGCTCCTGCTGACTCTAACTTTCCCACCACCGATTTCATATCCCAAGGAGCCAGAAATTGACCTTTTTTGACATTGATGGTTTTACCTGTTGCAGCAGCAGCTAATAACAAATCGGTTTGACGACACAAAAATGCAGGGATTTGCAGCACGTCCACTACTTGAGCAACTTCTAACGCTTGGTAACTTTCATGAATATCGGTTAAAACCGGAACCCCTACTTCCTGCTTGACTCGCTCGAAGATTTTCAAACCTTTATCTAAAGTTTGTCCTCGGAAAGATTTAATAGAAGTACGATTCGCTTTATCAAAGGAAGACTTAAATATAAAGTTAATTTTCAGCTTCTGGCAAACTTTGTGAATCTCGGCAGCCATTTTGAGCGTAAAGTCTTCCGACTCGATAACGCAAGGTCCTCCAATTAAGGTTAATGGAGCATCGTCACCAATATACAGATTTTGGGTAATTTGAGTGCGGATCATAAACTATTCGGGGGTAGAGATTAAGGTTTGAGCTTGAATCAAGTCATCTGGGGTATTTATTTCTAAAGCTGCAGTCGGTGTATAACAAACCTGAATTGAAAATCCATGTTCCAACACTCTAAGCTGTTCCAACGCTTCACACTCTTCTAAAGGAGTCGGCGAAAATTCTGCATATTGCGCTAGAAAATCCCGACGGAAAGCGTAAAGTCCTAGATGATGGAATACTGGAGCGGGTAAATTATGACGATAGTAGGGTATGCTCGAACGCGAAAAATACATTGCTCTGTTGTGGCGGTCGCATATCACTTTTACCACGTTTGGATCGCTATAGTCGGTTTGTTCGTCTAAAGGACAAGCTAAAGTTGTCATATCTGGCAATTGATCGCCGTTCAGATAAGGTTCAACCAGAGAATTTAGCATTTGGGGTGTAACGAAAGGTTGGTCTCCCTGGACGTTGACAACAGCAACAGCGTCAGGATATCTCAAAGCAACTTCAGCAACTCTATCCGTTCCCGAAACATGACTGCTTGAAGTCATTTCCACAGCACCACCGAACTCGGAAACGCATTGTGCAACCAACTCGCTATCAGTCGCGACAACAACTTTACTAAAAGACGGACAGCGTTTCGCGGCTTCATAAACCCACTGCACCATCGGGCGATCGCCAATCTTGACTAGGGGTTTTCCAGGAAAACGCTGAGAATCGTAGCGAGCGGGAATAACAGCCAGAATATTATTCATAGTCCGCTCCTCACAATGTCATGAAGTCTAATTAAACCCAAGCATAATCCTTGTTCGTCTACTACAGGCATTACAGAAATCTGGGAAGGGCGATTTTCCATTAACTGTAATGCATTATACGCCAAACAAAAAGGAGTTACAGTAGTGGGATTTTGGCTCATAATGGCATTGCTGGCTAAATCTCCAAGCTTGGTTGGGTCAGTCTTTTGCAACGTCCGACGCAAATCACCATCAGTAATAATCCCCAGCAAAAGACCATCATTATTTACTACATTTACAGCACCCAAACCACCTTGACTAATAGCTGAAATAACTTCCAACCATGTAGCTGTAGTCGAGACTGTAGGGTTTTCGTTTCCCCCATGCATCAAATCCATAACTCGCAAAGTTAAACGTTTACCCAATCTTCCCGCTGGATGATTCACAGCAAAATCTTCTGGTGTCAATCCTTTAACTTGCATTAAGGTCATGGCTAAAGCATCTCCAATCGCTAAAGCTACCGTGGTGCTTGTGGTCGGTGCTAAATTTAACGGACAAGCTTCCTTATCCACAGAAGCATCCAGAACAACATCAGCATTCCGAGCAAGAGTAGAATTCAAATTACCCAGTATGGCAATAATTGGAATATGACGATGCTTCAGATGGGGTAATATCGCTACAAGCTCATCTGTTTCACCGCTGTTGCTCAAGATTACAGCCACATCGTTACCGGAAACTATTCCCAAATCTCCATGTAAAGCATCTGCGGGGTGAAGATAAAATGCGCTAGTTCCAGTACTAGTCAAAGTTGCAGCAATTTTTCTCCCAATTAAACCCGATTTTCCGACACCGGCGAGAATTACTTTTCCCTTGCATTCAGATAATAATTCAACCGCTAATGCTACCTGTTTAGGATTGAGTTTACCTGCTGTTTTGGCAATCGCTTCCGATCCTAATTGTAAAAATTCTGTAACCTTCAGAAAAGGCTTGGTTTCTTCTACCGTGTAAAACTGTGCAACCTTGTTGGCTTGTTTCATATATATTGGATTACCACATAGCGACTATTAAAGTTGTTCTGATTTTTCTTTCATCAAATCTAATTTATCTGTCAATTCTTTATTCTTATTTTGTAAATGCTCATTTTGTCTTCGTAATGATTTAATTTTTGCTTTGAGGTTATTTCGTAAATATGAATTATCTTGATTTAGCTGGTGAATTTGGGCTTTCATATCTAATCTATCTGCTTGTGATGCCTCAAATCTTTTTAATAATAAATTATATTTTTTCTGCCAATCTAGAGGATCTTGTTCTGAAAGATAATACTGCCAGTAAAGATCCATATACTTTTTACGCGGTCCTTTAAAGTGTAATATTTTTTTATCTTTTAATTCACATACATCTAAATCGGATTCATAATCTGGTGAAAAGTTGTATATATCACATGCTAATAAAAGAATTTTGATTCCATCAACTTCTATCAAATCAGGCTCTAGCTTGTCACCCTTTGTCCAACCGATAACATCAGCTAAAGCATACTGGTCTCCCCACCACTGGAAATTATTTTTGTAATTATTAATATATGAATCGTAAATGTTGTTGAAAAACTTATTTGCTGATTCCCGATTATTTTTAGAAATATAAATAATACCGCCGTTAATTGGCATTTCTTGATTAACTCTAATAGTTAATGCGATATCAAAATTTTGCTTAAATAATGGCTCTAAATTTTGATTTATTAATATATCGGAATCGAGAAATATAATATCCGAGTCAAAATCATGAGATTCTAAAAAAGATAATTGTGAAGACAATCTACTGAACATAATTTCTCGCGAATCAACTGCATATCTTTGAATATGAATGTCAGCAGGTAAGAACGAGAAATCAGTATCTAAGTCGGTCAGAATTACCTTGTTAAAATCATGATGAAATTTAGAAACAGAACTAAACATTAATTCTAAAGTTTTCTGATAATTATAAAAATTATCACTATCTAAAGGTGTATCTTGTTCAATATCGCTTTTTGCAATATCAACATGGAACGTGACAAATGTAATCATGAGATAATTAGTCTTTAATTCCAGACATAACTAAATAAGGGTTAGGATATTTACGGACGAGAATTGATTCATAAATTCTAAATTTTTCTAAAATAACCTCTCTAACAGCTTGTTCGCTGAAACGGTAGAAATCGGCATTATAAGCTATTCCATGACGCTTGAAAGTAAGCGTCGTATTCATATAATCTGTTGCTAATGTCATCAACTACGAAGATACCACCGGATATAAGTACGCGATAAATCTCTTCTACCGATTTCCAAAAATATTTATCGTGTTCTAACACAGAACTAGAAAGTACACAATTAAACTCCCGGTCTGCAAACTCTAAAGAGTTACTATTACCAATAACTTGCTCGCATTTTTGCAATTCAGAGGATAGTTTTTTTATTTTTTGAGCATTTAAGGCTACCTTTCGAGATTTTTCAAAATCAGAAATTGAGAGTAAAGTCTGTGCTGATGCACCAACTTCGAGGGCCGCATCAGGTAATCTACCCTTGTAAAATGAGGCTACAATTTTAGCAAATGCCTCAAAAACTTTTGGACTCATAATATATCCTCTTTTAGATAATGAACAAACTGTTGCATTACTGCAAAACTTTTAATGGAGTTGCTACGATATATATTAAAATCATAATCAAGGTATTTTCCTAAATGGTTGAAATCACATATTGGAAATTTTAACAAACGGGAAAAACCGGCACATCTTTCATCAACGTATGTTAGAAAAGACTTTTTTGCCTGACTGATAAAATATAGATGTGCATGTAACCGACTCCCTATATGCAAATCGTATTTATCATAAAAGCTGAAGCACTCATCTACAGATGTTGGCTTAAATATTTTGAAGCCCCTGTGTCGTGCATATTCTCGTAAGGAGAATGGAGTTTTATCGTATTTTCGCAGTAGTTTTACGTTGATTTTTTTCAATGTATCATTTTGATTTGGATTAGCCCTATTTTCCAATTCTAGAAAATCTTGGTGCAAGGAAAGAATTTTGCCAGAATTGGGATAATTATTAGATACAAAATCAATTGTTTTGACCTCTCTATCCCAGAATTCTAATCTCTCCGTTACAGTTACAATAATATTCTTAGATTGAGTAGTGAATAATTTTGAAGAATCAAGTAATTTATCATCGTACATAACTGGACAACCAGTTAACAGAAATTTTGAAGCAATTTCTGGGAGATTATTGTGTAGATACTCTATCGTTAAAGGACATCTCCACGAAGAAAATTTAATCCTCTCGTGGATTAACTTCAGAATATCTTTCGTTGCTTCAGACATTCTTTGGTTCTGGTTTTCTATACCGTGAATGCCAATACCGAAAGGGATTATCGGAATATTGATTTTATCTAATATACTTGTATTCATACCAGGTACGATTGTATATTTATCGTTCAACTGGTTTGCTCCAGCAAGTATTAGAGCTTTTGTAGAATTGATTTGACGGATATCATTCTCAGATAAACTTTGCCTTGATGTAAATAAAAAATTATATTCAGAAGGAAGCAGCAATTTAGCAAGAGAATTTAAAATAAATCCATCACCTATATTGACAACTTTCTTATGCCGTAGTTTGGGGGGAATAATATAAGGTGTAATGACAGAATAGCTCATCGTAATTATAAATATTTTTATAGTTTTTGATAAAATTAGTAATTATATAGGCTCTACTAATTTATCTTCGGAGTTGCTTAAAGTTTGCTAATAACTCTAAATATTTTTACAGCTAGTCTTGATAATTACTTTTGCTAAATTTTAATTAAGACCATGGATCTATCGCAAATCAAAACCTCAAAATTAGCTGTTTCAAGAAGATTATCGACTGCTTTTTTGCAGCCAGAATAAGAGCTATAATCATCGAAAACTATTACAGCACCGCTGGTCATATTAGGAACAATCCTGTCAATACAAACTTGCACGGAGTCATACCAGTCACAGTCAATATGTGCAAATGCAACTGGATCTTTAATCTTCAAAGTTTCCTCAAAAAGTCCTTCAACTAAGCTAATATTGTCAGATTTCAAATTCAATTCAAAACTTTCAATATTTTCAATCACTATATCTTTGAGATTATCAATATAACCGTAGTACTTATTATCGCCAAGACCTTTTGAAGCACCAGAAACAATATCCGTATATCTATTATGAGCATCGATACCATCGCGCTCAGATGGAGCAGGAATCATGCTAAATACATCATATATATATAAATTATTAGATTTAGGCTTCATTCGAGCTATCACAATTGCAGAGCCACCTAAAGCACATCCACATTCAATATAAATTCCAGGAATTTCTTTAGATTGGATATGTTTAATTGCTTTACATATATTTTCTAGTTTTGGATATCCGCAATAAGTTATTTTTTTGTCTCTTACTTCTTGAATAACTTTGTATTCTTCATAAAAATCTTGTTTAAATAGATTAATTTTCTGTGTTTTAGATAAAGGCTGTTGCATAATAAATTTCAACAATTAATAACAATTAGATACAACTGATATCCCATTTTCTTGGCTGATAAAATGAAGATTGGGTTATATTTTCATTTCCTTTTACTTTAAATCTATAAGATTCTACTATGTCTAAAATATTAAAGAAAGAGCCATTGGCAGTGACATTCATTTTCATAGAATAAGCACCAGTCAATAAACCGCAATATGGCAATTGTAATTTGACCGTAAATTCTCCAGGAGATATTTGGATAAATCCGATATCATTTGCACTTTTAATGAAAAGAAAGCAGCTTTCTCTATCAGAAATACTCCTAATCATGACAGTGAAACTTACATCTTCTAATTTTTCATATGCTTCGCACTTTACTAACAAATATGCTGGCTGTCCCGTAACCAGTGTTTTGAGTATTTTGTCTTCAGCATCTCTAAAAGAAAGTGACTTAATTTTTAAATCTTTACTTGCTGACTCACCATGAATAAGTAATTCGTTTTGGACTATTTCTACTTTCCTAGATTTACCAATAGATAAATCTTCTTCGTATCTTTTGACTACTTCTTTTGTATTACTATTTATTACTAACTTTCCTTTTGAAAGATAAGCAGCAGAATCACAATTAGATAAAATAGCCGATGTACTGTGAGAAACAAGAATAAATGAAACACCAGACTTGCGAATTTCTGCAAGTTTTCGATAACACTTTGTTCTAAATTTAAAATCACCAACAGCTAGAACTTCATCAATCAAAAGGATATCTGGTTTCGTGTAAATAGCACAAGCAAACCCAAGTCTAGCTCTCATCCCAGAACTATATGTCCTGACGGGAGCATCGATTGCATCCCATACTTCAGCAAAATCCAGTACATCCTGGAAACAGTCTTCTATTTCTTGACGAGAAAGCCCTAAAATGGACATATTTACATAGACATTTTCTCTACCGCTGAGTAAAGGATTAAAACCCGCACCAAGAGCAATTAGTGCAGCAACACGACCTCGAATTCTTACAGAACCAGTATCTGGCTTAATTAAGCCACTAATAATTCTTAAAAGAGTAGTTTTACCGCTACCATTAACTCCAATTAGACCAAGAGATTCGCCTTTACGAACATCAATGCTGACGTTTCTAAGCGCCCAAAATTCTTTTTTTCTTAATTTATCGCTTGCTCGGGAAGTACCAAAAACTTCTGCGGCTATATCTTTTAAACCATAAACGTAAGCTTGTTTAAGGCTCCGACAAAATTTCTTAGAAACACCTTGTATTGATATAATCGTATCGTCATCTTTCATCTCAGATGATGCTGAATGATTTTCAGTTGCTCTACTAGTCATGCTTAACTTATCCTCTCTATTAAATAAGGCATAGCAAGACGATAAATTAACCAACCTAAAAATAGTCCTACCAAAGCAATTAAACTCACAAGGGTAAAGCTAAAAATTTGTGAAAGTACTCCTGTAGTTATCAATTCTCTTGCTGTTACAATTAAAGGTGTTACGGGGTTAAGTTTAACGATAAAATGGAGGATGGGATTATCTGGAGTCGGGTAAGCAACCGGAGTTAAAAAGAACCAAGCTAAAGTTATTACTTCCATTGCTCTGGATACATCTTGAATTAAATTAGTAGCAGGAACTAATAATAAACCGATGGCTGTTCCTAATATAATTAAATTGATAATGGCAATCGGTGATAATATTATTGTCCAACTGATAGACACGCGAAATAAAATCAATAAAACAATAACAAAAACTAGCTTAATTACTAAGTTAAATAATATCTGTCCTAGCTGAGTTAAAATAATCGCTTCATGGGGAAATTTTACTTGCGCGAGTAGCGGACGAGAAGTATTGATTGCGATTTGAGGACAATTAAGTGCTTCTAAAAAGGTTTGCCATAAAACCGTACCAAGCATCACGTAAGCTGGATAAGGTATATCAGTTTCACCTATATTTAAAATCCCTGTATCATTAGCAAATGTTAATCCCGCTGCGGTTAAAGCAGGAGGTACAATCGCCCAAGTAATTCCTAAAAAAGAGCGTCTATACTGTCCTCTAATATTTCTAACAAGTAAACGCCATGCTAATTCACGAGAAGCGAATAAGTCACCATACATTTCTCTGAATAGCCTTAGAGGATTTAAGATTCTACTTCTAGGTGTATATAATGTTTCTTGTATGGGAACTTTATGCAAATTAACTCCTATTTATCTCTTCTCTTTTTACCGATTTAAATTAATTATTATTTTGATTTTTAATTTTTATTCATGATTTTTATCTAATTGTATAATTAAAAGATTTAACGTTTAACTATATTTAACTCTAAAACTTGAAAATGAAATTTAAGCTTTAGCTAAAACAAGATAAAAATCTTTATGATTGGGAGTATGGCGAATATTAAACCAAGAAAAACCGAGGTTATCAACAGCATAAGAAAGTAGTTCTGCCATATTGCTATTAGTATAAAAGTGTACGTGAATAGAGCGTTTTGCTTCGTAAAAAGTTTTTGGGTCTTTACCAGGTGCGCGATACTTTCCCCATCGGACGTAGTGTTCTAAAGTTGGTTCCATAATTTTGTCATTGTACTCCTTCAATAAATCAGTTAAAGGGCAAGGACGATAAACATAATCTTTGCATCCAGCGACATCGGGAACAACAGCTAATATTAATCCTCCCGATTTAAGCTTGCTGTGCCAATATTCTAGATAACCTAAAGGATTTGCTAAATGCTCAAAAACATGGCTGGAAAAAATGAAATCTAGGCTTTCATCTGGTACAGGTAAAGAGTCAGCTTCCCCAATTTGGTAAAGCGACCAAAATTTAGGGTCTACAGAATATTTACCTTTCTCGTTATAAAGAGCATTCCATTCTTCTGGGGGATATTGCTCGACGTAGGTAATATCAACTTGTTTCTTTGGTAAGACTTGCGGATTATTACCCGGACCAATTTCCACACCTTTCCCTTTACATAGAGATAGAATTTCCGAACGTTCTAGAACTTCGTGGACAATAAAAAAAACTGATTCTTTTGTTGATTCTGGAACTTCTATCGCGAGATTATATTTATAGAAACTATGTAAGCTATTTAGACCATTAGGAAATTTTACCGGAACTGGTTTTGAACCGATATAAGTTTTTTCTGAAGCAACTACTAGTCCATTTTCATCTTGAAGCTGCACTTCTACAAACTTATTTTTACTATTTGTTTTAAAAGACTGGACAAGCCAACCTGTAACTTGATTAAGCTGGCAAAACGGATACCAATTAAAAATATTTTTGATTAGAAGTTGCGGTGATTTTGCAGGTTTAATATCAAAGCCACGATACAGGGTACCGTCAACTTTTCTTTTAGATAATTTCACTGCATCTGATAATATCAAATTGCGGTCTTGGCGTTGTGCCATGTTAATCAGGTTCATAATTAATGCTCAATAAAATACATAGTAAATACAACTATTTAGAATTAGAAAATGCGGTCAATACCTGGGAATTTGCAGCTAAAGCTTTTCCGAGTTCGTAAGAATAACGCTCCCCTCCAAGTCCACTTAAATGTCGATGGTCGCTATAATCAATTAACTTGTCATAATTATCTAAAATACCTAAGTCAATAAACAAAACATTATTTCTTTTTGCCCAATTTTTCATTAATTGACTATTGCGCTGATAATCTTCTCTTCTACGTTGAGCATCAATCATCAAAGGATTAGTTGGTAAAGCAAAAAAAACTGGTAGAACTTGATTCTCAGTAAAATAATTAGCCCAACGTTCAAAAAATCCATTTGGCTGAAGTAAATTAGACCAAGCACCGGATTTCATAGGTTGAAATAGCTGGGGATGAGTTTTTTCCTGAGCTAAAAATCTTTGGTAATCAACTTTAACTTCATTCTTATTATCTTTAGCTGACTTATGAGCGTGAAAGCCATTGGGATACTGCTTTAAGTTATTACTTATAGTGCCAATAAAATCTTGAGAACCAGTATTACCAAGAATAAAAGTCCGTAAACTCTGACGATATCTAACAATCTGACTTATATTTTCTATCGGCTCGACTAAAATTTGCTTCCAGCTTGTAGAATTACATAAATGAAATAAATCATAATCTTTAGCAAAAGCCGATTTTAATATGGCACGTTGTAAGATACCATCACAAGGGTAACCTTCGTTAAAACTACTAGGTAATATTTGTTTTTCTTCAATTAAATTGATGCCAATTAGTGCCAAATGAAATCTGGGAAGACGTTGGGGAAGCTTCAGGAAAGGTAATATTGATAAATAAAAGTTTTCATTGAATCCATCAAAACCTAAGTTAAATCCCGAAGTTGAGATATCTTCGGTAGCTAAAGCCTTTTCAATTTGTGTTGGTTGAATTCCCCATTTGACCTCGGAACTTCCGAAAGCAACAAATTCCCAATCATTTCTACCCTCAAAATATTTAATTTGAGGGTCCATATTTTTACTGTTAGTGTAAGATACATGATTGAATAAATCTTGACCAAGCCAAATCTCTACTAATAGTAAAGGTAATATTAAAAATATTACAACTATCAACCAAGACTTGTTAACAGTTTTAATCATCAGCATGAGTTACTTTCTAGCTACAATAATTAGTCGATAAGACGCTTCATCCCAATTAAATAAATGAGGTTTCATTAGTTTAGAGATTGATTTGAAACCAACGCGACTTAAAGCATCAATTAAAGATTTTTCTGTAGCCCAAAAGGAAAATGTATTATCCAGAGAAGCTCTAACTTTAAGATATTTTTGTTCTTCAGAAGCATTATCCTTGTGTTCGCGGAATAAATACCCCTCATAGCCACTTTCCGTTTTTACGGGACCTTTCAAATTAAATCTTTCTATTGATTTTTCGGTACTAACGTGAGTATAAATTATCAGAGTATCTTCAGTTAAACTTGCTAATGTCTTCAACATTTCTTCAAAGGAATCTTGACCCAAATGATGCAGAATTCCAGAGAATAAAACGCATTCAAAAGTACCGACTTCAGAAGGATTAATTTTACGAACGTCTCCCTGCTGAAAACGTGCATTGTCAATACCTAAGACTTTTGCGGCAAATGTTGCTCTTTCTACATAAAGTTGTCTACCTTCGATTCCTAAGACATTAGCACCTGCTTTAGCCAAAGTAATAGAATGTACTCCTTCTGCTGAAGCTAAATCTAAGACTCGCAAATCCTTAATATCGCCACGACGACAATTTAATGGGACTACATCTATAAGTAGATTGCCAAGTTTACCCAAACCTACAGCTTTCTTATAAAACTTTTCCTCTTGGGGAGAAACAGTTTCAATTCCATGTCCAAAATCAAAGTAGTGTGCCCAAGGGATTGTTGATTCTAACTTCTCAAGACCTTGACGGATTTCTTCCGGACTAATAGTAGTAAAACTCATATTTTTTTCCTCCTAAAAAAGTGACAACAATAACTTAAAACTGAAAATATATGAATTGAATATTTTCTCCTGATGACATAACAATCGATAGGATTAAAAACCATCCTGCCATTACGAATCTCCAGCCCAGCCAAATTTTTCCTGAATATATAGCATTAATTAATTTGCTAATTGGTATGTGGAGCAAAGCAAAGCTAAATAGCAAAATCAAAAAACCACTAGGGGGTGATTCATAATTAATAGCTGTATGAAAATTTCCCAATTCCCTGAATATTGCCATCGCATCTTTCAAGTTATTAGCTCTAAAGAAAATCCAAGTAATATTCACGAAAGAAATGGTAATCAACCATCCAATCGGAACCCATATCTGACTAATAATTTTGACAATCACATTTTTCTCAAGCGAGTTGAACAAATCAGCAATAAATCTTTCCACCACTAAAAATAAACCATGAATTAGCCCCCAAAGTAAAAAAGTTAAACTAGCTCCATGCCAAAGTCCACACAAGCTCATAGTAATAATGAGATTACGTATTGTTTGCAATTTCCCTTGTCTTGAACCTCCTAAAGGAATGTAGAGGTAATCTCGCAGCCAATTAGATAGTGTAATATGCCAACGTCGCCAAAAACCTCTCAAGCTAGTTGCAATATAAGGTAAGTCGAAATTAATAGGAATATCGATACCAAACAATTTAGCAGTTCCAATTGCTGTAGTAGAATATCCCCAAAAATCACAAAATATTTGAACTCCAAATCCTAAAGTTGCCCATAATATATTTGCTTTAGTAAATTTTTCAGAGGAATTAAATACTGAATCTACAAAGGGAGCTAAACCATCAGCAAATCCAACTTTGAGGAATAGTCCGGACATTATCAGAACTAAACCACCAGTAAATTGATATAAGCTGAAGTTTCTCTTTTCCTTTAACTGTGGAATTAACTGATTACTTCTGCATATAGGTCCTGCGATAAGTTGCGGAAAAAATGCTAAGAACAATGTAAAAGTACGTAAATCTTTTTCCGGTGCAGTTTGTTTACGCTTTACATCTACTAAATAAGCAATTAATTGAAAAACAATAAATGAAATTCCTAATGGCAATTTTATATCTATAGCTTTAATAATTAAGTCTATACCCAGATATTGAGAAGTATCTTGAATAATTTTTAATCCGAAATTAGTGTACTTAAAAAACCCAAGTATTCCAAGTAGAAAACTTACTCCAAAGAATAACCATTTTTGTGCTGAAGAGGCTATTTTTAAGCTACAAATATAGGTAAATAATGCTAGAATTAATAGTAATGATAAATAAGGAGGAAACCAATATGTATAAAATATTATGCTAGATATCAAGAGTATATTTTGCCGCCATAAAATTGATTGGGAAGACCAATAAAATATTAAACAAAATATTAATAATAAGAAGAACTCGATGGAATTAAACAGCATAAGCAAAAATTCATAATTTAACTCTTGTAATTATCTCAATATTTCATCCAATTTTAAGAACTTGACAAACTTGCTTTTCTAATATTTCTAAATTAAATTCTTGTTCGCATCTAGCTTTTGCATTTTGTAATAAAGTTTGCCTAAAATCGCTATTTTCTATTGATAATTTAATTTTTTCATACCATTGCGATGGTTCGGCAAGAATTACTTCTTCCCGGTCGGCGAATCGATTGTAAACACTCACATTGCTAGCAACCGTAGGAATATCACAAGCTGTATATTCTATAAATTTAGTAGGAGCTTTACATTGATTAAATTCAGTATTTTCAAGAGGTGCCAATCCGATGTCCCAGTTTAGTTCGTAAAGCTTTTGAAGAAACTGAGAATAATTTACTTTAACTTTGTGGGAAGTAATTCTATCGCTAAACATTTGTAATTCATCTGGAATAGAAATAGTGCCAAATGTTTCAAATTTAATCTCAGGATATTCATTTAATATTTTAGAGATAGCAGGAGCAATCATTTTTAAATCATTTATATGACCTTTTGAACCCATATAACCAATTGTCAAACCATTTGATTTTGTCACCTTGCTTTTATTAATTAAACTTCCTAAGTAAGGAGCATAGATACCAGAAAATACTTTCTGGTGAGGGAAACGTTTAGCTAATGTCTTATCTAAATAATCAGTTGAAGCATAAATCAAATCCACGTGAGCAAGTAAATATTCGCGCTCTTGAATAACTTCTTGATTTCCATGTTGTTTTTGAATTTTTTGTCCCAAAGATAAAGGTATATTTAATAAGTCATCATCAATATGGTAAATAGTATTAATTTGCTTTTCTTGGCAACTTTGCCAAATCAATTTACCATAAGGCAATCCGTACCGACTAAAAATAACTGTTTGAGGTTTAATATCTTCTAATAGGCTATTGATAAATGAATCGATTTCATAACCTTGCTTATTTAAGTAATTAAGTATCGTTTGACTCGATAGGACAGTAAAATCTATTTCTCCCTGTTGATGAAGTAATTCCAACACATAGTGAAAACTTAGATAGTAAGTAGCATTAAGATTCTCTACAAATATCAGGATACTTTTTTTATTCTGGTTTCTATTTACAATGTCATAGTTATTCTCTAAATTTTTATTGTGTTCGGGATTAAAAAGTTTAATTTTTTTCAGTATATTCATCATAAATATTTGCTATTTAATAAAAATGATTGCGTGCAAAAAATAATTCAGGTACTCAGGCTAGATTTTTTTTACACCAAAAACTTAGTTCTAATAAACCTTGTTTCAAACTAACTTTTGGTTGCCAATTTAATAACTCATTTGCTCTACTAATATCTGCAACTGCATGACGAATATCACCTGCACGATAATCACCCGTAATCTGATAATTATCTTCAGACTTTTCGTAAAGATTGAGCAGAGTTTTCGCTGCTTCTAAAATCGTAGTAGCTTGACCGCTTCCCACATTTATTGTTGTTCCATGAGGTAAGCTAGCTTGCGTTGCTAATTCCACCGCTCTAACTACATCATCAATAAACACAAAGTCACGGACAATATTGCCATCTTCATAGATATTCAGCTTTTTATTTTGCAAAATTTGACTGGAAAATATTGACAATACACCTGTATAAGGATTGTTTAGAGATTGTCCCGGACCATAAACATTCTGAAAACGTAAAATAGTAACTTCCCAAGATGCATTTGCAGCAGCTTGAGTTACTAAGTATTCCTGCATCAATTTTGTGGAAGCATAAATTGAAGAAGGAGCGGGTGAAATATCTTCCAAAGTTGGAATAGGTTCTAATTGATTTCCATTACTAGAAGTGGGGATAAACTGTCCCAATCGCATTGCTTCATTAGTTCTTCCAGGAGGAACTATTAACTTGTTAGTTTTACACTCTCGATATGCTCCTTCACCATAAATTGCTCGCGATGATGGCAACACAAAACGTTTAAAATTAATCCCATATTTGTTGATAGTTTCTAGTAATATAGAAGTGCCTAAAATATTTACGTCACAATAGCGAGTAATTTCATACATTGACTGTCCCGTACCTGTTTCGGCAGCCATATGAACAATTACTTCTGGTTGAGCATCTTGGATAATCTTTTCAACTAAACTTCGATTTTTAATGTCTCCACGTACAAAAGTAATATTCGATGGAAAAATAGGTTCTTGAATATCTTCACCATGAATCTGAGGACTAAGGTTATCTATAACCCAGATTCTATTTTCTAAGTTTTTAGCTAATTGCAGTGCTAGTTTTCTACCAATAAATCCAGCACCTCCCGTAATCAGAAAGCGTTGATAGCGATGAATATTACTCATATATTCGATTAGAAATAAACTTTGCGTGCTGGTCTAATTGATTAATTGCGATTCTTTATAATCTTTCATTGCTTTTTTGCGTATCTTTTTGAGACGATAAACCTCTTTATGTGGTTTAAATTCACTTTTTTTATCTAAAGCTTCATTTGATTTCTGGAAAAAAGGCTGTAAAAAACCGGGAATAATCTGCCCGTATTTTAGTTCTTTAATTAAAGATGGTCGAAAGAATCCTAAATCAATTTCTTTTTGAATTTCATTCATAGAAATCGAATTATTTTTTAACATCAGTCTGAGTTCGTTCAACCACAGATAACCAAACCGATTCTTACAAGATACCCAAGGTTGAGTTGCCATATCGGTATAGTGTATTAAACAGGTATTTTCATCGTAATGCTCTAAACTATTCCATTTAAAAGGAACTCCGCATTTAATATCTTGATTTTCATCCAAGATACATAGCTCGTGCATTAATGTTTCGTAATCGTATTCATCTTTATCTAATTCATCGATTATATTTTCAATTTCCCAATCTAATCTTCCACAATCTAAAAGCATTACCGCACATTGTTTTTTTCTTTTAGCGGGTGCTCCTAATTTATTATCAGTATTCTTATATTGTTCGGGAATTTCTTCTTGGATAACAACTTTAGCTCCATCAAAATCTAGATTCCAAAGTTCGGCTATGTCTTGAAAAACCAACATGTCAGCATCAAGATAAATTGCTTTTCCGGAGTAGTTAGATAATTTTGGAATGCAAAAGCGACTGAATGAAAAACCCGTTCTTTGCCAATTTTTTGGATCTAAGGGTTTTTTGATTGGTAAATCTAACATTGGATGAACTTCTACATCCAATTTTGTATGTCTTTTTATCGAATGTTCGAGAACTTTAACTGCTAAAACTTGACTTCTATCAGTTCCTACATAGACTCTAACTGTTTCATCCATTTTTTTCTCCCACACTAATTAGCTTGTGCTTAGAAGTCTTTTTTACCGAGATATCTGCTGTAATCAAATCAATTATTCGTGCAATCGTATCTCCAGCAATAATATTTTTATCTACAAATTGACGTGCTTGATTTTGAACTTTTAGTTTCTCTTCGGGAGACTGTATTTGTTTTACAAAGGAAGTCCAGTCTTGTTGATTATTAATTTGTGAAAGAGGGTCATAATTAGTCAGTTCTAGCCCGTAACCGACTACACTGACGGGACAATCCATGCGAGCTGCATCAAGTGCGACAGTTGAAGGAGTAGTAATCGCACCATCAGCATTTTGAATAATAGCTGGTGCTGTAAATGGTTCCCATTCCGGAAGTTTTGGATTAGCAATAACTAAGTTATCCGCAGAAGGTAAAGAACCCTTATACCTATTTGTTAACCACAACCCAGCGTGATGTGGCTTAACTAGAAAAGTGGTATTAGGAAAATTAACAGCAGTTTTTTCAAGATGATTTAAAAAGCTTTGTCTATAATTATCGTCATAACGATGCCAATGTAAATTTTCAAATATAGCAATCAGGTATTCACGCTGTTTTGGTATGTTAATTTCTTTGCTGTTAGAGTCAATATCTTTGGGACATCCTACAGCTACGCAAAGTTTTTTAGTTTCTGGAGGTATTTGAGCCGAAAGCAGATTAGTATTACCCCAAGTTAATATTTTTTGAGAGGCAAATCTAATCAAATCAACAGTATGAACCTCATCAAAATAAGTTAAACCAATGTTCTCAAATCCATGCTGCAAAGTATAAGTAAATATCCCTGCCCTATTTGCCCGCTTTGTCAAGGTATAAGCTGCTTTATGGGGAGAAGCAGTGGTTTCAGAAGCAGTAACTACAGCTTTAACACCAGTCAAATTTGGTTCTAGTCTTGTCAAAACTCCCAAGCGCGAAACTTTAGAAAAGTTGATTCCTAATTTTTCTAAAGCCTCACCTATTCTTGGTGATTGGTTTAATAACTCATCAATTACACAAACTTTTAAATCTAAATCGTCCCTTTGTTTTAAACTTTCTATTAACGGTAAAACAATATCCAAATCCTGCATTAAGTGCATGAATATTAGCACTATAGGTTTACGCTTCCAGAGATTATTTAATCGCATCATTTAATTATCCCCCGGTAACTTGCTCTATCAAATTTAACCATCTATTAGCAACCGCTTCACCGCTATAATTGCTGTTAATGATAGATTTTGCTTTTTTCATATCAGAGTCAACTAACTGTTCGTCGCTCAAATAAGCTTTTAAACCTTTTTCCCAATCGTCGAATATTATACATTCTTCCAAATCTTCCAGCGCTGGTGTTTTTGTCGCAACTACGGGTGTTCCTAAAGATAAAGAAAGAATTGCCCGATTAGCAGATTTACAAATACTGAAAGCACATTGAGAATTAGGAATGATTACCACATCGCTTTGGGATATATTTTCATAAATACTGAATAAATCCCATTCCATATAGTCAGTGTGAAATGGTAGGGGCTGAATATATTTGCAATATTTTTTATAGTTGTTGCTAACGACCAGCAAACGGAAATTTATTTCTTTACTAATTTTAATTAAAGGCTCAACTATATCTAATAGGTTTAGCATTCCAAAGTTTCCGTAAGCCGCTCCATGATTACCGAACCAAATAATTGTTTTACAATTATCTTTTGCATGATTATTAACAGTCAATGGACTCTCATTTACATTTCCGATTAAATTCACTTGATTAATCGTCGGCTTTTGCAGAGGAATTGTACTTGTCGCTAATTCACTCGTAACATAACGATTATTTTGATTGTGTAAGAGAATATTTTTTGTCTTCTTGATATAATGTAAATATTTATGAAAATAAGCTAGCTTAATCAGTTTTTTCGAGAATGTCTTGGTAGCTTTTTTGTATTTATTTAAATCAATCTGCAATTTTCGATAATTATCTTTAATCCTATTACTAATTGCTTTACGATTCTTTTTATAATACTTTTGTATAAACTTTAATTTAACAAGCAGCGAATTTCTAATAATATCAACAGTCGATACTGGTTTATATGAAAACAACCTTAACCAGCGCCCCAACTTACCAATATAAAGAGCATATTTAATATCTTCTACTGCTTCATTAGCATCTGGAATTATAAATATTGGAACTGAAGAATTTACTTGTGTTTCAATAGTATCTTTTAAGGCTACTCCTGTTGTAACTATTGCAGAAGCGACCTCAGACATTTGCTTGAAGACTTCACTGTGCTTAAACTGACATTTACTCACATATTCATCAATAAATATGTTATCGCAAATATCTAAAATAACTGGTACACCTGCCTCTTTCGCTTTTTTCGCTAAAGATAAATCGTATGGAGTGAAACTTTTAACAAAAATCAAAACATCCGAATCTGATTTGTCCTTAAAATTAATTGGATTATTGCCAGCGTAAAAACAAGACTTATAGCCGTTTAATTCTAAGTAACGACTTGGAAGTAAGCATCGATAGCGCACGCTGGCTATTTTGATATCAAAAGAGTTTGTCTTCCAAATTAGCATAAGTTTATACTACGATTTAACTCCAATCAATTGTCCTGATAAAAAATATTTTAAATTTTAAGCACCAATAATTATTACTTTTTATATTATTTTTTATACTATGCTTTGATTATTTCATATACCGTGAAGCATTAATTAAATAAAATTAGGGCTTACGAAAAATTAACGCAATTACGTCCGTTCTGAGCGGTAGCGTTAGCGTTCACCTTTATGTGCGGTTAACCATGTCCATCAGGACATAGTAATTTCCGCATTGACTGCGATGACCCACATCTGAGCCGCACATAAAGGTAAAAGCTGAATACTTTCCGATACGTAGTGACCGTCGCAATGACAATTTTAGTTTGCGTAAGTCCTGAAAATATTCAAGCTTCACCATGAACTAAAATTCCCAAAGTTACAAATCGTAAATGAATACACTCGCTAGTTATTTATACTTAACCGACCACATTGTATTTAAGGCTACACTAATTAACGTTACGTATAATACGTTGTCAGGAAATTTTGCTTATTTTATGTTTACGTAAGTGTTAAATCTACAAGACATCGGCAAAAGCAGGACGCAACCTTCGGTAAACAAAAACACCGACAATGAAAACAATTCCGGATATAGTAAAAGCTATTCCCAACTCGTCCCAATGCTTCACCTCCCCCATCAAAACAAAGTCGCGGTAAACTTCTACAATCGCCGCTAGTGGATTTAACCATAATACCCAGTTTTGCCAACTTTCAGGAATTGATGTAATTGGATAAACTATCGGCGTAACATAAAACCAAATATTTAGAATAACATTTAACGTTTGCGGGATATCCCGTAAAAATACGGTTAATCCAGCCGCTAAATAACCGAAACCGGCAGTAAGTAATAGCTGTGGTATCCAAACCAAAGGTAAGAACGCCAAGGTAGTATGTAAAGTCCCTGAAGACAAAGCTACAACAAAAATCAGCATCATCAAACCGAAAGAACTCTCGATAAGCGCTGAAACTATTGGTACTAAAGGTAATAGACTTAAAGGAAAAACTACTTTTTTGACCAAATTAGGCTGACCAACTACCGAGCCAGCAGATTGAACTAAACCAGTACTAAAAGCAATCCAAGGAAGCAATCCTGCAAATAGCCATAAACCAAAAGATACATTTTCATTTGCAGGTAGACCTCTAAGACTCAACTTAACTTTTAATACAACGGAAAACACGTAAGTATAAATCAGTAATTGGGATAGTGGATTAACCAAAGACCATAAATTACCTAAAACCGAACCCTTATACCGTGCTTCTAAATCCCTTCTTACCAAAGTTCTGAGTAAATCGAACTTTGTCCACCATTGCTCGCTAATTGGTAGAATACGTCTTAACCTACCTGAAATACGGACAATTGAATCCATTGCTCGCATAGAATTCCGACTCCTCACACCTGAATAATCAGTTAGTAATTAGCGGTCAATTTACAGGTCAAATCCTACTTGTAACCGTTATCAACCTGAATTATTCTTCTTTGCGAGCAAATGTCTACAGGAAATATATTTTAAGCAAAGGTTATTAAGCTTACTATTGCCCATTCCTTTGAACAAAATTTCTCAATAGTCATACAACGAAATGGTTCATTTCCAATTTCCAATTACCCAATTCCCAATTCCCAGAAGTCCCTAATTCAGCTAAACTTAGTCTTGGTTTAGTGCATTAAATTATATAATTCGGCATGGAAGTAGGACAAAAAGTTAAGGTAGTTCGTTTACGCGACCGTTTATCCTCTGGAAGCACATCTAACAAGTTAGGAAAAGTCGGTACCATCAAAGATTTTAAAATAACTGATGGTATGGGCGTAGGCTGCGTGGTGAAGTTTGATGACAATTCTGCTACTTGGTTTTTTGAAGATGAACTCAAATTAGTGCAATAGAGGGAAGTTTCTGCGAGCAATCTGCTGCTAAGTTGAAGTTGATTAATTAGGCGGAAATTGGAAGTTATAAAATGTCCCAGATATTGACCTTTTTGGGTGAAAGCAGCGCGGCCCGAACTAAAATCGCGATCGCGTCTGCTAAATCACTGGCAAATCAAGGAAAACGGGTTCTTCTAGCAAGCGGTGCAGAACCCGTTTTACCAGTTATGTTGGGTGCGGATTTAGGTCCCGACCCTCAAGAGATTGGCGCTAATTTGCAAGCGGTGCAGTTTCAATCTTCCGTGTTGTTAGAACGCAATTGGGAAGAAGTGAAGAAACTCGAAGCGCAATATCTCAAAACACCTATTCTCAAAGATGTATACGGGCAAGAATTATCAATCTTACCTGGGATGGATGGCGCTTTGGCACTGAATGCTATTCGCGAATACTTTGAGAGCGGTAAATATGACGTAATTGTTTATAACGGAACAGGTGATTTAAAGACCCTACGAATGTTGGGAATGCCAGAATCTATCAGTTGGTACGTGCGTCGTTTCCGACAATTGTTTGTCAGCTCGGATTTGGGTAAGGCAATCTCGGATTCACCTTTTATCCAGCCGTTGATTTCTACCTTTCTTAACGTCAATCCTACAGCAGATAACTTTTCTCAACCTACAAACCAAGCAAATAACATCTTGGACAAAGGTAAAAA
Source organism: Calothrix parasitica NIES-267 (assembly GCF_002368095.1). Lineage (GTDB taxonomy): Bacteria > Cyanobacteriota > Cyanobacteriia > Cyanobacteriales > Nostocaceae > Rivularia > Rivularia parasitica. The sequence goes on along the minus strand of NZ_AP018227.1, from coordinate 576,819 downwards.
AGTTTTAGCAAATCCCCAACAGTTCAGCGCTTTCTTGGTAACAACCCCAGACCCGATGGAAGTAGTAACAAGTCGCTATCTTTGGGGAAGCGCTCAACAGGTTGGTTTAACTATTGGTGGTGTTATTGTTATTTCAGAAGATGGAAATTCAAATGTCTCTGAAGACTTTGCTCCGTTGCAAGTAAGTAATATCCCAGATATTCAAGAAGGTAATTGGCAGCCATTAATAGATGCTCTCCCCGACTTTACAGCGCAGACGCAACTAGCTCCCAAACCGATAGAAATTGATGTTAACGCTCGTCAGGTCAAGTTATTCTTGCCAGGATTTGACAAAAAACAAGTCAAACTAACTCAGTATGGCCCAGAAGTTACCATAGAAGCAGGAGACCAAAGAAGAAATATATTATTACCGACCGCCCTGAGCGGTAAACCCGTCGCAGGTGCGAAATTTCAGAACCAATATTTGATAATTTCGTTTTAAAAATAGGTAATGGGTAATTGGTAGTGGGTAATAGGTAATGGGATTTTAGATTTTAGATTTCCGATTTTGGATTATTAGTTAGGAGTTAGGAGTTAGGAGTTAAGAATTAAGAGTAAATTTTTAGCTACTAATTCTTTCTTTTTTTTCAATCCCCAATCCCCAATCCCCAATCCCCAATCCCCAATTCGCAATTACCAATTACCAATTACCCATTACCCATTACCAATAAATAAAATGTCTGAATCAACTCAATCAAAATCAGAAGCTGATAATCGCAGTGCAAAAACCAGACAGTTGTTAGGAATGAAGGGTGCAGCGTCTGGTGAAACTTCTATTTGGAAGATTCGTTTGCAGTTAATGAAGCCGATTACCTGGATTCCTCTAATCTGGGGAGTTGTTTGTGGTGCTGCTTCTTCGGGTAACTATACCTGGACTTTGGAAAATGTTCTTAAGTCGGCTGCTTGTATGTTACTCGCAGGTCCAATCCTAGCGGGTTATACCCAAACTTTAAACGAATATTATGACCGCGAAATTGATGCAGTCAACGAACCCTATCGTCCAATACCTTCCGGTGCGATTCCTTTACCCCAGGTAATTACCCAAATTTGGGTATTAATGATTGCCGGTTTGGGTTTAGCTTTTGCTTTAGATAGATGGGCAGGAAATGAGTTTCCCACAATTTCGGTTATCGCTGTATTAGGTGTATTGATAGCCTATATTTATTCTGCACCACCTTTAAAACTGAAACAAAACGGTTGGTTGGGTGGCTATGCTCTTGGTGCAAGCTATATTGCTTTTCCTTGGTGTACGGGTCATGCGTTATTCGGCGAACTAAATTGGAAAGTAGTAGTATTTACCGTTGTATATAGTTTGGCAGGCTTAGGAATCGCGATTGTTAATGACTTCAAGAGTGTAGAAGGTGATAAACAATTCGGGCTGAAATCTTTACCGGTGGTTTTTGGAGTAGAAAAAGCGGCTTTCATCTGCGCGGGAATGATTGATATTTTTCAGATGTTGATTGCAGGATATCTTGTTTACATACATCAGAATTTGTATGCAGCAATACTAGTGTTATTAATAATTCCTCAAATCACGTTGCAAGATATGTACTTCCTACGCGACCCCTTGGAAAACGATGTAAAATATCAAGCTAGTGCCCAACCATTTCTAGTTTTAGGAATGTTAGTTGCGGGTATAGCGCTCGGTCATTCGGGTGTTTAATCAATTATTAGGGAATTGGGCATTGGTCATAGGGCATTGATAATAATAATTAAGCTTTGAACTTTGACCTTTAACCTTTAACCTTCAACCTTTAACCTTTGACCTGAAAATCGTGTTTCAAATACTTTATTGCTTAGTTAATGCGATTCGACCTTTCTTAGTGCCCATTTGCTTCATCTGTGCTTGGTCATTAGTTATTTTAGCCGCTTGGAGTATGTGGAGTGCGGCGAAAGATGGAATTGCAACAGCACAGCAAATGCATCAAATTCCATGTACGGGCTGTCAGTATTTTACCGATGATTATCGTTTGAAGTGTACCGTTAATCCTTCTATTGCTAACACCGAAGAAGCAATAGAATGTATGGATTATCAACCTAAGACAAATCCGATGTTGTATTAGAGAAAACGGGGAATAGCGAACAGGATTTTTTTGTAATCCTAGCTCCTAAACCCCAATCTTATTAATAAAAAATATGAGAGGACTTTGGCTAGAAAATAATCAATTAGAATTACTTAATGATATTCCCGAACCGGAAATCAAGGAGGGAGAAGCACGGGTCAGGGTATTATCTGCGGGTATTTGTAATACTGATTTAGAATTAATTCGCGGTTATTATCCTTACAAAGGGATATTAGGACATGAATTTGTCGGAATAGTTGAAGAAGGACCCAAAAATTTAATTAATAAAAGAGTTGTAGGAGAAATTAACGCAGCTTGCGGACATTGTAGGTTTTGTTTGCGTAACGAACCCACTCACTGTGAAAATCGTAGTGTATTGGGTATTGTGAATCGTAACGGAGCTTTTGCTGATTACTTATCTTTACCCACCGAAAACCTTTACCCCGTTCCCGATAATATTCCTACAGAAGTTGCTACCTTTACCGAACCCATTGCTGCTGCTTTAGAAATTCAAACCCAAATAAAAATCCATCCCCAGGATAAAGTTTTGGTGGTAGGGGATGGTAAATTAGGGCAGCTAGTTGCTCAAACCCTTTCTATTACCGGTTGTGATTTATTTGCAGTCGGTAGACACGATAAAAAACTTGCCAATCTTAGAGCTAGGGGAATCAAAACAGGTAAGTCAGAAGATATTCAAGAACGTACATTTGATATAGCCGTTGAGTGTACCGGAAATGCACAAGGATTTGCGATGGCACAAAAAGCATTACGTCCGAGGGGTACATTAGTTCTTAAAAGTACTTATGCAGGAAATCTTAGCTTAGATGCATCAGCTATTGTTGTAGATGAAATTACCTTGATTGGTTCCCGTTGTGGTAGATTTGCGCCAGCCCTAGAACTTTTAGCTAGAGAACAAATCGACGTTCAACCTTTAATTGATGCTCGTTATTCATTAAGTCAAGGAATAGCTGCATTTGAACGCGCTCAAATCAAGGGAACGCAGAAAGTTTTGTTAAATATTAGCGATTAAAAATGGGAGCATCCCAAATGTGGAAAAATATAATTTGTCATTGCGAGCGTAATGAAATGAAGCGAAGCAATCGCAATAACTAGACTTTGCGATTGCTTCATTCCGCTTCGCTGCATTCGCAATGACAATCAATATTTTGGTAAAGTTGCAAAATTGGGATGCTCCCTTAAAAATAGAAAGTAATAGTTTATTCCATTAAATATAATTTGTAATAGCTCCTCCGGACACCCTTGAGTAATGTAACTCGTGACTATTTTCAACTCAACTAAAACTATGCAGCGTCTTCCGCTTTATTTCACTAAGTTATGTGTCTTATCTTTAGGAATATTTCTCATTTACACTTTACCAAGTTGTGCTTCCGAACCTACAAATATATCCTGCTCCCAAAAATTTTCTAATAGTCAATGCGTCGATAATTTAAATAAAATCTTACCCGAATTAAAAAAAGCTAAAGTAGTATATCTTGGAGAAACCCACGACAGTTCCCAAGACCACCAAAATCAATTAAAAATTCTCAAAGAGTTATATAAAAGTAATCCAAAAATAGCCATTGGGATGGAAATGTTTCAACGTCCCTTTCAAGAAATTATTAACCAGTATATTGCAGGAAAAATTACTGAAGCAGAACTAGTTGAAAAAACCGAATATAAAAATCGTTGGGGTTTTGATTGGGAACTCTACGCTCCGATTTTACGCTTTGCGAAGGAGAAAAAAATACCCGTTTTAGCCTTAAATACTCCTAGTGAAATTAGTCGAAAAGTAGCAAAAGAAGGACTAGATAAATTAACTGATGAAGAAAAAAAGTTAATTCCACCCATCACAGAAATCCGACTCGATAACATACCATATCGTCAAATGGTATTAAAAGTATTTGAACAACATCAAAGCGCGGGACATGGAAACAGTGATAGCGCAAATCGCTTTTTTCTAGCCCAAGTATTGTGGGATGAGACAATGGCTGATGGTATCGCTAGTTATATCAAAGCCAATCCAGATTCTCAAGTAGTTGTTTTAGCCGGTCAAGGACATGTCGTCTACGGTTACGGTATCCCAAGTCGTGTAGAAAGACGAATTCAAGATAGTAATAAAGAGAATAAATTTATTCAGCGCTCGGTTCTGTTGAGCGTTCCCGACATTACTCCAATAGAAAAAGATAAGCCGGTTGCTGATTTTATTTTAAAGTAATTTAAAAGCAATTTTGAAGTTGCATCTTGCACCATTCTTATCAATCACCTTGGAATGAATTCCCCTTTCTTATACACAAACTCTGATAAATCAGACTGGGTAAAGTTTTAGTGCATTTTAACCTACTTTGTATAGCAGTTCTCAGTTGGATAGAATACACCCCTCTCCGCTGACAAGGAGAGGGGCTGGGGGTGAGGTCTATCAAGGTGTATTTCACCCAACCGAAAAACGCTATATATCAGCCTTAAAATCAATCTCAAGACTTTTTTGAAGCTAATTTTCAGTGAAATCATAATTTCCTAAATAGCTTGTGTAGTAGTTATATACTCTTTTGAATTTATTCGCGACATCCAATTTTTTGCTGTTGCAGATTACAAAGTAACTATACAAGCACAATGAACAAACAACTTAAGCTTTCTTGGTGTCAGCAAATGGCTTTAGGAAAAGCATTATGGAATATAGAATCATCGCATAATACTGACAATCATATTTATTCAACTCGAATGAAATGGTTACTATTGCGTGCTTTTACAATTTACAAGCGTCGTCAGCATTTATCTCCTGCTGAATTATCAAAGTATCAACAAGCTTTACAGCAACGTTTACAAGCTTGTCTAGAACTACAATCTGAAAAAAATATTGAAGTACCTTATTATCTATTTAGCTTTTGGGATGAAGTTTTTAAATCAGTCGATAATATAAATAAAAAATCAACTATCAAAACAAAATCAGTTTCTAAAAATAATAATAGTAAGAAAATAGAAAAGAAAAGTAAGAAGATAGCTTTATCTGACTATCGAAAATTTTGGGTAATGTTGATTAAATCAGGTTTAGATATCACTAACAAAAGTCCTAAAATTATTAATTTGAAGAAAACTTTAGGTTGTATTAGCCTAATTCCCATCAAAATAGGTAACGAGCATATCAAAGTCAAAGGTGTTTGCATTCACTATCACGATTTATATCACTTTGAAGTAGCGCAATTAGAACGTATCCGAATGGGAAAGCATATGGTTAGCGGAATACATGGACTTAAAGTCTCGCTTTTTCATAATTCTTTCAAATCAGAAGAATATGACGGTTTTTTAGATGAAGCACGGATTGCTATCCATGAGGGATTAACACGACCTACAGCCTTTAGTATTATCAAAGCATTATGCTGGATGACATTACTAGCCCTTCAAGGAATCAATTCTTTTGCAGTTTTAATCCGTCACATTCAAAGTATGAAAAACAAGCAAAAGGAATTTCGTATAAATTACATGGGTTACAGTCCACAAAAATGTTCTACTTGAAAACCCTTAAAACCTATAGCCAAAATACAAACCCGGCTTTTCAATCAAAACCGGGTGTCTCAAAATCTAAAAAAGCGAAAAATTACCACCATTTAAGTTGTAAATAACCGCGCTCGGATAGAGCAATTTCTTTTTCACCCATCCATTCTTCAACGGGTTTATAAGTACCAAAAACATGGTCCCACCAATCTACAGCTAAGCCAAAATTATGCTCCCACATGCCATATTTATGATGTACGTAATGTACTGGCATTTTCATCCAGAAGCATTTACTCGGGTTTTCATGCTGTAATTGATGAGCATAAGCTGAGAAAGCTGCATAGCTTAAACTTCCGAACAACCAGCCAAAACCAGCATCCCAAGAAAAGAAAAACATGACTGGTAAAACAATTAAGCTACCAACTACGTAATCGCGGAATTCCCAAATCACACCTTGTCCTTCATTACGACGATGATGGTCGCGATGACGCTCACCAATCTTGCGGTTCACATGCATTAATCGATGCAGCCAGTATTCAACTAAACTTGCTAGTATGAAAGCAATGAGAAAACAAATTATTGCTGTCGAAGCACTTAATAACACAGGATTCATATAAACTTTTGAAGGAATATTTCTCTCGTAATTTATCGTAACAATTTATCGACATGATAATTGCATACAAAATTACTTAGTCAAAGACGTTAGATGAATTTAATAAGTTGCATTCACAGACTAAATGTAATATCAAATCTCGGATTGTAACTGTGTAGTGATTTCTTGCAATGTTTGGGATACGGAACGAGGGTTCCAACCGAGTTTTTCACGAGCTTTTGTTGCATCAACCCGCACGCAGCGGTCATACAGATAATGTACTCGTTCTTTGCTTATAGGTGGATTCCAGGATAATAGCTTTCCTATCGGGTCAATAATATTACCAGCCATTCTAATCACGGACGGAGGAAGTTCCACAGGTTTAGAAATTCCGGTCTGTTCTCCCATGATTTCAAATATTTGCCCGAAAGGTATTTCACCAGCCGAAATGATGTAATGCTCTCCTCTTTCGCCTTTTTCTGCTGCTAATATCATGGCGTTTGCGAGGTCATCTACATGAACTATTCCCGTAATACGTTCCCCACCTGCCCATACTTTTAATTTACCCTGCAAAAATAGTTTAAACGCGGGATTGTAATGGGGGTCATCGCCACCAAATATACCCGATGGCATAACACTAACTACGGGAAAACCAATTACAGCGTAGTTATCAACTAGCTGCTGAGCTTCGTATTTGGTACTGTCGTAAGCAGATGAAAAGTCTTCTTGAGTTCTTTCAAAGGTTTCATCTATTACTTCACCTTTCGTATCCCCGTAAACACCAATAGTGCTGCAATAAACCATTTTAGAAATTTCCATTTCTTTAGCAATTTCTAAAACGGCTTGGGTTCCTTCAACGTTGACCCGCTCCATTTTTGCAGCATCAACCAAACCCAATTCCACAAAAGCCGCAGTATGGAAGACTGTATCAACATCTTTCATAGCTTCACGCAAGGCTTTACGGTCGGTAATATCTCCAAAAACTAACTCTATTTCTGTATCTTTTAATCTTGTTAAATCGCTGGATTCTCGCACTAGCCCAACAACCGAATCGCCACGCTGCTGTAGCGCTTTTACTAAGTGCGAACCCGTAAATCCATTGGCACCTGTAACTAAGGCTTTCATAACGCTTTCTCGTAAATTCGGTAAGTCTTGTAGATTTTGCCACCTGCTGCTTCGACTAACTTTCGGGAGGGTGAATTATCTTCCCAAACAAAAGAAAGTTCTGCTCTTTTATATGGTTTACCTTTTTTAATTCCTCCCTGCATTCCCAGGTAAATTAATCCTAAAGGTACCATCTTACGACGATATTCTGGCAAGCTGGCAATAACAATAACTCTTCCTTGGTCGATTTGCCGACGATACCAAAGAAATTTGAGAATTCCTAAAAAATTTAATTTACCATTAACATGTTTTAAAGCAATATTATAATCCGGTAAACCCATCCAGCAGCCTATAATTTTACCATTATCTTCAGCAATAGGAAATACATCGGGGTCTACTAATGATTGTAACTCTTTTGCTTCATCCATAAATTCCTCTTCGGCACGAGGAGTAGCACTATAGTTGTTAGCAAAAGCGGTATTAAACAGTTGGTAAAGACTGCGACAATCTTTTTCAAAACCTTCCCCTTTAGTATGAAGAGGGCGAAAATTAATTCCAGATTTACAAGCGATTCTATAACCTTTTTCAAATTTGGGTTCTAGAGCAATATCAAGAGGAAAATCATAAGCATAAGCATCATTTCCTTTGTAATAACCAGCCCTTTCCATAAATTCAGGATAATAAGGCGGATTATAAGGTGTCATCATGATTGGTGGTTCATCAAATTTATCTACTAAAAATAAACAGCTATTGTGAGTAGATAAATTAATTGGTCCCCTAACAAAATTCATTCCTTTGTCACGCAGCCATTTAGAAGCAGTTTCCAACAAAGCTTTAGCAACTTCAAAGTCTTCGACGCATTCAAAATAGCCGAAAAGACCGACATTTTTACCTTCGCTTTCGATTAATCTCCGATTAATAATCGCGACAATTCTTCCTAAAGCTTCACCAGTTTTCTCAGAAATAGCAATAAACTGCTGAAATTCCCCATATTCCAAAAAAGGATTTTCATTAACTGCTAATTGTTTAGCGATACTGCTACGAATAGGTGGAACCCAATTGGGGTAATTTTTATATACTTTAAAAGGCACATCAAGAAATATTTCTCTTTGTGCGTCTGTAGTTACAACCGATACTTGAAAATTTTGGACTTGAGTAACCATATCCAGTAATAAAGTATTACGTTTAATGTAAAAAAGTTACAGTGTAATCGTTAATTATGATAATTTTATTGGGTTATTTTAATTATTTGGAACAGGAGATGGGGGATTAAATAATATCTGATTTCTTGCACCAATTTCAGAAACCCGGTTTCTCGCTCGTCTCGTAACAAATTAATTATGTTGTCACGATTAGAAATCTCTACAGAAAAATTCAGAAACCCGGTTTTTTGAAAAAAACCGGGTTTCTAAAACCTCAACAATCCTTACAGATAAAGGAGAGTTATAATTCCTTCGGGGTAAATATCCATACCCCTGACAAGCATATACTTCTAAGCAGTAGCAACAGTTGCAGGCTTATATAGAAGCTCTCTGGTTTCTACCAATGCATCAACCAATTTGTCCATATCTTCTTTGGTATGAAGAGCGTTTGCGGTAATTCTTAAGCGAGGTTTAGCAATAAACCAAATCGCAGATACCCAAATACCGTGATGCTCCATCAAATGACGACAGAATTGCTTGGGATTGATTTCGGGAGGTACCAATACTGGAATTACATTGGTTTCACCAATCGCAGCAAAATCATTCTCGATTAAACGCGCTCTCAAATAACGAGCATTGGCTTGAAGAGTTTCGACAAGTTCTGGCTTCTGTCTTACCTGACGAATACTTTCTAATGCTGCTGCTGTAGTTGGTGCAGGAAGCGAAATTGTACCGATGGAAGTTGGTGAAACATCCAACAAGTCAATCATTTCTGGTGAATGGGAACTGATTGCTGCACCTGCGGAAGCTGCGAATTTAGAGAAGGTGGTCATAATTAATGGCACCATTCCTCTATCAAGTACTTGCTGGGGTGTAATACCAAAGTGGTCGTAGATACCGCCACCTTTCGGACCAATTGCACCGCTCGCATGAGCTTCATCCATAACGATGACGCTACCGGGGTAGTTTTCCAAAACATCCAGCATTTCAGGTAATGGAGCGATATCGCCATCCATTGAGAACACTGCATCGGAAACTACCAGAATACGGTCGTTTGGCTTTGCGTAGCGTCGTAATTTTCGGGCTAAGTCATTTACATCGCAGTGACGGTAAGCTTTCACGCGAACGTCAGGACTGTGACTAAACATCTTCCCGGAACGATTGCTGGCGTTGGTAACTGCCGAAAGTATACAGCCGTGGTTGAGAAGGTCAGTCAGAATCAAAGTTTCTCTGGTGTTCCGAAACCCAGGAAGATTAATAGCTAGGTGACAGAAACCATCTATCAATGCTTGCATTGCCATCCAAGCATTTACGAATAGATGAGTGTGGGGTAAATGTTTGAAAGCTGAAATTTCTTCTTCTAGCTGACGATGCAAATCAATTCTACCGCTTAGCACGGAGCAGGAACTATTGGAAGTACCATATTGCAGAATTGAATCAATCGCCGCTTGTCTTACAGCTTCTGACTGAACTAACCCCAAAACATCGTTAGTGCAAAATGTCAAAAGTTTATATCGCTTACCATCAGCAGGATCTTCAACTTCGACAAAATTACCTTGCTTTTGATGACAAATAAACTTATCTGGATAGAGACCACTTTGATAGAGTCCCTGCATATACTCTTCTACAACTTCCACAAATAACTCCTCTCACCTAAAATTTGCCTATGGGCTTTTAATATATGTTTGCAGTTGAAAATTTACTTTGTACCATCAATCCGTCTGTTATATCAGATGGTTTACTACTTTTCTAAGTAGAGGTTAAATTTGATTTGATTTCAGCAGTCGGAGATGCGTAATTATCATTATTACCATTGGATAGTTTTTTAGATTGTTGCACAAATTTCTCATATTGACCCACAATAACCCGTTGTAGGGCGATAATTGCTGGATTAATTTCTACATAACGTCTTTGGGGATTGGCTAAGTAGGTTTGTTGCTCGCTTTCAATCATCTCGGTGTCTTGGTCAAGAAAACTTTTCAAGAAAAACCGCCAAATGATTTTTGCTATCGGTTTCTGCAATGGCTTTACAAACCACTGAGGAAGGCGAATTTTGATAAATAACAGAGAAAAAGATTTTGTTAATTGTGCCCCCACTGGTTGACGCATCAAATAAATGGAAGACATTCCTTCCAAAGAACTATGGTAATGAGGATAGTTATATTTAATTGAGACAGTGCGAGTTGTCACTTCGTTCCCTTGTTCGCTGAATCCGAAAAACTTTGTCAACCAACCTTGATAGGATACTCGATACTGTGCGAATACCGATGCTTCGGAGGCTTTTAAACTCAGTAGTTCCGGGTCAAACCAGCCCTGCAAATTTTCATGCAAGTAGCCGTGGAACACATCCATAGTATTTTCGTTACAGATGGAGAAATGAGCTTTAAACTCTCCTGGTATGGGAATAGCCAGCCAGTTTGGGTCGTCATACTCCGGAACTGAAGGAAAATCTGCTGTTTCTGAATCTTCAACCGCTCCCGGAAAAATCCAGACAATATTATATTTTTCTCTTACTGGATAGCTACGTGCTTTTGCACAGGGTAGCTTTTGGTTTTTAGGGAAATAGGGAATATTTTGACATACCCCATCACCATCAAACTCCCAACCATGATAAGGACAGGTGAGATTCTCCCCAGCGACCTTACCTTTATGCAAGACTACACCTTTGTGCGGACAAGCATCTTCTATTGCATAAACCTGACCATTTTCCGAACGATAAAGTGCGATCGCCGAATTCCAGATTACTACGGGCAACACTTGACCTGGCTTAAGTTCCGAAGCCCAAGTTGCAGGATACCAGTAATTTGGGTTGATACCAACTTCGCGCACCTGATTTTGAACGGTTTGGCTCCTCAGAATTGGAGCTATTTCCATTACGGTACTCCCTAATAAGTAATTAACTATATGAGCAATTACGACAGAAAGTTAGCGTATCTTTCTCAAGGACCTGCAAACAATCTTATTAGAAATTTACAAAGTTCTTAGAAATTAAGCAAGAACTTATGGCAAAACAAACCGTCAGGTCTCTGAAAAATGGTGATTGTAGGCATTTTTATTTTTAATTGCCTAATTGCCGCTTTTATTCAATAGTTTTATCAGATTTTTGGCAAATGTCGAGTGTCTTATGACACTTTTATCTTCGTGCCTATCAATAATTTTATTGTTCACGCTTATGACCACCAATATAGTTTAATACTTCTGAATAAGTTAAATTACTTAACTGTAAAGAACTTATTTGTTACTTGTTATTCTCATATATATATACAAATCTTATATTTAAGGATTAGGGACATAACTCAAGCGCAGGTAGTAAAAACCGTAATATCTTGAAAAAGTGAGCCTACTTGATGTAGCTATTTATCTAAATTTTACTTTATCAAATATTCGAGCATACAAAATCTAAAAGCTAAATTGTATAATAATATCCAAAATTTAGGTAATATAAACAACGATTTGAATTTATTTTGAATTTGTGAAGCAGAATACTCTGTGACACGATAAAGCTGTTATTCAGATTTGGATTGTAAAGAAAATTGCCTTCAATATTGTAGAAATTGCGATATATTAATAAAAATTCAATTGACCAGTTGATATTCGCGCTATTAGTTTCAAGGAAACATAAAATCAGAAATTCCATCAATAAGATTACAACAACAAAAATAAAAAAAAGCTGAAATTGATAATTTTTTTTTGCGTTTTAGCGTAGCTCTTTGCTAAATTTATTTTTCGGAATCGTAGTACTGTTGGTTATTAAAAAGCAAATTCTAGACAAAGCTGTAAACTTAATGCCGTTTCACGCTTCCAGGAACGAATGGAGGGTGCTAACCATTGTTGTAATTAATTAAGTCAGGAATTCCGCACGGACTACGTGTTCACCTCCGGGTGGAGCGAAGCATTAGTGTAGTGTCTTCGGGAGGGAGATAGTGATTGTAAAGCTTGATTTTATGTCCCTTGAGAAACACGCTACGCTAACGTCACAAGAACGTAATTTCTATGAGCTTTGATTTTGAGCAAATATTAAAGATGGAAAAATTCAATCCAGCGTAAAGCAAAAAAAATTCATGACAACCAATTTATCTCCAGTTTCTTTACCTCAATTGAATCCACCTTCTCCTCGGTTGAAGGTCATTGTTTTCACTGTCATACTTCATTTAGCAGTGTTGTTAGCGTTTCTACCCAATACCTTTAGCTGGTCTGCTGTAGGGGTCGCATTCTTATTACACTTTATGACCATTGGTCTGGGAATTACTTTTGGTTTTCACCGTTTAGCTACCCATCGCAGTGTAGAAGTTCCTAAATGGCTGGAATATTTCTTGATTCTTTGCGGTACTCTGGCTCTCCAGGGAGGTGTATTTGGCTGGGTTGGATATCATAGATTACATCATTTGTATTCAGATCAAGAAAGAGACCCCCACAATTCCCGGAAAGGTTTCTGGTGGTGTCACATTAGCTGGTTAATGCACACCGTTCCGACTCTGAGCGAACGTCCCCGCTATACCAAAGATATTGCTGACGATAAATTCTATCAGTTTTGTCACCGTTACTATCTTGAATTACAAGTTGCCTTGGGAGTGATTTTATATTTGCTCGGAGGCTGGTCTTTCGTAATTTGGGGAATCTTTGTCCGTTTGTTTGTCGGAATTCACTCTACTATGTTCGTCAACAGTGCTTGTCATATGATTGGCTATCGTAGCCATGAGACAGAAGACAACTCTACTAACTGTTGGTGGGTAGCTTTATTAACTTTCGGTGAAGGCTGGCATAATAACCACCATGCTTTTCAATATTCAGCCCGTCATGGTTTGAGATGGTGGGAAATTGACATGATTTGGACGACCATTCAATTATTAGAATTAGTCGGATTGGCAAAAAATGTCAAAGTTGCCAAAAAATAGTGAAGAAATAATTAGTTTTAGGTAATAACAAGCGGGAAACGGGGAAGAAGAAATATATATGGTGAAATACTCAAAACTTGCAGGATTATTATTAGCTTGCAACAAAGAGGAAACACATGTATATTAACTTTTTCACCGTTTCTCGTTTCCTATTAACTGTTTTCTTTTTATATGAAATACAGGGACGGTCTTATTTATGACACAAACTGAAGCGCGAAATTTAAAAGAAACAAAGGAAGTAATCTCTCCTTCGAGCCAGAACTGGAACAATATCATTTCTGCACTACCTAGCGGAGAACGTTATTTATATCAGCTTTTCACTTTAATAAAACAAGGTAATCTCACAGTCATTAATCCAGATGGTCAAGCTTTCCATTTTGGAGAAGAATCTTCTGAAGCTTTTTACCTAAAGATTTACAATCCCGATACTTACGACCGCGCTTTAGCATTTGGTACGCTTGGGTTTTGCGAAGCTTATATGGAAGGCTGGTGGGACGAGGAAAATGATAGACTCGCCGAAATGATTGGCTTGCTGTTTCGGAATAATGTGTACTCGAAAGCCAGTCAAAGGGTAACAATTCCACTGTTAATCAAAGTAATAACTCAACGCTTACAAACAGTTCCTACCAACATTCAAAACAGCCGTAAAAACGTACAGCATCATTATGATGTTGGAAACGATTTCTACCAGTATTTTCTCGACCCGACAATGACCTATTCGTGTGGTTATCAGCTTAAAGAAACCGATACCCTCGAACAAATGCAGCTGCAAAAATACGAATTAATTTGTAAAAAGCTGGCTTTAAAACCGGGAGAATCTTTGATTGATATTGGTTGTGGATGGGGTGGAATGCTGATTTACGCAGCAGAACACTATGGAGTTTCTGGAACCGGTATTACTTTAAGCGTAGAACAAGCAGCATTAGCGAAAGAAAGAATTGCTCAAAAAGGTCTGAACGATAAAATCAAAATCGAGATTGCTGATTATCGAGAAATAAAAGGACAATACGATAAATTTGTCAGCATCGCCATGTTTGAGGCAGTTGGCAAAAAAAGTTTTGGGACATTCATGCAGAAAGCATCAGAACTTTTAATTCCCAATGGGATCGGTTTTCTGCACACAATTGTCACCGAAAGTAACGAACGAAACGGAGCTTGGAGTAATAAATATATTTTTCCAGGCGGCTGTGCACCACAGCTTCACGAATTAATGAAAGAACTGCGGCTTGCAAAACTACCAGTAGCCCATTGTGAAAATCTTAAGGCTCACTATGCCGAAACTATGAGGCGTTGGGCAGAGAATTTTACTCAAAACCGAGAAAAAATTGCATCATTAGGGACAACCTATGATGAGCGATTTTTGCGAATGTGGTATCTCTACCTGCAATCCTTTCAAGCTTCATTTCGATACGGTAGCTTACACCTTCATCAAATATTGTTTTATAAAGGCAAACAGTGGCCGTTGGATACTCCTTTAAATTTCTCTTGGGAATAATTAAAATGATTGTGAGGCCTTTATAAAATTTTCAATAATTTATTTAGTGATTAGCGTATTTGTCGCGAAGTGCAAGGCACCATCATAAATAAAGCGGAACACTTCAAGCTTAAAACAATTCTAAATATGTAATACTATTGTCCCCTCCACCTATTAACTAGGAGGGGATTTTGTTATCGGATTTGCCTATTCAAGATGAATAAATTAGTTTATTCTACTTGTTATGCTTAAATACTATCGTCTTGACATCTTCTTTAAGAAAACAATATTAAATTGCAGAAGAATACCGAAATAAACAAAATTTTAAGAAACAAGTTTTACTACCTTTTTTATACCAAACAAATAGTCCTTGTAAGGAACTTTTTACATGTCAACATCGCTTCTAACTAGAGAAACTCGCAAACAAATTCCCATATTATTGGTGTTACTGGCTTGTGGTAGTTTGACCACTATGACGGGAAGCGTTGTTGCTCCAGTAATGCCAGAAGTTAAAGACCAGCTTCTAATTGACCCGCGATGGTCGGGAATGCTAGTGAGCATGCATTGTCTGACAATTTTTTTATTTAGTCCAATTTTTGGAATACTCGCCGACCGCATCGGTAAAGCAAAGGTGTTAATACCATCACTTATTTGCTACGCAATTTTTGGTACTGCTGGCGCTTTTGCAAATGGCTTTACACCTTTATTAATTTCGCGAGCATTGTTAGGGGCTGCAAGCGGAGGAATTGCGGCCGCGAGCATTGGTATTCTCAGCAGTATGTACGAAGGAGAGAAGCGAACCCGCATCCTTGGTTACACTACCAGCGCATTAGCAATCGCTAGCATTATCTTTCCTATTGTTGGTGGTTTACTTGGTAAATACAATTGGCGATTTACTTTTGCTATGTATAGTTTGGCTATACCCGCAGCGTTGCTAGCCTACTATTTATTACCAAAACGTAAGCGTAAAGGTTCTTCATCAATCAGTTTAGGTCAAAAAGATAAATTAATTGCCAGCTTGAAAGCTAGTAGTACTATAACTTTATTTACTGCTTTAGCTTTGACATCTGCCATCTTTTATGTAGTAATAATCTACGCTCCCCTACATTTTAAAGAAGCTATCGGAGCCGATACTGCTACTAATGGAGCGATTTTAGCATCACGAGCCATTGGTGCTGCTGTTATTTCTGCTGTAGGTGCGAGTAAGTTAGCGAAGCGTTTGGGCAGCGCTAAAGCCATCGGCTTGGGATTTGTCTTGATGGCATTAACGTTGATGACTATACCTTTTGTAGAGCAGCTTTATTTTATATTACCTACAGCCATTATTTTTGGGATGGGATTTGGTATAGTAATGCCCAATCTATACGATGCACTATCTAAATCAACTCCTAAAGAAGTACGTTCGAGCATTTTAGCTATCGGTACGGGAGCAAGTAATTTAGGACAATTTTTCTCTCCTATATTTTTAGGACCAGTTTGGAAGAATGCTGATATTGGGGTATTTTTTGTCGGAGCGGGAGTTGCTTTAATAACTGCTTTACTCAGCATTCAACAAGGTAAAGCGCTTGAAAAAGCCAGATATGATAATTAAGAAAATATAATTCCTGGTGGTTGAAACCGCGACTATACAAACAAAACCCCTCTACAGGGGTTTTAATGTGTTAATATTTTCGCGAAAGAAAGCATGATTTCAAATGAATAGGCTTGTTAAAAAGGGAGCATTACAAATTTTAAAGTTTGTTTTTAATTTTAATCTTAATTTCGGAGTAAGAGCATCTTCCTCGCTATTAAAAACTAACGACAAAAAAATTGCGTTAACGCACTATCAAATATTTTTATTCAAAATAGCCCTAATAACGACAATAATATTTTTTGGCTATTCACAACTTGCAATTGCACAAACACAATCTCAAATCACTTTATTAGCTGGGGGAGACGTAGAGTGGTCGAGAATGGCTCAAGAGAGTTTATTTCACCAGCGAATTATTCGATACAATTTAGAATTTGCATCAAAACAGGAAGAAGCACGTTATCCATTTCAAAAAATCGAACCTGTATTAGAAAATGCCGATATTGCTTTTGTTAATTTAGAAACCCCTTTATCAGATACTGCAAAGAGAAAGGGTGCTTTCTTAGCTCCAACTGCTTTTGCGTCGGGATTAAAATGGGCTGGAATTGATGTTGTATCTACAGCTAATAATCATGCTCTAGATGCAGGAGTTGCTGGTTTAAAAGATACTTTAACAAGTTTATCTCAAGTTAGTTTACCTGCTGTTGGTAGCGGTAAGGATTTAGCCTCAGCCCGACTGCCATTTATTAGCGAAAAAGACGGTATTAGCTTGGGTTTTCTTGCTTACACCATGTCGGAAAATTCTGGTGATTCGAGTTATGCAAAGCCGAATCGTGCTGGTGTAATGTCTACCGATTTATCGTTAATTAAAGAAGATATTCAAAAACTGCGTCCAAAAGTGGATTATATAATAATATCTTTTCACTGGGGACTTAACGACAGTAGAAAACCACCATTTTGGGTTCGTAATTTAGCGCGTAAATCTATAGATTTTGGTGCTGATATTATTCTTGGTCATCATCCCCATTTTCCCCAGGGAATTGAAATCTATAAAGATAAACCGATAATTTACTGTTTGGGAAATTTTATTTTCGGTCACAATCATCCATTTTGGACAGATAACTTTTTAGCCAAATTTATTTTTACTCCCAATCAAATAAAAAGCATTGAAATTTTACCGGTAGCTGGAGAAAATCAAGATTTGGCTCAACCTTTTTTGTTAACAGGAGACAGAAGCCAAAAGGTTTTAAAAGTAATTCAAGAAAGAAGTCTATCGTTAAAAACGAAAATGGATATAGTTGGGGATATTGGTATTATAAATCCTACAACCGCCGCTGTAGATAAAAATTTTATTGATGATGTTATTTACGATTTAATGTTACCCAAGCCTTTATGGATGCTTTTGCTAGCACTATCAACGGTTGGAATTATTTTATGGTTTATTTTATCGAGATTACTTCGTAAAAGAAAACGGTTTGCTCGTAGATGGTAAATAAAATTAAGAGCTTTGTAGTTGCGCTTGAGCGCCAAAAAATTAGTAAGTACGAACAAAGAAACTTTTTTTAATTTATCTTCCGATTCGCAAAACAAAAAAGGTTTGCTCGTTGATGATAAAATCAAGGTTTGGAGTTATAATTTAGCGCTTTAAGCAGTATTTTGGCGCTAAAGCGCAACTACGAACAAACTAAGAAATTAATTCCTTAGATTCGGTTTTTTTATCAAACTTATCTTCCCAAGCTTTATGACTAGCTTTCGCATCTTTAACTATCGGAGTTGCAGTAATAAATTTATTAGCTAACGAACTGATAACATTAACTGGGAATTTTAAAGGACGAGCAATATCAAGAAATAAAACTACACGATAGCCATCCGTATCATTCCAAACTTCATGATAAAAAGTATCGTCAAAAATTAGACTCTTACCTTCTTCCCAGTATTTAATTTCATCTGCTACCTGAATCTTACAATTTTCCTTTGGTTCGGGAACAATTAATCCCAAATGATAGCGAATAAAAGTTTTCAGTTTACCCCGATGCTTGGGAATATGTTTACCCGGAGCAAGAATAGAGAAAAAAGCTACTTTCATTCCCGGTATTTGTTCGAGTAATTTAGTGGTTTCGGGACACCTTTCGCAATTTTTAGTAGCTTTAAACCCGAAAGCATAGAAAAAATATGTTTTCCAGCGGTTATCATTAGCAATCCGAGATTGACGCTTAGAAATATCCTGAAAATTTGGTAAATCGTCTACTCTCTCCAGAACCTGGTCTAATTCCTTGCGAATTACAGTCCAATTCGCTTCTAAGTCTTTGCTCCAAGGAAACTGTTCTTCTTCAAAAAAAACCGAATCACCAACCAAAGAATTTTTAGCAATCCATCTTTCCAACCAACCATCTTTGGTTAATAATTTCTCTAACTGTTTAACGAATCCCTTAGATAAGCTTTGCATATTGAAATATATAAAATTTGAATTATTTAGAATAGGAAATAGCAAGTAAGGGAGAAAAGGAGAGGAGGAAGAATAAATAATTCAAACTCCAAACTCTAAACTCCACACTGCTCACTGTTAACTGTTAACTGATTAAAGTCTTTGGATTAAATGACGCAGTTTTTGTTCTCTATCCTTACTAAAAATGGCAGCTAGCCAAGTTCTAATAATATAAGGTGCAGTCATTAAAGCGCCAAGATGTAAACGCCATTTATTCCAAGAAGTTGCGGCTCTAGTTAAAGGTAAAACATGCCAGAAACGATTAATTGAACAAACAACTCCATCTCCTAAAGAAGTTACTTCGTGCCACCATCCCGCAGGAATAAACAGAATTTCGCCTTGCTTAAGAATCACTTCGTAACGATAAGAAAGTGCTTTCTTGAATTTTGGGAATTTAACGAAATCCGGGTTTTCAGGATATACCTGGGAGTAATTAGCTCGCAGTTTCAAACCGTGCTTTAAATAATTAAATAGTGATAATGGATAAAGATTATAGGTTTGAGATGGTGCAAATAGCACAATTCGTTTTTCCCCATGAATCTGAATTAAAGTACCATCAAGGGGGTCATAATGCAAAGGAGTTATATGACTTCCAGGACATACCCATAAATTAGGGCTAGTACCCGGCATTTTTAAACCAAGTTTTGCATCAGCTTCTTCAAGTTCTGGTGTATCAGCAAGTGGAGTTTTTCTTAATGCACATCTGCCAAGATAAATATCGTTTTTATGAGCTTCTTTAGAAGATAATAAATCGGCATATTCATTAAAAGAAAGAGTGCGTGATTCAACTCCACTCCCAATATTGTTCCACGCATTTTTTTCTTTTTTGTACCTATCCCATCCGTTAAAGCGAACGGGAAATTCTTGGTTTCCTAACTTGTCACGTAGAAAATCTAAATCCCAATTATTCAACGAATCTAGTAAACCAGTAATCACAACTGGAATACCGTCTTTTCGATATTGTTTTGCAAAAGTTTCTGGATTCAGTTTAGTTCCATCAACTCTTGCAACTTGCTTTAAGGAATTATCAGAATCAGATAAATGTTTCTCTTCTAAGGGTGTCTTCATCTCTGGATTTGCAAAGTAAATAAGTAAGGTCAAATAAAGTCAACCGAAAGGTTTATTTACCTTAGCTAGCAATCAAAAAAATCAATTATTGGTATCAAATACTTTTACAATCCAAAACTTACACTATTCTCAATAAACTCTGTGTAATTTGAGCTTCTATCTACAAAATAGCTATTTTTTTAGGATGACAAAAAATAGCTATTTTATACCGGTGTAAATTCTGACTTATAGTATTTAGCATCCAACGGCAATAATATCAAATATCGACTGTTATCTATAGGTTATTGGTAAGATAAATCACTATTAGTATCTCTTACCAATTCGTATATAGATTTATATCATTTATGTGAGAGATTTCACATAAAATTGGTATTAATTATTTACTTAGGGACATAAGGAATAGGAAATCGGAAAAAGTCAATTAAAGCAAGGTTACTTTTGTCACAAATATTTTGAGAAGATTCTCTCAAAACAAATATTGTATTAACTAGATTTTACAAATATGCTCGCAGATTTTCCCGTTCTATGTTCCCTGAGACTTAATCTCTTATTCCTACTCTCTCTAGCTCGGATAATTTAACTTCTTGCTCAATATCTAATCCTACAAGAAATTTTCTATCTTCATTGATATGAGGAATTTTCAAATGAGAATCGGGTATTCCTCTCTGTAAAAGCCGCTGACGGACTGTAGCAAAACTTCCTGGTGCTAAAATTCTCAATCGAGGAGGTGGAAGTATATTATTACGCCGCTTATCTTCGTAAGATACATTCGCTTGCTGCATCTTTTTATCAAATGCAGCTAAAAATTTCTCTGAGTCATTTAGAGGATGATTGGGAAGTAGCTCAATGTTTAATAAATAATGGGGTGGAATTTCATTTTCAGATAAAGTTATGCAGTAATTTGCTAAAGGTAAGTCAAACTCTTTTTGTAATTGCTGTATAACTTGAGTTGCATGGAATTCGTTGGTTTTTTCACTGGTAGCGGATAATAAACCTCCAACTCGATGTCGAAAAACAATTATGGGAGCTTGTTCGTAAAATCCTAAAATTTCAACAACATCACCAATATCATAACGGTATAAACCACTGTAATTAGTAACGACAATCCGATAATATTTACCTACTTCAACTTCATGAGCTAAGACAGTTTTTGGCTCTTCCTTTTCCCATTCATCTGAGGGAATAAACTCAAAGAAACCGCTGTCAATAGCTAAAATAGTACCATCACTGTTAAAGTCTTCGTAAATACCGAAAGTTGCTTCAGAAGCTGCATAAATTCCACCAAAAACAGGTGTATCGCCGAAATATTGATTAAACCTTTCAAAATAAAAGTCGGAAGTACCACCCCGAGCGGTAATTATCCATGAAAGATTCTTCCAAGCCATCTTTGGTGTCAGGGTTCCCTCACTTTGTAAAATCGAGCGTAGTTCAGCCGCTCTTTGGGGTGATTTATTCCACTGCTTTTCTAAGATTTGTCGCACTTCCGGTTCTAATTTTAGCCAAGAAGCAATTGTCCCATTTTCTATATCTTGAATTAAATCTTCTGCATAACGTTCTAAATAGTCCGCAAGCTGTAAAGCTAAAATTGGGAAATTTGCCCCAATAACTCGCATTTGGGGATTTCCTAAAGCAAATAGCAAACAAACATAATTACGAGCAGTACTATCTGCTGGTTTCAAAGCATCGTAGGGATGGACAAACACCTGTCTGTAGAGAAAATCCATATTGCGTAAATCACCAACGCTCGAAGTACCATAAGCAATACCTCCGCTAGTGCGATCGCGAATTTGTATGGAAGTAGTCAGCAACATTTTACCAATCTCTAAACCATGCTTGATTGCAGCATCGGTCATAAATCCTAGAGATTGCTGAGTTACTCTAG
This sequence comes from Calothrix parasitica NIES-267, assembly GCF_002368095.1. GTDB lineage: Bacteria > Cyanobacteriota > Cyanobacteriia > Cyanobacteriales > Nostocaceae > Rivularia > Rivularia parasitica. The sequence goes on along the minus strand of NZ_AP018227.1, from coordinate 555,016 downwards.
AACGAACTTTACGGACTCTTTTTGTTACAGGGATAAGCTTTTGTTTACCAGTCGAACCGCTACTTTGATTAAAGTAAACGACTGGATCTGATGTCAGAACGTTTTGCTCTCCTCGTGCTATACGCTCTACATATTTTTCATAGCCACTGTAGGTAAGAATAGGAATTGCTTCTTGAAATTGCTTTACGGTTTTAATCTCTTTAAAGCAATTCTCCTTGCCAAATTCAGTTTCTTGATGAGTTTTCAGTAGCGAAAATAAAAATTTCTCTTGACAAATCGCAGTCTTACGGGTTTTTCTGACAAAACTGGCTTTGGATAATCTTGCGGCACTAGTTAATAAGGCTAAGGTGAAATTTACCATTTAATCCTCAGATGAATTATTAAGAAAACGTGAACAATGCTTGAAGCGTCTTTACAAAACTATTTAAAACTAACTAAAGTTAGAGAAATACCACTATCAAAGCCTTGGAGTGAGGAAAATACTACTACTCCCGTTAGGGTCTGTCGAGAGAAGTAACTTACAAAAAAAGTATTTATGATGTTTTAAGTACCAATTCAAAAAAATTTGCATATCTGTCAATAGAAATCCGCTTAAACAATGAAATACTGTTCTATCTGAAAATTTTGAAATAGTTGAAATTTAATTAATACTTTCGGAGCAACTCAGATGTAGGGATTTGAGATTGACATCAAGTCTAAAAGAATGGAATATTTAATTCGGTAGACCTTACCGAACCATAAAAAGTTCCAGATTTGAAACAGTAGAGATTCACACCATAACAGGGAATATAATATTTTTATGACCATTTTACTTGCTAGTTATAATAGGCAATCAATTGACTCCTTGTCCATTTTTACCTGCTGATTTATCTTAGAGCAATTACTATAGCACTCATTAAAAATCGTTTTTCAACTTGTTTTGAGCTACTTCCGTATTTTTTCAAAAAATTACATTTAATATAAAACGCTGTGAAATATTTGCAAAAAACAACGAATGTATCATCTAACTGTTGATTGCATCGTTCAGTTTGAGAATATCAATTAAGAATCATAAATAGCTGATTCCTGCGGTCGGGCTACTAAATGATTTTAGATGAAAGCCGTATAAGGCAAATTGACAGACATTTAATTTAACCCCGTTCATATGTTCTTACATAAAAGCTGGCTCCAACCCCTAAATATATAGGGGAAAAGAAAGGAACGATTTATTACTGTTTTTGCGTCAATTAACGGGGAAAGGCTGCTCTTTCTCTTTTTTGTAAATCTTGATGGTTGTGAATTCAAATGGTTTCCATAGCTCGCAAAAACCTGTTTGAAGACATTCCTCGCTTTTTAGTGGCTCAAGCAGGAATAATGTTTGCTGTCAGCTTAGTGACCATTCAAACTGGTGTATTCAATGGTGTGATTCGTTCCACTGCAAGTTTAGTGGAAAAATCGCGAGCCGATATCTGGTTAGCATCAGATAAGATGGTGCAGCTCGAACTCACACAACCATTAATTTTCGACTATGCGGTTAGAGCAAGAAAAATTGATGGTGTAAAACGAGCCGAAGCTCTGCTTCAAGGTTCGGCTAGATGGAATGTTCAAAACGGGAAATTAAATGTAGTTAAAGTATACGGATTTCCGCCCACCGGAAGACTATTTGTTCCCGGAGATGTAGTTAAGGGTAACGTAAAATCTCTTAGAAAACCTTATACAGCAATTATTGATAAAAGCAATTTAAAGTCTCTCAAAGTCAAGAAGATTGGAGATACTGCTCGAATTGGCTCATTACCAGTACAGGTAGTTGGCTTAACTCAAAATACTCAATCAGTTGTCTCAAGTTCCTTCATATTTACTTCTTTAGAAACAGCGAATGCCTATGCTAACGCTAGCGTTACTACCAATGTCAACTGTACCTGGGTAGGAGAAGAACTTCAATGTCGGAACGTTTATCAAAAAGATGCTGATGCGAAGAAAAGACAATCAGCTAGCGAACCACCACCAAAGCTCAGCTTAAATACTCCAATTTCTTACGTACTAATCCAAGCGGAACCGGGTCAAAATATCCGACAGCTAAAAAAACGCTTGGAAGCTACCTTCCCAGAAACAAAAGCATATACAACTCCTGAATTATCGAAAAAGATAAAAGGATTTTGGCAACAGTCAACAGGGATAGGCTTTATTTTGGGTTTAGGTGCAGGAGTAGGAGTAGTTGTGGGAGTAGTGATTGTTGGTCAAATTCTATACTCTGCCGTAGCAGATCACATAAAAGAATTTGGAACACTCAAAGCGATGGGAGCGTCAAATAGGGTGATATATGGGGTAATTATCGAGCAAGCTTTGTGGATGGCCATTCTTGGTTATATTCCTGGAATGTTGCTTTGCTGGGGGCTTGGTGCTTGGACTTCGGCTACTCAAGGAATTGTCATCTTAATTACTCCATTAACAGCCGCTGGAGTATTTGGCATAACCGTGCTGATGTGTGTTGGCTCTGCCTTATTTGCAATTCAGAAAGTCAGCAAAGTAGATCCAGCAATAGTATTTAAAGCATAGTGAGTTTAATAGCTAGAGTTCTCTATCTTTCGAGTGAATTGAGTGAATCCTGTTCGTTAAGTAATTTATTTACATACAGAAAATCTATAAGTAAATTTGCGCTTCCCTTTACACAAAGCCTAAAAATCAATATCCTGACCCTAAAGAAATGACTATTTCTCAAAATCGATGTATAGTGACTTCCAGAATTGATAGTTGGAATGATTCAAAGTCTACCGATCTAAGCAAATTGAAAACTTCAGCTATTTCTGCCAGAGGAGTAGAAATGGTGTATCAATCAGGGAAGCAGCGTTATGTAGCACTCAAAGGAATTGACTTAGATGTTCCGAAGGGTACTATTCAGTTGCTTATGGGACATTCCGGTTCTGGTAAAACCACTTTACTATCAATCTTGGCAGGCATTTTGACTCCCACTTCTGGTGAAATAAATCTTTTGGGGGAAGAAATTACGCGAATGTCCAGTAAGAAGCTATCCCGTTTTAGGAGAGATAGTATTGGTTTTATTTTTCAAGGTTTCAATCTTTTTGGTGCTTTGAACGCAGTAGAAAACGTCCAAGTTGCTTTAGAAATTAAAGGTATTAAGGGGAAATCGGCTACTAACCAGGCTTTAGAATTATTGGATATGGTTGGACTCGCGAATAAAGCTAATTTGCTTCCTCGTGACTTATCCGGTGGACAGAAACAACGTATAGCCATTGCACGTGCTTTAGCAGGAAACCCCCAGTTAATTATGGCAGACGAACCAACAGCAGCATTAGATTCATACAATGGACAAGCTGTAATTGAGTTACTTTGTAATTTAGCTAGAGAAGGTGGAAGTACCGTTGTTATGGTGACTCACGATTCCCGTATTCAAAGTTTCGCCGACAATGTAGCGTTCTTAGAAGATGGCGAAATTACAGAAAATTATTTGTAATTGTTATTTGTAATTGTTATTTGGTAATTGGTAATTGGTAATTGGTAATTGTTATCTTTGCGCTTTAAAACTAATTACCTTTTTTATCTATCCCTCTGCTGTTTTTTCAGTTCAATCACCCTCACTCTGTAAGAATGTGGCTACCCAAACAAAGCTTACGGAGGTGGGCTGAATTTGGCGCAGCTTTATAAAGAAATGGTATAAGAATAAAAAATACTTTATCAACAAAATTTATAATTGTAGGGTGTGTTATCGCAGAGCGTAACGCACCATCTTGTATTAAATTCGTCACTTTATTTTTTAAATATAATTCACCTCATATATTGCAGCATTCGGGTGGAAGCTCAAAGAAACCCGGTTTCTTGTCGATTTCATAACGAGATAGTCGTGCTTTCAGGAAAAGAAACCGGGTTTCTAATACTGCTGCAAGATGTCAGATTCACTCGACAATTCAATAATAAAAACAGATTAAGTTGTTACGCATCTAATTGGTACAATCTTAGCAACCAAAATATTCGTACTACAATATTTGTAAGTTTTTGATTATTTAATTTACACAAAAATTAGCCTATCAAAAACTAAAAACTAAAAACTAAATACTAACTACTAACTTCTAGAAAAGGCTTAAACACCGAAACTAATTCCGAGCGACTTACAGCTAAGGTAGGTAGAGATTTAGAACCGTAATCTTCACCTACTGTAAGCGGAAAAGGTTCGGATTTTAAAGATATCCAACTTCCTCCAGCAGCTTGTAAAATTACCCAAGCACCAGCAATATCCCAAACCTTGGGTGTCGCTTCAACAGCACCTAAAACTGCTCCTGTAGCTACAGTGAGAAAATTATAGCTAGCAACACCAAGCATTCTAATTTTAGAAGGAAAATCTTGGCTAATAATTGACGTACTCCGAGAGCATACGTTGAAAAAATGGTTTTTAGTAATTTTATCACTACTGGTTTTAATCGGAAGATTGTTCCGAAAAGCTCCCTGTGGTAAATCTAATCCAGAATTTCCTTGCCAATAACCGTGAAAAGCTTCATTGGTGGGTGGAGCGTAAACGTAACCAAATACAGGTGTACCCTTGTAAAGCAAGCCCAAAGAAATACACCAAATAGGAATTCCTCTAGTAAAGTTGGTCGTACCATCTAACGGGTCAACAATCCAGCACCATTCGCTGTCGGGAAAAACCTTATCATTTTCCTCACTCAGAACACCATGATTGGGAAATTGAGATTTTATAGCTTTTACAATTTCATTGTCAGCCCATTTATCGGCTTTTGTAACCAAACTACCATCGGCTTTACTATCAGCTTGTACCCGACCAAAATCTTGCATTAACTGCTTTCCAATTCTGGTAGTAGTAGTTTGAGAAAATTCTAAAATTTGATTCCAAAAATCGTTCATATTGATTGGTTGGGAATAGGGAATAGGGAATAGGGAAAAGGGAATATAGCAATCCTACATGAGTCGTGAGAAAGTTAGGCGCCAGAAACCCGGTTTTTCCGAAAAACCGGGTTTCTAAAGTCTCACAAATGATTTAGGAATACTATAGTGAAAAGGCATTAATAATTATTTTTTCATATAATGTTTAAATGATAAAAATTTTTATTGATTCGATTATTAATATCGCTTTTCTGGCTACAATTATTTTTACAAGCTCTTTTTTGATAAATCATATACAGTTATCAGTACATTATCATAGAGCTGATATTCCTCCGCTTATAATTTTAGTCATAATTATTTTTGGAAGTTTGCTATTTTCTTTTATTAGCGGTTGGTTATTGTTAGCAAAATATTATGTAACTAGTATTTCTTTACCCTCTTTTCTATCAACTTGGCAGACAGGTAATATTGGTTTAGTTACTTATCGAAACAGTTTAAATATCGGTATTACAGAAGAAGGACTTTATCTATCATTTATTTTTATCATGCGTCTTTTTCATCCACCCTTGTTAATTCCTTGGGAGAAAATAAGCGAGGCTGGTATCAATAGTTTTGATGAATACGAGATTTACGTTGATATTCCAACATTCCCTAACAGCCCAACTATTATTAGACTACCTAAAAAATCTTTAGAAAGAGCAGAATATATTTTGAAAGACAAGATTAGTAAAAAGCATTAATCAATTACCAAATACCAACTACCAATTACCAATTACCAATCCCCAATCCGCAAATTCTATCAATCCAACTCATTTTCTAAAATTGAACTAATCGCAACTTTCGCATTATTCTGAAACTCTTTAACGCTAATTCTACCCAACAATAAAATCGCACAAATCATCCCAATTGCTTGCAAGAAAAATACCAATCCATAAGCCATTGCAGGTAATTCAAACACCGCTTTACCTAAGTTTAAAAAACCTCCTCCAAGCACCGTAGCAGAACCTCTAGCCATTGCTTGAGCTAATCCCCATGCACCAATAAAAGTACCCGCAGTTTCCGCAGCAGTTAAATCTAACATCAAAGTGGTAGCTCCTGCTGTGAGCATTCCAGATGATAAACCAAAAAATAGTAAACTACCCATCAACATACTTTTGCTAGCAGTAAATCCCGCCATAATTATAAAAAGATTACTGATTGCTGCACTAATACATCCAAACTTAGTAGTATTCTTCTTTCCCAAACGAGGTACTACAAAAAAACCGGTGGAAGCAATTCCAATTAAAGTTCCAATTCCATAAGGAACGTTTAATCTTGTGGTTTCGGCAATACACATTCCAAAAACTTCACCACCAAATGGTTCTAATACCGAATCTTGCATAAAAAGACTAATGCTTAAAACGAGTAAAAACCCAAAAAATAAACCTGTTTGACGGTTAGCAGTAAGAACTTTTAATGCTTGTTTTAAAGTGATTTCATCTTCTCTTTCAGCAGCTTGAGAACGTAAAGAATAACGAGAATATTTTTTTTCTACTCCGAAGGTTGCTAAAATACATAATCCGAAAACTATGGCTGGCATAATTATAAATACCGGATTGATTGTAGCCTGTAGCTGTGCGATATTAGCAACTTCGCCAGTTTGAGCAGGATTATAAGATAATATAGCCGTTCCACAAATTTCTGGTGTTTCTAATAACCTTGAACTAACAATCGCTCCAATTACAATACCAACCATTAACATTGACCAGACAACTCCAATCAATTTAGAACGGTTATCTTCGTCAGTTACATCTACTAATAAAGCCGCAAAAGGAGTGGAACTCGCGCTCAAAGCTAAACCATAAATTGCAAAAATTAATGCCAGTATTGCAGCCCAACCATAGGTTTGAAAACTCCAGCCACTAGCCTGTAAACTAAAGCCTAACTGCCATACAGCTTGTAATGCTACAAAAGAAATAGCAGTAAAGAAAACTGCGCCAATCCATATATATCCAGAACGATGATAGCCAGAAATCGGTTTCGCATCGGACATCTGACCAAACCAAACTCGCGCTGGACTCACAAACTGGTACATTGCGATCGCACCAGCTGCTATCAGGGGTAAAACCTTGAGTTCGTCAATCATCACTCGGTTGAGTACTCCTAATGTCAGTAGTGACATAATCCCGAGTCCCATTTGAAATAAACCCAAACGGAACATTGTTAAAAGCTTTATTCGAGGAAGGGATTTTATTTGTTCCGAGTTATTGGACTCTGGATTGGGTAAAGAATCGCTGCTTTCCATAACTACTTAAACGTAAAAATATGAATAATTTTTGATTCACCACAGATAAACTCAATCAAGATAAACGATTATCTGTAGCTGCTTTGTTATTATCCCACTAACGATTCATCAATAAAGCTTTTAACTCAACAACAGCGATACACTTAAAGTAAAGTATTGTAAAAATATTTGGTTACCAGTGGAAAGCATCACATTAGGACAAAATGCTGTATCGGTCACTCCTTTGTGTCTTGGTACTTGGGCTTGGGGTGATAAATTATTTTGGAATTATGGTAATGACTATGGTTCAGAAGAGGTAGAACAAGCTTTTAATGCTGCAATAGAAGCGGGGACTACATTTTTTGATACTGCTGAAGTTTACGGTTTAGGACTTTCAGAAGAATTGCTAGGAAAGTTCATGAAGAAAACGGACAAAGATATACAGATAGCTACAAAGTTTGGCCCTTTAGCTTGGCGATTTTCGGCTGAATCTGTCAGCGAAGCATTAACCGATAGTCTTAAACGTCTTCAAGTTGAGCAAATTGCATTGTATCAAGTACACTGGCCTTTTACTTTTTTCATGAGCCAGGAAACTTTAATGAATGCTTTGGCTACTGAAGTAGAAAAAGGCAGAATTAAGACAATTGGTGTAAGTAATTATTCTCAAGAACAAATGCAAGAAGCACACCAAATTCTAGCTCGTCGAGGTATACCTTTAGCAGTGAATCAGGTACGTTATTCTTTACTAACTCGTCAAGTTGAAAGTCAAGGAATTATTGCAACAGCTAAACAATTAGGAGTAACAATCTTAGCTTATAGTCCTTTGGCTCAAGGTTTACTTACAGGGAAATATAGTTTAGATAGCAGTGTAAATCCTACGGGAGCGAGAAGTATAGACCCGCGATTCGGTAAAGACAACTTAAGAAAAATTGAACCAGTAATATCTTTACTACGCATTATAGGCGAAAAATACAGCCGCACCCCCGCACAAGTTGCTCTTAATTGGTTGATTGCTCAGGGTAATGTAATTCCAATTTCTGGAGTCAAAACAGCAGAACAAGTTAAACAAAATGCTGGTGCTTTGGATTGGAAATTAAGCGATGATGAAATTACTCAACTAGAAGAAATTAGCCGTCCTTGGTTAAAGTAAAAATTAGCAATTAATAATATTCACTCTATGGAATACAGATAAAACTTAACTCCTTCCCTTCTCCGCTAACTTGGGGAGGGGAGTCGGTCGGACGGGGTGAGGTCACAAGTGTATTAGACTCAACAGAAAACTGTTATAACTACCAAAAATAACGGATACTGCCTTTTTTCTACTCTCTACTCCTTATTTTATTAATATCTAATTAACCTCATAAATAATAATTTTTCCCAAAACAATAACTGGCTTCATTGCTATCTTCTCAACTGACTTCTGACCCATTCAGAAGTGTGAGGCTGCATTGAAACCAGTTTCTTTGTGATTTAACACGCTCGGCTTAATTAATTTTTTATATCAAGTTCGATTGATTTCTACATTTATCTTCGGTTGTAGTTCAACTAATAACCGTTTCAAATCTACGCTTAGCTATCAGTTTTTAACAGCCTGATCAATAATTTCAGTAGTCAAACGAACCTGATATATATTATGACTTCATCCAATTAAAAGATACATTTTTGACATCTCTACCAGCAATACTCTATATGAAATATCAAATCAATTAACTAGTAGAGATTATTTTCTATGAGTCTTTCGCAGCACTAGAAGATGTTTCCCGGTGGCTCGATTTTAGTTTTGGCTTGGAGGTTGCACCACCGCCACCATTGCCACCACGTTTGCCATTTTTATCTCCCCAACGACGACCTCCTCTATCGCCATTTGAGCGGCGCGATCCACCACCACGTAGTTTGGGTTTTGGAGAAGCGTAATTTGCATCTTCTTCTGGTATGCTATCTGCTTTTAACCAATCCGGACGTGTTTGGTCGTAAGCAATTTGTAAGGCTGCTGCTGCAATTGCATGAGCATCATATTCTTCGCTTAGTTCGCGTACTATAGGCAAGAACGAAGCTAAGCGTTCTCCACTTAAGGCTTCTTTTACTTGAACTTGCAACTTCTCTAGCTGTTTTGCTTCTATTTGAGCGCGAGTTGGAATGGAAAGCATTTGCCAACTCTGCTTGTTATGACGTTCGATAACTTGCTGTTTGCGTCGCTCGAACGGCTGCACCAAAGAAATTGCGGTTCCTTCTTTTCCAGCTCTACCGGTACGGCCAATACGGTGAACGAAAGTTTCTACACTATCGGGTAAATCAAAGTTGATTACGTGGGTCAGTTCGTCAACATCCAAACCTCTTGCAGCAATATCGGTTGCTACAACCCAGCGAACTTGACGATTGCGGAAACGTCCTAATAATCTTTCTCGGGCTTGTTGAGACAAATCACCGTGATATTCATCAACGCTATGACCTGCTGATTGTAACTGATTTGTTAATTCTGCTGCGGTGCGTCGGGTACGAACAAAAATCAGCGCTGTTTCTGGATCTTCCATTTCTAAAATGGGCTGCAAAGCTCTTGCTTTTGTCCAGTGACGTGGTATTAAGTAAGCTACCTGATTAATTTTATTTGGAGCGGCTTTCGGCTGTTGAACTGTTACTGTTACGGGGTCGTTCAAGAACTTATTCACCAATTGGCGAATTGATGGAGGCATTGTTGCCGAGAATAAGGCGGTTTGACGTTCTTTTGGTGCCCGAGAAAGAATTTTCTCTACATCGTCAATAAAACCCATGCTCAACATTTCATCAGCTTCATCTAAGACAAACCATCTGACATTATCAAGCTTCAAGCAACCCCTATCCAACAAGTCAATTACTCGTCCGGGGGTACCTACAACAACGTGAACGCCACGCTTAAGCTGCATCATTTGACGGTCAATTGATTGACCACCATAAATAGCCAGTACCTTTAATCTTTGATTACCAACGAATTCGGAGACAGCACTGTGAACCTGAATTGCTAACTCGCGAGTTGGAGCTAAAACTACTGCCTGTACTACTTTTTGACTGGGATCTAACCTTTCCAAAATAGGTAGGGAAAATGCTGCAGTTTTACCAGTTCCAGTCTGGGATTGACCTACTACATCGCGACCAGACAAAAGTTGCGGAATTGCTTGTTCTTGAATATTTGTGGGAGTTGTAAAACCAAGCTTCTCTAATTGTGCGAGACGCTGTTCTGAAATTCCCAAATCTTCAAAAGTAAGACTCATTAATTCTCCTATGTTTTAAGTTTAATCTTCAATATTTGTATTATTCGTCTATCAGTCAAGCAAAACTGACGACTAATAATCAAACAATTTGAGCTACTAGGCTGTTACGACTTCACCATATAAGTCGTATGCATCAGCTTCGTTAATTTTGACCTTGACGATGCTGCCTAAACTTGCTTCACCACGAACATATATCTGTCCGTCTACTTCTGGAGCAAATCTACTAGAACGACCTATTAGTTCTCCCCGAATGGGATTCTCTTGCTCAATCAATACATCTACTACTTTGCCTACTTCCTGTTGATTTTTGTTCCCAGAAATCGGCTGCTGAATTTGCATTAATATATCTCGCCGCTCATCCATTAGTTTTTGCGGCAATTGTTTTGGCAGATTGTACGCTTTTGTTCCTTCCTCCGGTGAAAAAGTGAAAACACCCACATGGTCAAACTCGTGACGCTCAACAAATTGGCGTAAATGCACAAAATGCTCGTCTGTCTCGCCAGGAAAACCCACAATGAAGGTTGTTCTTAACACTGCGTTTGGCAATGCTCGCTTTATATTTTCGATAACTGCATCGTTCACCTGTCCTTGCCAGGGACGATTCATAGCGCGAAGAATTTCAGGATGGGAATGCTGTAATGGCAAATCTAAATAAGGTAAAACATTTGATGTTTCTTTTATCGCTGCAATTACATCTGGGGTTAGCCCCGTTGGATAAGCATAATGCATCCTAATCCACGGTATGTTCACTTTACCCAGAGAGCGAAGTAATTCCGCTAACTGCGGTTTACCGTAAATATCTATGCCGTAATTTGTAGTTATCTGGGAAATTAATATTATCTCCCTTACTCCTTGAGATGCCAACTGTTCTGCTTCAGCAACAATTGATTCAATAGTACGCGAACGTTGGTTTCCTCGCAGATGAGGAATTATACAAAACGCGCAACGATAATCGCATCCTTCAGCAACCCTTAAGTAAGCTATACCTTCTGAGGTAGTCCGATAGCGAGGCGTTGTTTCATCGGCAATAAAAGTAGGTTCGGCACTTACTTGCTTGACACGTTCGCCAAGCTGGGTTCGCTCAATCACATTCACGATTTTGTCGTAATCGCCCGTACCTACAACTGCTACTGCTTCTGGCAACTCTTCCAATAATTGTTCTTGGAAATGCTGCGCCATACAGCCAGTAATTACTATCTTTTTATCAGCCTCTGCCAATTCTACTAAGGTCTTAACAGATTCCTCTCGTGCCGCTGCGATAAAACTACAAGTATTGACAATAACGTAATCTGCTAACTCTTCATTGCTATCTACGCCATAACCTGCTTCTACTAACAGACCGAGCATATGCTCTGTATCAATTCTATTTTTCTCGCAGCCTAGGTGAGAAATTGCAATTGTTGGCTTATCACCCATATTATAAAAGAAATTTTGCTGTTTCGAGTTAAACGTCTTAATTAACGACTTACCAGTGAAGGAATTCTGCCACTCCGCAAGAATTGCAAAAATCCCAAAACTTTAGCCTACTATGCTTGTACCTACGTGAATTAACTATAAATTTAAATCTTATTCCTATTAAGCATAAAATGTATTGTGATATAATACACATGATTTCCAGGAATTTTACATAGATATTAAACAGTTTTTCACTATCGCTTCAGACTAATCTAAAATCTTGTTTTACACATTTACAATATGGTATACTACATTACTTCAGTCCCTACAGTACTGATTTACTCGTTAGGAAGCAACTGACCGAAGTCAGCCTATGTAGAGAAGTCGCTACCCTAAAGGAAATCGTAGGCTGAGTTACGCTTTAATCAGCGGTAATATTACCCCTTCCCCAAACGATTGCCTGTATCCGTTACAAACTGAACACTATTACATGTAAAGTTGCAAGCCGCTGTAAAGCGAGCGGCAGACTCCTCTCGTCTCATCTTTTATCTTAACATATCTTATGAAATATTTTTGCCAAATTACACCTGAAGGAGGAGGTATTTTACATTTTTTCGTAGAAGTATTTGACTGCGTAAAATTATTAACCTACTCCAAAGTCATAAATAAACATGAGTGGAGAAATTTATTTGTCTTTAATCAAGAGATAGCATTAATACAGGTAAAATAGTGTTCGTGTGTTTTTTGCTTGATTAAAACAAGCTTGTAGTAAAAATAGTCTCTTTGCTGGTTAACTCCCTTACCAGACTTTATGCCCGGTATTTGCTACCTCTATCTGTTAGGCAGGATAAATAAAGGAGTATCAGTTGTAATAAAGCCAGACACTCTACAAGAAAAAACGCGCCATTAGGAAGATCCAAAAAATAAATTGTCCCACCGTTTTACAAAATTTCCGGGCAAAACCTAGACGTGTGGCGGTGTCGCTCGGTAGAGCCACACCGACGGTGGTGAAGCAGCGCGGTCTTGGGGGTTTCCCCCATCAGCGACTGCTGTTAGCGCAGCGTCTCCCGGAGGGAGATACCCGAAGGGGACAATTTATTACTTGCAAGTCCCTTAGATGCGTTGTCCGTTCGGGAAACCACATAGAGTCCGTAAAAAAAAAAGACGTGGATTTATATCAGTTATTTAAAACAAGAAGACCGATTATTGGTGTGGTTCATCTGCTACCGCTGCCTACTTCACCGCGTTGGGGAGGTAGCCTCAAAACAGTAATTGACCGTGCCGAACAAGAAGCAGTTGCCCTTGCTAGCGGTGGAATTGACGGTATTATTATTGAGAACTTTTTTGATGCACCATTTACTAAGAATCAAGTAGATCCGGCAGTTGTCAGCGCGATGACTATTGTAGTACAGCGCATACAGAATCTTGTGACTCTACCCATTGGATTGAACGTTTTGCGGAACGATGGCACAAGTGCGATCGCTATTGCGAGTTGTACTGGAGCGCAATTTATCCGCGTCAATGTTTTGACAGGAGTAATGGCAACAGACCAAGGATTAATTGAAGGGGAAGCTCATAAATTACTACGATACCGTCGAGAATTAGGCAGCGAGGTAAAAATTCTGGCGGATGTTTTGGTAAAACATGCTCGTCCTTTAGGCTCGGTGAATTTAAATACTGCCGTTCAAGATACTATTGAGCGTGGATTAGCTGATGCGGTTATTTTGTCAGGTTGGGCTACAGGTGACCCTCCCAACTCGGAGGATTTAGAATTAGCATCGAGAGCAGCCAAAAGTACTCCTGTATTTGTTGGCAGTGGAGCGAGTTGGGATAATATTGCTACACTAATGCAAGCTGCTGATGGTGTAATAGTTTCCAGTTCTTTAAAACGCCACGGTAACCGCGACCAAACAATTGACCCAATCCGCGTCAGTCAGTTTGTGGAGGCTGCTCGGCGGAATTTTAATTCCAATAGCAAAAACCAAACTGAATCAGTAACTTCATTCAAGCTACATTCATAAATGCAGAAATTGGGAATAATGGTGGTTCGCGTTTGTAGTAGTTATCAACCGTCTTCAATAACATTTGACTGATTGAATTAATTGTTTGAATGCTTTAAGGCTATTTATTTAAAATCTAGTTAACCTAAAAGTAATTCTGGATTCTTGCAGCCACTTACAGTTTTAACTAAATTAAGTTGTAGCAATCCGATTTGAACTACCGGACTGTATATAGATTTAGAATTATACGTCTTACATTTATTCCCTATTTCCGATTTATTAATCTCAATTAATGATGTTTTAGCTTATGATTCGTCGTCGTTCTACTCCTTGGATTCATCGTTTCTCGCGTTTGCTAATAGCTGGAATTGCTTCTTGCGGTGCTTTAGTTACTGGTTATTTAAGCATTGTTAAGTTGACTGGACAAGCGGCTGCTTGTACTGCATCTACTGCGGGTACACCTGGTGGTTGTAATGTTGTTCTTTCCAGCCGTTGGGCTGACGTTTTCGGAATACCACTAGCATTGTTCGGATTTTTAGCATATTTCGGGATGCTGGTTTTTGCTCTTGCACCTTTGCTTTTCAAAGGTGGAGAAAATAAAGAACAGCGTAAAAACGTAGAAAATTTGACGTGGATGTTTTTGCTGATAGGCTCAATTTCCATGACTGTTTTCAGCAGCTACCTGATGTATGTTTTATTTACCGAAATTAAAGCAGTTTGTCCTTACTGTATTGCATCAGCTTTGTTTTCTTTGACGATGCTGGTATTAACAATTGTTGGCCGTATTTGGGAAGATATAGGACAAATTTTCTTTACGGCAATTATTGTCGGAATGGTGACGTTAATAGGAACATTAGGCGTTTATGCTGTTAGCGCACCAGATGCAACAACTGGAGCAACACCAATTAGTTTTACTCCAACAGAAAATCCTCAACCAGGAGTTGGTTGGGAGATTACTACTACTTCTGGAGAAGCAGAAATAGCGTTAGCGCGTCACCTTAAAGAAATTGGAGCCAAAGAGTATATTGCATGGTGGTGTCCTCATTGTCACGACCAAAAGCTATTATTTGGTAAGGAAGCTTACAAAGAAGTTCCTTATACAGATTGCGCTCCAGCTGACACCCCCAACGCTCAAAAACCTGAGTGTAAAGCCGCTGAGGTTAAAAGTTATCCAACTTGGAAGATAAAGGGTAAGACTTATGAAGGAGCGAAGAACCTTAAGGAACTTGCGGAATTATCTGGATACGAAGGTCCTGATAACTTCAAGTATTATCTAAATCGTTAATACGAAGAGTACTTATTGCTTTGTATCTGGAAATTAGCTGTTGAAAGTCAACTGGAGTAGATACTTCGGCTGACTTTTTCTCTTTCCAAGCTCGAAAGCGCTGTTCTAGATTCGTTATATGTAGTTAAACATAATTAATTACACAATGCCCGAAGCCGAGGACTGCTACCTGAACCTAACGGGTCAGCAAGCTGAACTCCGGAGGTGCGGATCGAAGAAAGGCTCGTCGCAAGGGTTAAAGAAACAGCGACCTGGACTACTTGATTACTAACCCGCTGCCACGGCGGGTTTTGCTTATGTAGGCAAACCACTGCGTTGCGGAGGAACACAACCGTTGTAGCAACGCGCGACTTATAGTCGCCAGGGTTGGCATTAAATCCGACTTTTAAAACATCCTCTAAAAGTGTTGCTATTCATAAATCAAAATATAAATAAAAACTGAGTATTTAAGATTGTATATTTTTACTCGTATATTTGGCATATCACCGGCTAAATACTTGTATCAGAAATTAGTATATATCTGTATAACGATTACCTAATAAGCCTCTAAACAATATTATTATTTTGATATTTTGTCAGATAAAGATATAATTTTTACCTACCTACTTAAATCAAAGCCTTTACTGAATAACTCGTATATGTAAATAATTTACTATTAGGACTTGCCGATAATATGTTTCAGTAAGTACCATTCTAGAAAAGCAGTATCGATACTTGTACTAATGAGTGGTTGTGATTAATGAGTGATTGCTCTAATGGTTTTTAGCCTTGTCCAAAATGGCGTACTCCTTAGTCCGGGAACTATGCTTGGTTGAAATACCTCTAAGAATGAAAGTAAATGACTAGAACTATTTAATATCTCCAACCGTACATTCAATCAAATATTGAAAAATATGTTTTATCGGGATGCTCGGTTATATTTAATTAAACTTCTAGGTACAACACATAACATATAGTTGATACCTCAACGGTATTAAAGACTATTTCGTCATTTATAAATTTAGAAATTATTCTCCCAATTGTATAATGGGAATAAGAAAAAAATTCGGCAAAGATTTCCACAAATCTATCTTTGCCCTAGAACAAAAACTTTTCAAAAGATATAGAGAATTAATTACGGCTTCTTGCGTAGTTATTTGCGTACTTCTGCTACGCTACTTGGGTCTGTTTCAACCTTTAGAATGGGCAGCTTTAGACCAGTTTTTTCAATGGCGTTCAGTTGAAGCTTCCCCAGAACGGATTACTATAGTAGCGATAGATGAAGATTCTTTAAATTCTCTTGAATCTTGGCCTATTTCTGACAAGAAAGTTGCTGAATTATTAGAGAAAATAAGTTCTTATCAACCTCGTGCTATTGGTTTACATATTTATAGAAATTTACCGGTAGAACCTGGCAGTAAAAAACTTAAAGAAGTCATTGAATTAACACCGAATTTAACAGGTATTGAATCACTTTCAGATAATAAAAAAAATGGTAACGGTGTCCAATCACTATTAATTGAAAAAGGTCAAATAGGTCTTAATACTGTAATAGTAGATGCTGATGGTACAGTGCGCCGTGGCTTATTATATGCACAAAAGAAAAAAGGGATGCCTTTGGTAGAGAGCTTTGCTTTAAAATTGGCGAGAACCTATTTAGAGTCGAAAGGAATTGAACCAAAGAAAGCCGCAAATTCAGATTACTTACAATTAGGTAAGACTATATTTACCCGATTTAAAAAATACGATGGTGGCTATATAGATGCTGATGATGGTGGCTATCAGTTTTTATCTAGCTTTCCGAAACCAGCATGCAAAAAAGAAGATAGTGAAGAATGTTTTGGTTTTCGTACCGTTAGTTTAAAAGAAGTATTAGATGCTAATAATGAAAAGCAATATGAGGACTTATTTAAAGACCGTATCGTCCTAATTGGTTCTACCGCGCCTAGTTTGCAAGATTTAAAGCTGATTCCCTACTCTCGCAAATTTAATTTAAAGCTAGTTCCATACTCTAGCAAATTTAAGAGTGCTAAATTTAAGCCTATCCCTGGTATAGAGCTACAGGCTTATTTTATTGATGAAATTATTGCAGCATCGCTACAGGAAAGGCAATTATTAAGGGTTTGGTCTGAACCGATAGAATGCTTATGGATTGCAATTTGGGCTTATATAGGAGCAATCACGAGGTGGAGAATTAGAAGTTCATTTAAGAACTTGCTTTTAATATTAATCTTAACTTTCATATTAATAACTAGCACTAATCTATTATTCTTAGCAGGTTGGTGGGTTCCTTTAATTCCGACGCTAATAACTTATATTGGCTCAGTCATTTTTGTCACTAGCCAGATTGCTCATATGCAGGAAGAATTAAAACGCTCTAAGGAATTTTTGCAGCAAGTTATTAATACAGTTCCAGACCCGATTTTTGTCAAGAATGAAAAGCACCAATGGATTGTGCTAAATGATGCGTATTGTAGCTTAACTGGTTTTACAAAAAATGAATTAATAGATAAGTTAGACTATGATTTTTTTCCTAAGCATGAAGCGGATACTTTTATCAAAAATGACGAGTATGTTTTTAAAACTCATAATTTTTTAGAGGAAGAAGAAGAATTAACAGATAAAAGTCACAACCTCCATTTAATTGCTACCAAGCGTTCGCTTCATAAAGACGGGGCAGGAAATTTATTTTTAGTCGGAGTAATTCGTGATATCACCGAACGCAAACGGATAGAAGCGGAATTACAACGCTCCAACGATGAATTGAAAAATCAAGAAGACCATCTTCGCTATATCGCTTATCATGATGCTCTTACTGGCTTGCCAAATCGAAAAGCTTTTGCTGAAGAACTTCGCCAATCTTTGCATTGGACGAAAAACAGTAGTTATTTACTTGCATTACTGTTTGTCGATTTAGATGGATTCAAACAGATAAATGACTCTTTAGGCCACAATATGGGGGATCTGTTGTTAATGACTGTTGCTCAAAGACTTAGTAATTGCTTGCGAGGTAGCGATACAGTTTCGCGCTTGGGTGGGGACGAGTTTATCATCATCTTACGTAGAATTCCTAACCCAGAAGTAGCTGGTAAAATAGCAGACAAAATCCTCAAAAGCATTATGGAACCAGTGGCTTTAGAAAGTCACAATGCTAAGGTTTCCGCGAGCATCGGTATCAGTATTTATCCAGATAATGCTCATAATTGCCAGACATTAGTTGAACAAGCCGATAGTGCTATGTATCGCGCTAAGCGTCTGGGAAAGAATCGTTATAAATTTGCAGAATAAGTCTAGACATTACTTTATTCTCAAATAGTTATCGCATATCACCTACAGGCAATAATCGCCTCACTTCTTACGACTATATCTAAATATTTTTTTAATCTTTAGATGTATAAGGAATCGGGATTAATTGTCCTGTAGAAATAATTACTGAGATTTACATAGAAATATAAATTGTATCTTTCGATTATGCATATTTTGACTAACGTATAATTACCAGTGTTTAAATGAGAAAATATTAACTTTTGTAACAGATTGCCAAGATGGCAAGATTGTTCTTCTTTTTTTAGTTATTTTCTCTGGTAACGATTTATTGATTTAGAAGTTTGGAGCAGCAAAAATCAGTATTTATTATGTTTTGTGGTTTAGACAACACCGTAGTTACACTTATAATATTAAGATAGTTTGAAGAAATTTTTTGGTTAGGTACCCATATCAGTGTATTTACATCCTAGGTCTAACTAGAGGTAGATGTCGATAAGGGTTTATTGGTATTACCACTTGTTAAGAGAATATTTAAGTTTGAGGTTTGTCTTCATTCTGAAGATGTATCTTCTCTAAATTTAATCATTTTCTCAGTAATTTCACTTTTGACAAAACGTTAATTCAAGGTTAATCAAACCTTAATTTTAAAAGACACTGGATACACGTAAGTATATTTTTCCCATGAGCATTTACAAAAGTACACAAAGTTTATTAGAAATAAGTTTAAGGATAGGCAGCACAATGTTCCTTGTTATTGGGGCTGCTTTTGTAATTCCTAATGCAGGTGCAGCTTTGAATTCAACTCCTGCGGAACAAAGTAAAACAAATAGGGTAGAGCAAGATTCTTCAGATTTAGCAGGGTATGAACCACCTTCTAACTTTGGTCGTCCTTTAAGCGATTTTAGTAGCGGTACGCGCTAATAAGAAGACTTTAGAAAAAGTAAATAAGTACCTAGGCAAAATTAATTGTATATCGTCATTGCATTCACGCAGTGTTACCTCTTAGGGAATGGAACGAAGGATTCACCTGAAAGGTGTGGATCATCCCAGGGTTTTGAAGATTTTAGAATGTTAAATTAATTTTGCACGACTACTTATGCTGGTATTTGAGATTAGCGTGCTGAGAATAGCCGAAGAAGGGATTTTTATAGCTGTTTCTAATCGCGATTGACCGCTTGTTTCCGCCAATCATTATTTTGTATTAACGTATGGAATTGCCATTCAGGTTTTGATTCGGGGTAGTCCACACGATAATGTCCCCCTCGACTTTCAGTTCTGTAAGCAGCACTCTTAAGAATCAAATAGCCAATATCAAGCAGGTTTCGGACTTGCACCCACAGTAACAGTAGCTTTGGAGCATTATTTGATTCAAAATTAACTGATTTTGGCGGTTCTAGAGAGGTAATAAATTTACTTAATTTAAGCTTGGCGAATTCTTGTAACCAGGATTCAATATTAGAAATTGCCTCGTCTAAACTCGATTGTTCTCGACAGATTCCAGCAGATTGCCAAACCAAGCGCGGTATCTCGCTGCGTAATTCTTGTAAATATTTAAATTCTTCACCGTAATCTAAAGAATTAATTTCAAATATTTCTTCAGATGGATAGTCAATTTCAAAATTAATATCTTCTTCTAACTTTAAACGAGACATCTGAGCGCCGAAAACTATACATTCTAGTAGAGAGTTACTGGCCAAACGATTCGCTCCATGAACTCCAGTGCTGGTAGTTTCCCCAACTGCGTATAAACCCGGAATATTTGTACGATTCATTAAATCTGTCTGGATTCCACCCATCCAGTAATGAGCTGCGGGTGCCACTGGAACGGGTTCTAAGAATACGTTAATTCCCCACTGCTGGCAGACTTTAACGATATTAGGAAAACGGTGACGAATTTTTTCAGGAGCAATAGGGCGCATATCTAACCATACATTTGCACTACTTGGGTCATCTTCTGTTTTCTGCAAATGGGTGAAAATAGCCCGACTAACTATGTCCCTTGGTGCTAGTTCTCCTGATGGATGATAGTCAAATGCAAAACGTCGTCCTTGATTATCAATTAGGTGTGCCCCTTCACCACGTACCGCTTCACTAATTAAGAATCGGTCTGCACCTGCCTTGGTCAAAGCAGTAGGATGGAACTGCATGAACTCTAAATCTCTGAGAATTGCTCCAGCTTTCCAGCCCATGGCCACACCATCACCGGTACTAATAGCTGGATTAGTTGTTTGAGCAAAAACTTGGCCACCACCACCAGTTGCTAATATTATTGCACCGGCTCGAATCCACCGAATTTTGCCTTGATAAAACAACCCAATTCCTTGGGTACGTCCAGTTTCTGGATGCAACCATAAATCTAAGGCTAAAGTTTGTTGAATTATTTTAATATTTTGGCGCTGTAATACTTGAGCGCTCAGAGTCGTGACTACTCGGGAACCGGTAGTATCGGCAGCATGAAGAACTCGGTGACGAGAGTGAGCAGCTTCTAAAGTTAAAGCTAATTCGGCACCGCTGCGGTCAAAAGCTACGCCCAAATCGACTAAAGATTGAATGCGCTCGGGAGCTTGTTCGGCAAGGAATTTGACTATGGAAGGCTCGCACAAACCAGCACCAGCACGTAAAGTATCTTCGACGTGTAACTGGGGGGAATCCTCCGGAGAAACTGCTGCTGCGATTCCTCCTTGCGCCCATTCACTAGCTGATAAGGAAATAGTTTCCTTAGTAATTAAACCAACTTGCAAATCCTGGGGTAGGCAAAGAGCAGTATAAAGTCCTGCTGCACCAGCACCTACTACTAAAACATCAAATTTATTTTGAAGAGTATTTTTCGTCAAAATTTATATTTTTAATTTATATTTTCAAAATTTTTAAAGCTTAAATCGAGAGTTTTTCATAAAAAATATAATATCAAGAGACGTTGCAGTGCAACGCCTCTGAAGTTATCCTTTTGAGGATTATCTGAATTTCAAACAAAAACGTCCAAATCAAAAATTGCGATATTTTAAACCACAAAAGTGTTTATCTATAAATACCGTTATTGATACGCTCATCGCCATCAATAAAAATTTCGTCTGGTGGGTTAACTGTGAAGTTATCCATGTTAGCTTGTAGCCTTTGTTTCTGTCTTTCGCTTAAGCCTTCAAGATTCAGAATATCTTCTACGCTGTCGTAAGGAGCGTTAAAGACTATTTTCTTAGCGAGTGTGGGATATAGTCCTCTATATCTCTGAAAAGCTCCTATGTTGGTATTGTTCAAATCAATTTTGTCACCGTAAACATCTGCAAGTTTTGCATCTGCACGATTTCGCAACACTCGGGATGAATCAACTGCAAAAACAGGAGCGTTATTAAGAGCAAATTCATTTAAATTTGCAGCTTGGGCTACTCCATGGGAACCTAAAAGTCCCCAAAATCCGATTAACAAACTAAATACTGTTACTAAATGCGCCAATCGTTTCACGATTTCTACCTCTTTCCATCGAACTAACACAGAGTTTTAAGCTAGATCCTACTCAAATGCTATTTATTACAGATAATGAATAAATAACAGATACTCGTAGTAAGTAGCTTAATTCAAACACAGCAGTTATCAAAAACTAATATATAGCTTATCAATATATCTAATATTTACTTCTAAGGATTTAGAGCAAGATTTTGCTAAAAACACTTTTAAGTTATTGCAATCATTAGAAAAGTAGATTACTCAAATTTAAGCCGCAACAGCAGCGACCAGAAACAAGCTGTCTACTAAAATTGTACTCAAAACTGCTCCACTAAAAGCATACCAGTGCAGCTGCTTATATTTTAAAGGTATAATCCCAACACTTAATAAAACTACAGCTAAAACGATGGCCCAAGCAACTCCATATGGCGTTTGTACTTGTGAAAGTGCTGCTTTTAAGATTGGTGAAGCTGCTTCTGGTTCTACTACCATTATCTGTCGCCAATAGGGTATCAAGTCCACAATGTAAAAATATATGTCGGTTAAAACTGTACCGAGCAAAGAACCAAAATAAAACCAGTTACCAATTTTGCCCCAATTACGATGCAAACACCAAATAGCAAAGGGTAGACCGATTGATTCTATAGGCAAATGCCATAAAGGTTCCCAGCGCAACCAACCCCAATATATGGAGCCAGCTAACCAAGTCAAGCTGAAACCTAAAAGTAAATCTCCCCAAATATAGGTTTTACTCCGTGACATCAATAATTTACTCAACCATACCCATCCCACAGTCAAAGCTACACTCAACCACGGGAGTAGTCTTACTAAGGGCGCTTCAATAAACACGGGTACCGAGACTAAAAATACCGCAGCAACAAATACCAGTAAAGCTTTTCGAGATGCCACCTCAAGAGAGACAGGTATTAAGGAAGAAGTCGAAAAAGATTTATTATTCTCATTTTTTTTCTCATGTAATGGTATTGCCGTGCTTATCACTTTTTGCTTGGCTATAGAGTTAATTTCAAGGGATTCGAGACTTTCAACTGTTTGAGTCACGGGGTTAAAAACTGTATATGAATACAACGTATTATTAGTCAAAGTTTTAATATTCTTTACAAAGATTAACTTTTCTTAAGGTCTGATAGCAACCCCAAGGAGGTATATCTACATCCAGGGGGGGGGCATATTTATAGTAGCCCAATTGTAGCCAACTACGAAATCTTTAAAAAAAACACAAAGAATAAAGTGAGGTTTACAGGTATGCTGTAGCGAGAATTGGGCTTCACGATTCGTGCGTAAGCAGGAATCAAGACTTGAATGCCGTATTTTTTTCTGGGAACAGTACAAAATCAGTTGAAAGTGTAATCGTTGGTAATTACGGGTAGATAGGTATATTCATGGCTGTATCAAAACGTTTGGTATTTCCCTTATTGATGGTCGGAAGTGGCGTTTTATCGGTAGCGACATTTCCGTTAAAAGTTCTGAGTCAAGATGCGAGTACTGCTGCCGATGGGGCTTCGCAGATGAACCTATGGCAAGGTATCTTTTTGGGCTTTGTCCAAGGTGCAACAGAATTTTTGCCTATCAGTAGCACCGCGCATTTAAAAGCCGTACCAGTCGCATTAGGTTGGGGAGATCCAGGTTCTGCTTTTAGCGCAGTGATTCAGCTTGGTAGTATTGTGGCCGTACTTTGGTATTTTTGGGGAGACTTAACGCGAGTACTTACAGGCGCATATATTGCTATTAGACGTAAAGATTATCAAGATACCGATTTCCGTATTGCTTTGGGGATTGCGATTGGAACCCTTCCAATAGTGGTTTTAGGGCTTTTACTCAAGATTATCTTTGAAGAGTTTTATGAAAATGCTGTCAGGGGTATGGGAGTCATAGCAGTTGTTTCAATTGTGATGGGTATACTGTTGGGATTAGCAGAAATGAAAGGCAGCAGGCAGCGCAATTTTGACAAATTAACCATGGTTGATGGAATATTAATGGGTTGCGCTCAAGCTTTAGCTTTAGTACCCGGAGCTTCTCGAAGCGGTTCGACTCTGACAGCAGGATTATTCATGGGTTTGGAAAGGGAAACAGCAGCAAGATTTTCCTTTTTGTTAGGGATTCCCGCTATCACCTTAGCTGGGTTAATTTCACTTAAAGATTTAGTAGAAGTCGGAGTTGAGAATTCCCAAATTATTACTTTGGTGGCAAGTGTAATATCATCCGGAATATTTTCTTATTTAGCAATTGCTTGGCTGGTGGAATTTCTTAAAACCAAAAGTACTTGGGTATTCGTTTGGTACCGGGTAATATTTGGGATAGCTATCTTAGCTGGATTATCTTTTGGTGTACTTGAAAATGCGTAAGAAGAGTTAGGATTTTGGATTTTGGATTTTGGATTTTGGATTGAAAGTTAGGAGTTAGGAGTTAGGAGTTAGGAATAAGTAACTGGTCACTGTTCACTGGTAACTGGTAACTGTTTGTATTGTCGTAGCCTTGAGTCTATTAGTTGTTTGTGCAAGATATATAAATTGGGGATTGGGGATTGGGGATTGAGGATTGGGAATTGGGGAAGAGGGAAGGTGAATAAAGTAAAATATTAATTTTCTAACTCTTAACTCCTAACTTTTAACTTTCAATCTAAAATCCGTCTTGGAAAGTTTGAGGGGAAGAACGTCTACACCCTCAGCTTTCCGCAAAATCTAAAATCTAGAATCTAAATGGCGGATTGTGATGAATCATGACAAAAAGCTTCGTGAAACTGTAAGATTTGCTTCTGTTTCAATGGTGATAACAAGAATACGAACTTTTTTCCAAAGTCAATTATTCTGGTTGTTAGCTGTAGCATCTGCCATATTCAGCATTACTGTACATCCATTAAAAACTTTAGCCAACCAACCTGATTCCGCAATTAATGGAATACAAAATATGAAGGTTTGGCAAGCAATTTTTTTGGGGTTTGTACAAGGTGCAACAGAGTTTTTCCCAATCAGCAGTACCGCTCATTTAAAAGCTGTTCCGGTAGCACTTGGATGGGGAGATCCAGGAGTAGCTTTTAGCGCGGTAATTCAATTGGGAAGTATTGCAGCAGTACTGTGTTATTTCTGGAAAGATTTGTCAAGAATTTTTAAAAGTGCTACCAGAGCAATGGCTCTTTCCGATTACATGGACTTTGATTTTCGGTTGTGTGTAGGTATACTTTTTGGCACTCTACCAATATTACTGTGCGGAATAATTATCAAAATTTTTGTACCCGATTTTGATAACTCTCCATTACGAAGTATGAACGCGATCGCAATTGCTTCGATAGTGATGTCAATACTTCTGGGATTAGCGGAAAAAATCACTAAGCGTCAGAGAGACTTTGAAAATCTAGTCATATTGGACGGGTTGTTAGTGGGTGTCGCTCAAGCTTTAGCGTTGATTCCCGGTGTCTCTCGTTCGGGTTCAACTTTAACAGCAGGATTATTTTTAAACTTAGAACGAGAAACCGCAGCAAGATTTTCATTTTTACTTGGTATTCCCGCAATTTCGTTAGCTGGATTAGCTCAGCTACAGGCTTTTTTCGTAGCGGGGGTTGATGGAAGTCAAATAGTTTCCTTAGCAGCAGGAATAATTTCCTCCACGATATTTTCTTATTTGGCTATTGCTAGTTTGCTGCGCTTTCTGAAAACTCAAAGTACCTGGATGTTTGTTTGGTATAGATTAATATTTGGAATCGTTATATTAAGTGGAATTGCTACGGGTTTTTTGGAGAATAGTTAAGAAAGAGTTAGGAGTTAAGAGTTAGGAGTTAGGAGTTAGGAATTAAGAATTATGATACTCACGCTCTTCTTTTAACAAAAATCTTATTTTATGATTGATTATTGCAACAAGGATGTAGGATATTGTTGATATAAAGTATCTAATTTTAGGTCTTCATACGACAATAGTTTTTAACGTGTATAGCACTTCTCAGTTGGATAGAATACACCCCTCTCCGCTGACTTGGAGAGCAATGCGTTGCGGAGGTTCCCTCCGTTGTTAGCGGAGCGTCTCCGTAAGGAGATAGCAATTGCGGGAGAGGGGCTGGGGGTGAGGTCTACCAAGGTGTATTTCACCCAACCGAAAAACGCTATATAATTATCCTCTATATGTATTCTTAATTTATATTCTTAAATTACCCCAAAAAATATTTGTATTTCGTTAACGAGCAATATAATCGCAATACGATATTCTTATAAGATTATTAAATATAAATTAAAAGACTTTGAGCTTATCGAAAATAATTAATTATTAACTCCATACTACTAACTTTTAACTTTTAAATCTTAACTCCTAACTTTTTAAATCATGAATATTCATCCCGCTCGTATTACAAAAATATTACCGGATTCTATTGGTGCTGAAATTGGATTTGAAGTAGGTGATGCAATTGTTAGTATTAATGGTATGCAACCTCGCGATTTGATTGATTACCAGTTTTTATGTGCTGATGAAATCTTAGAGTTAGAAATTTTAGATGAAAAAGGTAAAACTCATCAAATAGAAATTGAAAAAGATTACGATGATGATTTAGGTTTAGAGTTTGAAACAGCACTTTTTGATGGTTTAATTCAGTGTAACAATCGTTGTCCTTTTTGTTTTATCGACCAACAACCACCAGGGAAACGCTCTAGTCTTTACTTTAAAGATGATGATTATCGCTTAAGTTTTTTGTATGGTTCCTATCTAACTTTAACGAATCTACCGCAGCGGGAATGGGAAAGAATAGAGCAGATGCGGTTGTCACCTCTGTATGTATCGGTTCATGCTACCGAACCCGAAGTAAGAATTAGATTGCTAAAAAATCAACGCGCGGGTGAGATTCTTGATAATATCAAGTGGTTTCAAGAAAGACGGTTACAAATTCACGCACAGGTAGTTGTTTGCCCTGGTATCAATGATGGCGTACACTTAGAAAAAACTCTGCGCGACTTAGCGTCTTTTCATACTGGAGAATTGCCTGCGGTTGCTTCTGTTGCTGTGGTACCGGTGGGTTTAACACGGTTTCGTCCTCAAGAGGATGAATTAGTACCAGTGACAAGGGAAAAAGGACGAGAAGTAATTACTCAAGTGCGGAAGTTGCAGCAAGAATTAAAAGCAAGTGTTGGCTCAAATTGCATTTGGTTAGCTGATGAATGGTTTTTGATTGCAGGTGAGGAACTACCATGTGAAGCTGAATACGAAGATTATCCGCAAATTGATAATGGTGTTGGTTCAATTCGTTTGTTTATCAAGGAGTTTTTGCAAACAGCACAAGAGTTATTACCAGAAAAAGTTAAATCAAGAAATTTAACTTGGGTAGTCGGAAATGCAGTTGAGCGGGCTTTTCAACCTCTTGTCAAACAGTTAAATTCTGTAGAAGGTTTATCTGTGAATATGCAGGCTTTATCTAGCGATTATTGGGGACAAAATATTAGCGTTACGGGTTTATTAACCGGTCACGATTTACTTTTGAAATTGCAAAATGAAGATTTAGGTGATGGGATTTTACTTCCAACTGTAATGTTAAAGCATGGAGAATTGATTTTTCTCGATGACACTACAGTAGAAGAAGTAGCTGATACTTTAAATACAAAAATTTATCCTGTGACCAATGTTGAAGAGTTAATCAAGGTTTGTATTAGATAGTTATTAGTTGTTACTAGTTAGAGGTTAGTAACTATTAGATGGTAACTGATTTTATTTATTTATTTAATTTACTAAATAATTGTTCGCAATCTGTTTTTAGTTGTTCTTGTTCCCAGGTTCTACCTGGGAATACAGTCTTTGAGACTCTGCCTCAATAGAAGATGCAAGGCAGAGCCTTAAGCAATGGGTTCCCAGCCAGAGACTGGGAACCAGTTAATAAAGAAACATATCTGTTTTCAAAATTAAAAAACATCCGTTGCCAAAATCATCCGTTGCCAAAATCTAATTGGGGAATAAGTAGTGATAAAGCAAGTTAAAGGAATCAGAAAAGTAAAGTTAAAATCTATTAAATCTATCAAAACCGGATTATTATTTTTCAAATGTCAGTTTTTAGCTTGTACTTTATTTAGTAATTTATTAAATACTTTGCCTGCAACAGCAGCAACTGAGCCTGTTATCAGCGTAATTCAAAGTCGTGAAAATGCCAGCCAGTGGAAAGGTATAACTACTCGTCTTGAACAAGCAGGAGTTAATTACTGCGTGATTTCTCTAGATAACGTTGTAAATACTGCTGATTGGGGAAACCGCACGGTATTATTTTTACCCAATGTGGAAAAATTGACTCCATCTCAAGCAATTAGTTTGGAAGAATGGGTAGGTAAAGGTGGACGGGTAATTGCGAGCGGTCCGGTAGGAAGTTTGTCTGCACCGGGAGTACGTCGTTTAATTAAAAATATTTTGGGAGGTTATTGGGGGTTCAGTTTAAATACACCGCAAAAAATCCAACCTTCTAAAGAAAAACTACAGCGATGGGCTAATAAAAAAAACTTAATTGGAGAAGTCCGTGGTGGTGTAGTAGTTCCTAATTCAGCTAGTCAAGCAGCTGCACTGTGGGAATCAAAAGAGAATAACTCTGTAGCTGTTTTAGCCACTTCACGGTCTACTTTTTTTGGTTGGAGATGGGGAGTAGATAGCGCTGCAAATTCTAATTTAGACAGTGCTTGGTTAGAAGCTGCTTTGAAGCGTCATACAGATTCTCCTAATGCTGCTAAAACTATTCGAGGTGCTGCTTCTGAATGTTCTACTTCAGTTGTCGCTCGGAAACCTGCGACCAATTCGATTAGTTCTCCAACAGGAACAAGTCCAAATTTTACTCCTTTCAAAATTACTGCTGCTACTTCCAGTAAACCTGCTCCGAATATCAACTTCAGACGTTCCGATAACCTATCCGATGAAGCAATAGATAATTTGCAAGATAAGGTACGTCTTGATGTCAAACCCGGTTCGCGTAAACCAATTAGTCGCAGAGAAACATTAGCATTACAGCAGGAATTACTAAAATTAATTGGTCGAGTTGAAAGCGCAAATTTAGCAGTTGCTGCAACAAACAAGGAAACTGGAACTCCAACAGCACAAGCTCAAACAGCAGAATTTGCATCCAGTCAACCGGGAGTATTGACTTTGAGCAACCAACAGGTGATATCTCAAGCTAAAGAAATTGTCTGGAGATTACCCCAGTTGGTAGCGAAAAGAAAATATGCAGAAGCTCGCAAACAATGGTTATTAGCAAAAAATTCTTTATGGAATCAGTTTCCAACCAAAAAAAGATTTGCTCAACCGGAAATTCGAGCAATTTGGCTTGATAGGGGAACCATTGTTAAAGCAAGAAGCGAACAAGGATTAGCTAAAGTTTTTGATAGACTTTCCCAAGCGGGAATTAATACGGTATTTTTTGAAACTATTAATGCTGGTTATACAGTTTACCCGAGTAAAGTAGCACCTCAACAAAATCCTTTAACTCGTAACTGGGACCCATTAAAGTCTGCTGTAAAACTAGCCCATGATAGAGGTATGGAATTACATGCTTGGGTATGGGTTTTTGCAGCAGGAAACCAACGACACAATAAAATTCTAGGTATTAATCCCAACTATCCCGGCCCGGTGCTTGCTGCTCATCCAGATTGGGCTGGTTACGATAGACGTGGGAAAATGATTCCTCAAGGTCAAAATAAACCATTCTTTGACCCTGCAAATCCTCAATTGAGACAGTATTTATTAAACCAATACGAAGAAATCGTGACTCGCTACGATGTAGACGGTTTACATTTAGACTATATTCGTTATCCTTTTCAAGACCATCAAAGAAATCGCAGCTACGGTTACGGTAAAGCAGCAAGAAGCTTATTTAAAGAGCGTTACGGAGTAGACCCGAAAAAAATTTCGCCACGTCAACGCAGTATCTGGCAAAAATGGACTGCATTTCGTACTCAACAAATAGATAGCTTTGTCGCTCAAGTTTCACAAAAAATGCGACAAAAGAAATCCGATTTAATTATGTCCGTCGCAGTATTTCCTTTACCGGAACAAGAAAGGATTAGAAAATTACAGCAACATTGGGAAGTTTGGGCAAAACGAGGCGATATCGACCTAATTGTGCCTATGACTTACGCCTTAGACACCCCAACTTTCAGCAGGTTAGCACAGCCTTGGATTGTATCGAAAAAGCTTGGCTCTACTTTGTTAGTTCCGGGAATTCGTTTGTTGAATTTACCGACTTTAGGAGCTTTTGACCAATTACAATTGATTAGAGATTTACCGGTAGGTGGTTATGCATTATTTGCGGCCGAAAATCTAAAAAATCAACAGCTACAGCAAGTTTTCAGCAATACTCAAGGTAATAAAGTTAAAGACGAACCAATTCCTTACCGTCAACCATACAAAACAGCAGCTTTACGCTACGCTTCCTTACAAAAAGAATGGGAATTTGCATTGCAAAATCAGCAGCTAGAAATGTCTGCTAATCAAATTTCGGAACTGAAGAATCAAGCAGAAGTCTTACAAAGCGCTTTAGATCAGCTTGCTAAATCTTCATCCACAGCGAACTTACAAACAGCAAAAGCATCATTAACTCGCTTTCAATCTCAATTCAGAGTTTTAGTCCGTCAACACGCTGTAAACAATCCCTATCAAACAAGAGTATGGGAAAACCGTCTTTCGATGATTGAAAGATTAATCAAATTTGGAGAACGTCTCAAGAAATGAGGAGAAACCGAGTAAAGGGTAAAGGGTGAAAGGTAATAGGCTTGTATATTTAAGCTAATAGTGGAAGAGTTTTTAATAAAGAATTTATAACTTCTTACCTCTTACCCCTTACCTCTTCCCTTTTCCCTTCTATCTCCTTATCAAAACTAAAAGCATATGTTTTATTAATTTTGTGCTTCAGTTGAATCTTGAGATTCTTCTCCTACAACTTCCGTTGCTGGTTCGGTCGAATCTTGAGATTCTTCTCCTACGGTTTCGGAAGCTTCTTCCGGTTCAGGTTCAACCTTTACGGGAGGTTTACTTGGCTTGGGGGGACGTGCTAATGCAGGATTCACCCCAGCTTTTACCTCGTCTCTTCCAGAAGATTTTCTACCTCTACCTTTATCTTTACCTCTGCCTTTACTTCTATCTCTATCTCTATCTCTATCGTTACTGTTCTCCCTATCTTTAGGGTCTTTTTTTATCGGAGGGGCAAAACTCTTCTTCTGGGGAGTACTTTGAACGGTAACTTCATTACCTGTCTCGGTTTCCGGCTTTGGCTTACGGTCAGATTTTTTAATTGGAGGTTCTACCATTGTTAATTTCTATTAATTTATCTGTATGATATATGTTTTTGGTCATTAAGGAACCTTTTGCGGACACATTTGAAGGATTTGCATACAGGTTGAATAATATAACCCAAGTCACCTAAATCTGGCAAAACAAAATATTAGCGTATTGTATTATATATTGAATGGCTCAAAGTTACTTAAAGATGATGAACTCGGGATATTTAAGTAATTGGGGGATAGATGAACCCAACTTTTTTATTATTTTCAATTGTTTTTGAATAAATAGATTACCGCAACTCAAAACTAAATATAATTTATGGCCGTAGGTAAAAACTCTATCAACTAAGACTTTAGACCAGTTATACTCTAATGCTTTTAGCAGATTATTTTTTTTAAATAAAGAATTATTCTTAGATAAGTAAATAACGACTAAAAACTAATTAAATGGGTTCTCAAACAACGATAGGATGGTCGCTGGTAAGCTCTGGATTTACTACGCTTTTGCTGAAAGCTCTTCCCGGTGATTCTTTGTGGTGGGGTGTATCTTTTTTAATAGTGGGAATTGCGACTCTGATTGTACGAAAAAATATTACTGAGTCAAATAAAAATTATTGAACTATCAAAACATCACCACTTTTGATATTCAATAATTTAGAAACCACAACTTTTTCTCCTGGTTGCAACCCTTCAATAACTTGATACTTATTGTCTATGATTTTACCTAGCTTTACCTGCTTCTGCTTCGCTACTAATTGAGAAGTCGCTGCGGTACTATTTAATTTTTCAGCTACATACACAAATGCTTCCCCAGCGATACGAAAAACTGCTGTAGTAGGAATTAATAACCCAGAATGTTGATTCCAATTAATCCTAGCTTTTGCAAATTGTCCCGCTTGCATCTTCCCTTGTGGGTTGTCAAATAAGGCTTTGACTAATACGGTGTTAGTATTAGAATTGACTTCTGGCGAAATAAAAAATACTTTACCCGTACCTATATTTTGACTTTTAGCATTAATTATTTCTACTAACATTCCTTTACTTAGCTGTGTTTTATGTTCAACAGGAACTGGAATATCAACTTCTAAAGGTTGGTTTTGATTAACTGTAATAACTCTAGTTGAAGGTTTAACTAAATCTCCAACTTTTACTGAAATATTTGCTACGCTACCTTTAAAAGGAGCATTAATTCTGTACTGTTGATTTTTTTTCGGTGTGTTAGGTGCGGAAAGCTTATTTACAGGATTTAATTGTGCTTGCTGAGATTCTTTTTCTAAGTTAGATACAGTTGCTTGCTGTGTTTTTATTTTGGCATCTAAACTATTAAATTCAAGTTTTGCTGCTTGAAGCTTTTGAGCGTATTCATCTTTAGTTAACTTGGACACAGCACCTTGTGCGGCTAAATTAGAATATTTTTCGTAATTTTCTTGATTCAACCTCACGTTTTGTAGTTTTGATAAATGTTGAGCTTCTAATTCTTGAAGTGTATTACGAGCATTTTGTAATTGTAATTTAATTTTTTGTAAACTAGCGCTTCTATTATTATTGCTATTACTCACTTGAGTAGGTTGTAGCTCGGGTTTAATTTCTATTAAAGGAGCTTGTGCTGCAACTTGGTTTCCTTTTTTGACAAAGATTTGGGAAACTTTCCCTTCAGTTGTAGCTTGAATACTAGCCGAACGTAGCGATTGTAAGCTAGCAATGAATTCTGAACTCTCTTTGATTTGACCCGGTTCTGCTTGAGCTAGCTCAACAGATAATGGAGCTTGTTGTACGGTAGTAGATGAAGGTGTTTTTTTTTCACGAGCGAGCAAACTGTAAAGTACTGCAACACCACCAATGGTTAAAGTTAATGGTATTAATATTAAAAGCAAACGTTGCCATAAATGTGGTGTTTGTTTAGCTTTTTGAGGGTTGTTTTCTACTTTTTCTGTTTGAGAATCAGAATGTTTCATGGCTTGTAGGGAACTGAATAATTACTGAATTAATGATGTTATAAAATATCAACTAATCGTTAAATAAACAGATATTTTACTTATTTGTAAAAGTATTTACTTTATATTAAGAACGAAAATTAAAATACTGATTAAATTTGTATTTACATGTATCCGCTTGCTGTAGATATCAAGCATAAATAGCAGTAAGATGATATACAAATACTGTTAATTCAAAGTTGAGCCATAGCTCAACTAGGTTTATTACTGTTATTTTATCCAATTTTAGCTAAAAAGTATTATTATTTTTTGTTCAAAAATATTTTAATCTGAACAATTTATTAGAATTATATCTGTTACAACAAGCTTGACTGTCTACCTAGTTATAATCTTGCTATCAACTTGATAAATATTACAGTTAAATAATTAACTTCGGTAAATTATGTATAGTTGTTTAATAGATATTTAAATTGTTCAAATAAGTATTAATTTTAACTTTATCAATACTGCTGTAGAGAATTTTGTAAAATCTAATTTAACTAACATGCTGCATTCTTGTTGTTAAGTCCGAATAGCACCCTTGTAAGCGGAAGACTTTCTCGCAGAAAAATTAATTTCAAGGCTAATATAAAAAGTGCATTAAAGCGCACTAAAATGCTTACTCAGTCTTATCTATCAGACTTTGATTGTGAGCCTGGGAATATATTCCAAGGCTATGTTGGGAATGGTACAAGATATAAGATTTAGTTTTAATTTTAATTTTAATTTTAATTTTTAAGCGCGCAATTGAAACTATTAATCCTGGAGGGTTGCAGAGAATTCAAATGACGACTTACTGAATAAGTGATGTTCTAGTAAATACACTTTGCTAAAGCTAGCACATTATGATTCTCTAATTTTAAAAGCGATAAATACAATTTATTGAGTTAATTTACATATCATATAAATCACAAGTTAGTGAAATACAAAAAAGGTGGGTTCTCCCACCTCACAATCGTTTTATTTCTTAGTTAAACGAATGTGTTCTAGTATTTGTTGCTTTCTCTCAGGAGAATTGGATTTTGGTTTGATAAAATCATTTGTACTGCGAGCCAGATGCTCCATAATTCGCTTTTGACGGTCGGATTGGTCAGCCATATTAGTGGTAATTAGATAAATCAAGAATTTTTAATCAGTAATAATGTTTTTCATTTAATTAATGCAAAGCATTTTTACCTATTTTCCATTTTAGTACAATCTTGTAATTTTTGTAAGAAAAGACTCTTATTTATTACTTATAAAAAATCACCACTATATAAGCTTAAATAGTTCTCAACATTTAGTCTCAATTAACAATAAGATAATTGACAAAATAACAAATTTATATTTTGTAGAGAAAAATATCAACTTCCGGTAAAATTTTTACAGTCGCGCTCTTAGTAGCTTGAGATGTCAAATATTGTCAAACCGCCATGTGATACCGGAGTTATCAATGCTAAACGATGCTCTACTTCTTGTTCTCGAACTACCGAACGTTGGGTGTTAGTGGCCACCATACTCGGTTCGAGTATGGCAATGATTGATGGAACTGTGGTGAATATAGCGCTACCAGTGTTGCAAGAAACTTTGAATGCAACTGCTACTCAAGTTCAGTGGGTAGTGGAATCTTATAGTTTGTTTTTGGCTGCTTTAATTTTAGTCGGTGGGTCATTTGGAGATAAATTTGGCAGAAGGTTAATTTATGCATGTGGAATTGCTTTATTTGCACTTGCTTCCGGATGGTGTGCTTTATCACCTAATATTAATCAATTAATTGTTGCTCGTGCTTTTCAAGGAGTTGGTGGTGCATTATTAGTTCCAGGAAGTTTGGCAATTCTTAGCGCTTCCTTCGACGATTATGAGCGGGGAAAAGCAATTGGTATTTGGTCGGGTTTCACAGCTATAACTTCTGCATTCGGGCCGATTTTAGGCGGATGGCTGGTAGAAAATCTTTCTTGGAGATGGATATTTTTTATCAATGTACCGCTGGCTATTGTAATATTATCGGTTTTATTTCGTTACGTTCCTGAAAGTCGCGACCGGGAGTTTACCCGACTAGATTATTGGGGAGCAATGCTAGCAACTTTAGGTTTAGGAACGTTTGTTTTTGGGTTAATTGAATCTTCTACTCTAGGAATTTTTCATCCTTTGGTAATAAGCTGCACGGTATTTGGAATAATGATTTTAAGCAGCTTTGTTTTTTTAGAGGCTAATATCTATAGCCCCATGATGCCTCTATCGTTATTTAAATCGCGAACTTTTTTAGGTGCTAATTTACTAACTTTACTACTTTATTCAGCTTTGGGAGGAGTTTTATATTTTGTTCCTTTCAATTTGATTCAAGTACAAGGTTATTCTCCGACTGCTGCTGGTGCGGTGTTTTTACCATTTATTTTATTAATGTTTTTTCTATCGCGATGGTCTGGTGATTTGGTTAACCGTTACGATGCTAAGTTACCCTTGATGGTTGGGCCGTTAATTTCAGCAGTTGGTTTTATACTGTTTGCTGTACCTGGGATTGGTGGTAGCTATTGGCTAACATTTTTCCCCGCTATTTTAGTGTTAGGTTTGGGGATGTCAATTAGCGTTGCTCCCTTAACAACTACAGTTATGGGTTCGGTAAGAAAGCGTCTAGTTGGTGTTGCTTCGGGAGTTAACAATGCTGTTTCTCGTACTGCGAGTTTATTAGCTATTGCCATTTTTAATATATTGGTTTTCAATATTTTTAATTACAGTCTGGATAGACGTTTGGCAAAGTTAAATTTACCATCTCAAGTACAGCAATTTTTAAGGCAAGAAAGAATCAATTTAGCCGCAGCAAAAGTTCCTGATGATATCAGTAATGAATTAACAAATGCGATAGAAAAAGCGATAGCACTATCTTATGTAGATAGCTTTCGTTTGATAATGTTTATTGCAGCAGGTTTAGCTTTGGCAAGTACTGTAATTGCTTTTTTGATGATTAATCAGAGAAAAAAGGCTTTATAGGATAAAGGTGAAAGTCTGAGAAACCTGATGAAGTGATTTTGATTTTATTGATTGACAAAGAGAAAATTATTTATTGAGTAAATACCTCTGACCGGCAGCGCGAAGTTATAAATAAGTCTATGAATAAAGATATTGACCGTGATTATTCGCTGTTCGGTCTTTGTAGTATCTTTCGGAGGCAGATAGTAATCCCAGCACTTCGGTTCGCGGAGAGTTATAGACAAGATGTATGCTTCGTTTAACTCCGTTACACTCGCTTCGGATATTGTGTAATTAATTGTGTTTAACTACTTAAATAGATTCGTAACTATACGATTAGAACTATCTCAACACTGCAAGAAATAAAAATATTTATTATGTAAGCAATAAATAATGCTTATTATTAGTTGTTAAAAAAATATTATGAAATTTAAACTATTTGTAAGCGAAATATCGCTGACTTAAGTTATGGTCTATTAGCTTGGCAACTATCATTATATATATTTTTATCATGTAAGATATTGATATTGTCTTGTAGTTATGAAAATTGAGTAATTTCAATATCATCTAACCAATACTTACTTTTAACAAAGAATATTAAAAATATTTGGCTTTACAGACAAAAACAATAATGACCTAAAGTCGAAATAAATATTCTATTAAAGTAATGTAGGTTATTTCGTGTAAAACCTTAGCAAAAAGAGATTTATTATCCTAATGGTTGATTCGCCTCTTTGTTCGGCTAATCAATTACTGATGGCTTTACCTCCCGGTGAGTACAAGCGTCTGATTCCTTACCTAAAACCTGTTAATTTGGTTTTGGGGCAGGTTATTTATGAACCGAGACAGCCCATAAAGGAAGTTTATTTTCCTTCAAGAGCAATGATTTCTTTGGTTTCTATCATGAAAGATAATTCAACCACAGAAATAGGTTTGGTTGGTAATGAAGGAATGGTAGGTCTTCCCATTATTTTGGGAGGTAATTTTGCAACAAATTGTGCCATCGTCCAAATAGAAGGTAACGCGATAAAAATGGATGCTTCCGTACTCAAGAGCGAATTTGAAAGGGGGGAGCAACTACAAAAAAAACTTTTACTCTATACCCAAGCAAGGTTAACTCAGATATCTCAAATAGCTGCTTGTAAATCCCATCACCTAATCGAGGAAAGACTTGCTCGCTGGCTGCTTTCGGTAAATGATTGTGTAGATCAACCGGAGTTACCACTCACCCAAAAATTTATATCTGAAATGCTCGGAGTCCGTCGAGCTAGCGTTACAGAAGCGGCGATCGCACTCCAGAAAGCAGGTTTTATCAGCTATAGCAGGGGACAAATTACTATTTTGAACCGGAAAGAACTCGAACAAGCTGCTTGTGAATGCTATGGCTTGATTCATAAGGAGTTCAAGCGCTTACTAAGATAAGAACGAAAATTATAAAATTTTTATATTTTCTTCAACTTTCACGAGGTTATGTACGATAACGTACTGAATTATTCTGGGATAGAGGTATTCTTTTGTTTACAGACATACAGTGTCAGCAGAGGTAATACGATTTTTGATTGTAGATTTTGAAACCGCTACTGCTTTTCGGTTTGATTAGTTTTAGCAAAGATATGGGGTTTGGATTAATCAAACATCAAGCTTTTTGGTGTTTTGAAATATCTACCCGTGTAATACTTTTTCAAATTGATATTGTTAATCTGTTGATACTACAGGCAATTCTGATGGAAAAATGCTGTATCGACATGACTCAGATTTTTAATTCTTCTTGTGTCGTCAGGTATTTTTCTTTGTGACGACTCAATTAAGAAGATTGTATTCTTTCATATGTCCGATGATATTGGTGGTGCGACAGTAAATCAATTATTAGCAGCTTTACGGGAGGAGGAGTATCAACGACTGATTCCTCATTTAGAAGAGGTTGACTTGGTGTCCGGGGAAGTCTTGTGCGAACCAGGGGAAACAATGACAGAAGTCTATTTTCCTCAAACAGCGATGATTTCTTTAGTTTCGATAATGGAAAACGGTTCCACAACAGAAATAAGCTTAGTAGGTAAAGAAGGGATGGTAGGTTTACCTGTTTTTTTGGGAGGTTATTCCACAACAAGTCGTGCCATTGTACAAATTGAGGGTACAGCGCTAAAGCTGAAAGGTAAGATATTAAAAAACGAATTCAATAAGGGTGGAGAACTGCAAAAACTTTTATTACTTTATACGCAAGCATTATTTACTCAAGCTTCGCAAAACGCTGCTTGCAATCGAC
This sequence comes from Calothrix parasitica NIES-267, assembly GCF_002368095.1. Taxonomy (GTDB): domain Bacteria; phylum Cyanobacteriota; class Cyanobacteriia; order Cyanobacteriales; family Nostocaceae; genus Rivularia; species Rivularia parasitica. Next base: position 516,887 of record NZ_AP018227.1, on the reverse strand, counting down.
AACACAATATTGAGGAAAGACTTGCTCGTTGGCTGCTGACAACACAAGACTGCGTGACAAAAAATGAATTACATCTTACTCAAGAATTTATCTCTCAAATGTTAGGTACTCGTCGTTCGGGTGTAACTGTTGCAGCGGGTATACTTCAGCAAGCGGGAATGATTCGCTATACCCGTGGAAAAATTAGTATTCTTGATAAAGAAGCTTTAAATACTACAGCGTGTGAGTGTTACCGTGTTATTAAGAATGAGTATGCTCGCTTGCTTAAACCGGAATAAAGTTAAAATTAAGTACGATAACGTACAGACACATCTAAAAGCATTGTGGCAATGTTAACTATTAGAGGAAGTTTGAGCCTGGATTCTTAGGCATCAATTTTTTATAAATAATTAACTTTACTGAGATTTAAAAGTATCATGGTCTTTCCTATTTAGGTTTTATAACTATAAAAATAGGAAGATTATTACTCCTTAATAAAACATACTTTTATTTTTGTATAAGCTATTAATAAGCATCTTGTGACTTTGCTATACGTTTAATTAAAAAGTTGCAATCTAGCAAAATAAATAATATCTATTCACGATTTTGGCAAGATAAATAGAAGAACTAAAACTGTAATTAGTTGCGATTATAGTTAATTCATAGTCGCTAAAGTTATACTTAAAAGATTAGTATAACTGTTATTATCGACTTTAATTTTATTGTAAAAAAAATAATACATTTTTAGTACAAATTAATAAAATTATATTATTAAGAATAGGCAATTAAGCACGATATATATTACTATTGCATAGTAAGTTAACTGCATTCTGATTCACGAACTTAAAGAATTAAAAAGGTAAATCAGCATGAGAAAATGTAAGGGTGGGTAAATGTTTGAAAAACAGCCTGAAACAGGAAAAGAGTTGAAATCACTCGTACTTATGGGAATTTGTCCATGTTGTGGTTCTGTAAGGATAAAGTATAGCGAATATATAACAAACCGTACATTCGGGTTTAAGTGTTTTAATTGTGGATGGACATCTCAGTATAATTTGAGCGAATTGAAAGAAGCTGCAAACGGTTGGTTTCCCATTCAAAAAAAATGAAAAATTGAAAAAAATAATCTTGATAGACTTGATAGATAAAATTAATAGAATAAATAGTAAATTTCCATAATAAATATATGGTTAGAGTAGGAAGTTTAGTTAAAGTACTGTATCCCAAATACGTATTTGAATTGCATGGTATCGTTGAAGCTCCAGAAGAAATGTCAGGTCGTTGGATAATTAGATTAATTAATAGTCCTTTGAATGATAGTAGAGAACCTTTATTATTATCTTTAAAAGAATCAGAGATTGAGTTGGTTTAGTTCAAGTTAGATTACAAGCGCTAGTGTTGCAATTATCGTGAATATTCAAAGTAGGCTTAGAAACAAGATAGTGAACTGATATTTTCGGTATTTATAAACAACGAAGCTTTTCTCCACAAAATATAGCTTCGTCAGGAAATGTCAAAAGGTAGTAAATTATTAGAAGTTTGGCAGAGACACTTTCCCGAACGCAGTTCTAATTGGTACATTAACCTGGAACGAACCCATAACTTCTATGTCTACACAAGCAGCAACAGCAGTAACCGCAAACTCCCTTGCTCTTTCATCTTTTCACATCCGTTTAGAAACTTTAGAAAAAGAACATCAGTGGTTGCTCAAGCAAATCAAGAAAAAACGCACCGAACAGAAGAACTTTCTCGAACAAATGCGTTCTGTAGCGACAGAAATACACAGTAGATGTACTCCTTGCTTCCAGAAAATGGCATCTCTGGATGAGGAAATACATTCAATATTTGATGAAATTTTGACTAAACGGAAGCTAGGTAAACAAACCCGTCAAAATATTGAGCAAGTTTATCGTAGTCTTCAAGTAGGAGGGATAATCAGCGTTAAGTTTAATCTCTCAGAAGGTGATAGCTTAGAAGACTTTTTTGAAACGGAAGAAGAAGAAAATAATTTCTCCGATTCAAAAAATGAAGAGAGCGACACTTATGAAGGTTCCGAGCAACAATATCAACAAACACAACCAGATTTTTCTTCTGCAACTAGAAATAGTGAATCGAAAAAAATTCGTCAGACATTTCTGAGGTTAGCCGAGATATTTCACCCTGATAAAGTAACAGATAGTGATATCCAGATGCACCACACGGAAATCATGAAAGAAATTAATAAAGCTTATCAGGACGGAGATTTAGCTAGATTGCTGGAAATTGAAAGATTGCATCAGGTAGAAGAATCATTCTCAATTAATAGCGAAGATGATTTAACCAGACAATGTAATAAGTTAGAGCAACATAACGAGTTTCTAAAAAACCAGTATGAAAATTTAAAAAGTGAATTAAGACTTGCAAAGAATACCAATGAAGGACAAATGGTTTCGGGGTACAGGAAAGCTGTTAAAGAAGGAATAGACCCGATTAATCAAACGGTAGAGCAAATAGAATCTGAAATTGAAGTAATTTCTTCAATATGTAACTTCGTGAAAGATTTTCGGGACAAGAAAATCACAATTAAAGATTTCCTTGCAGGTCCACCTGTCTTACAACAAAGAAATCAAGAAATAATTGATGAGCTTTTCGAGGAGATGTTTGGAGAATTTGAAGAATTTTAAAGATAGTTTTTTGATAAGAATCTGTATATTCAAGAAGTAGAGACGTACAATTGCTGCGTCTCTATTTTTTATATTTATATTTTTATATTTATAAATGAGTTTACAGAAATATACCGCTTTTCATTTGAGTGCAATACAATGCAGGAAAACCTCACCCCTTCCCCTCTCCTTATTAAGGGATAGGGGTGTATTTTATTCAACTGAAAGCTGTTATATTACCAATTACCAATTACCAATTACCAATTACCAATTACCAATTACCAATCAAATTGTCAATTGCTTGATTAATCAATTTTTCTCCATCTTCTACATTTTCTACCTGATTAAATTTCTGCCTTAATTCCGCAGCACCTTCAAAACCTTTTGCATACCAAGCCATGTGTTTTCGTGCTTGATAAATTCCTCTATTTCCTTTGTATTCCCATAATGCTTTTAAATGTTCTTTAGCGCATTCCAACCGTTGAATTACTGTTGGTGCAGGCAACTTTTCTCCCGTTTTGAGAAAGTAATCAATTTCTCCGACTAAAAACGGATAACCTAAAGTACCACGAGAACACATTACTCCATCAGCACCAGTTTCTTCTAAACATTTGATTGCTGATTCAACCGAAAAAATATCTCCGTTAGCAATTACGGGAATATCAAGCACTTCTTTTACCCGAGCAATCCATTCCCAACGAGCATTACCGTTGTATCCCTGAGCGCGAGTACGTCCGTGAATCGTCATCATTTGCGCTCCTACGTCCTGCATTCTTTTTGCAAACTCAATAATTGTAATTTCCCCATCATCCCAACCTATGCGAGTTTTAACTGTTACTGGAATATCAACAGCACTCACAACTTCTTTTACTATTGCTTCCGCGACTTCTGGCTGTCTTAAAAGTGAAGAACCGCCACCTTTTCTAGTTACTTTATTTACCGGACAACCCATATTAATATCAATCGTATCAGCACCTTCTTGAACTGCTTTTTGAGCAGCTTGTGCAAGAAAGTCCGGACGACAATCAAATAATTGAATGCTTATCGGACGCTCGTTGACATCAACATCCATAACCTTTGGTAACTCCTTAACATGAGCTAACCCCGAAGCATGAACCATTTCGGTATACATCATCGAATCCGGAGCATAGCGACGTACTAATCGTCGAAATACCATGTCAGTTACACCAGATAAAGGTGATTGTAAAACTCGGCTATTAACTTCTACAGAGCCAATTTTTAAAGGAGTTGAAAGTTTGGATTTTAGTTCTGGGGAAAGCATGAGAATTGGGAATTGGGAATTGGTAATTGGTAATTGGTAATTGGTAATTGGTAATTGGTAATTGGTGAATTGGGAATTGGGAATTGGTGAATTGGGAATTGGTGAATTGGTGAATTGGGGATTGGGAATTGATGAATTGATAATTGGTCGTTAATTGGCGGTTGAAACCGCGTCTACACAAACAAAGTCCACCTCCGTGGACTAAATAGACGTAATATATATTATCTAAATTTTATTTATCTTGATTTTCTACTTGTTTTCTGACTTGTTCTAAATCCAAATCCAAACCTTGGGCGATTTGTTCTATACTCAAGCCTAATTTTAATAATCTAGGTATAGATTCAATACGTCCTTGTTGTATTCCTTCTTCTTTACCTTCTTCTACTCCTTCTTGATAAACTCGCGTTTGTTTCAAATCGCTTAATCCAAACATTGCTTCAATCTCCTTTCTATTCATTCGGGGAAATTTGTAAACCAAAATAGTTTCTATCAATTCTAATAACTGTCTTTGCTGCTGTTCGATGTTGATTTGTTGCTGTGTTCTAGCTATTAAATCTTTGGCTGCGACGATGGCTGTATTTTCATCTTCTATTATTAATTTTATGGTAGCAATTCCCACTGGTAGCGAGGTTGTTTCGCCTAATTCATCTAGATAAATTCTATTTACCCGTCCGCTTGCAAAAAATTCGCTGTAATGATTGATATTTGCTGTATCTATGCTGCGACTGGGATAAATTACTATTGCTCTCCAAGGATTTTTGGGTTTGTTTTGACGGAGGTATAAAGATACTTCAGAAAACAGCCTTAAATAAATTTCTTCGTCGGTTTGAAATTGGACTTCTACAAAATAAATTGGATTTTCTTCTCCTTGATTGGGTAGAAAAACCCCATCTATTCGGAATGCTGTTTGCTTAATTTCGACGGAGGAGAATTCATAATCATCTGCTATTTGAGGTGAATCACCGATTAATTCAAAAAAGATGCTGGGGAATTCTTTAAAAAGTCGGTAGAAGATGCTGTCTGTTTTCACACTGATTGCTGTTGAAAAGAAAAAAATACTGCTGCTTGAGTCATTTTTGAGCAACAATTAACCCTATTTTCTCTCAAAAGACGGCAAACACCACACTATTGTTACGGTTCACCCGAATTACTCATAGTATTAATTCTCATACATTAGTCATTGTGCAAGCAAACACCGATTGAGCCATAGCAAGCCATAAAGAATCTATGAAGCATAACCGTCCAATTACTTGTTCGGGAAACCACCCTTCATTCACTGGCTGCACAGGCTCAGTATATATAACAGTGTAATTAGGATAGCCTTATTAATGGCTTGTTAGTTCATTGAGATTTCATATTGATGCCTTTACTGGTCACTTTTAGGAGCCAGTTACCTCAAAATTAAACCTTTTATATTCTCATTCATTGTTTTTGTAGTTATACGGAGCCAAAATAAAGATGGCAAAAGTAGTTGGAATTGACTTAGGTACAACCAATTCTTGTGTAGCAGTAATGGAAGGTGGTAAACCCACGGTTATTGCTAATGCTGAAGGTTTTCGCACCACACCTAGTGTTGTTGCTTTCGCGAAAAATGGCGATCGCCTAGTTGGACAAATCGCTAAACGTCAAGCTGTGATGAATCCCGAGAATACTTTCTACTCGGTGAAGCGCTTCCTCGGACGTAAGCACGAAGAAATCACCCACGAAGCAACTGAAGTTTCTTATAAAGTTGTTCGTGACGGAAACGGAAACGTTAAATTAGATTGTCCTCAAGCTGGTAAGCAGTTTGCTCCGGAAGAAATTTCTTCACAAGTTCTTCGTAAGCTAGTTGATGATGCTAGTAAGTATACTGGGGAAACCATTACCCAAGCAGTTATCACCGTTCCTGCGTACTTTAATGACTCTCAGCGTCAAGCAACTAAAGACGCGGGTAAAATCGCCGGTATTGAAGTATTGCGGATTATCAACGAACCTACAGCTGCTTCTTTGGCTTATGGTTTAGATAAGAAGAGCAACGAAACAATCTTGGTATTTGACCTTGGTGGTGGTACTTTCGACGTATCTATCTTGGAAGTAGGTGACGGTGTATTTGAAGTACTTTCTACTTCTGGTGATACCCACCTTGGTGGTGATGACTTCGATAAAAAGATTGTTGATTTCTTAGCTGAAGATTTCCAAAAGCAAGAAGGTATTGACCTACGGAAAGATAAGCAAGCTTTACAGCGTTTAACTGAAGCTGCTGAAAAAGCTAAAATCGAACTTTCTAGCGTTACTCAAACAGAAATCAACCTACCATTCATTACCGCAACTCAGGATGGTCCAAAGCATTTGGATACAACCATGACTCGCGCTAAGTTTGAAGAAATTTGCTCGGACTTAATTGACCGCAGTCGTATCCCGGTTGAAAACGCATTACGCGACGCGAAATTAAGCAAAGATAATATTGACGAAATCGTACTAGTTGGTGGTTCTACACGTATTCCCGCAGTACAAGAAGTAGTTAAGCGCGTATTAGGAAAAGACCCCAACCAAAGCGTTAACCCAGATGAGGTTGTAGCTGTTGGTGCTGCAATTCAAGCTGGTGTACTTTCTGGTGAAGTTACCGGAATCTTGCTCTTAGACGTAAGTCCGTTGTCCTTGGGTGTAGAAACCCTCGGTGGAGTAATGACCAAGATTATTCCTCGTAACACCACTATTCCTACCAAGAAATCAGAAGTATTCTCTACTGCTGTTGACGGACAAACCAACGTAGAAATTCACGTCCTCCAAGGTGAGCGTGAAATGTCCAATGACAATAAGAGCTTAGGAACCTTCCGTCTTGATGGAATTCCTCCTGCACCTCGTGGGGTACCTCAAATTGAAGTTGTTTTCGATATTGATGCTAACGGTATCTTGAACGTTACCGCAAAAGATAAAGGTACTGGTAAAGAACAATCCATCAGTATCACCGGTGCTTCCACTTTGGATAAAACCGAAGTTGAAAGAATGGTTAACGAAGCAGAAAGCTTCTCCTCAACCGACAAAGAGCGTCGTGAAAAAATCGACCGTAAGAACCAAGCTGATTCTTTAGCTTATCAAGCAGAAAAGCAGTTGCAAGAATTGGGAGATAAAGTTCCCGAAGACGACAAAACCAAAATTGAAGGTTTAGTCAAAGACTTGAAAGAAGCTGTCTCCAAAGAAGATGACGAGCAGATTCAAAAAGTAATGCCAGAATTGCAACAAGCATTATTTACAGTTGGTAGCAATATGTATCAGCAAGCTGGTGGTGAAGCTCCCGACGGTGCTGCTCCTGGTGGTGAAGCTCCTCCTAATGATACAACTGGAGATGCAGGTACAGGTTCAACTGGTGATGACGTAATTGATGCTGATTTCACCGAGTCTAAGTAGTAATTTAGTGATTTGATGGTGAGTTTTGAACTCACCTTTACTCTTGAATTTGAATTGAATTGAATTTGAATAATGTTTATCCCCGCAATTCTTGGAATGTGGGGATTTTTGATTTGATTATTTAGGAACACCAGTTAATTTGGTCGTTACTTGCTTTCTTGATTTATTTGAGAAACAAATAATGTAGCTGCTTGGACTTTTAAGGATATGGAAGTTATAAAGGTTGTGGAAACTGCAACAGAAAGAGTAATAGCAAATTCGCTAGCTGAAAAATATTCAATTTGATAGTCATATTAGAGTTTTAAGAAATAGCTGTTATTCTTCAAACTTGTAAAACTGTAATTACCTGTATTCTTAACCGCTATGCCATCTTCATCTAAAAATATTCTACAAAGTTCTTCCCCATCTAATATTAAAGAACAAAAGCTTCTCCTCATACCTCGTTCAGAACGACAAGAATTCTTTATGCTTTTCGCTTTTATGACAATGTTAGGATGGATTGGAGGAGGAATTGCCAGTCTTGCTTTAGAGAAAATTCTGCGAGAGAATATACCAGCTTATTTTGTGGAAAACGAATTATTGTGGTACCGAATTGTAAAGTTAATTGCTACTAGTTTATTCGCTTTAATTTTTGCAGCAGACCAATCAATTCCTCTAAATAAATATATATCTGGCTGGTCTTGGATGGTGGCAACTACAATTGGCTGGTTAGTTGCGAATACAGTTTCTCAATCCTGGATTACCTATATTTCTTCTATAGCTGCTTCAACCAATCAAATATCACCACAAACAGCTAACTTTTTTGCAGTATTATCAACTGCTGCTTATATTTTTTCTGGTTTATGGCTGGGTTTATTGCAATGGTTAGTCTTAAGAAGACAGGCTAAAAAATCATGGTGGTGGATTTTCATACCTTCGATTTCATACTTTATAATTAGTCTTTCAATCTTCTTAATTTCTCTATTACAAAATTTGATTCCAGTAATACATCGTGATGTAATTTTGTATTTGGCTACTCAAACTTTAACAGCATTTACTTTAGCTGCTATTCCAGTTATCGGTTTTTGTCGCTTACGGAAAACAGCGAACAGTTAATAGTTAATAAGCTGTTACGCATTTAATTTGTATACTATAGCAATCCTATATGAGTCGTGAGAAAAATAGGTGTCAGAAACCCGGTTTTTTGGAAAAACCGGGTTTCTCAAATCTCACAAATGATTTAGGAATTCTATATTAGCGACCAAGATGGTCGCACTACAATATTTTGATGCTTTTGCATTATACAAATTAGCTGCACATCAGCTTAGTAACTAGTTATTAATAGCGAGCAAGTATTTATATACACATTTTGTACAAAACATGAAACCTAATGTAGAGACGTAACACTGTTACGTCTCCCACAATGTGGAATCATAATTTACAATTATGTTCTGTTATTGAGTATATGAAAAAGGTAACTGTTGACTGTTAACTGTTAACTGTTAACTGCTAACTGTCAACACTCCTTCATCAGCATTTAAAGTTGCCGTAAATCCTACGGGTAAAGCAGCATTTGGTGCTTGATGTCCGAAAGGTAAATCGGAAACTATGGGAATATTCAAATCACTAAGTCTATCGCGTAAGACTTCATCTACACTAAAGCTAGGAATATTTTCTGGTGGTTCGCATTTAGTAAAGCTACCTATCGCTACTCCCGCTATTTTCCCTAAAGCACCGCTCATTCTCCATTGAGTCAACATTCTATCGATGCGGTAAGGTGCTTCCCCTACATCTTCTATTGCTAAAATTGCACCATCAAGTTCTGGCTGCATTGGAGTACCTAAAAGATGAGTTGCGACGGTAAGATTTGCTGGTAACAATCTACCGCTAACAATACCACCTCCCCAGCCTTTGCCTTTCAGAGGTTCCAAAGATTTACCTTCAACAATATCGAATAGTCTTTGGATTGACCAAGCTGGTTCTCCCGCTAAAGTTGTCATTACAGGTGCATGAACTCCACAAATTCCTGTTTTATAAAGACTCCACAACAAAGCTGTTATATCGGAGAAACCTATTAACCATTTGGGGGATTGGGTATGGGGAATGGGGGATGGAACATTGGGATTTTCTTGATTTTGCAGCATCCATGTCCATTCTTCTAAAATCCGCGTAGTACCAAAACCACCTCTAGCGCAAAGAATACCGCGACATTCTGGGTCTTGCCAAGCTGCGGCCAGGTGATTGCGACGATTTTCGTCTCTTCCAGCCAAGTATCCCCACCTATCCTCTATTTCCGGAATTACCTCAACTCGATAACCACGCGATCGCCAAATATTTACACCATTTTGAAATGCTTCCAATTCTCGTAAAGCACCGCTGGGAGCAACTACTCGTAATAAGTCTCCAGGTTGTAAAGATTGCGGTATTAGTAAATTTTCGGTGTTTTTAGTTTTGACTTGCATTGACTGCTGATTATTAGTAATAGAGATTGATGGGGAAATTGTCATTCAATTTTGGATTTTAGATTTTAGATTTTAGATTTATCTTCTATAAGATACCTATGGGTTTTGGATTTTTAACTATTTCTCGCTTGAAAATAGGTCATAAGAAAGAGATATTTTTATAATTGTTTGTGGGATATTCCTGCAATTGGCTCGCTCCAAAATCTAGCATCCTATCTTGTTAAGGTGTCAAGAGGACGTAATCCAAAATCCAAAATCTAAAATCTAAAATTGACTGTGCTTCCTAGTTCATAACTGGTCAGTCTTTATCAGTAAAGTGATACGAAAAATAATCAACTATCCTGAGATTTTTTGAATTTTAAGATTGAAAACTTAAAATGTCCGCGAACCATTTTTCAAAACGCTCACCTAATGCTTCTAAAGAAAACATTTTTTGTGCGCTGTCGCGACAAGTTTGACGATTGATTTGATTCAAACGTTTTGTAGCTTCTATTAATCCAGCAACGCTATCTGGTTCTACCAAAAAGCCGGTTTCACCGTCCTGAATAATAGATGCTGGGCCACCCCGACTATAAGAAATTACTGGTACCCCGCAAGCTAACGCCTCAATTGCTACATTCCCAAATGCTTCCACCCAGCGAGGTGTCATAATTAATCCCCGACATTGACGGACAACTTGCTGCATTTCTTTAGTAGATAAAAACCCTAAATATTCAAACGGTGCATTTGGGTAATCTTGCTGAATTTTCTGCCAGTAAGATTCATCTTGAATTTTACCCATAATCTTGAGAGAAATGTTAGTACTGTTTGCTACAGCTAATGCATCTTCTAAACCTTTCTCTGGAGAAATGCGACCCAACCAAGCTAATTGTTCTTTGGGTTCGCTACAAAATTGATACAAAGATAAATCAATACCGCCGCTCAAATAATATAGAGGAGAAGATAACTCGGGAAAAGTATCAGCCTGTTGGAGAGTATATAATCCAATCGTACCGGGAAATTTTTTTGATATTTGTACAATAATCTGGTCGAGAGCATCGGAAAGAGAACCCATGCTAACAAGATGAGCTATAGGAATTTTAAAAAAAGGTGTCAAGTAAAAAGGCAACCAATCGTAAGCAAAGTTAACAACTAAGTCATACTCGCTTTCAACTTGACGAACGTAATCCCACATATTAGCCAAAACGGAATTACTTGGCATTGTAATCGGGGTTGTACGTTCTAAATTTTGGGCTAGTATTTGTAGATTTCCCGAAATCTGCATTATGGGTAAGTCATCCCATGTAGAACCAGCAGGAGCAACAATCTGTAAATTGTGTCCCCGACGAATAATTTCTTTAGCAATGTTGTACAAACTTAATTCCACACCACCACCGAGTCCAGAACCTAGAGGTCCAACAGGTGTAGAAACGAAAAGTAATTTCATCCGCAATTTTCAAGGCTTAATATTAAGTAAATATTAAATGCCCGTGTTGCTTAACGCTAGAGGGGTGAGAGGAGGGGGAGATGGGGAGATGGGGAGAGGAAAACAAATAGGGAGCAAGATGCTCCCACTACGGATAATTTTATGATTTCTAACTGATAACTGTTCACTGATAACTGATAACTGTCCACTGTTCACTGTTCGCTGTCTTCCCATTCTTCTGGAAGTTGTGGCTGTGGTTGTGGCTGCTCGGATGGTAAAACACGAATGCGATTCATTTGCGAAACCGCATATTTGGCTGTTTCTTGCACCTCTGGGTCTTCATCTTCCATGGCCATTGACAGCATTTGACTAATTTGACCCATTACGTCATACACGCGGGTTAAATCGCGAATAGCATTTTTGCGTACATCAGGACTTTCATCCTGCATTGATACTGCTAAAGCACGATTCATCGGTTTAAGGGTGCGAGTACCAATCTCTGATAAAGCTGCCAAAATTAAACTTCGCTGTTGCGAGTCAGCATCAACCATCTGCTCTACTAATGGCTGAATTGCTCGCGAATCTCCTTTTTGTCCCAATTCCCAAATAGCTTTGCGTCGTTGTGTGGGGTTGGAACTGTCTAAATCTTCTATTAGTTCATCTACAACGTTTAGCTTCGCTAGAGAAGAAGTTTTTTCTGTGGGAATTATCTGTGCAGATGGTTGAATGGTAGACGGTACATCTTCAAGATTATCCTCTTGTGTCCCAGTCAAATATTTTTGGTCTTGGTTTTTATTTACAAACCCATCTTGGGATGCTTCATATTCAGGTGCTTGAGCTATGTAAGTTTCATCATCATCGTTATCATCATAAGTCGGACGATTGCTTGGTTGTTTAGAACGTTTAAACAACTTAAATAAGTAGAATAGAATACCTCCACCAGCCAACAATCCCATGACTATCAAGACAAGCTTAATCAAACCATTGTCACTTTTTGAAGGCTTTTCTGTTTCTGAAACGTCTTCAGGAACTGGTTCTGGGGTAGGAGTGGAAACAAAATTATTTTGTTTTAAAGTTTCTGCTTTTATAAGTTCATTAGTTTGATTACCTACGACACCATCCGCAAGCACTTTCTTCTTTAGCTGAAATTCAATTACAGCATCGCGGGTACTTTCACCAAATTGTCCATCAGCGCTGCCATCGTAATATCCCAATTTTTTCAATTGGGTTTGGAGTAATTTTACATCTTCTCCGACACTACCTATTTTCAGGTTAGTGCGCGAATTTGTGTTCGATGAATCAGCTTGAGCAACCTTAAGGAAGGATGGTGCTTTATCATAACTGGCTGCTATTACCGGATTGATGTTAAATCCAAAGCAACTCAGGTAAGTAAATATAACTATAGAATAATGGCATCGCCTCATACAGCAAATTTCAGCAAAACAGTAGTGTAAAAGTTATCGACACAACCATAACTTTTATTTACTTAAATGTTAACTTTTTTCTTGACAAAAAAATTTAATCTATAGATAAATAGACCTTCGATGATTCTCTGTAAGTCACATCAATACGGGTAGGATGACTTTACCACAAGAGTTACACAGTAGATTGAATCATGTTGACTTAATTCAAAATCTCTGGTTCTGATTGTTTGAATTTTATTTTCAAAGGCTTCAATTGTTTCTCGGATATTTCCAAAGCGTTCTGGTTAATAGTTTCGGGTAAAGCTTCTTCACGATCCTGCTTTCCTAAACTCTCGCGTTGATTGATTAAATAAATACTTACCAAAGTTATCGTTACCCCAACCCATTGCAAAGGAGTCAGTACTTCATTTAATAAAATATTGCCGAATATCAAAGCAAATACCGGGGTTAGAAAGGTTAGTGAACTTAAACTGGTTAGATTCCCACTAGAAGCGAAATAGAAGAACATTGCGTAAGCAATAGCGCTACCAAATATAGCTGCGTAACCCAAAGCGACCCAATCGGAAAATACTAAATTCTGGATTTGTTGGGATTCAGCAGTTACAGAAATTCCCCACAGCGGTAAACCACCCAATATCATGTGCCATCCGGTAGCGGTAACAGGGTCTGCATGACGAGTGACAAAGCGAATCATCACAGTTCCTACAGCCATGCTTAAAGCAGCTAGCAGCATCAACAATTCGCCGCTCTGAAAAAATGATTGAGAAATTGTTAATGTCGATTCGGAAGCATTAGAGAAAATACTGAAAATTAATTCATCGGGTAAACCAATAAGACTAATACCTGTAACCCCGATTGCTAATCCCAACCATCCATACAAGCCTATTTTTTCCGCAAATAGCCACGAACATAACAGCGCTACAGCTAAAGGTTGAGAATCAATCATCACCGAACCCAAACCAGCACCAGTCCTCACCAAACCTTCTGCCAAAAAGCCTTGGAAAATCGCTCCATCAACTAATCCAAACAGAGCAATCCACAGCCAAGCTTTCCAGCCTTTAGGCTGAGGTTTACCCATAAATGCTGCTGCAATCAAAACCAATATTCCAGCAGGTACTAATCGCATCCCAGCTAAGAAAAAAGGCGTAGTGTGCGGTATAGTTCCTTTCATCGCCACCATCGCCGTACCCCAAAGGAAAAAAGGTGAAATTAATAGCAATGGCTTTAGAAAAGAAGAATCCAGGGGCGCACTTTTATTTAACTGCATGGGATTACTAATGCTGGGATTTACGTATGTCAAGATTAAATTTATCTTAACCAATTATTGCGTTTTATGAAGAAATTAATACTTAAATTGGGGATTGGGAATTGGGGATTGGGTTAGATAAGTACTTAGACAAAATTAATTGTGCATTTGTCATTGCGAGGGTCACTACGTGAAACGAAGCAATCTCAAAGTGCTGCGATTGCTATGTCCTAATGTCCCTCCGGGACAGGCTACGCTAACGGACACGCTCCGCTAATGCTGTCGCTCGCAATGACACAAATAATTTTGCACACCTACTTAGTAGGTTGGGTTGAACGGAGTGAAACCCAACACTAAATTAGTTTTAGGTTACTTTTGCGTAAGTCCTATTTATAATTGGTAATTGATAATAACTATTGATAATTGCTAGTGGTGCGTTTCATAAATTCGGCTATGGTGGCGTTTTCTTTGGAAATGTCGGGAGACGTTATTTATAACGTCTCTACATTACGTCCGCAGAAAACAAAACTGTCAAAATTAATGAAATAGACCACTAGTACCGCTTCGCGGAAGTAAGAGGTAATAAGTAAGAAGTAAAAAGTTTGATATCTGGGGCTTTTCAGCCATTTTGAATGCTTGCCTTATTTAAGCCGTGATGTACTAGTTATCTGACTTTTCTGTTTGAGCAACTCTTTAATGTCGTTCGATAATTGTTCAAAACCAGGATTTTGAATTGCATTTTTAGCAAGTTCAACCTGTATTTCAATGGCAATATCTTCAAATTTCATTTCTTCGTGATGGTACATTTCGGTATTTGGAACCCACCATTCGTAGATTACATTTAAATCTGAATATAAGCGGCATTTGACGATTTTTTCGTATTCTTCACCGAATTTTCCTAAATATCTGGCTATTTCTGTTTTACCCATTTTTTAATTCTTTTGATTTATTTATATGCCTAGTAATTTGATTTTAACTCAAAGATTTTTTGAATTATTAAAGGGTGTTTGATAATTTTAATTAAAGTTTTTTAAACGCGATAGCTCATTTTTTTTGAGACTGGTAATTCAAGCAGCACCAAGCTTAATAAGTGCAGCAAACTCCCTAAAACCATAAAAACCCCGGTCATTTTCAACAATAAGTTCAACCTAGGAACCAGTTATGTTCACTTTTCGCTGCTAACTACTTTAGAAATAGCTAGCTTCTTTTCTATTTGCTCAATTGCAGATTGCCAAACTTCGTAGCCATCTAAACTTAAATGCAAGCCATCGGTAGTTAATTCTTGTCGTAATTCTCCTTTAAAATCGGTAAACCATTTATGGATGTTTACGTAATTAACTCCTTCTTCTTTTGCGATACGTGCTAGCTGAGTGTTTAGTTTGCGAATTCGGATGTTGGAAATTTTTGGACGACGAGTTGGTAGTATCGATTGAATAATAATATAGCTATTAGGATGAGTGATTTTTAAACGACGAACTATTCGACGATGATTGCTTAAAATTACTTTATCTGAAGTACCTTTTCTTAAATCATTAACTCCAGCCATTATATAAATTGCTTCTGGCTTTGTTGAAGAAAATGCTGATATTCTTCTAAGTATTCCAGTGGAAGTATCGCCTGATATTCCTTGATTTAACCATAATTTTCCAGATGGAAGTCCTTTGGTAGGAAACCACAAACTCAGGGAATCACCTAACATAATGCTCAAGCGATTTTTCCCTTGTCCCCTGGTCATTGCTCTGGCTTCTAAAGCTAACAATCTTTTCCAATCTTGATATGTTAATTTAGGCTTTCTTCTAGTAACTAAAAGCGATTGTCGCTTTTCATTAGCCAAACGAGTATAAATATAACCTGCTTTCAAAGCAGCTAATCTTTCATGATAAAGTTGGCTTCCAGAAATTAATCTTCTTTTGACGGGTCGAGGAGGAGGATTATAAAAAGATTTGGATGGGGCTGAAAAAGCTGGGGGTACAGAGTCTGAGGCTGAAGCTGTATCTTCTCTTTTTACTGTTTGCCAACCGTCTTTACGATTTAATATAAGTTGATAATGCTCTGGTTTGAGTTTTGTTAGCTCTGTGAAAGTCGATGTTGGTACCGTCAATCCGATTAATAAGCTTGTCGCCAGTAAATACAAGTTTCTCATATATATTTTTTCTTTCCTCCCCTCTGACTCAAATAACGGCCGTCTTCTCGCTCAATTGACGAAATTCTGATGAAAGCTAAATCACTGTATCTATTATTTTTAAATACAACTTATAGCGATGTAAAGCGGTCTTTCACTGTATTTATTAAATTTTTTACAAAGAAATTTCGGTATACTCGGAGACTTGATGAAGTTTTTACAATTGCCTGTTTTGGTTCAGCAAATCTACATAAGTATATCTACAAAGATTTACTTTTGCTTTAAAGTATATTCATAAAAAAGCGCAGCGTAGTTAACTGCGGGTCAATAGAGGATTTACTCTAAGTTGCTATGGTCAAATCGGTGTTTACTACCAATCAAATAATTTTCATTAATTTCAAAAGACATCCAACGACGTTGTAAAGTTTCCGCTACAGAACCCGTTGTATTAGAACCTGCAAAAGGGTCTAAAACTATATCACCTTCATCTGTCAGAAATTTAATGAAGAACTCCGCGAAACCACTGGGGAAACGTGCGGGATGAGGTTTGATTTCTGTTTCTTTGCAGCGTCGTAAATAAGGACTTCTGGATTCAGTATTAGCAATTTCCAGTAAATTTGGTGGAATTGCACCTTGATTATCTTTTTGAAACTTATCAGAAATATCGTGTCCGCTCGGACGTAATTGTGCTTTATAGCCTTTTTTGAGTAATTTTTTCATACTTTGGCTATAAGGTTTTAAAACTTTGCGGTTATCAGCTTTAGGATGAGGAGTTTTTGATAACCACCAGACAACATTAACTGAATCTTTAACTCTTATACGTCTTATAGTTACCCATTCAGCAGGAGTAGGTAATCTAGAAGGGTTGTAATGATAGAATTCTTGAGCAAGGTAAAAGCCAACTTCCTTGCACAGTCTGACTAAAAGCTCATATTGGTAAATGCTGCGAATCGGATTCCCTCGAAGATAAGCTCCGCCCAAATCTACTACAAAAGAGCCATTCTCGACAAGAACTCTTTTAAATTCATCAGCGAAAGGTAAGAACCATTCTATATATTTATCCGCGCTTTCGTTACCATATTCTTTCTTACGAGTTAGCGCAAATGGTGGAGAAGTAATAATTAAATTTATGCTGTTTTCTGGGATTTCTTTGATTAAGTTTAGGCTATCACCTAAGTAGGTTTTGCCATATTTTGTAGAGTAATAGGGAGGGAGATTGATTGGGTTTTGGAGGTTGTCTTTCAAGTACCTGGCGATTTGAATCGCGGCTAAACAAGCGAAACCCGCGAAAACGGGTTATAAAGTGAAGTTTATCAGTGTCATCGTCAAATCTCTAATTTTATTCCTTAGCTAACTAACAGGTGGACGGCGAATTCTTGTCTGGATTTCATCTGCTACAACCAAACAGCCTTGGAGAGTTTCTAATGATTGCTCGGAAATAACACGGGACAAAATTGATGAAACTGCTTGACAACTTCGATTACGAGAACGTATTAGCAATATACCTGGATGAGTCCCAGGTGCAAAACGACGAACATCTGAAAAATCCAAATCTAGAGTAATAAAAAATCGTCCTTCAGCACATACTTGTTTCCAGACAACTTCATCATCTGCACCTGATAATCCTTCGTCAGTTACTCTATCAGCTTCGTAACCATACTGCTGCAATAACTCAACGTGGCTTTGAGCCATATTTTCGTCAAGTTTTACTAACATTTTGTTCATCGCAAAGGTAATAATTCTTCTTCTCTAGTTAGCTGTGCGGCATAAGCAATAGCAGCCATAATATCTTCTAAAGTTAATGGTGGATACTCTTTAATAACCTCCTCAAAAGTCATTCCTTCAGCAACGTTATCCAAGATAACTGATATCATAATTCGCGTCCCTTTTACGCAAGGTTTGCCATGACATACTTTAGGATTAATACTTATACGTTCTTGCCAATTTTGCATAGTTTTAATTATTGCTTATAAAATAAGCATTTTTTTAACTTCTGATGATTATCAAGTTTCAATCCTTTTACCAGGATTTATAAATTAGAAACGACCGGAACCCCAGCGACTGGAAAAAACCGCGAAGTTTCAATCCCGTTTCCGGGATTCATTTATTTGAAACACAAGGAGGTGTTTGGTTGTATATTTCTATTTTATGTTTCAATCCCGTTTCCGGGATTCATAAATGAGAAACTTAATTACAAACAATAATTAGTATATATTTTGTAGTGTTTCAATCCCGTTTCCGGGATTCATAAATGAGAAACTAATCCCACGGAAGTTGAAGTACAAAAGAACGAGTTTCAATCCCGTTTCCGGGATTCATAAATGAGAAACCATGTCTAACTATCAAATTTCAGTTCCCGTTAAAACGTTTCAATCCCGTTTCCGGGATTCATAAATGAGAAACATATCAGCTTTCTTGCCTTCTATACGTAATTGAGTGTTTCAATCCCGTTTCCGGGATTCATAAATGAGAAACAATTCATTAAATGATTGACCTTCAAAAGCTTCTAGTTTCAATCCCGTTTCCGGGATTCATAAATGAGAAACTGGAATGCAGGGTCATTCAATCTGTTGATTTGCCTGTTTCAATCCCGTTTCCGGGATTCATAAATGAGAAACGATTAGATGCTGGTTGATTAGTCGGTATTTCATATTGTTTCAATCCCGTTTCCGGGATTCATAAATGAGAAACGGATAAATTGGTAATAATTTATAACGACTCATTTGAGTTTCAATCCCGTTTCCGGGATTCATAAATGAGAAACTTTACTTCCTTCTTCATCGATTCCATTCTTTGCACGTTTCAATCCCGTTTCCGGGATTCATAAATGAGAAACCTTTGATAAAATCGATGTATGGATTAATATTTTCAGTTTCAATCCCGTTTCCGGGATTCATAAATGAGAAACAACCATCGGATTTTTCATTGGGTTGAACGCTGTATGTTTCAATCCCGTTTCCGGGATTCATAAATGAGAAACTCTGCCACCCAAAACCGTTGACTAGAGCGATTTCCACAACCGATTTTGACGGGGTAATTAAAAAACCCGATTTCAGCGATTGAGGAAAGTTGAAACACAAGAGTATGAAACTCTGAAACTATCATATTGTCAAGGTTCTGGCGTTTTGACGGGACTCCAGGGTTTTCGACCCCGCTTTCCCCCGTCAAAAATATATTATCAGAATACGAGAAAGTTATTAATTTATTATAGGACTTACGCAAAAGTAACGTAATTGGGTCATTACGAGCGACAGCGACGTAATCTCTCGAAACTTTGGGATTGCTTCCCTACACTCCGTTTCGGTCGCAATGACAATTTTGCTTTGCGTAAGTCCTGTATTATACAGTCGAAAATCAAGTTAATAGCTGCTTAAACATAATTATGTATCAAGTTGCATAAGCTCTAGATTATTATGACTAGAAATAATGTGAGTAAAAGACGCAGAAATTAATTGTATTACAGTTATCGAAATGTTGGGTTACAACACGATTTTATCAATCCTCGTTACAGCCTAATTTGTTTTCGTGCCTAACCCAACCTAGGAATTTATTACCAATTACCAATTACCAATTATCTATAAAAAAACCCCCCACCAAGGTAAGGATGAGGGATTTTTTAATTATTAACAAACTAATTAAGTTATGTTAACCAAACTTACCGGCCGTTGAGGCTATCAGGAATGCTCCATAGGTGAGGATGTAACCCACAGCGAAGTGAGCTAAACCAACTACACGTGCTTGAACGATGGAAAGTGCAACGGGCTTGTCTTTCCAGCGAATCAAGTTCGCTAGAGGCGTACGCTCGTGCGCCCAAACAAGAGTTTCAATCAATTCTTGCCAGTATCCTCTCCAGGAGATGAGGAACATGAAACCAGTCGCCCAAACTAGGTGTCCGAAGAGGAACATCCAAGCCCAAACTGACAAGTTGTTCATTCCGTAGGGATTGTAACCGTTGATTAACTGTGCGGAGTTCGCCCATAGATAATCTCGGAACCATCCCATCAAATACGTGGAGCTTTCGTTAAACTGGGCTACGTTTCCTTGCCATATACCCAGATGCTTCCAGTGCCAGTAGAACGTCACCCATCCCACTGTGTTTAATGACCAGAATAGAGCTAGATAGAAGGAGTCCCAAGCGGAGATATCACAAGTACCGCCACGTCCTGGGCCGTCGCAAGGGAATGCATAACCAAAGTCTTTTTTATCGGGCATTAACTTGGAACCACGAGCATCCAAGGCACCTTTTACTAATACTAGTACGGTGGTGTGGATAGCTAATGCGAAGGCATGGTGTACCAAGAAGTCGCCAGGACCAATGGTTAAGAATAGTGAGTTAGTAGTATTGTTGATGGCATCTAACCATCCAGGCAACCAAACGTTACCGTTGTTGGGGAAAGCTGTGAAGGCAATACTATCGGGATTCGATAGCAATGTATTCATGCCGTACAAGACTTTACCGTGAGAAGCTTGAATGAATTGAGCAAATACTGGCTCAATCAAAATCTGCTTTTCAGGTGTACCGAATGCAACTACTACGTCGTTGTGTACGTATAAGCTCAAGGTGTGGAAACCTAAGAAAAGGGATACCCAGCTTAAGTGCGAGATAATCGCTTCTTTATGCTTCAACACGCGGTCTAATACGTTGCCCTTGTTTTGTTCGGGGTCGTAGTCACGTACCCAGAAAATACCTGCGTGGGCAAATGCACCAGTCATTAAGAATACTGCAATGTACTGGTGGTGGGTGTACAGTGCTGCCTGTGTGGTGTAATCCCTGGCAATAAATGCGTAGGGAGGCAGAGCGTACATGTGCTGCGCTACTAAGGAGGTAATTGTTCCTAGTGCTGCCAGTGCCAAGGACAACTGGAAGTGTAGCGAGTTGTTAACGGTGTCATACAACCCTTGGTGAGGTAGGTTGAATTGACCTTCGGTTTTGGTGCCAAAGAAAGTCTTAGCATTAAGCATTTCTTTGATGCTGTGACCAATTCCGAAGTTTGTCCGGTACATGTGACCGGCAACAATAAAGAGTACTGCAATCGCTAAGTGGTGGTGAGCCATGTCGGTCAGCCACAACGATTCAGTTTGAGGGTGGAAACCACCTAAGAAGGTGAGAATTGCTGTACCAGAACCTTCTGCTGTACCAAATACATGGTTTGCGGTATCGGGATTAGCTGCGTAAACTCCCCAGTTACCGGTGAAGAAGGGTTGTAAACCTTCTGGGTGCGGTAAGGTGCTGAGGAAGTTGTCCCAACCTACGTGTTGTCCCCGTGATTCTGGGATTGCTACGTGTACCAAGTGACCAGTCCAAGCCAAGGAGCTTACACCAAATAAAGCGGATAAGTGGTGGTTTAAACGAGGTTCAGCGCTTTTGAACCAAGATAGACTGGGGCGGAACTTGGGTTGTAAATGCAACCAACCAGCAAATAGCAACACTGCGGAGAACACTAGGAGGAAGACGGAACCCATGTATAGGTCGCCGTTTGTTCGCATCCCGATGGTGTACCACCAGTGGTATACACCAGAGTAAGCAATGTTAACTGGATAGTCTGCACCACCTTGGGTAAATGCCTCTATAGCTGGTTTACCAAAGTGGGGGTCCCAAATTGCATGAGCAATCGGACGGACGTGAAGAGGATCTTTAATCCACTGTTCAAAGTTGCCTTGCCAAGCTACATGGAAAAGTAGGCTGGATGCCCATAAGAAGATGATTGCCAGGTGACCGAAATGAGTAGCGAAAATCTTTTGATAAAGATTCTCTTCGGTCATCCCATCGTGGCTTTCAAAATCATTCCCCATCGCAATCGCATACCAAATCCGACGAGTAGTCGGATCTTGTGCGAGGTCCTGGCTAAATTTTGGAAATTTTGTTGCCATAGGTTTTATAAATCCTCTGACATGAGAGCCATTTAATAATTTGAGAGCTGTTAGGTGTTAGTTGTTAGTTGTTAGTTGCTTTGCTCTACTAACTACTAACTACTAACCACTAACGTTATACGAAGCTTGCTAGCCTAACGAAAGAATCCTGGCATGGAAGAATGCCCAAGTGGTAACGATACCACCTAATAAGTAGTGAGCGAGTCCAACTGCACGACCTTGAGTAATGCTCAAAGCGCGAGGTTGAATTGCTGGTGCAACTTTCAATTTGTTGTGCGCCCAGACAATTGACTCAATCAATTCTTGCCAATAGCCGCGACCGCTGAATAGGAACATTAAACTAAATGCCCATATAAAGTGACCGGCTAAGAACATTAAACCGTATGCAGAAAGCGCACTTCCGTAAGAGTTGATTACCTGTGAAGCCTGTGCCCACAAGAAATCGCGCAACCAACCGTTAATGGTGAGGGCACTTTGAGCAAAGTTTCCACCAGTTAGGTGCGATACGTTTCCTGATGCGTCTACGGTTCCCCAAACATCTGATTGCATCTTCCAACTAAAGTGGAAAATCACAATAGATAGGGAGTTGTACATCCAGAACAATCCTAAGAATACGTGATCCCAACCGGATACCTGACAGGTACCACCACGTCCGGGACCGTCGCAAGGGAAGCGGAAACCTAGGTTTGCTTTATCTGGAATCAAGCGAGAACTGCGAGCATACAGTACACCTTTCAACAGAATCAAAACGGTTACGTGAATGGTGAAAGCATGAATGTGGTGAACTAAGAAGTCAGCGGTACCTAAAGCAATAGGCATCATCGCAACTTTTCCACCGACTGCTACAACACCACCACCAAATGCATAACTAACAGGTTCTAATGCATTGGGTGCTGTGCCACCAGGTGCAAAGGTATGAAGGTTTTGTACCCACTGAGCAAATACTGGCTGTAGCTGAATCGCCGTATCCGAGAACATATCTTGGGGGCGACCCAAAGCACGCATTGTGTCGTTGTGGATGTAAAGTCCAAAGCTGTGGAAGCCGAGGAATATACATACCCAGTTCAAGTGAGAGATAATCGCATCTCTGTGACGAATTACTCTGTCCAAGAGGTTGTCTTGGTTCACAACTGGGTCATAATCACGCACCATGAAAATGGCTGCGTGTGCTGCACCACCAACGATACAGAATCCGCCAATCCACATGTGATGGGTGAAGATACACAACTGAGTTGAATAATCAGTTGCCAAATATGGATATGGAGGCATCGCGTACATATGATGCGCGATGATTATCGTTAGCGAACCCAAGAAGGCAAGGTTTGTTGCCAATTGAGCGTGCCAAGAGGTGGTCATGTTTTCATAAAGTCCCTTGTGACCTTCACCAGTGAAGGGTCCCTTATGATTTTCCAATATAGTTTTGATGCTATGACCGATACCCCAATTGGTACGGTACATATGACCTGCAACAATAAATACTACCGCGATCGCCAAGTGGTGATGGGCAATATCTGTCATCCATAAGCCACCAGTGACCGGGTTTAAACCGCCTTTGAAGGTCAAAATATCTGCATATTGACCCCAGTTCAAGGTGAAGAAAGGTGATAGTCCACTAGCAAAGCCTGGATAAAGCTCGGTTAGTAGGTCTTTATTCAAAATGAACTCGTGAGGCAGCGGCACATCTTTGAGGGGAACCCCTGCATCCAACAACTTATTAGTTGGGTTAGATACGTGGATTAAGTGCCCAGCCCAGCCCAAGGAACCACAACCCAACAACACTGATAAGTGGTGGTTGAGCATCGACTCCACATTTTGGAACCATTCCAATTTGGGAGCTTTCTTGTGATAGTGGAACCAACCGGCAAATAGCAATAAACCTGCTAAGACTAATCCGCCAATGGCAGTGCAATAAAGCTGGAAGGAGTTGGTGATACCCCAACCGCGCCATATCTGGAATAAGCCAGAGGTGATTTGAATTCCGTGGAATCCACCACCTACGTCGCCATTCAAAATATCTTGTCCAACAACTGGCCAAACAACTTGAGCGCTTGGCTTGATGCTGAGTGGGTCAGTTAGCCAAGCTTCATAGTTAGAAAACTTAGCACCGTGGAATATCATCCCGCTCAACCACAACATAACCACTGCTAAGTGGCCAAAGTGGGCTGCGAATATCTTGCGGGATATATCTTCTAAATCACTTGTATGTGTATCAAAATCGTGGGCGAGTGCGTGTAGGTTCCAAATCCAAGTGGTGGTTTTGGGTCCCTTAGCTAAAGTTCTGTCGAAGTGACCGGGCTTACCCCATCGTTCAAACGAAGTTGGTACTGGGTCTTTATCAACTATTACTCTTGCTTTCTTTTCCTCTCGCTCCGGAGGACTGATTGTCATTCGACCTCCTCTCTAAAAAAAGGACTGAGGATTATTTTTCCATTAGTTGTCTTTACAAATTCAATCACACGCAATATAGAGCGTTTCCACTCATACGTTTTTTGAAGCAGGCAAAGACTCTATGTGGAATATTGCTTTCTCGTTGAATTATAAAGTCATATATCCCACATTGTTAGCCTTTAATTAACAATAATTAAAACTTCTATAATTTTTGACTTATCAAGCTTTCCAGTCTTAGGCGTTGGTCAAAAAGTCAATAGTTTATATATTTCGTTACAAACAGCAACATTTCGTATAATTAACCCTTATCCATAGCACACAAGTTAATCGTTACGCCACTAAATATCATTGTTTTATCTTATAGCTGCAATGCCTGAAGCAACCATTTGGTATAAGGTTGACACGGGGTATCAATAAAATTCATCTGTAAAAATCAATGCTTTGGATAAATATATATATGCCAGTAAAACTATCTATGTAAAATATTGTAAACATCTGTTTTGGGTTACAGATTCTATGCCTAATGCTGATTAAAAAAATAGATAAATACTAAATTTGTTTTATCATCTAAGTCTTTAACAAGGCTTGAGAATAAGTAATTATTTTATTTTTGATAGGAATGCTTTATGTATCATAGGAACTTGAACAAAGGCTATGTAAATTATTGAGAATACTAGGTAGAAAAAGATGGATTCATGGTTGATGAGCGCTTTGACTAAGTTGACTAGGAAGAGATACGCGCTATTTAAAACTTTGGTAATAGCTCTATTGGTATTGAGCTTGACTGCTTGTGGGGGTAAAGCGGTTAGTCAAGATGCATCTATTGTGTTATCCGAAAAACCAGTACGAGAGAAAAACGCTCAGCTTTCCAGTCAAATCTCCGAAGTTGCTCCTCCCGAAGTTATTCAAGAGCTGCGTCAAAGTGTAGAAAAATATCAGCCCCAAGTAGAAATACTCAGCCCTCAACCAGATGAAATATTAGAATCAGATAAATTAAAGATTCGTTTTCAAGCTAAAGATTTACCAATATTTAAAAATTCGCTGTATGAGTTAGGGCCACATTTAGAAGTAATTTTAGATAATCAACCCGAATTAGAAATTTATGACTTAAATAAACCTTTAGAGCTATCTAACTTATCTCCCGGTACTCATACTTTACGTGTCTTTGCTGCTCGTCCCTGGGATGAAAGCTTTAAAAACGAAGGTGCTTACGCTGAAACTACATTTCACGTATTTACCAAGAGCGACGATAACAATCCAGATAGCGAACTGCCAATATTGACTTATAACAGTCCCGAAGGTAGTTATGGTGCAGAGCCGATTTTACTTGATTTTTATTTAACCAACGCTCCACTACATATACTGAAGACAGATAATCCCGATAATCCGATTGCAGATTGGCGAATTCGCTGCACTATTAACGGTGAAAGTTTTATTATTGATAGATGGCAATCAATATATTTGAAAGGATTTAATCAAGGTAAAAACTGGGTCAAACTAGAATTTTTAGATAGTCAGGGGAATCCAGTTAAAAACGTTTATAACAGTACTGTTAAAGTTATTAATTATGAGCCAAAAGGTAGAGATACCCTTGCCAAAATTATTAGAGGAGAACTTTCTGCTGAAGAATTAAAAGGAATTGTAGACAAAGATTATGCGGTTGAAATTCCTATTGAATTAAATCCTGAAACGCAATTAGAAGATAAATCAGATAAAGGTGGATTTTTTGATAGATTCAAGCGCGATAAATCAGATAAAGTACCTGCTCCAGAACCTACATCAGAAGCAGTTCCAGAAATAATTGAAATTCCACAACCGGAAATAATTCAACCGGAACCCGAGCTAGAAGAAACAATTCCCGAAGTTATTGAAACACCCGAATCTGAAACTGAATTAGAAGAAACAATTCCCGAAGTTATCGAAACACCAGAACCGGAACCCGAGCTAGAAGAAACAATTCCCGAAATCATCGAAACTCCCTTAACAGAAACACCAGAAGTAGAAACTACACCAATTCCACAACCTGAGAAATCGAAACTGGATGGATTTTTGAATCGACTTAAACGTAATAAAGAAGATAAAACCTCAATTCCACAACCTACAGTGGAAGCAACTCCAGAAATTATTAAAACACCAGAATCCGAAAGTAATTTGGAAGAGACAATTCCGAAAGTAATTGAAACACCAGAATCGGAACCGAAATTAGAAGAAACAATTCCCGAAGAGATTGAAATTCCACAACCCGAGATTAATCAAGAACAACCAGAACAACAAGCTAAACCAATTCCACAACCTGAGAAATCGAAACTAGATGGATTTTTGAATCGGTTTAAGCGTAATAAAGAAGATGAAACGTCAATTCCGCAACCGGACATAACTGATACTCCGACAGAAGAAGTTGAACCAACCCCAGAATTAACACCGACATTACCTCAAATTGTCGAACCTCTAGAAAATAAAACTCCAGTAATTGAACAGGATATACCGGAACCAGAAATTGAAGTAACTCCAGAAGCGAAATCAACAACTAAGAAATTAGGAGAATACTTCAACCTTCCTCGACGTACAACACCCGTACCGACACTGGAATCTCCAGAAGTAATCGAAACACCAGCAGAAATTAAGATTGAAAAAACAATTCCGGAAGTTGATGAATTAGAAATCGATACTATACCAGAACAACAAGAAACTACTGTTCCTAAAATATCTGGTCGGACGGAAATTGTTCCTTAAATCTCCTAATAAACCCGGTTTTTATTGTTGAAAGCATAATTTTATAGTTGTTAAATTGTAAATAAACCGGGTTTCTGTAACTGGTATAAGATATGAATTAAATTGAAGGTGAAAACGGTACGTTAGACGCGAATCACAATATCTTTTATTATCATTTGAATTATTTTCGCGTTATAACTTACCCTACAAGTTTTCTATAGATGTTGTAATATCTAAAGTACGAATAATCGAAGAATAATCTGAAAAATTCATTGATAAATAAATAGTGGATTTTATAGTAGAAAAACCTGTTATCGCTAAAGGGAATGTATGTGAAAAAATAATCCGCTCTCTACCTGAGTGGTTCGGAATTGAAGTAGAAATTATTCAATACGTAAAAGATATCGAAAAACTTCCGACATTTATTGCGATAAAGGATAATGAAACCATAGGATTTTTGACAGTTAAACAGCACAATCAATTTGCAGCTGAAGTATATGTTATGGGTGTACTTCCACAATTTCACAGAAAAGGTATTGGAAGTGGGAGCATCCCAATTTTGCAAAATTAAGATTGTGATTGTCATTGCGAACGAAGTGAAGCAATCTCAAAGTCTTGCGATGAGCCACACCCTTCGGGTGAATGCTTCGTTCCACTCGCAATGACAAATGATATTTTTACACATTTGGGATGCTCCCTTGAAAGTAGCTTATTAAAACGAGCAGAGTTATTTCTTAAACAAGATAATGTTGAATATTTACAGGTTAAAACTCTTGGTGAATCTCATCCAGATAAATATTATGCGTTGACAAGAATTTTTTATTTCAAAATGGGATTTAAGCCAATTGAAGAATTTTATCAAATTTGGGATGATAATCCCTGTTTATTGATGATTAAAGGATTGTAGAAAAATTATTTTATCAATTTATTATATAATTACCAATGCCTAATCCCCAATTCCCCATTCCCAATGAGAAGTATTCGTTCACCAGAATTACCACAGAATTATCCTTGGTTGAATACAGATAAACCCTTTTCATTAAAACAACTAAGAGGAAGAATTGTAATTCTTGATTTTTGGACTTACTGTTGTATTAACTGTCTTCACGTTTTACCAGATTTAAAATATCTCGAACAAAAATATAAAAACAGCGTTACGGTTATTGGAATTCATTCGGCTAAATTCGAGAATGAGAAGGAAACCGAAAATATTCGTCAAGCAATTTTACGTTACGATATCGAGCATCCGGTTTTAGTTGATAAAGATTTTAGAGTTTGGCAAGAATATGCTGTAAAAGCTTATCCCACTTTTGTTGTAATTGACCCTCAAGGTTATATAGTAGCGACTTTGACTGGTGAAGGAAAACGTCAAATTTTAGATGAGTTGATTGAAAAGCTAATTCAACAATATCAAGAAAAGGATAAAATTAATTTTCAAGAAATAGATTTAATTTTAGAAAAACAGAAAACACCTTTAATTACACCTTTAGCTTTTCCCGGTAAAGTATTAGCTACTGACTCGAAATTGTTTATCGCTGATTCGGGACACCACCGGATTATTGTAAGTGATTTAGATGGTGAAGTTTTACATGTTATTGGTAGCGGTCAACCTGGTTTAAAAGATGATAGTTTCACCGAAGCTGAATTTTTTGCTCCTCAAGGAATGGCTTTTGATGATGTAAATAATATTTTATATATAGCCGATACAGAAAATCATGCTATCCGAAAAATAGATTTTCAAAATCAGAAACTAGAAACGATTGCGGGTATTAGAGAAAATCTTAATTCTCCTTGGGATTTAGTAAAATTATCAAATAAGCTATTTATCGTAATGGCTGGTTCTCATCAGATTTGGGAATTGGATTTAGAAAGCAATATTATTAAAAACTACGCTGGTAGAGGTGCGGAATCTTGTTTTGATGGTTCGCTTTCCGAATCAGCTTTTGCTCAACCTAGTGGTATTACTACTGACGGTAAAAAATTATATATTGCTGACAGTGAAGTTAGTTCAATTCGTAGTATTGATTTAGAAAAAGGATTAGTTAAAACAATTTGTGGTAGTGGAGATTTAAATGCTTTTGGAGATGTTGACGGACAAGGTTTTAATGCGAGATTGCAGCATTGTTTGGGAATAGAATATGCTGATAATAATTTGTGGATAGCCGATACATATAACCATAAAATTAAATTAGTAAATCCTGTAACTGGTGATTGTCAAAGTGTTTTAGAAAATAATAGTTTTTCAGAACCTTCGGGATTAACTTTCTTGGATGGTTATTTATATATAGCTGATACAAACAATCATGTAATTCGGAAAATGAACTTAAGTACATTATTTGTAGAAACTATAAAATTTTCCGGTTTGTGTTCTCCAGATGTTTGTTTATTAGAATATAGAAATCCGTTTTGAATTTTTCTAAATCACTTTACACATCTAATAGTGACATATACCCCTTCAGATTTTATTTCTAAAGATTGTTTTTGAAAACCTACTCCTGCAAAAATTTCTCTTAATTCTTCATTTGACATAAAAACCAACCTATTCAAGTTAGGGAAAAAATCGGTAAATGTCGTAGCGAATAATTTACCACCTTTTTTTAGTACTCGATATATTTCTTCAATAGCTTTTCGAGGATTCTCCCAACAATGTATTGCTGCTCCAACATAAACTGCATCTAGACAATTATCAATCAAAGGAATCGATTCTGCATTTCCTCGAATAATAACCAGGTTCTCGGAGTTACTTATTTTCTGTATATCTAATTGCTTCTTCAACATTCCCAACATTGATTCGGAATAATCCAAAGCGATTATAAATTTACCAACTTGATTCCTCAGGGGCAACGCATCTTAAATTAAGCTAGGTGCGGCTACGCCGCACCAGCGCGAGGGAGAAATAATAAAAACGAGTCCATAACTCACAATTCAATCCAAATATAAACTCAAGTATATAAAAAAACTATAATTACCTAAATAAAGGCAGTATATATCCATAGATATGATTATCTAAAATAGAAAAAATAATAATGCTGAGCAATGAGAGTAATTAATAATTTAATCCTAAAACTTTAGTTAGATAATTATCATCTATAGCAGCCAAAAATTGTTTATTTTTAATTCCAATTTTTTTAGTTTTTTCTTTACCCAAAAGATTCACTGCAATATGACGAAGAACAGCGAAGTTCTGCGGTGAATTATCCTTGTCTTATCTACAATCATCCTCATCTAAGGCTACATCTAATATCCAATGCAACGAATTTTCAATACCCCAATGGCTACGAATTGAGTCTCCAAATTTTCTTGCATCTAATTTTAAACTGCTAATATAATAACGAGTTTCAACAGTTGTTTTCCCATTCTCGGTTCTAACTGATTCAACCATGCCTATACTGTTTAATTTCTTCCATTTATTCTCTGGGTCAATTTGACTAGAGATATCAGTGAGCATTAAATAATTTCGTACTTCTTCGCGTCCATGACCAAACTCACGAGTACTGTAATGGCTCGCACTAAAGCCTTTATTCCGTTTTGATATTGCTTCAGCTAATAGTAGCTCTGTGCTTTCATACAAACTTTTCTGATTCTTTTTTAGTGCAATTATATAATCTCCATCCTTTTGAGATATAAGATTAACTATTTCCTTTTGACATCCAATTGCATCAATTGTGACGATACAACCAGAAATATCTAATACTTTTATTAACTCTGGTATTGCAGTAATTACCCAAAGACTTGCTGTCAACTTTTCTTTGACCAAGAACTAATTTATTAGTTGCTGCCCAAGCACTAACCATACTGATGGAACGATTACCGGCTTTTTTATCATATGAATGTTTTAAATTTTTACCGTCAATCGCAATCACTTCACCATCAGTTAAATGTGCAACTGATTTTATCCATGATGCAAAACATTCTTGAAAATTTTGTGGATCTATTAGAGAAAATATTCTTGCAAATGTATCGTGTGACGGGATGCCGTTTGGTAGTTCTAAGAAACGTTTTAACCACTTTCGTTTTGCTAATCCATATGTCTCAATTGCTACCCATGAGTCAGCCCCACAAATTACTGCACAAATAGCAATCGTGATAACGTCAATTAGCTTATGTTTCTTTGTACGCTCAATTCTAGGGTCTTCAATATCCACGAAGTAATCCGAGATTGTCTGCTTCGGTTTCAGTTTCATTTTGAACCATTTTGCACCTCACCCTGATTGTTTTAGGCTACCACACAGAAGGGGAAGCAGTACTTTCGGGTTAGGGCGATCGCATTGACGGTGCAAAGTGCGCCGCAGGCGCACCTGCACCTTTAAAATTTATTAGAATTTAGATGCGTTTGCCCTGTTCTTCACGGTGTCAAAACCTTCACCAGTTTCTAGAATTACGGTAGCTTCACCAGCACCCAACCAAACCAACTTATATCTTGTACCATTCTCAAGAAGATTAAAGAAACCCGGTTTCTCGGAAGTGAAAGCATTATTATCTCTTTGTTTAATTAACAAGAAACCGGGTTTCTGCAACTGGTGCAAGATGTGAGTTAAATCACTACCAGCATTACCAAAAATTGTGTCATATTTAATAATCCAAGAAAAGCGCATCCGTTATTGAAATCTAAAGTCCAAAGTCCGTCTTAGAAAGTTTTGGGGAAGAGAAGTTGACCGGGAGATGTTCTTCCCGTCAAACTGAACCGTACCTGACGGTGAACGGGAAGAGAATCTACAACCCAAACTTTCCGCAAAATCCAAAATATAAAATACTATTACCATTCTTCAGCCCAATAAATAATTTCTGAAGTAGTACTATTAATTGCAACTCCATAACTATTTCCATGATTCCAGGAAAAGTCATCAGAAGTACTGCGATTATTTGCATTTAATACTAATATTTCGTAAGTCGAAGGAAAACTTTTAGCTTCCAAATTAGCAGTATATAAAAAAGTCGTGGGTACTCCATTTTCTTGATTTGAATGGTCATTAGTATCACCACCTTGAAATTTATATTTAGCTACATCTCTATATTTATCAAGTGATTTTTTTATTTGTTCTTGCGATAGCTTCATCCTTAGCTGAAAAATCTTACCGTATTCTGGAGAACCAGGATAAAAAATAACCCGCGCATCTTTAGCTTCACTAGAAATGATGGCGGGAAAATGGTTTATTAATGCTTGATTAGACCAGTTTTTATGACGAATATCTTGATAATTTGACGTATTTATTATTACCTTACTTTCTTTTTTATTATTAAAAGCCCGTGTTAAGAAGAAACCCCCTCCTACAACCCCTACACCTCCTAAAGATAGTAAAGTCACCATAGCAAGTTTCAATATATGTGATTGCTTCATCGAATCGAAGGTTTTAATCAAATAGATATATATTCAACTAGTAATATTTTTCGTAAATATACGCATCTAGCTTTAGATATATCTACTGAGCCTTTAGATGAAATCAGTGGAATTATGGAGGAGATGAGGTAGAGGGGGAGAGGGGGAAGAGGGGGGAGAGGGG
>NZ_AP018227.1:355633-484106 GCF_002368095.1 Calothrix parasitica NIES-267 | reverse complement strand
GGGGAGAGGGGGAAGAGGGGGGAGAGGGGGAAGAGGGGGAGATGGGGAGATGGGGAGATGCAAACAATTAGGGAGCAAGATGCTCCCACTACAAATAATTATTTTATGAGTGATAACTGATAACTGTTAACTGTAAAAGCTTCCAGCTATCATTCCAGCGAGGAGAATAAAACCAATCCAGACATTTTGACGGAACATTTCACCGTAAGCTGCATTTGGTATGTCTGTTTTTTTCAAGCGAAAATATTGCCATACCCAACCAGTAAATGCAATTACAAGACTTATCCAAAAAGCAATATGAAGATGTGTAACTATTCCTAACCAAACTAATAAACCAGCAGTTCCAATAAAAAATATAGCAATGGCTTCCTGTACATAGTCACCAAAAAATACAGCGCTGGAGTTGACACCGATGCGCTTATCGTCTTCTCTATCGCTCATTGCGTAAACTGTATCAAATCCCAAAGTCCATAATACAGTCGCACCCCACAGCAGCCAAGTTGGTTGTGAAAGATTTTGCGTAACTGCACTCCAACTAATTAGTACCGCGAAACCCCAAGCAATAGAAAGTACTAGCTGAGGTACGGGGAATACTCGTTTAGCACCGGGATAAAGCACAATTACGGGAACTGCTGCAACGCATAACCAAAAGGAAACTGGATTAAGATAAAAAGCGAGAATAGCAGCACAAATAAGAGATACTACCGCTACAACTATTCCAACTTTTATTGATAATGCACGAGAAGCTAAGGGACGAGTTTTTGTTCTTTCTACTTCTGGGTCTATGTCTTTATCCCATAAATCATTGACAACGCACCCCAAAGCGCTTGTAGCCAAAGTCCCTAAAATAATTACTCCTACCAATGGTAAAGGGGGTTTTCCTTGTGCTGCTAAAAATACACCCCACAAACCAGGAATCATTAAGATTAACCTCCCTCCTGGTTTATTCCACCGTAGAAGTCGGATTATTTTACTAAAAATAGATTCAACTTGTTGTTCTGGTTGAGTAACCATAGCAATAGATAAATTAACTAATATGATGATTGTTCACACTTCTTAACAACTATAGAATAGCTTTATTTGATATTTATAAACAAAATAAAACCCTTAGAAAAACTAAAATACATCTGGATGCTTTACAGTATTCCTAGAAAAAAGCATCACTTGCCTTTGTAACGTAAGTCAAAGTTACCAGTTTTAACTTTCAACTCATCTTGTTGAGATAGAGTTTTCAGATATATTTCGTTTGATGTGCCACTTATGTTACTTGTTATATTCCTATAAATCCTAAAAACCTTTCCATAACTACGTTTTATTAAAAAACCAAATGGTGAATTTAGCACGGACAACAGCAGAAGATATTCTTGCTTTAGAAGTTGAGTCTGAGCGAATAATTGCTGCGATTGACTTAGGTACCAACTCCGTACATATGGTTATTGTACGGCTTGAACCTCAAATACCATCTTTTAGCATTATTGGTAAGGAAAAAGAAACCGTTAGACTTGGCGATCGCGATATTGAGACAGGAAATCTCAAGCTCAAGATAATGGAAAGGACGGTAAATGCTTTAAGACGTTTTCAAGAGATTGCCAAGACCTTTAATGCAGAAGCAATTATTGCTGTTGCGACTAGCGCTGTAAGAGAAGCACCTAACGGTAGAGAATTTTTATACCGGATAAAAAACGAGTTAAATTTAGATGTGGATCTGATTTCCGGTCAAGAAGAAGCACGACGAATTTATTTAGGTGTGCTTTCGGGAATGGAATTTAACAATCAGCCACATACTATCATTGATATTGGTGGTGGTTCCACGGAAATAATTTTAGGTGATTCTGATGACGAGCGTTGTTTAAGCAGTACTAAAGTTGGTGCAGTCAGGCTAACTAGTGAATTAATCACCACCGACCCAATTAGCGACCAAGAGTATAACTACCTGCGAGCATACGCAAAGGGAATGCTCGAACGTGCTACAGAAGAAATCTTATCAAATATTAGGTTTGAAGAAAAAGCGCGTTTAGTCGGGACTTCTGGGACGATTGAAACCCTGGCAAATATTCATGCAAAAGAAACATTAGATTCTATCCCTTCAACATTAAACGGTTATAGCTTCAGCTTAAAAGACCTGCGGGAAATGGTATCGCGCTTGCGGAAGATGACTAATTCCGAACGAGCAGAGATACCAGGGATGGCAGAGAGAAGGTCAGAAGTTATACTTGCGGGTGCGGTAATTTTACAAGAAGCGATGACTCTTTTGGGTGTAGAATCGATAACAACCTGCGAGCGGGCCTTACGAGAAGGAGTAATTGTAGACTGGATGTTAGCGCACGATTTAATAGATAATCGTCTGCGTTTTCAAAGCACCATAAGACAGCGAAGCATCTTAAAAATCGCCAGTAAATACAATGTTGATTCGAGATATAGCGAACGAATCGCAACACTTGCTTTATCACTATTCGACCAAACCAAAGGTTATCTACACGAATGGGGAAACCAAGAAAGATTTTTATTATGGGCTGCTTCAGAATTACATAATTGCGGGCATTATATAAGTCATTCTTCTCACCATAAGCATTCATATTACTTGATTCGTAACAGCGGATTGCTAGGTTATAACGAAACCGAAATTGAAATTATCGCCAATTTAGCAAGGTACCATCGTAAATCTCAGCCCAAGAAAAAGCACGAAAACTTCCAAAGTTTAACAACAAAAGAGCAGAAGTTAGTAGTAGAACAGTTAAGTCCTTTATTACGATTAGCAACTTCTCTTGATAGAAGACAAATCGGAGCGATATCAAGAATCGAATGTAATTATCATAAAGACGAAAAAGAATTACATTTAAAACTTTTCCCAGCGAATAGAGATGAAGATTGTGCTGTTGAACTTTGGAGTTTGAGTTATAGCAAATTAGTATTTGAAGAAGTATTTGGAGTTAAGTTAGTAGAGAGTTTAGAAAAGTTTTAATACACAAAATCTAGCGGGTCGCTAATTCTGCTTAAATCTATGCAGATAACCTTTCCAAAACCGACAAATTACACGGCTTAATCTCTCGAAAACTGCATTCCTAGATTCCCATCTTGGAACAAGAAAAATTTTTAACTTCTAGCTGCTAACTGTTCACTGTTGATTAGTCGGTACTACTACTGCTGGAGCATTAGAATTATTTGACCTTGTGGCTGGTGCTACTGGAATCACCACTGGTTTAATCGGCTTTTTGACGGGTTTGATTTTGACGCTATTTTTAGGAGATGAACTATTACGTTGAGAATCTTTGTGTTTTCTGAGTCTTTCGGCTAAAGATGGTGAAGGAACTACTCTTATCTTCTTAGGGGTATTAGTAGTTACTTTTGGTTTACTAATAGTCCGTCGTCTTTGGGATGAACCAGAAGAACTGTTGTTTGTTTTTGAGGAATTAGGTTTTTTTGAATTACTAGAACTTGAATTACGAGAGCTTGTAGCAGTTGAAGTAGTTGATTTTGGTTTGTTCTTTGTTACCTGAGAAGAAGATGATGATTTCTTTGTAGTGGTTTTCTTGGTTGAATTACGGTTGGAAGCAGTATTGCTGCGTCTGCGTCGTTTGGGAGTGTAATTTCTAGTTCTCTTTCTAACTCTTCTGGGGTTTGTTGCTGCGCTGTTAGAAGGAACCTTTACTTCTGCTGCTTCAGTTTCTTGAGGGGAAGGTGAAGCTGAAGGGGAAGATGAAGGTAAGGGAGAAAATTCTAAACCAGGTATTTCTGCGGCTGCTTCATTGATGGGTTTTTCTACAACCGGTGCAACTTTTGGCTGTCTTTCAGCAGTTGAAGCAATCTTAGTAAGACCAAAACCCAAGGTAATCCCAAAAATTGCGACTCCTGCACTAATTAAAGCTCTTGGTGAATTTATTTTCTTAAACCAAGCTTCTTGTAATTCTGTAGTTCCTTCCTCTGCTTTGGCTTCCACCGATTGAAAGTTAGGATTTGCGACTGCTACAGCAGGAGGTGGTGAAGGTGGTTCGTATTCCTGAGTGGACAAATCAATGGTTGGTACTGCATGAGTCGGTACCGCTTGAACTACGGTTATTCTTCCTGTCTCTGGGAAGAAATCCAACCATTCCGCTACTGTCTGGGGACGAAAACGCGCTTCTACAGCCATACCGCGCATTACCGCTTGATTCACCGCAGCACTCAAGTGTGGCTGTAACTCGCGAGGAGAAGGCATTTTTTCCTTATCCCGTAATAATACTGGCATTGGAACCTGTGCCGTTAACAATGCATACAGGGTAGATGCTAAACCATATACATCAGTTGCTGGAGAACGCTTAGCATTTGTCAGGTATTGTTCCATTGGAGAATATCCTTCAGAAACCATTCCTGTATGAGCTTGTCTAACCCCAGAGTTAAATTCTCGTGCAATACCAAAATCGATTAAAATCACTTCGTTGGTATTTTGACGAAGAATAATATTATCCGGCTTCACATCTCGATGCAGCAGACCTTTCTGATGTACGGCTCCCAAAGCCGCACCAACTTGACGAATATAGTGAATTGCTTGCTCTTCTGGTAAAGGTATTCCCGGCATCACAAATGCTTCCCCCAAGGTTTCACCAGGAATGTATTCCATAACCATGTAGGGAAAACCAGCTTCCACAAAAAAATCGCTGACTCGTACAATATTAGGGTGAACGCAGCTAGCCAGCCTTCTAGCCTCACCCTGGAATTGACCTTCAAACTTAGCGAAATCTGGATGCTTTTGGAGTTTATGGTTAAGGGTTTTAATCACCACTTCCTGATGTAGGAAATGGTGAGTTGCTTTGTAGGTAATACCAAAACCACCCCTTCCAATTTCCTGGTTGATAGTATATTTACCACCCTGTAAGGTTTTACCAGTTAGCATAGTGATTTAACTTTGGGATTTAACAATTGGGTACGGGCAATCTTATTTCCAATTTTAAACTAGGACTAGCTTATTACTTAGATAATCAGAAAACTAAAGATATCAAATAGTAACAAATAATACTTGGATTTAGTTAATTTTACATTATTACTCTTTTTAATTGCATATTAAAGATTAATATTTTACTTGGGAACAAGTATAAATAACGAGCAGCAAAGAATACAATTCAAAAAAGAAAAATCTTCAGCCCAACATAATTAACTATAACTAATCGTCCATCAATTGGTATCGAGCATATTCAAGCAGACAAAACTTAGATAAACAGATATTTAATTAAGTATTTAAATTATGAATAAATTTAGAGGTAAATTATATCATCTTTTCCAAAAATATTCTAAAAAATAAATTATTTGTAATATAAAATACAGCAGGTGAGTATCTAACCCAGCAGGGACTTACAGTCCCTGTCTAATAGCAAAAGTCCTCTCAAGAACACTGGGAGATAACCCTCATAACTTATGTGGGGTAAATAAAGGTTCGTAGTTGCGCTTCAGCGCCAAATATTCAGGGTTTTAGCCTTTAGCTAAAAACAATGTTTTACCTCAGAACTAATGGGACAAACCACTAGTAGTCCTTTTCATTAATTTTGACAGTTTTGTTTTCTACGGACGTAATGTAGAGACGTTATAAATAACGTCTCCCGACATTTCCAAAGAAAACGCGACCCATCAGAATTTATGAAAAGGAGTACTAGTAGTCCTTTTCATTAGTTTTGATGGGTATAAAATTTTTAGTTGTAACATCTTCACCTTATTATGCGGCATATTTGGCGAAGACCGCGCAACTACGAACCCATCATCAGATAAATAGAACCGCTAACTGTCTAAAACCGATGTCCGATACCAAAATGGACTTTAGTGTCACCTTGATTATTAATACCGTAGTCAGCACGAATTAAACCTAAAGGTGAATTCAAACGTACTCCAGCACCATAACCGAATCCTTCACCAGGTTTACCGCGAACTCCACTAGGGTCTCCCACAACTGTATCTCCGGAACCCAAGTCAGTAGCGAAGTCAGCAAATAACACCCCCCCCAGGGAATTTAAAATTGGAATCGGAAAGCGATATTCCGCCGAAGCTAATACGTAGGAACGACCGTTACCAACATCACCCGCGCCATAACCGCGAACCGAATTAGAACCACCTAAACCAAAACTTTCATAAGGTGGTAAATCGCCAATTACAGTTCCTGCTTGTACGTTAAGAGCAAATACTTGAGATTTAGAAGATTTAAATAATTGTACCGGTACAAATTGTGTATAATCAGCCTTCAAACGGTTCATAGATATTTCCCCTTGTCCGAAGGGAAGCGATTGTTCGGTACTTAATTTCAGTACAGAACCGTTAGTTGGATTAAAGGGATTATCGCGACGGTCTTTGACAGCGTTCAAAGATACAGTAGCTAAATCATCAATACCAGTTCCGCTTTTTGTTAAAGCATTACTTTGAGCATCTGTTGCTGTGACTTTACCTTTTTTGTCGGTGATGCTAACCCGAGTATAGTTAAATCCTAAAGTGGTATTCCAGCCATCAATTGGACGTTGAAAATTTAGACTACCACCAAATTTTCCTTCTCGGACTTTATCGCCGTTTGCGAGCCTGATATCATCATCGAAAGTACTAGAAAGCTGGCGTTTACGAAAAGCATTGACACTGTAACCGAGACGGTCGGGATTATTGGCTCGATAAGGACTAGTAAATTTCGTGTCAAAGTTTAAATCCCGTCGAGAAACTTGGACATTTACATTTAAATTGTCGTTGACACCACCAATATTTCTATCATTAAAGTTTACACTACCTACAATTCCTTGGTCAGCACTATAGTTACCACCTACATTTACAGACCGGGTTCCAGCTTCTTTAATGTAGTAAACAACATCAACCTTATTTGCATCACCTTCGAGTTCTAAATTAACTCTTTCAAATAATCCTGTAGCATACAACCGCTGTACATCCTGTCTGACCCGATTTTCTTGGAATATCTGACCGGATTTAAGCTTCAACTGCTTTTCAATAAATTCAGGTTTAGTTCGTCCTTTTATTGGCTGACCTTTTTTATTAACTGTTTTATTATCATCATTAATAAAGCGGAATTTGACATTTCCTATCAAACCTTCAGCAACATTTATATTCAATACACCTTGACGGTTGGGTTTAATTGAAGTCACCCGTGCCAAATTATAATTATTTTCGGAATACCATTTATTAATATCTTCTACAGCTTTTTTCATCCCAGATGGACTAATAGGTTTACCAATTTGTGATTGGAAAACTTTTTGAACAACTCCAGGAGAAAGCGCTTTAGCATCAGACAAATTTACGGAGCGTACAACTATAGGTTTAACCTGGTACACTACGCTCAAACCTTGTTCGTTACTGCGACTGTTGACAGTAGCACCAGCAAACAAACCAGTCTCCGAAATAGCCGCTACATCTCTTTTTAACTGAGTTTGACTGGTATTCCCTCCCGGTTGAGTTTTGATTACACTCCCAATAATTTGCTGTAACTCTGGACTAACTCCTACTATCCGCACGCTAGTCGCAGGTACCGCAAAATCACTTTTAGTTTTTACAGGAATTTGTGAAGGAGGTAGGGGGGGAGTGGGAGATGGGGAGATGGGGGAAGTGGGAGAATTAGCAGAAGTTTTAATAACAATTTGTCTTTGTTTGTTATTTTCTTGATTTTTAGCTTCTACCCCTCTACTCTTTACAGATAGCTGATTATCCACACCCGACTGGTGAATACTGTTCACTGATAACTGCTCGCTGGTCACAGATGAAAACTGACCAACTGCTAAATTTTCCGGTTGAGGAATAATTTTTGTTGATTCAGAGTTATTCTCAAGTACGGGAACTACAACGCTTTCGTCTTTTTCTTGTTCGGAAAGCGGAGTAGAATCAGTTGCAGCAGTTGCTTGTCCATCAAGATTATTAGCCGCTAACGCAGCTAAAGTAAAAATTGCAGCAGAAGAAAATCGCATAATATTTAGCCTGAAGAATAGAAGTTAGCGTGTATTTTGATAATGAGTTTTGATAATCGGGTTCGCCAACGGGGATAATACTAACTTCAAATCTATAGCGGTTTATTTATAACTTTATATATCCCTCTTACCTTTTGAGACAGCTAATCAAATATTTTGTTTCTCATGAGTGAAATATCACCCGTTCCCTTTACAGAAAAAACACAGGTCACTGCTTCAAATTTACGGTTATTGGTATTAAGCAACGGACATGGAGAAGATGTTATTGCAGTTCGGATTCTAAAAGAACTGCAACAGCAAACCTCAGCACCGGAAATATTCGCTTTACCAATAGTGGGTGAAGGTCGCGCTTACCAAAGGCTAAATATTCCCGTAATCGGCTCAGTACGTACAATGCCTAGTGGTGGCTTTATATACATGGATGGGCGACAATTAGCAAAAGATGTACGCGGTGGTTTGCTACAGCTAACTCTTAATCAATTAAAATCCGTGCGTCGCTGGGTTAAAATTCAGAAAAAATCTGGCTATTCAGCAAAAATATTAGCTGTAGGGGATATCGTACCGTTATTATTTGCTTGGTTGAGCGGTTCTGAATATGCTTTTGTCGGTACAGCAAAATCGGAATATTATCTGCGAGATGAAACTGGGTGGTTGAAGCGAAATACCCGAGCGGAACGTTGGGAAGGCTGGAGTGGTTCTGATTATTTACCTTGGGAAAGATGGTTAATGAGTCGCAATCGCTGCAAAGCTGTATTTCCCAGAGATTCTTTGACAACAGAAATATTGAAACAGTGGAAAATCCCCGCTTATGATTTGGGTAATCCAATGATGGATGGTTTAAATCCCAGCTTTCCACTACAAAAATTCTACACTACCGATACTCGAAGACAAGAAATGGAGCGTCCTTTAACAATCACCCTCTTACCCGGTTCCAGGACTCCAGAAGCTTACAAAAACTGGGAAAAAATTACAATTGCAGTTTCTAAATTAATCGCAACATTCAGCGACCAAGATTTCGTCGGACATACTTCTGGTAATCTAATATTCTTAGCAGCAATTGCTCCCGGTTTGGACTGCGATATTTTAGCCAAAACTCTCAAAAATCAAGGCTGGAATATTGTAACCAATCAAGAATCTCCCGTTAAAATTCCTGACGACCAAGCATTAACTTTCAAGCAAAAAAACGGGTACATGATTTTGACCCAATCCGCTTATAACGATTGTTTGCATCTAGGAGATATTGCGATCGCAATGGCTGGGACAGCGACGGAACAGTTTGTAGGATTGGGTAAACCTGCATTTATCATACCTGGAGAAGGACCGCAATTTACCCCCCTCTTCGCAGAAGCTCAAACCCGTCTTTTAGGTTCCTCAGTGATTTTAGTTCAAAAACCCACCGATATAGCTGCTGAAATCCAAACCCTGTTTGCTGACCCCGACAAACTACACGTAATCGCGAATAACGGTAGAACACGCATGGGTGAACCAGGAGCAGCGAAAAGGATTGCTGAATGTTTGATGGAAAAATGGGAATAGGGAATTGGGAATTGGTAATTGGTAATTGGGGATTGGTAATTAGGGATTGGGAATAGGGAATTGGTAATTGAAAATATTAGGGAGCAAGATGCTCCCACTACAAATAATTTGATGATTGTTAACTAATAATTCCTAATTCCTAACTCCTAACTCCTAACTCCTAACTCCTAATTCCTAACTCCTAACTCCTAACTCCTAAATCCTAACTCCTAACTCCTAACTCTTTACTTTTTACTTTTTACTTTCAAATACTCACTCGGTACATTATCCGTCAACCAAACTCCGTTGTCGGAACAGTAGAAAACGAAACCCGCTTCATACATTTTTGCAGCATCGACTTCAAGAACTACAGCTTTTCCATGTCTTGCTCCAACCTTTTTAGCCGTACCAATATCAAATGATAAATGTACGTGGTGACGAGACATTTTAGAAAGTCCGTTTTGCAGAATTATTTCTACAGTTTTATGTCCGGTACCGTGATAAAGCACGTCGGGAGGAACTGACGGTAGTAACTGTAAATCTACTTCTACACTATGTCCTTGATTCGCACGAATTTTTGTCCCGGTTGAATCAAAAGAAAAGCGTTTTTTATCGTTTTCAGCAACAATTTTTTCTAAATCAGCGCGAGTGACAGGAAATTTATTTTTTCTACAAGCTTCTAATAACTCATTAACTTCAACCCAGCCACCAGGAGCTAATTGAATACCGATTCTTTCTGGTTGATGACGTAAGTGCTTGCTGAGATATTTACTAACTTTTATTAAACGTGAATTCATATTGATTTATTTTTAAATTGTAAATATTTTTTTGCTCGTTGTATAGCGTTTATCAAGCAACTGAGGTAAAGCTTGAACTCACACCAATAAAACTGTGCTTTATTTCCCCTCTCCTTAATAAGGAGAGGGGTTGGGGGTGAGGTTTTTAGATGTACTTCAATAGACTGAGAAACGCTATAAGGACTTCAGTCCTTTTTAACCCATCTTCGTAAAATGAAGCAATAAATTAAAGTTTGCTTATATTAATCCAGGAATCTTTTAAATCCTGATTTGTTGCTAATCGTATATTTTTAATAGATTCACTCGAACATCCATCAATTTTTTTTACCCAACCGCATTGATTACATTCTAAAAATACTGTTTCACTGTCTAGATTAAATAAAGCTGACATTT
This sequence comes from Calothrix parasitica NIES-267, assembly GCF_002368095.1. Taxonomy (GTDB): domain Bacteria; phylum Cyanobacteriota; class Cyanobacteriia; order Cyanobacteriales; family Nostocaceae; genus Rivularia; species Rivularia parasitica. The sequence goes on along the minus strand of NZ_AP018227.1, from coordinate 473,488 downwards.
CTAATTTCCCACAGTTTTTGCATTCAATATCCACTGATAAAACGACAAGCTCCCATAATATATCTCTTAACCATACAATCAAACATTCTTCACTATAAGGCTGCATATTGAGAAATCTTTTGATATTTTCTGGAGTGCATTCCGATTTTTCAAGTGGATAATATTTTGCATCTATATTGATTAGCTCTTCTAATTGATATTCTTCTATTAGACGTGATGACAAAAGTTTTATTTTGTCAAAATACCAGCTTTGAATATATCTAAATATGCTTATTTGATTATCTTCATTATCTATTTGAGAAATCATGTATTGCAATTCTTGCCATGCACTTCTCAAGGCTTTGTTCATCATTATTTTATTATCGGAAACTAAAAATTAGACAGAAAAAATAATTTAAAATAACGACGATAATCTATATACACATACCCCCTCTCCTTAATAAGGGAAGGGGTGAGGTTTCAAGTGTATGCATTCAACCGAAAACTTATATTTAATTTTAATTGCTAATGGTGCGTTACGACATTTTATAAATGGTAATTTATTTATGTCAGATATCTGAGCCGTAAGACACCCTACAATTATTTTTCAATTACCAATTACCAATTACCAATTACCAATCACCAATTACCAATTACCAATCACCAATTACCAATCACCAATTACCAATTACCAATTACCATAAATAAAAAAGACGTAGCACTGCTACGTCTCTACATAATTTTTATGTTTTTCTAGAAGTTCTAACTAAGAAAAAAAAAATGAATTAATTATTATTCAACTTCGTTAAAAAGGTGCTCTTCTAATAATGGCTGGAATTCACGAAATTCTTCGGGTGATAATAATTCTGGCTTTCCTTCTGAGTTTATGCGAGCAAAAAATAACAAGGGGTCTAAGGGAGTGTAAATCGCGTATTCTTGCTCTTCCCAATAGAAACTTGCTAGTAACTGTAGCTGTTCTGGTTCTAATTCTGCTTCTTCGTCTTCTATTTCTAAGGTAAAAATATCTGACTCTTCTATAGTCGGTAATTCACCAGCAGCGGTTAATGCATAAGCTGTGTTCTTCAGGACTAAGTTCTGTTCGGATAAAACAGCTTGAGCGGTGCTGAAAATCTTTTCGATTGTGACATCATCTTCTACTAGAACGGCTTCTTCTCCGTCACCGTCGGTTTGCCAAGCAAAAATTTCTACAGGTGAGTCAACAGGAAGCAATAAATAGTACTCTTGCTCATCTACTTCAAGCGAATGCTCGACATAACATTCAAGTGACCTTCCATTCTCATCTGTTAAGGTGATGGAACTTTGGCTGGAACGGTCGTTTTCTTCTGGGAATTGAGATGGATACATAGCCGAGTAAAAGAACAAAAATTAATACCAGCTTGAAAAATAGATTACTCTATCGTTGGGCAACAAATTCTTCACCATAAATGACTGACGATAGAAAAATGCTGACTCTTGCAATATTCAGAATATCATGTCAAAAGCTTTTAAAATTGAGCGTTTTTTTGATCCAGTGCTTTTTGCTGTTGTCGTCTGGTGTCTAACCATTGTTGCAAAATTAATGCTGCTGCTTTTCTATCAATTAATCCTTTATTGCGGGAAGGAGAACGTCTTTCGGCAATAATCATTTGTTCTGCTTGATACGAAGTTAAACGCTCATCTACGTATTCTACAGGAAGTTTTAAGATTGCTGTTATTCTTTTGGTGAATTTCTGCACTTGACGAGCTTGAAACCCTAATGAACCGTCCATAGAATAGGGTAGCCCAACTACTAATATTTCTACGTCTCTTTCTTGGATTATTCGCTTGAGTTCCTCGACATCTTGCACGAAAGTTGTCCGGTGTAATGTGGTAATCCCAGTCGCAATTAAACCAGTGCGATCGCAACCTGCAATACCGATTCTTTTACTACCTACATCTAGCCCTAAAGCAGAGACGTAGAAGGTTTTATTTGTGTTTTTTGAAGTTTGAGAGGATATTTGAGCGTTGTTGGCTTCATCTTCTCTTTCCTCTTGGGTCACCAAGTTATTACTCCTGTGGATTATCCGTTGAAGGCTGTTGGGAATTTCCTTCTACGTTACCTTTTTTTAGTGGTAAACCAATATTATCTTGAGATAATTTAGATAATTTGTTTAATTTGTTTAATTTTGCTCTTTCTAACATTTGCTGTTTTTTTTCTTGCTTCCAGAGCATTCCACCAGGAATAGGTTTGCGAGCAGGTTGCAGTCCTTGCAACATTTCTGGTAATTGAATTCCTTCTAAGGAAACAAATTTTGATTCCCGTACTTTGTGCCATACGGAACGAGACATAATTAATGTATGCTCGATACGATTGGCTCCAATTTGCTCTAAATATTCTTCTCCTTCTGGCTGATAATCTGCTGAAGCAACTTTCAGGGAGGAAGAAGGAAAATCTTGGGTTATGCGAGCCATCTGAGATAGTAGCTCTGGATAAAGCCAGGTGTAGGCAGGATGAACGGTTAAACTCGCAAGGTTTGGTGTTTCTCCTTTACGGTCAATTCTCAATTGAAAATAACCAATTGCTGCTTTTCTCTGTGGTTCAAACACGTAACCGCTAACAATTTCTGATTTTGTTAACCACTGCTTGAGTGCATCAGCTAAGGCTCCTACTAAACCGGTTTTAAAATCATGGGTCTGACGGTCGAATACTTGCCTTACCAAAGGTGGCATTGATGCAGTATCAAGTTGATACAATAGCTGAGCATCAGCATTACTTACGGGTAGTAAGTTGGGTAAATCGGGTTCTGCTTGGGCTAATGAAGCTAGTAGTTTTGGTTCTATCTCCCAATATGTCATTTCAGCCAAACGCTGGAAGCCGTTTTGTCGATAAAGCGCTAAGGCTTCTTTATCGTTAACATTTGCTTCTAAAATCCAAGTCCGAGCTTCCAAAATCGACTCAAAACAGTAGCGCAAAAGCTGAGAACCAGTTGCTTGCTTGCTCACAGATTTTTCCAGCATCACCCTATCTACACGCCAAGTACTGCGTGTTTTATTAAATGGTGAGACCTGAATAATCCCTAACATATTACGACCTTGTTCTGCGACATAAGCGCAAAGACGATGCTGTAAAGGGTTGGGAAACCAGCTTAAAAATTTCAATAGCCCGAAGTTACGACGCAGTGTTTGCACCTGTTGAGTCGCAAAATGTTCTTCAGAAGGATTTTGGACTGCGAATGACTCTTGAGAAAGACGTTCGATATCATCCAAATCCCGGTATTGGACTGGTCGAATAACGATATTAATATTTTGGGAAAGTAATGATGTCATTTTCATCTCTGTCCGCGATTAAGCCTTAAATATAATGTGATTACTAAGAAGTGCTGCAATTATATTAACGGCTTTGCCTTGTTAGCCGTTGCGCCAAAAGAGTGATTTTACTAATTTAATAATAAAAAACAGCTCTTAAGTCGAAGAATATGCAATTATCCTCAACAAGAACTGATTTTATTGTATTTGATTTTCGTTAAGTTTTGTCTAAGCTCACATTGCTTGTCGAGAAATAAGTTTTTCAAAGTCTGCTTGAGTTTGCTGGAGTAGTTCTCCTCGGCTATCTTGAGATGCCTGATTGAGACTTGGAACCAGATTGCGAGCCTGTAGAGTCATATGTAACTGTAAGTGAGCGACGTATTCGCTAAATTCTTCACGCGCTGGGTTATTCCCTACAAAAGCATTTGATTCCATAATCGCAATGTTCTCCTTTCTATAGCTGATGCATATAGAGCATATCAGAACCTGTTATCAAAGTTTATAAAATAAATTTATTTTGCAATGAACTTTAATAGTAGAGGTGATAAATGTTAAGAAGTTTGAACAAAAGTAAATTAGTAAGTAAGTAGCAAGGGAGCAAAGAGTATGGAGCGGGAAATAATTTGCTATTCTCGCGAGAATAATTTTTAAGAAAATATTCATTCCTAAAATAGTATTTATTTTTTTATCTTCGACCTTTAACCTTTAACCTTTGACCTTTAATCTTCATAAATTGCTTCTAAGAAAGTTTAAATTTCTCTTTCAAACAAGCTGGAATATTTACTGCTTTATCCAACCCGCGAACGTTTTCCCATTCTAAATGCTCATTCCAAGTAGTATTTTCCAAATTAGCTTGGCTGAGGTCAGCACCATCCAAAATGGCATAGCTAAGATTAGTATTTCTTAAATCAGCACCGCTAAAAATAGCTCCCGAGAGATTGCTACCGCTAAGGTTGGCATTATACAAATTTGCACAACTGAAGTCGGTACCAAGTAAAATAGCTTCACTAATGTCAGCGTCTTTTAAATCGGCTTCACTAAGATTAACCCCACTTAAATCGGCTTCGTTAAGAATCACTTTACTTAAATCCACACCCCCGAGGTCAGCACCTAAAATAATTGCTCCCTGTAAATTTGCGCTGTTAAGATTTGCGCCATTAAGTTTAGCGTAGCTAAGGTCGGCCCCAAGCAATATAGCTTCCTTAAAGTTGGTACCGAATAGAATGGAATCGCTAAGATTTGTACCTTTGAGGGTAGAACCTCTTAGGTTCACACCGCTGAGGTCTGCACGACATAAATCCGCATAACTCATTTCTACCCCTATTAGAATCGCGTCGCTCAAATTCGCACCGAAAAGAATGCAATTTTTGAGGTTAGCACCACTCAAAGCTGCATCTCGGAGATTAGCATTAGTTAAATTCGCACCAGCCAAATTCGCACCAGTTAAATTAGTACCAGCTAAATTAGCATCCGATAAATCCGCACCGCTTAAATTCGCACCGCTTAAATCGGCACCGCTTAAATTACAGTGGGTTAAATCAGAATGAGTCAATTCTGCTTCTCTAAGGTCTGCTCCGCTTAAATTAGCATCGCCAAGATTAGCATCAGAAAGCTTAATTTTGTTAGCTTGTACCCCAGTCAGATTAGCGTCCCCTAAATAAGCACCGCTAAGGTTAGCATTGCTGAAGTTCGCATCTGTAAGATTGGCATCCCCTAAATAAACATTCTCTAAAGAAGCACCCCTGAGAAATTCACCAACTACGCTACTAAAGTTACCAATTTTAATGGAATCACTATAATTAATGACTCGCAACAATTTCGACATGAAAAAATTATCGCTATCTGGCTTTCCAGAAGAGTAAAAAGTAAGCTCTTGATTGTGTTCTCGGAACAATCTATGTAATTCCAACAGCAAAATCATTACATTTAATCCTGCATTGATATCTACTTCCCGCAGACCAATAGCAATATTTTGTGCTTGGAACTCTAACATTTGTTTCTGGGGTAAGTTTTTATCTGGTGCAGCATCTATAAATTCACCATTACACCAACGACGATAAAAATCTTCTAGTTTGTCAAAAAGAACTTTTAGGTCTGCTTTTTCACTACTGGTACGATGTATTGTATATTCTAAAACTTCTGGCTTTAATGCAATATTTCCTAATATTGCATAAACATCTTTGTAAAACTGTTGCTTATCTATGCTAGATGTAACACAAAGGCTTGTTTGCGCCCACTTAACTAAATTTGCCCGTAGTTTTTCTTCAAAACTAATGGTCAGCAAATCATCTTCTGTGTACTCTACTTTTTGTAAAGGCTTATGTTTGGGGTTTACCGAAATTACAACTGTTTTATCTGTGGATGCTGTATGAAGCACTTCTTCCAACCATGATTGCCTCAAACAATTTCTCCAAAGCTGCCTGAGAAATTCTATTTGCAACATTTGTGTTTTTTAATACCTAAATTACACTGACTTAGAAGAGCTTACATTAATATTTTCTTTAACTCAGTAGGTTTTTAAACAAAAGGAAACTAGTATGATTTACTACGGTGAACTAATCTATAATTGAGTACAATAACGGTTATTAAACCGTATTTATACAAATCGTCCTCCTAGAATCACTGAAATCTCTGTTTAAATCGTTTTTCGTTTCTAAAAAACGGAATTTCCCGGATTTGATTGTTATACTATCTTCCCAGTATATTTTCTGCTGAGCTTTTATCTCTTCCTACGTACTGCTTATTACAGCAGCAATTGTTAGGAAGAATACTACAGTAAAAAGGGACAAAAAAACTGAAAAATGTCATATTAGTCTGACTTAAAAAGTTTTCTGCTTGATATTAGACATTTAATGTAGACATTTTTATATTTCAGTTTTGGCGATAAACCACAGATACAAGGGTGAACGACTAAGGGAAGAGCGCTGGCATAGAGGAGGCTCTGTAAGCATTACAAATGAATTAGGCTAAGTGGCCCGGAGATTATTCGGATGAAAAAAAAGAGCGTTTATTTAATCTTGTTGCAGGGTTTGTATCTAGCAGTAGCAACTTTTGGTATCAAGTCACTAGCTGTAACGGCCCAGGAAGCAGTAACTTTAAATCAAGCTATCGAGGAGAAAGAAGTTTGGGACAAGCATCGTAATACTATGGTCGAAAAACCAAAGGATGCTTCTCCAGTCAAAGAAATTAATGGGATGAGTCGCGAAAAATTATCCCCAGGGAAAGTATGGGTACTGGGTGAGGAAAAAGAAGTGCAGTCAGAGCCATTTACTTGGGTAGTTAATGACATAAAAAAAGCAGCGCAACAGCCTTTTTTGGAATTGAATAAGGAACAGAAAAAACCTGCGAAGAAACCTACGAAGAAGACGAATACAGCGAAAAAGCCTGCTAAGAAAGATGGTTTTAAAGCTTTTGATAAAATCACTAAAGATACAAAAGTTTCAAAAGGTTTATTTACTCTCTACCGGGATAAAGAAAAAAATAAAATATATTTGGAAGTTAAACCGACACAGTTTAAGAAAAATTATCTGGCAACGGCAACTTTAGAGTCAGGTATCGGTGAAGCTGGAATTTACAGTGGAATGCCTTTACAGGATTTTCTATTTTACTTTGAGCGAGTAAACAATGATTTACATTTCGTAGTTCGTAATGTGAATTTCCGTACTCAGGAAGGAGACCCCCAAGCTCGTTCGTTGGCAAGGTCTTTTAGTGATTCCGTGCTTTACAGAGTAAAAATTAAAAGCATTCACCCTACTCGTAAAAGCGTATTAATTGATTTAGGGGATTTATTACTATCAGATTTAGCTGGATTATCTTCTAGTTTGGGGGTACCGGGAAGTAAAGATTCTTCTTATTTTGGTACTGCGAAAGTTTTTCCTGAAAATATGGAAGTTCAGTCGATTATGAATTTTTCGGGAACTGGTAGCAGCAAACGTAGAAGTTCTAGATTTAGAACTTTAGCTGATAAACGTGGTTTTACTCTCAAGCTTCACTACAGTCTTTCTAAATTACCAGAGAATAATTACCGACCTCGCTTAGCTGACGAAAGAGTAGGTTATTTCATCACAGCTTATCAAGATTTATCAACAAAAGACCCCAGCGACCCATTTGTACGCTACGTAAATCGCTGGAATTTACAAAAGAAATATCCTAACGCTAGTATCTCCGAACCAAAGGAACCAATCGTTTATTGGATAGACAACGCTACACCTTACGAATATCGCGAAGCAATCAAAGAAGGTGTTTTGATGTGGAATCGAGCCTTTGAGGCTGCTGGATTCAAAAATGCCATTCAAGTCAAACAAATGCCTGATAGCGCTACCTGGGACCCTTCAGACATTCGTTACAACACCATTCGATGGATTAACACGGTAGATGGTTATTTTGCTATGGGGCCATCTCGTGTTAATCCTTTGACTGGGGAAATTTTGGATGCGGATATTTTAATTGATGCTAGTTTGGTTAGTTCGCTGAAGAAAGATTATCGACAAATGGTTCAACCAACCCAGTCGTCGTCGAAAAAATTTACTTCTTTATCAGCGATGATGCAAAATCGTCTATTATGCAGCAACGAACTGAATGCAATTGATGAAGATTCCGAAGAAATACCAGTTATAAAGCGGTTGTCTACCTTAGCGAGTAAATACGACCTTTGTTATGGAATTGAAGCTACAAATCAATTTGGTTACGGAAAATTAGCCCTGTCGCTACTGCGAGATTTACCACCTACCTCTCAAGAAACTAAAGAATATCTTCATCAATATTTACGGTTGATAGTTGCTCATGAAGTCGGTCATACCTTGGGTTTGAGACATAACTTTCGGGGTAGTACCATGTTGTCTCCCAAAGAAATGAACAACAGAAGTATTACTCGCACTCGGGGACAAGTAGCTTCAGTAATGGACTATATTCCTCCAAATATTGCTCCAGAAAGCGTCAAGCAGGGAGATTATTTCCCCAGTATTGTTGGGCCTTACGACGCATGGGCGATAAAATACGGTTATTCTCAGATAAAAGCCGCGAATACCAAAGCCGAAGAGCCAGCATTACGAAAAATAGCTTCCGAATCTTATAAGCCAGAGTATAGCTATTCCACAGATGAAGACGTATACGACTTAGACCCCACCGCCGACGCATGGGATAATAGTTCCAACGTGCTGCTTTATTCCAAGTGGCAGATGGATAACGCTCGGAAAATGTGGGATAAAATCAATAAACGATATCCCCTTGTTGGTGAAAGCTATAGCGACGTGCGCGACCGATTTGGTGCAGTATTGAGTAACTATTTTCAACAAATTTATTACACTTCAAAATACATTGGCGGTCAGTCATTTTACCGAGTATATGCAAGCGAAGACCAAACTCGATTGCCATTTGAACCCGTACCAGTAGAAAAACAGCGTAAAGCTTTAAAAGTTTTGCGAGAATATATCTTTGCTGAAGATGCTTTTAATTTTTCTCCCGAACTGCTGAATAAATTAGCACCATCTCGCTGGCGACACTGGGGAAGCAATCCTCAAATCGGTCGTCTGGATTATCCCATCCACGATTTAGTACTATTCATGCAGAACATGGTTTTGTTCGATTTACTTTCGAGCGATCGCCTTTCTCGTCTTAAAGATATTGAGTTGAAAAGCCGCTCTGGAGAAGCACTGACACTACCAGAATTATTTAATACTCTTCAAGAAGGAATTTGGACAGAAGTATTAGAACCAAAAGACAAAGAAATTGAAATTTCTAGCTTACGTCGGGGATTGCAGCGGAAATATTTAGACATCTTAAGCAATATGGTATTAAGAAAAGTCAACGTACCCGAAGATGCTCGGACTTTAGCATGGTATAAATTACGTCAATTAGCCGAAAAACTAGACGATGCAAAATCCGAAGATGAATACACAAAAGCGCATCTACTAGAAACACGTCAAAGGATTAGTAAAGTATTAAATGCACCATTAAGAGCGAATTAAAGATAGGGAATAGGGGATTGGGAATTGGTAATTGGTAATTGGTAATTGGTAATGGGTAATGGGTAATGGGTAATTGGGATTTCAGAACTATCTCCCTATCCCCCCATCCCCCCATCTCCCCATCTCCCCCTCTCCCCATCTCCCCATCCTCTTCTTATTCCCAATCTTGATTTTTCTGCTTTACGCAAACGGGAATTCCAACTTTAAGAAGTATCTCCTCGTCTTGATGCTTAATTCTCAATTCGGAACCTTCCCTTAACAAATAAGTAACTTTTTCTTGACGAATATCTACTTCCAATCTTTGACAGCGAATTGTTAAGGGGAAGTGCAATGCTGTTGTTCCTTCGGGTAATCTGGGATTAAAAGATAAATTACCGTTATAGTCTTTCATCCCAGCAAATCCATATACCATCACCATCCAGGAACCACCCATAGAAGCGATATGACATCCATCTTTGGAATTACCTGCAATATCGGCTAAATCCATGAGGATAGCAAAATAGGCGTATTCTATTGCTTTTCGGGTATATCCTAAATTAAAAGCCAAAATGCTTTGGATACAAACCGAAAGTGAAGAATCTCCAGTCGTTAAGGGGTCATAATAATCAAAATTAGATTTTTTCTGTTGTTCAGAAAACTCTTGTCCCAACAAATGCATCGCTAACACTACATCAGCCTGCTTGATTACTTGATGACGATAAATTACTAACGGATGAAAATTTAATAGTAAAGGATATTTGCTACGCGGTACATTCTCAAAATCCCAAACTTTTTTGCTGAGAAAACTATCATCTTGTGGATGAATTTTCTTAGCTTCATCGTAAGGAATATACATATATTCGGCAGCTTTTTGCCAGTCTTCAATTTCCGTTAAAGCAAGATTGGTTCTATCTAAAAGTGCTGCAAATCTCTCTAAATCTTCGTTTTGCAGCATCTGAACGGTTTGCACTGCATATCGTAGATTTTCCCGTGCCATTAAGTTAGTGTAGGCATTATTATTTACCACCGTTGTATATTCATCCGGCCCGGTCACCCCATGAATATGAAACTTTCCATCTTGAAAAAACCCTAAATCATGCCACAATCTAGCGGTTTCCACTAAAATCTCGACACCTTCGTTATAGAGAAAATCCTTATCTCCGGTAATTTCAACATACTTTTTGACAGCATAAGCAATATCGGCATTAATATGATATTGAGCCGTTCCTGCTGCATAATAAGCTGATGCTTCCTCACCATTAATAGTTCTCCAAGGAAACAAAGCTCCTTTTTGATTTAACTGACGAGCGCGTTTGCGAGCTTTATCGAGCATTTTGTAGCGAAAACACAGCAAATTTCTCGCAATTCGAGGTGCGGTATAAATCAAAAACGGTAAAACATAGATTTCCGTATCCCAGAAAAATTGACCTTCATAAGCTTGTCCCGAAAGTCCTTTCGCGGGAATACCAGTACCTTCTGCTCTCCCAGAAGCTTGCAAAATCTGAAACAAATTGAAGCGAATTGCTTGCTGTAACTCTAGCGCTGTAGTTGCATCTGTATCGTAGGGATTACCAGAAATTTTGATATCGCTTCTGTGCCAGAAATCATCCATGTATTGCTGCTGGCTAACCAAAATTGCTTCAAAACCAAGATTTTTGGCTCTATCTAAAGTTCTATGCGCTCTAGTAGATAATTCTTCAATCGAATTACCGGGTGAAGTGTTGTAAGTAATATATTTAATTAATTTAATTGGAATCCCTGGTTGAGCATCTACAGAAAAGACAGCTTGACCACCATCTTCGGAACATTCACTTTTATAAAAGTACGAACATTCCGTAAACAATTGATGCTCAATTCCACAAGCAAGACCTATCTTACTTTGATTGGTGACATAGCCGAGCAGAATCCGACCATCTTTACAGTAATTAGCTTTGGGGTTTAAAACTCTACCTTTAAAACCCTTAGCTTTACGAGGGTCATTATTATTAGAAGCTATATATTTGTGGTTTGCGATTTCCGAAGAAATTACCACCGGAGCTTTAGCATTAAGAACCGTCACTTCATACTCAATTGCAGCTAGATGTTTGTGTTCCAAAGAAATCAAGCGACGGGATTTGATAGCAACCTTTTTACCTGATGGTGTTTCCCAAACTAATTCCCGATTGAGGGTACCAGATTTCATATCTAGTACTCGCTCGAAACTTAATAAATTAGCAGTAGAAAGAGAAAAAGGTTCATCATCAACATAAAGCTTGATAATCTTACTATCGGTAACATTAACAATCGTTTGTCCGGTTTTAGCAAAACCAAAAGCTTCTTCACCGTAAACAATCGGCCAAGATTCATAAAAACCATTGATAAAAGTTCCGTTTTCAGTGCATGGTGTAACTTCTTCACAAACACCACGCATTCCTAAATAACCATTACCAATTGAAAAAATTGTTTCCATTTGAGCTTGGAAACGCGGGTAATATTGCTTTTCTACCATCCGCCATTCATCAACCGGGTAAACATATTTGGGGGGATTTAAAGGTTCGCGTCGTAACATAAAATTCGTTCAACCTCACTAGTTTATGAATGTTAATTACATTGAATAATTGCGTTGAAATTCACAATCAAATTGCACAACAAAAAATGCAGCACGAAACAATAGTTTTGAGCCACAATGCAGAGCCACATAATCGGTACTTAGTAATCAATCAAATTGTTATTCTTTCTATTCCCAACTTTTAAATCAGGAATCAGAGAATCTAGAAGCAATCTTTAATTAGAATCAATGAGAATTAATTGGAATTATTCAGGATTACCAAGCCCTTCGGGATTAAATAATGAGAATAAGTAATAAATAAGAAGTAAGAAATAAACAATGAAAAAATTGGTGTAAAGTTAGATTAGTTTACTCCGAAAAACTAAAAAGCATTTCAATTGTTGAATCCTCTAAATGAATACAGAAAAGTACTACTCATTACTCATTACTCATTACTCACGAATTCAGCATTTCGCCTAAATCAGCAACAATAATATCTGCTCCATTATTAATTAGAGCGTCAGCATCATCATTACGATTGACCCCAATAACCAGTCCAAATTCACCAGCACGTCCAGCTTGAACTCCAGAAATAGCATCTTCGACAACAACGCATCGTTTAGGCTCGACACCTAACATTTGAGCAGCTTTTAAATAAGTATCCGGTGCGGGTTTCCCTGCTATTCCTAGATTTGCGGCTACTTTTCCATCAACCCGTGCTTCAAATAAATCGGTAATATCAGCAGCCTTGAGTACAGCTTCACAATTGCGACTTGAAGAAACCACTGCTGTTTTAATATTCTGACTGTGAAGATAGCAAATCCAAGCTACAGAAGTTTCATATACTTCCACACCATCGCTTTCTAAGATAGAGTGAAAAATTTCATCTTTACGCTGTCCCAAACTGTAAACTGTATCCGATTCTGTTACATCGTCCGGGCTACCTTCTGGTAATTCAATACCGCGTACTTGTAAAAAACTACGAACCCCTTCCAGACGAGGTTTACCGTCTACATAATGTTTATAATCGGTGTCAATTTCAAAAGCTACAAAAGATTCATTATTATCTTGAGAACGTTGAGAAAGAAATTCATCAAACATCCGCTTCCAAGAAACAGCATGAACTTTCGCCGTTGCGGTTAATACACCGTCTAAATCGAAAAGAACGGCATCAAAATCATCGGTTGTTACGGAGTAATTTAATTGATTCATTGATTGTTTTTTAAGTTACTATACGTCGCGAAAATATCGATACAAGCAACGCACAATATTGCTCTGCATGTATTACTAGAAAAATCTAGTTACATCAGAGTTTTTTGTGATAAAAATGGAGAAAATTTGTATTCTTCCGAAATATTTGTTTGATTTAGCTAATCAGAATACAAATAGCGAATAAAAACAAAAATTTAGCTGTTTAATTCAGCTTATTCATAATGAATAGCAACAGCATATTTTGATAGACCTTTAGGCTATGCTGATTAAATTTCAAGTTTAGATACAATTGCAAAAATAAATCACGCTGAAAATACTAATTAGCAGGTAGATAATGCAGATAACTGAGATAAAGCCAATAAAATAACTATGTTCGCTTCGATTTTGATATATAAATTATTTTGAATCATGATGGGTTTGATACAATTCGCCATCAGATAATAATAAAGATTTTGTAAAGTTAATGGCTCTTTAAATATAGGAGTTAAATATTTAAGATATCAAATAGCAATAGGTAGATAATGATAGAATATATGTTTAAATTTGGAAATCAAATAAATAAGAATGAAGAACAGGCAGTAGTTAATAAGTTAAACCAAGTTAAACTTTAAAATCTTTGAAGTTGTATATTCTAGAATTTTGCAGCAGTGCCACAAATTTAGTTTATTTCGGCATGAATGCAAGATAGTTTGTTACCCAGCAAATAAAAAAACATCCCAATTATTGAAAAAAATTTGGGATGTTCTGTAAATAGAAATTCGGTTGCGGAAATAATTTCTGCGATATTTTTTTCGCAACAATACTCCCTTCCCGGTAGAAGATTTCCTATGAAGTAGGTTGGGTTTCACTCCGTTCAACCCAACCTACAATTTTTCGGTAATCTTAGAGCGGAATAGGAGTAAGAACTAACTTCTCAAAGCTCTAACGAATCGCTGCAGACCTTTAAATATAGTCTTCCTGCTTGCGACCACAGGTTCGCCGTCAGCTTGTGGTTGTTCGCCGGATATAATCATATCTAATTCATCACCAGAAGGCTTTTTGGGTAATTCAGCAGCTTTTTCATAATCACCATTTTTTTCGACCCAAACTTCCCATAACCCAGGGTAGCAACGGAATACCGCAGCTTCTTCAAATATCGGACGTAAATAATAACAAGATTCAATGGTATTTATAAATTGCTGGCGAGTTTGTCGCGCTGCATAACCGATACCAACTACACCCGAATCTTCTAAACGAGGAGCGAACATAACAAAAGGACGTTGTTCCCCGATTATTCCGCATAGCTTCTTTAATTGTGGAACTTCCACCGAACTAGGTTCAACAAATAAGAAAATTTCATCCTCCGGTAGAACTTTTGACTCAAGGGAAGTCATTCGACCGGTACCAATATCTACAAGTTGGAAAGGTACATCATTCCAATCTCGACGAGCAAGAGCAGCGCTACCAGCATCAGCAAAGAAAATCTTTAACTTATCCCCATATTCTGTAAAAGCTGGTACAAACTGTTGTGCTGCTGGTAATGCTTTTAATTCCGGAAACAATAACTCAACCTGTAGCCGAGTATAACCATCAGCAATCGCAGCTTGAGTTGCTTCGCTTGCTTGAACAATTGCGTCTTCTAATGTTCTTGGAAGTTCAGGCATTTTTAAATTTTGGATTTTAGATTTTAGATTTTAGATTAAAACTTAGGAGTTAGGAATTAGGAGTTAGGAGTTAGGAATTAGGAATTAGAAAAATTAGTTGTCAGTAAAAACAAAAGATAAATATTTCAGTAGTGGGAGCATCTTGCTCCCCATCTCCCCATCTCCCCATCTTCCCATCTCCTTGTCTCCCCATCTCCGCATCTCCTTGTCTCCTTGTCTTCTTGTCCCACCATCTCCCCATCTCTCCTAGTTCGCAGCAAGAGCAAAACGAATTTCAAGACGATTCATTACTTGCTTTAATACCATTGCTACCCAGTCAACGTCTGCTTGCGTTGTGTAACGTCCCAAAGTAATACGAATACCTCCCATTGCAGCGGTTGGAGAATAACCCATTGCACTTAATACTGGGCTAGGACTTAGTTTACCACTATGACAAGCTGAACCAGCACTAATACCTATTCCTGCTAAATTCAATTGACGGACGATGGTTTTTCCACTAATTTTTTCTCCATCAGCATGTTCTAAGCAAAAACTTGCATGATGCGGTAAACGCTGCATTAAATCACCTGTGGGAATTAAACCTTTTACATCGGCCAATTGCGAAAAAAGTCTATCCCGTAATTCAATTAAGCGGGGTGTTTCAATTGGTAATTCTTGGGCTGCTAGTTCCGCAGCGACTCCAAATCCGGCAATGATTGGTACTGCTTGAGTTCCGGAACGCAATCGCATTTCCTGCCCCCCACCATAAAGTAGTGGCTCTAACTCGACTCCGGGGCGAACGTACAATGCTCCAACACCTTGAGGCCCGTATATTTTATGACTAGAAATACTTAATAAATCTACCGGTAATTTGCTTAAATCTATAGGCAATCTTCCAGTTGCTTGCACCGCATCTGTATGAAACAAAACTCCTGCACTGCGAGCAATTTTACCTAGTTCTTCAATCGGCTGTACGGTACCTACTTCACTTTGTCCGTAAATAATCGAAATCAAAACCGTATTGTCTTGCAAAGCTGCTTTTAAATCTAAAGGATTAACTCTACCTTTAGTATCAACATTCAAATAAGTAATTTTCCACCCGCAACTTTCAAGCAACTTTGCAGGTTCTGAAACGGCTGAATGCTCTACGCTCGAAATAATAATATGTTGGGGTTTGCTGAGTCGAGCAACTCCCATAATTGCTAAATTATTCGCTTCTGTACCACCACTGGTAAAGATTATGGATTCAGCAGGTGCGTTAACCAAACTAGCAACCTGCATCCTCGCTTGTTCTAAAGTAGTTGCAGCCCGTTGTCCCCATTCATGCAAGCTCGAAGGATTTCCCCATCCTTGAGTTAATACTGCTTGCATCATGTTGATTGCTTCAGGACGAGTAGGAGTTGTAGCGCTGTAGTCTAGATAAATTTGCATAAAAATTAGGCTATGAAATACCGAACAGTTAGTGCTTTGATTTTGGGTTTATACAGTGAAATATTCAGAAGCTCTTCCAGATATCTTCTTTTTAAAATAATAGTGGCCCCGTTTCCTATGAAGATTCTTTAAGATTTCCAAAACCTATCAAAATCAAATTACGTTTTCTATAAAAATCATTATTTGTTAAATATAGTGATTGATTTATCTAAAAATATTAGTAAAATTACTTAAATTAATTTCAAAGTATTTATAAAATATTCATAATCCTTTAAGATTGGAACCATGCTGTTAATGCGATTGCCAAGGCATCAGCAGCGTCATCCGGTCGAGGGATGTAATCTAAGTCCAGTTCTCGGGCTACTGCTTCTTGAACTTCAGATTTTTCCGCTTTACCATAACCAGCCAAAGCTAGTTTTATTTGGGAAGGTGCAAATTCTACGATAGGTAAATTATGTTGTCCTAACACTAATAGAATAATTCCTCTGGCTTGAGCAACTAAGATAGTATTCGACATGCGGTAAAAGAAAAATTTTTCAATCGCGACTAAATCGGGTTGAAACTGTTCTATTACAGTATGCAAATCGTCATAAAGCGTACATAGTCTTTGCTCTATTGGAGTTTTTGCAGGAGTAGTAATAACCCCGAAATCAAGTAATTTTACTGAATCGTCATGCAAGTTAGCTTGATTGTTTTGGCATATAATTGCTCCAAAACCCAAAATTGCAAATCCTGGATCTAAGCCTAAAATTTTTCTTTGCATTTACTTTATTATCTTTTCACACAAATGTAGTGATCTCACTGATTTTTTTAGGTAAGTTAATTACATTAGTTGAGTCAATTAGAATTAAAAATTGTAGTAATTACATTCTTAAATTTGAATGCTGTTAGTGTAAATTTTCAATTAATTATTGTTTAGACCAGTGTTTACAATTGCGATATGTCAATTGGTTTTCTTAGACAAGCCCTCAATGTCATGCAACAACAGTCGCGCCGTCGCACTCCCCATCGAGTAAATCAATGGTTTAAGTGGTTGTCCCCTGGGTTATCGGTTAAACGTTGGTTTTTAATTAGTATGGCGGGCTTAGTACTAGCGAGTCTGGGCTTCGCTATTTGGAGCGGATTAACACCAATTTATTGGGTGCTGAAATTAGTCAGAAGGGCGCTCTCTATAGTTACCAATACTATACCTTATTACATCAGCGGGCCTGTGGTGATGATTGGCGGCTTGCTGTTGCTAGTTTGGGGACAAAGCCGCACGGTAGGTTCAATTACTCAGGTACTAAAACCAGAGAATGACGAAGAATTAATTGATGTACTCTTAGCTCATCGTAAATTATATAGAGGACCAAAAATTGTTGTAATTGGTGGGGGTACTGGACTTTCTACTTTATTAAGAGGACTCAAGACTTATAGCGCCAATATTACAGCTATTGTTACTGTTGCCGATGATGGTGGTTCTAGTGGAAGGTTACGTGAAGAATTTGGCGTATTACCACCAGGAGATATTCGTAACTGCTTAGCTGCTTTAGCTGATGAAGAAAAATTATTGACAGAGTTGTTTCAATATCGCTTCAGTGCCGGTGACGGTTTAAGCGGCCACAGCTTTGGTAACTTGTTCTTGACTGCAATGAGTGAAATTACTGGGGATTTAGAACGAGGTGTTGCTGCTAGTTCTAAAGTTCTAGCTATCAGAGGTCAAGTACTGCCAGCAACTTTAAGTGATGTCCGTCTATGGGCTGAGTTAGCCGATGGTCGTCGGATTGAAGGTGAATCAAAAATTACTAAAGCTGGAGGAAAGGTAGTTAAGCTTGGCTGTACTCCTGTAAATCCACCAGCTTTGCCAGCTGCTATCAAAGCAATTAAAGATGCTGATTACATTATCATGGGTCCGGGTAGTCTTTACACCAGCGTGATTCCCAATCTTTTGGTACCTCAAATAGCAAGTGCGATCGCCGCATCATGCGTACCAAAAATATATGTATGTAATATCATGACTCAACCGGGGGAAACTCAAGGATATACGGTTGCCAATCACATTCAATCTATTGATAAAGCTTGCGGACAAAAGCTATTTGATGCAGTTTTAGTACATAAGAAAGCTCCCTCAAGCCGCGCTCTTATTCGCTACGCTGAAGAAAATTCACATCCAGTATTTTTAGATCGTGAAGCGGTAACTATGAGCGGACGCAGAATAGTTTCAGCAAATGTTATGAGTGAAGATGAAACAGGTTGCGTGCGACACGACCACGAACGGTTAGCACAAGTTCTGTTCCGTTGGTATAGTGGAACTCCTAAAGGAATGCGAAAGTTATACAAACTCTTTGGAAAAGAATCGGTTATTAGCTGAAGACAAATTTACAAAAAATGTTTCTTTAAATAAATATAGGACTTACGCAAAAGTAACGTAATTGCGTCCGGGCCGAGCGACAGCGACGTAATCTCTCGAAACCTTGGGATTGCTTCCCTACACTCCGTTTCGGTCGCAATGACAATTTTGCTTTGCGTAAGTCCTGAAATAGATAGATAGAAAACTACCCAAAAATTATTTTTGGGTAGTTTTTTCTTGTAATCCGCTTATTCTCACGTCTTGATAGCGCTACATAAATTCTGAAGGGTTCGTTTTCCCGCAATTGTCAGGAGACTGAGCAGTGCTATGTCTCTACAAACCGTCAAAACTAATACGAAAATGAATTTTTAAATTACAATAATTTTTCCATCAACATATAAAAACTAAAAGATGAAAATCTTTCTTAAAGACGCACTTGCAACTCGAAACTTAGGTATTATTCTGGGTCAAACGCTCAAAGCTAATACTGTAATTCTATTAGAAGGCGATTTAGGAGCGGGTAAAACAACTTTAGTACAGGGCTTGGGTAAAGGTTTAGATATTGATGAACCAATTGTTAGTCCTACCTTCACTATTATCAATGAATACAATAGGGCACGGCTACCTCTTTACCATTTGGATTTATATCGTTTAGAAGCTGCGGAAATAGTAGGGTTAAACCTCGATACTTACTGGGAAGGTGTAGAGGTTGAGCCAGGAATAGTCGCTATCGAATGGGCGCAGCGCCTGCCTTACAGACCAGATGCCTACCTCACAATACATTTAGCTAATGATAATGAGAGTCAATACCTTGAGGAGGTTAACTCCACTGCACGTACTGCACAAATTATTCCATTTAATTTAAGTCTTGATGAGAAAATTCTGACTTTAAGCGAAGGATAAAATTGCTAATATTAACTACCTTCAAATGGCAGCAGCGCTCGGATATTCGGATATAAAGATGGCAAATAGTTTCAACAACTCTTTATTACCTGTTTTATCTGCCACTTCCTCTTTCATCACAAAAATTACAGCACATTGTAATTATAATTACCTTATTCTCTGCTAAAGAGTTTACAAAATCGGAAGACATATTGCTTTTTCAAAGATTGATTTTATACTACTTAAGACAATTGAGTAAGTATCATGCCAAACCAAGCCAAACTTAACAAGGGAGGTTGAGACCCCAATTTACTGATAAATTATCTAATTACCTAAATTTTTTCAGTATTTTACCGAGGTAATACTTGTGAAAGTTGCTTTTTTTATAATATTTACGTCATTTCTAAGAACTATTTCCTATAAAATTGTGTTTAGTTTGACACGTTTATCGTTGATATGCCTGAGTGATTGCTCGTAAGGGAAAATGCTAGTGTCTGAGCCTAAAAAAATCAATATCAGATTAAATAAGCGTTTTATAAGTAAGTAGTTTTGCAGACTTTAAACAATTGCGATATCCACATTTTTTTAGTTTGTCAAATGCAGAAAATACTTAAAATATATATTTATTATTACGAGTTAATCAAATAGTAGTAGAAGATTTACTTAGAAGTAAATATGGAAAATTAAAAAAATATTAGTATAAATAACGACTATTTGTTGCCAACGCCAATTCTGTTATCTCGGAAATATACTCTTAGTACCTGTAGATGACTTAATTTTTTTTAATTAGTGCCCTTCAAAAGATATTTGCTTAACATTCCGATAAATATTTGCAGACAAATAAAGCGCTTGTTACTTAAACAAGCGCTTCGTTAGCGATAAAAAATTGAGATAGTATTTAAGTCTTAACGCTCAAAAACTAAAGCTTTACCCCTAGTTTCGGTATTTAACTCACCTTGGTGATAAGCAATTTCACCACCAACAATGGTTGTTACAGGCCATCCTGTAAGATTCCATCCTTCAAAAGGACTCCAACCGCATTTAGTTGCAAGTGTTTCTTTTTGCACTTTTTTATGCGAGTTCAAATCTACAAGCACCAAGTCCGCATCATAACCGGGAGCGATTGCTCCTTTGTTAGGAATAGAATAAGCACAAGCAACAGCAGTTGACATCCAATTAACAACCTGAGCAACAGTACAACGTCCTTGGGCTGCGGCAGTTAACATCAAAGGTAAGGAAGTTTCGACTCCTGGCATTCCGGAAGGACTTTTTGGATAATCCTGCTTTTTCTCTTCCAAGGTATGAGGTGCGTGATCTGTAGCTATAAAATCGATTACTCCATCCAACAAAGCTTGCCAAAGTACTTCATTATCGTGAGATCCTCGCAAAGGAGGATTCATTTGGGCTAAACTGCCTATTTCCTCATAAGCATTAGTATTTAGGAGTAGATGTTGGGGTGTTACTTCACAGGTCACCCAATCTGGTTTATCTTCGCGCATCAAATTTGCTTCCTCTGCTGTTGACATATGTAGAATATGTAGCCTGCGACGATATTTTTTAGAAAGTTTTAATGCCCGTTGAGTTGCTATCAATGCTGTTTGCGAGTCTTGTATCTGGGAGTGAATCGCGACATCGTGAATATTTGCAAATTCTTCTCTACGTTGTCTTAACCTAGTCTGGTCTTCAGCATGAACAGCAATTAAAATATTTCCATTAGCAAATATTGATTCTAAGATTTCTTGAGGGTCTACTAACAAAGGTCCATGCATCGACCCCATAAAAATCTTTATGCCACAAGTGGGGTTAGCATGTAATAATTCAGACAAATTATCTGAAGTTGCTCCAATAAAAAAGCCATAATTAACTAGACATTTACTAGCAGCACGCTGTAACTTGTCATTCAAAGTTTCTTGAGTGATGGTCAAAGGACGCGTGTTAGGCATTTCTAAAAATGAAGTGACTCCCCCCTTTGCACAGGCACAAGAAGCAGTAAATAAATCTTCCTTGTGTTCTAGCCCCGGTTCGCGAAAATGTACTTGTGGGTCGATGACTCCTGGCAACAAAGTTAACCCATCAGCGTCAATAGAACGGGTAACTGTTTCCTCTATCTCTGATGGTGAGACTTTTATAATTTGACCATCGCGCGTCAGCACATCCCCAACAATAAATTCACCCGAGGGCAAAATAATTCTCGCACGGCGGATTAGTAAACTAGGAGATGACATGAATATACACCCGGCTTAAATAACAGTAAATTTGATATGCAGCTATCCTTATTGAAGTTAAACTTATGGAATGCTTAAAGTAATGACACTTTATGTTATTAAAAACTAAGTAATGTTTAATTCAATTACAAATAACTGCGTCAAGGATTCCCATTCAAATTTTTCAGGAGGAAAAATCTTCACTGGGTGCCCGTCAACATGACAACATAACTCTTAACAGCATATTTGTACAGTTAAGATAAATAAATAAAGTCTCCCTAGCACTCTTGTCTATTTTTGGAGCATACTAAACCGTTTCCACTTAAGTAATTACATGCAAAATCCAGTGTCTGACCGCCACGACCACCAACAACCCGACAATTCCTGGTTTTTTGAATTAGGCAAAACAATCGCATTAAGCATCGTGCTTGCTCTTTCGATTCGCACTTTCGTTGCTGAAGCTCGTTGGATTCCTTCTGGCTCGATGGAACCTACTTTGCACGGTACTCCAAATCAGTGGAAGGCAGACAAAATAATCGTTGATAAGTTAAGTTATAAATTTTCTATTCCTCAAAGGGGAGATATTGTAGTATTTTCTCCGACCGAAGAGCTGCAAAGAGAGCAATTCCAAGATGCTTTTATCAAGCGGATAATTGCTTTACCTGAAGACAAGGTAGAGCTTAGAGGTGGCAAAGTATATATAAACGATGAGCCACTACAGGAAAAAAATTACCTTGGCAGTTTACAAAAAACATCGATTGAAGTTTGTAATTCAGCAGCTACACAGCCATTTCTATCTAAAGCCCAGACTATTCCATCTGGTTCTTATTTAGTTTTAGGAGATAACCGTGGTAGTAGCTATGATAGTCGTTGCTGGGGTGTTGTTCCTCGTGAAAACATTATCGGTAAAGCTGTGCTTCGTTTTTGGCCTCTTAACAAAGTAGGAGGAATTGATAAAAACCCGCTTTACACTAACCAAGAAGCATCGCAAGATAAAATTGAATCTAAGTAAATAACTGTATAAATATGTATTGCTGTCTTTGTTTACGCATTTTTTTTGCAGTAAGGGCAGCTAATTTTTATTTTTATCAAAAATTAAGACTTTTTTAGTTTTCTATTTGGGAGAATCCGTAATTTGTTGTGTTTAAAAAATTGTTATAAAGATTTGCATAGAGAAATCCTATTTTTCCCATCACAAAAATTTAGTATTTATTTTTTCTGTAATTAAACGCCAAAAAAAGACCTATCAGCAATTATGCTAAGTGGGTGTGCAAAATTATTTGTGTCATTACGAGCGATAGCGTTAGCGTAGCGTCTCCCGAAGGGAGATAGTAATCTCAAAGTTTTGCGATGAGCCACACCCTTCGGGTGAATGCTTCGTTTCACGTAGTGACCCTCGCAATGACAAATACACAATTAATTTTGCCTAGGTACTTATACAAAGCTTTACTTTAGCTTATTAGCTTGATTTTTGAGTCTCAAATTCCCATAATAAATCCCGCTCTCAACTGGATTGATAGTTTTCTTTAATCTCAAAATATAGATATTAAACTTAAGAAGTATCAGCGATAAAAAGTTATTGGTCAAAATTTCGTTTCAACTTTTTAAATAAAATAACTATTTGGTCGCAGCATTTATTAACAAATCTTAAGTAAGACGGACAATATTAATTTGGTGCTATTTGTAGTTTAATATACATAATAGATGATAGAAGTTTGGATACGAGTATACAGCGGTATGCCCTGTATCGAACTATACTGATAAACCAGATGTGTTTAAATTCATTCCCTTTAAGGCTTTAAGAGTAGTTTGCTTTTTGGTAATAAATAGTATGTAGGTTATTTAGAGTAAAACTCATGAATGATAAATTTTGTAGTGAGATGCCATCTTATAGAAATATAAAAAATCGTGTAATTGCCAGATATTGGTGAATTTCCTGGTTCAAAATTGTAACAAGTCAATGATGGTTAAAAATCAGGAATTGAACCTTTGATTATAGCTTGAGTAAATTATGAAATCGATGAGAATAAATACAGGTAATTACTTATCAAACTCTGATGAACAAGATATTTTAATTATTGATGATACAGCGGATAATCTGCGTATTTTATCATCAATATTAACTAGAGTTGGATATAAAGTTCGCAAAGCGTTGAATTGGCAAATGGCTTTTACTGCTTGCCAAACTCAATTACCGGACTTAATATTACTTGATATTATGATGCCGGAGATAGATGGATATGAAGTTTGCGAGCGTTTTAAAGCTAATAAAAAAACTGCTGAGATACCAATTATTTTTATCAGCGCATTAGACGATATTTTTGATAAAGTCAGAGCTTTTCAGGTCGGAGGAGTAGATTACATTACAAAACCGTTTGAATTTGCAGAAGTTTTAATAAGAGTGCAAAATCACCTAAAATTAAGAAACGCCCAATTAGAAATATTAAAGCTAAATAATCAGCTTGAGGAAAGAGTAAAGCAGCGTACCTTAGAACTTGAAAACACCTTAGAAAAGTTAAAAATAGAAGTTAATTCTCGCCAAGAATTACAAAGCAAACTACTTGAAAGTGCTTTGCGCGACGCTTTAACTGGTTTACCTAACAGAGTCTTTTTTATCAACCGATTAGAACAAGCACTGAATCGAGCTAAACTTGAATCTGACTATCACTTTGCTGTACTTTTTCTTGATTGCGATCGCTTCAAAATCATTAATGATTCTTTGGGACATTTAGTAGGAGATGAATTACTAGTAGCGATAGCCAAACGCTTGCAGGAAACCATTACACCATTTGATACTTTGGCACGATTGGGTGGCGATGAATTTGGTATTCTTTTGGAGAACATTTCAAATCTTGAAATGGTAACTACGATTGCAGAACGTATTCTAAATTCTCTAAGTCAGCATTTTAATGTATCTAGAAATCAAGTATTTGTTAATGTAAGTATAGGCATAAATTGGGGTAGTGTTAATTACGATAAGCCTGAGTACTTGCTTAGAGATGCTGATACAGCTATGTATGGTGCGAAAGCATTAGGAAGAGGAAGATTCCATATTTTTGACCCCGAAATGCATAGGGAAGCCATTCAAATTTTAGAGCTAGAAAATGACCTGAGAAGAGCAATAAACAAGCAAGAATTAACTGTTTACTATCAGCCCATAATATCTCTAAATTCAGGTTCAATTATTGGACTTGAAGCACTTGTTCGTTGGCAACATCCTACCAAAGGTTTAATTTTGCCGACAGAATTTATTTCTATGGCTGAAGAAACAGGTTTAATTCATGCAATTGATACCTGGGTTTTAAAATCAGCTTGCAATCAACTATGCATTTGGCAAAATCATCCAGCAGTTCCAAAACCTTTGTACATTAGTGTTAACTTAAGTGCAAAATTATTTTTGCAAACAAACTTTATTGCTCAAATTGACCAAATTATTTATGAAACTAAAGTAAATCCTGCTTTTCTGGAACTAGAAATTACAGAAAGTGTAATTATGGAAGACAGTGTAGATATGAAAACAACTCTTCAAGAACTCAGAGAAAGAAATATTAGACTAAGTATGGATGACTTTGGTACGGGGTATTCTTCTTTAAGTTATTTACATAGTTTTCCTTTGAATACTCTTAAGATTGATAAATCATTTTTGAATTTAATGCGGAACAACCGTGAAAATATGGGCTTGGTTCCAGCAATGATTGGTATAGCTCATTCGATGGGAATGAGAGCAATTGCTGAAGGTGTAGAAACTTCTGAGCAGTTATCGCAAATTAGAGACTTAAAATGTAATTTTGCTCAAGGAAATTTATTTTCTAGACCAATGGAAGCACAGCTAATGTTAGATTTGATGCTTACATCACCTCAGTGGTAAATAGTCTTATGGGAAGTATAAAGCTGGTTAGTCTCCACTATGATATTAAATAACTGTCTCTAAAGTTCAACATTGTTATCTAAGATACTCTTAAAAAGAGTAATATAGAATTATTATTTTTTATAGTCAATATGCTAGATTTGGCTATTTGGTTTATAAAAATAGATTGACTGTAAACTATAAGGTAAAGCAGGACAAGTGGCTTAATGAAATTTAATCAATATAATAATTGGAAATATTGCAGTCTTTTAAAATATTCATATTTAATAGCTATTTACACTATTAGAAATAATTAATTACTATATATTTGGTACATTAATCATATGAATTTTTTATTAAAAAAATAATTTATATTAGTAGCAAATGCATTTAATTCGTGATTTTTATACTTATATAGCAATTCTATATGAGTCGTGAGAAAGATAGGTGTCATAAACCCGGTTTTTCCAAAAAACCGGGTTTATCAAATCTCACAAATGATTTAGGAATGCTATATATATTTTTTATCATGGCTGTGAAACTAATTATGAAAAGACAAGTAAGCTTCATAAGAAGACTGTTTATTAGTATTACCTTTGTGATATTCTCCGCCTGTATTTTCTCAGTAAAGAAAAATTCATTAAATTAGATACTGCTAAGCCCAATCAAGTAATCGTAGAAAATCAATCTATATAAAAGCAATTAAATGATTCAAAAAATGCTTATTATTTCATTTCTAAATCAACTAGAATAACTCACCGTAGCAGCTTATTTTTAATTTCTTAATTTTAATTCGCAATCAATTATATTGATAAAAAATGGTTTAATGTACGTTCTTTTAGGCAGGAAATGTATTCTAATAAAAGTTATAAGTCCAATATATTAGTAGTAGACGATACTCCAGATAACTTGCGGCTTTTATCGGCAATGCTAACAACAAGAGGTTATGAAGTTCGCAAAGCTTTAAACGGTAAAATAGCC
This sequence comes from Calothrix parasitica NIES-267, assembly GCF_002368095.1. GTDB lineage: Bacteria > Cyanobacteriota > Cyanobacteriia > Cyanobacteriales > Nostocaceae > Rivularia > Rivularia parasitica. The sequence continues at coordinate 447,244 of NZ_AP018227.1, read as the reverse complement.
TTAAATGCCTGTAAGATTATTTTGCCAGATTTAATTTTACTTGATATAAATATGCCAGAAATGGATGGCTATGAAGTTTGTCAAAAACTAAAAGCTGACGAAAAAACTAGCGGAGTTCCAGTAATATTTATCAGCGCACTTGATGATGTAGTTGATAAAGTTAGGGCTTTTGATGTAGGGGGTTCGGACTATATAAGTAAACCTTTTTATGCAGCAGAAGTAATATCAAGAATAGAAAATCAAATTAATTTACGTTCTTTACAGATTACACTTAATAAAAAAAATACTTTATTGCAGGAAACTTTAGACAATTTGCAAGCAGCCCAAGTGCAGCAAATCCAAAATGAGAAAATGGTTGCTTTAGGACATTTGGTAGCAGGTATTGCTCATGAAGTAAATAATCCAGTTAGTTTTATCTACGGCAATTTGGAGTATGTTAACGAATATTTAAAAAATTTAGTTAATTTAGTTGAAACTTATCAGCAGGAATATCCACATCCAAACGAGAAGATAACAAAAATAAAAGAAGAAATTGACCTAGATTTTTTAATTAATGATTCGGAATTGCTAATGGATGCAATGCATAGAGGAGCAGAGCGTATCCGTTCAATTGTAGTTGCATTACAAAACTTCTCTCGACATGATGAGGCTTCTTACAAGCGAGTTAATATTCATCAAGGTATAGAAAGTACTTTGTTAATGTTACAGCACCGATTTAGAAAAACTAATTATCGCGATGGAATTGAAATTATTAAAGAATACGATGATTTACCCCACATAACATGTTTTCCTAGCGAACTTAATCAGGTGTTTATGCATTTACTGAATAATGCTGTTGATGCTTTAAACGAAGAAGCAGAGAATTTTCAAGCGAAAAATAAAGCAGGGGATTTTAATCAGACTCATACTATTTCTATTCGCACGCAGCTTATGGAGTGCGGAAGCATTGTAAGAATCTCGATAGCAGATAATGGAATAGGAATACCAGAAAAAATTCGTAGATGCATATTCGACCCTTTCTTTACCACAAAACCTGTGGGAAAAGGTCGCGGACTTGGATTATCTATTTGCTATCAAATCATAGTGCAAAAGCATTCGGGTAAACTTACTTGTAATTCTTCTCCAGGAGAAGCAACAGAATTTATTGTTGAACTTCCAACCCAACAAAATCTCGCTAAACAAGAAAAACATTAAATTGAGCATTTAGCTCATCTATTTTTTCTGTCACGTAGCATAATAGAAGTGTGACTGATTTGTTTAACCCCCTACTATCGCTAAAAGAAGGTCGCTGGTTCAAGCTGATTTGTGGAGCCAGCTTCCAACATCTGCCTGCGGTTAGAAGTTTAACATTAGCTTATACGCTATCTGGGGCTGACTGCATAGATGTAGCTGCCGACCCGGCTGTAATTGTTGCAGCCCAAGCGGGACTAGAAGCTGCTGAAATTCTTGCTGCTGCTGCTCGCAAACGAGGCTTTCTCTATCAAGGAAGACCTTTATTGATGGTTAGCTTAAACGATGGTCAAGACCCCCATTTCCGTAAAGCAGAATTTGATTCTACTCAATGTCCACCTGAATGTTCTCGACCATGCGAGCGTATCTGTCCCGCACAAGCTATTACGTTTAATAGTATAAAAAACAACAATGCAGGCGTTTTGTCCGAAAAGTGTTATGGCTGCGGTCGTTGCCTTCCAGTATGTCCGTATGATAAGATAGAGACGGTATCTTATGAAACAGATAATGGAGCAATCGCACCTTTGATACTGAAATCTGGAGTGGATGCTGTAGAAATTCATACAACTGTTGGGCATTTGGCAGAGTTTAAGCGATTGTGGCAGACAATCTCGCCTTACGCCGAACATTTGAAGTTAGTAGCCATCAGTTGTCCGGATGGCAAAGGGGTGATTGATTATCTACATAGTTTGTACGATGTAATCTCCCCGCTTCACTGCGTGAATATATGGCAAACCGACGGCAGGTCAATGAGCGGTGACATTGGTTCGGGCACTACATTAGCTACTGTAAAATTGGGTTCCAAAGTATTAAGAGCAAATTTACCAGGATATGTGCAGTTGGCTGGTGGTACAAATAGTTACACCGTGCCGAAATCAAAGGCAATGGGATTGTTGAAGGAATTAACAACGCAAACAAGTGTAAAGATGAGAGAAAATAGTCTTGTCTGTGACACATCACGTTCAAGTTCCAGTAAATCCATTGCTGGTGTAGCTTATGGTAGTTACGCTCGAAAATTGCTCTTACCAGTTTTGGAACAATTAGAACCAAAGGAGGTGAATGTAGAACATGTTGGAGTAGCTGCGAAGCTCGAAGAAGAACCAGCACTGCTTTGGCAAGCTGTATCGCTTGCACATGAATTAGTTTCTCAACTCAAGTATTAAGAGCATCAATGACGAGCCTTGGCTTGTCCCCTATCTCTAAAAACGTCACCACAAAAAGCATGACGATTACAGACGACCTCCGAAAATTATTAGCCATATTGCCGCAGGATTTGCGGCAGATGCTTGAACAGCATCCTCAAAGAGATAGTTTAGTAGAAGTGGTCTTGGATCTGGGTCGTTGCCCAGAAGCACGATTCCCTTCTGGAGCCGAATATCTAAGCGAAACGCCCATTACTCAGCAACAAATAGACGATTGCATTGTACGAGTAGGGACTTTCGGTGGAGATAACCGCGCAGGAATAGAGCAAACTTTACACCGGATTAGCGCGATTCGCAACCGCACCGGCAAAATTATTGGTTTAACCTGTCGTGTCGGACGTGCGATTCATGGCACAATTTCCATGATTCGCGATTTGGTAGAAAACGGTCAATCAATTCTAATGCTTGGTCGTCCCGGTGTGGGAAAAACTACTGTTTTAAGAGAAATTGCCCGTGTTTTAGCGGATGAACTTGATAAACGGGTAGTAATTATTGACACGTCAAATGAGATTGCTGGAGATGGTGATGTTCCCCATCGAGCCATTGGTAAAGCAAGACGAATGCAGGTTGCTCATCCAGACCAACAACATCAGGTAATGATTGAGGCAGTGGAAAACCACATGCCGGAAGTTATTGTTATTGATGAAATTGGTACGGAATTAGAAGCTTTAGCATCTCGCACTATTGCCGAGCGCGGCGTACAATTAATCGGTACGGCACACGGTAATCAAATAGAAAACTTAATAAAAAACCCCACCCTTTCTGATTTAGTAGGTGGTATACAAGCTGTAACTTTGGGAGATGATGAAGCCAGAAGGCGAGGTTCTCAAAAAACAGTTTTAGAACGCAAAGCACCTCCTACCTTTGAGATTGCTGTTGAAATGCAAGAAAGACAGCGTTGGGTAGTTCATGAAAGCGTTGCTGACACTATAGATAATCTTTTGAGAGGAAGACAGCCGAGTCCGCAAGTGAGAACCATAGATGATAACGGCAAAGTGGCGATTGCTCGTCAGTTAACCGCTATTAACGGTGGAGCTTCACAAACTGCATTAGGAGAAGATACTTTTCACGGACGAAGCTCTAATAAATCTAAGGGTTGGAGAGCATCCGGGCAAATGCGTCCTTTAGTACCGCTAAATGCCGAATATCAAAATGGAAATGGTTCCGGACGCAGCGAATTTGACCGCTTATTAGATCAATCTTTCAATAACTCTAACGGTTTTGAGAGTAACGGTCATAAAGACTCGGGCCCGAATGGTGAAGATTTACCTTTACATATCTACCCCTACGGCGTGAGTCGCAGTCAACTAGACCAGGTAGTTGGAGTTCTTCATTTACCAGTAGTGCTGACAAAAGATATTGATAGCGCAGATGCAATTTTAGCTTTGCGATCGCACGTTAAAAATCATGCAAAATTGCGACAAATGGCGAAAGCTCGTCAGGTGCCAATACACATGATCAAGTCAAGCACCATTCCTCAAATTACTCGCGGTTTGCGTCGGTTATTAAATATCGACGAGCCGGAAGTAGCTGACGAGCGTGAATTACAATTATTTCTCCACAACGGCAGCGATGATGAAATTGACGCTTTAGAAGAAGCTAGACTTGCAGTCGAACAAATAGTAATTCCTAAAGGGCAGCCAGTAGAATTATTACCGCGTTCTTCGCAAGTGCGTAAAATGCAGCATGAATTAGTCGAACATTATCGACTTAAATCCAATAGTTTTGGGGAAGAACCAAATCGGAGACTAAGAATTTTTCCTGCTTAACTTTTCCTATCTCTATTTATTTAAAAGCGTGCATCATTACAAACCCCTTCTTCTATTTATGGAGAGGGGGATTATAATTATGATTCTTGATTACAGACAAGAACACTATTATAGCACTAATTTAAGATAAAGTTAATTGCTGGTTAGTTATTGTTTGTTTTTTGGTTAATTTATTTGATTGGTGAGAGGAAAATATGGTGATGGATTAAAACTGTGAAAATATAGGATTAATCTGGCGATTTAAATCGCCAGGTAATCTCAGGTTTTCTCTAATATGTTGATTGAGGTGGATTTTTCACCTTTCCCCAAAATTTACATTAATGATTCTGATATCGAGGAAAAAGAGCAAAAAGTTTTAACTATATTAGAAGAAAAATTAAAGCAAAATCCCCAACAGTATGTCGGCATTATTATTGAGCCACTGGTGCAAAGTGCTGGTGGAATGGGGATGTGTAGACCAGAATTTATACGTAAATTATAAAAATTAGCTAAGCAATTTGATACCTTATTGATTTTTAATGAAGTGATGACCGGGTTTGGTAGAACTGGAAATTGGTTCGCCTGTGTTAAAAGTCAAGTAACCCCAGATATAATTTGTTTATCCAAAGGGATGAATGAGAATTTTTGCTTTTGTCGGTAACAATATGTTCTGAAAATATTTGCGATACCTTTTATAATGACGGCCTGATAAAAACCTTTTAGACTAGATATAATTAATTTTTTTCATGAATATTGTATCTTTATTCTCTGGTTGCGGAGGATTAGATTTAGGATTTCAGCAAGTTGGATTTAATGTTATTTGGGCGAATGAATATGATAAATCTATCTGGGATACTTATGAATTTAATCATCCCCATACCAAATTAGATAAAAGAGATATCAGAAAAATAGCTTCCGATGATATTCCTGACTGTATTGGAATTATAGGTGGTCCTCCTTGTCAAAGTTGGAGCGAAGCAGGAGCGCAAAGAGGTATTGATGATAGTAGAGGTCAATTATTTTTTGATTATATTAGAATTTTGAAGGAAAAAAAGCCTTTATTTTTTTTAGCTGAAAATGTTAGTGGAATTTTAGCGAAAAAACATTTAGGAGCATTTACAAATATTTTGGTTCATTTTAAAGATGCTGGATATGAAGTTACTTATAAATTAGTTAATGCTGTTAACTATCTAGTTCCTCAAGATAGAAAAAGAGTAATTATTATTGGTTATCGAGAAGATATGGGTGGAAAATTTGAATTTCCCGATGCAATAAATAATCAATTAACTCTTAAAAATGCAATTTACGATATTAAAGATATTGAAGCGATTGCAATAGATTCTAAAGTTGGTAAAAGCAATGCAGCAATACCAAATCATGAATATAAAGAAGGTGGTTTTTCGAGTATTTATATGTCAAGAAACCGAGTAAGAAGTTGGAACGAACCATCTTTTACAATCCAAGCTGGTGCTAGACATGCTCCCATACATCCACAAGCAAATAAAATGATTTGGGTTGAAAAAGATAAATGGAAGTTTGACGAAAAATCTCCAAAACCATATCGAAGATTATCGGTTAGAGAATGCGCGAGAATCCAAACTTTTCCAGATAATTTTATTTTTAAATACAAGTATATTGGTGATGGCTATAAAATGATTGGAAATGCTGTTCCGGTAATGTTAGCAAAAATATTAGCAGAAAAAATTTTTGTAGATATTAAAAAATATCTAGAGTTAAGATTTTGCAATGCTTTGCGTAAACAAGAACCTTCTACCCAACTAACGTTATTTTAAGCGAATATAAATAAAAATATGTTCGTAGTTGTGCGGTCTTCGCTCAAGATTTTTGGCGCTGTAAGCGTTAGCTTTCTCGCAGAGTAGCGCAACTACGAACCGATTAATTCTCCTGTTAAAACGGTAACTGCTTGTCCTCTTAAATAAACTCTATCTCCACCGGAATAATTTACTTTGACTACACCACCTCTACTTGAAGCTTGATAAGCTAAAAACTCGTCTTTATTTAATTTGTTTCTCCAATAAGGAGCGAGACAGCAATGAGCAGCACCGGTTACTGGGTCTTCATTAATACCTAAGCCGGGACAAAAGAAGCGGGATACAAAATCAAACTCCGAACTACTTTCAGCAATACTAGTAACAATAACTTCTGGAAATTTTTGAGTTAAGAGCGTAAAATTTGGTTCTATTTTTCTAACTAAATCTTCCGATTCAACTTCTACTAGATAACCCAAAGAATTTTTCACAACTGATTTAACGGGTACACCTAAAGCTTCACTAAGTTCCACAGTTGTGGAAGTTGCTTCAGAAGGATTCGCTGGAAAATCTAATTCAATCCAATCATCTTGTTTTTTAGCAATTAATAAACCGCTCTTGGTATGAAAACGAGCGGATTCTTCAGCAGAAAGATGATTTTCTGACCATAAAACGTGCGAACTTGCAAGAGTAGCGTGACCGCACAAAGGTACTTCTGTAGCAGGGGTAAACCAGCGTAAACTGTAACCGTCTGCTTGTTTGACTAAAAATGCGGTTTCCGATAAATTCATTTCTTTAGCTACATTTTGCATCCATTCGTCACTTTGAGGAGATTCTAAAACGCAAACAGCAGCGGGGTTTCCAGAAAAAGGTTTGTTAGTAAATGCGTCTACTTGGATGATTATTTGTTTCATATTTTGAATTAAATATTAAAGAATATTAAAGCGCAACTACAAGTCTTATTCTCTGCTAAATATCTGTCTTCACCTGGGGAATTTAATCGTTTATTAATAGGACTTACGCAAAAGTAACGTAATTGGGTCATTACGAGCGACAGCGACGTAATCTCTCGAAACTTTGGGATTGCTTCCCTACACGTAGTGACCGTCGCAATGACAATTTTGTTTTGCGTAAGTCCTGATTAATTAAACTTTTGACAATTAGTAATTACATAGTATTTTAGTACTATAGAATAAAATATTTAAATTATGCAGTCACTTTACAGAGTTAGTGCATCGGATTTACAAAGATTTTTAGAAACACCCGAAGAATTATTGAGGGAATCCGAGCAAATGCAGATTGCTGTTGCATCTTTTTCCGACACTCCCCAAAGTCTTTTAGAGGTTTTGGGAGAAAGCGATTATTCCTCAGTTGTGGAAGTTGCGAGATTACACGTTAATTTTGCGGATGAAATTGCGGGAGATTATCAAGAAATTGTTTCAGAAGTGCTGCGAAATCGGGATTTAGGAGAAAATGACAGGTTAGCGGTAGAGTTGATGCAGTATGCGGCCGTACCTCCTTGTGTTTTGAGTGAATGGGTTCCTGTAAGTAGATTAATTCAAGGGTTGCAGAATGAATATATGCCATTACGGTATCGATTGCAATTGTTGGAAAGGTTGTCGCAGTCGGATAAATTAGAAGCACGTTTGGTAGTTGCGGAATCTTTGGAAACACCAGTTTCTTTGTTGGAATTTTTAGCGGGAGATTTGGAATTAGCGGTACGTTTGACGGTGGAGTCTAATTCAAATTGTCCGTCGGAAGTGCTTGAGTTGGTAAGGAGTCAGCATGATATTGCTAGCGATTGGGATGCTGATGTGGAAAGGTTGAGGGAATTGGGGGAAAGTCGTTGGAGTTGGATAAGATTGACGGTTGCTCAAAATCCTTTTGCTCCGGAAGATGCTTTGATGAAATTAGCGAGGGATGAGGAATTTAGAATAAGGTTGAGTGTTGCGAAGAATCCGAATGTAAGTGCAGAAGTTTTAGCTGTATTAGTGGAAGATTCGGGTAAGAAAATTCAAGGGGTAGTTGTAAAGCATCCGAATACTGGTGAAGAGACTTTACATAAGTTGTTTAGTGGTTATAAAAAAGAAATTGCAAAACGAAATGATTTTCCAACTAGTATTTTAGAGCGGTTTTATCGAGAAGAAGCTACAGATAAACCTTGGAAACATAAATATCTACATGTATTAGTGAACGAGTCAAATACTCCAACTTGGATTTTAGCAGAATTAGCTGATGTTAATTTAGAAGAATTGAGAGCAGAAAAAAGAAAAGAACAATGGGAATATCTCAGATTTGAAGAATCAGTTTGGCAATCTATTTGGTTTCTAAAACAAATTGCAAAACATCCTCACGTTTCAGAAGATATTTTGTCAAGATTAGCTGAGTATCCAAATGCTGAAGTTAAGTTAGCTGTTGTTCGCAATCAAAAAACTCCGGAAGAAATTAAAGAAAGATTATGGCAATATTTAGTATTGCATTCCGATGACAAAACTAAAGCTGAAATAGCTGAAGATTCCATAACTCCCCCACATATATTAGAAATTATTGGACAAAATGAATTTTATCCAGTAAAACTGCTGCGAGAAATTCGTAGAGTTTTTTCTACAGAGTATTTACCAAATGGTAATTGCTTTGGAACATTAGCCGATATTTATATGTATGACCTTCAAGATAAAATTTTGCATCCAGCAGGTATACATATTGAATTAAATAGATACATGGAAGTTATTGAAACTCCTGATATTTTAGAACATATAAGCAATTCCTTATCTTGGGAAGAATTTGATGATGACGATGACGATGATGATGATGATGAGAATAATCGCATAAATTGGTTTTTGACACGATGGTTAGAAGTATTTCCTGAAATACCTGAGAATTTAAATCACAAAATTGCCAATCAAATTATTAGAATTTTAGAGCTAATAGCGGATGATGTAAAACGTTATGATAGCCAAGATTCTATTGTTGCTAAGCTGATTGGTAATCCGAATACTCCTATCAACTTACGAGAAAGTTTTAAAAAACAACTTGTTAATAATGGTTTTGAGGATAATGTGGTATCTCCTATTTCTGATAATCCACAAAATTCTCAACAGGGGAGAATAGAATATTATCTGGTTAGTGATGAATCAATGCTTGATTTAGTTATTGATAATCGTAGTCTATCTGCTTTAGAAATCTATCAATTAGTAGTTGAAAAAGAGAATTCTCTACTAGCAACTAAAGCACATGAATTAATTGCTCAACGAACCAATAGTTTCTCTTCTTTAGCCGAAGTTGTAGAAACAGGATATATAAGAAAAAAATTCGCGATCGCACGTGATAGCAAAACTCCTGTTGAAATCCTCAAACGGTTGACAAAGGATGAAAACGTACATGTTTGTGCTTGTGTTTTGGAGAACCCAAGTTTTCCTTCAGATTGTTTGATGGAATTGGCTCAAAATTCTAACTCCAGCGTTCAAACTTATATAGCTCGTCGTACTCTTCCGATTCCTAGAGATGTTATAGAATGGCTTTTGGAAACTGGTGATATCAGTATCCGTTCCAATATAGCTAATAACAAAAACACTCCTTTAGATATTCTCCTAACCTTAGCTGAAGATAAAGAAAGCAAAGTCCGAATTAACGCTTTAACTAATCCGAATATTCCTGCTGAAGTTGTATCACAAGCTTTATTAGATATTGAGTTTGACAAACAGAAGGAGATAGAAGACATTCTTCGGAGACAAGGAAAGACAATGCGAAATTCTCCTTTGTTTTCTAATGTATTGGAACGATTATCTCATCATCCTAAAGACTTTATTCGTTATTTAGTAGCTATAAAATCTACAGCATCAGCTACCACTCTCCAACGTTTAGCTTCTGATGAATACAATTCAATCCCTGAGGCTGTAGCTGAAAATCCGAGTACCCCATCAAGTGTATTAATTGAATTAGCAAAATGCGATCACCTAACTACTGATGATGGATGCTACCATACTATTTCTAACAAAATCGCGATGCGTAAAGACGCTTCACCGGAAGCGTTGGAATACATTGTTCGTCAACCAGTAGTACCAGTAGTTTGCGAAGCTTTACGTAATGCAAATACACCTGATAGCGCTTTAGAATGGTTAGTTGAAAATCAAGATGATGAAATAATTCTATCTGCTGTAGTAAAACACCCAAATATTAGTCCCGAAATTTTGAGATGTTTATCTGTAAACGAATCAGCAAACATTAGAGAAGTAGTAGCAAGTCAGAAAAAGTGTCCATTGGAAATTTTAGAAACTCTTGCTTATGATTCTGATATAGAAGTTAAGCAAAAAGTAGCTGCTAATCGAAATACTCCAAATCATATTTTAGAAAGTTTTTCTCAAAGCGAAAATTCAGCAATTCGTACAGCAGTTGCTTCCAACCCCAATCTTTCAGTAACAATATTAGAACGACTTGCTAACGACGAAAAAGTAGAAGTACGTCGAGAAGTTGCTAAAAATCCCAATACCCCCGAAATTATTCGCGAAAGTTTACAGAATTTACTATTACAACCTCAAACAAAAGAAATCAATCCTACTTTAATCAGTGTCCCCCGAATCTACAACCCCAAAACTGACGACTTACCAATCTTACTAACAGAATACGCTCAATCAAATAACGCTTTCGTCAGGTTTACTACTCTACTTCATCCAATCACACCAGAAGAAATATTAACTCAAGCTGCTAATTCTGCTTCTTGGTTAGAAAGATATGCTGTAGCGGAAAACGAATCAACTCCTTTAGAAATACGTTCAATACTTGCTTGTGATGCTAATCGAATTGTTAGAGCAGCAGCGAACAATAATTTATAATACGAACCTATTTAATTGACGATTCAACGAATTTGATAATTTCCAAAATCAAAATTTATGAACCCTTTAACAACTAAACTTCTTGGAACCCTGCAAATTTTACTTCAAGAAAAAATTGAATGTTATCTTCCTAATAACCACTCATCAAAATGGAAACCTTTCTACTGGGATTTTTTAATCAAAGGAGAATTCAACCCAATATCTTTACTTAATTCTCAAGGTTGGATGAAAAATACAGATATTGAAATTGCGATTAAAAATTGGCAGGAAATAGAACAAAATGGTATTCCAACACCCAAAAGGTATAACGATTACGCCGATTATACTTTAGAGTATGGTAAAGATGAAGTAGATAGAAAATCCTTAGAATTTCAACAGCGAAAAAACTTCTACAATCAGCTATCAATGTTGTTAAAATCTAATTTATCTCATTTAGAGATTTTTGAGTTTAGCTGTTCACCAGTTTATTCCTGCTTTGCAGTAATCGGACAATTTGATAATAAAAACTGGATTTGCGTTACTTCTACCGTACCTCAAGAAACTCCAGATTTTAGCGAAATTTTAGTTACCGAAGAAAATACGGAAGTACCCTTTAATAAATCAAAAACCAATTTAGAATCCCAAATTGATAGAATTATAAAATCTCTAACCCCAGTTTTAACTTACGGACATTATGACGGTGGTTACAATAATACTTACAACCATCAAATTATTTATCAAACTGCTTCTGAAAAAAATCTTGCGCTGCAAAATGCGTTAATTAAATCTGGATTCCTTCAAGTTAGTAAATTTCAAACTTTTTATCCAGATGAAGGACAATACATTTTTGATAATTATGGTTCGGATGATGAAAAAGGAAAAGAACTATATAGTAATTATCAGCATCTAAATTCGTTTCTTAAAGCCAAATTTCCAGAATTAATTGTATATACATTCCGCTTTTGGGATTATACACAGATATTTATCGTTGGTGAATCTGTAGAGAAAGACCGAGTTGGGTTAAAACTTAGCAGCAAATTTGATTACAATCCTTGATTATCTAAATAATTTCAATATTCATGGCTCAATATTTCGATAGATTGAAATAATTATCGCATCCAGCATAAATAGATTAAAAAAAAGCTTACTCAAAATAGAGATTCCTAAATCAATCTCTGATTAATAAGTATTAGATAACCTTGTTTATTGAGGTAGAAGAAAGAATTTTTAAGTAAGCTTTGACTGTATTATGCAATCCCATTTCCAATGCTTCAGCAATTAATGCATGACCGATAGATACTTCAAGTATGTTGGGAATAGAGCAAAATTTTTCCAAGTTTTGTAAGTTTAAATCGTGTCCAGCGTTTACACCCAAATCATTATCTTGAGCGATTTTTGCAGCTTGAATATATTTTTGAAAAACTGTTTCTACTTCACCCATACGAAATGCAGTTGCATAGGGTTCGGTATATAATTCGATTCTGTCAGCACCTACTTCTTTTGCTAAAGGTATTTGATTTGAATCAGCATCCATAAAAAGACTAATTCTAATATCAAAAGATTTCAATTTTTCAATAACAGGTACGAGTTGATGACGATTTTCAGCTAAGTTCCAACCACTATTGGATGTAAAAGCATCTGGAGCATCTGGAACTAATGTACATTGTGTTGGTTTGATTTCACAAACCATATCCATAAAATTCCCGTGGAAAGGATTACCTTCGATGTTGAATTCTACGGTAAGCATTTGCGCTAATTCATATACATCTCTAGGTTTAATATGTCTTTCATCCGGTCGTGGATGAACTGTAATCCCATGTACTCCTGCTTCTACAGCTATTTTCGCTGCATTGGTAACGCTTGGTATGTCAATATTACGAGAATTTCTGAGCAAAGCTACTCTGTTGAGATTAACGCTAAGATTGGTCATGATAATATTTTTTGCTCAAAATCTTTTGTTCAAAACTTCGACAGAATTAAATAAGTAGCTGTTGATTTAAATAATTATCGCACCCAGTGTAAATACATTTTTTCAAAAGCTTACCCAAAATCGATATTCCTAAATCAATTTCCGATTCAGAAGTGTTAGAAAAACTCAATCTCATTGCTGGATAACCTTGTTTATCTGGAAAAAATGCCGAACCGGAAGCAAATAAAACTTTTTCTTTAATAGCTTGCTGACGGATTTCTGAAATATCAATATTATCTGGTAACTGTACCCACAAAAATAAACCTCCATTCGGAACTGTCCATTTAGCTTCTTGAGGAAAATATTTTTCCATTGCTTGTAACATTAAATTTCTACACAAAAGGTTTTCTGTCTGCAATTTTTTACGGTGACGACGATAATGTCCCGAACTAAGATATTCGCTGACTATTGCTTGAGAAATTGTAGATGTGTGAACGTCATCCATTAATTTACGTTCGACTAAGGGTTGATAGTGTCTTCCCGTAACTACCATATAACCAACTCGTAAACCAGGAATCAAGGTTTTAGAAAATGTACCAGCGTAAGTTACTAAATCTTGTTTATCCAAAGCTTTAATTGGTGGTGGTACCGGTTCAAAATTTAATCCTTCATAAGCGTTATCTTCTAAAATCGGACATTGATATTTTTCTGCTAATTCTAAAAGTTGTTTCCGGTGGCTTTGTGAGGTCGCTATTCCTGTAGGATTATGTTGAGTACTGATGGTGTAAATTAATTTTGGTCGATGACTTTTCAAGTATTTTTCTAATAATTCTAAATTCATTCCTTCAGCATTCATGGGAATACCAATGATTCTGGCTCCAATATTTTCTAAAATTGATATCGCTCCGTGATAGGTCGGACTTTCGACAATTACCCAATCATCTTTTTGCAAAAAATATTGCATTGTCAATGATATTGCTTGCTGACAACCGCTAGTAATAATCAAGTTATCCGCAGTAATTTCTAAACCCTGCTGTACTAATAATTGAGCAACTTGTCTTCTTAAACTTGCTTGTCCGTGAGGAATATCGTAAGCGAATAAACTATCAATAGAATTAGTAATTGTCCTTCTACCGATTAAAGCCATATCTTGAGGAGGACGCGGTAAACCATAGCTAAAATTGATTATTCTTTCGTTAATTTGTGCTTGTACAGCACTCATATGAATATCAAAAAAAGAATTCCCCGCACTTTCTGAAATAATCACGTTTTGTGCTGGTGCAAATGTGGATTTCATATTAGTAGAAGTAGTTAAATTCATATTTGATTTATTAACAAAGTAACCCGAACCCTGACGAGAAAAAATAATTCCATCTGCTTGTAAAATGCTATAAGCTTCTAGAATTGTTAATTTATTAACTTGTAATATTTGTGCTAGAGAACGAATTGAAGGTAAACGTTCTTCTGGTTGTAATGCTCCAGATTTGATTAAACGGCTGATTTTGTCTTTAATTTGTAAATATATTGGTTCGCGTGATTTTCTATCTAAAGGAATTTTCACGGCTAAATACTGATAATCGCTATTTGAAATATATGCGATTTTTTATCGCTATACACGGTACAGTTACAAGTTTTTTGACTAGAACAGTTACATTTCTTCGTAAACTGTACTAGTTAAATTAAGTGAATCTGTATCTTTTCAAATCATCGATTCTGAAAGATTGTGAAATGAATTTCTTATAAACTTCCAATTTATCTATTAACAGGACAATGAGTAAAAGCATCGATGAAATCAATAATAAGTCAGAAAATAAAACCAACAATCAAATAAATAATGAAACTATTGGATTAATATATGGTTTTCTTGGTGTACTTGGATTTAGTGGAACGCTTCCAGCAACGAGAATGGCTGTAACAAATTTAGACCCCACCGTGGTAGGTTTAGGTCGAGCTATTGTAGCTGGGACTTTTGCTATGGTGCTTTTACGGTTAACTCGGCAGCCAATACCACATCGTCAATACTGGGGAAGTTTAGCAATTATTGTCGGAGGGGTAATTATTGGATTTCCTTTATTATCAGCATGGGCTATGCAGCAATTACCGGCTTCCCACGGAGCAATTGTTACGGGTATTTTGCCTTTAGCAACTGCAATTGTAGCAGCATTACGAATGGGTGAAAGACCATCTGTAGGCTTTTGGATTGCAAGTTTTTGCGGAAGTTTAACGATTGTTAGCTTTGCTTTGATTGAAGGTAACGGAAGTATTAAATTCGCCGATATTGTTTTAATTATTGCCGTGATTGCAGCTGCTTTTGGTTACGCTGAGGGAGGACAATTATCTAAAATTTTAGGTGGATGGCAGGTTATTTGTTGGGCCTTAGTATTGTCTATTCCAATATTAATTATTCCTGTTGCTTTAGTAATTTTACAAAACGGTATTAGTGCTTCTGCTTCTGCATGGTTTGGTTTTGGCTATGTGAGCATTATTAGCATGTTTCTGGCTTTCTTTGCTTGGTATAAAGGATTAGCGATTGGAGGAATTGCAAGGGTTAGTCAAGTGCAGTTATTGCAGCCGTTTTTAAGTATTTTCTTTTCTGCTGTCTTTTTAAAGGAAAAAATAACTTTATTAATGATTTTTACTGCGATAGTTGTTGTTATTTCTGTTGCGATTGGTAGAAAACAGAAAATTGAACGTAATTAATTAGAATCTTTATACATAAAGATTTTTTCAAAAAATGAATAATAAGAGTTTTGCCAAATTTTACCGTAAAATCAGGTTAGCTTTGTATGTAGATATTTATCAAGTAAATGAAAAAGACACCTGTTGATTTATATCGTAGGGGTAGTGCAAATTCTCCTAAAATGGATAATGTACGACCGAATAAAGATGTGGCTGTATATGAGAATAATGATGAACTCTGGGTAATGGAAACTGTTGGAGGAGAATCACCAGGTGGAATTTCTACTTTTAGCAAATTGGGAAAAGGAAAAAATTGGTGGAAGTTAGATGCTAATACAGAAATTCCTGTAGAGGTAGAATTAATAAACGACCACAGTTATCATTGGTTATGGAAACCACGTCATAATATGCCATTAAGCAAATATAAAGCGGCATTGACATCTATTGCTAATTCTTTTAAAAAGGTAAGCTAATTTTTATGAATTTATCATTTAAAGATACGAAATTTATAATAGAAGCCTTAAATCATTTAATCAATACATATAACCAAAGGTTAGAAGAGATTGAAGATAATGATGAATATGATGATGAAGCTTCTGAATTAGGTAACGATACTTTATTTCTAGAATCTTTATGTACAGCATTAGAAACTCAATTAAAAAATAATCAAACTTATTCATGTTTAAAATTATCTGATACCTATCATCAGGAAAATGAAGCAAAAACTGTAGATGGCTTATTAAATTCTGTTATTCAATTGTCTATTAGCGAGCGCTTATTATTAGTTGAAGCTATTTCTCAATCTATTCGACATGATGAAAGATTAAAAGCTAGCTAAACAGTATTTTCGCTATATTATTTTGAAACTTTTGTGCAAATTATTTATTTATCAATAGTGAAAGTGTTAACTAAATAATTATTAGGCTAATTGTAGTCCTAAAATAATATCTGAAGATTCTCCCTCACGCTCCATGAATACCCAAACCTCCTCCAATTCCCAAAATGTTTACTCGACTCTTTCTACAGCTAACCGTTTACGAGTCAGCGACGGTTCAATCAAACCAGTTTTAGATGGTTGCTCAAATAGTTCGCAGCTACTGGTGCTGATTTGGTCGCAATTAGGGGACTTTGATAATTTAGAATACGCTTGGTGGCTGAACCGAGAAAGAGCAAAACTCGAAGCTAAACAAGTCACTATTCGCGCTGTTGGAATCGGCGATCGCAATTCTGGAATCAAGTTTTGTGACTATACTGGATTCCCCCCAGAATGGCTATTTGTAGACCCGGAAGCTCAAATCCACAAGGATTTACAACTTTATCAAGGTTTGAATATCAACTTCCCTTTACTATCAACCTCACAAAAAGCTTGGCTGAATCTAATGTTAATGTGTGCTGGAATTGCTAGCCCAGGAACTTTAGCAGAAGTTTTTAGGGGTTACAAAGGAGATAAAAAAGCACCACAGTTAATTGGTGATGAAGAAATCGTTCGAGACACACCTCTACCAAATATCAAAGGTTCGTTTTTCAAAGCTGCTGGAGGAAAAGGTTTTCAGCGTCCTTTTGAACTAGCTACCCTACGTTTGCGAAATATGACCGAAGTTTTGAGTAATTGGAATACTTATGTTCCCAACTCATCATATTTAACTCAACGAGGAGCAACTTTTTTGTTTGATTCTCAAGGAAATTTAATCTACGAACATCGTGACAAAGGTATCCTTGGTTTTGCTGAAGATAAGAGCAATCCTTTATCTTTTTTACTAAATGCGTAATTACTCTGTCCGCGATAAAATTATCTATCAAAATTATTTTTTCTACCTACTCTTCCCTTCTTCCCTCTAATCTTCAATAAGTAATTTTTTACCTAGGAGGAAGTAATACAACTCTAAAATATTATTTATAAAATGTTACCCAATTACTATCTATTGAGGTAAAATTTAATTTGCCTAAATGTTTTTACTTAAATACTGTATTTTTTTTAAGAAAACAAGCTTAAACTATTCATTTTTGTATCATCAGCTACTAATTGCTAAATTTCTCCGCGTAAATATATTTACAATCCTTGACTTTTAATACAAAAAATACCATTTTCTTTTTAAAAATTGTTTTGGAAGTACTTACAAACCCCGAGAACTGATGTATATCTAAATATAGTTTACTATCATATTTTGTAAAGCAGCATACAACATATCATTGTTATTGCTATAAGATTGCAATAGTCCTTGAAGTCGTCAAATTTATCATGATTAAAGTATCATCCACTATACCTAGCCTAGTACTTACTGACAGTAAGTTGAAAGACGAAGAAGAGAATTATCAATCTGAGGAGTATTTAGCTAAACTCCAAGATTTAATTAGCGAGCGTTGGGAAGATGTTTGGCAGGAAGTACAAGCGAGAAAGCAGGAAGAAATAAAGCTTAATTAGCTTTCCTTGAATAAAAAAGGGCTATAGGATAAAGGCAAGAATTGTATTTAAGTCTTCTTACCCTTATCCTTTAAGCTTTAACCAGTTCTTAATTTAGTAGCGATTAACAAAACAACTCTTTCTGCTTTTATCCTTACATTTTTGTAGATTATTTAATGTTGAGAAAAGCATTTAGCTGTAACTTCTAAGCACTGTAAGTTTGTTTTAGTGTTGCTTCAATAGAGTTGTTATGTTTGTACATCCGGATCATTTCATGGGCTGGTGTTTCTCTCTTGTCTAAAAGAGTTTTCAAAGGTGCGAGTAATTCCACATCAGGGTCATTTGTTAACGCAACTTCTGCTAGCTGTATAATCTGCTTGGCTTGTGTAAAAATTTCTTCGTTATCAAACCCTTCTTTTGCAGATATTTGGTGTTTTTCTGCATCGGGTACGATTGCTCTTTCAGGTAAAGATTCATCTAAAACCAAACCTTTTAATAAAGCCAATAATCCAGAATAGATAGAAAAATCACTACAGCTATCAAAAGCTTTAAATTCAATTCGACCAACTTCTGCGGGAATACGAGCAATTTTTGTCAGTGACGGAACACTTTTAATTAGTTCTTCTGGTTTTTCTAAAAACACCATAGCAGCAGGTCTTTTTCCGGTTCTGATAAAAGTTCTTACAGAAAAACCTTCCCATAGACGACCTTGATAGAAGGGAGAACTGTAACTAAAAGGAATAATATAAGGACTGTAATAAGTCAGCTTTTTTCCGATATCAATAATACGTTCGGTAGTCAATCCCAGCATAGAGATATTTAAATCCGGCCCATAGGTAAGCATGGGAATATTCGCAGTCTGCTTTTCAGGAGAAGCATTCCTCCGCTTGGTCTCATATTCATTTAGAGGTGGATTGGGTACAAACGCATCGTAGTGAGGATTAAAGCTGATTAATGCTGGTGAAAAACCATATTCTGCTGCTGTCTTGGTTAACAAATTAAAGCTTTCAGACAATTCAGCAATAGCGCTATGAATATCGGGATTTATACTTGTTCTAATTTCGATTCCTTTAGGTACGCAGTCAAGAACTTTCTCAGAATCAGCAAAGCGTTCAAAACCTTCAATATACCAACGCTTCTCTTTAATTCCAGCGTCTCCTATTCGTAATTGAGGATAATCATCCTTGTACATAGGCAATTTTTCGACTATTTGATTGAAATCAGCGAAATTTGTCCTAGAAAAATCAGCAAAATTTCCAGCACTATCAATGAAAGCAACCTCATGTTCGATGCCAAAATGAAACATTATTTATTCCTTTACGAGCAGTTAATTGTTGTGGTGCAAGCGATTTGATATCATGCCATATGGGCATTTCTGAAGAGCGGAATATACTTGAAGAGCAAACGATTTGTCAGAAAAAAGCGTTGCATAGACTTAGCTTCAAGCTAACTTCAAGGTCTGCAAAAGTAATAATTTCTATTACCCGATAACCAGAGTTCCAGTTTTGAATCTCCTGAATATCCAAAATCCTCCAGTCAAAATTTACTGACATATGTTTGATTGAATCATCACACTGTTGATTTTTCACTATCAACTAGGATACAGAATCAAACGTAAATAGTGAATCAGAAAAATTCTCAACAAGCTTATCAAAGAGTTGTGTAACTTGCTGTCTCCTTAGATACATCGCGACCTCTTCGGAGAAAGAGAGATAAAGCGGGGTAATTCTTTGTTTTCCTGCTCGAATCCAATGATTACCTAGCACAGAAGCATTAATAAACTCGCAGCAGTTTGTTTTTAGCAAAAAGCTTTCCTATTAATTGAATTAGCTTAAGTAAACTGAAGTCAAGCGGACACAATACAATACCAATTTTTACAACTGTATCTCTAAGATATTTATAAAATAAATCATCGAGCCAATTGCTAATAATTATTTTCAACTATTATTGCAATTATGTATATATCAAGCAGAATTTTTTTTAATATCAATTAGCAATAAGTTTAGAAAAACAGAATTAAGATAGCAAGCTACTATGTAAAGCAGGAAAGTTAGAGACGTGAGTTATGACAAGTGCTGTTCAATCTCCTTACAGCAGCGAACAAATATCCGCTTGGCTGCGAGGACTGCTAACTATTGCTTGGGCTGATGGAAATTTTGACGAGCAAGAAAAACAATTGATAACTTCAATCACCCATGACGAACTAAGTCCTGGGATGAATGTAGAATCATTTGAAGCCATCACACCAGAAGAATTAGCCGCTGTTTTTGGTAAAGGTACACCGATAGCAGAAAACTTTTTACGAACAGCGGTAATGGTAGCTATCGCTGATGGAATCTATTCTCCCAGCGAAGACGAGCTATTGCACAAGCTCTGTGAAGCTCTGGGAGAACCAGAAAACCTGCTGGAATCTCTGCGACACACTTTAGAAAATCCCGAACCAGCAGGAGCCTCGACTGGTGTTGCATCACCTCTTACACCTCCAGGAAAACCGCCTATTGAAGCCTTGAATCCTCTGCGAGATTGGCTGGACGGTTTGGATGTCGAAGACCCTAAAGTGGCCCGATTCTTGTGCAAAATGATTCCGAGTCAATGTCCTTTTGAACGGGATGTTAAATTATTCGGACGCAAAATTGTACATATTCCTCCTCTATGTAAAATAAATCCGCTTTACGAACAGTTAGTAGGTTTGCGTTTCCGCGCTCTGTCCTATTTAGCCGATGATTGTAAAGAGGATATTTCGGAGTACATTTAATTAATTTGAAAGGGAATTGGGCATTGGGCATTGGGCATGGGAGAATTTAACGATTAACTCCTTTCAGGTCAGGAATCCTCATTAAAGTTATCTTAGAAATAGAAATAGAAAGGTAAATACTTATAGTTAGCATTTCTTGGTCATTAATATTTTGACTTTGGAATAATGATAGTATTGTCTTTCTATTTGTATTTGGGATAGCCAATTGGTATTTAGTTGGGAAAAAACCAATCTATGCCCTATTCCCATTGCCCATTTTTTTTAAATCATGCAATTCATAGACCAAGCAAAAATTGAAGTAGAAGCAGGTAAAGGTGGTGATGGTATTGTGGCTTTTCGTAGAGAAAAGTTTGTACCCGCTGGTGGTCCTTCTGGAGGGAATGGAGGACGTGGTGGTTCGGTGATTTTAGTTGCTTCTGACAATCTACAAACCCTTCTGGATTTTAGATACAAGCGTTGTTTTGTTGCCAAAAATGGTTCTCGCGGTGGTCCGAAAAATAAGACCGGTGCATCTGGAGAGGATTTATTAATTGAAGTTCCCTGCGGTACTGCTGTCTACAATGGCGAAACCGATGAGCTAATTGGCGATTTAACCAAACCCGAACAAACTTTATTGGTAGCTGAAGGTGGAAAAGGTGGACTGGGAAACAAGTATTTTTTAAGCAATCGCAACCGCGCTCCGGAGCATGCTTTACCGGGATTAGATGGAGAAATAAAAGCATTACGTTTGGAGTTAAAACTATTAGCAGAAGTAGGAATTATTGGATTACCAAATGCTGGTAAATCAACTTTAATTTCTGCTTTATCGGCAGCACGTCCCAAAATTGCCGATTATCCTTTTACTACTTTGGTACCGAATTTAGGAGTAGTGAGAAAACCAACCGGTGATGGTACGGTATTTGCTGATATTCCTGGATTAATCGAAGGTGCTTCTCAAGGTGCGGGATTAGGACATGATTTTTTACGTCATATTGAACGAACCCGTTTATTGCTGCACGTAATTGATGCAACTAGTGAAGATGTAATTGGTGAATACAATACGATTGTTCAGGAATTACAGTCATACGGACGAGAATTGCGAGATAAAACACAAATAATTGCTTTGAATAAAATTGATGCTGTTGATAAAGAAAGCGTGGATTTAGAAGCATTAGCAACCGAGTTAAACCATCTTTCTTACGCACCAGTTTTTATAATTTCGGCGGTCACAGGTGAAGGTTTACAGCCGATGTTACAGAAAATTTGGGATACTCTTGATGCTTTGAATATGGAAGAAGAGGAAAATATTGAAATAGAAGTTTCGAGTTTGTAATTAATGTCTATACAGATAATTAATAATGTAGAGACGTTACAGTGTAACGTCTCCTTATATTTAGGTTAGAAACGATAATAATTTGAAACAGCAATATAACAATCTCGGATGGTGCGTTACGGCATTATTTAAATGGTAGCTCTTAACAACAATTAGTTGTGCCGTAACACACCGTGCAATCGTAGAATATAGAATTTAGAATTTAGAATTTTAAAGATGTTTTTGTATTAGTTGGCAGTGTTTCTTGCTGCGGTTTAATTAAGCTAAGTAAAGTTGTAATTAAAGGGATAACAAAAACTAAAACTAGAATAATTGCGGCAATTTGAAATACTACGGGTCTTTTTCTTCCTTTCGTGGGAAAACCACAGCTAAGACAGATTTCTTCTTCGCTACTGTTGAGAACACCACAAACTTTACAAGGTTCTAGGGACATTTTTATAAGTTCAATAATATGACGGTGTATAACGGTCGCATCACAATCATGATATCTATAAATTTTCTACCAGGAAGGGAGACAAGGAGAATTGTAAACTATTAATTCTTAACTCCTAACTCCTAACTAAAAAACGGATAGCGGTACAGGTATTTTTGAATTACCCGTACCGCTGAAGCACTCATGGGAGAATAAGCGAGTGCTAAATATTTGATTATTAAGGGCTTATTTCGGGGTTATTTTTATTTTTTCCTCCAATTAATTATTTACTTGCTTTTCAAGCTAAAAGAAACCCGGTTTCTAGTTGTGGAAACATGATTATCTCGTGATGAAATCAGCAAGAAACCGGGTTTCTGAAATCGTCGCAGCATGTGAATAACGGTTTAATGATAAGTCGAATTCACCTTTGCTGGCATAGTAAAACTGGCATGAGCTTTACCATTAGTATTACCATTGGTATGAGCGTGATGACGAGCTTGAATTACACCATAACCACCGTGGTTACGCTCGTAAATTACATTTATCTCGTCTGTCTCGCTGTTGTGGAACATATAAAAATCATGTCCCACTAATCGCAACTGCTCTAAAGCTTGCGAAACAGTCATCGGCGGCATGGCAAAATACTTAGTACGGACTACTTCTTTGGGTAATTCGGGAGTGCGATCGCCGATTAAATCTGTGACTACTTCTTCTGGAATTAATTCTTCAATATTATTATTGTTATGGGAATGAATTTCCTTATCTCGTCGTCGTTCCTTGTATTTTCGGAGTTGACGGGCAATCTTATTAGCAACTAAATCAATACTGGCATATAAATTTTCACTGCTTTCCTCGGCACGGATAACATTACCATTAGCGTAAATAGTTACTTCCGCTGTCTGTTTGGGATTAATTCGGGGATTTTTGGCAACGCTCAAATGTACATCAACTTCGTTGGTAATATGCTGAAAATGGCTCGCTGCTTTTTCTATTTTTTGATGCACGTATTCCCGAATTGCATCCGTGATTTCAATATTTTTGCCGTGGATAACAAGCTTCATGAAAACTCTCCCGCTGAAATATTTTATTTGGTTTAAAGAAAAATTGAACGAAAAGTTACGGTAAGTTAAAGGTAACTACCGTTTTTGTTAAACAATACAACGCTCAGATTGACTAAACGAATGTTGCTTAATGCAAGATTTTCTCGTATTTGAGTTAGACTTAGGTTTAATATTTTTGTGTTGTCTACTTCAGTTGGTTACATCGTTCATAGCCGGGGATTGCGAACAAATAAAACAATTCTTCTTAGAAATGATATCCCTCAAAACTGAGTAGAAACCATACGCTGTCTACTGTAAGACTTGTTTGAGCGTTATGGCTTGTAGAGAACTCCTCCAATATTTAGCTATATATTCAAATTAACACTTCATTTTTTACAAAACAGGTTTATGTGACTTTCCTTTAAAATCCTTTGCATTGCTTGACATTTATTGACTTAAACCGAGTAACTTGCAACACACTCGGTACCTGACACATCTTGCTTTTTACCAGCTTTCATAGTATGTCTGACACTCAAAACCGATGTTTACTATATAACGAAGAAGTTATACCATACTTAGAAGCTTGGAAGTGGCAAAAGAAACTTCAAGGTCAGCGGGTACAGAATCCCGATTTAGATGATGCACTAATACTGTTGGAGCATCCCCCCGTATACACTTTAGGGAAAGCAGCAAACAGTGAATTTATCAAATTTGATATTGATAAAAATACTTATGAAGTGCATCGAATTGAACGAGGTGGAGAGGTAACCTATCATTGTCCCGGACAATTGGTGGGGTATCCGATTTTGAATTTAGCCCGTCACCGTCAAGATTTACATTGGTATTTACGTCAATTAGAAGAAGTAATAATTCGCGTATTAGCAGTTTACAAATTGCAAGGAAAACGAATACCCTCACTCACTGGTGTTTGGTTGGAAGGTCGTAAGGTAGCAGCAATTGGGATAAAAGTCAGTCGTTGGATTACGATGCACGGCTTCTCATTCAACGTTTGTCCTGACATGGAAGGATTTGAGCGTATTGTACCTTGTGGTATAGCCGATAAACCCGTTAGCAGTTTAAGCGAGTGGGTTCCCAGTATTACTTGTGCAGAAGTTCGGGTTCATGTTGCACGCTGTTTTGCTGAAGTCTTTGGTTTAAAATTAATCGAACAATCCTTAAACAATATTCATCAACGTTGAGGGTAAGGGGTTGCGTAGGATAGGATGAACACTAACCCAAAATACTTTAGTCGTAATTATTTATGAGATAGATAGCAAAGTAGTTATTAATATTCATCAAAATAGAGTCAGCAAGCTCTAATTTATTTTTCTAACTAAGGAAGCTTATTTTTACAAATGTAGTATTAACAAAGCTTTTAGTAACGAAATAATTCTTTAATTAAAGTCATTCAACTTAAAAAGTATTTAATCTTAATCCCAATCAGTATCTGTGAAAAGCGATATTTCGCCCAAGTCCATCGAAAGTTTCGGTAAGTTACCGAAAAAAACTGAGGTACACGCTCCACCTGTAGAGGAATTTAACGAGCGTGACTGGAAAATCTTGGTGGAATTATTTGATAGAAAAGACAGCGACGAAATAGAAGAAGATATCAAAACAAAATTAAGCTGGTTAGCACCCGAACCCATTTGGGAACATGAATCCCTAGACTTTTTACAGGAATATCTTTAGGGAATGGGAATTGGGCGTTGGACATCGAGCATGGGAGAATAGTCTCAGGAGTTAGGAGTTAGGAGTTAGGAGTTAGGAGTTAGGAGTTAGGAGTTAGGAATTAGGAGTTAAGAGTTAGGAGTTAGGAATTAGGAGTTGGGAGTTAGGAGTTAATTATCCTAAAATTATCCTTGGTAACTGATAACTGTTCACTGTTCACTGTTAACTGTCATGAATACTTACGAAGGGGGATGTCATTGTGGTGCAGTGCGTTTTCGGGTTCTAGTTGAGAATAAGAAAGCTGATGACTGTAACTGTTCAATTTGCGCTAAAAAGGGTTTTCTCCATTTAATAGTCCCGCAAAATCAGTTTACTTTGCTCAAGGGAGAAGATAATTTAGCTATCTATACTTTTAATACCGGTGTAGCTAAACATAAATTTTGTCAGAATTGCGGAATTCATTCTTTTTATATACCTCGAAGCCATCCCGACTGTGTTGATGTAAATCTACGCTGTCTCGACGGTGATGTTATATCCCAATTTGAAATAGTCCCTTTCGACGGTCGAAATTGGGAAGACAATATTCATCAATTGAGGGAGTAATTATGGGATTTTGGATTTTGGATTTTAGATTTTGGGTTAAAACAATGAGGAGTTAAGAGTTAGGAGTTAAGAATAAGGAGTTAGGAGTTAGGAGTTAGGAGTTAATTGTTTAAAATTTCTCCCCATCTCCCCATCTCCCCATCTCCCTCTCTCCCCCTCTCCCTTCCAGAATTATCCGAGCATCTGAATATTCGAGAAAATAAACTCCATAGTCATGGGTTTTCCTTCTACTTCGGTGGTAATTATCCGTTCGTTAAGAATGGAATAATCGCCAACTTTTTGGTATTTATCTTCAAAGTCGCTTTTTCCACCTTTTTGCTCATTCGTTTTGGGGTCGTGGTATACGGAGTCATAGCGATGAGCAAGGTAACCTTCACCAGTGTCGTGAGTACTAAAAGTGTTGATGGTGACTACAATACCGTGAATGTGACGGTGAACTAGAACTACTTCTTTATCGCGAATTTTGTATTTATCTCCGGTAGATTTACCACCAACTAAAACCTCTACAGCACCGGATTCATCGGTATCTCCACAGGTAAAAGTATTTTCTTTATGGGAGTCTTCAAATTCGCGTCTGATACGGTGAATTGCTATTTCCCATAATTGATTGTTAATTGCTTCTTTAGCTTGTTCGTCTTCTATGTCAAAAACTTCCGCTTTTAAATTTGAATTAACGCGGACTTTTCCCTTAAATTCTTTACCGTCATATTTATAGGTTACATCTGCGGTGTAACCGGGAAAATTCTTGTCCCAAGTATAACGGTTTTCATAAGCAGCCCGTAAAAGTTGGCGGGCAGAAATTTGAGCTACTGTCATAAAAAAATCTCGTTTATCTCAATTCATCTTTAATTATGTTAGCTTGAATCGTCAACGACCCGACTTCTATCTAACCCAAGTAAGCCCATGTGGCAAATTGAATGAAGAGTATTCTAAATGTAGAACTCTGCGATTACCAGGAATTAATGATTTTTCAGAGGAATGCAGTATGTGAGGACGCATTACGACTGCGTCACCTACATCAACTTCACAATATTTTATTGGATAAATATTTTTAATTCTATTTATTTCAGGTTGACTTAAAATTCCAAATCTATGGGTCGTGGGTATTACTTTTAAGCATCCATTCTCTTGATTTGACGCATCTAAGTGAATGCGAAAAGTAACCATATTCTCTAAAACTGCAAGCGGAGGCTGAACGCAATTAATTTCTTCTTTGACAGTCCAAGCTTTATATCCGGTTAAATTTATTTGTTTGTTTACCGCAATAGTTTTATCTTGGTGCCAAGTAATGTTCCAATTGGTATTTAATGTTTTATTAAAGTATATTGCGCGTACTAGAAAAGCATTTCCATCTAAATAATAATTAGCACAGTTCAATAAATATTTTGAATTTGCGACAGAACCAACTGCGCTTACTTTTCTATCTATGTTACGAACACCGTAATTATTAACTGAATTAATATTGTCTTTTATTTCTGAAATTAGATATTTACATTTATCATCAGAAAGGAAATTATTCTTAATTGCAAAACCTTGCTTTCTAAAGTTCATAAATATTCTTACGCTGTAGGGTGTGTTGCCGCGAACGCGCAACGCACCATTCTAATTTGATTTAAGATACTAAATCAATATAATAAATCAAGTCATTAAATAAAGATACTAATATTAGAAAAGTAATTTCAGCACGAAATAGATTTATCTTTTATTATCAAAATCATCTCTCGCACCATCATACACCCTACTATCTACAAGCTTCATTTAGAACGCAAAGTAAACAAAGTAACTTCCGGAACGCAATTTATTCTGATGGGAACATCACTGAATCCGATACCGCGATTCACATAAAGGTTATTACCTTCTTCACCGTAATTTTTAATCCAAGCATCACCATAAACTTCTTCACCTTTTATTAACGACAAGTAGGACCACTGTGGAGTAAAAGGTAATCTAATTTGACCTCCATGGGTATGTCCAGCAACAGCAAATGGTGCGGTTTGAGGTGGAAACGCTGCAAATGATGCTGGATTATGCATCATAACTACACGAGGACTATTTTTGGGAAGTTCGGCTAAAGCTTTATTCACATCAGAATTTTTTGCAACATAAGCACCAATTCCGACTAAATAAAGTGGTTGATTGTTTCCTTGGACAGCAGGTGAATCTATCTTAACTGCTTGATTTTTCAAGACTTTTACACCTATTCCTTCTAAAGTATTCTTAACCTGTTCTCCAAGTTCTGGTATGGGAGGTTTATGGCTGTAATCATGATTCCCTAAAACTGCATAAGTGGGAATATTTGCTTTAATTAATGGTTGAATTGCTTCGGTAACTTTACTAAGTTCTTCTGATGCATTAGGTAAAGAATGATAAACAAAGTCCCCAGTAATCAAAACTGCTGCTGGCTTTTCTTCTACAAGTTTTTTTATGCTGTCACGCATGGTACCAGTGTTATCAAGCCACATTCCTACCTGAAAATCAGTTACTTGACCGATACGTTTTCCTTCCCAAGCAGGTGGAAGGTTAGGAATAATTGCTGTTTCTTCTTCTACATCTATAAATTTTGGTTCAAGCAATCCCCAAACAACTAATATACTTAGTATTCCTAATAATCCTAAAGTTGAGTATTTTAATAAATTTGTGATTTTCATAGTCTTGATGAAATGATTTATTTATAATCAGAAAACTAACTGAGGGAAGAATATTCAGCAGAAAATAAGCAGATTTTTTTCTGACTGAATTTACAAAATATTGTTTTAAACAAAATCTGCTGTTGTTCTAGATTCAATATATATTAGATAGAATTAATTCTTTATACAATTTTGTTTTCTATCTATTTATTATTATCAAAAAAAATAAATATATGAATCTTCCGTTGGGATAAAATAAATGATTTCTTAATTTATAAGCTAAAGCAAAAATTCCAAATTCTGCCTCCAAGAAGGCTAATTTTTAGCAATTTTCTTTATGGATAGTGCGGTAAGTGTTTTTGTATCTATCGGATGGTATAAAATTTTGGCGTTTTTGAATAAAAAGATGAAAAAAAATATAAAAACGTGATTTAACATTGAAAGAGACGTAGCAATACAGAGAGTCTCTACATCAGTTTCATGTTTTCTACAAAGTGTAAGTGAATATAATTCGTAGCTAGCATAATTATTTTTCACTACTTCCTAAAAATATCAATTACCAGCTAATTCGCACTTGCGAACCTAAATCTACTCCTAATTCTAAACGAGCGTTTCCCGTATTCACAGCTATTTCTACCCAGTCATGACTGCCAATAAGTGCAATAGTTTCTCCAACTTTCACATCTGAATAAGTCTCTCGTGCTTTTATAATATTTCCTTTTATTTCTACATTCCAATTATTAACCTTGACATCACTTCGAGGTATGTTCGTTACTAAATTTCCGAAATGGTCAATATACTGAATGCAACCTGTAATACTATTATCCATCTGGACGCATTTAGGTAAATCTAACTTCATTAGACTTTCGGGATTGATCTCTAGTCCTATTTTTTGCAAAGATACTCCATTAGCTAGATGCGCTCCGACTGGTGCAAAGATATCCCTACCGTGAAAGGTAGTACTAGGTTGAGGTGTCAGCCAATATTCAGGATTTGTTAATTCTACTGCTGCTATTACAGAATTCTGGCTCAGTACTCCACTCAACAGACCGTTATCTGGAGCTACTATAAAGCCTTGCGCTAATTCTACAGCCACTGCTCTACGCTTTCCTCCTACTCCTGGATCTACCACCGCTACATGTACGGTACCGCTAGGAAAATATGGGTAAGCGTTCATTAAGCAAAACCTTGCTGCAACTATACTTTGCGGTGGGATTTGATGAGTTATGTCAACCACTCTCACTATCGGATTTACTTTCGCGATCGCACCTTTCATTACAGCGACGTACTCGTCAGAAATGCCAAAGTCGCTCAGCAATGTTATGAGCGGGTTTTTGCTTGAATTGTCAAACATGAAAAACAATCATTAATATATCTTAACAAAACAATCTGT
Source organism: Calothrix parasitica NIES-267 (assembly GCF_002368095.1). GTDB lineage: Bacteria > Cyanobacteriota > Cyanobacteriia > Cyanobacteriales > Nostocaceae > Rivularia > Rivularia parasitica. The sequence continues at coordinate 417,685 of NZ_AP018227.1, read as the reverse complement.
AACAACGATTACCAAAATTATGTTATCTTAGCTATGAAATATGGCAAACAAGACTAAATAGTTAGTAAAAAATAAATTAATTCATAAATTGCTGTATTTGTAAAAATAAGAGCAGAAATTAAGTTTTATTTATGAACAATTAGTCTATATAGTTCATAGTTTTGTTGTGTTAATACCCGCTTCATGCGGGTTTTCGTATACATCAAAATTTTAATACAAGCATAGGTTTATTAATATAATTCGTAACTATGTCTTTGGTCAGATAACTGTTCATTGAAGATTTTAATATAGCTCAAAATTTAGACACAAAGGTCTGATAGTTTTTGTTTATAATATTAAGTAAAATAATTAATAATTTTAATTAATATTTTCTTGTTAGCGAACTTGTTAAATTGAAAAGTCATTAATAAATTAGGTTGAATCGGAATCAAGATTTATTTTCCATCAGTTAACAAGAAGCTGTCAGGACATTTGCTTGATAGGGCAAAATATGCAAGATGTCGGATTAAATAGCAGCTCAGCCAGGTAAAACTTGCTAAATCCTCCACAAGAATTATAACAGTGACGATAGCTACGATACATTTTTATAGCGACAAATATTAAATTTTCATTAAGTTATTTGAAAGACGGTTTACACTACTGTATTTGTAGTGTTTATAACTATTTACATAAAAGTTTCCAAAAATTAAATTTGAAATGAAAATTAGAAAATCTTGTAATAGGCTGGGGGTGTGGATTTTGGATAATAATGTGATGAGAATAGCAAAACTTTTTTGAGAATTTCGCGTATAATCAAAAAGAATTGTATGCCGAAACACTTTCGAGGGATCATCAAAGCTAGACGAAAAGCCAACTCTTGAATAGGTTATATCGGGGTATGTCCGTCAATGCTGTGTTTGATAATTAAACAATATCGCCAACAATGTTATGTTCAACAACTGATATCAAATCGCTAGATATGCACTCTTGAAACGTTTGTTTAGTTTGTATACCCATAACAAGGTAAATGTATTTTCCTATCCAAAGATAGTTGAGTATATCTGGCTCGCTTCGTTACAGTTGATTACAAAAACTTTAGGAGATTTATATGCGAATAGCTCAAGTTGCTCCACTGTGGGAGAGAGTTCCTCCCCCAGGTTACGGTGGTGTTGAGTTGGTCGTAGGATTGTTGACCGATGAACTAGTCCGACGGGGACACGAAGTGACTTTGTTCGCTTCAGGGGATTCGCTGACTTTAGCAAAGTTAGAGTCTGTTTATCCTCGTGCTTTTCGTCTAGAGCCTTCCATAACAGAGTATTCTGCTTATGAAGCTTTACAACTAAGTCGAGTTTATAAACAAGCTGGCAACTTCGATATAATTCATTCTCACGTTGGATATACTTCTCTTTTCCACGCTGGATTTGTTGAAACTCCAACAGTACACACCCTCCATGGTGCTTTCAATTCAGACACCAAGCAGATTTACACCGAAGCGCGCGAGCAGCACTATGTCAGCATCTCAGATGCTCAGCGCGAACCGATAAAGGAGTTGAATTACGCTGCAACAGTTTATAACGGTATCGACACTGAAAGTCATCGTTTTTACGCTCAACCGCAGTCGGAACCTTATTTAGCATTTTTGGGAAGGATTTCCCCAGAAAAAGGAACCCATATCGCTATCGAAATTGCCCAGAAGTCTGGCGTACCTTTAAAGATGGCTGGTAAAGTTGATAGGGTTGACGTTGAATATTTTGAGAGCAAAATTAAGCCTCATATTGATGGCAAGCATATACAATATTTGGGCGAAGCTAATCACTTCGAGAAGAACGAACTTTTGGGTAACGCTATAGCCATGTTGTTCCCAATAACATGGAGAGAACCTTTTGGATTGGTAATGACTGAATCGATGGCTGCGGGAACCCCAGTTATTGCAAGGTCAATGGGTTCGGTACCAGAGGTAATCGCAGATGGTAAGACTGGTTTCTTGTGTGAGACCGTTGATGATTTTGTGAATGCTGTTCGACGTTTGAAAGAAATCGATAGAAGAGCATGTCGCAACCATGTGGAGATGAATTTCAGCATCAAGAGCATGGTAGATGGTTACTTAGATGTTTACCGCAAAGCAATGGGAAACAAGTTTGAAAAGAACGGTTATTCTCGTTTTTTGTCAAACCTACTTATGAGATAAAGCTATAGTGGATGGCTTTGAAGTTTATTTGATTACAGCTAAATTGCATATCTCGGACTATTTCTAACGGGTGAAAAGAAATTAGGTTTCTTCCAGCCATTTGTAAGAAACCTATTTCTCCTTAAGGTTCAAGATTACAGTTCGATTAAACGATTAAATTCATCCACTTTTTGTCTGTAAGTGCATCTACGAAGAAATATTTTTATATAGGTTCAGATATTTGCAGGTTAGGTTATATTTTTACTTTTCATTGCATAGTATGATTAATTCTGACTATAAAGGTCGAAATACTTACTATGCATTTTTGAAGTTTTTCAAGACCGTACTTTCCAAAGCTAACTAATTCCTCTCTACAACTGTTTAATTTACCTTCTTTTATCTGAAAGAACCCATATTCTAGATTTCATTTAATTTTGAACTTTGGGTATTAGATTATTTTTTGCTTAAAATAGAAAGCAACAATTATTGTTGATATGGTAAAAGAATTCTGGATGACATTCATATCAAATTAAAGTAGAAAATCTAAGACCGAAAGTCCAAAATCCAAAATCCCATGAATTAATTTTGCATTTTTGATTTTATTGACGTGGATAAGTTAGAAGTCTGTCTATCAAGACGATTTCTAATGATTCTAACAGGTGTACCCACTGCAATAGAAAAGGGAGGAATGTTTTTATTAACAACAGAACCCGCTCCAATAATGCTTCCTTTCCCAATCTTTACTCCATCAGTTACCGTGACATTATGTCCTAACCAACAATCATCTTCAATTACAATTCCTTTACTAGTTGTACCTTGTTCTTCAATCAGTCGAGTGGGGTCTGAAAAAATATGATTGTTAGCAAATATCCCACAATGGGGTGCTATTAAACAGTTTTTACCAATTTTAATATCTCCCGTACCAGCAATAACCACATAGGGACCGATATATGCATTTTCATCAATAATGATATGTGTATCGTACAACGAGCGAATATCTACACCACGTTCTAACCTAGCTCGGTCTTTTATATGTATCTTATTATTTGGATGTCCTAAAGCATTAATTTGCACTCCTTTCAAGAGACTTACTTGATTCCCAATTTCAATCGAAGGAGTTCCAATCAACTCTACAAAATGTTGAATATTAACTGAATTACCTATCCGACTTAAAAGACTTCTATAAACTAAATTTCTAATGTTTTTACCAAAAAAAATATTTGGAATACCTCCGAAGATAGTGGTAACTAATCTTTCTTTCAAGGAGATTTTTTCAAAGCGAATATTTTTTACCATTTTGATGACCCCTGTAACTTATATCAATCAATTATCATGCAGGTATACGATTAAATTGAACTACATAATAAAATCTCATTTCTTATTTTCTATCTATAAATAAATATAGTGCTTAACAAATAAATATAGGAATAATTCATAAAACCAAACTTGCTAAACGTATATTATTGAAGATAATTTGAATGACACAAATAGAAAAAGTCGATAGATAAAATTAATTTGTGGGAGAATATTTGAGACAGTATTTTCATTTTATTAAAGAAAAATATATAGAAATATCTTCTACTGGATTAATTTCTCAATGATAATCGTTAAAATATTATTTATTCATTATGAATTTATATAACTTTTTTTGATATCTGAAAATAATAGCGTATCTGAATTATTTCTATTTTCCCTATTATTAAAGAGGGGAATAATAAATTATAAACCTCCCCTCAAAATAAAAATTACTTAATAAGCACCAGTCTTTTGTAAAACAACTCGTACAGTTTGTAATAAAATTTTCATATCGAGAAGGATAGACCAGTCTTCGATATAACTGATATCTAATTTAACAGCATCCTCGAATTTTTCGATATCCGAACGACCCGAAACTTGCCATAAACCTGTAATACCGGGTAAAACTTCTTGTCTAATAAAGTGAGGTGTTTGAAATTTTTCAACATCTCTTACAGGAAGAGGACGAGGACCAACTAAACTCATATCACCTAACAATACGTTGAACAACTGTGGTAATTCATCCAAGCTGTAAAGACGTAAAAATTTACCAATTTTTGTGATCCGGGGGTCGTCTTTCATTTTGAAAAGAACCCCATCTTTAATTTCATTTTTAGCTTCTAAATTTGCTTGCAATTTTTCCGCATTCGTTACCATAGTGCGGAATTTCCAAATCTTAAATTTTTTACAATGTAAACCGATTCTTTCTTGTCTAAAAAATATTGGACCGGGAGAATCAAGTTTAATCAGTAAAGCGATTAATAGATACAAAGGTGAAAACAGGATTAATAAAATAATCGAACAGCAAAGGTCAAAACACCGTTTAATCCAAAAGTCACTACCAGCAATAATTGGTGCTGGAATTGTCAAACAAGGAACTTTACCAATCGACCAAAGTGTAGATTTAGGATGATAGATATAATTACTTGTCGGTAAGATGCGTAAAGTTATACCAGCAGTCTGAAAATGCCAACAAATATACAGACGATTTTTAATTGCATTCCAAGAGACGAAAGCTTCAACTACACCTTGTTTCTTCATAAATTCAAAGGTTTTTTGTCGCTTTTCTCTGTCTAGACTTGCTGAATCAGCAATACCTTCGAGGTTGTAACAATTTTCTTTTTTAATAAACCTAATATAATCATCCCTATCCTGGGAATCGGTAATCACAAAAATTGGATAGCGAATTGCTCCTTTCTTACGCAATAGTTTTGTTGATAAGTCAAAAATAAAGCGTCCGGTGCAGGTAAAAGTTATCGACAATAACCAGAATATTAAAAAACTTGAGCGTGAGACATAACCATCTGGTTCATAAAGAAAAGCAATTAATAATAGAGCAATTTCCGAGAGAGTAACAGCTTTGATTAGAGCAGTGTAATTCCGACGAAAGATACCGGGTGAATACAAACCCTTGGTAGCAATCATACTAATTCCAACTATCAGAATTAGCAAAATAAATGAAGGCTTTTTTGTCCAAGGTGATTCTAAAAAAGTACCGAAGTTTATTGCTAGAGTCCATGCTAAGCTCAGAGCAATAATATCTAAAGAAGCAAGGGTTACTACTCTAAGCAACCTAATAGCAATCCCTTTTCTTAAATTGGTTCCTTTGGCTGACCTTAAGTCAGGTTGAAAATTTACTACTGGTAGAGAACGATAAGCCATAATTAGTATTACACCTGTATAAACACCATTGGTGCTTGTTGTTAGAAGTTGCTGATTTGGGGAATATTTAATCTTGCTTCATTCACTTCAAACAAGACTTGCTAATTTTTTGACAAATATCAAATAATTTATTTACGAATATTAATATTTATTTAATATTTCATAAACAACCTTATTTTATCAATGTTTGTCAATTTTTTTATTTTGTTTCAGTTACAAAAAAATCAAGTTATAAATTTGATAGCTCTAGCACCAAATTAAGACAGAATAGTCAACCCAATTTGATAGATATGCGATTATTCTTAATATATTGATGATGGCTTGCTATTCTTTTTGAAACGTTTTGCAAAGCGTTCTTTAATAAGACGATAGAAAAATAGCGGATTACCAACAACATAACGTTGCCATAATCTTTTTGGTTCGGTAAACATTCTCGATAACCATTCAAGTCCACGGCTAGTCATCCAGCGGGGTCCCCGGTATACCGCACCCGTGTAAAAATCTAAACAAGCTCCCAAGGGTAGAAAAACCTTTGCATTAATGCTATCAAAATTATCAATAATCCAACGTTCTTGTAGTGGCATCCCGAAGCCAACATATAATATATCAGGTTGAAATTGATTAATTTCATCTACAACATATTCATTTTCAATACCAGATTTATGAAAGTAACCGTGATGTCCTTTGACTTTTAAATTAGGTGCAATAACTTTCAATTTTGTTATAGCTTTATCTACAACTCCAGGCTTTCCAGCTAGTAGATAGAGAGAAACATTATTTTTGTCGCAAGAAATAGCCAAATTTTCAATATAGTCCGGACAGGTCATGCGATGTTCTGATTTTACACCGCAGCCACACATTTTTGCGCCCATCAATACGCCAAATCCATCGCAAAATACTAAATCTGACCTATTAATAAAATCCTTATACCAAGGCATTTCACAAGCAAAATTCATTGCTCGGACGTTAACATTTCCTACTAATGTTTTTCTGTTAATAGCTGCCGATTTAACGATGAAATTAATTAATTCTTGGACTCTAACTTTGTGAAATTTAGTTCCAAGTAATTCTATTTCGTCAAACTGGTGGGTGTAGATGTTATTTGTAGTCATTATTTTAATCAAAAATTATCGTGCGATTCGTTTCTGTCTCGTGTTTTGGAGCTATTTACCGTAGTAAATACCTCTCCCATTAGTACCGATAAAAACTAAGCCAAACTCTGTAGGACTCGCTTCCATGACATTGGGGTCGTTACCAATAGGCTTATTTTTATTGCCTATTCTTCGCCAGGTTTTACCATTATTTAAAGAACGAAATATTCCTTTACCGAGGTTACGAACTTCTCCATATAGATATAGTGCGTTACCTTGATTTCCAATTTTGGGCTTGCCTAATGCAATCAAATATGCTCTATTCACTCCTGCAATTTGAGTAAAATTTTCCCCTTTATCGGTTGAATGGTAAAGTCCTTGATTATCGAGACTCAGCCATAATTCACCTTCTACACCCGATACAGTTTTCAAAGAGAAAAAATCCGCATGGGGTAGAGATGTAGAAACAACTGCAAAAGATTTACCACCGTTGCTGCTGCGATAAACTTTCCCATCGGTATAATAGTAAAAAGAATCACCATCAACCTTGTCAGCAACTAAAGGTTGCGTCCAATTCCAATTACCCTCGAAACCGTTAGGTAAACCAGAAACCGGAAGCCATGAAGCACCACCATCCTTTGTCCGCACCGGTTGAGTACCGCTGAGGGTAACAACGAACAAGTTCGGATTAGTCGCAGACATAGCGACTCGGGTTCCGAGCTGATTCGCGGGAAAATTAGAAAACTTCTGCCAATTTTTTCCACCATCCTTAGAAGTCGCTCCACTATAGGTATTGTTATGACGACTTCCCCCAACCCTTACCATTCTTAAAGGGCTTTTTTGACTGTAATCAATGCTATAAGTGTCTTGAAAATCATGAGGTTTGCTACTCAACATTTTCGACGGATAAGCATTTAGACCCCTGTCATGGTAAAATCCATCGACATCTGCCAAACCGCTAATTAATGCTCCCAAAGGAGTTGAAACCAAGGTAAAAGTAACAACCTCTTCGTGTCCCTGCTGGTAATTTGTCCACACAACCGGATTGCGATTAACATTGTCAGTTCTCCATATCCCATACCAATCTGTTAACCAAACTCGATTGGGATTCCATGGGTCAAATTCGATACTTGCAACCGAAGGCTTTGACTTCATATAGTCAGACCACCAAGAAATAGTATTATTAGCTTGGCGTTTTTGCTGATTCCATTGGCTTCCACCATCAAAGGAGTGAAAGATTTCTGTGGATGCATCGCTATAAGTAGCAACCATGATATCGTCCCTATTTCTGGGGTTAACACCAATAGCGTTAAAAGCTATTTGATTTTTAACGGGTGTGATATCTTTCCAATTACCTTTAACATATTTACTCACACCCTTGGTATGAGTTACGTATAAATTATCCCCATTTCCCATCACGAGACGGTTGACCTCGGTGGGAGTTTTAGGAATTAGTTTCCAAGTTTTACCAGTATCGGTCGATTTATAGACTCCACTTTTATAGGCGACAGCATAAAGAGTGCCTTTTTCGCGTCTATCAAAAGTAATAGCGTTAATACCAATATCATCATTCAGTATGGGAAATGATTTTACTTGGCTCCAATTCTTGCCAGCATTTTCAGACTTCCACAACCCATCCTGACGAGAGCCAAAAAATAGATTTTTAGAATTGAAAGGATTAACCGCTAATCTTTCACCAGTCCATCTTTGCGGTTCATTACCACCCATTTTTAAGTCTAAGCTTAGTTTAGTCCAAGTTCTCCCCCTATCAAAAGATTTGAGAATAGTTCCTTTCTGCTGCCACCATTCGGCAGTATATTTGCCTACAGCAACGTATACAATATTAGGGTCTTTTGGGTCAAGCGCTAAAGATTCTCCTCCGTAATAGTTACTATTAGCTAAGGACAGTTGTTCGTTGAGAGGTATCCAGCTTAAGTTATCGGGATTCCAACGGTAGAAACCCCCAATATCGGTTTTTATATAAACTAGATCGCGTTTTTTTGGATGAAGGTAGACACCAGTTACATAACCTCCACCACCTATAGCAACGTTTGCATTACCTAAAGCAGGGTACTGTCGATAGCGAGTTTTTGCTAAGGTAATTTGTTGAGATATACTCCTAACCGTTTGATTGGGGCTAAAGGAAAATTGAGCCAAAAACGTAGCTATAAGAGCAATAAATGCAATACCGAATATTCGACCCTGACGACTGCTTAGTAAGTTGATAAAACGCATTGTTTTAGTCAATAGTGAAATATCATTCTTATGAGTGCGTTTATGTTTATGATGCTTCTCTTAGCCTGTCTTTATTAATGCTTTTTTGTTGTAGTTTCCCAATTATCTTCAAAGCTAGAGATTTAACTCTATTGTATAGAGGTTTTGGAACCACACAGAGTAAAATTGCAGCAGCAATGGTTTCAAAGGTTCTTTGAAAATCTTCTATGATAATGCGCCAATAATTCATTATTGACCCATACATTAATTTTAAAGCGACACCACCTTTATTTATAGTAATAGCCCTTCTTGCGACATATCTAAAATGGTAAGCTCTTGCAGGTTTTAACCAACGTGCCATTTGTTCTGGTGCATAACCATAGGCTTTTTTGAATAAATCCTCTCTGGTGTCTAACATGACTTTGAGATTAGTGGATAAACCTTGGGAATGAACTCGATAAAGAGTTAATGGTTGAGCGAGTCCTGCAAATTTCCAGTTAGTTGTAATTGCTATTCTCACCCAACATTCAATATCCTCAGAAAGCTTAAATGTATCATCAAAGTAATAATCTTCTACATATCCATAAAGATTTTCCGGAAATTTTATATCCTCAAATACAGCTTTTTTGAAAACAGCAGCGGAGCCATTTCCAATGGGACTGCGACAAAGTATATCGAGAGGAGTAATATCTTTAAGTTTGGTAATTTGATAGATACCTAAAGGCTTATCGTTTTCATCAATAAAAGCAGAACGACTAAAGCTAACCCCCACATCTGGAGAAGATTCCAAGTGAGCTATATGTTTTTCTAACTTCTCCGGTAACCAAATATCATCAGCATCCATAAATGCTAAATACTCACCACTAGCATGACGAATACCTGTATTTCTCGAACCAGCTAAACCCCGATTTTTTTGATGAACAATCTGAATTCTCGAATCATTAATTTTCTGACAGACTTTGACGCTGTTATCGGGAGATTCATCATCAACAATAATTACTTCTATATTTTGATAAGTTTGATTGAGAACTGATTTAAGAGTTCTTTCAATATACTTTTCTGCATTATATAGAGGAATAATTACAGATGCTTTCTTGTTAATTGATTGCTGATTCATAATTACTTAGTAGATATAACTGCACAAAAAAAACTGGTAGCAATGCAAATACTAACAGAATTTGGTTTAGGTAAAGATTTGAGAATAAGTTTGTACTTTTGAGGCTAATATTTTCTTTTCAAGAGAAAATTAAAAATTGCTAAGAAAGTTAATTTAAGTATTACAGATTGTTTATTCTCTACAGTGATTTAATGATACCGCATTACCGAGCTAACAGAGTACGAAATTATAACTTTTAACTGCTAATTCCTAACCGAACTAGCTTGTAACCTAGGGTCAGCAACATTACGAACTTTGATAGCTCTACTTAAAATGCTAGAGGCAATTTTTGGAGAAATAACTCGTAATATACAGACCTTGATTAACAAAAGTTGAGCTTCCTTGCTTAGTAATATTTTGGGGGAAAAACGGATTGCTTTCCATAACTTTTGGCTAGCTTCTTTGACAACTTTGATATCATTTGCTCGACTTAAACAAAGTCTGGTCATAAATAAGTAGATATAAGCAAAACCCTGATTCTTTAGATAATGTAGTTGTGGTGGTGCTGATGCAAAGGCTTTTTCCAACACCAGGGTTTGATATTTTTCCATGACATCGAGCTTACTTGACATGGCCCCCGAAGATAATCGATAGATTATTTGAGGTTTGGAAACAACTACAAAATCCCATTTTGGTGCTAATCGCATCCAATAGTCCCAATCTTCACATGATTTCAAACTTTCATCAAAGTAACCTACCGATTCAATCGCTTCCCGACGAATAAGAACGTTTGACCCACTTCCGATAAAGTTACCGACTAATAACTTGGAATACACATTACCTTGAACGGTCTCGGAGATACCGGGATGGAATGAACTTCCATCATTACCCATACAAATAGTCCAACTATAAGCAACTCCTGCTTGAGTATTTTTTTGTAATGCTTGTAATTGCAGTTCTAATTTATCTGGTGTCCATAAATCGTCAGCATCTATGAAGGATATAAATTCTCCGGTAGCACGAACTATACCGCGATTGCGAGCTGCTGGTAAACCTCCATTTGGATAAGAATAAACTTTTAATCTTGCATCGTTCACTGTTGATAATAGTCTCAATGTTTTATCAGTAGAACCATCGTCGATCACTATTAACTCAAAATCCGAAAAACTTTGCTGCAAGACAGAATATATTGTCTCTAAAATTGTACTTTGAGAGTTGTAAGCTGGAACAACAACTGAGATTTTAGGCATTATCATTTACCTACTGATAAATTTTTTATTGCATAAACTATTGGCTTTGACATAGCTGTTACCGATATATAAATCATTTGTGATGAGAACAAATAACTCCGCTAGAGGTAACAAATAAATTTTACATCACCAACAAATAATGTTAATCATAAATCAAAATTTGAGACATAAAAATGAACTTTTTATCGCTTTATTATCGATTTTTAGGTATAAAAAAATATACCAAGTAAGTTATTTTTTTCATCAATAATTATACAATGCAGTAGAAATAAAAACTTGATTGCGAGTGAGTAGTTTATTTTAAAATAAACTACTCACTCGCAATAAATAGACTATGTATTTATACTCATTTAATAAAAATTGAAGTAACTGCGATCAGCTTTCATTAAATGCAATTTTATGGTTTGACAGATTCACATAATTATTCTGCTTAGTCACGCATTCAATAGAAGACATATCTATATTTATATCTTTACTTGTCAATATTCTGCGGTCAAGTTTATCTAAAATCGTACTATCGACATTCATATCAAACTTACGTGCAAAATGAATATTAGCTTGAGTTAAAGATGGAAAATCTTTCGCAGTTAGTATGCGTGGGTGTCCGTGACGACTACCAGAAAAATCAGTATAACGGAAATTACTGTTATATAAGTTAAATTGTTTGCTATTAACTAATACAGTTTGTATAAAAGACTCTTCTGGAATAAACGTCTTTTTATAATAATCTAAAACTCGGGGATGCTCCCGAACAAAATTATGTAAATATGTGACGCAGGCTTGAGAAATTGTGGTGAAAAAAGAACCTCCATAGCAAGTAAAATGCTTATCAAATAAATGATAAAAGTTTTTCATTCCCAGGATTAATCCATAGGAATAATCTAATCTAAAAAAGGGCTGGCAATTATTTACTATATGCTTAATTGGTCTTAACATATACTTTTGCCGGGGCGATAAATATTCTTTAAAATGCTTGTAACTATACAAATATCTGGTATCTACTACCTTTTTGCTCCAAGGGCTTTGTTTTGAATAAACATCGTAATACTCTACAAAACCATCATATTTTGTACTGTGCAACAACTTTTCAATTTTAGATAAAGGCTGTGTAGGGTAGTCTTGACCTGTAAGATTGATTAACCAGTCAAACTTGATATTTTGATTTAATAGCCAAGCAATTGCATCAAAAAAACCCTGAAGAATGCCAAAGCTTCCCATCATAACTCCATTATTATGAATTACTTTAACATTCTGGAATTTCTTTAATAAGCTGATATTTAAATTACAGCTACTAAAATTATGGCTGACAATAATAAATGAATTAGCCGTTGTATTTTTAATTAACCTAACAAGTCTGTATATTTGTTCTGGATTCTTATAGGTCTGAATCAAATAGCATACTCTCATATTATTTTACTTTCTCCATGATGCCTCCTGTGATAAATGATACTTTATAGAAAAGTGTGATTTAGTAAACATACATAAAAAAAATATAAAGTTTATCTAATCTTTATAAAAAATGAGAAAATTTACGTAAATTAAGATAGCTGACGAGTTGAGCGCCATAAACAGCTAGTATTGTAACTAAAGTCGTTCCTGGTTCTCTCATTACTATTTGCCAATCGGAGCTTAATGCTCGATTTAAAAAATCAACTCCAACTTTAGGGGATAGGTTCAACCGAAAAGACCTACGTGCAAGATAGCGTAGATGGTTGCTTCTAGCTCTAAGATAATGTTCCTTGATTAGCTCGGGTGCTACTGCTCTTGCTTTACTAATCAAAGTTTCCCAGCCCTCTTCCATTTTATAAAGTTGTGAAGAAAGTCCTCCCTGTGTGGTTCGATACCCTAGAAGAACTTTATTCAGACCTTCAATTTTCCAGTGACTACAAGCAACTCGAAATAGAAAATTCATATCTTCTGAATAGCTCATTGAGCAATCAAAACAGCCAGTTTCGGCAAATACTTCTTTGCGTACCACAATATTTGATACTGTCATAGTAGGGTTCTCGTACAAAAAATGCTGAGGTTGTAACTTTGTTAAACGTCCTCTGGCTATTTTCCCGGTATGCTTGCCATCAGGGTATAAAAACTCTACTTTTGCATAGCTAATACCTAAATCTGTATTTTTTTCTAGATGCTCGAAATGTAACTTTAAGTTGTCGGGGAACCATTTATCATCTGCGTCTATAAAGGCGATATATTTAGAGTTGGAATGATTGATTCCTTTATTGCGAGTTGCGGATACTCCTTGATTGGATTGAAATAAAACTTTTACTCTGCTATCAAGTTTCTTATATTTATAAGCGATTACCCCAGTATTATCTGTAGAACCATCGTCAATTATTATGAGTTCAAAATCAGTAAAACTTTGACTTAAGACCGATTCAATTGTTTGTGATAGATATGCAGCTGCATTATAAGCTGGCATTACTACTGTAAATACAGGGTTCATGATTATCAAGAAAATTTATTGAGAAGGAAGATTGAGAGATATAACATGTAAAGACACTTTAGTATTTTAAGTGACATTGTGGATAATTTTTTTTAATTAAATTAGGTTCACCAAAATTAATGTGGTGAAGTAATTAATACCCCACCACATCGAATGTGTTTTATTCAAATTTAAATTTAAATCATTACAAGTATTCAGATCCGATATAGCGTTTCCCAGTCTATTGAAGTACATTTAAAAACCTCACCCCCAACCCCTCTCCTTATTAAGGGCTACGGTGTACACACAAGTCTTAAAATCCTATCTGGAAGCGACTTTCAGATTTGGGTGAAAATCGCTCAAAGGCTGTCATTGCGAGCGAAGCGAAGCAATCGCAAGGTGTTGGGATTGCTTCGTCGTTCCTCCTCGCAATGACGATTTAAGGGGTCTAAAATCCCTTGAACGTATGCTGAGGGTACTTGTGTGTACACCGTAGCCTTATTAAGGGAGAGGGGAGATAAAGCTGTGCTTTCTCGGGGTAAGGTAATCGCTGTACCTCAGTTGCTTGATAAACGCTATAGAATATATCTTTTTTGAAAAAATAATTTGCATATGAATTTATTTTTATCATATTTACTAACCCCTAAATCCCCTGCCCCGTGACCCCTAAGCGCAAGAGGTACTAGAGGACTTAAAATTATTTTTTCCTCCAGAATTGGAGGTTGCTTTGAAATCATACTTTTAATTAGAAACCCTATTAATTTATTCAATGTTTAGAAGATTTAATTTTTTGTTTGGGTTGTGTAAATAATACGGAATCTTTGGCAAATACAAGTTTTGTAGCCCAAACTGTAAACATTGGCATTGCTACAGCATGGGAAATTAGAACAGATATTGCTACACCATTAATACCCCAGTTCATGCCAACTAATAACGAACAAACAAAAATTCCGGTAAATATTAAGCTCCAGCGTAGATTAATCCAAGCTTTATCTAAAGATTGTAGTAATAAAGCTGCTGCGGTACCGAAGGGACGAGGTATAGCGGACAGACAAATTAGCACTAATATCGGAACTGCCATTTTCCACTTTTCACCAAAAACAATTGGTACGTAGAAAGGAGCTAAACTAGATTGCAGAATAACTAAAGGAACAATGACCAAGCTAATAGTTTTGAGACTGTGGAAGTATTTATTTCTAAATTCATCAAAGTTATGTCTAGCAGCACAAAGATGAGGATAAAGCGGCCAAACCATAATATTGATTACATTTAAGCTGATTCCCAAACCTGCATTGAAAGCAAAAAAGTAAATTCCTAAAGCTTCAACATCTAATAATCTTCCTACTAATAAATAATCAATATTTGCTCGAAGTTTTTCTAGTAATTCATAACCAAGAATATTTTTACCAAAATCAACAATTTCTTTCCATCTTTTAAGAGTAAAAGACATTTTTGGTCGCCAGGGTTCGTTAAGGTGAGTAACGATTATCCATACTGGAGTGGTAAAAAGTCCCGGCAATACTAAAGCCCACATACCCATACCTGACAGCGCAAATGCTGGAATGAGAATGTTATTTAGCATGGACTGAATTGCAGTGCTAATTGCCGTAATCTTTAGTCTATTAGCTCTATCTATTAATGCATTATGAACTGCGAAAAACGGCAACATTAAATAGACCAAACTGTATACACAAATTGGTAATATTAACTTTTCTTCGTTATAGAACCAAGCTACCGGGAAAGCTGCTAAGCATTGAATTAGAAATAGGGAAATGCATAAAATCCAGTTTAACCAGTAGGCTGTATTGCAAAAAACTTCTACATCTTCCTCATCAGCTTGAACTATTTTGCCTCCAATTCCGGCTCTGAGGGTAAAAACTGTTGTAAATTCATTAATAGTTAAAACAACTGCTGCTAATCCATAATCTTCGGGACTTAAAGCCCGAGCTAGCACAACAGTTGCTCCTAAACGGAATATGCGATTGATTAATTCGGCACCTCCAAGCCACCCAATATTGCGGATGAATTGGTTTGATAACTGTTGTTTAATCTTTTCAATTATCATCTATTTGTAGATTTTTTTTGTAACTATTTGATGAGTAGAAAGAAATCATAACACTATAATTTATTTTTTTGATGAGAAGTTCCTTAGAAAAATTACAAACATAATTATTGATTAAAATAGATTTAAATCAGTTATATAATTACAATCAGTAGAAAGGAAAGCTACAGTTTTGAATCAATCTTTATAAATTTGTTAAGAGGATGTTCAAAAATATAATTTCAGATAAAAACTGACTGTTAAAACTGCAGCGACATAAATAAAACTGGTCTGCATGGCTTTACATTATTTAGTCCTTATAAAAAGTATGGAACTGGCTTCAATTTTTGTTTAAAGGCAATCCCCATTAAGATTAAACCCGGCCAACAAATATATCCTAAAATATCTATCTGTTCTCCAAGAGAAAATAAAAGCAATATGAGTAAGATGCTTAAAGATGTTTCAGCAATCTTACTATGACGAGACTTAATTAATAATTCAATCAAACTCCACAATACTGGTAATGCTAAAGCCATGAAACCCACTAATCCTTTTGTGTATAAAAGCCCTACCCAAGTATGGTGAGAACCAATTGGTAAATTCGCTAAAACAGGAGGACCGGGTTTTTGGGTTCCGTGACCCCAGACTGGAGCTTCTTTCCAAGCTTCTAACCCTACTCTTTGCAAAGCAGCACGAACCCTTGAAGAATCTGCTCTCGAACTATGAAAGGAATCAACCATTTCAGTTGCAGCATTTGTTAGCGGGAGACTGAAAATTCCGGCAATAAAACTAACTATTCCAGCAGTAATTTGTACCTTCGGACGAGTAAAGTTTTTCAAGCCCCAAATAATAATTAATACTAGTGGTAGAGAGACAAGAGCGGCTCGTGAAAGAGATACAATATTCATCGCTATTGCCCCAATTATTCCAATGTATCTCCATTTTTTATTTGACTCTTGAAGAGCCATAAAAAAGAATACATTGCTAACAAGACCTAAAGCCGGACACCAAGGGGTAAATAAAAATAAACGAACGTTATCAACCCCATAATCTGACGTGTAAAATCCTACGTTATGAAAAATTGGACCGTTTTGAATCAATCTTTCTATGGGGGAAGTATAAACAATATCTGGTAAATTTGCTGCGTAAGCTGCATAAGCAATCGGAATTGCAATTAAACTTTGCAAGCAAAGTATACATACTGCTCGGTAAAGCAATTGTGGTCTGATATTTAAACAGCCACTCAGCATAAATAACGGTATGATTGCCGTACTGCTCAACCAGCCTAGAATAGCTCTTAAAAGCGCATTTCTCCCAAGACCAAAATCTGTTATACCCGCATAAGTTGCCACTAAACTAATCAAGGAACAGATTCCCCAGAGCCACGTTACCCATGGAATACTAATCTTTTCATGGGATGGAGTGTTTTTGGTTTGTAGCAAAAGCTTAAAAATTACATATCCACCCAATACCCATGCTAATAAGGAATAAACGGTAAATATGAGTCCGAGTACGTAAATAACATAGGTGCTGATAATTATGTACCAAACTAAACTTTCTTCAAAGTTTTGGGGTTTCATGCTTTAATAATAGTCTTCTACAAATTCCGGATATTCTATATATTCTTGAAGATGCTTTTCTTGCTTCTGCTGTTGTAATTTACCTCTCCACAGCCCAATAATCCCGCTGGTAAAAAATAAAGAGCCTAATGTTGCACCTAACAAAACTAAAGTTTTTCTGGGACCGGAGGCTTCTTCGGGTAAACTTGGTCTGGCAAGCATTTGGATTTGCGGGTAAGAAGAAGAAACGCTAGTTTTTGCTAAATCTAATCTGGCAATAGTTGATGAAAATACTGCTTCGGCAACTTGTACGTCTCTTTTTAAATCCTCCAATACCGATTGCTGCTGGGACAATCCTTTCAATCTTTCCTCTAACTGGGGAATCTGTGAGTCTAAAGCATTTACTTGAGCTTTTATTCCTCGTCCTTGTACGCTTGTTGTCACCAACTGCTCGGATAAAGTAGCGCGTTTAGAACCTGAAGACTCATTGTTACTAAAGTTAAGTCTGTTAATTAGCGCCATACTTGTCGGACGATTCAAAAGAGATTGCGCTCTGTTTAATAGAGCGATTCGCGCTGCTTGCTCTTCTGTTTCAAGATTGATAACTGTGGGATGAGCTTGAGTTAACTTAGCTCTTGCTTTGAGCAATTCGCTATTAGCTTCGCTGTAACTTTTTAAATAATTTTGAAATAGCTGGTCTGCTTGTAGAACAAAAGCGTCTGATGCTTGATTGGAAGACAGACTTAAATTATCTGATAATTCCGAAAGCTGAGCTTGCGACTGCTGCTGTTGGGCCGTTAGTTCGGTACGCTGTCTTCTTAAATCCTCTATATTTGATGCCAAATTGGTCAGCTGTTCTTGGGAATTTAAACCCGAATCAGCTTTAAATCTACTGAGCTTTTTCTGAGCGGCTTTTAACTTACGTCGCGAAGCTTCCATACCACTTTCCAGACGAGTTCTTTGTTGAATAATTTCTTCACTTCTTAGCCGATCTAACTTAGCTTCAAATGCACTCTGTAAAGCTATAGATTTTCTTCTGGCTATTTGCGGACTGGAAGCTTTAAGCTCTAACCTCATTAATGACGTATTGTCAACTATCTTAATTCGTGGTTTACCAAACTTTTTTGGTAATATATTTACCGCTCTAGCCGCTGCTTTTAATACCTGTTCGCTAGTCGCAATCGCTTTATAATTTTCCCTAGGGTCATAATTTGCTCCGGCATAAGCTGAATAGTTTTGCGATGTAGCTTGTCCAATATCAGGGAGATTGATATTAGAGGTAGAACCGGAACCAGGAATATTTAAAGCCCATTCACTGACGTAGTTTGGTTTGGCTGTAGCTAAATACATGAAAGCTCCACTCCAAATACCAGCATTAACCAATATCAGAGCAAGTATATACAATGCTCCTGACGTTTTAGGCGCTACAGACTTTTTTTTCGTGTAGGCTGGGGTTTCGTCAAAAGAAGCTGTTGTTGGATGTTCAACGCTTACTATTTTGCCGTTTTTAAGCTTAACAAACGGATTCCTGTTCAAAGTAACACCTCTTATGCCTAATGCCCGATTTAACTTTATTCAGATTATATTAATCTGCTGTTCCTAGAATTCATGAAGTTGAATGAAGCTAGCATATATCAAATTAGTTACTAAGTTAAACCCCGATGATAAATATTTGTCTTCCTTAACTATTAGACTTCTCCCTCAATCTTCAATGATGAATTCTAACTTGATATTTATAAAGGCTCTTTCATGTTTTTATAACTCGCCATTCTCGCATGTCTGCGAGTGAATTCACTAACACTAGGATTACCTCTAGATTCATCTACTCCTACAGCTTGTTCCCATAATTTAGTTGGTGCTAAAGATATAGAATACGAGGCTCTTTGAGCATTGTTTCCAGAATTTTTATCAAGTTTTTCGACTCGATACCATTTTGTTTGCTGACATTCATCGCACCAAAATGCTTCTAACCACTCATTCTCTAAAATAACTGCGGTTTGAGTAGCTATCAATATTTTGGCATTATGCCGTCCAATTCCTTTTTGTTGCAGTTGTCCGGGACTGGAAGCAAATAATTTATACTTCTGGCTGACGCTGTGCAAACAGCATCCATGTATGGGACAGTGAATAGCCCTTCTTTTGGAACGCTTTCGATTGCGATCGCATCTTTTGAGCAGTTTTAAATCTTTCATCAGAAATATCAGTAGCTAGGAAACGAGCGACTTGTAAGTATGAGGGGAAAAGCACAAGGAAATCATCCCTCGCTGTATACTTTTACTCTAAACCAGGGAATGAACCCTGATTATGGTGAACTAGAGCTTTTTTGCTCAAAAGCCCCTCTTCGCCTTAAGTCGGGAATCTTTGACCCGATAACTATCGTCCTTCTCAAAGAAGCTATATTTGAATAAGTTACAACAAACATGTTTTTCACTATGAAGTTGAAACCCACAACAGAATTAGCTTCTAGATGATACAGGAAGCAGATGCACGCAATTTTATAACTTATACTCCATATGTAGGATATTATTCAACCTTTTCTGCTAAAAAAAATACAGCAAAGGCTAGCGAAAGGACTGATATCCGCCCTAGTATCTAAGCTCAATTATTGCTAAAAATGAATGCAACTATTCCAAAATTTGTTTACATATATCGGTATTACAGTTTAAGCAAATTGCTTTACACTAAACTGTTTCCCGGTTCCAAACCAAACTGATTTCTGCTTGAGTCAAAACGTTGTTCGTGCTGCCATTAAAATCAATTAGCTATAGTAAATAATCAATTTTACGAACATAGATACAATTGAATTTATAGCTATCACGTGCTATTATACAAATAAATCTTTTTCAAGACATAAGCCTTTACCCTACCCTATTTATAAACTTAGTAACCCATGTTTTTTGGGGCTTGTTTATGATTCAGACAAAGATTATTTACGAGAATTATACAGTAACGGCATATTTCGTTGCAAGCACATTATTCACCTTAATAAACAATGCTGGTTAATCAAAAGCAGCCTAGTAATCTTCAATAAAACAAGCTAATAGATTGCGATTACTTCCTTTCTTGAGTTAGTATGCTGAATCCAAATTATGGATACTAAAAACTTTCCTCTATTTCACCTTTACTTACAGCTATACACTTGATAAAGCATACTTAAGCACAAGGCAACTTTAGAGGGACTGAGATCAATTTGACCATCGAAGCCCAACTCAACTATTAGAATTTACGCTAATTGTTGTAAATCCAATCAAATTTTCGGACAATATTCAATTTCAAGAATTTATCGCACTCAAGTATATTTTTACTAAAATGCAACTATAAAGCTTTGAAATTTTCTACATAATTTCAAATTGCCAACCTGAATTTAAAGTTAAAACTATCAGCAGATTTGAACCTTACTGAAGCTGTAAAATTTTACAAGAAGAAATACGTATTCCTCTCATAAGAGTTAATAAGATATTAACATCATTAAACATTACTTCAGCAACTATTGAAACATACAAACCTCCATTTGTATTTTTAATTACAATGCTGAAATGTTAACAACGGTTGTGACCGGGTAACAATACCTTAGCTTCATACTTCATTATATCTTGATATTATCTTTATAATATCTTGATATTAAATCATAATATGCTTTTCCCAACCGTAGTATGGCTTTGAATAAAACTACAGTACATATTTTATTGTGTTGGGGAAGATATTTATATTCTTATCAGTAATTATACAGTATTTTGATATTTTGTTTCAAATAGATTTTTGCAATACCGATTCTAGTAAAGTAATGAACTAAAGAAGTATTTTGAGTCTTACTTTTAATAGATTTATGTCTTGATAAAGCGATAAGTAGAAGCTTTTTAAATCAAATGTTGGATACTTTTCGTACATTGTTGCTCTGAATGAGAGTATTTATCCTACTTATCTAATCATGATTATTTTTTTAGCGGACGAAGCAATATAGGCATAATCAGCTTTCAGGCTAGATAAATTCGGTTATAGCTAAAT
Organism: Calothrix parasitica NIES-267; assembly: GCF_002368095.1. GTDB lineage: Bacteria > Cyanobacteriota > Cyanobacteriia > Cyanobacteriales > Nostocaceae > Rivularia > Rivularia parasitica. Next base: position 396,675 of record NZ_AP018227.1, on the reverse strand, counting down.
GTATATGATTGATAAAAAAACCAGGATTACAGTGAATATAAAATTTACAACTACAATAAATATTTTATTCATCAACAAACTACCAATAACAAAATCTAAATCTGATATTTGGGATACATAAATTATTTTTTATCAAGATTAAAATAGTTAGCCTTACTACTGGAGTTAATAGAATAGCGAAGCATCAAGCTAATATCAACTTGTTAGCAGCATGATTTCATTTTATAAATATTTAATTTATTGTCTTAAATTGTAAAAATATTTAATTTAGTTAAAGCCTTAATTATTTATAGTACAAGAAAATTTCTGGCAAAGTAATGGGGAAGTTTCAGTAAACTAGAACATACTTAGATTAAATTTTACAAGTAAGCTTTAACAGATAGGGAGATGGAGAGAAAAGCGAATGTATCGCAAATAATCGCCATCTCCTCAAATATTATTTGGACTTAGGTTTGTATGTCGAAGCTACATGTAACTCTTTCAACTGAGAAGCATCTACCTTTGAAGGTGCATCAGTTAACAAGCAACTTGCTTGTTGGGTCTTAGGGAAAGCAATTACATCGCGAATAGATTCTTCTCCCGCTAATAGCATGACTAATCTATCCAAACCATAGGCTATACCACCATGGGGAGGAGTACCGTATTCAAAAGCTTCCAAAAGGAAACCAAACTTATTGTAAGCTTCATCGGGCGATAAGCCGATTGTTTCAAATACCTGTTCTTGAATTTCTCGTTGATAAATCCGCAAGCTACCACCACCAATTTCAAAGCCGTTAAACACTAAATCATAAGCTTGAGCGCGTGCGGTTTTTAAGTCTTCTAAGTCCGAAGGATGGGGAGCGGTGAATGGATGGTGTAATGCTTCGAGCCGCTTTTGGTCTGCATTCCATTCAAACATGGGGAAATCGGTAATCCAAAGCAAGTTAATTTTATCCGGTTCGATTAACTTGAATTCCTTGGCTACAAACTGGCGCAATCTATCCAAGGTTTTGTTAACAGTACCAGAATCAGCAGCAGCGAAAAGCAATAAATGTCCTGCTTTTGCATTGGTGCGTTGCAAAATCTCTTGTTTTTGTGCTTCACTCAAATTATCTTTGATTGCACCTATAGTATCAATTTCCCCGTTTTCTTTGACACGGATATAAGCTAAACCTTTAGCTCCGGCTTCGCTAGCTTCTTTAAAGATATCGCCACCCGGTTTAATACGGACATTAGAAATTATATCACCACCGGGGATGGGAAGAATTTTGATGATTCCCCCTTTAGCAACAGCATCGCGGAATACTTTGAAGCCGCTGTCTTTGAGCAAATCCGAGACATTCACTAGTTCTAAATCGTAGCGCGTATCCGGTTTATCGCTACCATATCTTTCCATTGCTTCAGCGTAGGTAAGACGCGGGAAAGAAATAGGTAAATCAATACTCTTAACTGCTTTAAAGATATGAGCGACCAGCTTTTCATTCAAAGTAATAATTTCTTCAAGGGACATAAAACTCATTTCCATGTCCAATTGAGTAAATTCCGGTTGTCTATCAGCCCGTAAATCTTCATCGCGGAAGCAGCGAGCAATTTGATAATATCGGTCAGTACCCGATACCATGAGAATTTGTTTGAATAATTGTGGTGACTGGGGTAAAGCGAACCAATCACCAGCATTCACGCGACTGGGTAACAGAAAATCCCTTGCTCCTTCCGGAGTAGAGCGAGTTAGTATGGGAGTTTCAATTTCGATAAATTTTTCTTCGTCTTCGAGGTAGCGACGGATAGCTTTAACAACTTGATGTCGTAACTGTAGATTACGCGCCATGCGTTCCCGACGCAAATCTAGATAGCGGTATTTTAACCGTAAATCTTCCCGCACCGGTTCCGTATCGGCTGTAGAAACTTGGAAAGGTAATTGCGATCGCACTGCATTAAGCAGTTCAATATTATCGATGTAGATTTCAATTTCACCAGTAGGTAAGCGGGGGTTGAGAGAATCATCCGGACGTTGGGATACTCTACCAGTTACCTTAACAACATATTCATTCCGCAGTGTATTAGTTTGTTCGTATGAATCGGGAGTGCGTTGTGGGTCGCTGACAATTTGGACAATACCGGTACGGTCGCGTAAATCTAGAAATATCACACCACCATGATCGCGACGACGGTCTACCCATCCATATAAAGTGACAGTTTCTCCGATATTAGATGAACGGATTTCGCCGCAATAGTAAGTTCGCATAATTATTACTTCAGTCTAAAGCTTTAATATTATATTGGTTAGTGGTTAGTGGTTAAGAGTTAGGAGTTAGGAGTTATGAGTTAGGAGTTATGAGTTAGTGGTTAGTGGTTAGTGGTTCGTGGTTAGTGGTTACAAGTAATCAATGCTCAGTCCTCAATTACCAATTACCAATTACCAATCCCCAATTACCAATTACCAATTACCAATTACCAACAATAATAAAGACGTTACACAATTGCAACGTCTCTCAAAAATTCTTTTTTATTTTATTTAATAGGTTAAGTACCTAGACAAAATTAATTGTATATTCGTCATTGCGAGTGGAACGAAGTGAAGTGAAGCAATCGCAACACTTTGAGATTGCTTCGCTATCGCTCGCAATGACACAAATCATTTTGTCCACTCACTTATTTTCGGGGTGCTGTTAGTACATCCCAAGCTGCTTGTGCGGCTGCTTGTAATCTATCACCAAGCTCTTGCACTTCTGCGACAATCGATTCAAAGTTTTTTTGAGCTTCACCTTGTACCATCTCGAAAGCGTTTTCAATGCGAGCGCGTTCGATAAGCTGGTTTTGTTCGATGGATTCTCGTGCTTGACGAACTGCACTTAAGTAGGTTTCGCGAGTCAGAGTACCAGCAGATTGGGCTTCTACTTGGGCACGTCTCTTAAGTGCTTCAATTAAAGCCGCAGTTTCATCTTTAACATCTTGTGTCTCTCCAGCCATTTGGCTTTCTACCATTTCGGTGGTTTGAGGGCTAATTTCTACTGTTACTTTTGGTTGTGGATTGTTATCTGTCATGATTTTTAGATATGGGTAAGTATGAATTATTTATTATGAGCTGTGAGGTATGAAGACTGAATTTAGCAGTTTTCAAAGGCTTACAATACATGAATTAGAGCGAAAATACAATTTTTAGGATTCTAAGACCAATAATGTTATCAACCAACCTTCACTCTTCATGCTCAGTTAAACGGTCGTAGGTAATTGTTGTTCTATCTTTAGTAGTGCTTGAATTCGCGCTTCAGTACTCGGATGGGTTCTAAATAAATTACCTAAAAATTCACCGCTCAAGGGATTGACAATTAATAAAGGCTCAAAAGCTGGATTGGCTTGCATTGGCATTTGTCTAGCTGTGGAATCTAAGCGTTGCAGAGCGCGAGCTAAAGCGCGGGGATTACCAGTTAATTTGGCTGCACCAGCATCGGCAGAAAATTCTCTGGTACGGGAGATTGCTAATTGAATTACGCTTGCAGCTAAAGGAGCTAAGGTAACTGTTAACAACATTCCTAAAGGATTACCACCTCTGTCACCGTCCCGTGAATTTCCACCAAACCATAAACTGTAACTTACCATCTGTGCCAAGAAGGAAATTGCACCAGCTACAGTAGCGCTAACGGCTTGAGTAAGCGTGTCGCGATTAATAATATGAGTAAGTTCGTGAGCAAGTACGGCTTCAAGCTCTTCCTCTGTGAGAATGTTTAAAATTCCTTCTGTAACTGCTACTGCTGCGTTTTCCGGGTCTCTACCAGTAGCAAAAGCATTGGCATTAGAATCAGGAACTATATATAGCCTTGGAGTGGGAATATTTGCTCTACTAGAAAGTCTTTCTACCATGCGGTAGAGTCCCGGTGCATCGCTTGCAGAAACGGGCTGTGCTCGGTAAGCTGCCAAAGCGATTTTATCTGATTGGTACCAAGAAACAAGATTAGTAACTGCGGCTATCGCGATACCTATAATTAAACCTGCACTGCCGCCAATTATCCAATAACTAATAGCTATCAGAAGACCGCTCAGCGCAGCTAATAAAGCGGCTGTTTTGAACTGATTATTCATATATTTTGTCTCCTAAAGTATGCTGCATTCTTTTGAATTTGTTCTTGATAACAGCATCACTTAATCCGTATCTAAATTTTATCTATCTAAACTAATATTTTTGGGGTAGAAAACGCTAATACTTTAGTACGGTTTTGCCTACTAATAGTTTTAGTCAGCCTTTAATTCACTTCAATATTTTTAATGTGTTTAAGCTTAGTTTTGGTGATTGATATTCATTTAGCATTCATGTAGTCACAAAGCATCTATCTGTAGTATTATTTTTTATTTTGTTTTAGAAAAGTATTTCTTTTAATAAACGTAGAAATTATAATTTTATAGTGAAGCATAGGTTAAAAATTGCGTATAGCTGAATATTTATTAACGTTTAAATTGCTAGAATAAACGTTAACAGAGTAAGTATTTTTAATTGAGCAGCCGCATGATTAAGATTTACAAATATTATCTGCATATTTTTCGCTAAATACAACATAATTTGCGCGATTAAAGGTTTTAGATACTGTATTAGCATCAGTGTTGCTTGTCATAGTTATTGGCTGTAAAGTTCGCGACCATAGTATCTTCCATGCATACTTTGCGTAAAAATAGAGCATGTAAGCAGACAAGTATAGATGCATAAAATATATTCTGTCTTGTGGATTCATAAAGTATTTCTTAAAGAAATAATGAGGTAGCTTGCTCAACAAAAATATATTTTGAAAAATGGACATGAAATTTCAAGGATCAACCGCATGGCTCAAAAGTTGAATAATCAGGGAATTATAGGAAAAATGGGAAGAAATTTACACAGTTTTGCAGGGTTTATTTTTAGCCCTTGGGTAAATGCATCTCTTTTAAAAAAAATGCAAAGAAGAGTAGAAGATTTAGAAAGAAAGCTGTATCAAGCTTCACCACAAACGGACTTATCTCAGCAGAAAATTATATCCTCCTTAGAACAACAATTAGCTAGTTTAGAAGAAAAGACAAATAGTCGCTTAGAAAAAATAGTCAATTACGAACTACGTAACCAAATTTTGGAGATAAGCAAAGAAAAAATAGAATATATTACCAAAATTATCAAACCAACTGTAGAAGTTTTAATCAGAGAATTAGAAGATAAAAAGTTATCTCATGTAGGAATTATAAACCTCAAGGAAATTCAAGAAAGACAAGATAAACTTCGTTATTCACTAGAATATATAGAAAGAGAACTAACATCATCTCTTCCAGAATTAGAATCCCAAAGGGCTGGATGTATAGAAGGAGGAAGATGGCTATTAGCTAATAGAATTGAAGTAGCGCAAAAAGTCGCATCTGAGTTATTAACTTCCGAGCATCCACATGTAGAAGAATTTTGTCGTAATATCAGCAAATATCTTAAATTGATTGGTAGCTGTATGGAAAATGAAATCGAACCCCGCTTACTTTACAAAGGGGTAGTTAGCCATTACGAACCTCCAGTTGAGATTTATTTGAGAGCATTTGAGTCAATTAGAAGTAAATATGTTAATGAATGGCAAAATTCTGCCGTAATTTCAGATAAAGCAATTGATGAATTAAAAGGTTATCTAGACTACCTAATCGATTATTTCATTAACGTCTTAGTCTAGTAGAAGCGACTTTTTTATATCTTCTTCGATTGCAGCTAGGTCGCGTTGGTTTTTTACTTCAACTTCTAACAAAAAATCAAGCATCACCCTAACAAATTCGCCCTGTTGTATACATTTTTCTGCTTCTAACTGAGCGGCTAAATCCTGCAATGCTTTTATCAGAGCTACATTATATTCTTGAAAACGCCGGTCTAAAAACTGATACTGACTCATAAAATAACTTGAAGACGGCACTATCATTTTTACTTTATATACTTCTATACCCAGGATTAAACAGATAAAAATTTTATAAATATAGATTAAATTTTCATAAACACTTTAAAGGTCAAAGGTCTGCATGTCAAAGGTTAAAGGTTAATAGTTTAATAATATAATCATGAAATCCTAACTTCTAATTCATAACTCGTAACTCATAGCCCCTTAACCCAATTCATCACCAGTAACACCCCGTACTCCCCAGTTACATTTTGGTGTTTCAAAGATAGTGATTTCTATATCGTTACTAGAAATGCGAAACTTTTCACTAATACGTTTGATAAGTAAGCGAATTAAGTTTTTCTTGACTTCAACAGAACGTCCTTCAAACATGCTAATCTCAATAATTAAATAGCTCTGACTTTTATCAGATGGGAACAAAAAATCCGATTTATCCATTGGGAAAAAACGATGAAAACGTTTCTCAGTAGGATATTGCAGCACATCTACAAAGCAACTATGAATTATTGGACTTAGTTGATTTTTAATCGGATTTAAATACTTATCAATACCGTAAATTTTAGTTTGAGGCATAAGTTACCTGTTGTTTAATTTTGATTTGGATAGTCTTGGTCATCACTCATAAAATTTTGCTGATAATAGCTTTGTAATAAATTTTCTAATTGTGATTCGGGACAGCATTCAATCAGCGCTTCAAAAACCTCAAATAATTTTGCTGCACTGTCTCCTAATAATGGACTCAATCCCCAAACATCTTGTACCCAATCTTGGGGATGAGTTTCTTCAAAAATCATTCGTTCTAAAAGTTGTTTTGCTTCAGTTTTTGAAATAGACATTTTCGTCAATAAACAATGAACAATGTTAGCGGAGCCTGTCCCGGAGGGACATACAATTATCACCCGAAAGAGTGCGGAACTTCAATGGGAGAAGCAGAGAGGAGAAAGAATTGCTAGGTGCTAAGGCTACATAGCTTGGTTTATTGATGCCGACCTAATTAACTAATTCCCTATTTCCCAATAATGTAAGGTTACTTCTTCTTGTTCTTCATCTTCTTCTACGGTCAGGGTTAATTGCTGCAATGGTTCCCAGTCTCCCATATCAAAATCGCGAGATATTATCCTAGTACCTGGTTTTAATTGTTTCCATAGCTGGGGACGCAATCTTAAGTTGAGATGGGGTAACAAGTAGATAAATATAACATCTGCATCAGCAAAATTACTAAGGAATAAATTTTGTTGATAAAACTCTAATTGTTTATCAACTTTATTATTAATAGCTTTTTGTTTCGCCTGTTGAACCCTTTTAGGGTCAATATCTATACCTACACCACGTGTTCCATATTTTTTTGCCGCAGCGATTAAAATGCGTCCATCTCCACAGCCTAGGTCGTAAATAATATCCTCGGAGTTGATTTTAGCGAATTCTAGTATAGCTTCTACAATTTCTTGGTTGCATGGGATATAGGCTATGTCAGGCTTTGGGAGGGTCATTCGATTTTGGATTTTAGATTTTGCGGAAAGTTGAGCGATTGCGGTCTTGGGAAGCCATTGCGTTGCGGTGAGACAAGGAAAGGGGTGTCGGTTTCCGTCCCCCCAAAAATCTCGCAGAGTGTAAATGGCGTTCCCTTAACTTATATCTTGCACCATTCTCAAGAAGACCAAATAAACCCGGTTTCTTGTTGCTTAAACAACAACATAATAATGCTTTCACGAATAGAAACCGGGTTTATGACACTGGTGCAAGATTTGAGTTAAACTTTCCAAGAAGGATTTTAGATTTCCCGATTTAATATTATCTTTTGTTTGAAGCGTTAATCAAATTTATAAATCTATTTTTGACAATCTATTTTGGATACTAAATTAGTCAAAATATCTTGTGGGTCGTAAATAATTTTACAGCCACGACTAACTACACCAAATGTACCCGAATCAATGGGTTGAATAGATGCCCATATTGGTAAACCAAAACTGATTTCTACTTTTAATTTGTTAGTTAAATCATTAAATAAGTTATTTTTTGAGCTACTTTTTGAATTACTTTTTGAATTACATAAATAAATATGTCTTGACCAAACTACACCATAATCAGCGTCATTCCACTTCTGAATTTTATAATTAATCGATTCCCAATTGATTTGATGCATCCAATCATAATTTTGACGAAAAACGTCTGTGTCCGAAGCAATTACCATTAAGTCAATATCAGATTCTAATGTTGCTTCACCTCGTGCATAAGAACCTACTAAAGCTAATGCTAAAATTTCCGAACGCTTTTCAGCCCAATTCTTAACTTGCTCTAAAATTACTTTAATTAAATAATTATCTGAAGCATCAATACTAGACATTCTTGCTCATTTGGTCGCGAATCGCAGTTAAAATTTTATCTTCAAAATCGGATTCATTGAGGTTTGTAATTACGGGGTTTGAGTACTGGTGACGACGGTTTAAATAAACTTGAAGCGCTGCTTTATCGTTGCGATTTTTGACCAAATATTTTTTTAATTGCTTGTCGGACATTTGAGTATAGTTTACAGGATTCATCAAAATACCTCTCCATCAATAGTTACTTCAAATTCAATATCTTCGTTTTCACCAGCTAAGATATATAAATTTAGCGTGCGTTGGTCTAAGTAAACAAGGTGAATTGGTTGAAGCATTACAAAGGTTAACTGACACGTGATTGTGTACAAACACTTTAATTGTTCTTCTGTAGGCATTTTTACAGTTTAATCCTTTTAGTGCCAGGATTATCCTACTAACTGTAACCATTAATTTTCAAGGAGCGGTGCTTACATTAATAAGATAGGAATGGGGGATTGGTGATTGATGATTGGATATTGCTGTTAAAATTGCAATGTAAACGTGGGAAAATAAGCAGAGATAATCACAGAATTTTCTAATTTTGACCGGGTTTTAGAAAGCATAGAAACCCTATCTTTAGACGAACAGGAAGCACTCGTCCAAGTTGTACGGCGAAGAATTGTTGAAAAGCGCCGCGATGAAATTGCTGACAATATTGCTCAAGCACGGTTAGAGTATGCGAAAGGGGAAGTTTTTCGTGGTGAAGTTTCCGAAATTATGAATGAATTGAATCAATAGATAATAGTTAAAACGTAACAAATAAGAATTTCGCTTAATCACCGAAATTTGGAATATAGTGAATTTTATATAATATGATATTTTTAAATTCATCTATATCTATGGACAAATTAAGTGAAAAATCTAGTCATTTCATCTTCTTTCAAAAGAGCATTTAAGCGATTAATTAAGCGACAGCCTGAGTTAAATGAGGTGATTGAGGAACGGCTTGCTCTTTTAAAAAATGACCCATTTGAATCATTGTTACAAACTCATAAATTGAAAGGTAAGTTATATGGAGCTTGGGCTTGTTCGGTTGAGTATGACTGGCAGAAGTTTTAGATGCATCATTAGCGATAAACATAAGCGGGAATTTCTATTATGTTTTGAACATCTCAAGACTTACTTGTAATAAACATAAAAGTAATCTCAAATTCTGATGTTTACCTTGCCCAAATGTTGGTTAAAAATAACAAATAACGAAAGCTATTATTTTTATTTATTCATAAATTATTTACTTAATTATTTGATTTAATCACAGTCAGGTAGAGTTCCTGACTATGATTAATCAAGTACGTATTTTAAACTTTAAATTTCTCAGTAATCCGCTTCATTGCTTCTTCTACATTTTCTCTACTATTAAAAGCTGAAATTCGGAAGTAACCTTCACCTGCTGCACCAAAACCGGAACCAGGTGTACCTACTACATTGCAAGTATTGACTAATTTATCGAAGAAATCCCAGCTGGTTAATCCATTTGGTGTTTCTACCCATACGTAAGGTGCATTAACTCCTCCGTAAACTTTTAATCCGGCTGCGGTAAGTTTTTCCCGAATGATTTTGGCGTTTTCTAAGTAAAAACTAACTAGCTGTTTTATCTGTTCTTTTCCTTCTTTGGAATAAACTGCTTCTGCACCGCGCTGTACTGTGTAAGATACACCGTTGAATTTGGTAGATTGACGACGATTCCACAGCTTCCACAGTTCGACATCGGAGCCGTCGGAGGCTTTGGCTGTGAGGGTCTTGGGTACTACTGTCAGCGCGCAACGGGTTCCGGTAAAGCCGGCATTTTTGGAGAAGGAGCGGAATTCAATCGCGCAATCTCTTGCACCTTCGATTTCGTAAATGGAGTGGGGAAGCTCCGAATCGGTGATAAAGGCTTCGTAAGCTGCGTCAAAGAAGATGATTGAGTTATTGGCTTTTGCATAATCTACCCAAGCTTTTAAATCTTCTTTACTAGCTGTTGCTCCTGTAGGGTTGTTCGGGAAGCAAAGATAGATTAAATCAACTTTCTGCGAAGGAATTTGTGCGGTAAAATTATTCTCAGCAGTTACTGGTAAATATACTAATCCTTCATATTCGCCACTTTTCTTTGCATCCCCCGTATTACCTGCCATAACGTTAGTGTCAACATAAACAGGGTAAACAGGGTCGGTAACCGCAATAGTATTATTTTTACCAAAAATTTCTAGAATGTTACCAGTATCGCATTTGGAGCCATCAGAAATAAAGATTTCCGAAGCGTCAATTTCGCATCCCCGTGCTTGGAAGTCATGATGAGCAATCTTTTCGCGCAACCAAGCATAACCTTGCTCGGGACCGTAACCCTTGAAGGTTTCTCGGTTTCCCATTTCGTTGGTAGCTTCTATCATTGCTGTTCGGCAAGCTTCCGGTAACGGCTCGGTAACGTCACCAATCCCTAACTTGATGATTTTTGCATTGGGGTTCGCTTCAGCAAAAGCATTTACTCGTCGGGCAATTTCAGGAAATAAATAACCTGCTTTTAGCTTTAAATAATTGTCGTTAATAGTTGCCATAGTAGTTCGATGAACGCATAGTTTCTCAGCTTACTGCAAAGTGGAGGTGATGGGGAGAGTGTCTAGGGGGAGTAGGTGTTAGGCTAAATTAATTTTACAGGGTGAGACAAGTAGAGCGAGCAGACGGAGCAGTAAGAATAGATATGTGTTTACGATACAAACATCAATTTTTTTGGGTAAACAATTGAAAACATGTAACTGCTTTTCATCCAAAAGATATGTATAATTACTTACAAAAAGAATACTATAAAGAGATTACAAGCTTAGGCGGTTAGTATATGTCTCTCGAACAGTTAGATATCAAATGCTCCTCTTATCGGGATAACTGCAAATTGTTTGTCGTAGGTATTGGTGCATCTGCTGGTGGGTTGGAGGCTTTAGAAAAGTTTTTTCAAAATATGCCGTCGGACAGTGGCGCAGCTTTTGTCGTCGTGCAGCATCTTTCTCCTCATTTCAAGAGTTTGATGAAGGAGTTATTAGAGCGACATACTCAGATGGAAATTCACCGAATCACAGAAGGTATGGAGTTGGCTGCTAATTCTTTTTTTTTAATTCCAAAAGATAAAAATATAATTCTCGAAGGTAACAAGCTACGTCTAGTCAACCGGGAAAGTCGAACAAGTTTGAAACCAAATTTTCCGATTGATTTATTTTTTAATTCATTAGCAAAAACTTGTCGAGAAAAAGCAGTTGGGATAATTCTATCTGGTAGTGGTACTGATGGTTCTTCCGGTTTACAAACAATTTATGATGCTGGAGGTTTGATTTTAATTCAAGAACCATCAACTGCAGAATTTGATGGTATGCCATTGAGCGCGATCGCAAAATTAAATTTACATAATTTTTTGGATAATTCTGAAGATGTTATCCAGAAAGGAGGAATTCAGCAGGTTAATTATCCAGAGCATTTAGCGCAACTGACATACGATTTTCTAGTTTCATCAGTATCAGTACAGCAAGAGTATATTAATTCATATTTATGCTTAAAAAACTCTGAATTAAAACAAATAACTGATATATTATTTATATATAATCAAGTTAATTTATTATCTTGTAAAAACGGTGATTTATCGAGACGTATTAATGACCGATGTAGCGCTACGGATAAAAACGTAGATGAGTATATTGAGTATTTGCAGAAGTCTGATGAAGAAAAGCAGGCTTTATTTAAACATATATTAATTGCTGTTCCCAGCTTTTTTAAAGATAACGATGCTTGGAAATTTTTGGAGCATAAAGTTCTTCCTGATTTGATTGAAAAAAGTCAGCCGGATGAAGAATTAAAATTTTGGGTAAGCGGATGTGCGACAGGAGAAGAGGCTTATTCTTTAGCTATTATCATTGATGAGGCTCTGAGCAAGTTATCACTAAAACCAAAGGTAAAAATATTTGCGACAGATATTAATAGTGATGCTTTGGAAAAAGCGATTCTAGGAGTTTACCCTCTAACTATTAGCAATGATATTACTCCTGAAAGATTAGAAAAATATTTTACTCCGCAACAAGATTCATTTAAAGTAAAGCGGAAGCTGCAAAAAATGTTGATTTTTGCTCATCACGATTTAAGTAAAGATGCAGTATTTACTCGGATAAACTTAATTGTGTATCGCAATATATTAATGTCTATGCAGCCAGACTTACAGCATAAAACCTTGCTAAATCTACATTTTTCTCTCAGAAAAAAAGGGATTTTATTTTTGGGAAATACAGAACATATGAGTTTTTTAGCCGATGAATTTATATCTATAAATAATAAATATAAGTTTTACAGCAAGCGACGAGATGTTAATTTACATATACCTATACCTGTAATTTCTGTAAAAAAATTAGATAAATACAGTGTTTCGAGAAATTCCTATATTGATTATGGGGAAAAAAAGCCGGAGAAGAGAGAAATTATACTAGAAAAACTTTTAAAAACTTTTCTTAATGATAATAAAGTCACTTGTTTACTTATAGATAAGAATAACCAAGTCGTAGAAGTTTTTGAAGATTTAGCAAATGTCCTAAAATTTCCTGTAGGCAAATTGACTCATGATGTGACGCATCTAGTTTCACCACCTCTACAGTTACCTTTAAATACCGCATTACACAGAGTACATAAAGAGAAAAAAAGTGTTACTTATGGAAGTATAAAGTTAGATGAAAAAGATAAATATCGCACTATAGAATTAAAAGTAAACTTCTATGAAAATTCTCATTCCATGGAAGATTTATTAATGGTCACATTTCAAGAAAAAGATATCTCAATTCCGCCCGATTCTCAAGTTTCTGAACAAATTTCCCAATTAGAACATCAACTAGAGGAAACTGAAGAAAGTTTAAAAATATCGATTGAAGAATTAGATTTTAATAATGAAGAATCTGATATTGTAAATGAAAATTTACTTGCCTATAACGAAGAATTACACATTACAAATGAGGTACTAAAATCAGCGAATCAAGAACTTTATATCGTTAATACTGAATATCAGTTGAAAATTAACGAACTAGCTGAACTAAATAAAGATGTAAATAATTTACTTAGAAATACTAATATCGGGGTTGTTTTTTTAGATAAACAATTAAGAATTCGCAAATTTACCTCTGCTGCTACTATTGCTATCAATCTAATAGAAAAAGATATTAATCGTCCTTTAAGACACCTCAGCCATAATCTGGATTGTTCTAATTTTATTCAAATTATTGAAGAAGTTCTCGAAACCGGAAAATCATTAGATTTAGAAGTCAAACTTAATAATGAAGATAAATACTTATTAGTACGAATTAATTCTTGTATTCAAGATAACGGTAATCTAGATGGAATAGTAATTAGTTTTATTGATATTAGCACAATTAAAACAACTCAAAATCAATTACAACAGACTTTTAACGCACTCCAAACTGCAAATACTACTTCAATAGATAGCGAAGAAAAATTTCGCAGTCTTTATCTAAAAACTCCCGCAATGCTGCATTCTATTGATGAAAACGGTAGGATTATCGAAGCGAGTAATTTTTGGGTTGAGAAACTAGGTTACGAACGTCAAGAAGTTATTGGTAAAAAATTCATCAAATTTCTGACTCCAGAATCCCGTCGGTATTTAGTAGAGGTTTTATCGGAGTTTTTGGATCGCGGTAGCTGCTGGAATATTCCTTATCAATTTGTATGTAGAAATGGGGAAGTAATTGACATCCTACTGAACGCAATTGCAGATAAAAATGATAGTGGAGATGTGATTCGTACCTTAGTCGTGATGATTGAAGTTACCGAGCGTACACAAGCAGAAGCTGCATTAAAAGAAACTGATGCTCGTTTTAAAATTATGGCAGATACCGCTCCGATACCCATATGGATGATTGACAATAATTATCAAGGAACATTTTTTAATCAAGCATGGTGGGAGTTTACAGGTAATAATTTAGAGCAGCAGCTTGGTGAAGGTTGGCTAGACAATATTCATATACAAGACAGAAATTTATTCTTCAAGGATGCGTGCAGTTGGGATGGAGCTTGTCAACCAATTGAACTACAATTTCGCATTCAAGGAGTTGATAAACAATATTACTGGATGTTAGGAAAACAAGCTCCTCGCTTTAATTCACAAGGTGAATTAATTGGCTATATTGGTTCGTGCATCGATATTACTGAAATAAAAAATGCTCAAGAACAGCTGACTTTAAATAATAATCAGTTAGAACAAAATAGCACTAAATTATCCCTTGCGAAAGAAGTAGCAGAAAGGGCTAACCAAGCCAAGAATTCATTTATTGCTCATATGAGCCACGAATTAAGAACTCCTTTAAATGGAATTTTAGGCTTTGCACAAATTCTTCAAGCAGACAAAGAACTTAGTCACAAGCAGCACCGTAGGATAGACAATATTTATCATTCTGGGGAGCATTTACTGAGATTACTTAATGATATATTGAATTTGTCTAAAATTGAAGAAAATCAATTAGAATTAGAACTAAAAGAAATATCTTTCCCCTTATTTATTGAAGAAATTATTTCTGTTATCGATGTCCGCGCTCAACAAAAAGATATTACTTTTAATTATCAAGCTTTATCTTCTCTACCTTCAACGATTGTAGGTGATGAAACTCGTTTGAGACAGATATTACTAAATTTATTAGGCAATGCTGTAAAATTTACGCAGAAAGGTAGCGTTAATTTTCAGATAAGACAATTGGGAGATTGTGGTGAATCTGAATCCGAAAATCCTCAAAATATTCAGACTTATAAATATTGCTTGATTCGCTTTCAGGTTGAAGACACGGGAATTGGAATACCTCCTGAAAAAATGGAAGAGATATTTCTACCATTTCACCGATTACAAAACGACGATTTTGTTAATGAAGGTAGCGGATTAGGTTTGGCTATCAGCCAAAGAATCGTCAATCTTATGGGGGGAGAAATCAAAGCAAACAGCATTCGAGGAGAAGGAAGCTTATTTTATTTTGACCTTTATTTTCCAGAAGCGGAAAACAGTCAATTCAGTACCAATATACTTTCAACTTTACAGCCTGTAGGAATCAAGGACAAGCATCCGAAAATATTAATTGTAGATGATAACCAAACTAATCGTTGTTTACTAGTCACATTTTTGGAAGAATTAGGTTTTGAGGTCAGTGAAGCTGTTAACGGTAAGCAAGGTTTAGAAAAAGCTGAAAGTTTCCAACCCGATTTAATATTAGTGGATTTAGTGATGCCAGTTATGGATGGTTTTGAAATAACTCAATCATTACGAAACAATCCTGAATTTGAGGATATGCCAATTATCATTATTTCGGCTAATGCAATGTTTGATGCTCAACTCTCTAGCTATCGTATCGGATGTAACGCTTTCTTGCCAAAACCTATAGATTTAAACTTGCTACTAAAATCTATAACCCAGCTTTTAGCAATAGAATGGGTTTATCCTCAGTCTTCTAATTTAACATTAGAGTCTCATAAACCAACTCGTCAAATCACTACTAGCTTAAATACTGATAGCTTTATATTAAATCCATCCGAAGAGTATGTAAACCACCTCCTCCATCTGACCCAAATAGGAGATATTGAAGCAGTGATTGAGCAAGCAGAATATATTCAAAATTTAGACAGCAAATATCTTCCCTTTGTTAAGAAAGTTTGCGAACTCGCTGGAAATTTTCAACAGCAGAAATTAATCAAGTTTTTAGAAAAGTGTGTTGAGTAATTCCTGTTCGGGAATCGATAGTTATCTTGCAATATA
Source organism: Calothrix parasitica NIES-267 (assembly GCF_002368095.1). Classification (GTDB taxonomy): domain Bacteria; phylum Cyanobacteriota; class Cyanobacteriia; order Cyanobacteriales; family Nostocaceae; genus Rivularia; species Rivularia parasitica. The sequence continues at coordinate 380,701 of NZ_AP018227.1, read as the reverse complement.
ATTCAATTAAATATCAGTAAAACTACTGTCAACAGACATAGGTAGTCCAGATTACAGTAAAGGTGTTGTTAAGGCGAAAATTATTTATGCATATTTGCGTATACTTCCGTTCTCAAGATGTTTATAGAAAATCTGAGATTACGTTTTCTTGCTAAAGTGGGTTCATTAGAAAAGAATAAATAAATATAGTCATTCCTATAAATTAAGTAAGTCGGCACAAACCAACGGAGATATATAACAAAATGTAAATGACCTTTAAAGCCTTATTGCTACTTACTACTACCAGGTCTTAACCACTATTTTCAATGCCGACCTACTTACTAAGAGTAAGAGCAGAATAATTTTCTAATCGCGATAAAGTTATTATACTCACGCTATTAATATTTTTGATGACCATTTAGGTATTTCTATTTATGGCGTTGCTGTTAGCGCGCAGCCGTTAGCCGTATTGAAATATGAATTTATTTTTCTCATATTTACTAGCCCTCTAAATCCCCCAAATAAGCGGCGAGAAAAATAATTCCAAGTCCCCCAGAATTAGGGGTTGGGGGGAATCATACTTTCAATCAGCAACGCCTTATTTATAGCTACACCTAATATGGTCGAACCTAAAAATAAATACTAGAATAGTTTCTATTCAAGGATTATTACCCTCGAAATTTGAAATTTTAAACTAATCAAGAGTGGTCGCAATTGTCACAATACTTTGTGATGGCTTACCTAAAAAAGTTCTGACTACGCTCAAAACTATTCAAAGTATCACAGCAACGGCACGGCAATAATGCGGGAAGAGAATCTACACCTGTTTTTGCCTCCCCTCCATAAAAATATGCCAGTTGCGACCATTCCTACTAAATATATAAACTAATATCGTATTTTCTTCTATTTTTCTGAATCCTATTAAGAATTACTTCTAGTAGGACTATTAAAATCTGCATAAAATTTTAAACTTATTGACTAAATTTCTGGCGTTGCTGATTAGAACTATGAATAGCCCCCTAGCCCCCAATTATGTGGGGAAAATAATTAAAAGCCCTTAATGCAAGGGGGATTTAGGGGGCATACTCTTTTAATAAAAATAAATTCATATTTCAATATGTTTAACGCCAAGCTGCGCTAACAGCAACGCCAAATTTCTAAACACTCGTTCTCAAGTAAAACTTAGTCAGTATTGACTATTTAGAGAATGTAAATCTACTTCAATAGCTATGCTACTAACATCAATAAATAGAGTCAATGAATATAAAGGAGTTATATTAGTCGTTGACGATACTCCTAGTAATTTAAACGTTTTATTTAGCTATTTGCGTTCGGCTGGATTTAAAGTATTAGTAGCTCAAACAGGGGATAACGCAATTAAAAGTGCAGAGTATACTAAACCAGATTTAATTTTATTAGATATTTTGATGTCTGGGATAGACGGCTTTGAAACTTGTCGTCTGTTGAAAATGAATCCCCAAACAATAGACATTCCAGTAATATTTATGACAGCTTTGTCTGATAGTATTAATAAAGTACGTGGATTTGAATTAGGCGCTGTAGATTACGTCACCAAGCCTATTCAACAAGAAGAATTAATTGCTCGTATTCAAACTCATATAAGTTTGGAAAGATTGCGCCATAATTTGGTACAGCAAAACGTAAATTTGCATTATAAAGCAGAACAAGAACAGCTGTTATCTCAGCTTTCCGAACGTATTCGCGACTCATTAGATATTAACTTAATTATACAAGCAGCTGCGACAGAAATTTTAAATTTTTTAGATTGCAGTCGCGCTATCATTACTCGTTTAGAGGATGGCTATATTTACATTGAAGAGCAAGTTGTAAAATCTGGAATACTAGAAATATCTGAAGATAGTGTTGCTCATAAATATTTTATTCAAAATGGAGAAGAAGCCAAATATCTTAATGGTGAAACAATAGAGATTGATGATATTAGTAATTCAGATTTAGATAGTCACTTTTTAGAAGATTTGCAAAATTTTCAGATCAAAGCAATTCTAACAATACCAATACTCTTCAAGAAGACAGCAAACCATGAGGATTTATCTATTAATTCAAATGTTTTATGGGGATTTCTTACAGTACATCAATGCAATCAAAAACGAAACTGGCAAACTGAAGAAATAAAATTTATTAAGCGTTTAGTTAATCAATTAGCAATCGGAATTCACCAGGGAAGAATTTATTCTAGACTGAGTACGGCCAATAAAGAATTGAAGAACCTTGCTCTCCGCGACCCCTTAACAAAAGTATTTAATCGTCGTTACTTCGATGAAAAATTAGAGAAAGAATGGAAGCGTTTGCAACGTATTCCTTCACCTTTATCTATAATTATGTGTGATGTTGACTGCTTCAAGTCTTACAACGATACTTACGGACATCAAACAGGAGACGAATGCTTGCGAATGGTTGCTGAGTCAATATCTAATACTCTAAAACGACCGGCAGATTGTGTAGCTAGATATGGTGGTGAAGAATTTATCGTTGTACTACCCTATACTCCTCCCGAAGGTGCTTTTAAAGTTGCCGAAGCAATTAGAAACGGAGTCAAAAAATTAAATATTCCCCATACTGGTTCCTCGGTATCTTCAGTAGTAACCATCAGTTTAGGAGTTGCGGGTTCTATTCCTAGTAGAAATGACAATCCTCTTTCATTGGTAGAAGCTGCTGACCAAGCTTTATATTTAGCAAAAGCTCAAGGACGGGATAGAGTACAAATTTATATATACGACTTAGCTAGAGAGAAGGATAGAAAAAACTCTCAGCTATTATGGGTCAAAAAATTGCGTCATGCTTTGGAAGAAAATAGGTTTTGTTTATATACTCAGCCAATTATTCCTTTAAAGCTTGGCAATCAAAGAATACACCATGAAGTACTTATTCGGCTATTAGATGAAAACGGAAAAGTTGTATTACCGGAAGACTTTTTAGAAATAGCAAATGTTTATTCAATGATGCCTAGAATTGATTCATGGGTTATCGATAATTTATTTAAATACTTAAACAATAGTAATTTTTCAACTTGGGATAATATATGCTTTTCTATCAATATTTCTGGTGCATCTCTGAATGACAATAGATTTTTAGATTATTTATCTAAAAAACTTCAGCAGAGTAGTATTCCTTCCCATGTATTTTGTTTTGAGATTACAGAAACTATAGCGATTAATAACTTATCTCAAGTCTCAAAATTTATTAACTCTCTACAATCTCTAGGATGTTCTTTTGCTTTAGATGACTTTGGCAAAGGGATGTCATCATTAACTTATTTAAAAAATCTTCCCGTAGATTATTTAAAAATAGACGGTTCATTTATCAAAGAAATTCATACTGAAACCGTTACCAAAGCAATGGTACAGGCTATAAATTATTTAGCAGAAGCTCTTGGAATCAAAACAATAGCAGAATTTGCTGAGAATCAAGATATCGTAAATATTTTAAAAGAATTACAGGTTGATTATGCCCAAGGTTATCACTACGGTAAACCTAATTTGTTTAACTCTTCCTCTTTTCCCATATTAGAAAATATGGGTTATTAGTTGTAGAAACATGAATCGGAAATAGTCGTATCTTCTATGTATTATGAAGGTTTGTAGAGACGTTGCATATAACGTTTCTACAACCCATTAAGTAGGTCAGTGTTGAAAATCGTAGTTAAGACCAGGAAGTAGCAAGTAGCAAGTAGCGACAAGGGTTCAAGGGTAATTTGCATCTTGTTACATAGCTCCGTTTATTTGTGCCGACTTACTTATAATATTTACTTAAGTCTTATTTGAGCTTTAATCTTCCCCAACACTCAGCGGAAATCTTTTTCCAGCCAGATAGGAATCAAAGTTTTTTTCAAAGTACAGCCAAGAGGTCATATCTTCTCCTTCTTTGAAAGACTTTGGTGCATTTTTATATAAAGGTACCTGATGATTAATTTCATCTTGTAACAATTGCGGTAGTGCTGACAAACCTTTAACTTTGCTACCGTAAGCGCTATAAATCATTTGTCCGGGATTGTTACCCATTTTCATCCAGGGAACCCACTGTCCAATTCTATCCCAGCTAAGTTTTAGTTGAGTAACTGAAGATAATTCTGGATTTAATAATTCTGAGGTGGGAACGGATAGTTTAAATAATTCTGCTGCTTGATAAGTCTCTTGAGGACTATATTCTGCAAATTTAGCATTTCCTGCTAAAGGATTAGGGTAGGTAGGAAATATATCGAATACAAAAGTTGTGGTATCACCTTCCACTTGAGCCGGAAATCGACCTTTAAAATAACCTTGCACGGGATTGTTTGCAACGTGCATTACTGTCACAATTTCCCCAGTGAAAGGATTCTCCCATTTGTGCAATATTTCTTCTGTTTCTGGGTCGAGATAATAAGTCAATTCTCTAGATGTAAAATCCCAGCTTCCCTCTTCGTGTAGAATGCATCTACTAACACTAACACCAAGCATTTTAAATAATAGTTTACGCTTTTCACCAGGAACAAAAGCATAAATTTTTCCACTCCAAGTCAAAAAGGTTGACTCAGAAGAATCCAGCGAAGAGCGTGTTTTAACCCAATGTTGAGCTTCATATTCTTTTGTTTGAGCAACCATAAGATTTCCCTTCTTTATGAATAGACAAAGTTTATACTACGCGATTTTGTTGAATAGTAAATGATACAACAATGGTTGGCGATGATTTATTTACAGCTTGATATTTAATTGCCAATAAACTATAGCAATTTGTTTTGATATCTGAAATAACTGGTAAATAAGTTTTAGCGGTCTTCGGAGCTTGTCCGCTAGGAGCTTATGACAATAAAAAAATGCGGTCTGGGGATAAAACCCCACGGACAACTTTTCAAGCTAGACAATAGAAAATATATTGAGCCTTTTTCTAAATTTAAATAGTAATCTTATACAAAAAAATATACTTAGGTGAATCAAGAAAAATTATAATAAAAAGTTATTCTACTTAAAATTAGGGGAAATATAATTTTAAGGAATATTAACAGCAGTAAATTGAGTGCTTGATTGAATCAACATACTTGTATGAAAAATAATCTTAATATTTTTAAGTGGTGGTTTAATTTACCGATTTGGCGCAAACAGCTTATAGGATTGTTTACTTCGGAAATAATTTCTATATTTGGACTTGTAGGGGTAGGTGCTTTCTTAATTGTGATGGGAGGACGCAGTGTTTTAGAAAATCAGGTAAAGTCCGAACTTGCAGTCACAGAGATTAATTATAATATCAAAATTAATCAGATGGGATTTGGGTTTCGCGGACAATCGGATAATGTTGCTATAATTTCTGCCGCTCAAGAATACAAAAAATTCCAAGTCTTAAATTCGGATTTGAAGGAGCAAGTAAAACAGATTCTTAAGAATGAAATCGAAGCTAGAAACATTGAATACGCAACTTTAGTAGATAGAGATGCACGAATTATTGTCAGCGCTAATGCAAACAGAACTGGAGAAGTTTTTAACCCAAATAATTTGGTAAGTGAAGCATTTAAATTAAAGAAACAGATTAAAAGTAGTGAAATCGTTTCTTGGGAAGAGTTGCAGAAAGAATCTCCACAACTACCGAAGGGATTCAAGAAACAATCAGCACTGATTCGCTATACTGTCACATCTATAAAAGACTCAAAAGATGGCGAAGTATTAGGTGCATTAATCTCTGGGGATATTGTTAACAATAAAAGACCAATTGTTAGTCAAAGCGTAAAAGCGCAATATGGCGATTACAGCGCAGTTTATTTACTTTCTAAGTCTGGTAAATTTAGCCTTGCAGCATCAGCATTAAATCAAAAAAAATCAGAAACTGCACTACAGAACCCGAGTAAAGATAAATATTTGTATGATGTTAAATTACCACAAAATACGGTGTTAATTACAGCACTAGAAGCAATAGATCAGCCTGTTACTGAAAGAATATCAATTAAAGAAAAACCTTATACTATTGCAGCAAAAACCATTAATAATTTTAAGGGTGAACCAGTTGCAATTTTAGTTAAAGGAACTCCAGAAACAGCTTTAAATCTTCTACTACAGCGAAGCTTGATGCTACAAATAATAATTGCAGCTTTAGCTTTATTAATAGATATAGGCTTAGCAATTTTATTAGGAAGAACAATTGTTAATCCTATCAAAAAATTGCAAAAAGCAACTCATAAATTTTCTCAAGGAAATTTGCAAGTACGGGCAGATATCTCTTCAAAAGATGAAATTGGTGAATTGGCTAGAAGTTTTAATTATATGTCAGAGCAATTGGCTATACGAGAAGAAATAAATAAAAACCAGATGCAGCAACTAGAAGAAGCTTTAAAAAAGTTAAAGCAAAACCAAAGTTATTTAATTCAAACAGAAAAAATGTCAGCTTTGGGACAAATGGTTGCTGGAGTTGCCCATGAAATAAATAATCCTGTAAGTTTTGTTTATGGAAATATTAATTATGCTAGAGAGTATATTCAAGACTTATTACGATTATTACGACTATATCAGCAAAAATATCCTAATCCTCATCCTTCAATTACCAAAGAAATAGAAGCAATAGAACTAGATTTTTTGCAAGAAGATTTACCTAAACTTTTGAATTCAATGCAGTTAGGAGCCGACAGAATTAGTCAGATTGTCAATTCCTTGCGTAATTTTTCACGGTTAGACGAAGCTGAATTTAAAGCCGTAGATATTCATAATGGCATAGATAGTACCTTGGTTATTTTAGCTAATAGATTAAAAAATAAAAAACAAAAATTAGATATTGAAGTTATAAAAGAATATCAGGATTTGCCTTTAGTAGAATGCTATCCCAATCAGCTTAATCAAGTATTTATGAATATTATTAGCAATGCTATTGATGCATTAGAAGAAAGTGAAAAAGACAATTTACAGATTCGTATCGCTACTCAAATAGAACAAAATAATAGCGTCATAATTAGCATCAGTGATAATGCTTCAGGAATTAATCAAGACACAATTGAAAATATCTTTAATCCCTTCTTTACAACTAAACCAGTCGGAAAAGGTACCGGATTAGGTTTATCTATTAGTTATCAAATTATTACAGAAAAGCACAAAGGTACGATTAGCTGTACTTCAATAATTGGAGAAGGAACGGAGTTTTTAATTACTATTCCTGTAGAACAGGAAGTAGATAATGAATAATTGGTAGTTGGTAATTGGTAATTGGTAATTGGTAATTGGTAGTTGGTAATTGGTAGTTGATAAGGGAGCATCCCGATTTTGCAAAATTAAGATTGTTATTGTCATTGCGTTAGCGGAGCGTGTCCGATAGGACATACGAAGTGAAGCAATCTCAAAGTCTTGCGATGAGCCACACCCTTCGGGTGAATGCGTCGTTCCACTCGCAATGACAAATGATATTTTTACACATTTGGGATGCTCCCGTTGATAACTGCTTACTGATTCAAATCTTCCAATGCTTCAACTGCGGATTTATACCTTTCGGAAGCATGATATCGCACCATTTTATCTAAAATTGCTGCAAGTTTATCGCTGACTTTTGCCCATTCTTTCCACTCTACGTTACCTGTATCGGAATTAGGTTGCAGTTCGTGGGGGAGCAATCCCGTTAATGACTGGATAGCAATCATCCCTAAAGCATAAATATCGCTGCTGAGACGGGGATGTCCCGCAAATTGTTCTGGTGGTGTATAACCTCTTGTCCCAATTGCTATGGTGGCTAATTCTGTTTGTTCTTTTGATTGTGGCTGCATTAATTTAACTGCACCGAAATCAATTAAAACCAAGCGATTATCTTGATTGCATCTAATTATATTTGCTGGTTTTATATCGCGATGAATTACTTGACGTTGGTGAATGAATGCAAGAATTTCTAATAGTTCCTTGAGCATACTAGTAACTTCAGCTTCACTTCTTATATTTTTATGAGGTGGTAATTCATCCGTCAAAGGATGTCCGGGAATAAATTGCTGAACTAAATAAAATTCTTTTTCTTCTTCAAAAAAAGCATAGAGTTCTGGTATTTGATTGTGCTTCCCTAAAAGTTCGAGAATTTCGGCTTCTGAGTCGAACAATCTTCTTGCAACTTGCAAAAATCTGGTATCTCTTCTAGCTGGCATTAATTGTTTTACCACACAAGTTGGTAAACCGGGACGTTGAGTATCTTTGGCTAAATAAGTGCAACCAAAACCACCTTGAGCAAGAACTCTAGTTATGCGATAACGATTGCTAAGTAAGTTGGTAGAAGAAGTAGAAATATTAGCAGCAGCTATAGGTTGAATTCGAGGTGCATCTTGAATACCCGATGCTTCGTTTAAAAGTGTATTTAACTGTTCTATAGCGTCTTTTTGTTTTTCAACTTCTAAAAGAATAACTTTTGTCTGCTGTTGTGTTTGATAGCTCGTGTAACCTAATACTCCAATACCCGTAAAAACTAAAGCCAGACCCGGAGGAACTACAGGCACCCAACCAGCTTGTATAATTAGACCGTAGCAAATAATTATTAATCCAGATACAGTAATCCCAGATATTATTAATAAAAATACAGGTCTGCGTACTTTCCAAGCTAAAATAGCGCCAAATAAAGACCAACCTAAAGTCCAAACAGCTTCAAGCCATTCGGGAAAATACCAAATTAAAGGTCTATTATCTAATACCGCGCTAATAAGTTGGCTAGTTAATTGGGCATGAATTACGACACGAGGAACTGTATTTGGTTCTCTAAAACTACTGTAGGGAGTCAATCTTCCTGCATCAAGACGACGAGCGCTTTCACCAATAATTACTAAACGGTCTTTAATTAAATTAGGATTGATTTTATCTGTTAAAACCTGGTTTAAACTAACACTCTTAGCAACATTACGGTGATTGCGATAATTAATTAAAATTTGATAGCCTTCATTCTCAATATTTATATAACCACCAGAATTTGCCTGTAGACGAGGAAAAGGAGTATTACCGAAATAAAAAGTTTTATTTTCAATTTTATGCTTTGCTCTTATATCTATTTTCTCCAAGTATTTAGTCGCTAAAATGCTGGAAAAAGAAACATCAGTATCACACTTACTATTTTCGATAGGTCTTTGAAATAACAAACCGCGACGAACAACCTGGTCGAATGTGTTATCGGGGATTAAATCGCTAAAAGCTATATTTTCTTCAGGAAAATTAGGTGGTGGTGGTATTTCCGGTTGACCCATACTTGTAAATACACAAGCAGCAATAATATTATCTTTGCGTATACCCTCAGATAAATTAGTTTGTTGGGGACGTTTAATTTGTAAACCAATAACCCGAGGTTGATAATATTGAATTTTTTTTAATAATTGATTAACAGTTTCATGGCGCAGCGAATCACCATACTTTTGTAAATCTTTTTGTGTTACCGTTACCAGCAAAATTCTATCATCTTGTGCTTCCGGAGGACGCATAAGCATCATTTGGTCATAAGCCCGCAACTCCCACCGCTGCAACCAACCTAGTTCCCGTGCCCCTAGAACCAAAACGGTAACACCCAAACTGGTAACAAAGATTGTTCTCCACCAGCTAATAGGAGTCGAATCTTGAATAGAATTATCGCGGGTAGCGTCTGTGACTAAAGGAGCTTGAGTATCATCCCTCTCAGATAAAGCACCCGGTTTATTATTTAAAAATGCAGCACGAAAATTATCTAAAAGTCTCCTAATCACGGTACGGTAACAATAGCCTGAGTTAATAAATCTATTTTTAATATAGTTGAGTATGAGAAATCAAGGAAAATATTCAGTTAATAAATATACAAAATAGGGAATAAGGAATAGGGAATAGGGAATAGGGAACAGAAAATAGAAAAATTATATTCTTATAGATATTATTCATAACTCCTAACTTATGATTCCTAACTTCTGGAGACGTAGCAGTGCTACGTCTCTACAATCTAAAATCCAAAATAGATAGATGCATAAAATTTCCGGACGCTGGCAATTTGGGCTTTTTTTGTCTTTAATAACTGTTATTCTATGGGGTGTTTTACCGATTTCTTTATCGATTACGCTACAAGGGTTGGATGTCTACACTTTAACTTGGTTTCGCTTCCTGGTATCTTTTTGTTTGCTGGCAATTTATTTGCAGGCTCGCGGAAATTTACCGAGTATTTCACTATTACGCTCTACTTCCTGGAAGCTGGTAGCGATTGCAACCATCTTTCTGGCGATGAACTATATTTTATTTGTTAAAGGTTTAGCTATGACTACTCCTTCCAATGCTGAAGTTTTGATTCAGCTAGCCCCTATATTAATGGGTTTGGGAGGTTTGGTGATTTTTAAAGAAACATATAGCTTACTTCAGTGGATTGGTATAAGTATTCTTACTATCGGCTTAGTTTTGTTCTTCAACGAACAGCTATCTAATTTGATTACCGCGAAATCAACATACCTGCTTGGTAGTGGTTTGGTAATTGTATCTGCTATTGCTTGGTCTATTTATGCTTTAGCTCAAAAACAGCTTTTGCAAAGTTTATCTTCCGCTCATATTATGCTGATTATCTATGGAGGATGTGCTTTAATATTCACGCTATTTGCTAGTCCAACAAGAATTTTTACACTGAGTTTTTTGCAGAGCGGAATGTTACTTTTTTGTGCTTTAAATACTTTAATTGCTTACGGTGCTTTCGCTGAAGCATTAAAACATTGGGAAGCATCGCGAGTCAGTGCGGCGTTAGCTTTAACTCCTCTTGTAACATTATTATCATCGTGGTTAGTATCAGAATTATCACCAAATTTGATTGCTGCGGAGCATTTTACAATATTAGGAATAATTGGGGCGATTTTGGTTGTATGTAGTTCTACGGCTATCGCATTAGGGAAAAGACAATAAGCTTTGATTTTATAGCCGTACTTATACGTGTAATTAATATTATATTTATCGCGATTTTAAAGTTTAACTTAATCTACTGAAGCAGATGTTTATTTTATCTGCTATCATGTCATGGTAAACATCGAAAAACCAATTCAATCTATTTATAAGTAAGTAATCTAACTTAGCTATAAGTAAGGTTGAGATGTAAAGCAGCATTCTACCTATCTACCTTCACAATTAAATTAATACGTTATTACTAAGGGCAATAATATTTAATACTATCTAGGGTGTCTAAACTACCGAACTGTCTGCCTATTTGAAGCACATTTTTTTGACACTATCTAGTGATGAACAGCTTGTTTAGTAAGTGGACTAGCAACTTGAGAAAATCTTGGTTGTTGCTGGTTCTATCTGTATTGCTATCTATTTTTGGTATCAGTAATTATGCTTGGACTGCTGAGCGAATTTATGCATCTTACTCGGCTTTCCAACGTTCTATCTCTATAAATACTTTGGAAAAATTCGCCGTCGATGGGGAAATTAGCGAGGAATTACGGGTGTATACGCAGTATTTAAAACCCGAAAAAATCGCGGAGCTAAGACAGGTTTTAACAAGTCAAATCAAGGTGCATCCAGCAGCAGTTTCACAGTTTCTCTATACCTCCCAAGGGGAATTTATGCTGAAACGTTTAGGGGAAGTAATTACAACAGAATCTGGTGAAAGTGAATCGGGGTTTCATGGTTTACGCTCGGCTTTGATTTTAGCTGCTGCTGAACCTGAAGGTTTGACGTTGTTGAATATATTTCAGAAGTATCCTAGTTCCAAAATTAACATCGATTTAGCTCGAACTTTGCAGATAGCAGAGGAATTAGAAACACTTATAAACGAAACAAATAAGGCTGTCGCAACTGTTTCTGCTAAGTCTGATACAGAAGCTCAAATTCCTACACAATCAGGTATTGAGAGCTTACCTAGCCTAAAGAATAGAGGAAGATTTACTGCAAAAAAGCAAACCCTGAAGTTTTTTGATATAGCACGTCGAAGGTTGTTATCGACTGACATTTATCTTCCGAATATTGGCTCATCCGTACCCGTGATTGTAATTTCACATGGTATAGGTACCGACAGTAACAATTTTCGATATTTAGCCAAGCATTTAGCAACTAACGGGTTTGCTGTTGTAGTTCCGAACCATCCTGGTAGCGATACCAAACAAGTACAGTCTTTGATGAATGGTAATGCTTCGGAGGTAGCACAACCCGAAGAATTTATTAATCGTCCTTTGGATGTCAAGTTTGTCCTGGATGAATTAGAGAAACTAAATAAAACCGATTCCCGCTTAAATAACGTCCTTGATTTACAGCAAATTGGAGTATTTGGACAATCTTTTGGTGGTTATACAGCTTTAGCTTTAGCTGGTGCGAAAATCAACTTAGAAAAAATACAGGAAAACTGCAACCAAAAAGCTTTAAAACAAACCTGGAATATGTCTTTACTGTTGCAATGTCGGATGCAGGAATTGCAGCAAAATAAACCAGTAGAGCAATACAACTTATACGACGAGCGAGTCAAAGCTGTTATAGCAGTAAACCCTATTACCAGCAGCATTTTTGGTGAAACTGGCTTGAGTGAAATCAAAACTCCAGTAATGATGGTTGCTAGCAGCGAAGATACTGTTGCACCAGCTTTATACGAACAAATTTTACCTTTTTCTTGGATTAATAATCCTCAAAAATACTTAGTCCAAATAGAAGGCGCAACTCACTTTTCCGCAATTGGTGATGGAAAAGAGAGTTCCGAACAAGCTGGAGTAACTGCAAAATTGATAGGTGACAACCCAAAACAAGCACAAAGCTACATCAAGAAATTGAGTTTACCCTTCTTTCAAAGTCATGTATCCGATAAATCTCAATACCGTCCTTATCTCACAGCAGCTTACGCAGAAACCATTTCTGCAAAGTCCATGAATCTAAGTTTAATTCAGCACTTAAGCACTACCGAAATTGCAAAAGCAGTGAACAGCGAACATTGACCAGGTTCGTTCGTAGTTGCGCTTTAGCGCCAAGGCAATTAGATTGGTTAATTAATTGATTAATTGGATTGATTAATTGATTGATTGATTCACCGCGCAACTACGTATCCTTCAGAATAAATGTGGTAAAGTCATAAAATATTTAAACTCGCATTATTGTGTTGTATATTATTGGCGAAGACCGCGCAACTACGAACCTTAAATTCCAACTGCTCACTGATAACTGATAACTGATTTGTTTGGCTTTTTAAATCTCGATAAACCTTTTGATTGGACTTCTCATGATTGCGTGGCGAAAACACGCAGACTTTTACGTATAAAAAAAATTGGACATGCGGGTACTTTAGACCCTGCTGCAACTGGTGTTTTACCAATCGCTATCGGTAAAGCGACTCGTCTTTTACAATATCTCCCTTCGGATAAAGCTTATAAAGCTACGATTCGGTTGGGTGTACAAACTACCACTGATGATTTACAGGGAGAGGTAATTCATCAACAGTCTGTGAGTGGGTTAGATTTGGAAACCGTCAAAATTGCGCTAGAAAAATTCCAAGGTAAAATTGAACAAATTCCTCCGAGTTACAGCGCTATTCAAATTGGTGGAAAACGACTTTATGATTTAGCACGTAAAGGTGAAAAAATTGAAGCACCAGTGCGGAATGTAGAAGTATTTAATATTGATATTTTAGATTGGCGAGTCAGTGAATTCCCTGAATTAGATGTAAATATAAGCTGCGGTGGAGGAACTTATATAAGAGCCATCGCAAGGGATTTAGGTGCGGTTTTGGAAACGGGAGGAACTCTCGCAGCTTTACAAAGAACCGTAAGTAGCGGTTTTAATTTAGCGGATGGTATTACTTTGGCTGAGTTAGAAGCAAAGTTAGAAGCAGAACAATTTCAACCAATGGTTGCTGATGCACCTTTGAAGCATCTTCCGGAAATAACTTTACCCACCACCGAAGCGCGGAGATGGTGTATGGGTCAAAAAATTGCCTTGGATAATCGGGTGTCGGGAATATCAAGAATTTACGATGAATCAAGTTTGTTTTTAGGAATTGGTGAATTGAAAGAGCAGTTATTAGTTCCCAGAATGGTTTTGGAAGGAATTTCATAAAAAGTTTCGTAGTCAGCCTTTTAGCGCTCTAAGAAGTAAAGTCCTTGCTACAAATCATAAAAAATTCAAAAGCAACTTTGTCACAGAAGCTACATTTATAAGAAACAATTATGAATTGATTGTTTCTAAAGAACTATAGATGAATGGAAATTAATAATGTTTAGGTGCTTTAAAAATCGTCTCAAATCATTGACGACTATATTTCTATGTGTTTTTTGTCTGACTTTAATATATGGGTGTTTTTCCAATTCACAAACCCCCAATTCACAACAGACTGCTGAAGCTTCATCGCTGCTGACGGAACCTTTTTTACAAAAACCAACTGATAATTCGGTGACAGTTGCTTGGTTTACCGAGTTCCCTGGGGAAAAAAATACGGTTGCTTATGGTGATAATCTTAACCAAACGGCTGAAGCTACTACTATCAAATTAAGCCATACTAGGGAAGACCAAAAATCCCGAGTTGGAAATCAAACTGAAGACAAACAGATTTATCAAAAACCAGTTCCACGGGATATTTGGAGACATGAAGCGGAAATTACAGGTTTAACTCCCGGAAAAGAAATTGACTATCAAGTAATTAGCAAACCTGAAAATAGTGGTGAAGCGAAAAGTAAGGTTTATCAACTTGAACCAGCACCCCAACCGGGAAAACCATTAAAAATTTTACTAAGCTCCGACCATCAACTTAAATCGATGACGGCTGCGAATTTACAAAAAGCTAAGAAAACAGCGGGAAATATTGATGCAGTATTCATGGCTGGTGATTTGATTAACATATCAGACCGAGCTAGCGAATGGTTTGATGATAACCGGGGTGGTGCATTTTTTCCTGCTTTACAAGGTCGTGCTAATTATGAGATAGATAAAAATGGTGTAAAAACAGCTTATCAAGGTGGCGAAATTATTCAAGAAGCTCCTATCTTTACCGCTATTGGTAATCACGAAGTAATGGGAAGAAGAGGGAAAAGCGAGGATTTGGGTGGTGAATATAATGATGCAATTCCCCGAGAAGTTGCTCAAAACTTGTATGGTAAATCGTCTTTAAAAGCTAATTCTTTTAACACCGATACCTACGAAGAAATTTTTAGTTTACCTGAAAGTAAATCGGGGGGAGAAAAATATTATGCAACAACTTTTGGTGACGTGCGTTTAGTGGTTCTGAATGCGACAAATATTTGGCGAGGACCGAGTTTAGAATCAGATACAAAGGGTAAATACCGCGAGAGAGAAGCAGATTTTGAAAATCCCGAAAAATGGGGTTACGGACAGCATATTTTTGAGCCAATTGATAAAGATAGTTCTCAGTATAACTGGTTAGTAGAAGAACTTAATAGTCCAGAATTTAAACAAGCGAAATACAAAGTTGTAATGTTACATCATCCGGTTCACTCGTTAGGAGAAAATATTGTTCCGGCTTATACAAATCCAGTTCAAACGATTGAGAAAGATGATAGAGGTAAAATAAAGGCTATAAAATACGAATATCCCTTGGAAGAAGATTATTTGATTCGGGATATTGTCCCTTTATTGGAAGCAAATAACGTACAGCTAGTATTTTACGGACATTCTCATTTGTGGAATAGATTTAAAAGTGAATCGGGAATTAATTTTTTAGAATCATCAAATGTCGGTAACAGTTACGGTGCTTCTTTAGGTGATAAAAAACGCAATGTTCCTCAAGGATATAAGGAAAAATATATTGAAGTCGGCAACCCAAATGGTTTAGAAGCAATAGTGCCATCAATTAAACCATTGACAGGAGAAGATGGTAAACCTTTGCCTTATATTGCCAGTAAGGAGATTACTGTATTTAGTATTTTAGATACGGGAAAAGGTACGGTTAATAGTTATTATTTCGATACTACAAAACCAGAAAGTGAAGTAGTTAACTTCGATGAATTTACATTGTAATAACGTTTTTTTTTGTTAACAAACGCATAGCGAATGTAGAGACGTAGCACTGCTACGTCTCCTCATATTTGTTTATCGCAGTTTTCGGTTAGGTAGGATAGACTCTGACCTCACCCCGTCTTCCGGACACTCCTCTCCGCTATCTTGGAGAGGGTAAGAAGAAAAGGTTGATTTGTATTCTATTGAAATAAAAACCGCTATATTTAAGAAAGTTGCGGTGCGTTAAGCTGTCGCGATAACGCACCCTACAATTACATTAATATTTTTAGATAATTTTAACCAATCTAAATTTCCAATTCGTATCTGGGAACCATATATAAATCAGGTACTACCGTTTTTATATATGTTTTTTTCATTTGTCGAAAAATATTTCAAAATTTCAAGCTGTTTAGGAATTTTAGCAATTTCATTGTTACAAACTCCAGCTTACGCTCAACGATTGATTGAAGATGCAACTTTACCAACTCGGGTTAAAACTACAGATAATCTAAATTATACTATTGATAGTATTAACAACAAAAATCGCGTAGGAAATAATTTATTTCACAGCTTCAAAGAGTTTTCTATTCCTACAGGTGGTTCTGCAATATTCAATAATTCTACTGATGTAGTTAACATAATTAATCGGGTAACTGGTGGAAATATTTCTAATATTGACGGATTAATTAAAGCGAATGGTAACGCAAATTTATTTTTGATTAATCCTACGGGAATAGTATTTGGTAAAGATGCTCGGTTAGATATTGATGGTTCGTTTTTTGGAAGTACTGCACAAAGTATTAAATTTGCTGATAGTGAATTTAGCGCAATTGATACGACAACAGAGCCGTTATTAAGTATTAATGTACCTCTGGGTTTGCAGATGGGAATTAATTCAGCAGCTATTGAGGTGCAGGGTAAGGGGTACGATAGTAATTCTAAAGATGCCGACTTGTTTAAACCTTTTGTTGTTAATAATCTCAATGGTTTGCGAGTAAAACAAGGAAATACTTTAGCTTTAGTTGCTGGTGAGGTTTTGCTAAATGGAGGTATAGTAGCCGCAGATTCGGGAAGGGTTGAGTTAGGAGGAGTAAATCAAGGCTTAGTTAATATTAATTCGATTAAGCAAAGTTGGAATTTAGATTATAAAAAAGACAATATACAAAACTTTGGGGACATAAAACTTGATTCCCAAGCTTTAGCAGATGCTACTGGTATCGGAACAGGTTCAATTCAGTTACAAGCAAGAAATATTTATATTAAAGATGGTTCAAAAGTCTTTATCCAAAGTCGTGGTTTGCAATCGGGAGGAGAAATAAAAGCAACTGCAACTGATTCAATCGAAATAATCGGAACCAGTCCAAATCGTATTTTTACTAGTGCATTTTTGACTAATACTGTAGGAATAGGAGATGCGGCAAATATTAAGATTGCTACTCCAAATTTGCTGCTTTTAGGAGGAGGTACGATATTAAGTGAAACCTTTAACTCAGGGAAAGGAGGTGATATTTCAGTAAATGCTTTTGAATCATTACAAATCAAGAAAATTTCACCTATAAATACCATTCATTTTGGTGACATATTAACTTATAGCTTCGGTAGTGGTAAAGCTGGGGATATCGATGTTTATTCAAAAGATTTATCAATTTCAAGTCAATACATAGCTTCTGCTAGCTACAAAGAAGGTGATAGTGGAAATGTTTTTATATCGACCAAAAATTTAACAAATCTCGATGGTGGAGTCATATCTTCTACTATTTTAGGAACTGGTAAAGGTGGAGATGTTACCGTTAATTCTCAATCTATGAAATTAATCGGTTTTGATTTTAATACTTTTACACCTAGTGGTTTAAGCGCTTCAACACTTGGAATCGGAGACGCAGGTAATTTAACTGTTAATACCCGAAGCTTGGTAATTCAAGATAGTGCTAGAGTAGATTCTTCCACACTTGCTTTTGGTAAATCAGGAAGCGTAACTGTTAATGCTACAGATTTTATCGAAGTAAGCGGTACAGTAACGGGTTCGGTTAATCCTAGTTTAATCGTTTCGGGTGCAAATATTGTAGATGAATCCCTACAACAATTATTTGGATTACCCGCTATACCCAGTGGAAATTCAGGAAACGTTGATATTAATGGACCCATTTTAAGAATTAATAATACTGGGGAAGTTACGGTAAGAAATGATGGAACTGGTAAAGGTGGAGTTTTAAATATTAATGCTGATTCTATTCTTCTTAACAGCAATGGAAAAATTACCGCTTCCACTCAATCTGGTGCGGGAGGTAATATCGATTTGCTTGTTAAAGATGATTTAATACTACGAAATCAAAGTCTTATTTCTACTGAATCTTTAGGAACAGGTAACGGTGGTAATATTGATATTAATTCGCCAGTAATTGCAGGCTTAGAAAACAGCGATATCATCGCTAATTCCGTAGAAGGTAATGGTGGAAATATTAAAATTAATACAAGCGGTTTATTCGGTTTGCAGTTCCGAGATGAATTAACTAACGACTCGGATATTACAGCTAAGTAGGTCGGCATGAAAAAACCAAAGTATGTAAAGATAAGTAAATACGGAGAATGCATCTACCGAGGTTATTGAAATATGGGCGCTCGTTTAAGGGTGTTTCTGACTCGTGAGCAAGATAAAGACTTGCTAAACCTAAGAACCACAAACGTACCAAACAAAGTAAAAGACCGAGCAGAAGTAATTAGATTAAATGCACATGGTTGGTATGTTGAAAAAATAGCAGATCATTTCGGGTGGACTACACAAACAGTAAGAGACATTTTACATAAATGGCAGAAAGAAGGATATAGCGGACTTTGGGATAAACCCGGCAGGGGAGGTAAGACGAAGTACAAGGAAGAAGATATTATATATCTGGAAGAATGCCTCAAAAAAGAACCACGCACATACAATAGTCTTCAATTAGCCCAAAAATTAGAAGGCGATCGCCAAGTAAAGTTGAGTCCCGATAGGTTAAGACGGGTACTCAAAAAAAGGGGGTCATTTGGAAACGAACAAGAAAAAGCCACAAGGAAAAGCAAGACCCAATCTTCAAAGAAATCAAACAAGCAGACCTAGATATGTTAGAACTATCTGCGGCTGCTGGGGAAATAGATTTAAAGTATTTAGATGAATCCGGTTTCTGTATGTGGAGTGAACCAAGCTACACATATTACCATCTCGGTGAACAGAAGCGCTTAGAGCAAACTAAGCGTCGTGGTCGTAGATTAAGTATTATAGGGCTTTTACAGCCCCTAGCTAGCTTTGCATATGGTTTAGTTATTGGTGGTGTTAATCGCTTTTCTTACATCCATATGATGGAACAAGAAGCGGCTGAGGCCCAAACAAGCGGACGCATGAGAGTTGTAGTACAGGACAACGGTCCAATACACCGATGCAAGGAAGTTCAGCAGTTATGGTCTAAGTGGGAAAGTCAAGGTTTGTATATCTTCTTTTTGCCTAAATATTGTTCTGAGATGAACCCAATTGAATTGGAATGGCAGCATCTCAAGAAAGATGAACTTTCTGGACAAATGTTTGATGACGAACTAGACCTTGCTTATGCCGTAATAGATGGAGTTCAAGTTAGAGGAGAAAGAGGTAACTACAAGACACAGCGTGTTAGATTTAACTCCAACACGACATCTTAACTTTTCGTTACATAGTTGTAAATTTTCCCGCCGACCTACTTAGTTCTGAATTTGGTGTTAATGGTACTGTAGAAATTAATAACCCAGCAATTGACCCTAGTTCCAACTTGCTACAATTACCAACTGACGTGGTTGATAGCAGTCAACAAATTGCTAGCGGATGCAATGTTAACCAAGGAAGTAGTTTTACAGTTGTCGGTAAAGGTGGCTTAGCTGCAAATCCTCAAGAAATTGTTGGAGAATTTAATATGTGGAGAGATTTACGGAATTTAAGTAGTTTAAATAATGTAAAAAAAAGAAGTGCTCAAGTTAATAATAATTATCCCAAACCAATTGTTGAAGCTACTGGTTGGGTTGTTGACAAGCAAGGGAATGTAGAATTTGTTGCTCAATCTAGTAATAGAAATAATCGGCATCAGGCAAGTAATTGTAAAGGTGAAATAATTAATTTATAGATTGTGGTGCGTTACACTGTCGCGATAACGCACCCTACATTTGCGAGTGAGAAATCTCAAACATATTTATTTTCAACCCATAGATGGGAACCATATATAAATCATGCACTACCGTTTTTATATATGTTTTTTTCATTTGTCGAAAAATATTTCAAAATTTCAAGCTGCTTAGGAATTATAGCAATTTCATTGTTAAAAACTCCAGCTTACGCTCAACAGATTATAGAAGATGGTACTTTACCAACTCGCGTAAAAACTATAGATAATCTCAATTTTACGATTGACAGTATCAATAATAAAAATCGCGTTGGGAATAATTTATTTCATAGCTTCAAAGAGTTTTCTATTCCTATAGGTGGTTCTGCAATATTCAATAATTCCACTGATGTAGTTAATATTATTAATCGGGTAACTGGTGGAAATATTTCTAATATTGATGGATTGATTAAAGCGAATGGTAACGCAAATTTATTTTTGATTAATCCTAACGGTATTGTATTTGGTAAAGATGCTCAATTGGATATCGGTGGTTCGTTTTTTGGAAGTACTGCACAAAGTATTAAATTTGGTGATGATATTGAATTCAGCGCTATTGATACTACAACAGAGCCGTTATTAAGTATTAATGTACCTCTCGGTTTACAGATGGGAAGTAATTCAGGAGCTATTGAGGTACAGGGTGATGGTTATACTACTACCCCTAGGAATACCGATAATAGTATCGATTTCTTTGCTCCTTTTATAGTTACCAGTGTCAATGGTTTGAGAGTGAAAGAAGGAAATACCTTAGCTTTAGTTGGTAGTGAAATTTCTTTAAATGGAGGTATAGTAGCCGCTGATTCTGGAAAAGTTGAATTGGGAGCTTTGAATAAAGGTTTAGTTAATATTAATTCAACTACTCAAGGTTGGAATTTAGATTATAAAGATAATACACAAAGTTTTGGTGATATCAATCTTTCTTCTAAAGCTTTAGCTGATGCAAGTGGTACGGGTCGTGGTTCGATTCAATTGCAAGGAAGAAATATTTCTATAAAAGATGGTTCAAGAGTGTTTATACAAAGTCAGGGAAACACAGCAGGAGAACAAATTGAAGTAAATGGCACACAGTCTATAAAAATAATAGGCTCTCGTTTAAATGAAAACTTAGATAGTTCATTGTTCACTGAAACTGTAGGAATCGGAAATGCAGCAGATATTGTAATATCAACTCCTAATTTTCTTTTGTCACAAGGGGCTGATATATATACCCAAACTTTCAGTTCTGCAAGAGGAGGTAATATCAATATATATGCTTCCCAAACTCTACAAATAAATCAGTTATCTCATAATAATAGTACTCAAAAGTTTAGCTCAAATGATAACCCTAGTTTCGTTATAGCTAATTCTTTTGGAACTGGTGATGGTGGCAATATTTTCGTTTCAACGGAGAAATTAACAATTATTGATGACGGAGGAATAAACTCTACAACTGTAGGAATTGGCTTGGGAGGAGATGTAAATATAAATGCCCAATCGATTAAAATTATGGGTTTTGATTTTGATAATTTTACACCTAGCTTTTTAGGTGCAAATACATATGGAATCGGAGATGCAGGTAGCTTAACTATTAATACTCAAAGCTTAGTCATTCAAGATGGTGGCAGGGTGGATTCTTCTACTCTAGCTTCTGGTAATTCAGGAAGTATAACCATAAATGCTAGAGATTTTATTGAAGTAACAGGTACTGTGTCGGGTTCGATTAATCCTAGTTTAATCATTTCTAGCGCCAATATTGTTGATGAATCTTTGCAACAATTTTTAGGAGTACCTGCTATTCCAAGTGGAAATTCGGGAAACGTAACTATTAATACTCCAGTTTTAAAAGTTTCCAATGGTGCGGAAGTTACGGTAAGAAATGATGGAACTGGTAAAGGTGGAATTTTAAATATTAATGCTAATTCCATTCTCACTAACAGCAAAGGAAAAATCACCGCATCAACTCAATCTGGTGAAGGTGGGAATATTAATTTACAAGTTGAAGATGGTTTAATTCTTAGAAATCAAAGTCTTGTTTCTGCTGAATCTATGGGAGCAGGTAACGGTGGAAATATCAATATTAATTCACCATTAATTTTAGGTATCGAGAACAGTGATATTATTTCTAATGCTGTACAAGGTAATGGTGGAAATATCAATATTAATACTAGCGGTTTGTTCGGTTTGCAGTTCCGAGATGAGTTAAGTACAAAAAATGATATTACAGCTAGTTCTCAATTTGGTGTTAACGGTACTGTAGAAATTAATAACCCAGCAATTGACCCTAGTTCGAGTTTGACACAATTACCAATTGACGTTATTAGCAGTCAACAAATTGCTAACGGTTGTGGTGTTGGTCAAGGGAACAGTTTTACGGTTGTAGGAAAAGGTGGTTTACCAAAGAATCCCACAGATGTAATTACACATTTAAATTTATGGAACGATTTGCGCGATTTGAATGTTAATAATATCGATAAAAGAAGAAGTATTCAAGTTAAAAGCGATTATCTAAAACCAATTGTTGAAGCTACTGGTTGGGTTATTGATAAACAAGGAAATGTGGAATTTATTGCTCAATCTGTTAATGTAAATGTGCTAGATGGTTCTCATAAAGTAAGCAATTGCAAGGGGAAGGGAGAAAGTATCTAACAATAGATTTAAAATAACTCTACCGTCTGAACAACAGTAGAGTTAGTAGATTTAAAATCAGTTTATTGCGCGACTAATTAAAGTTATTTAATAAGTCTAGTAGCCATTGTTTTAAGCTGCCCTTTGTCCGTATAGTACATATAGCAATGATACTCTCTTCTTAAAAGCGCTCCATAAGTATTTTGTGCATCAAGCTTACCTGTCACAACATACATACCTTGAAAGATTTCTTTTACTTTTGGTTTAGTAGGATATTTTGCTGAAGCTGGAGATTTTAGAGTATCTTTTACTTTGGTTTTACATACACCCGGTATATCCTTAGCTACTTTTTGAGGTGCGGTTTTTGTTGTTTGACCCAAGTCAGAAAATCTCTTAGAACCTACTTTCCGTAAAGCCATTTTACATAAAGAATTATCTTCTCCTTTTAAAGGTTCACAAATATATTCTCTTGCTTGTTTTTCGGTATTAAATACTTTTACGGTTTTGTCTGAGTTTGATTTATCTGTTTTTGATTTAGCTGCTTGCGCTTCCGTTGGAAATAAATTTATAGAATTTCCTAAGATTGCTGCTAACAAAAATATATTTAAAGCTTTGATTTTCATATATTATGATGTATTTTTCTTAACAGTATCTATTTTAAAATTTTATATTTATCTACCGTGGCAGAAAAAACACGTAAAAATAATTAAAATTTGTATGATTGAGTATTCTGATTCACTTTAAAATTACTAAAAAATTGTAGGTTGGGTTAAGGAACGAAACCCAACATATCGGACATTTATTGGATTGAACGAAGTTAAACCAAACCTACGGTATAACTAATATTTCACTGCAAAGAAAGTAAATATAGACTGTTTTCCGCAAGCTCTTATCTATTCGTATTTTGGTTGAATAATGAATGTATTTTTCTTGTCCGGATACTGAAAAACAAATGTGTTTAAAATGACAATCATCAGCAATTAGTTGGAGACGTAAGCGGGAGACGTAGCACTGCTACGTCTCTACATTCGCGGTAGTTATGATTTAAAGTTTACCCGTGAAGACTTTTTCAGCAGGTCCGGTCATGTAAATTCTTTGGTCATCCGACCATTCAATTAATAAGGGACCTCCGGGAAGCTCTACTGTAGCCGTTCTATCGCATTTTCCCGTCAAAACTCCAGCAACCAAGGAAGCACAGGCTCCGGTACCGCAAGCTAAAGTAATACCCGCACCACGTTCCCATACGCGCATTTTTACGTATCCCGAATTAACAACTTGAATAAATTCAGTGTTGATTCTTTCTGGGAAAGCTGAGTGATTTTCAAACTGGGGACCAATTTTTTCTAGCTCAATTGCTGCAACATCTTCCACAAAAGTAATGCAGTGGGGATTACCCATATTTACACAAGTAACATCCCAAGATTTACCAGCGACCTGCAAAACTTGATTAACTACTTTTTCATTTTCAATAGCAAGAGTAGTAGGAATTTCACCAGCAGTTAATCTAGGAATTCCCATATCGACCTTAACTTGACCGTCGGACATTAACTGGGGGGTAATCGTACCAGCCAAAGTATGAATCTGATACTTATCGCTTTTTTTCGCATCTCCCTCCAACTCAGCCAGAAAAGCAGCCATACAGCGAATACCATTCCCGCACATTTCCGGTTCCGAACCATCGGAGTTAAAAATACGCATAGTATAGTCAGTACCATTCTCCCCAGGTAAGGCAAAAATGACACCATCAGCACCGATACCAAAATGGCGATCGCACAATTTGATTGCTCGGTCTGGAGTGATTGCCGGTTCTGAGCTAGAGCGATTATCAATCAATATAAAATCGTTACCCAGTCCCTGATACTTAGTAAAATCGATTGCCATTTGTTGCCTTGATGAATTATTACAGATATTAGTTGTTAGTCGTTAGTTGTTCAAACTAGTATCCACTTTCATTAAAAGGGTGTGGCTCATCAACTATCAACTATTCACTCACCACTATCTACTAACCACTAACCACTATCAACTATCAACTAACCACTATCTACCATCCAAATACAAAATGCTGACAGAATTCGATACCTCACTACCAAGCATCAAGCAAGTTCAAAAATTAATTCAAGAAAATACCCAAATTGAATTAAAACTAATAACCGGAGATGTAATCGCAGGAAAATTATTATGGCAAGATTTACAATGCTTTTGCATCATGTCAGAAGACAACCAAAAAACCACCGTCTGGAAGCAAGCAATAGCTTTTTTGAAAATAGGGGAATAGGTAAGTATAATTCGTAATATGTCCCTCCGGGACACGCCGCGCTAACGTAATTCGTAATTCGTAATTGGGGATTGGTAATTGGGGATTGGTAATTGGGGATTGGTAATTGGTAATTGATGATAATTATTTATTCTTGTCTCCCCATCTCCCCATCTCCCCATCTCCCCATCTCCCCATCTCC
>NZ_AP018227.1:0-355177 GCF_002368095.1 Calothrix parasitica NIES-267 | reverse complement strand
TCCCCATCTCCCCATCCCCTATTCCCTCAATTCATCAGCCGGTAAATAGTCGCGTAATGCTTCTAATTCAGCAGCTTTGACTACCGGAATTGATAAGACTGACTGGTTGCTTGGGGGAGAAAGTAGTTCTTCTAATTGATTTAAAGCGAATAGCCTACCGCATAATAATAATTGGTCGCGATTTTGCAGTTTGGTTTTGCTGTTGGGATAGCGAATAAATTTCCTTTCTCTTCTGATTGCTTGTATTTCGACTCCATATTTCTCACGAATTTTCAAATCTCCTAAAGTTCTACCCAACATGGGAGATTTGGGATTAATTTTGACCCATTGACAAGCACTGTTTTCTCCGGGAACTGTTGCTTTCCCTGATGCAAATTCGTCTAAGGCTGCTATTTCTTCGGATGAACCTACTACTAACAACCTGTCACCTTCTTGTATAGTTGTTTTTGCATCGGGATAATCTATTTCTTCCCCATTAGTACGCTTAATTGCCATTAAGCTAACACCGGTTAGATAGCGCATATCCGCTTGTTCTAAGGTCATTCCCACTAATGGTGAGCTTGTTGGTAAAGCATACCAGCGTTTGTTTAAATCGGCTGTAACCTTTCTTAAATTGCGAGCTACTTCGGAAGCTGATTGTTCGGGACGGAATTCTAGATAGTGATTTTTACGGATTTCCTCTATTTCTCGCTGGATTGCGGCTGGTGAGAAGCCGACATCTGTTAGCACGAAGGAAACCATTTCTAAACTGGCTTCAAATTCTGGCTGTACTACTTCTCGCGCTCCTAGCTGGTAAAGTGGTTCAATGTTTTTGTTGCTGATAGCGCGAACTACTATATTTAATTCCGGAAATAATTCTAAACCGCGTCGTAGAGCAAGACGAGTACTCATGGGGTCGGGAAGTGCGATCGCCATTGCTTTGGCTTGGGAAACTCCGGCTGTTTCTAAGACGTGGAATGAAACGCAATTGCCGTAGACGTAAGGGATTCCAGCTTCTCTGAGTTGTTGAATTATTCTTTCGGATTGGTCAATTACTACTACGGGTAGTTTATGAAAAAGCAGCAGTTTAACTAAATTTTTGCCTACTCTACCGTAGCCACAAACTATTACATGGTCTGTTACTGGTAAATTATCGGCGACTTCGAGGGGCTTACCTTCTCCATTAAAATAGGGTTTCAACCAAGGCATTGATTCGGCCCAGTCAAACAAAGTCGGTACTAATCGCAGCACGAACGGAGTTACGACTAATGTTACTGCCGTAGTGCCTAAAATCAGTAAATATACTTTACGAGATACTAGCCCTAACTGCTGACCTTCACTAGCAAGCACAAAGGAAAATTCACCTATCTGAGCTAGTCCCAAGCCTGCAATCAAAGCGGTTTTCAGCGGATAGCGGAATATTTTAACTAAAGGAGTGATGATTAAGAATTTACCAATAAATACTAAGGTTACCAATCCCAGAATTAATTCTATATGTTGCAACAAAAACACTGGGTCAATCAACATTCCGATTGCTACGAAAAACAAACTAGCGAAAATATCCCGCAGCGGTTCCACATAAGTTAAAGTTTGGTCGGCATATTCCACCTCAGAAATCATCAGACCAGCTACAAACGCTCCCATTTCAATGGAGAGTCCTAACTCTTCGGTTAATAGAGCGATTCCCAAACACAACGCGACCACACCCAGTAAAAACAATTCGCGGCTTTCCGTGCGTGCAAGCAATTGCAACAAAGGGGGAATTAACCATATTCCTGTAGCTACAGCACCCGCAGCAAATAAACCAATTTTTAACAAAGCCATCAGCACCGCGACACCAAGGGTTTCTGCGGGTTGGTCAAGAGCGGGTAATACTGCTAGCATTAACCCCAATGCCAAATCCTGAACGACCAAAATTCCCAACATTACCTGTCCGTGGGGAGTTTCCGTTTCATTGCGCTCCATCAAGCATTTGAGAACCACAGCAGTGGAAGACAGAGATAAAATTGCTCCCAGAAACACACCTTGAACCGGGGAACTTACCCAACCAACTCCCACCGATACCAGAGCGGTGACTCCAATCGTTAAAATAATTTGTAAACCACCACCACCCAAACTAATTTTTTTAACCTTATTGAGTTCCGCAAAAGAAAACTCTACCCCCAGTGCAAATAATAAGAAAGCCACACCAAACTGTGCCAAGGTTTCAACCTGGACAAACTCCTTGATTAGTCCAAAACCAGTTGGTCCAACCATCATTCCACCAACGAGATACCCCAGCAAAACTGGTAAACCCAAAACTGACGCAAACAGTCCCCCACCCGCAGCGACAGCGAGAACTGAAACCAAATCTACAATTAATCTAAAATCTTCCTGCACAAGCTTATAAAAAAAATATTAATAATCCTCTTGTATTAACAGCATACTAAGTTTTGTGAAGACTGTCTCAGAAATCAGTTATCAGTAAGTAGCAAGTAGTAAGTAGCAAGTAGCAAGTAACAAGTAGGAAAATAGTTTTTTTCTTACCCCAATTACCCATGACCAATTACCAACCCCCAATCCCCAATCCCCAATTCCCAAATTAAACAATCATCTCTTGCAAAGCTTGTTGTAAGTCTTGGGTTAATTGAGCGACGGCTTGTTTTGCGCTTTGACGATTCTGTTGGTAAGTTGAGATGCGATTGCTCATGTCAATTGGTTTTCCGACGGTTACTGTGGATTTTCGCCACCCCAAGCGAGGACGACGAGGATTTTTATTTCCTTTAATTCTGGCGATTGCGTCGAATAAAATTAAGGCTGTTTCTGCAAATCTTTGAAAACTGGGTTTTTCTTTTACGTAGGTAGCTGTCATAACAACAAAGCTTTCTACTAAACGCATATGCAGCATTCGTAAATCCGCTTCTGCTGCAATCCAATCTGCTAGTCCTCGTTGAACGGGTGATAAGTTTTTGAATTTATCGGATTCTTCGCGATAAATATAGTTCCAGCCAGCCTCTTCTAAACGTCTACAGCGCTCGATAATATTTCCTTTCTTCTTAATCCCAAAATATTCTTCTCCTACTTCTAAGGACACGTCTAATAGTTTTTGCAATCTGATAGTAAGATTTTCTTCTATGCTATGAGAATTTTGAGATAAATCTGGAAATTGACGATGGTAAAAACAACTATAAAATTGTTCCATTTCAGAGAGAAGATATTCTCCTAGTTTAAATAAACGCTGCAAATAGAATTCTTCTAATGATTCTTTGCTGCCAGCTTCTATTGATTGCTTTGCTAAACCACAGTCTGCTTCTAATTTACTTAACAACCGGTCAAGTTTTGACCACTGAGGATTAATGTAACGATACTGAATATTAATAGGAAGAACGATAACTTTTTCAACACGGTTAGCTTTTTGTAAATCTTCCATACACCAAAATGCTAATTGAGCTACACCGGGTTCGAGAGGGCTAACAACTTCACTATGATTATTAGTAGCACCTTCGGGAGCAACCACTAAGGGAAATTCACCGTCAGCTAATATTTCTCTTGTTTTTTTAATCGCTTGTAAGTCCAAGCTTTTACCTCGATGTACGGGAATACCTCCCAATCGAGCAAACACCGACCCCAGCCACTTACCAGCCCAAATTGTCATACCTCTGTCATACATAAAATGACAGCTGGTTGGAGATTTCAAAGCAATATTTTTTTGACGAGCAATCCTAGTAATGTCGCGAGAAAATATATGTAAACCTATTAAAGGGTCGTCTACTTCGCAATGGCGAAAAGAGAATATCAAGCGATTTTTTTTTAGCTGAAATTGATGATAAAGATTAACTAGAGTTTCTCCATTTAAAACTTCAACTTGGCTAATTCCTGAAGGTAGCCAATAAAACAGACGAAATCTTTGAAAAATTGGTAATACCCAATAAATAAGTCGAAGAATGAAGGGATTAAAAGATGGAGAAATAAAACCTAGTTTTGGTTGGGCACGTTGCATGTTTTAAGAGCTAGTTGTTAGTTGTGATTTAGAATGTAGCAAAAGTCATTTTTATCTGACATATTGCACAATTGTAATTCAGTTCAAATAACTACCTTGAAATTAATTTCAAGGCGGTTGTTGTGAATGGTACAATACCGAAGTTTCATGCTTTATCTGGTATATGAGTTATTACAGCAAAAACTATCATCATTCAGGTAAAATGAGATTATATTCACCTTTTGACTTTACCGTGAAATCTTCGATTTTTACCTTTCTTTTTTTATCAAATTAATTATGTGTTAATTAATATATTGATTGCGATAATTTTTGTATATTTAATATCAAAATTATTTGAATTATGAGATTATTAACAACATACTTGTAAATCAAAGCACAGGTATGCTATACAATTACGATTTACATAGAATAAAGAATTTAATCCAACATCAAATTATTTTATAAATGCCGTCCTACCCAATCTTGAATATCTCTTAGCACTTCTAAGTAGTTAATATCGTTGTGAAGTTCGTGATAGCTATCGGGATACTCTTTCCTTTCTTTGTCTATCAAAGTCAAGCTTTCAAAAAAATCTTTACTGCTTTGAGGTAAGGTAACTTTGTCAGCACCACCATGAAGAATTAATATAGGAACTTTTATTTCTGTAGCATTAGCTTTAATCCAGTCAATAGTATTTAATAATTCTGCGGCTAATCTAGCAGTACCTCTACTATGACGTAGCGAATCTTTTTCGCAATCAGCTACTACTTCCGGGTCGCGAGAAGCAGCAGAAAAGCCCAGACCTGTTTCCAATGCAAAAGTAGGTAAAATGCGGGACAATACTTTACCAATTAATAACTTCCAGGAAGAAACCCCTATTTCCAATGCTGGAGACAGTAAAATTAATCCTTTTGGTTGATTTGATTCTCGTAAAATATAGTCTAAAGCAATAGTTCCTCCCATGCTTTGACCAATAATAAATACTTCTTGATTTGGTTCTTTATTTTTGACTAAATTGATAAAATTATTTAAATCTACTCGAAATTCTGTCCAGCTATTAACATGACCTCTTTGACCGGGTGATTTTCCATTACCCCGCAAATCGTAACTAAAAACGATGTAATTACGCTCAACAAAATATTCGACCATTCTTGTCAATATACCAATGTGTCCCCCGTGTCCGTGGACTATTACTAGAACTGCTCGTGCTGAAGGTTGAGGATACCAACTTTGATAATAAAGTTCGAGTCCATTTTCACTCTGAAAAGTTTTGCTCATTATTGACTAAACTATTAGTTCCTAAACTAAAAGTATACTTATTTATGATTATCTCTTAATATGGTTCAAATTATTAAGGGAATAGGAAATAAAGGGCAGAGAGTAAGAGACAGGGAATAATATTTACTATCAAATTAATTTGTAGAGGTTTTTTCTTTATATAGTAATAATTTTAGATTTTGAGTATAGTGATTTCTGCGGAGGAAGCAATTATTGCCTAGTGCTAGCACTAAAGAAATTAATTGGAATAACAATAATATATAACTGATAATTGATAACTGACAATGAATATAATTTGGTTCCGTCGAGATTTACGTTTAAGCGATAATGAAAGCGTGATTAAAGCAACTGCTAACAACACTGAAGTTTTACCATGTTTTATTATTGACCCTTGGTTTTTTCAATGGAAAGATGTTGGAAAAGCGAGAGTTAGATTTTTGTTTGAATGTTTAGAAAACTTAGATAATAACCTACATAAATTAGGCAGTAAGCTATATCTATTTGAAGGAAATTCTGTAGATATTTTGCAGCAACTTACTAGCCAATTAATTCAGCAATCCTATCAACCCAAGCTCTATTTTAATCGCGACGTACAGGTCGAATATGGAATCGCAAGAGATAAATCTATCATCGATTACTACCAGCAACAAAATCTAGAATATCATATCGGTTTAAGCAATTTTATTCAACCAAACGAGTGCCGTGAAGAATGGTTTAATGAATACTACGCTTATCAAAGAAATATATTACATCCAACCCCAACTCAAATCAATACACCACAACTGTCTTTAAATTTACCTCAGCTGACAATTGAAGAATTAAAGCAGAAATATAGTGCTTTTTGGACAACAGAAAAAGTTTATTTTCCTGGTGGAGAAACAGAAGCAATCAAAGTATTAGATTCATTCCTTTCGAGTCGATTTAAGGGATATCACTGGAAACTATCGCGTCCTTGGATGGCACAAAGGGGAGCTACATCACATCTTTCACCACATTTTACCTTTGGTAGTATTTCGATACGTACCGTATATCAAAGAACGAAAAAACGTGCTGAAGAGCTAGAAAAACAACCCAAAGCTGGATTTTCTTTGAAAGCATTTCGAGACCGTTTACGATGGAATGATAGTTTTACACAACGCTTATATTCTCATCCAGAGATTGCTTATACTAACCGTTTTCCGGAATTTGACGAATACTATAAACCAGATAAATTAATACCTCAACAGCAAGAATTATTTGAAGCTTGGTGCGAGGGAATGACAGGTTTCCCAATGGTAGATGCAAGCATGCGTCAATTAGAAAGAATGGGTTGGATGAACTTCCGAATGCGGGCAATGTGTGCTACTTTCTTAACCATAAACTGCGGTATTTCTTGGCATCATGGTGCTCAACATTTTATGAATTACTTAGTAGATGGTGATTTAGCAATAAATAATTGGCAATGGCAAATGCAAGCAGGAATCACTAATCCTCTCAGCGACACTTTCCGCATTTATAATCCTACTAAAAATATTCAAGATAGAGACCCAGAGCTAAATTTTATTTACCATTGGATTGAAGAATTAAGAGGTTATACTCTACCAGAAATTCTTGCGGCTGACTATATTAATAATAGTTATTATCCCGAACCGATAGTTGATTGGTCGCAAACACGTAAAGTAAATGGTAAAATCGTCTCTGATTTACGTAAAAAAGTAAAAGAAAGGCTGCTTTCCGAAAAAGGGGAAGAATATTACAACGCAACTGCGACTAAACGCACAGTAGAAAAATATCGCGAATCTAAAGACAGACAATATCGCGAAGCTAATGCTAAGTAGGTAATGGGTAATTGGTAGTAGGTAATAGGGAATTGGAAGCAGATGAAATCAACTATAATTAGGAATCTATCATTTCATCATCCTTGTCTAAATTCCTGACTTCAAAAGTTTGGTTTCCTACCGTTACCTTATCTCCAATAAATAATTTTCTCCCACGACGAGTTTCTAATTCATCATTAACTTTGACAGCACCATCCACAATCATGTGTTTAGCTTGTCCTCCTGTTTGTGCTACACCTAAAAATTTCAAAAATTGGTCAAGTTTTATCATCATCAGTTTCAATTTTCACCAGGTAAATTTTTAAGGTCAGAAGCCCCCGGATTTATCCGTGGATGGCGATTCCTATTCTTTGTTGAAGCCCCTAAATTCTATTTATGGGGCATTAATTACGAATTACGAATTACGAATTACGAATTATACTCACCCAGAGGGTATGGATTATCAATTATCAATCATTTAATGTAATTTAATTTAAGTATCGCATTAATATAGATTCTAATTTTACAATACTGATTGGTTTGCTAACAAAATCATTTGCTCCAGCTTGAATAAATTTGTGATGGTCACTATTATTGTCTTTACTAGGTGTCATTATCACCACAGTTTTACTTTGTAAATCTGAAGTTTTTCGTAAAGAAGCAAGTAAATCAAAACCGCTGGAATCTTTTAGCTGAATATCTAATAAAATTAAATTCGGTTGATAAATACGAACTTTTTCTAAAAAATCTTGTCCTTCTGAAATCAATTCAACCTGATAACCAATTGTTTGTAAATAATCTTGTAATAATATTCCAGTATGCTTGTCATCTTCCACTAGCAAAATACGCTTAATTATATTAGTAATAACAGTATCTTTAGAACCTGTAGTCTTATTTAAAAGATTAATTTTTGCTTCCCATTCCTCGATAAATTTTTCTTC
Source organism: Calothrix parasitica NIES-267 (assembly GCF_002368095.1). GTDB lineage: Bacteria > Cyanobacteriota > Cyanobacteriia > Cyanobacteriales > Nostocaceae > Rivularia > Rivularia parasitica. The sequence continues at coordinate 347,225 of NZ_AP018227.1, read as the reverse complement.
TTCAAATTCACTATCTGGAATATACAAAGTAAACTGACTACCTTTCCCGGATGTTGATTCTACAGTTACATCTCCACCATGTAAACGAGCTAATTTGCGAGTTAAAGCTAAACCTAAACCCGTACCTTCATACTGACGATTTAGCTGAGAATCAAGCTGTTTAAAAGGTTCAAATAAATATTTAAATTGGTGGGGTTGAATACCAATACCAGTATCAGATACTCTAAATGCAACTCCTTGAGGTAATTTTTGGACTTGCAATGAAACTTCACCTTTAGACGTAAATTTGATTGCGTTCGTAAGTAGATTTAGTAACATCTGCTTGATTCGTCTTTCATCAGCAATACAAGTATTTGCGTTTTTATCTATTAAACAAACTAGTTCTAATCCTTTTTCTTCAGCAGTTTCTCGTACAGTTGAGATAGCATAATTACATAAATCTTCTATTTGTACAGGAAACAATGATAATTCTTCTTTCCCTGCTTCTACCTTAGATAAATCTAGAATATCATTGATTAATTCTAATAAATGTAGACCGCTACTATATATACAATCAATATATTCTTTTTGCTTATCATTTATGGAGCCAATAATTTCTTGTTGAAGTAACTGCGATAAACCCATAATTGCATTTAGAGGTGTTCGCAATTCATGACTCATAGTTGCTAAAAATTCGCTTTTAGCTTTACTTCCAACTTCTGCTGCTTCTTTACTTTCTCTGAGTTGCAATTCTGTTTGTTTACGTTCTCTAATATCTTCAACAATTGCTAGAAAAAATTTAGGTTTCCCACTTGCGCGTACAATTAAGGAAATACTCAAATGACTCCAAACTTTACCACCATTTTTATGCAGTAGTTGTCTTTCAATTTCCAAACGCTCAACTTTACCTAACATCAATTGCTTGTAAAGCCCTACATCGCCATTTTCAAAGCAAATATAATTTGCAAAACTTTTTTGTATTAACTCATGACAATCATATTTTAGTATTTTACATAGTGCTGGATTTATATCAACAATTTTGCCTTTGATATCTACTAGACAAATACCTACTGAAGAACGTTCAAAAATTGCCTTAAACTGTGCTTCACTCTGCTTTAAAGCTTTTTGTGCGGCTTTTCTCTCGCTTGCTTCTATGGCTAATGTCACAAAATCTGCAATGGAGCTTGCAAAAGTTTCTTCTTCTAAACTCCACTCACAATATGAAGAAATATCATCATCACTATATATATAATATACGACACCTACTACTTTACCTCTAAGCCAAATAGGTACGCTTAATACATCTCTAGCACCAAACACCGAAAGATAAATTTGAGATAGTTCTTGACTTATACTAGTTTCTGCAATATTTCTTGTAAAACAAATACCTTTTTCCAAAGCTGTAAAATAATTAGGAAAATCCTCTTTTTTTAAAGCAGAATATTGTGAATGATTTATAGATTTTGCATTATATAAATTTATGCTTTCTAGTTGAGAATTGTCTTTGTTATACAGCCAAACTCCGACTTTTTCAATATTTAAAGTAACTGCTGCTGCTCGTGTTATTTCACGCACAGAATCAATTATATTCCCTTCAATGAAAGCTCTACTGCTGGCTAGGCTGATCAAAGTTTGGCTTTGCTTTCTTAACAAATTTTCTCTTCTTCGTAATGCTGTTTCTACTCGATGACGCTCTGTAATATCTCTGATTGCGGCTACCCGTATATTTCGAGAAGGATTAGAAATTACTTTCGCTTGAATTTCTGCTGGAAATGTAGAACCATCTTTTCTAATTGCTGTTACTATATACGGCTTTTCTGAACCAGATAAAATATTTTTTCTAATTAGCTCTTGCGAGTCTGATGTAACTAATTCAAATCCGTTTTTACCAATTAGTTCTTCAAATTCATAACCAGTCATTTTTGCTAAAACATGATTTATATCTAAAATAATTCCTTCATCATGCAATATTATTCCTTCAAAAGTTGCTTCTGACAAGAAATGCCATCTAGCTTTTTCATTGTCTTTACTCTGGGAAGGTATTTTCTTCGCATCCTCGGTCTCAGAGTTCAAAGCGCGTTTGTGTCTCTCAATCGTAGATATTAGTATTCGTTGAAAATGATGAGCATCAGTTTTATTGATATCTAAAACTTCGTCAGCCCCTAATTGAATAATTTGTTTCAAGATTGCTTCATCTTCATTTTTACTTATGACTATAATCGCCGTATTCGTTAATACTGAGTATACTGAAGAAATCAATTCAAAATCTCGAATATTCCTCAGCGATAAATCTAAGATTACTGAATCAATAGATTGTTTGTGCAATACTGATTCAGCTTCAGATATATCATTAACCACAGTAATCTGATGAGGGAAGAGCATTGGCTGCAACCACTCAATATTAGTTGGATTAATTTTTAACAGTAGGATGCTATAACTATTTGGTGTCATGCTCGTCACCGGTAGAGCAATTGTATAATATCGCGACGTAATCAAAGCATTATTAGTGTCTCATAATACCTTGCAAGTATGAAAAAAACTTTTAATCGCGTGTATTTACGTAAAATAGCAGAAACAGAAGTAATTTGAAACTTACTTACATTATATTTTGCATAATTTGAAGCAGAATTTTCCACCATTGCCTCAGAATTAATTATATTTCGTTAAATGATTGTCTTGTCTCATTAAATGAAAAGAGAAGAAGATTAGTTAGAGAAAAAGGAATTTTATCAGTAATTTTAGAGCGATAAGCAGGTAATTAGGATAATAAGTATGGTTCTGATTATTCAACAACTACTGCATTTAAATCTGTAGATAGATTATTTAAATAGTTAAAAACGGTCAAAATTAAAGTAATATCAGTTATTGTCTTCGAGTTAAACCCATGACGAAAGACACATTCAAAATAGTTTCGTTAATTCCTAGCGGAACGGAAATATTAGCCGCATTAGGTTTAGCCGATGTGTATTAACTCAAAATCCCGAATGGAAAGAACTCCAAGCAGTGAAAAACGCTCAAGTTTACATTACAGATGGTAATTCCTACTTCAACCGTCCCGGTCCACGCTTAGTTGATTCGCTAGAAATTTTAGCAGAAATAATTCATCCAGAAATCTTTCAATACAGTTATCAAGGTCAAGGCTGGGAAAAGTTTTGATATTATTAGGACTTACGCTGCGCTAAGGTAATTGCGTCATTACCTTAGCGCAGCGTGTCCGGAACGGACATGCGACAGCGACGTAATCTCTCGAAACCTTGGGATTGCTTCCCTACACTCCGTTTCGGTTCGCAATGACAATTTTGCTTTGCGTAAGTCCTGACTATAACAGCGAACAGTTAAATATTGATTTCTTTGTCCTTTAACCTTTAACCTTTGACCTATAACCTTTATTCTTTAACTTATTTCCCATTACAAGTTATCCATTCCATCAAAGGTTTTAAATTATCAGGTATCGCGCTTTCGGATACTGTTACGGCATTTTGTTTATCTTTATCTTCAACTCTTAGAGTATATTGGAACCCATCGCGTTGATTAGAACCAGCAGCTATATATCCAGGTAAATTAAAGAAATTGGCAGTTTCTAATAACATAGATAATTCTTCAGATTGATTTTGCGGTAATTTAGCCGTATCAACTTCAATAACTTTACTTATTCCAGTAAAACCGCCGCTACGTTCCAAGGATATTAACATTATGATTGGACATTAAGAAATACTCCTAACTGCTCACTGTTAACTGTTAATTGTTCACTGTATATCCCTCCGGGACACTCTCCGCTAACACTGTTAACTGATTACGAATTACGAATTACGAATTACAAATTATAATTGCTGCTCCACTCCAACTTCTTTCCAAGCATTTTCTACTGCTTTCTGTTCGCTACTTCCTTGACCGTAAAGTTCTCCTGCTACTTGAATAGTAACTTCTGATGTCCGTTGAATATTGGCTTTTGAATCTAATTTTTCACACAAACTAACGTACCAAATTTGTCCTGCTTTCTCCCAAGCGTAACCACCTATTTCTTTTGCTGCTAGATAAAAAGCTCGATTGGGTATACCGGAATTGATATGTACTCCACCGTTGTCTTTAGTTCCGGTATAGATATCTTTCATGTGGTCTGGTTGCGGGTCTTTACCAAGTACTGGGTCGTCATAAGCTGTACCTGGTGCTTTCATCGAGCGAATTCCTTTACCATTAACTTTGTCGGTAAATAATCCCACACCAATTAACCAATCTGCTTCATCGACGGTTTGTTTGTTGATTCGCTGTTTGACTAAGGAACCAAATACGTCAGAAAATGACTCATTAATTGCCCCTGCTTCACCAAAGTAGATTAAGTCGGCTTCGTGTTGGTTAACTCCGTGGGTTAATTCATGTCCGATAACATCAACTGACTTAGTGAAACGATTAAATAATTCCCCGTCTCCGTCACCGTATACCATTTGGGAACCGTTCCAAAAGGCGTTTTCGTAATCTTTACCGTAATGTACCGTCGAATCTAAACGCAAACCTTTATTATCAATAGAGTTGCGATCGCAAATTTCTTTGAAAAAATCGTAAGTAGCTCCAGCACCTTCATACGCTTCGTCTACAGCTTCATCACCAGTAGGAGAATCACCTTCTTTTCTAACTATGTCACCAGGTAGCTGCTGGGCATTTTTAGCATCATATATAATACGGCTTTTTTCACCGGTTTGTGGTGCTTCTACCTTATTCCCCAAACTTATCCGTCTTCCTCGGGTTTGAGCTGAAAGGTTTAAAGTTTCAAAAGCCCATTCCCGCTGGGTTGGAGAACCGTTAACTACCATCTTTTCCAACATATATGGTGGGACTATACAACAGATAGGACATCTGTAATGAAGTGAATGAGTGAACCCGAAACCATGTGATTTTTTCAGCTTTTTTCGACCCATCTAAAGATGTTCTCCCTAATACTATTTTTGATTTTGGATTCTGGATTTTGAATTACCTATGGAACATACCGAAAGAAATATAAATAATGAAATGATTTTAGATTATCAAAATTCATCGAATGTTGGCTATGTTACTTATTTATGTTTATAGATGCTACATAGAAAACATTTTTTATGGCTATGCAATAATTGTTCACATTTATTATTCAAAATTGAACATATTTTCATAAAAAAAACGGACAGAAAGCCCGTATAATTAGATTTTTATAAATAATCTAAAATCCGTCTGGGTAAAGTTTGGGAAGAGAAGCTGGGGGGAAGATGCTCTTCCACCAAACTGAACCGCATTTCCGGTGAACGAGGACGGAAACCGACACCTCCAACTTTACTGCAAAATCCAAAATTCAAATGGTTCCACCAAAAACCGCTGAATTATAATATTTCCAAGGTACTGCTACGATATCAAACCCAGCTTTCTTCAACATTTGCAATTGTGCATCTAAGGTCGCTAACTGGTCTTGACTCGAATAACCGTGACTAGCAGCATAATCTACGGAATCACTATTGCTCGCTAAACGGGAACGCGCTTCTTCTATAGTCTTTCCTTGCTTCTTTGCCCATTCTTCACTTACAGCTTGATATATTTCTTCTAATATTGGGGATTCTGATAAAACTGGGTCAGCATTCCAAAAACAGCCACAACTTTTGAGACTTTTAGCAATACGTTGAAATAATTTTGCTTTCATTTCGTCGCTGAGATGATGAATTGCTAATGACGAAACACAAGCATCAAATTCCGTACCAATATCAAACTTTTCGGGATTATCAACCCATTCTCCGAAATCAGCTTCTATACCTTTCCACTGCTGATACCCAGCTTTAACAATTTTTTTCCCAGCAAAATCAATCATCCTCGGTGAATAATCAAGAGCGATAACTTGAGCATCCGGATAACGATTGAGTATTTTTAAGCTAAGTTCACCCGTACCACAACCTAATTCCAAAATACGACGAGACTTTGAAGGAATACAGCGAGCAACAGCTTCAAGCATGTCGTCATAATATGGCATTAATTCACGCATACCAGCATCGAAATCTTTAGTTTGAGCGAAAACCTCACCTGGAAATACTTGCATGATATTATTCCCTAACTTTTACCCTGAAAAAGCACAATAAATATAATCATGCACCAATTTTCGTTTTCAATGTAATATTTTTTCTAAAAAAATAATTGGTAGTAATGCTGTAATCATTAGTTACAGTAAGAACTTTAGCTGATTATGCTTACTGCAATTTGTCTTATAGGAACATGAGACTAAACAAAACTCATTAAATAAAAGCATTAACTTGTACGCCAAAATTGCCGAATTTCTTTAACATGGTTATAGACCTCACTAGTTTTGTGTGGTTGTGTGTTGTAAAACTTAGTTGTAATTTGTCGGGGGGTCAAACCCTTGGCATTTTTTTTGCAGATGCTTATTTGATGATGAGAATAAAATTCGCGAGCTTGCTATAAATCCGATAAATCCAATTTCAATACTCACTGTATAAAAAATACAATCTCATTCTTTAGTTATATTTATAGTTAACTCTTTAGATAGATACTATATTTTTCATTATTCAACACTTGATAGATTGCCAAATTGTAAAAACTTAAATTAGAATTTCTATATCATATGGTTTTTATAAAATTTTTAAATCATCATCATTTTTCAATTCACAATCGTTGAAATAGTCGAAATATATTTACTCAACTAAAATCATTATTTAATTAACTTTTTAATTAATTTTATTTATATCTCATTCCTTTATACAAGTCTTAGTGGAAAAAATGGTATTTGTAGATACAATCAAAAACAGTGTAGAAGAATTAGTAGGCAGTGCAGTAAAAATTTTCCCTGCATTACTAACGTCAATAATTATTATATTTTTAACTAGGTTTGCCGCCCAATTTGCCCAAACTCTAGCTCAAAATATTGCTAAAAGAACTGTTAGCAGTAAATCGCTACAGTTTTTAATGGCAAAGATTGCTTCTACAGTAACCTGGGTTTTTGGAATTCTTCTAGCTTGTGTAATCGCTTTCCCCGGTTTAAGGTTAGGAGATATAATCGCTACTCTCGGACTTAGTTCTGTAGCAATAGGTTTCGCTTTTCAAGATATTTTCAAAAACTTTCTAGCAGGTATTTTAATACTTTTGCAGCAGCCTTTTCGGATTGGCGACCAAATAATTGTTAACGATTACGAAGGTACCGTTGACCAAATTGATATTCGTACTACCCAGATAATTACTTACGGTGGAGAACGAGTTGTAATTCCTAATTCAACAGTATTTACAAGCGTAGTTCAAGTAAGGACAGCATTCGACCACAGACGTACTGACTTAGCTGTAGGTGTAGACTACAATACTTCTTTATCACAAGCTAGTGACATATTAGAACAAACAATTTCCCAAGTTCAAGGAGTATTAGATAAGCCAGCACCAGAAATTGATTTAGTTTCTTTCGGTGATAGCTCTATCGATTTTATTATCCGCTACTGGACTTCACCTCAACAAAAACAAGTCCGTCACGCCAAAACTAGAGCAATTCTGAGTATAAAACAAGCTTTTGACAAAGCTGATATCAATATTCCTTACCCAATCCGTACCCTGTACTACTACAACCAGGACAAGTATAACGATTATATGCCAGCTTCAGATGATGGAAACGCTTCTTCCCAAGCTGACTTCGACCATAACTATAGTTAAAAAAATCTAGTTATAACAAAATCTAAAGCCTGGTAAAACGGTTTACCAGGCTTTGCGATTAAGATTTATTAAGGTCAAATCTTTATTTTTGGTCAATGATTTAGAGATTTGAAAAATTCGACAACTAAAGTTTACTTAACTCATAGCAAACAACGCATTCACACATTTTCCTATCTAGGAACTTGGCTTACCAAAAATTGGCATATGCCCTTTTTTAATGCTGAAATTTACCTGGGCTTTGACCGAAGACACATTGTCACTTACCCAACTGAGCCTGTCTTGCCTTGCTTGTGCCTTACTTATTAATGTATCACCTCTACAAAAGAATGAAACCCCCTATTAACCGAAGTTTACGAGTCTTAAAATTCTGTAATAATTAATAAATTGGAGACAAGGAGACAAGGAGACAGGGAGACAAGCAAAAAAACTATTTCGCTACTTGCTACTTGCTACTTACGACTCCTAACTTTCGCTGATTACCAAGTCCACATCACTGGGCTATCATCATGATGGCTGGTGACGGTTTTTCCGATAGCATCTATTTGTTTCAATTCCTCTTGGGAAAGTTTGACTTCAGCAGCTTGAGCATTTGATATTACATGTTCGGCGATACGTGCCCCTGCTATAGCATTGCTTTGAGGTTGAGCGATTAACCATGCTAATGATAGCTGTGCGAGACTGCATTGATGCTTTTCGGCGATTGGACGCAGTTGATCTAAAGCTTTTTGAGCGCGTTTCATGTTTTCCCCATGAAACAACTGGTTATCAGCGCGATTATCACCTTCTGGGAATTTATGAGAAGCGTCAAATTTTCCAGTTAGCAATCCTTGAGCTAGAGGAGAATAAGCCAGGATAGAAATATTATTTTCAATACAGTAAGGCATTGCGTCGCTTTCAACCTTTCGCCAAAATAAAGAATAAGGTGGTTGTAAACTGTCAATTCTGCCGTACTTTGCAGCTTCTTCTAATTGATTCCGAGAAAAGTTTGATACGCCAATTGCTCGGATTTTACCTTGTTCTTTCAACTTGTTGAGCGCGTTCATTGTCTCTTCTATAGGAACAATTTCGGAGTTGAAAGCGCCGCTCGGCCAATGAATTTGATATAAATCAATGTAGTCGGTTTTGAGATTTTTCAAAGAACGCTCGCAGGCTTCGATTACTTCTTGATACTTCAGATGATTGGCAAAAACCTTTGTCGCATATTCAACTTTATCTCTAACGTCTGACACTGCTTCAGCAACAATTTTTTCCGAATGTCCCTCACCATAGACTTCAGCAGTATCGATAGTAGTGATACCATTTTCAAAAGCCGCTCGTATAGCTTTAATCGAATCAGCGTCCTCGATTCCTACCCACCACTTTTTCCCAGCTTGCCAAGTTCCCATCAAAATAGGAGTAATCTTCACATCGGATTGACCTAAATTGCGTTTTTCCATGACTGATTTGTTGTGTGAGGTTTTTTAAATAGTGTCACAATTTGAAGGTATTGGAGTCAAATCGGATTAGGGAATAGGGAGTAGGGAGTAGGGAGTAGGAAACATCAAAGTTTCAAATAAAAAATTTGCTGAAAATCTGCTGTAACGATTATCTATAAGAATCCAAAATCCCAAATCCAAAATCCAAAATGGAATTAACTATAAATAACGCACTAAAAGAATGGGCTGTTGCTGTTAATGCTTTAGAAACTGGAAAGACTATAATGCTGCTTCGCAAAGGTGGTATTCATGAAAAAGGTGGGAATTTTAGAGTTACCCATGACCGGGTTTTACTTTACCCAACATACGAACATCAACAAGCTGTGATGCTCAAAGCCGATTATTCCAATCAAGTTATTCCGGTTACACCTGGTTTAAGAACTGAAAGCGTTAAGATTAGCAGTTACGCTCAAATCACCCATACCTTACCCGTCATCGACGAATCAATTATTAATGCTCTATTTCCATTCCACATCTGGAGCAAAAAATTTGTGTGCGATCGCCAACAGTGGAAACCTCAGAAACCCTTGTTCTTACTGTTGTTGCGGACATACAAATTATCAACAGAACAATGTGTTGACTACCATCCGCGATATGGTGGGTGCAAATCTTGGATTGACCTAAATAAATCAATTTCTCTTAAAGGTGCAAAACCAGCAATGTCTGAGAATGTTTATTCTAAATTAATAGAACAAATAGGTGAGATTATCGGCGATTCGTTCTATGCTTCATCCAGCTCATAAATTAAAGAAAGACCAAGCAAACACATAATTATTCCCAGTAAAGTCTTAAATTTACCCGCATTAAGCTTAATTTTAGTGATTAAAACGAGTCGTATAATATACGTATTTCGCAATGCCAAATTATACTTTATATTCGTATTTAAATATACACCCATTTAGTAAAAATACATATAAAATTGAACAAACGCAGAGGTTTGCAATTAGTGATTTATTGTTGTATTCCAGAAACTATTTTGTTTTTGGTTCGTTTTTATCTAGAGAATAAATTATAGATTTCATCTCTTAAAAAGTATCAACAAACACTAAAAAGCATTGCCAAAAAATTTGGAATGAAAATTAAATCTTTTATATTTTATAACTCATTCTTGAAAAATATCCTGAAAGGGTGAGGCATTGCTTGACAAATATCTGTAAACATGCATGAAATGCGAAATGCAAAGGAGCTTGTATGAAAAGAATGTGCTGGTTATCCAACTCTGGTCAAAGCGGAGAGAAAATTTTGCACTTGCAAACAGCACCGAACGAACCTTGGCGACCATACACCGCTTTTCGACAAATTGCAGTACCAGATTATAAAATACCGGGTGGTTCTAAAGGATGGGCAACTTATCAAAAGCTATTAAAAGCAGGTTGGACATTAGTAGCTAGCGCCCGAGCTAACGAATTTTCACCATCAAACACTTCAGACATTTCAAGTAAATAGAAAATAGTAGTTAAGGTCAAGGGTCAAAGGTCAAAGGTTATTATTCTTCTCCTTGTCCCCTTGCCCCCTTGTCTCCTCCCAATGATTAAATCCCCTTAGCTTCACCTCCACCCCTCGAATCAGCAGCACCTTCGAGGGTGCCATCTGGTTTGACAAGAATTAGGTTGGAGTTACCCCAGGGGTTGGTTTGCCTGATTTTGTGTCCTCGTCGTTTTAATTCTTGCAAAGTCAGTGCATCCAAACCCCAAGGCTCAACGCGTAACATGTCGGGGAGCCATTGATGATGTATGCGGGATGCAGAAACTGCTGCTGCTGCATCCATGTCATATTCCAAGACGTTAAGAATAATTTGTAGTACTTGGGTAATGATAGTGCTACCTCCTGGAGTTCCGACAGCCATCCGTAATCTGCCATTTTCGGTGACAATTGTCGGAGTCATGCTTGATAAGGGGGTTTTCAAGGGTGCGATGGAATTTGCTTCGTTACCCACTAAGCCAAAAGCATTAGGAACTCCTGGTGCTGCGGAAAAATCATCCATTTCGTTATTAAGAACTATTCCCGTTCCTGGTGTAACCACACCTGCACCAAAACCTAAATTAATAGTAAACGTTAGACTTACAGCGTTAAGTTGTTCGTCAATAACTGTTAAATGACTGGTTTCCGTCGATTCGCGATATTTATTAGTTTTGGATTTTGGATTGCTGGTTGCAGGTAATAATCTAGATGGTTTAGTTTGACTAAATTTCTGTAGCGTCTCTTTACTAACCGGCTTTACTTGAGTTGAAGGCTTTGCACGCTGCATATCAATTTGCTGACGGCGCAGTTTTGCATATTCTGAATTTATCAGCTGTTGTTGGGGAACTTTGACAAAATCGGGGTCACCTAAATATTCCGAACGGTCTGCATAAGCAATTCGCATTGCTTCAGCCATCAAGTGTATCGCGTCAGGGTGATGCCATCCTAGAGATTTTAAATCAGTATCGCCGATAATGTTTAACATCTGCAATAAATGAATGCCTCCCGATGATGGTGGCGGCATTGAACAAACTCTAGCTTTACGAAAATTACCGCAGACTGGTTCTCGCCAAATCGGTTTATAGGATTTTAAATCGTTATTAGTAATTAAACCGCCATTTTTCGCCATATCATCGCTTATAGCGCGAGCAATTTTTCCCGTATAGAAGCTTTGAGGATTGGATGCAATCTCTTGTAGAGTTTCTCCCAAATCTCGCTGTACGAGTTTTTCTCCCGGTTGATAATAGTTACCACCGCGAGTAAAAATTTTTCTTGCTTCTTGGTTGCTAGCAATCATTTTCTTACGTCTTTTGACAGCATTAACAAACCTATTGCTGACAACAAAACCATCCTTAGCTAATTTAACCGAAGGCTCAACAACCGTTTTCCAAGGTAACTTACCGTAGCGACGGTGAACTTCATACATACCCGCAACAGTTCCCGGTGTACCCACAGCCAAATAACCATTAATACTTGCATCTCTACGTACCTTACCTTTATCGTCCAGGTACATATTTTTCGTAGCTTTTAACGGAGCGCGTTCGCGAAAGTCCAAAGCTTTTATTTTGCGATGTCTTGAATTACGCAACAGCAAAAAACCACCACCACCGATTCCAGCAGAAAAAGGCTCCACAACCGAAATTGCAAAAGTAGTCGCTACAGCAGCATCAATAGCATTTCCGCCTTCTTGTAGCATTTCCAACCCTGCATCGCTTGCCAAAGGATGGGCTGAAACCACCATTGCTCTTTTCCCGCGCAGAGGTTGTTTGAAGGCAGCACTAGCAATTTGCGTGTAAAAAACAACGATAAATAAAAGAATTGAGCGAGATAAAATACGCATATTATTTTCTTATAAAAGAAGTAAGAAAATTTATATCATGAAGCAAGCGCCTTTGTATTTTAAGATTTGTGGTTAAGTTTGAAGGTCAAGGGTTAAAGGTTAAAGGTTAATATTTAGCCGGTCACTAAGGATTCACAGCCGACCGGTGAACAACTAACAGCTAATAACTAATAACAAAGATGAAAACAAAAGCAGATTTACCGATTAATTTTCTACAGGGTAAAGATACTTTACCAATAATCGAAGCTTACTTTGAATTCGTTCAATTAAAACAGCTTTATCGTCAAGGTTGGTTGCATAACGGAATTTCATTAGAAAATTGCGAAAGCGTCGCCGAACATTCTTTTTGTCTTGCTTTGTTAGCTTTGCTTTTCGCTGATGAATATTCTACAGAATTAGATACTGCCCAAGTAGTTAGGATGGCTCTGATTCATGACTTAGGAGAGATTTATGCAGGAGATTTTACTCCAACAGATAATATTGATAAAAAGGATAAATATAACTTAGAAAAACAATCTGTAACGAAGGTTTTGGAAAAACTTCCTAATGGATTTAAGTGGATAGCATTGTGGGAAGAATACGAGATAGGTGAATCAGCAGAATCGCAGTTTGTTAAACAGCTTGACAAATTAGAAATGGTTTTACAAGCTAGCGTTTACGAACACCAAGGATTTGCCGATTTATCTATGTTTTTTACTTCTGTAAATAAAAGTTTATCTTCGATAGAGTTGAAACTGATATTTAGTAAGTTGAAAGAATTGAGGAGTTGCTGAATAGATTAATTACAATGGATTATCAACCCCCCAAAAAAAAGGGGGATTTTTATGCATCATTAAGAATTACCGACTTTATGAATTTTATAATAATACCGACGACCGCTTCCACGATGACGCTTTTTTGGTCTTCGAGATTTGGATTGCGCTTGTTTGTGAATCTCAAATTTATTTGTTTCTAGGGAAGATATATAATTTTGGACAAACGAAGGTGACGCTACTGAAATCAATAGCGGCAAAATGCAGTATAAAATTTTCATAACTGTTGAGTTTAAATAAAGCGAACTTACTATTAATACAAGAACTTACATCCCTTAATAGACAAAGTACAAGTAAAATAGAATACAATATTTTATTAGTTACTGAGAACAAATAATTTTGTGATACATTGCCTGTCGTTGATAAGAATTAATGATATTTGTACGCAATTAATAAAAATGTAGAGACATAAAATATTACGTCTTCTAAGAAACTTCAGGTATAGCAAGCTTTTCAGCTTCTTTCAAATAACCTAAAGTTTTTCCCATTTTTGTTGGGGGGGGAAGTCCCCCCATGACTAGCTCTACAGTTAGAAGATGTTTTAAAAATATCCGGCGGTTAAAACCGCTACTACACAGGCAAAGTCCACCTCCGTGGTAGTAAAAATTTATAACCCACGTTAGCGCAGCGTGTCCGATAGGACATAGGTGGGTTTTGTATGTGTAGCCGCGACTTACAGTCGCCAGGTAAGGTATTAAATTCAACTTTCAAAACATCCTCTTAGCTATTCGAGAAATTCACATATTACTGCTAAACAACTACTAACTTTTAACTTTTAACTCCTCACTATTTAGTTTTTCAATTCGCTGGAGTGCTTCTTGATAGTCTTTCAAGTTTCCCTGCTGTTGATAAAGGGTTGCTGCTTGTTTAAAATCAGCAATTGCTTGGGTCTTATTTCCTAAACTTTCATAAACGTAAGCACGGTTGTAATAAGCTAAGGAGTTTTGAGAATCTATTTCGAGGACTCGGGAAAAGTCAGCAACTGCTTTTTGATAGTCTTTTAATTCGGTATAAACAAATCCTCGATTATTATAAGCATTAGTATTTCGAGGATTAAGCATAATTGCTTGATTAAAATCTACTATTGCTTTCTGATAATCTTTTAAATAATTGTAAGCGTTACCACGATTGTTATAAGCTGTGTCGTATTTGGGGTCTAGTTTAATTGCTTGGTCGTAATCATTTATAGCCTTTTGATAATCTTTCAAATTGCGATACACAAGACCTCGATTACTATAAGCTGTAGCTAGTCTTGGGTTAATTTTGAGTGCTTGGTTAAAATCAGCAATTGCTTGTTGATAATCCTGGAGATAATAATGAGCTAAACCCCTGTTATTCAAAGCTTCAGCATATTTAGGATTGATTTTGATTGCTTGGTTGTAATCAGCAATTGCTTTTTGGTAGTTTCTTGCTTTTCGATGCGCTAAACCACGGGAATTATAAGCTTGGATAAATTCCGGTTTGAGGTTGATAGCTTGAGTGTAATCAAGAATTGCTCCCTCTAAGTCACCTTGTTTTAATTGGTCTTCTGCTCGGTTAAAATAGTCTCTTGGTGTAGAAAGAGTTTCGTTATTGTTGATTTGAACTGACCCAGATTTTTCGGTCGCGGGAGTTCCTGTTTTACTACAAGCAATAGTGGTAATTAATAGCAGCAGTAAGGCTATAGATAAAGGATTTTTAGGTTTAATTTTAGATTGATTAAATTTCATATTTTTTTAGATTAATTGATGTAGATAAAAATGTTTTATTTATTATTCCCAATTTTGACTGAGATTTATCTACTCCCGCAAAAAATAACCACTCTCTGTTCCCTACTTCCTATTCCCTATTCCCTATTCCCTACTTCCTATAAATATGAAGCATCCTTAATTACTCTCAGATTTCACTGCTTCGACAAACAACCGAATTAAATTCTTCAAGCGAATTCGGAAAATATCCGCAGATGGTGGTGGTATTTTTAAACCGTTTGCTGCTAACATTAATAACTCAGCAGCTTCATTAATTTTTAAACCTGCTTTTTGCAGACTAATCTTTTTCTCTGCTTCAGCTTCCTCTAAACTTTCTATCAGCATTTCTTCAAACTTAGTTTGAGCTGCTAACGAAATATCTGCCGCAATACTATTATTAATATCAATAATTTCTTCACCATGTGCGGAAGTATAAATAGAATCGAAAAATTCAACAAGGTATCTGCTCTCAAAAGCTTCTACCAAACATTGCTCTAAACTATTTTTTTGATTTAAAGCAATTTGGGCACGATTCAATCCCTCATTTTGCAAATCTTGCGAAAGCGAGCGAAAAATTTCTTGTTTATTTTTAAAGTGCAAATATAGCGCTGCACGAGAGATACCAACTGAAGATGCAATATCTTCCATCGAAGTACGTCGGAAACCATATTGTAGAAAGGTTGTAAAGGAAGCTTTCAAAATTGCTTTCTTTTTTGTCTCCTGGGAATCGTTCATTTTTTAAAGGAAGTGGTTTCCGAGATTTTGAATTCAAAACAAGTTTATCAACATGAAGGTAATACAGGTGAGTAGGAAGTAGACGAAAAATTTGGCGTTGCTGAAGCGCAACCGTCAGCCATATTGAAATATGAATTTACTTTTCTGCGGACAGTTAAGCCTCTTAAATCCCCCTTACATTGGGGGTTAGAGGGCTATTCATTTTTAATCAGCAACACCAAAAATTTTAAAGCCAATTTGCTTACATGGCAGATTTCTGTTTTTATGACATATTATATAAAAAGTGTCAGATTGTTTAGAAGAGAATAGCCAATAATGAATAATACAGAAAAAAGAGTTGTGCTTATTACTGGTGCTTCCAGCGGAATAGGTAAACTTACAGCCATACAGCTTGCTGACGAAGGATATCAAGTTTATGCAGCAGCGCGTCGTTTAGACAAGATGACAGAGTTGAAAGAACGCGGAATCATTCCAATTTCTTTGGATATAACCAATGAAGAATCAATTCAGACTGTTATTAATGAAATTATTCAACAGCAAGGAAGAATAGATGTATTAGTGAATAATGCTGGTTATGGCTCTCACGGTGCTTTAGAAGAAATTTCACCACAAGAAGCACGTCGTCAATTTGATGTGAATGTGTTTGGATTAATGCGTTTAACTCAACTTGTCTTACCAAAAATGCGGGAAGAAGGTTCGGGTAAAATCATAAATATCTCCTCGATAGCTGGGCAGATTAGTACGCCAATGAGTGGGTGGTACAATGCTAGCAAACACGCTCTAGAAGCACTTTCCGACGCGTTAAGATTGGAAGTAAAGCAGTTTGGAATTGATGTAATTGTAATAGAACCTGGGCCAATCAAAACAGAATTTGACGATGTTGTGATGCAGCAGATAGAAAAAACAGCCAAGACAGAGATTTATCAAGATTGGAGAAATATATGGATAAAAATGATGAATCAATCTTATAAAAATGCTGTTGGACCGGAAGCTATTTCTGAGATTATCTCAAAAGCTATTAAAGCTAAAAAACCAAAAAATCGTTATGTAGCACCAACAGAAGCCAAAATTTTCTTATTCCTACACTGGTTGCTATCTGATAAAGCTTTTGACAAAGTGATTTTATCAGTAATTAAAAGTAGACAATGAACAGTAAATTAAAGTCAAAAAAGTTAAGATAACTTCTAAGTTCTAATTGCTAATTTCAAATTATTAAATCTTAAGTTTTTTTAACATGCAAAACGTTGTTATAACTGGTGTTTCTACTGGTATCGGCTGGGGTGCATTGAAAATATTAACCAGCAAAGGAATTCATGTATTTGGTAGCGTTCGTAATTCAGTTGATGCAGAACGTTTAACTAATGAATTTGGCGATAGTTTTACACCTTTAATTTTCGATGTAACTGACGAAGAATCTATATGTGAAGGTGTCGAGCAAGTTCGCAATCAAATTAATGGTAATAACTTACTTGGCTTAGTAAATAATGCTGGAATTGCGATTGGTGGTCCATTGATGCATCAACCGATTGCAGATTTTAGAAAACAAATCGAAGTTAATTTAATTGGACAATTAATTGTCACCCAGGCTTTTTTACCTTTGCTAGGAACTGATTCTACTTTTCAAGGAAAACCGGGAAGAATTATTAATATAAGTTCGGTTGGTGGAAAAATTTCTTCACCCTTCCTCGGAGCTTATAGTGCATCAAAGTTTGGATTGGAAGCAATTTCGGAAGCTTTACGTCGCGAACTTACAGTTTATGGAATAGATGTAATTATAATTGGGCCGGGTTCGGTAGTGACACCAATTTGGGATAAAGCCGAAAAAATGGATTTTTCTCAATATGAAAATACAAAATTTGCAATTCCAAGTAAGAAATTTCTAGATTATGCATTAGAAAAAGGACGCTCCGGTTATTCCGTGGAAGCTGTGGGAGAATTAATTTGGAAAACTTTGACAGTTGCAAAACCTCGGGTTCGCTATCCCATTGTTCCCAATCATTTCTTTGATTGGACGATTGCGAGATTACTTCCCAAACGAATTCTTGATAATATCATTGTGAAGCAATTTGGTTTGGGTAATAGAGAATAGGATATTAAGAATTGATATTTTGCAATTCTCTATTTATTTATAAATCCTTTATAAGAAGAAAAGTAGTTCTAGTGATATTAATTCTTAATCCTTAATCCTTAATCCCTGCTTCTTACTCAAACGAAATGTTAAATTAATTCTGCACTGTACTGAGTAGTGAATTTAATGAGTCGTAGATTGTTGGTAACGGGTGGTGCGGGGTTTATTGGTTCTAATTTTGTACATCATTGGTGCGATAATTACCCAAATGACAGATTGGTAGTATTAGACATACTTACTTACGCAGGAAATCCCACTAATCTAACTTCTTTAGAAGCGAAAGATAATTTTCGCTTTATTAAAGGAGATATTTGTGATATTTCTTTAATCAAAGAAATTCTGGAATCCGAAAAAATAGATATCATAGCCCATTTTGCTGCTGAGTCCCATGTGGATAGGTCAATTCTAGGTCCCGGTGCTTTTGTACAAACTAATGTTGTGGGAACTTACACGCTTTTAGAAGCTTTTCGTCAATATTGGCTAGCTCAAGATAAACCAGAAAATTATCGTTTTCTACACGTTTCTACCGACGAAGTTTATGGTAGCTTGAGTCCAAAAGACCCACCTTTTACGGAAACTACAGCTTATGCTCCCAATAGCCCCTATTCAGCATCAAAAGCTGGTAGCGACCATTTAGTTAGAGCTTATTATCATACCTACGAATTACCAACAATTATTACAAACTGTTCTAATAATTATGGTCCCTACCAGTTTCCAGAAAAGTTAATTCCCTTAATGTGTATTAACGCTTTACTAGGTAAACAATTACCAGTTTATGGTGACGGTAAAAACGTGCGAGACTGGCTTTATGTCGGCGACCATTGCAGTGCTTTAGATGTAGTAATTAATAATGGTTCACCGGGTGAAATGTACAATATTGGCGGTAATAACGAAGTTGAAAATATTAGCTTAGTTCATATGTTGTGCCAGCTAATGGATAAATTTGCACCTGATTTGCCAGTAGAGCCAACAGGAAAATTAATTACCTTTGTCAAAGATAGACCGGGGCACGACCGCAGATATGCAATTAATGCAACCAAAATCAAAACTCATCTGGGTTGGACTCCTTCAGTAACGATTGAAGAAGGTTTGCGTCTAACAGTAGAGTGGTATCTCAATAACAGCCAATGGTGGAAACCTTTACTATCCCAAGAGTATCAAGATTATTATCTGAAAGTTTACGGTTAGTAGTTGCGCTTTAGCGCCAAAAATGTTGAGCGCTAAAGCACAACTACGAGCCACTTTATACAGCTGTTGGCGCTAAAGCGCAACTACGAACGAACCTTTAATTTGTTACACCAACGGGACAAGAAACATTAGTACCACCTAATCCACAATAACCATTAGGATTTTTAGCGAGGTACTGCTGATGGTAATCTTCAGCGTAGTAAAATTCGGGAGCATCAAGAATTTCTGTAGTAATATCCCCATAACCTGCTTCCTTCAAAGCTTGTTGATAAGAATCTTTTGATGCTTCTGCGAGCTTTTTATGCTCTTCAGAATAAGCGTAAATTCCCGAACGATATTGGGTCCCAGTGTCATTACCTTGACGCATTCCTTGAGTAGGATTGTGGCTTTCCCAAAAAGTTTTTAAAAGTTGTTCGTAACTAACTTTTTTTGGGTCATATACAACTAGTACAACTTCATTATGACCAGTCATTCCGCTGCAAACTTCTTTATATGTAGGGTTAGGAGTTGAACCAGCAGCATAACCCACAGCAGTAGTATAAACTCCATCCAACTGCCAAAACTTACGTTCCGCACCCCAAAAACATCCTAAACCAAACACAGCTTTTTCCATACCTTCAGGAAAAGGAGCCTTGAGGGGATTACCGTTAACGTAATGCTTCTCAGGTACCCGCATTTCGGAAGCTCTTCCCGGTAAAGCTTCTTCTGGAGTAGGTACAGTCAACTTTTTTCCAAGTCCAAATAATCCCATTGTTTATAGCTCTTATAAGTGAAAACATCTTAACTTTCCTTAACATTTTAAATACATTGTGCCTAAATATGCGAGTGTGGAAGGCACTACAAAGGTGAGGAGTGGTAAGTAGCAAGTAGTAAGTGGTAGTAAATTATTAACAATATTTTATGGCGTTGCTGATTAACTGTTCATTCATAGTTGTTACTCTTTACTCTTTACTCGCTACTCCCTATCCCCTAAAAGCGTCTAGCCCAAACAGTATTACGCCAAATTGTGATGAATAAAGCACCTGCAATCAGCCCTCCTAAATTCCATTTCACAGATTTTTTGAGTAAAAGAAAAACCCAGTTCCATTAAGAAACCGGATTTAAAATAATCTACTCGTAACAAACGGGTATATTCGTATTTATTTACGCTACGATATCGGACTGCTTTTTACGCTTTTTGTAGAACATAGCACCAAATCCACTTACCAATAGCGAACCTAGAATAGAAGTAGGTTCGGGAACTTTCTGAACTTCTACACTCTTCAAAAAGTAATCATTATCAGCATCTTCACCCACACTAAAACCTAAAACTGTTCCTGTCGGATTAGATAAAGTAAAGTCAAAAATTCCACTACCAGGGATTTGAGTATCGGAAACAAGTTGATTTCCATCGACAAACAATTTAAACTCATCACCACTCTCAACGTTAGTGAAAGTGGCAGAAAGTAGAGTCACTAAATTATCAAAGCTGAGATTAAGAGTTTCTTTAAAATTAGCACCCTTGCCATCAATTTGTGTATTTTCCGTTCCTCCTTCAAAGACACCAAACCCACTTGCACCTTGAAAAACATCGCGAGAAGTACCATTAACTATTTGTCCGGTTGCAGTTACGCTTAAACCATCTTCAACCAGATTAAATGACTGCTGTTTTCCACCATTACCGCTAAAATCAAATGTGATTGATGCTGCTGATGCTGCTGATGCTGTTGCTAAAGCAATAGTTGTAGCTCCAGCAGTAGCAATAGAAAGTCTTTTCAGAATAGTTGTAACAGACATGTGTGTGATTCCTTAAGAGGGTAATAAATAATTAATTCACAATTGATTAAGGAGTTTGTAAATATATTTATTACTAAAGTTGAGTTTTTTAACTGTATCTGTTTCGCAACTTTTTACAGTGGTAGAAACTATAAATTTCCGATCCTGATATATTGATTTATTTTCTATATTCCAAAACTTAGTAATAGGTTTACTCAAAAACTGCTCAAACAATTAATTAGTAAAGCACCAAATTCTGTCTCTGTTACACAATGAATTATTCGTATAACAAGACTTATACTTATGTACCGATATATGAATTTATTTCAGATAACCTTAATCTAGTAAGTTCTATTAATTATGCACTTAATATACACAAGATTGATGAAGCATATGTAAAAAGATAGTCAGTTTTGAGTAAAATATAGTTAAAAATACTTAATTATTATCTTTTCTTTATTTTTTCGATAGAAATTTTTCTCGTTAATCATCCTTATCTAAAGGAAATGGAAATTTTAAATTAATTTGCATGATTACTTACAATTCCTTTATATAGCTATTTAACTGTACCGTTGCAATGTTCTACCTGCTCGAACTGCTGCTAAAGCTTAATTTTCCTAATGTAAAATCAGTTAATATTTCTCAATTTAGACAATGGTTGAATGAGAAAAGTTCATCAATTCCACTAGTTCTAGATGCACGCTCCCAAGAAGAATATGCAGTTAGTCATCTAAAATCGGCACAATTGATTGAAGTGAATGATTCAGATATCGCAGTACTTCCGGAAGTTCCTTTAAAGACAAGCATCGTGGTTTACTGTTCTGTGGGCTATCGTAGCGCTAAGTTAGTTCAGCGGCTTCAAAAAGCGGGATATCAGAATGTTTTTAATTTGAGCGGTGGTATTTTTGAATGGACTAACCAGGGGGAAGCAATATTTAAAGACAAGCATCAAGTCGAAATTGTCCACCCCTATAATTTTTTGTGGGGAAAATTGCTCAAATCAAAGTATCATTATTAGTAGAAAATTGGGAATTAGTAATTGGTAATCCAGTTCACTTAATAATTCATAACTCCTAACTTTCAAAATCCAAAATCTAAAATCTAATAGCTCCTAATTCCTAACTCCTCACTCATAACCGATGTCTTCAGTTTCGATAATTATTCCAGCTTTAAATGAAGAAAACAGCTTGGTTAGAACTTTGCGTCAACTGACTTTGCTTTCACCAGCACCCAAAGAAATTATAGTTGTTGATGGTGGTAGCGAAGATGAAACGGTGAAAATTGCAACATCTTCTTTTGAGTATTTTTCACCAAAGATAAAAACTAAAATACTTAGTTACTATCCCGGACGTTCGGTACAAATGAATTATGGAGCAAAAGAAGCGAGTGGGGATATTTTATGCTTTCTTCATGCAGATACTACTGTACCCGATGATGTCGTAAATTTAATCGATAAAACTTTAGCCGACCCAACTATTGTTTGTGGTGGATTTATTTCTTTAATGACTGGTTCTCAAACTACTCGCTGGGTTACTTCACTGCACAATTATCTTAAAACTTATTACGCGCCGTTGCTATTTAAACCTTACATGTTTCTTAAAGGTTTACGCTTGTTATTTGGAGACCAGGTAATGTTTTGTCGTCGGGATGAATTCTGGGATTGCGATGGTTTCGATGAAGCTTTACCGATTATGGAAGATGGAGATTTATGTCGAAGGATTGCACGAAAAGGAAGAATATTTTTAGTAAACCGTGTAGTGCAAAGTTCAGACCGTCGAGTAGCACGTTGGGGTAGTTTGAAAGCTAATGCAATCTATTTATATATCGGTTTTCTGTGGGGGATAGGTGTTGATACTAACTATCTTAAGCGTTTTTATGAGGATATACGTTGATTATTCTAAGTTCGTAGTAAGTGCTTTAGCACTTTGATGCAAGGACTAAAGTCCCGACTACAAACCTTCAATCTATTTTCTCTCACAAATTTAAATACAATGTAAACATTAAGACTAAATTTAATGTGTGATTAATTACAAATAAGTGATAGGATTCCCAAGTTGCATGCTATGGGAATGCTTGTGAAAACGAATCAGCTTGATTTGTTCTCACTGTCGGAGATTGACTCTAAAACAGTCAGTAGAACTCCCGTGTTGTTAATGGATGTGAAAGCTTTAACAAAGTGGAAAAAGCAAATATCCGCCCATCAACAACAAGTGAGAACAAAAGAACCAGTGCTACAGGGTGCTTTATTTGAAGTGTCTGCTGCACATGTTGACCCAGATACAATCGACCCGTTTGAATTGAAACCTTGTTCGCTGTCATTTTACAGAATACCAGCAGATAGTCCCGGTCAAGCTTGTCTTTACTTTGTGATAGATATGGCTGCTGACTTACTTTTATATGTTGGAGAAACCTGTAAATCGAATCACAGATGGAAAGGTATACATGATTGCAAACGTTACATTGAAAAGTATCAGGACTTGCATTATCAATACGGCTTAAGGACAGCAGTTAATATTGCTTTTTGGTGGGATGCTCCGAATTTAACCCGACCCAGGCAAAAATTAGAACTAGAGCTAATTCAGAAATGGAGGTCTCCTTTTAATAAAGAAAACTGGAAACTTTGGGGACAACCTTTTGGGTGAATCAGTTAGCAGTTATCAGTTATCAGTCAAAAAGATAATACAGTCTTGATTTAGTTCGTTGAGGTTCTCCCCGTTTAAATGAGCGGGGATTAACTACTGCTAAGTTAAGCTCAATTAATAATTCCCTTTGCTCAACAGAACCGATAAGATATCTATACAACATTAAATAGTTTTTTAATAATGGAACAATTAAAACGTTTATTATCAATGACTCTTGATGAACTCACCGAATACAGCACTGATGCTCGCAAAATTGAAAAACTGCGACGAAAGATTTGTTTAGCTTTGCCAATGGCTGAACAGCGAAAGGTAAAAGAAGCATTATTGACCGAAATGCCTTCGGGTGAAATAAATAAAATTATTGAAGAACAGCGACAAACAGTAGCTTTACCGTTTTGGGGAATTGGTGGCTTGGGTTTGTTGCTAGGAATTTCACTTCATCAACCAATTGGTTTGTTGGCTGCTATCGGTGGTACTTTTGCTGCTATTAAAATTCAGAAATTGGGTTGGGAGATGCAAGCTAAGCGTCTTTTGTTGCAAACACTTGAAGATATCGAAGTTCGTTCCAGTCAACCGAACTAAAATATCGTTATCGTAATTGTCATTGACCTGCTTTGCTATTCTATGTCTCAGGTATCGCTTCCCCAATCGCTTTATCCAGACTTACCTCTCACTGCTCTTGCACCGATGCAGGATGTGACAAACCTCTGGTTTATGAAAATTCTTGCTCACTACGGTAGTCCTGACTATTTCTTTACCGAATATTTTCGCGTCCGTGACGACTCGCGACTCAATCTGAAGATTTTGGCTTCAATCACCGAAAATGATACGGGTCGTCCGGTTTTTGCTCAAATGATTGGCGAAAGTATTCCAGATTTAGTCAGAACAGCGCAGGAACTCTGTCAATATAATATTGCTGGAATTGACTTGAATATGGGTTGTCCTGCACCTAGAGTTTATCGCAAAAATGTTGGGGGTGGATTGCTGCGAGAGCCTGAAAAAGTGAATCGGATTTTGGGAGAACTGCGTTCTGCTGTAAGCGACCGACCTTTAACGGTGAAGATGCGTATAGGCTTTGATAATACAGATACCTTTGAAGAAATTTTAGATGTAATTAATCGCCATAATATTGACTTACTGAGCTTGCACGGTCGCACGGTAAAAGATAGATATCACGGGGAAGTAAAATACGATTTAATTAGTCAAGCAGTCAAAGGAGTCAATTGTCCGGTGCTTGCTAATGGTAATATTGACTCTGCTGCAACTGCTCTCAAAGTACTTTCTCAAACAGGAGCAGCAGGTGTGATGGTGGGACGCTGGGCTATCGGAAATCCTTGGATTTTTAATCAAATTAAGCAGTCTTTGCGGTCGGAGCCGATTTCACCCGTTCCCCTAGTCGAAGTACGCGAATATATTGACCGTTTACGTCAAACTCCCGAAGCAGTAAAAACACCACCACGAGCGCGTGCGGGACACCTGAAAATGTACCTAAACTACATAGCACTTTTTGTTGACGCTGAAGGTAATTTCCTCCGGTTGATGCGAAAGACAAAGACTGAGTTAGAGCTGCTTAAACTTTGCGACAGCGTTCTTCTTAATGGCAACAAAAACCTAGCCCTAGCCCCCTATTCAAGCAATTAGTGTTGAAAATAGAAAGTAGCAAGTAGAAGCAATTTACATTTCCGAAGATTCACTAAACATTGGTCGCTGATAACTGATAACTGCTCACTGATGATCCACATCCTCCGGATGAACAACTGTTCACTGTTTATAAGCGATTCGTAAACTTTGTACGAGAATAACAAGGGAAGCAACTGCGATTAATCCACCCCAAAACCAGTAAGGAAATATAATCAATGCCCGTTGTATTTGTGCCGTATCGGAAATTCCTAGAGGACCTGCAGTGGGACTAAATAAATAATCAAGCTGATTGTAAGTACTTATACAGGCTTGAACTCCTAAAAATTGAATGCTAAATCCTTGAAACCAGCGATTTCCTTTAATACCAATACCAAGGATGATTAAACCTAAAAGCAAAATTGCTACTATTCCGAACAAGGAACGCACCCATATTAGTACCGAAAATAATAGAAATCCACCTAATATTTTTAAACTAATGCTAGCTGTTTTGAAACTGCGCGATGCCAAAATTAATATAGCACCTGCAATTGGTGGTCCTAAAAGTCCAGCAGCAGCTACTATAGCACGACCAATTCGTCCTAAAAATAAATTACCACTATAAGTATAAGTAGCTCTACCAGAACCATTAGCAAAGATTTCTAGTTTCCGAAAATCTCCTCCTAAAAGTATGGCTGCTAAACCATGACCCATTTCGTGAAACCAAGTAGCTAGGATAGAAAATGGGTATAAAATATAATGCCCGTATGGTACTTGCCATAGTACAATCGTAGCTACAGCAGCGCCGATTAACCACCATATTCCTATACGGTCTACGCTGGTGTTTAGTTTTGTTTCTAAAGATTTTAAGTCCATAGTTGGATTTTAGATTTTAGATTTTGGATGTTAGATTTTGCGGAAAGTTGGGGGAGATGTTCTTCCCCTTAAACTTTTCAAGACGGATTTTGGATTAATTGAATCTGCTTTTTTACTTCCTAGAATAAATATTCCCCATCTAAAGAATTATCTTTTCAGATGAGGAAATATTAGTTGCTTTACTTATGCTAGCTTTTTTCTAAAAATCAAGGATTGGTTAAAGGTTAAAGGTCTAAGGTTAAATATTCTTATATAGTATCCAATCTCTTAACTCTTAACTCCTCACTCTTAACTTCTCAAAACGGATTATAAATTACGGAAAAGTACAAACCATTTTCTTGTAAGGTGTCTTTGTCTCCCTCGACTGTAATTAAGGGAATCCCCCAATCAAAGCGAGCGGTGAGTCTTTCTTGTAGTTGCAGACGCAATCCTAGACCTAGAGATAATAAAGTTTCGGTTTCACTTTCTCCTCCGTTAGAATCATCTCTACCTCCTCGATTCCAAGCTGTACCAAAGTCTATAAAGGGAGCAACTTGTAAAAGGTTGTTTTCTCCTGGAAAACGAGCAACGGGAAACCTGACTTCGGCTGATGCGAAAACAGCGTTATCTGTCAGTAAAGCATCTTGACGGTATCCTCTAACACTTTCTTGTCCGCCGATTCCAATTTGTTCTAAAGGAACTAAGGGTCTGTCTGCGAACTGTACGTCACCTCGTAATAAGAATAATGTATCTCGTGCTAAAAGTCGCACCCATTGTGCTTGTCCTCTCCAAGCGTAAAAACGACTATCGGGGGATGAGTCGTTGATTGTGGAATCAAGAGCATCTAATCCAACGCTAAACTGAGAACGTAAAGCGAAAACCTGACTGCTACTACGATTTGTCCATTCTTGGAAGAAACGAACTGCGCTGATACGGGTTCTTCCATCTTCGTCTGCACCTGGTGAGTTGGGGAAGGGAATTTCACCATTAAACAAACTTGCTTTACTTTCTCTACGACTGGCTGTTATACCTACTGCAAGTTCTTTGTTGAGTGTTTCTACTATGGGTTGACGTAGCGATAGTTCATAGTAATTTGACTTGGATTGAATATCAAGGACGTTGAACGGACTTTCAATTACATCGCTATCAGAAGTACCGTAGCTGAAGGATAAAGTTCCGTTGCGAGGGTTTATGGGTAAAGTGTAATTGAAATCAAAAGCGTTGCTACCATCAGTGTTACTGTAGCCACCACTGATACTATCACCCCATCCAAATAAATTTGCTTCACTTACCTGGATTTGACGACGAAAACTACCTACTGCTGGAGAACGTCCGTTATCCAAGCTTAATTGAGTGTTAAATGTTTTAGTTTCTGTAATTTTTAGCTCTAATAGACTTTCTCCGGGTCGAGTTCCAGCAGAAAGTTCAGCAGAAAGTTTGTCTATTAAAGGATTGAGCTGCAATAACTGTAACGATTCGAGCAGCTTTTCACGATTAAGAGGTTTTCTAGCACCTTTTTTGATACGAGAACGAATATACCCGGAATTTAACCTACCGTTTCCAGTGACTTTGATATCTTCTAGTTCACCTTCTATTATTTCAATTTCAACCGTACCATCTTCAAATTTCTGGGTGGGAATAAAAGCCCCGCTGGTGATATATCCTTTATCTAGGTACAGCTGCGTCAATTGCGATCGCAATTGTAAAAGTTCGGCAAATGTTATGGGACGCTTTGTATAAGGTGCGGTAATTTTATCAAAATCTTCCTCGCTAAAAACCGTACTACCTTTAACTTCAATTTTATCTATAGTAATTTTCTGAGGAAGTTCTCCCGATGGAATAGTTTCGGGTGTAATAGGTGAACCGTTTGGTTCTAATAGGTCTTCCGGTGGTGGTAATCTAGGTATATTTGGCTCTGGAAGCTGACGTTCTGATGGAGGTTTCGTGGTGTCTTGAGGTGAATCTCGGTCAGGTTGTGGTGCTTGGGAAATAGTTTGTGGATATCTCCACAAAATATCTCTATCTATAGATTGTTCGGAGATTAATTGGGAAGCTAGATTCTTCGAGATTGGTAAAGTCGAATTTACATGCTTTTTTAAGCGATTTTTTTGAATAGCGTTGTTTAACTTTATGGCTTTTGAAGTTAAATCTGATGATTCTTTATAATTTTGTGAAAAACTCTGTGTAAGATTTATTTCTTCAGCGTAGGTAGGTTTTGTTAAAGCAATACTAGATAAAACCGCAAAACTTAACCACTGACAGTATTTATAACTATTTGGGAATAAAAAATATTTAGCAGGCATAATAACAGGTAAATGGAGACCTGGACACAACGTAAAACAAACGGCAGCCACCTAAGTAACAAAGGTAACATTACTCTTGTAACTGAAGATTGGGTTATTTGCCTCGTTGATTTTACCAACATCCAGATCAATATATATAAAAACTTTAATTTATCGTGATGACAGCACTTAATTAAGATTTAGCAAATTAATAGTTGTCATCTATTTGTCAATACGTCAAATTAAACTTCAGGTTTAAAATTACCGTGCTTCTGGATTTAATGCCATACAACTATTTGTATATTTTTGTATATTTACTAGTGAATAATATCGCTGTTCCCTACTCTCTACCCTAACGAAATCTTAAATTAATTTTGCAATATTTTGTGGTGGATATAAAACCCTTGTAGAGACGTAGCACTGCTACGTCTCCAGTACCATAAGAATCGGACAGACTATTGCAAAAAAATCTTGTAAACTACACTATCGCTATCTTAGATAAATCGAATTTTTGACTTAGTTAAAACCATCGTAGCTGCTAATCCAATCAATATAGTTGCAGAGACACCGGATTCAGGTACCTTCTTTCTGGGTGTTGGTTCATCTTTTTTCGCGTAGGTGTAAGATACTGCAACAGTAGCACCTGCATAAGTTTCAAAACCAGCTAATAAATTTCCTGCACCTGTTGCTGTTGAATTACCTATAGCTTCAACTAATAAATTAAAACTACCATCACCAACGAAAGGGGTAAAATCATTCGGAATAGTTAATAATGTGGATTCTTCTTTTGTATTAGAAATATCTGTTAATCTAACTCCTGATGTACCATCAAAATCTAATGTTCCATCATATTTATTCAAATTTTGTTCGACTGATGCAGTAGGTAAAGCTACGAGCAATAGAGAATTATCTGGTTTTTTCAAACCTATTTCTGCGGCTATATTTCCGGTAACTAATGCTGCTTGAGCATCTCTATTCTCTAACTCGACAGAACCTTGAACGTTAGCGCTTAATTCAAATAGAACGCTTTCTAAGTTCCCTAGACTGCTATCAAATTTTGGTAAAGAAATCTGTTTTTCAAAATTAGTTTTTTCTAAATCAACGGTACTTTCATAAGTCAGCGTAGATGCTTGTGCAGCATTTATTGGCGCTAATATTGCAGCCAAAGCTGCTACCATCACCTTATTTTTGGAAATGGATAGATGCATAATTATTCAACCTATATATTGTTTGCGTTTTTATGACTGTTTATTCAAGGCACCCTAGACTCTAGAAAAGAGATTAATTGAGTTAAAAAAAATAAGCAATATTACTTAAGTATATTTATGAAATATTTACAAAAAAACTCCGGATATATCCAGTTATGTATTTTTTATGTAAGCAAAGATAACAATTTTACTTTTAACTAGTTGGTTAAGTAAAAGCTTGATAAATCAATAGTAAATATTTTACAAAGCTGATTATATTCAATATAAAAGGAATCCAGTTTGAATATTGAAGAGATTTTGTAATAAAGCGAGTAGGGAATAGGGAACAGGGAATAGAAAGGTTACCTAAAATAACCAAATGGGACTCCTGTATTATTTTAAATTTTCAGGATAGAAAGAATAAGTTTAAAAAACTGAGATTAATTTGACTGTATTCCCCACTTCCTAATCTCTATTCCATATTCCCTGTTCCCTGTTCCCTTTTTTGACTATTTTCCTAACATTAATACTGGTTTAGTGTTTCTAGAATTTTTGACAATCAAAGGAAGTTCCCACCAAGCAACATAAGGATACTTATGGTGTTCTTCGTGATAGCCGAAATGGTAGCAAGTAATAAAAGACCAAAGGAATGGACGATAAACGCTTTTAGTCCGGTGAGAATTTTGATATCCTTCGGATGGCTCTCGATGGGGTAAATAGGTACCAAAATAAAATAGCTGAATAGAACTGAGGAGTAATGGTGCGGCCCAAAATACTAATAAATTAATTTCTGGAATATGAAATGTAATTCTTACAGCGTGGTAAACAACTGTCATTCCTGCAAAACGCAGCCAACTCCAATAGCGGAACATGAAATAAAAGTACCAGGAAAAGAAGTTTTTATGTTTACCGTTATGGTAATCAGGGTCAAATTCGCTTGCAGGATTTTTATGATGTTCTGAATGTCTTTGTAATAATTTTTTATAAGAGAAAAACGCATATAAGCCTACAGTTATATGACCAATAAAATTATTTATTTTAGGATTTTTTGGAAACACAATACCATGCATTGCATCATGGGCTGTGATGAATAATCCCGTCTGGAAAAAAGCTCTACATAAAATTGAAACTATAATCAAATATAGGTGAGTTTCTGAAATATTTATGTTGATAAATATAACTAAACTAATTATCCATGCAGCTATAATAATAAAAGCAGTAATTAACCCAATAAAATTTCTACTATATTGAATCAATTGTCTCAATTGTTTTGTCAAGATGTCGATTACGAATGAAGTCATAAAGATAAGAATCCGGTTTAATCCCCAAAATTACTCTTATAGCCAAGGAACGGTTTGTATAAAAATTCAACATTAGTATACTAAATTATGTTTAATAATTAAATATGTATAGACTACATTTTATCGTTTTTTTGTAATCAGTAAATAGAAGAATAATTAGCTTGATTTCTTCTATTTACATTACTGAACTCTAGCTTAATTCCAATTAAATCCTAAAATCCTGGTGGTATTAGAACAGTATCAATGACGTGGATGATACCGTTACTAGCTTCAATATCTGCTTGAATGACTCTAGATTTATTAATTCTGATTCCATTTCGTTGACTGACTGCAACATGAACTCTATTACCTTCAATAGTCTTTACTTGACCAGATTTCAAGCTTTGAGAATTAATTATACCAGAACGTGATAAGTCAGAATTTGTTGTAAAACTGCTTTATTCTCTGG
Organism: Calothrix parasitica NIES-267; assembly: GCF_002368095.1. Classification (GTDB taxonomy): domain Bacteria; phylum Cyanobacteriota; class Cyanobacteriia; order Cyanobacteriales; family Nostocaceae; genus Rivularia; species Rivularia parasitica. The sequence continues at coordinate 316,134 of NZ_AP018227.1, read as the reverse complement.
TTTCAATAGTTTGTCTAAAGTTTCTTTTGGTAATTTAGCAAATGCAGCGTTGGTAGGTGCAAAAACTGTAAGTTTACTATTACCAGAAAGAGTTTCAGTTAAATCTGCTGCTTGAATTGCTGCAACTAATGTTTTGAAATTCGGATTCGACGCGGCTATTTCAACTATATTTTCTGTTTCATTGCTTTTATTACTTGCTGAAACTTGAGATACAGTAGATAACTTGGTTGAATTTTTGGAACAATCTGCTTGAGCGGGAATGCTAATCAATATACTAGACATTATTATCAAAATAGCAGATGTTTTGTTGAATAAGAATGTAGATTTTTGGGTAGTCATGGCGAGAATAATCCTTATTGTTTACTAATTTATTTAATTTTTATTTTTAGGTAGAATTAGCTAAATTAAATAGATATAAAATAATTCCAAATTACTAATTGAATCAATTACCTAAAAAGTATTGCAATTGAACTTGAATATCTGTATTGGAAGCAGCCACAAATACTACTGATTCACAAAATTTAGACTGCATTCGGTATTAATATAACTAAAAGTTTGGTGTTAAAAAAATTCCAAAACGCATGAAAAAACATGACTGGGGTCACATGACAAGATTTAACTCCACACCATAGAGTCTTAAAGATAGCAACCAACCAAACCTCAAAACCAAAACTTTTGTTTTTTGATAATCTCAAAAACCTTGTATACAAAACGATTACGGCTTTATTTACTAATATAAAATCTAGACATAAAAATTATGTCACCCAGATTTTAGCTAAATTAGAAATGCGCGACCGCGTTCAAGCTGCACTCTGGGCACAGCAAAATGTATCGTGATTAATAAATCGCAATCAATTTGTAGTGGTCTGTCCCATTAATTATGAGGGGTTCGTTTTCTTTCAAACGTCGGGAGACGTAGCACTGCTACGTCTCTACACACCGTCGGAATTAATGATAAGGAATATAGCCCTCTTTTGTCAGCAATCGTGATGTTGGGTTACGACATAATTAATTAAATTTTCGCTACAAATGCAAAATCGGTTTATGTCCTCCGGACACGCTATCTCCCGGAGGGAAACGCTTTGATAACGCTAATATGTCTAACCCAACCTAGGAAACACTAGCAACTAACAACTAACCACTATTCAATTATCAAATTAAAAGGCAAACGAGCATATACATCTAAGGGGTCATTCATGTTTTGTAAAGCAGTAATTTCTGTTTGTAATTTCTCAAATTCTTTTGTTAAAGGAGTGTTTTGTTTAAGCGGATTTTGATTATTTTTTAAAACGGTTTGAGTCTCTTCTGAAACTTTACCAAAAAATCTTTCGCTAAAGCTGCTAGCTCTTGGATACTCTTGTAACTCCCATTTATCTCCTAACTTTGCTTCTGTTGCTGCGTATTCAATTGCTGCATTTAAACCACCAATTTCATCCACTAAACCAATATCTTTTGCAGCTTTACCAGACCAAACTCTTCCTTGAGCAATTTCTGCAACTTTTGCTTGAGGTAAATTTCTACCTTTAGCGACTTTATCTAAAAATTTACCGTAAATTCGGTTGACACTGCTTTGAAAAATTGCCAGTTCAGCTTCAGATTGGGGACGAGTAGTAGTACCAATATCAGCGTATTTTCCGGTTTTGACGCTATCCCAAGTAATACCATTATCGTTAGCTAATTTTTGGATGTTGGGTATGCTTCCAAATACTCCAATCGAACCGGTAATCGTATTTGGTTCGGCAAAAATGCGGTTGGAATCTACAGCTATCCAATAACCACCAGATGCGGCACTATCCCCCATTGATACCACAACTGGTTTAACATCGCGAGTTAATCTAACTTCTCGCTGAATTATCTCGGAAGCTGTAGCACTACCACCGGGAGAATTGACCCGTAAAACAACTGCTTTGACATCTTTATCTTGACGAAGACGACGGAAAATTTTAGCAAAGCGGTTTCCCCCCACCTGTTGACCTTCTCCATCACCGTTAACAATAGACCCTTCTGCATAAACTACAGCTATTTTATTTTCAGAATTTCTTTTACTTAACGCTTTATTAGCGAGAGTCGCGTATTCGTCTAAATCGATTTGTTTAAAGGATTTGTCTTTATCTTTAGTCTTGGTTAACTTTTTGAGTTCGGTAACTACCTCATCAAAATAGGCTACTTTATCTACCAAACGGTTGGTTTTCGCTTCATCAGCTTCCAAAAGACCTTTAGTATCGGCAATTGCTTGTAACTGTTGGGGGGTCATTTTACGACTTTTCCCTACAGTACCGCGCCATTCACCCCATAAATCGTCCAATAATTTTTGAATTTGCTCGCGATTTTCCGGACTTAGTTGTTTGAGAATTAGCGGTTCAACAGCACCCTTAAACTTTCCCACCCGAACAATTTGCATTCCCACACCGAACTTTTCCAAAGCTCCAGCCAAAAACATCGGTTGGGAACTCAAACCGTTAATTTCCATTCCTCCGTAGGGATTAATTATCACCTCATCCGCTACAGAACTAAGATAATATTCTTTTTCACCCCATCCCACACCGTAAGCGATAACCTTTTTACCCGAATCGCGGAACTTTCTTAATGCTTTACGAATTTCTTTGAGAGTTGCAAAACCACTACTTCCGGCTCCAGAAGCGTCTCTTGCGTCCAAATAAACCCCAACAATTCTTTTGTCAGTCCGAGCTTTTTCCAAAGCATCCAAAACAGAACGTAATGTCATCTGCTTTTTATAATCACCCGCTAGAGCTTGCTGTAAAACCAAACCCGAATCTGGTTTCCCATCGCTAATTTGAGTTGATAAATCAAACACCAACATCGAAGAATCTTCAACTTTAGGTCCCGAATCTGAAGAAGAAGCAGCAGCAAAGATTAGCAAGAAAAATCCGACAGTACTGATACCCCCAAAAATAAATAGTCCTAATAAACTTCCGATTAAGCTAGCAAAAGTTTGTTTAATAAAATTACGCATATTATCCCCGGTTCTGTTAGTAAGTATTTACGCTCAATATATTTGTAATGTTTGTAGTTACTTTTAAAAGTGATTAGCGTAACTACAAATTTTAAATTCACCAGATAACCCTAACTTCATACTTTATAAATCATCCCGTCCGTATTTACCTTATATTTCTAATGTCCTCTATAAATATTGTTCCTAACACCGAGAAAATGCTCAATCATTGAAATATAAAACTTGCTGGATGCTTTATTGTAATTTTTGTAAACTATCTGATTGCTTAAGTTGTTCTAGTGTAGCGTTACCGGTACAGAATAGTACGGTGCTAATTTCCGCAATTAAAACTTTTGCTAAATCATACAGCGTAGCTTCAGATGAAGTTGCTGCTTGCAGAAATGGCATTGCTAACCCAGCGATATCGCTTCCTAACGCAATTGCTTTGGCAACATCCACCCCATGACGCAAACCTCCCGAAGCAATCAAAGGTATATCCGGTGCAATTTGACGAATTCCAGTTATGCAGTCAGCCGTCGGTACACCCCAATCCGCAAAGGTTCTGCCCAAACGTCGCTGTAAAATATTATCAGCACGTTCGCTTTCTACCAAAGCCCAAGAAGTACCACCAGCACCCGCGACATCAATTGCTGTAACCCCAGCACCAATAAGTTTATGAGCCATTTTCGCCGAAATTCCATTTCCCACTTCCTTAACAATTACCGGCACTGGTAATTTTTCGCACAAAGTTTTAATTTTGTCCAGCACACTTTGAAAATTAGTATCACCATTGGGCTGAATGCATTCTTGTAGCGGATTGAGATGCAAAATCAGCGCATCAGCTTCTAAGATATCAACCACTCGCAGACATTCATCTAAACCGTAACTATAATTGAGTTGAATTGCACCTAAATTAGCAAACAATAGTATATCAGGAGCATACTTGCGAACTGCAAAAGTATGGTCAACCTCCGGATTTTCTACCGCAACTCGTTGAGACCCCACACCCATAGCCAATCTATGATGTTGAGCAACTTTGGCTAAACGGGTATTAATAGTTTTAGCTTCTTTGGTTCCCCCAGTCATCGAGGAAATCAACAGCGGTGCATCCATAGGTTTCCCTAAAAATGTCGTACTGATATCAATTTCCGAGCGGTCAATTTCTGGTAAACAACAATGGTCAAAACTATAGCGTTCCAAACCGTTAGTAGTTTGACGAAACTGAACATCTTCCTCCAGACAGATGCGTATATGGTCGGCTTTACGAGATTCGGTTGCTGCTGAGTAATTTGTAGAAATCTTCACGGTTAAGACTGGGATTAAATTTAACTGTTATTTTCTCAGTCTCTATTATTTTGGGATTTTTTGGAGTCAAATAGGAACTTTTGATTACTTTATTAACAATTCGCAATTGGGAATGGGTAATGGGTAATTGGGAATTGGTAATGGGTAATCGATTGTAGGGTGTGTTACGGTTGCGAGATATTTTCGGTCATCGCAAATAAATTTGTTCTTACCGTAACGCACCAACGGTTACTTAGAAACCAAGAAGATAATAAAAAAACCCGCAATAGATTTAAGCTGGGGTTGTTGACTGCTAAAAATAGCAAAATCCGAATGTTACGGGGATTATCAAAACTGTTTTGAAATTTATGGCGAACTTAGACAAATAGTCGCATATTTGACGCATCCATTATCACTTGTTGCTCTAAAATTGTCTCACTCAAGTCCAGATATTTGTCAAGAAAGATGTTACCGGTTGACACACTAGTCTGTTTGTCAATAGTCCCAAACCAGATACCATCTCCCTTCGGGTTCAGCACTTGCTACAACGGAGGGAACCTCCGCAATGCAGTGCTTCACCGTATTCAACATCAACTAATTCATATCCTTGACCAAATAATTCTTTACCATCTGCTAGAAGTTCATCAAAAGTGGTTCCATTCACATAACCACTGCTAATGTTGTAATCTTTTTGAAAAACCCCAAACCATATCCCATCACCCTTCGGGTTCAGCACTTGCTATAACGGAGGGAACCTCCGCAACGCAGTGCTTCACCGTATTCAACATCAACTAAATCATATCCTTCTTTCCATCTGGCTGAAATATCTTGTTTGAATTCATCAATACTACTTGCAGTGTTATAACCACCATGACCGGGAACATCTTGAAAAACCCCAAACCAAGTACCATCCCCGTATTCAACATCAACTAAGTCATATCCTTTATTCCAACTCCATACTTCTGAAATATCTTCTGTAAGTTCCGTAAGACTGGTTGAGATGCTATAAGTATTAGCACCAGAATTTTCTTCAAAAGTCCCAAACCAAGTACCATCACCCTTCGGGTTCAGCACTTGCTACAACGGAGGGAACCTCCGCAACGCAGTGCTTCACCATATGCAACATCAACTAAATCATATCCTTGGTTCAAATCCTCCAGAATACTTTTTTCAAATTCCACAAGATTTTCACGAATAGTGTAACCATTGTTAGACATAGTTATTTTCCTGCAAAGAATAGTCAGGTTTTTTAAGAGTGTTTCGGAGGATAAAAGAAATTTTTGAAGCCTCCAAGTGATTATCAGTATTTTTTCAAGTTTGTAAGAGTAAGTCTTGATTTTTGTATAATTACTTTACAAAAGAATATTCAAAATACCGGTTTCTAGCCAAAAATTTATCTAAATTAAAATGCTACCTTAAAGACTGTCAACAATCTTTATTAGTTAATGCTATTAACTATTTCCACCACCCACCAACCTGCAACCGATTTGGGTTATCTTCTACACAAGCATCCAAGTCGTTGTCAGTCGTTTCCGCTTCCCTTTGGAGAAGCACACGTTTTCTATCCGGAAGCAACAAACGAACAATGCACGGCAGCTTTATTATTAGATATTAATCCGATAAAATTAGTTAGAAAAAAAACTTTAACGCTGGATGCTTATGTAAATGACCGTCCTTATGTAGCTTCTTCGTTTTTCAGTGTCGCGATATCTCAAGTATTTGGTACTGCTTTGGGTGGACGTTGCAAGGATAAACCCGAATTAGTAGAAACTGCGATTCCGTTAGTAGCAAAAATCTCGGTTTTACCGTCTCGTAGTGGTGAGAAATTCTTGCGAGAATTGTTTGAACCTTTAGGTTATCAAGTAAGTTTGCAAAATTATCCTTTGGATGAAACTTTCCCGGATTGGGGAGACAGTAAATATTTCACGGTTGAATTAGAAAATACTTTACCGCTTTCACTGTTACTCAGCCATCTTTATGTTTTGATACCAGTTTTAGATAATAACAAACACTACTGGGTTAACGAAGAAGAAGTAGAAAAGTTATTGCGTCACGGAGAAGGTTGGTTAAAGGAACATCCATTAAAAGAAGAGATTACTAAACGCTATTTAAAAAGACAATATCGTTTAACTCGCTCTGCTTTGGCACAATTAACCGAACCTAACGAACCCGACCCAGATAGTGCTGAAGAAAATCACGATAAGGAAGAAGCAGCAGTAGAAAAACCGTTAAGTTTAAATCAACAGCGTTTGAATTCTGTTGTAGAAGCTTTGAAACAGAAGAATGCTAAAAAAGTTGTTGATTTAGGTTGCGGACAAGGTAATTTATTAAAAATACTTTTAAAAGACACATATTTTGAAAAAATTACTGGATTAGACGTTTCTTATCGCTCCTTGGAAATTACTAAAGACAGATTAGACAGATTGCATTTACCTCGCAATCAATGGGATAAATTAGAATTATTTCAAGGTGGTTTAACTTATAGGGATAAACGAATTACCGGATACGATGCGGCTACGGTAATTGAAGTCATAGAGCATCTTGATTTACCCAGATTAAGTGCTTTTGAAAGAGTTTTATTTGAATTTGCTAGACCGCGAATGGTAATAGTAACTACACCAAATATCGAATATAATATTAAATTTGAAAACTTACCCGCTGGAACATTACGTCATAAAGACCACCGTTTTGAATGGACTAGAGATGAATTTAAAAAATGGGCAAAAGAAGTAGGTAAAAAATTTAGCTATAGCGTAGAATTTAAAAATATTGGTGAGGAAGATTTAGAAGTAGGTTCACCAACACAAATGGGAATTTTTTCAGTTATTAACTAATAGTAAAACAAAAAACTGTGTAGAGACGTAGCACTGCTACGTCTCCCCAGATTGTGATTGATAAGGAATATTAATGTGATAATTTAACAGCAATAAAGCAAAATGCAAGCAATCATATTTATCGGTATCCAAGGTGCGGGGAAATCAACCTTTTACCGAGAATACTTCCTTGATAGCCACATCAGAATTAATCTTGATATGCTCAAAACTCGTCATAGAGAAAAGTTGATTTTTGAAGCTTGTTTATCAGCTAAACAAAAAATCGTCATAGATAACACTAACCCAACAGTAGAAGAAAGACACAAATATATTATTCCAGCTAAATTACAAGGTTTTCAGGTATTAGGATATTATTTTGATTCAGGATTATCCGATTGCAAACTACGTAATAATCAAAGGGAAGCTAAAAAAGTAATTCCTTTAGTCGGATTATTATCAACTTATAAAAAATTAGTTTTACCAAGTTATACCGAGGGATTTGATGCAATATACTCGGTAAAAACATGTTCGGATTATTCATTTAAAGTAGAGGAGTGGAAGCATGAAGTTTGATGAACTTGATACTAAAATGCGGGTGTTTGAAACCGCTCACGATTATTGCGTATTACCGGGAATTTATATTGTAGCTAGATTAGATGGACGCGGTTTCACTAAGTTAACGAAAGAAGTTCATAAATTTAAAGCTCCCTACGATGAACGTTTTCGCGACTATATGTTAGATACTGTAGAACATTTAATGAATAGCGGCTTTGATATTATTTACGGTTATACTCAAAGCGATGAAATTTCTCTACTATTCAGCTTAGAAGATGAAACTTTTAATCGTAAAACCCGTAAAATAAACTCGGTTTTAGCAGGAGAAGCGAGCGCGAAATTTTCCTTACTTTTAGGGGATATGGGTTGTTTTGATTGTCGTATTTCTCAACTCGCAAATATTCAACAAGTAATAGATTATTTCCGCTGGAGACAGCAAGATGCTCATAGAAATTCACTGAATTCTCACTGTTATTGGTGTTTGCGTGGAGACGGAGAAACAGCCAGGAAAGCTACTAGTATAATGGATGGTTTATCGGTAGCTGATAAAAACGAATTATTATTTCAACACGGAATTAATTTTAACGAATTACCCAATTGGCAAAAACGCGGTATGGGTTTGTATTGGGAAGAATACAAAAAAGAAGGATATAACCCGGTTAAAGAAGAAACTGTTTTTACAATGAGAAGACGCATAAAAAGAGAATTGGATTTACCGATGAAAGATGATTATAGTGGCTTTATTGGAAAGCTTTTGGGGTATTGAAATCACTTCAATTATTTATGAATAATTATAGTTAGCTGACATAAGTAAGTGAACAAAAATATTTACCGTCATTACGAGCGAAGCGAAGTAATCCTAACCCTTGTGATTGCTTCGTTTCACTCCGTTCCACTCGCAATGACATTGTGTAATTAATTTTGTTTAATTACTTATTAAATCATTGTCTAGAATCTCAAATAAACCCGGTTTATATAGCAATCCTATATGAGTCGTGAGAAAGATAGATGTCAGAAACCCGGTTTTTCCAAAAAACCGGGTTTCTCAAATCTCACAAATGATTTAGGAATGCTATAGTTGTCAAAATATTAATATATCGTTGTTAAATCGTAAATAAAATCTATCAAACTTGTAATCCTTCATCAGGAGAAATAGTTTGGAGACTTTCTTGTGAATTAACGACCTTCCGAGCAATAACAGCTTCTGAAAATAAAATACTTTTACCACCTATCGTTGTTGCTGCTAGAGTGCTACCAATACCAACCAATTTCAAAAAATTTCTGCATCCAACAAATCCATTGATTTTACTCATAAGTCAACCCCTCTAATTATCTTTGGTGAAACACGAACACCGTTTTATCAATCCATATTTTTGCAATCTCAACATTACCGAAGAATATAATTCCCCGATTAATAACAACAGTTGTCTAAAGACGACTGTGTAAGTTTCTTTAGACAACTATTGCAGTTGATAATCAGATAAAATTAAATTGACTGGAATCATCTAAACTCAAACTGTCGGGGGATATATCTGCAACAATCCCAATTAATTCTGGGTTTTCACCATCGTTAAAAAATATACCGGTTCCCGACTCTAAACCCTCGGTCGATACCCCAAGAGAATAATCACTTCCAGAACCAATCAATTGGATAATATCGTTATTCTGAAAGTCTGTAATTACTGCATAATCATCAATTCCAGCACTCGAAGTGTCGTTGTCATTATAGAAAACAGCCTTGGTACCGTCTAAAAGTTCTCCGGCTAAAACAAATGCATCGTTACCATTACCACCTGTTAAAACGTCAACTTCTCCCGTACCAAGTCCTTGAGTAGGGTCGAATGTTGTTCCAAATAAAATATCGTTTCCTTGACCACCAAAAATTTCATCGTTCCCTGATTCACCAATAACTGTGTCATCACCACTGCCACCATATACCGAATCGTTCCCCGATTCACCACCGAATACTAAATCATTACCTGCACCTCCTCTTACTTCATCATCTCCGGTATTACCCGTCATCAAATCTTCACCACTTCCACCAAATACTTGGTCATTTCCCGGACCACCAGCTAAATTGTCTTGTCCTTCACCTCCACGAAGAACATCATTCCCCGAGATGCTACCCAAAATATCATCTCCAGCTAGGTTGTCGTTCCCCTTTCCACCGAGAATAGTATCATCTCCAGCTTCACCAAGTAAGTTGTCGTTATCATCACCTCCCAGAAGCGAATCATCTCCGGAACCACCTGAAATCAAATCGGTTCCGCTTCCACCTTTAACAGTGTCATTACCACCTTCAGCAAGTACAAAATCGTCACCCTTGCCAAGTTGAATAGTGTCATTACCGTCACCAGCAAATATATTATCGTTACCAGCTAAACCTTTGATTAAATCATCGACCGGACTACCGACAAGCTGGTCTCTACCTGCTGTACCATTAATATTCGCCATGTTAATTACACCTCTTTGTTGTCAAAAATTAAACTGTTTAAATTAAAACAATTTGCGGTAATACTGCGCTCTGTCTAAAGCTTTTATTGATTATGCTAAGCATCAAATAAAACCTTATCAGCATGTTGAGCAAACAATATTAGCCTGTAATGTTTTGCTGAATTGCACAAGTTAACTTAAGCAATTAAAGAAGTAACTTAAGGGTGTAATAAATACGACTTCTTATAATGAGTAAAATACATTCATACTTTCACCATGGTAAATACTTGTATTCTTATTTAAAGCATTTAACTTAGTATGAATAATTTAGAAATGAAAGTATTTACACAGCAATTTTGCATTCATTGCAATGAATTATTGTGGAATATGCATTTATAGCGCCTCTGATAGGTTAATTATATTTATATTTGTCTGCCGTAAAAATGACTATCTACATGTTATTAAATACAAAAAAATTACGCAGATTTTTTCTCTCTCTGCATTTGCTACCCTTAATTTTGTGGTAAAAATTATATTGTGAAATCAATTAATCTCATATTGAGTTGCGGCTAGTTTAAGCAAAAAACTATACATATTATCATTTTCGCAAAATCCAAAAAAAATAATTATTTGCCTACAAAAATATAAATTCATTAGAACTAACTCTAAAAATAAAAAATTAGGGAAAGGTCAAAGGTACGAATCCCCTATCCTTTTCCCTAGTATGGAGAGGAAAGTAGATGAAATTTTCAATTTATGCAGCACTATAAAGCTTGAAATCTTATATCATCGCGAATTTTATCGAAATATGACTCATTTTTAACTTTGTCACGGAATTCTTTGGGATTAATAATTATCGCTTTTTGTAAATTTATAATTGCTAAATCTATCTGATCTAAAGCCACATAGCAGCAAGCTTTATCATATAGAATATTTGGCTGGTTTGGACATAAATCTAAAGCTTTATCGAAAAATAAAATTGCTTCTTCGTTTCTTTCTAATTTATGCAGCACCGAACCATATATTTTCCATGCTAAGTCATAATTTGGATTAATTTCTATTGCTTGATTGAAAGCTCTAATTGCATCTTCATGTTGTCCTAATTTATGAAGCGTAAAACCTCTAAAGCAATGTGCGACATAGTTGTGTGAGTCTATTTCTATTACTTTATCAAAAACTCTAATTGCATCTTCATATCTTTCTGACTTACCTAGAGTAGTCCCCAAGCGATTGCGAATTTGGCAATTTTTAGGGTCTAATTGTATCAGTTTATTAAAAGTATCAATAGCATCTTCTAATTTTCCCAAACTATATAGAATATCTGCCATTCTATTTAAAGCTTCTGGAGAATCAGACTTAATTTCTACTGCTTTCTTAAAACAGCTAATGGCATCCTCTAACTTTCCTAATTTATCTAGAGTACAGCCTTTCTCGTACCAAGCATTTGCATGGAATGGCTGAATTTCGATTACTTTCTCAAAACAAGTTAAAGCAGATTTAAATTTTCCTAAATCGAATAAAGCAATACCTTTATCATACCAAGCTAACTCGAAATTTGGTTTGAAATCGATTGCTTTATCAAAGCACATGACAGCATATTCTAACTGACCTAATTCATAGAGTGTCAAGCCTTTCTCATGCCAAGCTTGTGAATAATTAGGCTTCATTTTTATGAGTTTTTCAAAACTGATTAGTGCTGTTTCTAATCTTTTTTGTTCTAGAAGTACCATACCTCGCAATAACAAAGCTTTAAGGTAATCAGGCTGAAGTTCTATAGCGATATCAATAGATGCGAGGGTCTCTGGTAATCTTCCGAGTTTATATAAAGCCATTCCCCTCTCATACCAAACATAAGGAGAATCAGATGAATGTGCGATTGCTCTATCAAAATCAATCAGCGCTTCTTCAAAACTTTCTAAACCTTGTAGTGCGATTCCCCGGAAGACAAGAGCATCGTAAGCGTTTGGTTCAGATTCTAAAATTTGATTGTAAATTAGTAGCGCTTCTTCAAAGCGCTTAAGTTCTATAAGAGATACCCCTAGATGATGCAAGCCTTTCCAGCAATCAGATAAATTCATTTTAGATTTTAAAGTTTCTTATGAAAAAGAAGAAAATTGAATTTAATTAATCCATTTATAACAGATAATAATCATATCTATTACACTGCGAACAGTGCTTAATTAAAAAAATATATTTTCTTAGTTTTAATGTATAATAATGAACAATTCAGAGCATCAATACAGAATATGGCTCGAAGTTGATGAATATAATATTGAATTAGATAAAAGATTTGGTGAAGAATATTGTAATGCCATCATATATTTTTCTAATGGTAAAAAGATTAGTTTAAATATTTGGAGCAAAAAATATTTTTTGAATAATGTGAATAATCTTGATTGGATAGATGAAGAGTTTGCGACCTTACCAGATATTATTGTGAAGAATTATCAAGCATCTTCAATTCATAAAGCTATTATTAACTTAATTGAAAAATAAAACTGGTTGGAAGGAAGAGGTTTCCCTTACAACGAGTAAAAGTTTACCGAAAAACCTCACCCCCTTCCCCTCTCCAAAATAGCAGAGAGGGGTGTCCGCAGGACGGAGTAAGGCTATAACATACGGTAAATAAATCAGTATATTTGATATTCCCTTTGTGGTTCATTATATTCTTAAGCAGCGATGAAAATAACTATCCCCGAACTATCGTTAGTAACGCTAATCGGTGCATCCGGTTCTGGTAAATCAAGCTTTGCTAAAAAACATTTTCAACCATTTGAAGTCTTATCCTCCGATTTTTGTCGCGGATTGGTGTCCAACGATGAAAATAGCCAAGCAGCTTCCAAGGACGCTTTTGACTTACTTCACTACATCGCTCATAAACGTTTAGCAGCAGCCAAGCTCACGGTAATTGACGCAACCAACGTTCAAAAAGAAGACCGCAAATATTATGTCAACTTAGCAAGAGAATATCATTGTCTACCCGTTGCAATTGTTTTAAATCTACCAGAACATGTCTGTCACGAACGCAATAAACAACGTCCGGATAGACAATTTGGTTCTTACGTAGTTCAGCGTCACGTGCAAAATTTAAGACGTTCCTTAAGAGGTTTACAAAAAGAAGGTTTTCGCTTTGTTTACGTACTTAATTCTATCGAAGAAATCGAAGCTGTAGAAATCAAACGTCAACCATTATGGAACAATCGCAAACACGAGCACGGGCCATTTGATATTATCGGTGATATTCACGGTTGCTGTGACGAATTAGAATTACTGCTAGAAAAACTAGGCTACCAGAAGTCAGTTAACAGTGAACAGTTATCAGTGAACAGTGAGCAGTTAGTAGTTAAAAATATTAATTCTACCCCTTCTCCCCCCTCTTCTCCCTCTCATACTTACTCCCATCCTGAAGGACGCAAAGCCTTATTCCTCGGTGATTTAGTAGATAGAGGTCCCCGAATTCTGGATACTGTCAAACTGGTAAAAAGCATGGTTGAATCGGGTTCTGCTATCTGCGTCCCCGGTAATCACGAACACAAGCTTTTACGGCAAATACGCGGTAAAAAAGTTAAAATCAATCACGGTTTAGAGCAAACTGTTGCGGAAATCGAAGCTTTATCACCAGAAGTGAAAGAACCTTTTCTTAAAGAAGTTGAAAATTTTATTGACTCCTTAGTAAGTCATTTCGTCCTAGATGATGGAAAGTTGGTAGTAGCTCATGCAGGAATGAGAGAAGAAATGCAGGGGAGAGGTTCGGGAAAGGTGCGGAGTTTTGCACTTTATGGTGAAACTACCGGTGAAATCGATGAATTTGGTTTACCAGTCAGGTACAATTGGGCTGCGGAATATCGCGGTGAAGCGATGGTGGTTTACGGACATACTCCCGTACCGGAAGCGGAATGGTTGAATAATACAATTGATATTGATACTGGTTGCGTTTTTGGTGGAAAGTTAACTGCTTTAAGGTATCCGGAAAGGGAATTAGTTAGCGTTGATGCTGCGAAAGTTTATTGCGAACCCGTGAAACCTTTGGGGAATAGTACCGTGACGGGAATGAGTTCCCAGCAGCAATTAGATGATGTTTTAAATATTGATGATGTCCTGGGTAAGCGGATTATTAATGTCCGTCTGCAAAACAAGATTACCATCCGCGAAGAAAATTCAATTGCTGCTTTAGAAGTGATGAGTCGGTTTGCTGCGAATCCCAAATGGTTGATTTACCTTCCTCCTACCATGTCACCCGTAGAAACTTCTCAATTACCCGGATATTTGGAGCATCCCAAACAAGCTTTTGCTTATTATAAAAACCAAGGAGTTACTGAAGTAATTTGCGAAGAAAAACACATGGGTTCGCGAGCGGTGGTTATCGTATGTCGCGATGAGGAAGCTGTTAAAAGAAAATTTGGAATTGTTAACGAAGGAATCGGTATTTGTTACACTCGCACCGGCAGACGCTTTTTTAATAATTCGGAATTAGAAGCGGAATTTCTTCAACGGGTAAATAACGCTCTTTCTGAAAGTGATTTTTGGTCGAGATTAAACACCGATTGGGTATGTCTCGATTGCGAACTGATGCCCTGGTCTGCAAAAGCTCAAGGATTAATCCGTAACCAATATGCAGCAGTAGGTGCGGCTTCTCGTCCCGCTTTAAGTAATGCCATAAATGTACTTGCTCAAGCTAGCCAAAACGGTGTTGAAGTTGACTCGTTATTAAGTAAATTTCAAGAACGTCAAGAAATGGCAAATCAGTATGTAGACGCTTACCGTCGCTACTGTTGGGAAGTTAAGGATATTTCCGATATCAAACTTGCACCATTCCATATTTTAGCTACAGAAGGTACGTTACATACAGATAAGAACCATTCCTGGCACATGGAACAAGCTGCGATTTTAGAAACAGCCAACTCAGAATTATTAATGGCAACCAATTACAAAATTATAGATGTAAACGACCCCAGCAGCGAAGCCGAAGGAACCCACTGGTGGGAAGAAATGACCAGTAAAGGTGGTGAGGGGATGGTTGTTAAACCGATGGAATTTATCGTCAAAGGTAACCGGGGAATTTTGCAACCAGCAGTGAAATGTCGGGGTAAAGAATATCTGCGGATAATTTACGGAGCGGAATATACTACTGAGGAGAACTTAGAACGATTGAGAAAGCGGGGGTTGTCGTTAAAACGCTCCTTAGCAATGCGAGAATTTGCTTTGGGTGTGGAAGCATTGGAAAGATTCGTTGCTGATTCTCCATTACGACGGGTTCATGAATGTGTATTTGGAATTTTGGCTTTGGAAAGTGAACCGGTAGACCCGAGGTTGTAGGGGATTTTATGTTTTGAATTAGACCTCACCCCGTCCTTACGGACACCCCTCTCCTTGTCAAGGAGAGGGGAAGAAAAGAGATTTTTATTCTACTTAATTGAAAATCCGCATATTCCCCGAAAAATGCGCCTAAATAACCGTAGAAAATTAAATAAACTTCTAGAAAACTTTATGAAATTAATTTTCTAAGTAAATTCCCCATGAGATAATTTCAACAATATTACATTTTTAGTTAAGAGGATGTTTTAAAAGTATCCGGCGGTTAAAACCGCTACTACACAGCCAAAGTCCACCTCCGTGGACTAATAGATTTATAACCCACAGAGGTGGGTTTTGCTTGTGTAGCTGCGACTTGCAGTCGCCAGGTAAAGTATTAAATCCGACTTTTAAAACATCCTCTAAAACATTTAAGCTCGTTTTTATACTAATTGGGGAGATTAGGGAATGGTGACGACTTTAGTCGGACGTTACGAAGTTACTCAAACGTTAGGTGGAGGTGGTTTTGCAATTACCTATCTCGCAAGAGATATTATGCAACCAAGTAAACCCCTATGTGTAGTCAAACAACTACGTCCCAACCAAAACCACCCGCGAGTTATAGATTTTTTTAATAAAGAAGCCGCTATTTTAGAAAAGTTGGGAAAACATCCCCAAATTCCCCAACTATTAGCGCACTTTCAAGAAGAAGATAATCTCTACATAGTTCAAGAATTTATTGAAGGACACGATTTAAGTCAAGAATTATCTCCAGGAAAGCGACTGAGTGAAGCTTATGTTAATAAGTTATTGAAAGACGTTTTAGAAGTATTATCATTTGTACATAAATATGGAGTAATTCACCGAGATATCAAACCCCAAAACCTAATGCGTCGTCGAGAAGATGGCAGAATTTTTTTAATTGACTTTGGTGCAGTCAAAGAATTAGGAAGTTTGATGATAAATACCCAAGGTGAAATAAAATCAAGTGTAGTCATTGGTACACCGGGATTTATGCCCACCGAGCAGGGTTTGGGAAAACCTTGTTTGGCAAGCGATATTTATGCAGTGGGGATGATTGCAATTCAAGCTTTAACTGGACTTCAACCCTTTGAATTAGAAGAAAATCCCCAAACAGGTGAAGTGATTTGGTTGGAGAAATCACAGGTTAGTCAAAATCTAGCAGAAGTGATTACCAAAATGGTACGCCGTCATTATAGTTTGCGTTATTCTCACGCAACAGATGCATTGCAAGGGCTGACAACATTAGCGCAGACAGTCCCAACACCTTCTATAGAATCTACACTGCTAAATCCACCAATACCGTCACCAAATCCCGTTCCAACACCGCAACCAATAACACCAACACCAACACCCGTTTCTACACCGCAAATAACACCAACACCAAAATCAACAATTAATTTCTCACGTCGGAGAACTCTTCAGATTCTTGGTTTTGCAGGTGGGGGTTTAGTGACAGCTATAATCGCGAATCAGTTATTTACAAAACCTTCAATTAAAGATAACAACGAAACAGCACCTTTAAGTAGAAATGACGAAGACCAAATTATAACCCCAAGGCTGGACTTGGGTGGAGATACTACTTTGAATGGTGCGGGTGCATCTTTCCCTAGATTGCTTTACGAGCGTTGGTTTAAAGATATCAATTTTAAGTACCCCAATCTCCGAATCAACTATCAGTCAATTGGTAGTGGTGCTGGTGTAAGACAGTTTATCGCTGGTACGGTTGACTTCGGTGCTAGCGACGTAGCAATGAAGGATGAAGAAATCGCTAAGGTTGATAGAGGTGTATTATTACTACCTATGACTGGTGGTAGCGTTGTACTCGCTTACAACTTACCTGGAATTAATGAATTGAAGTTACCGCGTCAAGTTTATACCGATATCTTCTTAGGTCAGATTACTAAGTGGAACGACCCCGAAATCGCTGCGGCTAACCCTAGTACTAATCTTCCCGACCAAAACATTACAGTTGTGACTCGTTCTGATGGTAGTGGCACAACTGCTGTATTTACAAAGCACTTAAGCGCTATTAGCGATGAGTGGAAAAATGGGCCTGGTGACGGTAAGACTATATCTTGGCCTACTGGAATTGGTGCTAAACGTAATGAAGGTATCACTGCTCAAGTTCAGCAAACTCCTGGTGCTATTGGTTATGTAGAGTACGGTTACGGTAAAAACCAAGGTTTAACTATGGCGACTTTGGAAAATAAAGCGGGTAAATTTGTTGCACCAAGTGATGAATCTGCATCTAAAGCTTTGGGAGCTATTGATTTACCTGAAAACCTCCGTGCCTTTATTCTCGACCCAGAAGGAGAAGAATCTTATCCCATTGTTACCTTCACCTGGCTTTTGGCTTACAAAAATTATGATAATCCAGCAACAGCCAAAGCTATGGAAGCGATGATTGAATATGCTTTGACTGAAGGTCAAAAAGCTGCTCCTGAACTCGGTTATGTTCCTTTACCTGCAAATGTAGTTGAGAAAGTTGCTGCTGCTGCTGATGCGATTAGCCCAGAGTATCCAATTAATGTTGCAAGCAATTGAAAAGAAAATTAATCCTAACCCTTGTGGTTGCTTCTTTTCGCTCTGTTACACTCGCTGCGAACATTGCGAAATTAATTATGTTTAATTACTTACATTCAATCGTAATCATGTAATATATCTCCTCACTCATCAATCAAAATCAGTAATTAAACAGATGTCAAATTCATCAGTGTTTCGATTGGGTTTCGTTCCTCAACCCAACCGAAACTTGCTTGGTAAACTTTGTGAAACCAGCCAATCTTTATCTAAACCGCCTGTAATGCCCAAATTAGATAAAAATGCGAAATATGCGTAAAAATGTCCGTCGGGTTTTAGAGCCGTCCTATAGCTGTATACTTGACTCGTTAATTAACTTAAAAAACAATGGAAAGTCTACCCAATCAATGGGCGGATATTCAACCTGATGAAATTTACCACACAATTAATGGGCTATTAGTTTCCTTCAGCCCAGAGCAAATTAAACTAGTTGCACTTCCCTGGTTTGATAACAGAACATTAATTCAAGTATATGACTTTCGTAGAATTAAAAAATCACCAAATTTGGAATGATTTAACAGATGTATTAGAAAATATAGATGCTAATGCATTAATTAAAGAACACTTAGAACTATGTCATTACAAAGTATATGGCTATTGGGATGAAATCGATAACTATTACGAAGAAATTATTCTTCCTAATAACTTACAAACAGAATTAATTAGTACTTCTATTGGAGTAAATGTAAATCAAAGATTTATTCAGATGAAATTTACTATTCAAAATATAATTAATGATAATTACATCAAAATTGGTGAATTGAGTTTAATCTATAGCGAAAGTTTAGATTTTATAGATGAAAATTGGAATTTAGATTCTGATTACCTGGAGTTAAATAGCTAAAGTTATCACGTGAAATTGATAAAGATTAAGAAATTCTTCTAAACACGGTTGAAAATAAACCGATGTCCTATCGCAATAGTTTTAATAACCAGCTAATATCAAGCTTAAAATCAATCATAAATTCATATAAAAAATCAGCTTTTAATAATATCCTAATAAATACCTACATTTAACAAAAAATCTTAATCAATGACATCATCAATATCTCAATGGAAGCCGAGCGCTGATATTAAGACCCATAAAGGTAATTCAATTCCACCGAACTTAGTATTTTTTACACCACCACCTCGGGAAATAGTTAATCTTCGCAGTGCTGCTTCAACTTTAGAAACTGGAAAACCAGGACTGCAAATGAAAGGTATTGATGTATTTAATAAGATATTTTCTGCTGTTTTTTTGTCATGGGCTGGGGGTATGCTTGTTTTTGTAGTAGTGATACTCTTAGATGGTTTTTTAGATTTGCAATTGATGGATTATGCTCTGATTGCAGTATCTATAGTTGCTGTTATTATTTTATTTCTGTCTTTACGTGGTGAATGGAAATTACCTACATATTGTAATTATGTTGGTGATAACGGTATTGCTAATTATGCTTATGGAAAGGAAGCAAATTCTAAGAATGGTATAGGATTATTTTTATTTCATCAAGCAGAAGAATTAAGAGTAAACAAGATTCAACAGTATGTTAATAGAGCTTATCAATATACTACCTATATTTTTGAATGGAGAAACACTAATAATGAAATAGTTTTTCATGTAGGTGGATTGCATCGTAGCCGTGAAGACAACCCCCCACCCTTAGACCGTTATTATTTTGCATTAGCAGCAGAAAAAGCCTGGAGTTTATTTAAATTTGAACAAGTAAAGCAAGAGTTAGAGCAAAACGGTAAGCTAAAGTTTAGATTGCAAAAAGACGATGCGATTACTGTTACCAAAGATTACATAGAACTATTTCAGAAAGGTAATAGCATTCGCTTTAACTCAGAAGAAATAAGTAAAATCGATATATCAAGAGGTGTTATCCAAATTATTCCGAAAGAAGTTAGACCTAGTTTTTTAGGCTTTAATCATGATGGTATATTGAGAATTCCCTACAAGGATATGGCAAATGCAAGAATATTTATCCTTGTTTTTGATATGTTGATAAATCAGAAATAAAAATATATTTTTATAAATATTTCAATGGTTTTTTAGTTATCGGTTGTATCTTAACTATGAAACAATACGAACCCGGTTATTAAAAAAAATCGGGTTTTTATTTTTAATAGCTTTAACCTTTAATCTTTAGCATTAAAAATAGATTACACTAATCAAATTAAAACAGTTTATCCGTAAAAATATCTAGTTAATTTCCTCAAGTGACAAATGAAGATTTTAAAAATATCCTGTAAATATTCAATTTGCTATAAAAATCTTTAATAATGACCGAATTAGAATCTAAATGGAAACCTAGTCCAGATATCAAAACCCACAGAGGAGAAACAATACCATCCGACCTTACGTTTTTTACACCTCCTCCACAAGATATAGTTAATCTCCGTAGTGCTTCTTCTACCATCCAAAATGGTAAGATAATCCAACAAACAAAATTTATTAATAAGTTAGTAACTGGAATTAGTATCGGTTTCTTTTGTGGTTTATCACTTGCTGCAATATTAAGAGCAGCATTCGGAAATTCAGCTATAGCATTAATTAGCGGTCTAGTAGTTGCTATCGGCTTATCTATTATATCTATATTTTCAAACCTTCCTGCAAGCTGTAGTTATGTAGGTGATAGCGGTATTGCAAATTATATATTGAAGAAAAAACCAAATCCGAATAAAGGAATTGGACTATTCTTGTTTCATCAAGCAGAAGAATTAAGGGTTGAAAAAATACAACATTTTGCCAATGGTATTTATACCATGACAAGATATAGTTTTGAATGGAAAAAGGCTAATGGTGAAACAGTATTTAATATAAATGGAGAATACCATAGCCCCGAAGATAACCCACCACCTTTAGACCCTTATTATTTTGCACTAGCAGCAGAAAAAGCTTGGAGTTTATTTAAATTTGAGCTTCTTCATCAAGAATTAAAGCAAAACGGTAAGGTGACTTTTAACGTCGGAAATAAAGATGCTATTGTTATCGGTCAAGGTTATGTGGAATTAATTAAAAAAGGTAAACCTTCCCGTCTTGATGGAAATGAAATTAAACAAGTAAGTTTATCTCAAGGTATTATTCTAATTATTCCTAAAGAAGTTAAATCTAGCTTTCTTGGTTTCGGTTCTGATGGAATATGGCGAATACCTTATAATACTATTGCTAATGCCAGAATATTTATGTTGATTTTTGATATGTTGATAAATCAAAAGTAAAAATATATTTTCAAATCACCGGTTCAGTAATCAGTTATTATCTCTATTGCAATTAACAAAAAATACAGAAACCTGGTTTTTTTTACACAAGTCTGGTTTCTTAGTTGTAATACCTCTGACCTTTAACCTTTAACCTTTAACCTTTGACCTCTAACCTTTGACCTCTAACCTTTAACCTTCAACCCGATTTTTCTTCTCAAAATACTGCTGATGCTCTTCTGAAGCTAACCAATAACGAGTAGCTGGTTTAATCTCAGTTACAATATCTTTTTCATACTTTCCCGAATTCTGTAATTGCTGCTTTGAATTTCTCGCAATTACCTCCTGTTCGGAATTATGAAAAAATATAACAGAACGATACTGGTCTCCCCTATCCGCTCCCTGACGATTCAAACTTGTAGGGTCGTGAATCTTCCAAAATATTCCTAACAACTCTTCATAACTAATAATATCTGGGTCGTATTCAACTTGTGCAACTTCAGCATGTCCGGTAATTCGAGAAAGCACATCAAGATAACAGGGATTTTCAAAATGTCCCCCCATATATCCCACTGATGTAGAATTAACACCATTCAATCGACGAAAAGCAGCTTCTACTCCCCAAAAACAACCTGCACCAAATGTAGCTTTCATAGTAATTCTGATATTAACTATATTAATTCTTGTAAATCTTTAATAATTAAATCGGGAATTGTCATAGTTTCATTAAGCTGTTTTCCGCGTCGATTTATCCAAACAGTTGATATTCCAGCTGTTTTTGCTCCACCAACGTCACGCATGATATGGTCACCAATATAAACTATTTTTTCACGCTCGACATCAAAGTTTTCAATTGCTTGATTAAAAAGTTTCGTTGATGGCTTAATCCAACCGAAATCGGATGAAAATACAATTATCTCGAATAGATTACGAATCCCAACTCTATCAAATTCTTTCAAGAATATATCTTTTGTAGACCAAATATTAGAGATAATACCCAAATGATGAGTTTTTCGTAATTTATGTAAAACCTCAACATAGCCTTGAGATATGACTCCAACTTCATGATTTGCAAAAACTTGCTCTAATAGATTTAGTTCATTTGCTGGTAAATTATTTGCTTGAGGATGTTTCTGTAAATAACTAATTACTGGAGGTAAACGCTCATAAAAATCTGGTTTTTTTCCGTCAGCTTTTATTCTTCTAGAAACCGTAAATATAATATTATTTACTAACTCATCCGCCAACAAATCCCCATTCAGACTACGATAAGTTGCTGCAAAATCTTCTTTAGGTGAAAATCGATAGCCTTCAAACATAAAAGTGTGACCTACATCAAGTAGAAGTACATCAAATTTTTCTATGAAACTCATTAGGTTTTTTTGAGGAATAATTAGTAACTAAAAGAACAATCTTTATAGTAAAACGTCTCCTTCCATACTACTAAAGTTACAGCTACACAGTTGAATGCTTTATCAAAACTGTTTATCATGAACTTTCGGTTTTCAGGGGGGCTTTATGACGAATATTTTTTCATTTGAACCGGAAATAACTTTCGAGGTTATAGACGGTGGGTTTGATGGTGAATTTGACGGAACCGGAGATAGCGTTTTCCCTGGTAATTTTTTTACTATAATCCTTGGTAGCAGCGGTGAAGCAGCAGAATTTGCAGAATTTAATATTCATGAATTCGTGATTCCCGAAGGAGACACTGTTATCAATGCTAGATTTGATGTCAAAATTACTGGCTTAGAAGTAGGTGGACTGGGCGCTTCTTTCGGCGATAATCCCGACAGCATCGGTGCGTTTGGATACTCTGGAAATGGAGTTGCTGATGCTTCAGATTTTGAGACAGGAATACTTTTAGATACAGAAGATACCAGCAAACCATCTGTTGGACAACAGCTTTCTTTCGAGATAACAGATTTTGTAAAAAATTTAGTCAAAAACGATGAACCCTTTGTTGGAATAGGTTTACGAGCTTTGGAACTTGGGGGTGTGTCTGTAGACTCAGTTTCTATCAGTCAACCAACCCTGATAATTGAAACCGCTCCAAAGTCTAATAATTCTCCTGTAGCTAGTGATGATATTGTCACGGTTTCTCAAAATACCGTTATTAGGATTCCCGTAACCAATTTACTCGCTAACGATACCGATTCAGATGATGATTCCCTAACTATTACTGTTGCTAACAATGCTGTCGATGGTACTGTAAACTTGAATGACAACGGTACTACGGATGACTTTCGCGACGACACAATAATTTTCACTCCAAATAAAGGTTTTAGTGGAAGCGCTAGTTTTGAATACACTGTTAGCGATAATCAAGGTGATAGCGATATTGGTTTAGTTAATGTAGTTATTCCTAATAATATCGACGGTAGTAATGAGGATGACAATTTAGAAGGAAGCGATATCAAGGATATTATTCGCGGATTGAAGGGTGATGATACTCTTAAAGGCTTTAGTGGAGACGATATTCTTAAAGGTGGTAAAGGAAAAGATGAACTCTTCGGTAACGCTGGAGACGATTACTTATTTGGTGGTCAAGGAGAAGATAACCTTTTTGGTGAAGAGGGTAATGATTTTCTCGAAAGTGGTAACGGTAAAAATAAGTTAGACGGAGGTATTGGAAATGACGGTCTTTTAGGAGGAGATAATCAAGATATTTTAATTGGTGGTGAAGGGAATGATTTTCTTAATGGTGGTGCTGGTGCAGATACAATGACTGGGGGTATTGGAGCAGATAATTTCTACCTTGATGGTAATAGTTCGATAAAAGATATAATTACCGATTTCAATTTAGGAGAAGGTGACAGAATTATAACTTTCAATAATCTTCTGTTTAAGGATTTATCTTTTTCAAATAGCGATATTTTATTTGGGGATAAGGTATTAGCGACTCTAGAAGGATTTGAGACTAATTCTCTAAATGAAAGTCATTTTCATGCGATTTAAGAGATAGAAATTGTTAGGAGTTAAGAGTTAGGAGTTAGAAGTTAGGAATTTATTTACAACAAATATTTTTTGTTAATTATAGGACTTACGCAAAAGTAACGTAATTGGGTCATTACGAGCGACAGCGACGTAATCTCTCGAAACTTTGGGATTGCTTCCCTACACTCCGTTTCGGTCGCAATGACAATTTTGCTTTGCGTAAGTCCTAAATTAAATAAGCTACAGATTTATAATTTTAAACACGGACAAAATAAATAAAAAAATTTGTGTAATTATATGTAGTAGTTAATTTAAATTTATACATATATGTTGGGGGTTTTAACTCAAACTATATTACGAAATTAGTAGGATTATTATTGTAGATATATATGGTAATTCTAGAAAGAAGTTGTAATATGGAAAACGCAGACCAACGCAAATTATTGTCAGCGCTATGTCATGGGGCTATATTTTTAAGCTCTATGGTTATAGCGATTGCGATACCCATTGCAATTTTATTTACTACAAAAGATTCAGTGGTAAAGGCTAATGCTAGAGAATCCTTGAATTTTCACATCAATCTTTATATATATGGATTAATAGCTGCAATGCTGACTGTAGTTTTAATAGGTATTCCATTACTGATGGCTTTGGGTGTAATTAGTTTTGTGATGCCAATTATCGCCATTGTTCAAATATTAGGCTCACCAGACGAACCTTACCGCTATCCGTTTATTTTTCGCGTAGTTTAATTGTCAATTCATCAATATAAAATCCAAATCCAAAGACGTTGCACCAAGCAGCGTTTTTTCGTTATATAGTAAATAAATATTAAGAGTTTATATAATGAATAATCATTTTTCTAGGATAATTCCTTCTCAAAAAGCTTTTGCAAAATATTTTTTTAAATATACTCTCAAAATATTCCACGCAATCAACAAGTGCCACATAACTGATATACTCTGACAAATAAATACGAATTAGAGTCAAAATTATCATGAGCAGTGTCAATCAGTTGCAAAATATTTTGGCTGATTCTCCTGTCGGGACTGTATTACCAGCAATTTATGAACTCAACCTTCCCGATTGGTGGTTAGCTGGAGGTGCTTTACGAAACACGGTTTGGCATTCTATTTTTGGAGAAAACTGTCAACTATTTATCAATGACTTTGATATTGCTTTTTTTGACGAAACAGGGGATAGAAATCAAGAATTAGCAGCGAAAACAACTTTAACTAATCTATTTCCAAATTATCTATTCGATATAAAAAATCAAGCAAGTTTTGCAAGATGGCGTTCCGGTATAAAAACTTACACTAGCACTGAAGACGGTATAAAAAACTGGCTGCACACTACAGCCGCAATAGGTGTGCGTTTGAATACTCAAGGACAATGGGAATTTCTCACACCCTACGGATTAGATGATTTATTTAACGGTATTGTTCGTCCGACTCCAGCACATCTAGATAATCCAGAAGCACAGCGTAAAGCTGACGGGTATTTGCAGAAGTGCCCGTTTTTGAGATTGGGTTGAGAGAGAGAAGAGGGGGGAGATAAGGAGACAAGGTGATGGGGAGAGCGAGGAGAGGGGATTTAGTGGTAATTGATAACTAGAAACTGTTGACTGTTGACCGACTGTATGGTACTAATGTACTAACGCGATAAATTTAAGATATAAATTTAGCAATTGGAGTTGAGAGATTCCACTTACCTCTGTTAATAGGAGAGCAGAATTTATGAAGTTTAGCAAGGTTGATTTAAGTAAATTATTGGGTGTATCTCATAGTGATGGGTATTTACAGCTATTGCTGGACAGAGGGGATGAATTAGAGTTTTTAGAGATACCGGCCCCGATACAGGCTTATGAGGGATTGCAGGATTTGAATGAACTGATAGCGGAACCCCCACCCTTATTAGAAGAGGAAGAAACATTTGCTATGCTACCAGTAGCTTCCACAATGGCAAGTGCTGTTGGATACGATTCTGAAAATGAAGTTTTACAAATAGAATTTAATAGCGGTGCGGTTTATCAATATCAGAATATTGATGAGGATACATTTGAAGATTTATATTCTTCTGATGCAGTAGGTAGGTATTACAACCAGTATATCAAGGGTAAATATCAGTCTGAGCGTATAGACAATTCTTGCTGATTGGCACTTCTAACAATATTATTAAGGTAGATTCAAAGCTTAGTCTAAATTAGTTTAAATCAGGACTTACGCAATGGAGATTTGTCATTGCGACCGAAACGAAGTGTAGGGAAGCAATCGCAGGATTGTTGCGATTACGTCGCTACCGCTCGTAATGACGCAGTTACGTTGCTTTTGCGTAAGTCCTATAAATATATCTATCAGATTAAAAAATTCAAAATTTTAAAGTTTCCTGGTGCTACGGCTAATTACTTTTTTTAAAGTAGTTAGCCTTTACTTTTCAATTATCAGTTAGCAGTGAGCATTGAGCAGTTAACAGTTAACAGCGAACGGTTAAATGAATATAATGTAATGTATTTGTTTTCTCTATAAAATTTTAAGCTTACAACTGATGATTTTAATAGACTTTATTTGTTGTAATTAATATTATTTATTTTCGGTCTTACGCAGCAATTAAGAGACGAAATTGCAACCTTAATGATAGCGGGACATGAGACTACTGCTAATACTTTAGCCTATGCCTGGATGCTTTTATCCCAACACCCCTAAGTGCAAAATAAATTACTCACCGAGCTAGAATAAGTACTGAATGGCAGAAATCCGTCGATTAAGGATATACCAAATTTTAATTATGCAGAAATGGTTATAAAAGAAGCCATGCGGCTATATCCTCCAGTTCCGTTGATACCTCGAAAGGCTGTTGTTGATACTTAAATTGGAGGTTATTTTATTCCTGCTGGATGCGTGCTGATAATGAGTCAATGGGTAATGCATCGTCATCCCCGCTATTTTTCCGAACCATTAACTTTTAAGCCAGAACGCTGGAAAGATAATTTAGAAAAAACGCTATCCAAAGGAGTTTATTTTCCCTTCGGAGATGGGCCGCGTATTTGTGTTGGTAAAAGCTTTGCACTTATGGAAGCAGTTTTATTACTAGCTACAATTGCTCAAAAATTTCAATTTGAATTAGCACCAGATTTTGATATTAATCCACAAGTTGCAGTAGCTCTCAGACCTAGAAATGGGATTCAAGTTTTGGTAACTAAGCGCTGATAAGTCACGCAACATACTCAGCTATTGTTCAATATTTTCTACCTACATTGTCATAAACCCGGTTTCTTACTTATTGCACAAAAAAACATCATGCTTTTACTAATAGAAACCAGGTTTATAGCAGTTTTCAGTTGGATAAAATACACCCTTCTCCTTGATAAGGAGAGGGGCTGGGGGTGAGGTCTATCAAAGTGTATTTCACTCAACCGAAAAGCACTATACTTATCTTTAAAGACAATGCTTCAAAATATAAAAAATCTGTACTTTTACTTACGACACTCCTCCACCTGCTGAATTAATCAATACTCCGGATTGATATCCATCGGGTTTATCACCAACAGTAGCACCACCATGAATCATTCCCTGAATTTCCGCATCGAAGAAACTATAAGGGAACTGCGATTCTAGTTTACTAACGCTTTCCAAACGATTTGATAATTCTGAGGGGATATCAAAATCCAAAGCTTTAATATTATCTTCCAACTGCGATAATTTAGAAGCACCAACAATTACCGATGCGATACCGGGACGATTCACAGTCCAATTGACAGCAACTTGTGCCATACTCCGTCCTAACTCTTTGGCTACAGTTTCTAATTCTGAGACAATTTTCCAATTTCTATCATTTACCTTTTGGAAAGCTGGATTATCCACATCGCGAGTTGCATCAAGTCTACCTTCCCCAGAAAATCCACCTTCACTAGGCTTATATTTACCGCTCAAAAGTCCGCTAGCTAAGGGACTCCAAACCATAGTACCCATTCCCAACTGCTGACCGAGAGTGATAAATTCCCGTTCGATGTTACGCTCAGCCAGAGAATATTCTAACTGTAAAGCCGAAATTGGTTCATAATTGCGATATTCGGCGATTGTTTGCGCTCTTGCTGCATACCAAGCAGGTACATCGCTCAAACCGATATGACGTACTTTTCCAGCACTCACCAAATCATCCAAAGTTCGCATTACTTCCTCAGCAGGAGTGACTTTATCCCAGGTGTGGAGAATATATAAATCAATGTAATCCGTTCCCAAACGCTTGAGAGAACCTTCCACAGCACGCATAATATTTTTACGTCCATTCCCCCCAGCGTTGGGGTTTCCGGGTTCAACGTTGTAGGAAAATTTTGTTGCGATCGCGATTTTATCTCGTAGATTGCGTTCCTTGATAAACTTACCCAACCAAGTTTCGCTAGTACCATTCGTGTATAAGTCAGCCGTATCGATAAAATTACCACCAGCATCGACATAGGTATTAAACATTTGTCGTGCGGTATCTTCCTCCGCACCCCAACCCCATTCCGTACCAAAAGTCATGGTTCCGAGAGCAAGACGACTAACACGGAGTCCGGTACGTCCGAGAGTGTAGTAACTGTTAAGTGGCATTAAAGATAACTCCCTGTGTGTGTTAATTCTAGTTTAGGGAATTTTGGTGATAGGTTTATATTCAATTCTTGCGGAGTTATATTAAATTCTTGCTGTGATTGGGAAATATATATAATTAGTAGCGATAAAATTCAAGATTGCAAAATGGATTTAGATAACTGGATTAACATTGCCAAAGAAGTAGGAGCTATAAGTGAAGATGGTTGCGAATTTAGTTCTAGTACAATGGCTTGCGAAGCAATAGAGATTCTTCTTGGAAAAGACAATTTAAAAGAAGCAGTTAGATATTACGTAGCTCATAAACCTGGAAAAGAATTACTTAGAGGAGTGCTTTGGCAATTACATCCTTATAGTGCAATGGAAGAATGCTATAAAATTTTTAAAGAATCTAATAATTTAGATGAAAAAATAGATGCTATTG
This sequence comes from Calothrix parasitica NIES-267, assembly GCF_002368095.1. Classification (GTDB taxonomy): domain Bacteria; phylum Cyanobacteriota; class Cyanobacteriia; order Cyanobacteriales; family Nostocaceae; genus Rivularia; species Rivularia parasitica. Next base: position 287,070 of record NZ_AP018227.1, on the reverse strand, counting down.
AACTACTTCGTGTCGTTGCAGATAAACGTGTTTTAAAATGGGTTCCCGAATTTCTAGAACATGAAAATCCTGGTATTCAAAATTGGGGAATTGGTGTTGTAGACCAGCTACTTTTTTCTCATCTTTGTGACGAGGAAGATGTGATTGAGATATTGGATAAAGCAAGAAATCATTCAAGTAAATATGTGAGAGAGAAAGCTGAAGAGATGTATTTGATTTTTAATACTGAAGAAGATTTAGAGCAAATTGACACAGAGTCATGATTCCCACAATTTACAAAAGCAAACTTTCGCATTTGATGTCCTACCCTACTAGTGCAGGTAAGCTTTCAAGCGCTTTAGCAGGAGTACCACAAATAAATGATTTGTCTATTTCCTTTTTTGCTTCTTATCAAGACCCAAGCAAACTTGCAAATCCTTGTCAAATTCTGCATATTGGGTATTCATATCAACAAGTTAGTTTGACTAGTTCAAACGAATTTATAGCACAAGGTTACTATGAAGCAAAATGGCATATTATGGTTTATCCAGTTCCGCGAACTCGTGTAAGTATCGTGAAAAGTAAATTAGCTGAAGAAGGATTACAAAAGGTTAGAGAATGGTTACACCTTCATAAAGATGCGACTGGTCAATATGGTAATTGTTGGTTGCATTTATTTTATGATGTGGATGCTAATTTACTAACTTATGAAGAGCAAGATAAACTTTTAGGCTAGAATTGCGATGTCACTTATCAATCAACTATTAAACAAACTAATCAACCGCAAATGGAAAACTTATCTCTACGCGATTCTACCTCATCCCACTGAAGCTAAAGTCTTGATATTACCGAATAAAACTGGTTGCTCTTTGCCTCATATTTGTGTAAATGATGATTTAGAATGTGATGAAATTCCAGTTATTAAAAAAGAATTAGAGCAAAAACTCGGAATTTCAGTAAATATTTTATATTGCGCTAATAATTATTTCGACGAATCAAAACGTGAAATTCACGGTGTATATGTATTAGAGCAGAATGATTCTATTGAAGAATTAAAAGAAGGTTCTTGGACAGATTTAGCAACTTTAAAAAATCTATCTTTAAAATATCCACAACATCAACCAATTATCGAAGAATATTTAACGGAGATTGAAAATAATAATATTCCAGAATTACGTCCACCTTGGGCTAGAGTAGGTTGGTTAGATGCTGCAAGTCAATGGATTGAAGCACAGTTACAGGATTTAGTTTATCAACAACTTTCCCCTGTAGAATGTATTAAAACTTGGGGAATTTCTTGTATATTGCGAGTTCGTACAAATCATGGAAATCTTTATCTCAAGGAAGCTTCTACATTACCGCTTTTTTGTAACGAACCTGTAGTTACAAAAGAATTGAAAAAAATATTTCCCGAACATATTCCAACTGTTCTGAGCATCAATTCCGAGCGTCACTGGATGTTATTAGCTGACTTTGGAGAACCTATTGGTAAGGTACCTGTCAAAATCAAAAAGGACGTTTATCGTTTACTCGCTCAAATTCAAATGAAATCGGTTGAGCATATTGATAATTTGTTAAATGTGGGATGTTTAGATAGACGTTTGGAAAAGTTAGCGACTCAAATTGATTATTTGTTTAACGATGAAATTGTTTTGTCTCAATTGAAAGAAGCAGAAATTGAGCGGTTAATCAAAATTGCTCCATATCTGAAAAACTTATGCTCTCAATTAGCCGAATATAAAATTCCCCAAACATTAGTTCATGGTGATTTACATTTAGGAAATGTTGCTTTAGACAACGATAATTATCTTTTATTTGATTGGACGGATAGCTGTATTGCTCATCCTTTCTTTGATATGTTTCAATTTTATTTTCGTCGGTATTATAACCCTTTGTCACCGATAAAAGCTGTTCGAGATGAATATTTAAATCAATGGACGGTTTACGAATCAAAATCCCGCGTATTAGAAGCTTGGAAATCAGCCAAGCCGCTATGCGCTTTACATCATGCGGTTACATATCAATATATTAGTAACTGTTTGGAACCCAGAGAAAAACAGTTGTTTAGTAAAGCTTTAGGTGATTTTTTACAAGAGCTTTTGAAGTGTAAATTTGAATTTAGTATATGAAAAATTATAAAGATATTTACGAGATTTTAGATGATTTACGAAAGCGTCCGGCTATATATTTAGGTAGCAATAAAAGTAAAAAATCTTTTACTGCTTTAATTGCATTTTTATCAGGATTGCAATTTTCAAGATTAGAATTTGCAAAAATGTATGATGGCAATCCTCCTTTCAGTGAATTCAGTCGCTGGATTTCGCGCAAAATTGGTGGAATGTCATCACAAATTCCTTGGGAATGGATGATTGAAGAATGGGGAAATGAAAAAGCTTTTGAGCGGTTTTTTGAATTGCTTGATGAATACCGTAATTGCAAAAGCGTTTGTCTATCTAGAGCTATTATTCGGAACCATAAGCCAACATTTGTTCAAGTTGTAAATGGCGAACGAGTGCAACCGGAGAAACCTTTAGAGCTTTGCGTTGCTCAATTTGTGCCTTCAGAAGTTTATTATTTACTTCAAATTTATCTAGAAAGAAAAGAGAAGTATTTTCCTTATCAAAATTCTATTGATGAAGTCAAAGAACTTGCTCTTTCTCAATGGGGAGTTGCAAAAAATGAATGGTTTGAGTTTTGATGTAAATTTTCAAAATAACAAAAATTATTTATCAAGACTATATTTTTGCTATTTACTATTACCTATTGCTTACTTTCTGCTGATTAATTATTTGCATCATATAAATCACGCGCTGTAGAAACTTCTTCAAAGTTGGCTCTTGACCAATCAGAAATTTCTAATAAAGGCTCGATTAAACTTTCTCCTAATGTAGTCAAAGAATATTCTATTCCGGTAGATGATTGTATATTCGCTATTCGTTCAATTAAACCGTTTCTTTCTAAATTGCGTAACGTTTGAGTGAGAACTTTTTGGGAAATACCCTCAATACGTCGCTGAATTTGTGTATAGCGTTTAGAGCCATAAGCAAGACAGTAAAGGACAATAACGCTCCATTTATTGCCAATAATATCCAAAACCTGCTGAGTTGGACAATTTAAAGTAAATATTTCTGGTTCTGGGAAGTTACGTACCATTTGGTTCGTTACAAACTATTGATTTCTACTTGTTTTCTATTCTCGATTTATTTTAACCTTGTCTGGGTTTCTATCTTGCCAAACTAAAATTCTAAAATTTCCAAATATGAACTTATTTTCTCCAATACAGTTAGGTTCTCTAAATTTACCCAATCGCATAGTTATGGCTCCCATGACTCGCTTGCGAGCAGTTGGAAGCATCCCCACGACCTTGATGGCAACCTACTATACTCAAAGAGTTTCGGCTGGTTTAATTGTCACTGAATGCACGATGATATCTCCTTTGAGTAATGGATATATGAATTGTCCGGGTATTTATTCAACAGAACAAATTGCAGGATGGGAACAAGTAACTAAAAGCGTTCATGACAAAGGAGGCAGAATATTTTTGCAAATATGGCATTGTGGTAGAGTGGCACATCCGAGTTTATTAAATGGGGAAATTCCAGTAGCACCCAGTGCAATTCCAGGAGTTGGAACTCTACATACACCCACTGGTAAAGTTAATTTAGAAACACCTCGCGCTTTAGACATAGATGAAATCCCTCAGATTGTCGAGCAATTTAGACAAGCTGCTGAAAATGCCAAAAAAGCTGGTTTTGATGGTATTGAATTACATGGTGCATTCGGTTATTTAATCGACCAATTTATTCAAGATGGTTCCAACCAGCGAACTGATAAATACGGTGGTTCAATCGAAAATCGCGCTCGTTTTCTATTAGAAATAGTTGAAGCAGTTAGTAGCGTTTGGGATAATGGTAACATCGGAATTAAATTATCTCCTAGTAACACATTTTATGGAATGGAGGACTCAAATCCTCAAGCAACATTTAGTTATATATTTAAAGTACTCAATCAATATAAATTGGCTTATATCCATTTAATGGAACCGAACGAAATCGATTTGAAAAATCGAGATGTTATTAACCCAGCTTTACCAGTTTTTAGACCTTTATATCAAGGTAAAATTATCACTAATGGTGGTTACGATAAAGAAAAAGGTAATGATGCAATCAAGAATGCAGGAGCGGATTTAGTTTCTTTTGGAAAGCCTTATATTGCAAACCCAGACTTACCCGAGCGCTTTGCTGCTGATGCTGAGTTAAATACTCCCGATGTCAAAACTTTTTATGGTAGAGGAGATGAAAACTTAGAACAAGGTTATACAGATTATCCTGTATTGGTATCAACCTAAGAACAAGCACTATATTTTTGATGTATAGCAGTTTTCAATCAGATACAATACATCTCCAATAGAAAAAGGAAAGTGAGTCTTTGCATGTATTATGAAAACTGCTTTAATACAACTTTAGCTTTTTAAAGCTTCTACTACTTGTTCCAAATCACGAGCAAATATTTGTTGGTTGTATTTATCTAATTCCTGCTGATTTGAAGAATAATTAAGTCCCGTCATGGTAATTTTTTGAATATATTCCATCACGGGACGACGTATATTTTCGTATTTCTCAAACGCTTCTCGAATGGCATTTTCATCATTTAATTGATTTGAATCGGCAATTTTACCCACAAGTTCAGCAATAATTAATGCATCTTCTAAACCTTGATTTACCCCTTGGGCGGCAAAAGGTGGCATTCCGTGGGCTGCATCACCTACCAGTACAACTTTATCTTTATACCAAGGTGGTTGTAAATTTGTAGAATGATTATCGGTATGAAGATTAGCAGTGTCGGGAAATGGTAAAGAATCAGAAACTGTAGCGCGATGAATATAGTAAGTACGGTGTTGCATATTTTCAGGTTTTGATAACCGTACTAATTCTTTGATAGCGTTAGGGAAATTACTTTTTTCTAACTCATTTAATGTGACTTCAATACGATAATTTTCCTGCAATTCATTCAAATCTACAGGAATATGGACAATATAGGTAAATTGACCTGGTTTTCTGCTTAACAGCATCATCCTTGAAGGTTGTTCGCAATCAGATTCTCTTAAATTTTTATCTTGAGTAATGCTTACAATTGGTGCATTTTGTAAAAATTTGTCCCGAATTTCTGTTTGTATTTCATCAGGTACATTAGCTATTTCTGAACAAATAATTGCAGCATACCCAGAATATTCGGGACGGGAAAAAACTTGATGATTAGTATCTCTATAAAGTACTTTACGAACAGTAGAATTTATTCCATCAGCCGCAATCACTAATTTAGCTCGAAAAGATTTTTTTTCTACTGATTCAGTATTTTTATTTATATTTTGATTTATATTTTTACTTATATCTTGGGATTGAACTTGCTTATTTTGTGCTTCAGATTCCCAATGCGCGTAAGGATTATTTTCTGTGGTCGTATCGCATAGACAATCAACTCGAACGTATTTTTTTTCCTCATCAAAAGCAACATCAATACAACGATGATTGGCTTTAACTTGCTCCTCCGGAATTAAATTTCTTAAAGCTGTTTGTAAATCGAACCAAGCTACAGATATTCTACCTTCGCTATAATTTTTAACCCATTCATCAAAGTTAAGCGCAATAGAACGGATTTGTTTTCCCTGCAAATCTCTAACAAACCATTTGGGTGAAGATTGAGAAGAGTTTCCTGGTTTCGTATTAGTTATTGCAGTTTTTATGACTTCCTCGTAAGCTTCTTTACTCAAACACTTTAAAGCTTTTAATCCGTTAGGAAGAATATCTACACCTTGACCAACCCGACGAAAAGCTCTAGTTTGATCTAAGACAAGAATATTTTCTATACCTCGGTCACGTAAACCATTTGCTGTTGCCAATCCAACCGGGCCAGCACCGACTATAACTACATCATAAATATGCATTATTAACCAGAAACACAAGTCTCTGTCTCACTACTAAAGCCCTCAAAAGAAGACCATAATTAAAATTATGAATTTATAATCTCATGTTCATCTAAAAAGTCCAGCTTTAGAAATAATTGTTTGCATCTTCGATTTGGATGAAAAAAAGGAAGATGGAGGATATGTCCGATAGGACATACTCCCTAATTACTTGTTCCACAAACAAGCGTCTCGACCACTTTGACTTCTGACACCACAGTGGAATCAAGGGGATTTGTTAGCGTTAGCGTGTCCCAGAGGGACATACCCCTAACCTCTAGCGTGCAAAACTAGCGCTCTATCCAGTTGAGCTATGACCCTATGAAAGCTGGTGACAGAAATCGAATCTGCAACCTACTGATTACATGATTACAAATCAGTTGAGCTACACCAGCGTTTAGTTACAAAAACATTAATGTTTTTGCATTACCCCTGACTGGATTTGAACCAGTAACTTCCAGATTTTAAGTCTGGCACCTCTTCCAATTGGGTCACAGGGGCAAGGTGGGTCGTCAGAGACTCGAACTCTGAACTTTCCGGTTAAAAGCCGGATGCTCTGCCAATTGAGCTAACGACCCATAAATCCGAGTGACAAAATTTTGGGTTTTGCTACACCCGGACAATACTGCTGGTGGGAATCGAACCCACAACATCTAGTTTCTAAGACTAGCGCCTCTTCCAGTTGGGCTACAGCAGCATAAGGATACTCCCTCCCGGTGGGAGTCGTTAGCGAAGCGTGTCCGCCAGGACATACCCACACATAGACTGTTTTTAAGACAGCCGCCTCTTCCATTTGGGCTACGGGAGCATATTAAACTGCCTCGTCAGGATTTGTTAGCGAAGCGTCTCCCGGAGGGAGATACCTGAAATACCTCTTTCAAAGAGAGGTGTGTTGCCAATTACACTACAAGGCAATGAAAACTGCCCTAGTAGGACTTGAACCTACAACCTAGCGGTTAACAGCCGCTTGCTCTGCCAGTTGAGCTATAGGGCAATGAATGAATGAAAATCCCCCAGGTCAGAATTGTTAGCGCAGCGTCTCCCGAAGAAAGATACTGACTACAGATAGGCACTACTACTAATTGAGCTACCGGGGGATAAAGAGAAGGAAAGATGGAGGACTCAAATCCACGACTGTGAAGGCAAACAGCTTACCTTACCAGTAGCGACCTCTCGATAGTGGGTCGGGTGAGAATTGAACTCACAACCAGAATGGACTGTTTTACAGACAGCTGCCCGCACCAATAGGCGAGCCGACCCGTTTTTTTACTTTGCCGTAGGCACCGTAAACGCAGAGACTAGGACTTGAACCCAGAACAACAGTTTTGGAGACTGTGGTGTTGCCAATTACACTATCTCTGCATTATTTGGAGTCCGGGGTGGGATTCTAACCCACGATTGTCGGTGTTGCAGACCGATGCCTTAAACGCTTGGCTACCCGGACAACACGGGGATGACGGGACTCGAACCCGCGACTTCCTGTTCGACAGACAGGCCGTTCTTACAACTGAGTTACACCCCCATATGTGGCAATTCAATTTTCGTGGTTCGGATGGTTTTCAGCAGTTTGTAGTTGCTGTATTACCCTTGTGATTTAATACTACAAAATGTACTACATAAATGTCAAGGGGGTACTACAAGTTTTTTTGCGATTTGTGAGTTAACGATAGAGCTATAAAGGCTAAAGTGCTTATATGTATAGCGTTTTAGCTGGTAAGATTTTACAAAAAATATTGTAAAAACAATAATAAACTCGGCTTATAAATAAAAACCGAGTGGCTGAAAGCTCATTGTGTATTATTGAAATACATTTGGTTAATAGGAATTCGTACTACAATAATTTTGTATCTCCCCTTGCCCTCCTCTCCCTCTCTATCCTCATCTAATTGCTAAAGACATTTTACGATTCGGCGGTGGAAAAGCTTTATCAAGTTCGCTTAAATCCTCTTGAGTAAGTTCAATATCCAAAGCTGCGCTGTTCTCTTTAACGTGTTCTGGATTGCTGGCCTTGGGAATTGCAATTATCCCTTGTTGTTGAAGTAACCATGCTAAAGCAATTTGAGCGGGAGTTGCATTGTGTCGTGAAGCTACGGCTTTTAATACAGAATTATTCAATATACCTTTTTGTTCGATTGGTGAATAAGCCATTATAGGTATATCGTGTTGATTACACCAAGGAAGCAAATCCCACTCAATACCGCGACGAGCTAAATTATACAAAACCTGATTTGTGGCGATTTGTTTACCATTTGGTAAATCAATAGCCTTTTTCATATCACTAGCATCGAAATTGCTCACACCATAATCTCGAATTTTCCCCGCTTGCTTGAGCGATTCAAAAGCTTCCAAAGTCTCAGAAAGCGGTATTGAACTTCGCCAATGTAATAAATAAAGGTCGATGCAATCGGTTTTTAACCTCTTCAAACTTCTTTCACAAGCTGCAACAGTTCCTTTTCGACTAGCATTATGCGGATATACCTTACTTACAAGGTAGACTTCTTCGCGACGATTTTTTATCGCTTTACCAACAACTTCTTCCGCACCACCTTCACCATACATTTCTGCGGTATCGATTAGCGTCATTCCCATGTCTAAACCGAGACGCAAAGCAGCAATTTCAGCATCTTTTTGACTGCTATCCTCACCCATTCGCCAAGTTCCTTGTCCTAAAACGGGAATATTTATTCCTGTTGGTAGATGTATTTTTTTCATTGTTTTACTCTTGAATTCTTATTTGGAGATAATAGATAAAAACAACCTAGTTTTATTTTTTTATCTATAATAAATAAGATTTACCATATTTATTTTTGCTAATTGTATTCGACCGCTTTTTAGATTTTACTCTTATATAAATAACCGTGAAAATTTCATTAGTTGTTAGCGACCTATCAGAAGGTGGAACTCTACGGGCTTTTCTGTTAGCCCAAGTATTAAAAAGTCTTAATCACACAGTAGAAATAGTTGGTTTTATTTACGGCAAAGAAATTATTACAACACCACCATCGGGAATAACTATTATTTCCGTTCCAGGTCAAAATTATCCTGGCTTTTTGTCATCAGCCAAGGAATTATTACAGAAACTAGATGGAGATATTATTTATGTTTGTAAACCTAAGCCTCGAAGTTTTGGTATTGGATTACTGAAAAAAGTTAGTCAAAAGCGACCTTTATTTTTAGATATTGATGATTGGGAATTAAGTTGGCATGGTGGTTATGAATTTAAATATCGTCCTAATTTAAAGCAATTATATCGAGATATTTTTAAGCAAAATGGAGCATTGAAATTTCCCGACCATCCACTCTACGTTCAATGGATGGAGAAGTTAGTTTCAATGGCTGATGTAGTCACTGTAGATACTCAGTTTTTGCAGCAAAGATTCGGTGGTATTTATCTACCAAATGGCAAAGATACGGATATGTTTAATCCGGATAGATACGATTCTACGGTTAGTAAAGAACGTTATGGTCTTTCAGAATATCGCGTTTTGATGTTTCCTGGGTCACCGAGACCACATAAAGGTGTTGAAGATGTATTAATTGCTTTGGATAAGTTAAATCAACCAGATTTAAAATTAGTAATTGTGGGTAGTAATCCTTACGATGACTATGATAAAAACTTAATTGATAAATGGGGAAATAGGATTATTAAATTATCCAAATTTCCAGTAGAAACTATGCCAGAAGTTTTAGCCGCTGCTGATGTTGTGGTTGTACCTCAAAGAAAAAATTACACAACCTTAGCTCAATTTCCTCTTAAATTAACAGATGGAATGGCAATGGGGAAACCTGTTTTATCAACAAAAGTTGGAGATATTCCACAAATTTTAGGTGATACTGGTTATTTGGTTGAACCAGATTCTCCCCATGAAATTGCCGAAAAAATCAAGTTGATATTTGAGAATTTAGAATCTGCAAAAGTGAAAGGTAGAAAAGCCAGAGAAAGGTCTGTAAAACTATATAGCGTTAAAGCTATGGAGCCGATTCTTGAATCAGCTATTTCTCGGGTTTGATTGAAAGGGAATAGAAAACGGAGATACTCCTTGCAGATAGCGTAGATTTTGATGTCACGCTGTGTGGGAGGTTTTATTTTATGTCTTAGTAATAGGTAATAGGAGATTTAGCAGGTAATACAAGAATAGATAAATGAATAGCTTGATTAAAGCTAAACCTATATATAAATGTTGGCATATTAAACTGGAATGTCTATTTATAGCGTTTCCCAAGCAACTGAAGTACACCTAAACATTCAGGTTGTCCAGTCTAGTTAATTAGACTTGGGTTAATTAACCATATCAATTTCTTTAAATAAGATTTGAATGGTTAATAATAATTTTGTAAAACGTAAATATGGCAATAACTTGAAGCATCTTCCACTAACAATTTTTGAATCATGAGCAAACGAAATTTATTAAGCACTATCCTAAGCTGTTCTATCCTAGCTACTAGTACTTTGCCAAGTTTTGCCGTAGAGGCTAATCCTGAAGTAATTACTGAAAAAGTTTCCCAGGAAAGTACAACACAAAACTATGTTTTACAGGTAATAGAAGTTAAGTTCAAAAAGGATATAACATTTGATGTTGGAGCAAACAAAAAACAAAATATAAATCTATGTATAGCCAGTCCAATTCAAAATAAGAATGGAGAAATTGTAATACCACAGCATACCCGAGTTCATGGTGTATTAGAACCTGTAGGTAAAGGAAAAGATAGAGGCACCAATATTCATGTTGAGTCTTTAGTTATAAATGGAGAAAGGTACTTACTTAATGCCATTAGTAGTAATAAAATTCCTGCTTACAAACGTAATACAAAAAGTCGATTATACCAATCAGAAAAATATGGTTCTTCCATTGAGAAATATTTCTCAGGTTCTAATAGTTCAGATAGCGAAAAAATTAGACAAAATGCTCGAACAGTCGGTAGCGTAATAGGATTTTTTAATCCTCGTTCAAAGCTTATATCTAGCTTCTACAAAGACCAAGTATATATGCTCGTTCTTAAAAAGCCCCTTAGCCTAGATACAATTCAAAATATACCCCCAACTAGCTCAAATTGTCAGCCTCAGCAAGAAGAAGATACACCCGCTAATAGTTCGGAATCTCAAACAACACAACAAGAAGATACACCCGCTAATGGTTCAGAATCTCAAACAACACAACAAGAAGATACACCCGCTAATGGTTCAGAATCTCAAACAACACAACAAGAAGATACACCCGCTAATAGTTCGGAATCTCAAACAATACAGCAAGAAGATAAACCCGCTAATAGTTCGGAATCTCAAACAACACAGCAAGGAGATACATCCTCAAATACTCCAAATTTTGAGCCTAAGAAATGAGAGTAATTGTTTAGCAAAAACGTAAAAGTAAGGTTGAAAATAGATGATTATGCTTAAAAAATAACATCAACAAAATCTTTTTCTAGGTTCCCCATTTCATGTTTGTTGAAATTAATTTCAACCTAAAAATAATTTATAAGCGGGATTCTTATTTTCATCCCAATATTGATAACCTAAAGTATCTAAAAATGCTTGCCATTCTTCCATTTCTTCCGGTGGAACCTGCATTCCTACTACTATTCTGCCGTAATCGGAACCATTATTACGATAATGAAATAAACTGATATTCCAATTCGGACTCATTGAACTAACAAACTGCATTAATGCACCAGGACGTTCGGGAAATTCAAACCGATACAATAATTCATTGTGAGCTAAAGGGGAACGTCCACCTACCATGTGACGTAAATGCATTTTTGTTAACTCATCGTCAGTTAAATCCATGATTGGGAAACCACAATTAGTAATAGTCTCAGCAATCTTTATCCCATCAGCATGATTTTGAATTTGTACCCCAACGAAAATTTGTGCTTCCTTCTCCGAAGCAATCCGATAATTGAATTCTGTTAAATTACGTTTACCAATGCATTCACAAAACTTGTGCAGACTTCCCGGTTTTTCTGGAATTGTCACCGCAAAAATAGCTTCCCGACGCTCCCCAAATTCTGCACGCTCTGCAACAAACCGCAAACGGTCAAAATTCATGTTCGCACCACAGGCGATCGCCACCAAATTTTCCCCTTCAATTCCTTCTCGTTCTACGTAAGCTTTCGCTCCAGCAATGGCCAATCCCCCCGCAGGCTCAACTATAGAACGGGTATCCTGAAACACATCTTTAATGGCCGCACAGGTATCGTCAGTAGTCACCCGAATAATATCATCAACATAGTGCTGGCAAAGCTTAAACGTCTCTTCGCCAACTTGTCGCACCGCAACACCATCGGCGAACAAACCCACTTGAGACAACCGTACCCGCTGTCCAAGCTGCAAAGATTGATACATCGCGTCGGCATCAATCGGCTCAACCCCAATAATCTTGATTTCCGGACGCAACCGCTTTACATAAGCAGCAATTCCCGCAATCAAACCACCACCACCAATCGCGACAAAAATTGCATGGATGGGCTTTTGATATTGACGTAAAATTTCCATCCCAATCGTACCTTGTCCCGCTATCACATGGGGGTCATCAAAGGGATGGATAAACGTTAAATTTTTTTGAGTCCCCAATTCACGAGCATATCCACAAGCATCATCGTAATTATTACCATGCAAAATCACCTCACCACCCCGCGCTTTCACAGCATCAACTTTCACCTGGGGAGTAGTTTTTGGCATCACAATTATTGCACGAGTACCCAACTTAGAAGCAGCTAAAGCCACACCTTGAGCATGGTTTCCCGCAGAAGCAGCAATTACACCTTGTTCGAGCATTTCCGGTGTCAGGTTCGCCATTTTGTTGTAAGCACCCCGGAGTTTAAAAGAGAACACCGATTGCATATCTTCGCGTTTGAGCAAAAGGTTGTTAGATAGACGTTTTGAGAGTAATGGGGCTATTTCTAAAGGAGTTTCTTGAGCAACTTCGTATACGCGAGCGGTCAGGATTTGTACGAGGTAGTCGCAGAGCATGGGGAACACATAATGTAGATGCTATATGAAGGTTTATTTTACGGTAGTTTGGGGACGTTTTGGGAGTGGGATTATATGGCTTTACAAGAAGAGTTTAAAAACAAATTCTTTTTGTAGTAGCAAAAACTATTAATAATTGGTATCTTATTAGACGCTGTACACTAACGTATATCATAAATAATCAAACTTTATGGCTGAAACTTACTACTTTATTAAAGATTTAATTAATGACTTAGAAAGAGGTAGAATCAGAATACCTTCTTTTCAAAGAGGTTTTGTTTGGAATCCCGAACAAGTAGCTTATTTTATAGACAGCATATACAGAGGTTTTCCGTTTGGTTCTGTATTACTTTGGAGAACAAGAAATCCTTTGCGAACTGAAAGAAACCTTGGTCCTTATCAACTTCCCAATCCTGAAGCAGAGTACCCGATAGATTACGCTCTTGATGGTCAACAAAGAATTACTTCTATTTTTGGCATTTTTCAAAATACTCTTCCTGCTGAAGATAATGAAGAAACTAGTTGGACAAATCTATTTTTTGAACTAAATAGTGAAGAGTCTGTACCATTTAAATATTTAGATGATCCACTCAACTATGATAGTAATTTATTTTTTCCTTTGAAATATGTTTTTGATTCTCCTAAATATAGACAAATAACTAGAAATTTAGATGAAAAATTAGCACGACAAATAGATGAACTGGTAGAAATATTTGCAAAAGCGAGAATACCTATTGAGCGTTTTGAAACTGAAAAGAGAAAAGATGTAGCAACTGTATTTGAAAGAATTAATCGGCAAAAAGTAGATTTAGATACTTTTGATTTGCTATCTGTTTGGAACTGGAGTGAAGAATTCGATTTACAAGAAAAATTTCAAGAAATTTCTGAAGACTTAAAAGAATTTGGGTTTAAAGATGTAGGTTCTGATTTATTGCTAAAGTGTTGTTCTGCCGTGATTATGAATACTTCCAAACCCGAAGCTTTCATAGAACTTCCTGGTAGCGAAGTACGACAGAAATTTAATGAAATTAGAAATGGAATATTTAGAGCTATAGATTTCTTGAAAACGGATTTAAATGTTTTTTCTCTAAAACTGTTACCAATGGAAAACATTTTAGTTGTTCTGACGGCTTTCTTTGCATCTCCATATAAACAACCTTCTCCAATTTATGATAAACAATATCAAGTTGTGAAAAGATGGTTTTGGCGCTCCTGCTTTTCTCAAAGATATAAAGGAGGAACTAAAAATACTGACTTAGACTTGAAAGAAGTACAAAAACTAAAAAGAGGGATACATAGCACATTCGGAAACATAAATCTATCGATAGATAATAGTTATTTCTTAAATAATAGTTTTAATATGTCTTCTATTGCTACTAAAACTTTTATCCTTTTGTTGGCACAAAATCAACCACTAAATTTTATTCAAGGAACTAAAATATCCTTAGACAATGTTTTGTCTCAAGGTAATCGAAAGGAATTTCATCATATTTTTCCTAAAGGCTATCTAAAGAAATTAGACCAAAATTATCAAGATGGGCAAATAAATTGTCTAGCTAATTTTTCTATTTTATCAAGAACTGATAATAATAAGATAAAAGACAAAGCTCCTAGTCTATATATAAATGAAATGTCTACAGTTAAGCAAGTTCTGACAGATATATTGTCTACGCATTTCTGCTTTTCTGAGATGTTTAATGATAATTATGAAACCTTTCTAAAGAAAAGAGCAAAATTACTTTTAAAAAAGGCAGAAGAGCTATCAGAGTAAAAATTACTAAGGTTATAAATCAATAGTTACTCATACAAATAAACATTGTCTACAGATAAAAAAATATATAATCAGCCCACGAAGGTGGGCTTTACAATTGTAGCCCCAGGTTCCCAACCTGTGGGCATTTTCCTCACGAAATAATCCCATCTCCCATCCCAGTAAGCTACGGTAAAGACAGATATTTCCTTATCTAATTACTACCTTACTTACAAAATGCCCCAAGCAATAATACTCCTACTCATAATCCTAATAATCTCCATCGCAATCCTACTCAGCCCTACCTTAATCAAACAAAAAAGAAACCGTATAAAAAACCGTCCATTTCCACCACTTTGGAATTCCATCATCGAGAACAATGTCCCGATTTATCCCCACCTTTCTCCTACCGAAAGACGACGACTCCAAGGACATATTCAAGTATTTTTATCAGAAAAACAGTTTATCGGTTGCAATGGATTACAAGTAACGGAAGAAATGAAAGTTATTATTGCTGCTGTTGCTTGTTTACTTCTACTCAACGAACGAGGAAAATACTTTCCTAAATTGCGTTCTATTTTAATTTATCCGACAGCTTATTTTACAAAAGAAACCACCGTCAGCGGGAAATATGTAGTTGAAGAAAAACCGGTTGTCAGATTAGGAGAATCCTGGAGTAAAGACCAATTAATATTATCTTGGCAACATATCAAACAGGATACTCAAAATTGGAAAGATGGACAAAATATCGTATTACATGAATTTGCTCATCAGTTGGATCAAGAAGAGGGAAAAGTCGAAGGTGTTCCAATTTTACATAAAAATTCGGATTATTCTAATTGGTCAAAAGTGATGGCACAAGAATACAAGCAATTATGTGAAGATGTAGAACAAGGGAGAAAAACTGTAATGTATAGTTATGGAGCAACTCGTCCCGCTGAATTTTTCTCCGTAGCAACAGAAACTTTTTTTGAAAAACCGCAGCAGTTACAAAAAAAGCATCCAGAGCTTTATCAATTATTGCAAAATTATTATAAATTAGACCCCGTGCTGTGGGATATTAAATAATATTAAAGGTCAAAGGTTTAAGTTTTTAAACATAATTAAGTTTCTTTTACTTCAATTTCTGAATTTCCAAATTGGACTCTATCATAAATATCTTCAAGGGTAATCTCGAAATTAATTGAATTTAAAGAAAGAGTTTCATTCGCATTCAAATACTCAGAAAAACTCCAGCTATTTTTACCAGTCTTAAAATATTGCTCAACTTGAATATTATACTGGTCAATTAAAATATATTCTTGGAAAGTTGGAATTGTGCGGTAAGCAGAAAACTTCTCGTCCTTATCGTAACTTCTAGTCGATTTTGATAACACTTCAACAATTATCAACGGATTAATAATTGTATCTTTTCTTCCCTCTTGTAATTGCACTTCACCTTGAATTACTACCACGTCAGGATAAGTGTAAATGCGTTTTTTAGGAATCCAGAGTCTTTGGTCTGTCATAAAAACATCATAAGGTTGACGCTTTAGCTTAAAGATAAGAGCAGCATAAAAATTTCCTGCAATTCTATTATGATTCGGGGTTCCACCAGTCACGTAAATAACCTCACCATTAATATATTCATGGCGTTCTTCTGAGTTTACTTCAAATTCGAGGTATTCTTCCGGCGTGTAAATTTTGTTTTCTTCTGCTTGTACAATCATAATGTTAATTCCCAAAGCTTTGATAAACAGCTTTCAATTACTGAGACAGTGATATCACTATTTTAATTAACCAAATATATTTGGTTAAAAAATAAGTTAAATAATCATATCCCCTATTCCCTATGCTGCGATAAATCCATCAAATAAGCCAACTTCAAAACAATCCTCGCACCAACATTACCATCCCATTCAGCATCACCAACTTCACAAACATCAAAACCAATAATTTTTCTACCGCTTTTCACTACTTCCCGAATCAAACAAAAAGCTTGCTCTAATTCCAAACCCCCAGGAACTGGAGTTCCAGTATTTGAACATAATTTGGGGTCTAAACCGTCCGCATCAAAGCTAATATAAACTTGTTGGGGTAAATGACTAACAATTTCCTGACATAAATCAATCCAAGTAGTTCCAGAATAAAGCTTTTGTTTGATAATTGGGTCGTAATAAGCAACTATTTTATTATTCGATTGGTTAATAGTTTGAACTTCATCCTGACAAATATCTCGCAAACCAACTTGAACCAATTTAGATATTTGTGGAATTTTCATCGCATTGTACATAATCGAAGCATGGGAATATTCAAACCCTTCATAAGCGTTACGTAAATCCGCATGAGCATCGATGTGTAAAATACCATAGTTTGAGTATTTTTTTGCCAATGATTGCATGTAACCTAAAGGTGAACTATGGTCACCACCAATTACTGCAACTCTTTTACCATCGTTAATTGCTTGCTGAGATTTATCAAACAACCATTTATTTACCTCTTCACAAACTTGGTTAATTTCCCTAAGTAACGATGTTAAATCGGGTGCTTCTGCTAAGGATTTCCCTTGTTCTAATCTTTCAATTATTTTTGCTGCTTGCTGTCGGTAATATTTGTTTTTATCTAGAATATCTTGAAGAATTTCCATCATAAAAATTCCCTGCTTCCATCCATCAGGATTATCAAAATCAAATAAGTCTAACTGTGGTGAAGCATCAAGAATTCTTTGAGGAGCATTAGCTGTACCAGCACCATAAGAAACCGTTACTTCCCAAGGTACGGGAACAATAATTAAATTCGCTGAATCGTAATTAAAGGGTAAGCCAAAGATATTACCGTTGATTTGTCCAACATCGCTAGGATTATAGTTTTGATATGGATTGTTCATAATACTTAATAAAATCCTGATACTATTACTAAATGTAAACTATTAGTATTTTCAATAATGGATTTTCCTGTATCAATTAAAGGCGTGTTAATTATAGATGGTAAAGCGCTATTACTCAAAAACGAACGTAATGAGTGGGATTTACCAGGTGGAAGAATTGAGTTAGGAGAAACACCTGAGAATTGTTTAGTCCGCGAGTTTCAAGAAGAAACATCTGTGAATGTTAAAATTAAAGAAATTATCGATAGCTATTTATTTGAAGTAATTCCTGGAAAGCACGTTTTTATTGTTACTTATGGTTGTGAGTTAAGATGTAATTTTTCACCTAAAATCAGTTACGAGCATCAAGAAATAGGTTTACATGCAATTGATGATTTACAAAATATTCATATTCCAGTTGGTTACGCACGCTCTATTTCAAATTGGACAAAAATTAGGACAATATAAAAGATGAAATATATTAAGATATTTTTATTGTCAGCACTATTTTTTGGCGTTTGGATGGGAATTATTTATTCTTTCCAATCAGGTAATTCTTATACTGGTTCTATATATGGTTTATCTGCTGGTATTGTTTTCGGATTATTCAATGCAGGATTTAGCTATTTTGCAGACCAAAGATTAAAAAAGAAAGGAATCAATACTAATAATACTAATCCTCGTCAATCGCGTAAAATTAGCGTTGATGGAACGGTTGGTGAAGCAATAGCAGTTTCTGAAAAAGCAATTCTTTCTTTAAATAGGGCAGTAATAAAAGAGAAAGATTTAACCGCAGGAACTATCAAAGCTAAAACAAGAATCACATGGAAAAGCTTTGGGGAAGTTATCAAAATATCAACTCAGAGTTTAGCGGATGGCCAAACATTGATTGAAATTAAAAATTCGCCCTTTATCCCAACAAATGTTATCGATTATGGAAAAGGTCTGGAAAATGTAGAGACAATTGTTAGTTATCTCAAATCTGAGTTGAATGGTGAAGTGTTAGTTAGTAATTAGTTTATGAGGTGTTTTACGACGGCGCAAACGTATTTGAGAGAAGCAATACTTTATGAATATAGCAGATGCTCAAATTATGGAGTGGGAAGAAGACGGTTTAATTATAAGTTCTCGTTATCAAGAGAAAATAGCAGCAGATGGAATAAACTCAGCGAAAAGTCTTGGTGAAAGAAATTATGAAAAAGATTTTATCTTTTACTCTAAACTATTTGAGGGGATTCATTTTAATGATAATATTTCTATCTTAGATATTGGATGCGGTAAAGGAGATTTATTAGCTTTTATCAATAAATACTATCCCGAAGTGCGGGTTGATAAATACTTAGGATTGGATATTGTTGCTTCTTTTATTGATGTAGCACAAAGCAATTATCCTCAATACGAGTTTAAAATGCATAATTTTGTTTCTAAAAAATTTTTACCCGAAGAATATTTCGAGATAGTTGTAGCCAATGGTGTTTTAATTTCCCGTGTCAGAAACTATAGAGACTATATTGAGTATTTTGTTGAAAAAATGTTGACATGCAGTTCTAGACATATTTTATTCAACT
The DNA here is from genome assembly GCF_002368095.1 of Calothrix parasitica NIES-267. Lineage (GTDB taxonomy): Bacteria > Cyanobacteriota > Cyanobacteriia > Cyanobacteriales > Nostocaceae > Rivularia > Rivularia parasitica. Next base: position 267,996 of record NZ_AP018227.1, on the reverse strand, counting down.
TGATTGCTGAAGTGGACAGCTATTCTGAAAACTACATTAATTATAGGGAAATAGGTCGCTCTACAACCTTTTCCAAGCAGGTTCTCGAATCTATATTAAAAAAACTTGATAATATTAGCTATAACATTGCAGAACAACAAATATTTCCCGATGCCACAGACATGTTTATCCGTATCGATATTTAAAAGCTGTTAATAAATCAAAATCGTAGTAGGAGTATCCTGCTCCCTCAATATATACTAGTTAGATTTCGTTGAGCTACATTGTTTCTTACCCAACCTACTGCTAAATATATTTTACAAAAGTTAACACATAGATATAATTATATACATAAAATAAGAATTAGAAATATAAGAATTACTTAGACTAGATATCGTTTAATTATTTAGCAAAGTGATTCCTTTTTGATGCATATAAGGCTAATCTATATATAGATAAGAAAGATTACAAAATATTAATCTTACTCATAATTATAAATATTATTCCTATTACATGGTTATTACTTATCAATTCATAGCCACGTTTTGTTTTACTGATTTATTTAGAGGTTAATTAATGGGGCAATTTTTATTAGAATCAGTTTGGCTAGTGCCTATATACTCATTGATTGGCGGACTTTTAGCTATACCTTGGTCGCCAGGAATCATTACTAAAACTGGGCCAAGACCAGCAGGTTATGTCAATTTCATAATGACATTTATAGCTTTTATACATAGTACGGTTGCATTGTCAATCAGTTGGAATCAACCGGCTTATGAAATATTTATACCTTGGTTGGAAACAGCGGGTCTAAAATTATCAATTGATTTAGAAATCTCTGCAATTAGTATTGCTGCGATGGCCTTAATTAGTGGATTGAATTTACTGGCCCAGATTTACGCCATTGGTTATATGGAAATGGATTGGGGTTGGGGACGCTTTTATTCTTTGTTGGGAATATTTGAAGCCGGTTTATGCGCTCTAGCTTTAACCAATAACTTGTTTTTTAGTTATGTAATTCTGGAAGTTCTAACTTTAGGAACTTACTTGTTAGTAGGTTTGTGGTTCAGTCAACCCTTGGTAGTTACAGGTGCAAGAGATGCTTTTTTAACTAAGAGGATAGGAGATTTGTTTCTACTAATGGGTGTACTGGCAATATATCCTCTAACAGGAACTTGGAATTATAACGATTTAGCAGAATGGGCTGCTAGTGCTAACGTTAACCCGACATTAATATCGTTAGTATGTTTGGCATTAATCGCCGGTCCGATGGGTAAATGCGCTCAGTTTCCCCTACATTTATGGTTAGATGAAGCGATGGAAGGGCCTGTTCCCAGTACAATTTTGCGGAATTCGGTAGTCGTCGCGAGTGGTGCTTGGGTATTAATTAAACTACAGCCAGTACTTAGTTTATCGCCAATAATTTCTACCGCTATGGTAGCCGTTGGTGTGGTAAGTGCGGTTGGTGGTTCGCTAATAGCTATAGCCCAAATTGATATCAAGCGTTGTTTATCGTATTCGGTCAGTACTTATATGGGTTTGGTGTTCATCGCTGTTGGAACGCAACAAGATGAAGCAGCGTTATTGTTAGTGCTGACCCACGCTTGTGCTATGGCTTTATTAGTTATGAGTACTGGTACAATCGTCTGGAACAGCATTACTCAAGATATTACCCAGCTAGGTGGATTGTGGTCGCGTCGTCCCATCTCAGGAATTGCTTATATAGCAGGAGCTTTGGGTTTAATTGCGTTTCCACCATTAGGTAGTTTTTGGGCTTTATTAAAATTAGCTTCGGGGTTATGGGAAACACAACCTTGGTTAGTTGGGATAATTGTAGCCGTCAATGCTTTAACAGCAATTAGTTTAACTAGGGAATTCGGTTTAGTTTGGGGTGGGAAAACCAAAGCGATGAGCGCACGTTCTCCCGAAGTTAGTTGGCAAATGACTTTACCAATGATGATTTTATTTGGTTTTGTTTTACATCTGCCTTTAATATTACAAAATCTGTCTCTTTTACCAAATTGGGCAACTGTAAATAAAGATGTTGCACTGCTATTAATTTGGTCGAGTATTTTTGGTTGTAGCATCGGTGGGGTGATTTATTTAGGCAATATTCCTAAGCCAGTACGCTTTCCTTTTAAGGGATTACAAGATTTATTCGCTTATGATTTTTATACGCCCAAATTGTATAAGATGAGCATTGTTTTAGGCGTTGATTTACTTTCCAAATTAACAGATATGATTGACCGGTTTGTGGTTGATGGCATCGTTAATTTAGTTGGATTAGTATCCCTAGGTGGTGGTGAAGGATTAAAGTACAGCAACACCGGGCAAACTCAATTTTATATGTTTGTAGTACTTTTAGGAGTCGGAATTTTAGGAATGGCTGTTACCTGGCAATATTGGGGAAATGAATTTTTACACTTAACACTCAATATTCAACATTAAACAGTTATCACTTAGGAATTGGAAGTTAAGAGTTAATAAAGAATAACTTTAGATTTCTAATGCCTAATGCCCAATTCCCGATGCCCAATTACCAATTACCAATTACCAATTATGATAAGCGCTTTAATTTGGATACCAATTTGGGGAGCGATAATTATCGCTTTATTACCAAAGAAAATTACTAGCAATCAAATTCGTTTGAGTGCGGGATTACTTGCACTCATAACTTTTATATGGAATTTATTTGTACTCTTTCAATTTGATATTAATAATCCCAATGTTCAATTACAGGAATATCTTCCTTGGAATGAAACTTTAGGTTTAAGCTATCGATTAGGAGTCGATGGACTTTCAATATTAATGCTTTTGTTAAATAGTCTTCTTACCTGGATTGCTATTTACAGCAGCAAGAAAGAAACCGAACGTCCTCGACTTTTCTATTCTCTAATTCTATTAGTTAGCGGTGGAGTAGCAGGTGCATTTTCAGCACAAAATTTATTACTATTCTTCCTATTTTACGAGCTAGAATTAATTCCTTTCTACTTACTAATTTCGATTTGGGGTGGAGCAAAACGCAATTATGCAGGAATCAAATTTCTGATATATACCGCTGTTTCTGGAGCCTTAATTTTAGCGAGTTTCTTGGGTCTAGTTTGGCTTTCTGGTTCCTCTAGTTTCGATTATGATGCTATTTCTACTCAAACTTTATCCGCGACTCTACAAATAATTTTACTCGGGGGAATAATATTAGGATTTGGTATCAAAATTCCTTTAGTACCTTTACATACATGGCTACCCGATGCTTATGTAGAGGCAAACTCACCCGTAGCGATTCTTTTAGGTGGAGTGTTAGCAAAACTCGGAACCTATGGTTTACTAAGATTTGGTTTGGGATTATTTCCGGAAGCTTGGAGTACCTTAGCACCAACCCTAGCTACTTGGGGAGCAATCAGCGCAACTTACGGAGCAGTAACAGCAATTGCTCAAAAAGATATCAAACGGATGGTAGCTTATAGTTCCATCGGTCACATGGGCTATATACTTTTAGCAGCAGCAGCAAGTACACCTTTATCAATGGTTGGTGCAGTTGCTCAAATGTTCAGTCACGGTTTAATTTTAGGGATTTTGTTCCATTTAGTAGGAATTGTAGAAGTCAAAGTTGGAACCCGCGAATTAGATAAGCTTAATGGTTTAATGAGTCCGGTAAGAGGTTTACCAGTGATTAGCGCTTTACTAGTATTAGGTGGTATGGCTAGTCTTGGTATTCCAGGAATGACAGGTTTTGTGGCGGAATTCCTCGCATTTCAAGGAAGTTTTCCCGTCTTTCCAATTCAAACATTATTATGTGTTGTCGCTACGGGTTTAACCGCTGTTTACTTTGTAATCCTGCTAAATCGTACCTGCTTTGGCAAACTCGATAATAATTTAGCTTATTATCCCAAAGTTTTATGGTATGAAAAAATGCCGGCTTTCATACTAGCAGGGATAATCGTATTTTTAGGAGTACAACCTACTTGGTTAGTCCGTTGGAGCGAACCTACGACTACTCAAATGGTTGCTAATGTTCCTGCAATTCAAAAAAGCGTAACTCCACAAGTCGCTTTGAATCAGTTAACAGTCAAAAGTGAAAAGTAGCAAGTAGCGAGTAGCGAGTAGCAAGTCAAAATTATTTTCTCTCTGCTCTCTTACTCTGCAACTTTTTTATCCAACAATATTGAACCTAAAAAAAAGAATAATAAAAAAACTAACAACTAATAACTAATAACTAATAACTAATATGGTACAAACACCTGATAAAACAACAGCCAAATTACCACCATCAACCCATGAATTTGCAGAAGTAATTCACCGTTTAGAAGCTGGTGGTTCCATGTTACCGGATACTCCAGAGAACTTGATGCAAATTATCGGTATTTATAAAGCATATGCCGTACCGATGGATTTTTATTGGCGCGATTTGCTTTATATTGCTGAAAGAGAATTTTTAAATCCTTTTCCCTTTTTCAAATATTTCTTACCTAAAGAATATTTACAAAGACACAATCACTATGCTGGGGATGATGCTGATTTAAGAGTTTGGAGAGGTGAAGCAACAGCACATCCCGAACTTCTGGAATTCATAGAGAAAGGTGAAACCAAAAAAATGCCAAAGATATGGCATCATTTGTATCACGACAGAATTAACATGGAATTTGCCGAAGCCTGTATGAGGGCGATGCTGTGGCACGGAAAAGATATGGGTTTAGGTAAATTTGATGATTATTTAGATACCGAAGAATACCGGCAAAACGCGGATAAAGCAATTAAAGCTTATTTTAAAGGTAATCCTGCGATGCAATTGCTCTACAAACTTTTCCCTGATATGTTTTTAGAGCAGTGTCGTCAAGCTTCTTACTATTCAAACTTAGGATTATTTTGGGAAGTAATGGCACCAGTTTTCTTTGAAATGTCAGATATGTATGATGAAGGGAAACTGACCACCGTACCTGAAGCAATGGATTTTTTAGTTAACGGTATTTTCGCAGTAGCAGGTCGTCCTATTTATCATCACCTTTATATTGGGAAAGAATGTTACGAAATAATTCCCAAATCTAAAGGATTTACCTGGTTATACGAAGCAGCTTTACCTTATGTGGAAGCGATTTTTTATCGTACTGCTCCTTTCCGAGGAACAAAATCTTATAATGCTCAAGCAGAACAAGTACCTTCAGAACAAAAAGATTTTCACTATGGAATTCTGTACGCTGATGTATTTCCTGTAGGAACAGCAGGAATTCCCCCGACATTATTAATGCAGGATATGCTGCACTTTTTACCGCAATATTTAGTTGATTATTATCAACAATATTGTCGCAATGAAGATGATATGTTAATTCAGTTGGGAATTACTTTTCAACGTTCGATGTATAACGTAACATCAGCAGTAATTCAAGCATTAAGAACCGCTCTTTTATATCCTTTAGATGATGAAAATCCCGAACATTTACAAGCAAATCGGGACTTTTTTGAAATGCAGTTAAATCGGTTTACTCGTTCCGATTATGGAATGAGAGATGCAGCGAGGTTGAGAGATGTTCAAACACAGGATTATCGTTAATTACAGTTGTTATTTTGATAGAGCGTAGATTAAGGAGACGTAGTATTGCTACGTCTCTACATTTTTGATGTAAATTATTTACTAACCTTTTTTGTAGGGTGCCGTGACAGTTAAGAATATGTCGAACACTATTAAATAATTATCATAATGCAGTACCCACCAATTAGTTGACAACATTACGTAACCTCTTAGTAAGGTGCTGTGATAGCAAAAATAATCTATCGAACACAATCAAATAATTATCATAACACTGTCACGCACCAATTTATTGATAACCATGCGTAACGGTAAATTCAAGTTTTTATTTACAAATTAGATTCTCGTCGATATTTCAAAAATTGTAAAGTTCTAGGTTATTTACAATTATTTTTCATAATCAGTTAATTTTTAGCTTTTTCTGGGAACAATAAAATATAAACACAATATAAAATTAGGACTTACGCAACTGGCACATTTTTCTAGTAGGGTGCTGTGACACTTGGAACAAAGCAGGAACGTAGTCACAATGTTTTCAGTGTCACGCACCAGTCGAGTATTGTAACAATTGCGTAAGTCCTGATAAAATATTGATAAAAATTTTCAAATCATTGATAGCAAAAACTTCCAGCTTTCAAGCTTATATGCAATATTATTTACTGAATTAAAAAATAGATACAAGTATTTTAAAGCTATTCATATCTTTCATACAAAATCAAATTTCAAACATAACCTTCTTCTGCCACTCTCCGAAAACTTCTGGTTTTTTATAATCTCGAAATTCTTGTATACAAAGTAATTGTGGTTTGATTTGCTACTATTAAATATAGGCTAGTATAAAATGGATTAAATTTAGTTAATTCCTGAATTTTTAATTAAAAAACCCTTACTATCTATAGCTTATAGAAAACCAGTAAAGTTTTTAATATTAGTAAAAACCGGAAAGTGACAGAAGAGCGATAATCAGAAATCTTGCTTTACATTACTTAAAACTCATTTAAATTTCTTAAAAATAATTCTTAACCCCAGCAAAGCAAAAGGATAAGAATTATTACATTTTAATTTCTTATTTGATAATACTTTTAAGAGTGTCAAAGAAATCTGGATAAGAAACCGAAGCAGCCTCAGCACGATTAATTTCGGTCGAACCCGATGCATTCAAAGCTGCAATTGCTAAGCTCATAGCAATACGATGGTCTGTAAAGCTGTCAAGTTCGGCACCAGTAAGCGGCGTTCCCCCGGTAATTTGCATACCGTCGGGTAATTCGCTTATGCTTGCTCCCATTGCATTGAGTTGATTCGCCATTACAGTAATGCGATCGCTTTCTTTAACTCGCAGTTCTGCGGCATCTTTTATTACAGTGGAACCTTCGGCAAATACTGCCGCTACAGCTAAAATAGGAATTTCGTCAATTAACCTTGGTATTATATCTCCTTCAATGGTACAGCCTTTAAGTTTGCTCGAACGTACCCTCAAATCGGCTACAGGTTCCCCCGCAACTTCCCTTTCATTTTCTCGTGTAATATCAGCCCCCATCATTTCCAAAGCTTCCAAAACACCAGTCCGAGTCGGATTGACACCAACATTTTCAATTAATAATTCCGAATCTGATACAATTGCTCCAGCTACCAACCAAAAAGCTGCCGAGCTGATATCGCCAGGTACTACCACGTTTTGTCCGTATAGTTTAACCGGACCATTGACGCTAACGCTGTTAGTTTCGGGGTCAATATCTAATTTTGCACCAAATGCTTGTAACATTCGTTCGCTATGGTCGCGAGATAGGGCTGGTTCGGTAACGGTAGTTTTACCCTCCACCAACAAACCGGCCAGTAACACGCAAGACTTAACTTGCGCTGAAGCTATGGGAGAATGGTAGTGAATCGGTTTGAGGTTTTGTCCGCTAACCGCTAAGGGTGCTTTTGAATTATTATCTCTTCCCCAAATTTGCGCTCCCATTTGTTCCAAAGGTTTAACCACACGAGACATAGGACGCGAACGCAAGGAGCTATCCCCAGTGACAGTAAAAAAACGTCCTGCATGGGATGACAAAATCCCTAACATCAGTCGCAACGTGGTACCAGAATTGCCAGCATCTAAAACATCAACGGGTTCGAGTAAATTGTCTAAACCAATACCCTTAACCCGGACTAATTCTGTATTTAAATCTGAAACCTCTGCTCCCATCGCTTGGAAACAACTGGCTGTACTTCGGGGATCTTCCCCCAAAAGTAATCCTTCTATACGGGTTTCACCTTCAGCGAGCGCTCCTAGCATTAATGCTCGATGGGAGATAGATTTATCTCCAGGGACTCGAATATTACCATTCAAAGATAGTCCCGACTCAGGTCGTCGAACAACTAACTTGTGGGGGAGGTTTTGTTTAATTTCTACGGTTATAACAGAAGCCGACATTAGGATAAACTGGCGTGTGACTGTACAGGAAATTATACCCAAGCAAAAGCTTTATGTATAAACTTCCTCGCCCCTTATCCTACCGTTAAACCCGACACCTAACCCCAATATTAGACTTATTTATCCAATAGCTTCTCATTCTATCCCTCTAATGCTGACTCATCAACGCAAACCCGTTTGCTTATCCTTAATTTCGACAGATTTACCAGTCCAATCTGTTGTTGAAACTGCAGCTACTTTATATCAAAAAGATAGCCAGCGCTTCCACCTGTTATTAAATGCACCACCGATTAAAACTGAGCAAGAAGCTAAATCCCAGAATTCGCAAAATCTTCTCTACTCACCTGCACAGACCAATCCTCGCGTTTTAAGTAGTCCAAGAATTTTGTGGTTAGAAATATCTCCTTACAGAGTCATAATGACAATGCAAGGAAATCCCCACTTAAGCTACCGTCACTTTTGGGAGCAAGGAGTTTACGGTATGAGTCGTTATTGGTTACCCAACGAATCCTTGCAGAACAACCAGCCAATTCGTATGAGAAACTTCACTCGTAATCTGACCTTGACCGGAAATCCTTTACCCGAACATCTCAGAGTTGAATACGAATTGTGGGCTGGAAAAGTTCAGCTAGGACATTACATCCTCAATTTAGAAATTCAAAATTAGATGTTAGTAGTTAGTGGGAATTGGAAATTGGGCATTGGGCATTGAGCATAGGATACTATCAGTAGGTATTTTAGGTAGACAATATTTACCAATTCATTCCGAACTCTTAGTGTCAATCCAAAATCCAAAATCCAAAACTCCTAACTCTTAACCAAAATAATCCGGCTCATTCCCTGGTTTCCATTTAATATTGCAACCAATACTAGGCTTTTGTTCTTCTATTAAAGATTTACTATGTAATACAGCATCTATCGCGTTTCGTAAATCTTTTCCAGTTACAGGTTGACCATTACTCGGACGACTTTCATCTAATTGTCCGCGATAAAAAAGTTTTTGCTCATTATCAAACAAAAAGAAATCTGGAGTACAAGCAGCAGTGTAAATTTTTGCTGTTTCCTGAGTCTGGTCATAACATACAGGAAACTTGAAATCCAAGTCCGTCGCCATTTTCTTCAATAATAGGGGCGCATCATCGGGGTAGTTTTCAACATCATTCGCACTAATAGCGACAATCCCTAAACCATTTTGTAAATAATCTTTTCCTAACTGAGCTAATTCGTTCTGAACATGCTTTACGAAAGGACAGTGACGACAAATAAACATTACCAACAAAGCTTTTGTACCTGCAAATGTTGAAAGAGAAATATTTTCCCCAGACACGACATCAGGTAGTTGAAAATCTGGAGCCTTTGTGCCCAAAGACAACATAGTTGAAGCAGTTAAAACCATAATTTCTTTTAACCCCTGGCTTTGAAAAAGAACACTTTTCACCTATTTTAAAGAATGGATTATATAAGGTAAAAAAAACAAGCCCTATTCTTCCATTCTTTTAACTCTTACTGTCTTAACTATTCCCTATCCTAGATTCCCAATATTTAACATGAACCGATTTAGAGTAGAAGTTATTACAAAAACACCGAATCCGCAGCAAGTAATTTATGCTGCAATGCATCAAGATTATACGGATAAATTCGTTTATGACGAGCGGGACGAATTCCCTTCAGAATCGCAATGTGGTGAGATTATAGTTAAAAGGCTTTTAGCAGGAGAAAGAGGACATTACGGTCCTTTGGAACATCCTCAAATCGTATTTAACTGCGGTTATTTTCCCCATAGCGTCATGCAACAAGCACGTACTCATCGCATCAGTGTATCTTTTGATGTTCAATCTTTTAGGTATACTTCAGAGCAATTTATCAAAGTAGCAGAAGGGGAAAAAGACGTAGAAGATGTTTTCTACCTGCGTCCAGTAGATTATTACACTAATCGTAAAGGCAAAAAATATTACTATTCACCAGAACAAAGACAAACCGATTTAAATTGGTGTATGGAAGCTGTTAAACGTTATAAAATAGATTTTGACAATGGCATTTCTGAAGAACATATTAGAGGAAAGATGCCCTTTGATTATCGTCAACATTTTATAGTTAGTCTAAATTTAAGGTCTTTAATGCACTTCTTGGATATGAGAAATAAAAAAGACGCTCAACTAGAGATTCAAAAGTTGTGCGAACTAATGCTAATTCACTTTGAAAATTGGGTTCCAGCAATAGCAGAATGGTACAAATCTCATCGTTTGGCTAAAGCGAGATTAGCACCATAATCAGCTGCTCACCCTTACAGTGTGGATCGTCAATTAACAACTAACAATGAACAGTTAAGAATTTATTAACTACATTAAAACTGATAACTGCTCATTGCTAACTGCTAACTGACTTATATTCTGGCTATAGTCACTTTTTCAGGCTGGTCTTGATATTTACCTTGCCTAGCTTCATAACTAATAGCGCAAGGTTCACCTTCCAAAAATAATAATTGCACTACACCTTCATTAGCGTAGATGCGACAGTCAGCACTTGAAGAATTAGAAAATTCTAAAGTCAAATGACCGCGCCACGCAGCCTCAGCAGGTGTAAGATTGGCGATTATTCCACAGCGAGCATATGTAGATTTACCGATGCAAATTACCGAAATATTATCTGGAACTTCCAGTCTTTCCAAAGCAACACCTAACCCATAAGAATGAGCAGGTAAGATAAAATAATCTCCCTCTACCGAAGAGTGTAACGCTGTTGATTCTAGATTTTGCTCCTTAAAATTTTTCGGGTCTACTACAGTCCCAGGAATATGTCTAAATATACGAAATTCCGTAGGGGAAAGACGAATATCGTAACCGTAGGAAGACAAACCATAACTAATAACGCGACGATTTAAGCTATCTTCGTCGCATTTAATCTCTCTAATTAGACTTGCTTCAAAAGGATTAATCATACCCTTCTGAGCCATTTTAGAAATCCAAATATCGTTTTTAATCACAGCCTAATAATCACAGGTCAAAGGTTACAGGTTAAATTTCAAAGGTCGAAGGTCAAATGAAAAAATCTAATAACTCTTAACTCCGAATTTTCTTCTTATTTCTTTGTCCCTTCATATCTCCTACAAGCGATTCGGACGACGAATTTCTGTTATTTCGTCTGCTAAATCCAAAATAGATTTAGGCATTTCCGCTCCCGTAAGAATTATGTCAAGATTTTGAGGACGCTTGCTCAAAAATTCTAAAACTTCTATTTCCGGAATTAAACCAAAGTTCATTGCTAGGCTTAATTCATCAAGTACAACCATAGAGTACTTTCCTTCATTCACCACACGCAGCGTATATTGCCACAATGAATGTAAGGCTTCGATTTCAGTATCGTCCAATTGGGGTGTATCGATACAACGTGGTAAGTCACATCGAATCCAATTCAAATTTTGCCCTAACACAACGGGGTTGTTTTGTCCCTGATGAATACCACCTTTAAGGAATTGCACTATTAGAACTGGCGTACCTTGACCGGCAATTCTCAGTGCTTGTGCCATTACACCGGTAAAAAAGCTACGGGAAGAGCTAGTAAAAACTTGTACTATTCCTTGAACTGTATGTGATAAACTAACGGTCGAATTTACACTATTATTTTCTAGCTGAGCAACCATAAATTAATGAAAAAAACACAGTGATTCAGTATTTTTGCTGAAAAAGTATCTTACAAAATTACTTGCAAGTTAAGTTCAGTCACAGAAGTATATCGCAATGAGAGATTGGGTGCATTCTTAGTCAATCACTACGTTTGCGTTTAAGTCAATAGCTATTAAAATTTATATTTATATTGTCATAAAAGCAAGAGCCGGTAAAAATAAAAACGTTTTTTGTTTTAAAGGTTAATTTATCAATAAGGCTTAAAATGCCCACATTGTAAATAAAAAATTCAGCCATATAAGGAGACTATTCTTCTGTCGCGCTTATAACGTAAGGAATAAATATTTCAAATCATATAAATTGAATCATGTTTAGAGGAGTAGATTGTACTATGAGATTTGTGATTTTAGGAGGTTCTGGTTCGGGTAAAAGTACTCAAGCGCAAAATCTCAGCAGACACTTTAACGTACCTACAATTTCCACAGGTGAAATTTTAAGGCAGGCTACATCAAGATTAGGCGCATTAGCCGAAAATGCAAGATATGCTATCGCAACGGGTGAATTAGTCTCTGATGAATTAATGATTAATTTAATTCGCAATCATTTACAGCAGCCCAATTTTAACAAAGGTTGGGTTTTAGAAGGCTATCCTCGTACAGCATTTCAAGCCGAAGAATTAGACTTTTTGCTTGATGAACTAGGACAAAAGTTAAATTACGCTATATATCTACAAACTTCGCAAGCCGTGATGCTAAGTCGTTCAAAAGCGCGGTCTCAGCCCGATGACCAGCCTGAAATAGTTCAGCGTCGAGTTGAACTTTTCTATGACCGGACGGTTCCTATATTAGAATATTATGACCGCCGTCATCGTTTGTTGACTATTGATGGCAACGAATCCCCAGAAGCCGTAGAGCATAATATTATTACATTACTTTCAAATACTGAGGCTCCGATATAACTTTATGCCTTCTGTAATGCAAAGCAGCATAAATTAATATTTTCTAATATTTTCCCGGTTCCGTTGCGGATACAATCTAAATTAAAGATTTAATTCAGCTACAACAAATCACCCCGACGAGTACTATAGTACACATCTAAGTAATTCAAAATCGGTCAAGTTCTACTCAAAGAAGTACAAGTTACTGATTTAAATTTGGTCAATATTCACTTTCGGCTATATAAAATCATCTAACATTTAGTAGCGTCCGAGAGTTAGGAAAAATCAACAAGCAGGCTCAAGCCATATTTTGTAAATACATGTAAAATTATTTTTTCACAGTCGCGACTATCTCATAACCAACTTAGACAATAAATATTCATCCGAAACCCAGACTGGTCATCGATTTCAAGATTCCTGAATACCTAGCTAAGCTATATAGCGTTCGCTAGTGCTAAGATGGCATGATAGTATATCTGTTCTATTAAGATTATCAAAAAACCCCCAAAGTCATATATTTAGAGGTTCAAATGGCGGCTACTAATACAGAAAATGCAGGTAAGCAAAAAGCGCTGGGTATGGTTCTTAACCAGATAGAGCGAACTTTCGGTAAAGGTACAATCATGCGTCTCGGGGATGCGACCCGTATGCGTGTTGAGACAATTTCCACTGGAGCACTTACTTTAGATTTAGCATTAGGTGGCGGTTTACCCAAAGGACGAGTAGTTGAAATTTACGGCCCTGAAAGTTCTGGTAAAACAACTGTAGCGCTGCATGCGGTAGCTGAGGTACAGAAAGAAGGTGGTATTGCAGCTTATGTAGACGCAGAACATGCTCTTGACCCGACTTATGCTGCTGCTTTGGGTGTTGATATTGAGAACTTGTTAATATCTCAGCCAGACACTGGAGAAGCTGCTCTGGAAATCGTAGATCAGTTAGTACGTTCTGCTGCGGTTGATATTGTGGTTATTGACTCGGTAGCAGCATTGGTTCCTCGCGCAGAAATTGAAGGGGACATGGGGGACACTCACGTCGGTCTTCAAGCACGATTGATGAGCCAAGCATTACGTAAAATTACCGGCAACATTGGTAAATCTGGCTGTACGGTCATGTTTATTAACCAGTTGCGTATGAAAATTGGTATTAGCTACGGTAACCCAGAAACCACCACTGGTGGTAACGCTTTGAAATATTACTCTTCCGTGCGTCTGGACATTCGACGCATTCAAACCTTGAAAAAAGGTACGGAAGAATTTGGTATTCGTGTCAAAGTCAAGGTTGCTAAAAATAAGGTTGCACCACCTTTCAGAATTGCCGAGTTTGACGTTATCTTCGGTAAAGGTATTTCCACTTTGGGCTGTATTGTTGACCTGGCAGAAGAAACTAGTGTTATTAATCGTAAAGGAGCTTGGTACAGTTACAACGGCGATAACATTTCTCAGGGAAGAGACAACGCTATTAAATATCTTGAGGAAAAGCCAGAACTGCTTGAAGAAATTAGGCTGAAAGTTCTTGAAAAGTTAGACTTGGGTGCTGTTGTTTCCGCTAACTCCGTAGGACAGCCAAGTGATGATGATGATGACGATGATGAAGAATTAGACGAAGAATAACATCGCATCATTAATTATGTCCGTGATGAGGACTTAATTATATTTGTGAAACTAATTAATAATTAATTGGATTAATAGTTAATTGGTAATTCCTGCGGAGGCAATTTACATTTTTATTTAGATTGTTTCCGCACTATATCTTCCATAAACTTCTAGGTGTCTAAATATTAATTAGTTTGAAGATTTATATTTTGATACATATCTAATTAGATATGTCTTGTTATGGTGAATAATAAATATTTTTGATAAACACATTATTCTTTTCTATTTGCTGCCTCCGATTACAGATTTTGTAGCTATTTGCTTACTATAAAAACGGTCTAAAACGCCAGATTTCCATTCCTGACTTAACTGCTCTTCAAAAGTCTTCATCCGAGCTACTGTTTCATCTTTGATTTCTTCTTGAATAAGCTCCCTATTTTCCAGCTTTCGAGTTTTAGTTTTGTTTTTGTGATATTGATTTAATGTTTCTGCTTTATTCTTAAGAATCTTCATATCATCTGTTTTAGGTACTAACTGCATCAATAACTCAATTGCCACTGTAGGTAGAACAGAATAGCTATGATTTATGAAAAATGAAAAAGTTATATTACCTATCCGAATAATATCTCCTTCCTCAAGCTTGGTTGGTCGATAAATCTGTTCACCATTAATATAAGTCCCATTAGTGCTGTTAAAGTCTACTAAATAAAACACACCATTTGTCTCAATCTCAGTAGACGATTCATTACGATGACTCTCCTGCTCGACGTATCGAACAGCAGCATGGTGACGAGATATATACTTATTATTGATATTTATTCCACTTGTGCGATCGCGTCCGATAGTCCAAGTATTTTGAGACTGTCCCAAGCTCTGACTTTTACCACATAAGTTAGTTGTTATGTAAACATCTTCCCCATTCAGAACAGCCTGCATATAATACGACTGCGCTAGATTCATCGGAGTAAGCGATAAGTTTTCTGATTTAAGAATCTGCTCTAAGAGACTGCCATGATTTTCATATAATTTTGCGAAAAGCTGATATAAACTTAATCGCTCTTTTAGCTCTTCCGGTATAGATTCGGGAGTTGTAGATGAGCCTTTTTCTGAGAAAAATTTTAACTTGCTAATATTGCTCATGACTATTTGGTTTCAGTCTCAAACCAGAATTAAATGATTTGTGTTTCCGTGCTTTCATAGAATGTACGCCTTTCTCTAGGATAAATTTAACCAAGGAGGCGTTATTTTCCTCAATACTTATTGAATTAAGCGGCTTTACATTAAGTATTGGGGCATTTTTACTAAAATAAATAGCAGACCTATCTTACGTAATAAACGCATTCTTATCAAATAAGAGTAAAAAACGCACCATACAAAAAACATTAAAATCTAATTTTATCTATCTTTTATAGTTATTAGCAGCACCATTGTCATGCAGTATAACAAGGCATTAATCGAATGAACATTACTACCTAGGTAATTGTTTTATATTATACTCTAGTTCCTGACTGGAATGGAAATTATTTATTCAAAATATCTTAAGTTATTTTCTAACGTAATCAGCCTTAGAGTAGAAGTTTCGGAAAATAAAGCTGTTTATGTATAACTTTGGATATATTTTTTATAATATTTAGTCTAGATTTTGAAAACTAATTAAATCTGAAGGAATATATCAATAACTATAGATTATATTATCTAAGCAATTAAGCAATGAATTATATGTATATCAAATTTATACTTCTATTGCAGTGTTGCAGGGACGAAGCACTGCTAGTCAAGCCAATCGAAATAAACACTTCATCCGCATAATTTGGAAAGGTCTATTTTACTCGTGCCTATACTGAGATAGGACTTACGTAATTAAAAATGGTCATTACGACCCAAACGCAATGTTGTAGGTATGGGCGGCTATAGTTTGTCATACGCAATTACGTTATTTCTGTGTAGGTTCTGTAGTATTTACCCACACAGAGCACAGCGAAAATTAAATTTAGTTAAAAATATTATGGACTTCTTGATGTCCTGATGCGTCCAGGCTATACTCTTGATATTAAAAATGCATTCAAAATAAAACGTATTTATTGCTAAAGGAACTCCGACTAAAAAAAATTAAGTTAAATCAAAATATTTCTCTATATTAATCCTAATTTTCAAGATTTATAGAGAAATTTTATTTATATAAATTTAATCGCAAAATACTTATTTCATAAAATTATTTATGTATGTTTAGAATTTAATTACTTATAAAAATTATTTCTTGATAGCTATTAAACAAATCGCTAAAGTTTAGAATACTGTAGCATCACTGCTATAAATATTATTTCAGTTATTTTTTAATTTGTATTTTGAACTAACAATAACTTTTGCCTAATTTGTCCTTTATCAAATATATCAAGGTTGTTGAGGTTGATAATGATTGAAATTAAATCAAAACAAGTAAGCGTTTAATTTTAATTCCAAATCATAATAAACCTCTTCTTCCATTAGGACGTACAGTCATCCAATTAGTTTTAGCTAATGCTAACTGTTCGGGATTTATCTTAGCTCCAGTAAGATTGGCACCACACAAATTAGCACCACGGAGATTAGCATTGCTTAAATGAGCATAACTAAGGTCTGCACCACGAAGGTCAGCTAATTCCAAATCAGCATGATTAAAGTAGGCTTTACTTAAATTAGCATCCCTAAGATTGGCTTTACTTAAATTAGCTCTCCCAAAGTCGCTGTTATAAAGATTTGCGCTTTGAAGATTAGTTTTTTCAAATTTAGAAGAATGAAAATTTGTTTCTGATAAATCAGAGCCTTGTAAATTCAACAAACTCAAATTATGTAAAGCAAAATCTCTTCTTCCCTTTAAATAAGCTGTAAGTAAGCTTTCAGAATTTAAACGACGCTGTTGTGCTTGTGATTTTCCAGAGTAAGATTTACCTGAATTGGATACAGAGGCTGCTGTTTTTGATGTCAAAACGTTATTTTTGTCTCTTCGTGTTCGCACTGCTGTACCAGAAGCAGTTTTCGCTTTTCTAGCACGAATAGCTGCTGCTACTTGAGCTACTCCAGCACTAGAGAAACTAGTAGATGAGTTGTTCGTGGTATTTGTACCATCTACAACACCCGTGGAAGTTCTGGGGCTACTATTATTAGAAGGAGCCGCCAAACCAGAAGCCAAACTATCTAAGTAAGGCTCCATCTCTAAGGCTCTTAGTACTTCATCAGCCGACTGATAACGATTATGAACCGACACATCCATCATCTTCCCTAGCACTTGAGCAAAGTGATCGCTCGCATGTACTAGGTGTTGCCACATCACCTCACCGGTTGCCGGATTATATTCTAAATCTTTAGGAGATTTACCAGTCAGCAAATATATACACGTAATTCCCAAAGCATAAATATCGCTACCATAAACTGGGCGCATAGCCATTTGTTCTGGAGGTGCAAAACCTGGAGTACCAATAGCGTAAGCGGTTAATGCTGTGTGCCCTGATTGCATCGCAGCTGTTTGGCTGACTTGATTTTTGACGGCACCAAAGTCTATCAAAACCAATCTGGCATCTTGAGCGCGACGAATCAAGTTGGCAGGCTTAATATCTCGGTGGATTACTTTCTGGGAGTGAATATATTGTAGTAATGGTAGGATTTCGCTTAAAAATTGCTTTACTCCTGCCTCTGTTGATACTCCGGTATGTTTCACCTCCTGTTGTATGGTTGAACCATGAACATATTCCTGAATTAAATAAAAATGTTCGCGGTCTTCGAAATAATCTAATAAACGTGGAACTTGGGGATGATTCCCAATTCGACCCAGGGTTACAGCTTCTCGCTCAAATAATTCCCGTGCCATCTGCAAAACATGGGGTGCAGTTCCGGAAGGACGTAGCTGCTTGATTACACAACTTGGTTCTCCTGGTAAAGCTTCATCTTGTGCGAGAAAGGTCGCTCCAAAGCCACCTTGACCAAGGGATTTACTAACCCGGTAACGCTCGCGCAACAATATTCGCGCCCCACAAGATTGACATCGTTCACTGAAAGCTAAGTTTTCTGGGTTGGGACAGTTCGGATTTAAGCAGTAGCTCATGCACTGTCAACTCGCTACAAAAAAATAATAACGGGGAGCAATTACTCTATTTCTATTATTGAGATATGAATAATCATGTGCCAGGTGCAAATTGCTGGGTTTGTTTTGAAGAGTTTTTAAAGTTTACGTAATATTTGAATAACCTATAGTGTATATACGTAATTTTTAGAACGTCTCGATTGATTTTTAATTATTTATTGTTAATTTTCTTTGAAAGCTAAAATCATATCGCAATCGTATACAGCTTCTAATATTTAATAAATTGTCCTCAATCAAATTTTTTTCCTGCAAATCGTTCTCTCAATTATTGCTCCGGGATTTTCACCTAGGCTAGCCTAGCCTGCATTAATTTATATTTATTGCAGTAACAAAAAAATATGCTAATATCCAATACATGAATGTCTGTTCAGATATTCTATAAGCTGTTTAAAAAGTATCTATCGGAGAAAAAAATGACAACTACTGTAGATTTAATGAAATGTGCATGCGAGAAATGCTTGTGTATTGTGAAAGTAGACAGTGCAATCAGCAAAGATGGTCAATATTACTGTTCTAGAGCTTGCGCTGAAGGTCATAAAAACATGACGGGTTGTGCCCAAAGCGGTTGCGGCTGTAATTAATACTTTGATTAATACACCTCAATTATTCTTAAAAACATCAATCCCGTCTTATTTGTTAGACGGGATTGATAAGTATATGAAGATTTGACTGTAATTAGTTTCTACAATCCAGACATTACTTCTCGCGCAGCTTGTAAAGTTCGTTCAATATCCTCTTGGGTATGAGCTATGGAGGTAAAACCAGCTTCAAATTGAGAAGGTGCTAAATAAATACCATGTTCTAACATTCCACGATGGAAGCGTCCAAATTTAGCCGTATCTGAAGCTTTAGCATCTTCATAGTTATGAACCGGACCTTTAGTGAAGAACATACCAAACATTCCGCTGATATTACCACCACAAGTAGCATGACCAGTTTCGCGAGCAACTTCTACTAAGCCATCCGCTAACTTTTTGGTGATTTGCTCTAAGTAATCGTAAGTACCGGGTTTTTGCAGCAATTCCAATGTTTTGATTCCCGCAGTCATTGCCAAAGGATTTCCACTCAAGGTTCCAGCTTGATACATAGGTCCTGCCGGTGCAACCATCGACATGATATCTCGACGACCACCGTAGGCTCCTACAGGTAAGCCACCACCAATAATTTTACCCAAGGTAGTTAAATCCGGGGTCACACCAAACTTCTCTTGAGCGCCACCGTAAGAGATACGGAAGCCCGTCATAACTTCATCAAATACTAATAATGCACCATGTTCGCTGGTGATTTCACGCAGTCCTTCTAAAAATCCTGCATCGGGAGGAACAAAACCAGAGTTTCCGACCACCGGCTCTAAAATTACTCCAGCAATTTCACCACGATTTTCTTCAAATAATACTTTTACCGCTTCTAAATCATTGAAAGGTGCTGTCAGAGTGTCACCGGTAACTGATTTGGGAACTCCTGGAGAGTCGGGTAAACCCAAGGTCGCGACTCCTGAACCTGCTTTCACCAAAAACATATCGGCATGACCGTGATAGCAGCCTTCAAATTTAATTATTTTGTCTCGTTTGGTAAAAGCTCGCATAAGCCTCAGCACGGCCATGCAGGCTTCCGTTCCAGAATTAACAAATCTTACCATTTCAATGCTGGGGACGGCATCAATAACCATTTCCGCCAAGACATTTTCTAATGCACAAGGGGCACCAAAGCTGGTACCTTTCTCTAAAGCCGAATGCAGTGCGGCGATTACTTCAGGATTAGCATGACCGCAAATAGCCGGACCCCAGGTCCCGACATAGTCTATATACTCATTGTCATCTACATCCCAAATATATGCGCCTTTTACGCGGTCAAAAACTATAGGTTGACCACCTACAGATTTAAAAGCGCGGACTGGAGAATTAACTCCTCCCGGCATTAGATTTTGAGCAGCTGAAAAGATTTCTTGTGATTTGGTAGTTTTAATCGTTGTATTTACCAAGGCTGTCTCCTACAGTGTAATTATAATTGTCTATCTTTGGGTATGGGCTAATACTGCTTCAAATCTATATCGTAGTAAATTAGCCGAACTAGCGTTCCGTGGAAAATAGCAATATGTTATATAAGTCAAATCAGGATTTGCCGGATTGAGATTCGCAATCGCTACTAGTCGGCTTTCAACTCGGTTATCTATTGGTACGGTGAAATTCCCAAAGCTCATCAGTTCGTTTTCAGTGCATTGAGAATGTACTTAACTGTGTAAAGAAACGCAAGTCTTTGAAGTCTAACCGTAAGCATAAAGGAAAAACATCTCGTAAAGATACACCATACAGAATGATATCGTGAATTCATGAATCATTCTTATTAAAGGGCGGTATCTTGCTGGTATGTTTTTTTCTGTAACAGATTCGCAAAACTTTATCCCCGTTGATAAAATTCGCTACGACGAACGAGGTTTGGTGCCAGCCATAGTCCAAGATTATTTAGATGGCACAGTTTTGATGATGGCATGGATGAATCAGGAATCCTTAAGCAAGACTTTGGAAACTGGTGAAACTTGGTTTTGGAGCCGTTCGCGTCAAGAACTATGGCATAAAGGCGCCACGAGCGGACATATTCAATTGGTACATAGTCTCCGCTATGACTGTGATAGCGATGCTCTTTTAATTAGTGTCGAACAAATGGGAGATATTGCTTGTCATACCGGTCAAAGAAGTTGTTTTCACCAAGTTGAAGACAAAATTATTCCACCTCCTGCCGATACTTTGTCACAATTATTTGAAGTAATATCCAACCGACGCGATAATCCTACCGAAGATTCATACACTTGTAAGTTGTTTAAGGGTGGTGATAATAAAATTTTAAAAAAGATTGGTGAGGAATCTGCCGAGGTAGTCATGGCTTGTAAAGATGATGATGCTGATGATATAGCCGGTGAAGTTGCCGACTTGTTTTATCACACTTTAGTCGCTTTAGCTCATCATAATGTTGATTTAAAATCTGTTTATCGCAAGTTGCAAGAAAGACGAAAGTAAATTTACATCTACTTTCCCTTAGTTTTGAATCGTTGTTAGCGATGATTCAAAACTATTTTTAATTATATTAGCTTTTAGACCTTTCTCGTTTTTTCGATTATTTCTGATTGACTTCAATTGTTTTTCTCTCAAGAGTAAAAAACTTTCCTAAAAATTTTGTTGCTGGCTGCTTCGGTGATAAAATACTTTCATAATGGGAAGTGGTGACTAAAATATTTTTTCTATAAATACTCCCCATTATAAAAATAATATCACTAATCATGTAAAATCAGCCTATCCTAAATCCTAAAAGATTTTAAAGCCTTTAATTTAAAAAATTAAAATATAAATTAACTGACAAATAAATTTGAAAATTAAGCCTTATAATTTTGCTCTACAGGAAAAAGCCGAGTTACAAAAGTAATATATTTGAACCTTGAATCCTCTACCTGTAGCGGATGAAACAAATATATTTTCTCCTAATCAATATTCCTTTTAACTAAAAGTAAACGGTGTAAGTAGCGTAAAATAGTAATCGTCAAAATAATGCTTGCAGCTAAAATCAACCAAAAACTATTGATTACAAATTGAGATTGGTCTAATGCTAAACCGCCTAAAGGGGGACCAATTAAATAGCCAGCAGCCCAACAAAGAGAATTAATCGAGAAATAAACACCGCGTTTATCTAGTGGAGCAATTTCGCTAACTAAAGCTGAGGCTGATGGGGTGTAAGAAACTATAGCTAGAGCAAATAATGATAATGCTAGCGCAGCCCAAGCTATTGAATAACTCGACAAAACACCACTGGCCCAAATACAAATAAAACCGATTGCCCATAAGAAGGCGGAAATAGTAAGCGCTACAGAGTGAGATAAACGTTTCATCAAGCGAGCGACAGGTAATTGTGCAATTATCGCGACTATTAAATGCCAGGTAAAAAGAGCGCTGATAGTTGTTTCAGAAAATCCTTTATTAGGTCCGTCCAAAAATTGAATGAACTTGCTGAAATAAACTGGAAGAGTGCTGTGTAGCTGAGAAATATAGGTAGTAAAGATAATATTCACCACAACAAATATGAGTAAACGATTGTCCTTTAACGCTACTCTCCAAGAAGCTATTTGTTGTGGGATTGAACCTGAATTTACTTTTGCTGTATGGTTACGATTCTTTTTAATTGCTGCATAAATAACCACAAAAAATACAATGAATGATACTCCATCAATAATAAATAGCGAGCGATAACTGGCAGTTTTTGCTACTAATGCTCCTGCTAAAACTATTCCCAAGCCCAGACCAATATTATCTGCAAATCTTGTAATAGCAAACGCTTCACGACTATTTTCGGTATTAGTTAAATCGGAAACAACAGCCTCGGTAGCTGGCCAATACAATCCGATGCCTAACCCATTTATCAAATTACCAATAACTAAGGTGACAAAATTATTTGTAGCGGCTAAAACTAAAGAACCAATTGCTGAAATTGCAGATGACAGCAGTAAAGTACGACGACGACCCCACAAAGGGGAATCAGCTAAAGAACCTCCCAAAATCCGTCCGACAACCCCTGAGATGGAATGACTACCCAAAGCTATACCAACAGTGGTTGCTGATAGACCAATTTGGTTGACAAAGAAAATGGGAGCGTAAAACAAAGTGAAACCCGTACCGATTTCGTTTAGTAACCTACCGAATGCCAGTATCCAAATTTGAGTATTAAGATTCGGTAAGTGCTTGCGGAGAAAGGATTTCATGGATAAAAGGGCAATAAATAAATGATATCGGTTGCAATTCTTATCATTAACTCAAATTTTCCTCACTAATTCCACAGGATTTCCACAGGCTTTTAGTAAGTTTTCCACAGGCTTTCGACGTTTCGATAGGCTTTAGAACATACTGCTGGGGATTTAGATAAAACAAAGTGAAGATTTGCAAGTACTGAGTTACTGTTAATAACTGTAACAATTTATGGTACATATACTTGATTATTCCGTAATCATTAAAATTTCAGGCATGGGTTTGTAACATTTCGCAGCATTGACAAACCCACCCCCCTTTAGCGCAAAATGATGCGACAAGTTTTTTCATCAACAACCCGCTTGCAATGTAATATTGCAGCTTGTCGATATGTTTATGCAGCAAGCATTCGTAGACTCTATAGCTCTGTATATCTCACAAAGTGCTTGCCATAAAGCCAATAGATGCTCGTATTTGCCTTTAATAGCCAGATTTTCAGGAGAAGAATTATGAACGCCACAGTTAGTCTTTCAGCAGCAGTCCCAGAAACACTTCACGAATCTTTAAAGAATTACTTAGAAGCTCATCCAGATTGGGATCAAGACCGAGTACTTACGGCTGCTTTGTCTTTGTTTTTGCTTCAGAACGGAGATAGCGACCGTCGCGCAGCCCGGGTTTATCTAGAAACATTATTTCATCATTCCTAGTACTTAACTAGCTCTAAATCGCTTGGGAGTTTGGTTAAGAATAATATTTAGTATCGTTCATCAGTCCCGTGTCTTTAGACGGGTGAGTATGAACAATAAAAGCTAACCTGAAGTGATAAAACTGATACGAGTATTATCTAGAATTTCTCAGCTATAAGAAAATACCCGGCTTTCTTTATAAAGCCGGGTATTTTCAGAACCAATAGAATATTAGGAACAAGCTAATAAATATCCTTGTCAAAGAGGAATTTCTTCTTAGACGCTATAATTCAAATTATTTGTTAGTGAAGAAAGTTATTATTTGAGCAAAACAGTAGCTTATTGCTTAACCTATGTGGATATTGTGACAATATTCTGACACAAGTATTCTGAAATATAAATAAGAATTTAAATCCAGTATATCTTACCAAAATTATGCCTTATTTTACCTATTGCCTAGGATTTTTTAAGTAAAATAAAGGGCAAGTGAAACGCTCAATATTAAACTGAGAATACATAAAAGGAGGTTTGACCTCCTGTTATAATCACATAGTTATACTTATACTCATACCTCGTTACCTATAGGTGATGAATTTAGGTTCTACTCATCTATAGTGACGTTGACTCAAACTCTAGAGCCATGTGCACCACGGACTTGTAATCAGAGTAAAGTGTCTTTTTATAGGCTGCCCAAAGGGCATTTAATTGGGTTAGACAGAAGTATAATATTTAACCACAATTAAAGAATTAATAATTCATCGGCACGACCTCCCCTTCAGGTAGATGGGAGGTTTATGACGATTAAACTAAACTTTCTCGGGTTGCTGAGCTGGAGCAGGACATTCAAATTTGTAGCCAACACCACGCACTGTCTGAATTAAAGCAGGCTGAGCAGCATCTGCTTCAATCTTTTTGCGAATTTGACCTATATGTACGTCTACAACCCTTTGGTCGCCAACATATTCATAATCCCATACCTCTTGGATAAGTTCGGCACGTCGCCAAACTCTACCAGGATGGCTGGCCAAAAAATGTAACAAGTCAAATTCCAACGCAGTCAAAGGAACTGGTAGGTTATTGAGCGAAACTTCTCTTCGGACGGGATCTATCATCAACTTTTCAAAAACTAAACGTTTTTGTTCGGCTGTGGTAACAACACGCTGACGGCGCAGAATGGCTGCGACTCTAACTTCTAACTCCCCTAAACCAAAGGGTTTAGTGAGATAGTCGTCAGCACCTTTGGAAAAGCCGCGAATTTTATCGGCTTCGTCCGCACGACTAGTCAGCATTAAAACAAAAACACCATTGCGACTCTGCATTTCTTGGCAAAGGTTAAATCCAATTACATCTGGTAAATTTACGTCTAAAATTACCAAATCTGGATTAAATTGCTCGAATAGAGCTAAAGCAGTTTTGCCATCTTCGGCAGCTTCTACTTGATAGCTCTGCTTCATCAAGAACCGTTGGATTAAATTCCTAACGGCAGGGTCGTCGTCAACTACAAGAATCTTGGCGGTGGGAGCCATGACCATCACTTTGCAAAAAAATTCATAGGATTTACAGGCGGATTGCGTTTTTAAGACGCGGACATCCGCGTTTGGACAAAAATAATCTACAATGCTAAAGCTCTCGTTAATCGCTTTACCGCCCGGCATACGCTTGGTAACACCTAGTGATTCACAATAACTAGAGAACATAAATTTTATCTTTTATGCAACCCTGAGTATAAAGCAGCAATGTTCTTCTTCTAATGCAAGAATATCTAACGATTATAAATATTCCAACATTTTGCTGTGTTACTTGAAGATTAAACTAGAAAATTAGTTGCTTCAAGCTACAAATTACTTAAACGCTATCAATTTTAAATCTATATGCGATTAAAGGGCACAAAAAGAAGAAGGAGGTTAAGAAAACAAATTTACCTCCGGATAGATATGCCTGCTTTAAATAAAACACAAAGTTTAAATTTTTTCATAAAAGATGTGTACTTTTTGTGTTTTTATCTCAAATTCTACATTAAAGCCCTTATTGCTCAACGGCATGAGGGGATACACTGAGTTATTGCGATATGTTAAAGTTACTGTTAGTGAGAATTACTTGTGTTACTTAAAGTGCCTGTCATGCTTTTGTCCAAGTAAGACTATTAAATTGAGTACGACAATATTGGTTTCTACCAAAATAAATCATAAAATAGTTTTTAATAACAAACTGCTACCGACCTCGCTATCAATAATTAACTCCCATGAGCCACCAAAATCCCTATGAAAAACTTGGGGTATCAGAAGACGCTAGCTTTGAAGAAATTCAAGATACACGTGACCGCCTAGTAGAACAACATGATGGCGACAGTCAGCGTCTTGAAATGATTGAAGCGGCTTATGATGCTGTATTGATGGATCGCCTCCGAATGCGTCAAGAAGGAAAAATTAAAGTACCCGAACGTATTCGCTTCCCCGAACGCAGAGAGCAGGTAGCTCCCGAGTTAACTCCCGTTCCTAAAAAACAGTCACCAGCTTGGTTACAAAAAATAGTAGATCAACCCAGCACTCTTGATGTAGTTATACCTGGAGTCTGGTATCTCGGCTTAAGTGCCAACAGCTTGTTTTACAGGGCTGCAGGTGACCAGGTTTTACAGTTAATGCTCGTACTTGGAGTTGGAGTAAGTATTTATTTCCTCAATCGCAAAGAAAGTAGATTCGGTAGAGCAGCTTTATTAACTTTAATAGGCTTAATTGTTGGTTTAATTATTGGAGGACTTATTGCAAGTCCGCTGATACAACAATTACAATTAACTGATTTTACAGCTAATCAATTTGCGACTGTAGTAACCTTCGTGTTGCTGTGGCTAATTTGTAGTTTTCTTAAGTAAATTTAATTGGGAAAATAGGGAATCTTAAATAAGTATTTAACTTATTACTCATAATTAATTCCCTTACACCCATTTTTTCTTCGTTGTTTTTAATATTTATCGGTGGAGAACCTAACTTTCAAGTATCAAATCCACTGCCTCTGTTAAATTTTTAACAATGATATCTGGATGGTAGCTTTCTAGTTGAGTGCGATCGCGAATTCCGCATTCCACAGCAATTGACTTTATATTATGTCTCTTTGCTGCAGTTATATCCGCTTCTGTATCTCCAATCATCCAAGTTTTTTCTGTAGGAGGTAGTTCTTGTAATGCACGCTCCATAAGTAGCGGTTTATCTTCTATATCGCGAGTCTTCACGTAATCATTGCTAAGACAATAACGGCGATTTTCTGGAAAAAACTGGTACAAGTAAAATTTTTGCAAAGCATATTCTAATTCCCGCTCTCTACGCATGGTCATCACTGCTAAATCAACTCCAGCTTCTTTAGCTTTTGTTAAAGCCTGTGTGGCACCAGTCGCTAAGATATCATAGTCAAAATAAGGTTGTGTATGTACGGTTTGCTTCCGTAGTAAAGAAAAATTTTCTGCTTGTTTCTTCTCCAAGCCAGAAATAATACCTATTTGTTTTTCTGGAATACGCGAACGTTTTAATCCCCAAAATTCATCTTTAGAAAGTACTCGTACCTGTTGATTCTGATGACGATTTTTTTCTAAACTCAATAGATACACCTGATAATAACGCTCGGAAACATCGCTGATTGGGCCATCAAAATCCGTGATGATTCTTATCATTGCAAATAAATATGAAGTTTATTTACAAATTATCACAATTATTAGCACGTTTTGATTGTGAATATTTAATAAGCCAAATCATGCAGACAAAAACCTTGAATTTTTAAGCTAGATTCTAGATTGTATATTTTGAATTACTCCTACCCTATTCTTGCCATTAATAAGTAAAGGAATTAGGGAGCTAGTAAAGAAAACTAATATAGGTCATTTTAAAATACTTTGAGATTAACTTGATGATAAATAAATGTAGAATATCTTTGAATTTCCAATCCCTCTAGCTTGGAAAGAGGGATGGATTAGTTCTGAATCGTTAACTTTTTAGCTGTAAACTTCCACGTTTAATTTGTTCAAGTTCCATAGCCTCAAATAGAGCGCGAAAATTCCCTTCTCCAAAACCTTTAGCGCATTCTCGACGTTCAATAAATTCAAAGAAAAAAGTCGGTTCTGAGAAAATTGGTTGCGTAAAAATTTGTAAAAGTAAAGCATTCGGAAAATTTTCTTTCCAATCTACTAAAATTTCTAATTTGGCAATATTCTCGAGTTCATTTGATTTAAAAGGTAAATTTGCTCGCTGTTGTAGTTGAGAATAGTAGCTTTGGGAAATAGGGAGAAAAGACATTCCACGGGTGCGGAATTTATCTATGCTGCGAATTATGTTACTGGTTTGTAAAGCTATATGTTGAATACCCGCTCCCCGGTTAGCGTTGAGAAATTCTTGAATTTGGGAGTTAGAAGTTGCAGGTTCATTTATTGGTAATTGTATGCTCCCATCTGAAGAAACCATTACTTGACTGTGCAAAGCAGAATATTCGGTTTGAATATTAAATGTCTGTTGGGGTTGAAAACCTAGAACATTTTGGTACCAAGCAACCGCTGTTTTTAAATAACCCACCGGGACATTTAAAACAATATGGTCTATTGCTTGGATAGAAGAAGCGGAAGAGTAATTTTTGACAGCATTTTTTGTTAATGGTTTTTCCAATAAAGTGTGTTTAAGTCCTCCCCAAGCAATGATCTTAGCATTTTGGGATTGCGCGGTAGATTGCATAATTTTTGCTCCATGAGCATCTGCTAGCGCAATTATCGCCGATAAATTTTCTACTTCAAATGCAACATCTACAACTCCAGGTGGATGTTTTTGTAAATATTTAGCGACTGGACTAATCGATGATTTAGGTGAAGATAGAACAAAGCAAACCAAACCGCTTTTAACTACTTCGGTAGAGGTATGAGAAGTTGTTGTATCTCTCTTGGGGGTAAAACTACAGGTCAAAGCATCATCCTCTAACCTGTGAAAACCAAGATAATTTACAAACCAATCACACCAAATTTTGGCATCTTCAACATAGAAGTGTACGTAAGCAATTCTCATTTTGATTGAAGAAAAAGGCCCTATAACGCTTGTCTGTGTGTTAATTTTGCCTTTTTTGCCGAAATTTCAAGTCACTCTTAAGCAGGAAATAGTTATTTTTCACTATTTTTTTTACCTTTAACTGGGACAAAGCTCACACTCTATTCAAAAAATTCGGTGTTGAGATGGATCGCGGGCAAACTTTATGGTAGGTTGAAAACCTCACTCTTGGCTAATACTGATAACTGTTACCTGCCATATATTAGCTGTTTTCTGTAGTTTTAGTTAATTACAGAATTTAACAAAATCAAGTAAATTAATGCTTATAATTAATTCTTTGAGAATTTTAATAATTCCTTTGTTGTATTTACTATTAAATTTTTGACAGAATGTATAGATGGGAATATGGTAGCTGCAAGTATTAACAACTAAACTAATAATATTTTTGACCTTGCTGAATTTAAAGATGAATTTATTTTTCTCATATTTACTAGCCCCCTAAATTCCCCAATTTTATGGGACTCAAAATTACTCTCCTCCCCGCTTATTTAGGGGTTGGGGAGCAAATTATACTTTTAATTAGCAACGCCATAATTTTTATTAATCCTTGTTCTAGGTTAGATTTATTCTTGAATGTTAACTAATTCTTTTTTTTCTGCATCTTCCTGAGTCGGCATTTTGAATAAAGTTATATATATTTCTGGTTGTTCGGGTATTTGGTGAATCACAAACTCAGGTTTGTGGACAAAAATATTTTTAATGTTTTTACCTGGAAGGTGATGTGACACAACTTTATTAACGCCAAAGCTATGCTTTTCTTTAAATAATTTACAGATTTTTGAAAGCTTTATCCATTGGTTTGATGTCTGTCTTTCTTGCGCTTCAATTATCTCCTTTATCTGAGACAGAAGTTTTTCTATCGAAGGTAGAATAGTGTGATTTTGAGTTTCTTTAGTTTTACCGTTCAAGATAGTCAAATTACTCAAATGCTGGGTAACTTGAAAAACTGTTAAGCCTTTGTGTTGAAGATGTTCGCATAAGCTAGTCATAACATTATCTGACGAACATACCAAAATCTCTTTTACTTTTGGGTAATATTCATCAATCGTCGAGCCAAAGGCTATCATTTTCCCATCAGCGTTGTCTTTACCATAAGGGACATGAATTAAATCGTAACTACGATCGTAAAACTCCGCATCCTTTTCACCCATGCTCTGCCAATTGGCAAAAGCGATTTTGATTTGAATAGGGTTGGTACAGAATTTTGTTAAAAATTGTTCAGTTTCGGGTGTAAGTGGAATATTTTCTGCATCTAAAAGTAATGCGGTGATAGCTTGATTATCTTTTATGCTAATTTGCTCTTCTGCTTTATTGTTATAATCATTTGTATTTGGTTTATTTTCAGAAGCTTCTAAATTAGTTTTTGTAGATAAAGATTCTTCCTGAGTAGATTCTATAGAGTTTACATCTTGTTGGCTTTCAGAAGCTTCTAAATTAGTTTTTGTAGATTTGCTATCTTGCTTATTATTAGCAGCTTCTGAATCTAAAATCTTAGGTTCAAGATGACGAATTTTTTCTTGTAATTTTATTAAAACTGGCGTATTAGTAGAATTAGGTATGAGTAAATTTTGAATAAATACTTCTACTTGATTGATTAAGGATTCCCAATTTTGAGTATTAGCGATTACTTCTATAAGCTTTACTTTTAAACGCGATTGGTTATTATTGTCACGCCAAGATACATTTCTATACTTATCGAGCAATAGTTCGGGCTGCTGTTGCTGAATATAAATAACTGCTTGGCAAACATAAGAGCCAATCTTATTCAACAATGGTGCGGGGTATTTAATCAGCGTGACAGTCATAGCTCGTTTGGATTACGGTAGACAGGGCATCCTAGCTAATACCAATGAAAAAAGGTATGTATCCCTTTATATCTAGCAAAGATTTTATCTGAGAACCGTAAAATTGCTTAAGGAATATAATTGGTTGTTCCGCACTTCTTATGAAATAAATTTAGAATCTAACAGTAATAGAGAATAATTAATAGTAGTGAAAGAGGTTATTCGTATTAGTTTACAGTTATTTATAATCAATCATGAGCATTAATTAACCCGGTATTTATTGAAATATAATACCAGGTCTATGAATAATTTATCCTATAATTATTTTTAATAAAATATGAATAAATATGATATTTAAATATATTAAACTGATGGAGATATTGGAACACCGAAAGGAATCAAATTTTTACCTTCTGTAGCTAATAATAAAAATTTAT
This sequence comes from Calothrix parasitica NIES-267, assembly GCF_002368095.1. GTDB lineage: Bacteria > Cyanobacteriota > Cyanobacteriia > Cyanobacteriales > Nostocaceae > Rivularia > Rivularia parasitica. The sequence continues at coordinate 237,105 of NZ_AP018227.1, read as the reverse complement.
CGTTAATCAGTTGTTTATAAGTTTCTAAATTACTTTTCCAATTATGGATAATCTGGTGCAAATCTTTTAAACGAGCTTCTGGCTCGTTAGTGCTAATCTTATAGTCAAAATTACCTGAAAATAATACTGCCGGTACCGATTTTTTTTCTGAAACTTTTAATAATCCCTCGTTAATTGTTAAATTTAATTGAGAAGATTCTAAATTGTAAGCTAATTGAATTGCGGCTTTTACAGGTGTTTTACCAAATTCTCGCCACTCTCCAGAAGCAAGCAGATTATTTAAGAAATAGTTGCTAGCACCATTTGACTCTGTAAAAGTTACAAATCCTTTGGGATTTATTCCTACAGCTCTATACTCTACATTAGGTAGCTTTTCTATATATTTTGCAGCTACTTTAGATATTTGTAATTCTTGAATATCTTTTGTATCAATAGTTTCTGCAAAAACTATTCGGTTGGGTTGTGCTACTATTGCAATTCCATTTTGGAAAACAAGCTGTGTTAAATTTTTTGTATAAATTGGCTGACGTGCTAGCTCCCATTCCGATGAGATAATATTACCGTAGGTCAGAAAATCAAGATTAATGATACTTGGATTCAGATTTTTGGCTGTGATGGCAATTGCTAATTCCTGAGTTTGTAAGATTTTATTCATTATTTGTGCTTAGCTTTTAGTTTATATAGTGGTCTAAACATTTTTCTGCATGATGATAATTACCTGTATATTCACATAAGTAATTATCGTCATGCAGCTTTATATTAAAAGTAAAAATAGTAATTATGTGTTTGCAGGAATACCTAAAATAAAAAATTTAGTTTTTCTTATATTCAGTACTCAACTGCATTCAATTTTTGGATTTCATAGTTGCGCCTTAATCCCCGGCAAATTCTTAATTGTAAAGCGCTACAGGGCTACTACAAAACATGAATATCCGCATGAATTATGCAGTAAATCATTAGTAATAACCTGATTCTGACCATAGAAACACTGAGTTTTCCTCTGCGACATAAATATACGCAGTTTATAGTCTGCTAAGAGTCTTTAAATAATATTTTAATAATAATAAGCAGCAATATACGATACATTCCTTGTCGATATTACTTATTGCTTATAGAACCCCGGAAGGTATCTTTTCTTGAAATGCAAAGGTTTCAGGAAAACGAAAAATCGTGAGAAATGACTGTCAGGAGCATGAAACCCTAATAGGTATTGGACTTGTAGTTTGGAAAATAGATCCCATTCGAGGTTCTAGAAAATAATGATTGAAATTAATGCTTGAAAATGAACATAGCATTGCAGGTGTTAATTAAAACACTATAATCAACACTTTCAAATTCTTTACCCCTTTTAGTTAAACCCTAGTTGCTATCAAAATGGAGAAACCCTGTTTGACGAAAAAAATTTACAATCAGGATGTCTCCTTTTTGATAGAGAGATTGATGAGATAGTTCTTATCGCCGAATTAGTAAGCAAATATTAAACCACAAGTGATGGGCTAAACTTCTGTAATTTCAAATTGGATAATCATGTCATTGAAGTCATTATCGCCACCATTAAATAAATCTTCAATGCCAAGGGTATTGTTCCCTAAAGAGCGGATATGTTGGAACTTATCGGAGTTCGCTTCAGAGAAGGAGGAGTAAACCTGGGTGAAATCTTCCTCAAGACTACTTACATCTCCATCAGCAACAAGAAATAAACCATACTTACCTCCCGAGAGGGTGTCTTTAACAGTGGTAGAACTTTGACCATCTAGGGTTAAATTCAATCCAGGCTCTCGAAGCTTGATTGCTAGTTCAATATAAGCCTGACCATCACTTGGATTTAACTGGTTTCCGGTTACTGGGTCCGTAATAGTTCCTTGTGCATTGTCAATTTCATAAAAACCAACAGTGTTGTCGTACAATGCTTCTCCAGATAAATTCAACTCAATTTCGACCTCTCCGTCATAGGATTCTAGATTAAGTAGATTACCATCAAAGAGAATTTTATTATCTGCTGTCTGTGTAATTGGGGCTTCGTTTTGAGGAATAATTTGCGAGCTTTGAACGACATCATCGTTTTCTATAACCCCGACTTTGCTATATTCTGTTTGTTCATTTGCAAAAGTCGCTGAAGATAACTCGTTGAGCTTGAGAGTGAACTCTTCATTTGGCTCTACTTCACTATCCCCATTCACTTCTATGTCAATTTTTGCGCTGGTTTCACCAATTGGAATGGTAATCTGTCCGGATGTTTGATTGTAATCAGAATCAGAAGTAGCACTTCCATCGATAGTTTCGTATGAAAATTGAATTTCCTCGGTGGCTGGTGAAGATAAGTTAACTGTGAATTGAGCGATGTTGCTTCCCGAATCACCTTCATCGATGGAAATATCTTTGATATTTACGACGGGAAGCACTGCATCAGTTAATGGATCTAAGCTGGCTCCTAGGTTAGTTACGTTATCAATTTCTAATTCCGGAGATATTGACTGGTTTTGTGGTTCTGGGAGTTCTAGTGGGGTTTGCTCACCAGAATCATCAACTAGATTTTCTTCTTCTTTCTCTTGTACTTCCTGACCAGTGCTATTCGATGAACTGTCTTCTACAGGTTGATTAGTTTCCTCGGAAGGAGGTGATGCAATTTCTATATCATTATTTGAATCAATAATTTCAGGGTTGCTAGAAACTAAAGCACCTACATTCGCAGAAAGTTTAGTAATTAGCTGTGATGAATCGGCGAATATCTCAGGTTGTTCTGAATCGACAATGCTCAGTTCTTGAATATTCGCTGGGCCAAAACCGTAAGCTTGAACATTAGCAACTTCTTGCAAAGCTTTAGCTGAGTCCTCAAAAGATCCCCCGATAGTAGAATACCCATCAGAAATAAAATAAGCTATGTTCAGCGCTCCAGAAGGTAGAGAAGAGAAATATTTATATCCTGTCTCAAGTGCTGCATTGAAATTGGTAAAACCATTGCCAGATAAACCCTCAATAGTTGAAATTACTTCTGTAGCATTCTGAGGAGTTTCAACAGACGCATCAGAACTGAAAGGAATTATTGCAAATCGACTGACATCTGCAATTCCTGCCTCTATCAGGGAATTTGTTAAACTGATGTAGGCATCCTTAGCTTGTTCAAGGGTATTAGTGCCAACACTGTCCGATGTATCTATTAGATATGCAAAGTTATATTGTATATTTTCGTCCGGGTTAACCTGTTTATAATCGAGCATTTTATTTTCCTTTTTTAGCTTTAATTTTTAGTTTTGATTTAAAGATGTTTCTTGAGGTAGATGCCTTCAAAATCATAATGGCTGTGTTATCCTACATTTATAAAAACCTTTTTTACTGAAATAGAACGACATTTTGTAGAGCAAGAAGCAAAATTACTAATTGCTAAATAAATGAACTAACTTGTTTTTAAACCTGCTCCACAAGCGATAAATTGCAATTGCAGATGGGATCTATGTTTTGACAAAAATATATCCTTCTTAGTTTTTGAAGACATTGCGTTGCATATGTTCCCTTCGTCGTAGAAAATTATCCGGATTTTCAGTAGCCTTACACAGCAACAGTTTTGAGAACCAATTCATCGTAATCATTTTTTTTGCTACTATTATTTGGGTAGCAAAAAACCAAGAAATCCATGTTTGATTTCTCTTAAAGAAGAACTGCTGGCCGTTGTTTTAGTAAGATAGCTATGCAGAAGCCAAGCTATTACTCTGCATGAGTCAATAACCCTGAGATGGGAGGTTTTTAAAGCACTTCAATTTATCTAAGCCATTACTATGTTGCAATAAAGCAATACATTATGCTTGATATGCCCTCCGGAAGTCTTGTACTAATGCCGATTAGAAACTCTTCAAACGGCACGTACTAGAAGTAGAGCATGAAATTTTGCTTTTTCAGTAGAAATAATTAAATTTTAACCTTTCTACTGCTGCATCATCTATTTTCTTAGAAGAGATGAATCAATTTTTGCAGCAACAGGACAAGAAGGGAACACTTGCTTAGTAAACCTACTTATACACAATAATCTAAAAAATTGCAAAGTATTGGAATTCACATAGATTTTTTATTTCTTTACAAAAAGTTTATTAATTTCTCATAATTATAGTTGAATTGCATTCTGGTGCAATTGGCCAAATGGAATATTAATTAGAGATGTTAAATAAATCTTAAATTTGATGATATGCTCATAACTCGTAAAAATTAAAGCAGCTTTGTTCAAAGCTGCTGTATTCACTCAAAATATATTCATTAAACGTTATGGACTCTTAATCCAAAACTGGAAAGTAAAAAAACATTAAGTCAATATCTGATATCTTTCAAAAAAAGAGATAAATCATATCTTGATGTTATTAGCATCTTACGCTAATAGTCCTATTCACGGTTTCCCGTAATGAACTCTTATCTAATAAGAACAAAGTTTCTTTAAGGTTATTAAAGATGTTACAAGATGTCAGTTGCAGTTGATTTTCGTATTTCGTCCCGCGAAATTAGTCTCTACAAATATTCATATTGCTAGTTAGTATCAAGCAAATAAACATCTAGATGTATTTCACTAGAACAAATAACTACAAGGAAAAAACGCGCAAGTCTTTGCTAAGTCCGTAAAACCTAAACTGTTATGCATTTAATTTGTATGTTTGGGCAAGCGGAAGGGATACATATCTTGCAAGAAAATAGTAATAGAGAGATTATTAAACCAATCCTACCTCCAGCCAATAACTTCGGCTGTTCAAAAACTAGAACAACCCAAATCACTAACCCTACTCTTCAGACTCTAAATTAATCCTATGTTCTAGATTTAGATGAGAAGTATTTACCTAACAAATTTGACGCTTTCAACTGTTTTAGTAAATTTGTCAGTAAATATGCTTAATATACTTCGGTCGCGTGTTTTGATATTAGCTGTAACCGACATACCGGATTGTAAAGGTAACTTTTCTCCATTCGCGTTTAAAGTTTGTCGGTTCAACTCTACTTTGGCGGGGAAACGGTAATAAGGATAGATTTCATCGGGTGGTAAAGCATCATCACCTACAGATACAAGAGTACCTTTGATATCGCCAAACTCGCTAAAGTTATAGCTTTCAATTCTGACATCGACGGTCATACCTTCTCTAACAAACCCAATATCTTTGTTGGTTATAAAGACTTCAGCCTTCAGAGATTGTTCAGGTACTACTTTTAGTACTGGTTCTGTGGTATTTGCTACATAACCGGGATTACCAGCTTTTAAATCAAATACGGTTCCATCTACTGGTGCTCTGACAATCTGGTACTTTCTAGTTAATTTTGCTTGCTTAATTTGACCGTCTAATTCGGCAATCCGTTTTTCATTATCAACTATTGATTTATTAATTTGGCTGTCAATTTCAGCAATCCGCTTTTCATTATCCGCGATTTGAGTCAATGTATCTTTTGCAGAAGTTGATAAAGCATTTTGTAATTGCTGACCTGTTTGGCTCATAGCAAGTCTGAGACGCTGGATTTCTGCACCGAGTTGAGCTACTTCACTCTTGCGGTTGTTAACTTCCTGCTGCTGCTGCAAATATTGCAAGCGAGGAATTGCACCTTCTGTATTCAAACTTTCTAAACTGCTAAGAATTCTTTTGTTGATAACTAGAATATTTCGAGAATTATCAAGTCTTTCTTGAGTTTGGGCTAATTGCTGCTGTAGTTGAGCGCGTTCTAACTTAATTTGTTCGGCTTGGGATCTTAATTCTGATTGACTGGAAAATAAACGCAGTTGCTGCTCCCCGGTCAAATTCACACCATTAGAATTTCCGCTCAGCAGGACTCGGAAAAATTGATTTTCTTGTAATAGTGCATTGCGGCTTTGGGCCAACCTTGCCATTTCTTGGGGTACTTGAATCGAAGCTGGTGTTGAGGCAGAGCCATTACCCGAAAACAAGCTGCGATAAAACTGATTTTCCAGCATTAAAGCTTGGCGGACTTTATTTGCAGAAACTAGTTCTGCTTCAGCACCAGCATGATCCAGATGCAGCAGCACGTCATTTTTTTTGACTCGCTGTCCGTCTTTAACAAAGACTTTTTCTACTACACCATTTACAGGAACCTGTATTTCTCGAACTGCTCCTTGAGGTTCTAACTTTCCTTGAGCGGGGATAGCTTGGTCGATTTTATTAAAGGCTGCCCAACTAATCGTAAACACAGTTACGCCCAAAATACTCCACAATGCGGCTCGCGAAAGTAATGGCGATCGCCGTAAAATAACAGCTTGTTCAAATTCGGGAATATTCGATTTACCATTTTTCTGATGAATGGAATCTTCTGGAGTCTTTCCGAATTTAGGGAGTATAGACTGCGGGGAATTTTTACCGTTGAGATTACCGTTGAGTTGAGTCATGGGGATTTACGAGTTAGGAGTTGGGAGTTAGGAATTAGGAGTTAGGAATTAGGAGTTAGGAATTAAACCCTCGACCTTTAAACTATACCCACGGTCCCAATTCCCGTTCTGATTAAATTTGTGCTTCTTGTTGCTGATATAGGCAGTAGTAACGCCCTTTAAGTGACATTAGTTCTTGGTGAGTTCCTTGTTCTACAACATAACCTTTGTCTAACATCAAAATCATATCAGCATTACGGATTGTACTTAGTCTGTGTGTAATAAAGAAAACAGTTCTTCCTTTAAAAGCTTCCGCTAAATTCAAGCATACCTGACGTTCGGACTCATAGTCGAGTGCGCTGGTAGCTTCATCAAGAATTAACAAACGCGGATTTTGCAAAATTGTACGGGCAATTGCCACTCTTTGTCGCTGTCCGCCGGATAAAGCGCTACCTCGTTCGCCGACTCTACTATTGTAGCCATTAGGCAATTCCATGATAAATTCATGGGCTACTGCTATTTTAGCTGCTTCTATAATCTCCTCTGGGGTGGCATCAGGATAATTTAAGGCGATGTTTTCCTGTACCGAACCTTCAAAAAGCAATGTGTCTTGTGGCACAATTCCTACTTGCTGTCGCAGGGAGTAAAGTTCTACTTTATTGATATCGTAACCGTCAATGAGAATGCGCCCCGATTCTAAAGGATAAAGGCGCGGTAGCAGTTTCATTAGCGTACTTTTACCGGAACCACTTTGTCCTACAACGCCAACAAATACCCCTGGTGGAAATTCTAAACTAACGTTATTTAACTGCATTGGGCCGGTGGGTTTGAAGCGGAAGGAAACGTCATCGTATTTAACTGCTCCTTCAATCATCGGCATGGGAATATTGCCTTTATCTTCCTCGGTGGCTTCTTGAGGTGAGTCAATAATATCGCTTAAGCGTTCTAAGGATAAAGCGGTTTCTTGAAAATTCTGCCACAACTGGGTCAAACGAAGTAAGGGGGAAGTAACGTAACCGGCGATAATACGAAAGGCGATTAACTGCCCTAAAGTTAGCGTTCCTTCTAATACTAAATAAGCTCCCACCCACAGTACCAGCAAACCGGAAAGCTTGTTGAGAAAGCCACTTGTGGAACCAGCAGCAGTAGAAGTTTTAACTGTTTTGAACCCAGCACTAACATAACTCGCGTAACGCTCCTGCCATTGCCAGCGAGAGCGTAATTCAATATTTTGGGCTTTAACTGTCTGGATGCCCGATAAAATTTCTACTAGGTGGGATTGTGCGTGAGCGTTACGCTCGGCTTTATGCCGTAGCTGTCGGCGCACTATGGGAGAAACAACAAAGGTGAGGATGGCAAATAGCGGTAATGTTCCCAGGGCTACTAAGGCTAGTATCCAACTGTAAATAAACATTACTACGATGTAAATTACGGAGAAAACGGCATCTAAGACCACTGTTAAGGCGGTTCCGGTTAAAAAGCTCCGAATTTTTTCTAGTTCGTTTACCCTGGTGGAAAGTTCACCTACGGGTCGCTTTTCAAAGTAACGTAATGGTAGCCGTAGCAAATGGTCGATAATTTCCGAACCCAGAGCTAAGTCAATGCGGTTGGTAGTATCGACAAACAAATAAGTACGAATACTAGTAAGTACTGCTTCAAATACTGCAATAACTAGCAAAAATACGCCGAGGACTTGCAGTGTATCCGGACTGTTTTGGTTAATTACCTTGTCAATAATTACCTGGGTTACAAGGGGATTTGCCAGACCGAATAATTGCACGAAGAAGGAAGCAATAAAGACTTCTACAAGTACGCCTTTATATTTATTTAAAGAAGGTAAAAACCAACTTAATCCGAATTTTTGCTGCGGGGTTTCTTCAGTAGCTTGCAGCAGCAATATGGGGATGGCATCTTGTTGTTCTTCGGTTTGAGGTTGGGACTGAAGCAGTACCTGGGCGACATCTGAAGTTTTTTGGTTTAGGATTCCCGATTCTGGAACACCAACTACGATATTTTTGGGGGTAATTTCGTAAAGTACCGCAAAACTATCTTGCCATTGGACTATTGCAGGTGGTTCAATTCTTCCTAACGCACCAGAGGGTACGCCGACTAGTTGGGGTCTTAAACCTACTAATTGAGCTACAGCACCGCACTGCTGCAACGACAGCGAACCATTACGCTTTTGCTGGTTTACTAAAACTTTACGAATAACTTCTTTGCGGAAGGGCATATTTAGATGTTTGCTCAACATCTGGAAACAAGCAAGAATAGCATTTACTCCGCCGCTACCACGCACGTGGGGATATTTAATCGCAGCAGCAGCATCTTGCTTGCTATAATGACGTTCTGCTTCAGGTGGCTCGTTGGGAGCGTAGGGAATATCGTCGTGTCCTGTCGAAGACTCCCCAGCGGGAATTACTTCGGCGATGTGTACTTGTTGCGCTGCTTCGGTAGTATCTTGCAGTATGTCTTCTGATGGTGAAAAGACGTTTGCTTTTACTCCGAGCAAACGAACCCGACTTCCTCGTGGCAAAGATTCATCTTGTTCAAAACGATTGCCAATTAGTTCAGAAGAAACTGTTCCTCCACTGACCAACCATACATAATCGGGATTCAACTGATTTTTAGCATCGCGATTGACTAAGTTAACGACTTGGGTCTCATCGAAAATTTTCAGCGCTAATTCTTTGTAGTTAGCACAGTCGGATGCTTGTAAAATTAATTGGTTATTTGCAAGACTTCCTAGTTGCTTGCAGAGCAATTCAAATACTTCAACTATTCCCGCACGATTATAAAAATATGTGCCAAAGCTGTCTTCCTGACCTAATAAAGCCAAAAATTCAGCAGCATCAAAGTTAATACAAATAACTTCCGTTGAAGCTATAGCGGTAGATCCAGGTACTCCCCGCACCGTTTCAAGCCAACCCATAACTTCTCCGGGTTGGAGTCTTGCTAAGGTTACGGGTATTTGGGTTTGAGGTTGATAACCTAATAAACGGACTTGGCCGGAAAAAAGAATGGATACTTGGGCTGGCATTTTTTCCTTAGCCAGAATCACCTGCCCCATACGGTAGCGAAACAACTGTGCTTTTCCTAAAAGCCTTGTCATTGAAGACGGTTGTAGCTGGTTAAAGGGAGCAATCTCCGCTAAAAATTCTTGGATGTTAGTTGTTGTATAAGTCATGGGAATTTTGGATTATGTCATAAAAGACACATTTCGTTAATGGATTTTGGATTAATCCCGGAGATACACCTGAAATTTAAAAATTTGGATTTTGGATTAGATGAAATGAAATGATCATGCGTTTTTTCTTATAGGACTGACTCACGACAATAATGCACTTTAAAAAATCATATATTTTATGATTTGCAACTAAACTGGGCTAGCTTGAAAACGTTGAAATTTTCATCCAAAATCCAAAACCTATTTTAGAAAGCTTAGCGAAATAAAACCTTGCCCCCAACTTTGTGTAAAATCTAAGATAAAATTAATCCGTTTTAGAATCATTTTCGCCTACCGATAAATTACTATTTTTGATAGCAGAAGATATTTCTCCTTGCAGCCAAGTTTCAAATTGCTCGTTTAATAATCGCTTGTGGGTAGCTGCATCTAACTGTGCGGGAATGAATTGTTCCAATCGGACGATTAAGATCCAATCTCCTAAGCGAGTTGGTGGTAATGCTTGTCCTGGCTGAGATTTGAGCAACATTTTTGCTAATACTGGATGGGGAACTCCTAACTCTACCGGACCAATTAACCCTCCCGTCTGTGCTTCGGGTCCCTTGGAATACTCGCGAGCAAGTTCTGCAAAAGGCTGTTCGTCTTCTTGAACCCGAAAGTATAATTCTTGGGCAACGGCAATATCATTAACTCGAATCAGCGAATAGATTACTTTATCTAACTTTTCTTTACGCTGAAGAAAATATGGTTCTACTTTTGCTCCCCAGGTATCTTGTTTAAATTTTTCTAAACGAAGAGTACGAGTTACGAGATAATCTAGCTGTTCGCGTCCCAATCCACGGGATTTGAGCCAGTCTTGTAATTGTTCTTCATCTCCTAACTGCTGCTGCTGATAAAACTGTTTATATGCTTCAGTAACCTCTTCTTCGGAAAGTGTTATGGAAGCAGTTGCATTGTCAATAACTATTTCTCTTAGCAACTGAGGCAGCATTCCGTATTGCTTAAGCAACGGAAGAATCTCATCAACACTTATAGCGCGGTCGCCAATTTGTAAAAGTGCGCTCATAATATCAGTATCATTCGGGGTGCCGCTGTTATAAATTGTTTCAATCAAAGTATATCTATAAAGTTATTAACAGGTTGTCATCTGGTTAATCAAAAATAAAGGACAACATTTTGGTAATTTTGGTAATTTTGGTAATTTTAATAATAGCTGCTGAATGTTATTAGTACCTAGATATAGGAACATATGTCATTCGAGTAATTACTGAAAAACATAGTAGTTAAAAACTCATGTGTTTGCCAAGAGTATAGTGAAAATATACGTATTTTATTTTACAGTTTTTACACAATTTATCATTTAGGGCAAGATATTCAATAGTTTAACCCTTGTTAAAAATGGATATCTGGTTTTGATGCAATAGTTGCAAAAGCAGACTATTAAAGGTGCTCTCATAGATGATTCATCAATTATTATTAAAACCGTAAAATTATCCTTGACATAATGATTGTGGTAGTGATATGCAGTTAAGAAAATGCGATATCTTTATACTATCGGCAAATAACCCAAATTGTGTTCAAACTAATCAGCGTTTATTCTGATAAAAAACAAGTAAATAGTGAAATTTTAAAGAATATTGGTGTTGGAATTTGGTGAAAATAATTTGTAGCTGAGTAGAATTGAGCGGGTAGAGATGCCTATACCACGAACTACTTTACTATTGAATTGTGGTATTGACATCCCATCCGTAAATTTTTTAAATGCTAAAGTTTATCTTGACAATCAAATCGTTATAGTCTGAGTCACCACCGTTGGGTAAGTCTTCAAAACCAAAGGTATGATCGGCAAGTAAATGAATGTGGTCAACTCCATCTGCATTCGCTCCCAAATATGGGAAGTAAATTTCGGGATTATTGCCACTATCGCTGTCGGTCAGTTGGTCAAGACTACCGTTGACGATAATCAAAGGAGCAATAATCGAATCCGCTTCAATTTGAGCAGTTCCAGATTTTATACCTTGGTTAGCTGCACTAAATTTGACAATTTCACCGGTAACTGTATCTTTGACAAGATTATCAAGAACTGCTTGTTGATAGGTGCTGGTATTAGGGTCAAATCCGTCAACCTTTCCTGACTCATCAACTTTATAGAAGTAAACTTCGTTGTTGAATACAGCTTCTCTGAATACAGAAAAGTTTGCGGTTACTACTGATTGGGTTAAACCAGTTAAATCAATTAGTTCAGCTTGTGTTGAATTTTGAAGATTTGTACCCAAAGATAATTTATTATCTGTGGGTTGAATTTTTACGACCAAATCGCTGAAGTTACCACCGTTTCTATCATTCCAACCCAAGGAAAATTCTTCTTGGTCTTGAGTCTCTACTTTTAAGGTAGTGGTATCCGAAAAAATGACTTCCGAAGTCGATGTTTTACCTGAGAGTACAGCATTGGTAGTACTGTTATCTACCAAGTAGAAACGGATGTTTGTATTATCTGGGAATTCTATCAAACGGTTTTGAGTTTGACTAGCAAAACCATTGGGGGAATTAGTTAAAGCAGAGAAAACAATTTTTGCTCGTTCTAAAGCTGCTTTTGCGTAACCAGATTCACCTGGAAGAATACCGTTGATTCTACCTTGTTCGTCGTCAACTACAAATACTCCAAGTTCGTTGACTCCATCTGAATTTGCGCTACTAAGGGTTACTTGTAGTTTCGATTTACCTGTTTCTCCAGAAATATTAAAGATATCTAATGAGGAGTTAACTTGGGTCAGTTGATTAGCATTGTTGACATCGAGAGGTTCGACAATATTACCGTTGATTTGATATTGACCTAAACTACCGTAGTCAGTATAACCATCAGGATTTTCTAGGAAAGGGTCGCCTTTTCCAATACCATCAATATGGATGTAATACTCTCCAGCATCCAAAGATAAATCGAAAGAAGCATTTAAAGATTCGACTGGATTAGATTCTGCAATCACCGTACCATCAGCACTGTAAAGTTTTGCCAGAATATCTAAATTTGACCCCCGTGAGTCTAGATACTCTAACGTATATTTACCATTGCCATCAGAAAGATACACTTGAGAACTCGGGTCAATGCTAAACGATACATTACCCGTACCAGTTACAAAGGAAAAGACATCAACATCGGTGTTGCGTTCGATGATGCCAAAAGCACTTACAGTATTGGTATTAGTTGCTGTGAGTTCAAAGGCTGTAGCATTACTATTACCGTAATCATCCACACGATAGTCAAAGCCATTTTCGGTAGTGATAACTTTTAAATCATCTTCTCCACTAAAAAAGTTCGCATTTGAACCAGTGTTATCGGCATTTTTGTAATCCCCCTGGCTCCACTGAGTAAGACTTTTTCCAAAAGGTGCTCCCATGATTGAACCCCAACTGGTATCACCACTACCAAAACCGGGATGATAAGTAGTGTTAGGAGAAATACCGTCATGACTCAGCCCTAAAGTATGGCCAACTTCATGACTAATAGTCATTGCAGCATTGTTTTCACCTTTATTAAAAGAAAACGCAGGTGTATCAGTTGACCAGTTAAAGCTATAAACGTTAGCAATACCACCAGAAGCATCAGTGATATTAGTATCTGTGTCTTGGGTTATAACTGTTCGGATACCCCATCTATCATCTCCATCTCCTCTTTTTCGTAAATCTTCTATATCAGGTTCTTCTGTAGTGACGTTTATATTAAAAGGAGCAAAATCTTCAGCTACTCGCTGCCAAATTTTCTGGATTGTCTCAAGTTCCTCGTTACTAAAAGAAGAGGAATCACTATTAGTATCGTATGCAGGTGAATCAATTCTTGCACCATCTTTCCAGTTAGCATCTTCTGTTACATGACCGTCAAAATCTAAATAGATGGTATGTTTAGCGTCTGGATTACTATGCAATTTAAAAGTATTACCATAATCAACAGGTGGAGCTTCTATAACTGCTCCATTTGAATTTATTTGTTGTGGTATTTCTGTATAAGGAATCCCATGTTCAAGCGTTGATGAATCGTTTCGAGAAGATAATCCACAAGTCAGATTTGTTTCAGTTGATGAGTCATGAATCCCATATAATTCACCGTTAATAGAAACATCATTTTCAGTTGATGAATCATCTATAAATGATATTCCCCTACCAGAATATTCTGGATGATAAATACTATTTACTGCCGTACCTTGACAAACTAGACAGCCACATTGAATGCTTTCAGTTTCGGTATTTAACCAACCACTCTTTTGATTCAGTAAGTCCAAATAGCTATTGGAATTTGATGGATTCGCTGTGTACTTTTCAACGGTCATTAGTATCTACTCCAAAAAAGACTAGTTTTTGCAGCAGATGACCCTAAAATTACTCAAATTTGAATTTAAATTACTAAAAAACCAAATTTTTAACATCAAAATATGCTGAAATAGTATTTGATAAGCAAGATTTATTTTCAGCATATTTTCTGTTCGCTTTTAATCAATCGCAAGTCAATTATTTCGTTTTTATAGAAGATTTATATTGTTCATTAATGATAATATTTACTATAAGCATTCATTTTAATCTTCATTAATACTTCAAGCCTTCTACTATTATTGTAAATTTAATATAAATAATTATTAGTGATAGCTTTTACTATTCTGTATTTTCTATATAAGTTAAATACATATATACTCAAATTTTTTTTACAAATAATTTTCAACTATTTTCACTCAATGTAGATAATTAAATATTATTTTGAAGTGAATAGAATTGTAAGATAATTTAGTGGTTTTAGATTGAGTCCAATAGCTATATGAGCAAAACTATATTTATATTAGTAAAGAAATACTGCTGATGGATTGCCTAATTTAGATAAACCTACAGAGAAATAATTAATAGTTTAGGTCTCAGATTGTGAATTAATAGTGTAACGATTGAATACTGTTGCATGAAAATTACCAGAGTATTAATGTACATTGCTTGCATTCTCCATAATTTATTTGATAGGTTCTAGCATCTATTTTTAGAAGATGTTTTAAATTTCTGTTTTAACGGTGTTATTAGCTCAGATAATTTCTACCTACTATTCTCCAGCAGATAATAAATTTTGATATCCAGTAACGGTTAAGACTTGAATATAATTACTGCATTTATAGTGAAATATATCGTTGTTTTTAGTCGTAATATGACTTAATAGTTCACTGATTATTGAGAGCTATTATTGGACATTATCAACTAATTTTAAGTGGTACAGAAGCATCTAATATGTTAGGTCAAGATAGCAGTTATACAACTTGAAGCTTATCCATTGATATTTTTACTAAGGTTTAACTATAAGTGATTAAGAAAAAATTACGGATTAATTTATCTTTTGTTTTGTGGTAAACATACTTATTTGATTTGTTTAGCTAAAATCCTGATAGATTAATTGCAGACTGTGAGAGACTTTTACAGTATAGTGGTAATTTTTCTGAGGGCTTTTTATTTGTAGGATAGGTTTTACTTGTCCTACAATTACTTAAGTAAATTAACTCTATATAAGGTTAATTATTTACTTATACTTATTGTTCTTAAATATAAAACTTTTCCGTTAGATTATCTAGCTATTATAGTTACTTTTATCTCAATATTTTTATAATATTTAATGTCATCAATAGTATTCCCTAAGACAATAATTCATATATTTATAGGACTTACGCAAAATTAACGTAATTCCGTCATTACGAGCGATGAGCCACACCCTAACCTTCGGGAACACCTTGCGGTGAAAGGGTGAAAACGTTAGCGGAAGCGTCAAATAGTAATATCTCATGAGCGTACCTCCGGTGAACCCTGAATCCTTCCCTGCAATCCGTTTCGGTCATAATGAAAATTTTGGTTTGCATAAGTCCTGATTTAGTTGATGAAAATTACGCGAATAATTTACGATAATTTTTAGTATGAAATCAGATAGCGATATTTCTCTAGATAAGTTAGTACATGAGAAAATTTTTTATAATTTAGATAGTTAATTTTGCTTAAAAAAGTACTAGTCAAATAAAATAAAGAGTACTTTTTCATATGCTGTTCAATCTTAAACTAAAAATTAGTGTACTAATTAAACAGTTAAGTGAGGTTCCTAATTAGTTGTTAAGCTTAAACCATCGAATTTGAATATACTATCCACGAATTCTATTTGGTAGAAGCTGTCATTATTTGTTGTGAAAGTAGGGATGTAGGATAAATCAAATTTTTCTGTGCTTTCAAATTTGGTTGATGCTAAACCCTTATAAAATTCATTTTCTAAATTCAAATTGGTTTTATTTGCTGAATCTATCTCGATGGTATTACTGATAACAAATTCATGTAAATATTCGTTTGCATTTCTGAAGGTAAATGCTGAGTCGCTGCTATTTTCTTCAAAGGAAGCAGTTAAGGAATTCTTAAAATATGAAACTAAAGAAAAAGTGTTAGTGTTTTTGAATCCAACTGTATTTTTAGGAATCTCATCAATTACAGCTTGAGCAATTAAATTTGAAACAAGATTTGTTGCATGAAATTCATCCCACCAAAAATATTGGTTGGGGTTGGGTACGACAATTTCGTTATTCTCATTTAAAGCAGGTTCCTCAACATTTACTAATCCGAAATCTTCTGGGTTTGCTCGAATCCTAGCAATTTCACTAGCAATGTCTAATTCAATAATATTTATTCCGAGTTCCTCAGAGAGATTATCTAGTTTAGTATCGAGCAAAGAATTAAATTCAGTTGATGCTGAATTTAAAGCGTCGCTAATTCCACCTTCTTTCGCATATGGAACTGTACCCAGCAGCGCAAGATTAGGAATAATAAAGTTTTCAGCACCTGCATCCGCTAAGGTAGTGATATTTTCTGTTAATCCTTCTAATACACTTGCAGGTGCAGCGATATTATCCGGTATTATTTCGTCATCTATATCAGGAAAGAAATTGTTTGAGCCAGCACTAATAAAGAAAATATCACTTTCTACAGGAGTATCTGTATTTAAATATGCTTTAATTTGCTCCCCAACGTTAGGTAAACCTTCATCAGAAAAGCCAGAACCAGTTTCTGCAGTTCCAAATGCATAGTTATTTCCACCATCGAGGGAAGGAGTAGAAGCTGATAAACCTAATTCTTTCGCAATAATTTCCGGGACTAATTCACCGTTGGAAAAGCGTCCATCTGCGTAAGGTGGAGATTCTGGATTAGTTGACCGGTTAGTAATATAAAAGTTACCAACATCTGCCAGACTATCACCAAATGTGATGAAGTTGGTAAATGAGTTTGTAGCAGCTTGAGGACTGATTTCTTTGAGAAGAGAAATGTTGGTGATGCTCTGATAATTTTGATTAATCATATTGACTATGGATATTTGTGTATCTCTACTTAAAGAAGCTACGAGCAGAAATAATAGAAGCAAAGTCTTTAATAAAACTCAATCAAAGCTATAAATCGGTAATCAAGAATACTTATAAATATTTGTTTTAGATTTTTTATAACATTTTAAGATGACAATACAGGCTCAGACAAACCATGTATATCAAGTAATTATTTTAGATTTTTATATGTAAGAATAAACTTTCTATTTCTATTTTTTTGTTTAATACGAATTGTAGATGAGTTTAGGTTAAATCACGACATGGGTAAGAGTAAAGCAGTGCAATGAACAGGATAGTGCGAGAACCGGAATTAAAAGTAGTTTCATTTTAAATTTATCTAAATTCGATGTTTTGTTATCTACTTTTTTGTATAAATCTACCTCGTGTATTCTAATGAAGCAAATGACTGTTTAAGTTGAATAAAAATTTTAATCAAATTGAAAAACCCGGTTTCTTTCAGAAACCGAGTATATGCAAATTTTAAGCTATTTCAAATAAATACTATTGCTGCATTGAATTACATGCTTTTAAAACCAGTAAACTCAATTTTTAAGTCATCAAAGTCCGCTTCACCAGCGCTGGGTAAGTCTTCATACTCAAGTACGTTGTTTGTACCTTCTTTAAGTCTAATATGGTCAAAACCATCACTGCTGCTACCAAATGAGAAGTAAACGCTTGGGTCGTTGCTATTGTCTGCATCTTGTAACTGCGCTAAGGTTCCATCAGCAATAATCATTGTACCGATAATGCTACCAGCTTCCATATTGACTAACTTTGCAGTTTCTTGATTATCGTCGGTTGTTGAGAATGCAGGAGTAATAACATTACCTAGTACAGCTTCCAAGTAATCATCAGTTCCAGCTTCTACTCTACCAATACCACCTGTAATATCATCAACAGAGTAGAAGTAAACGCTGTTATCGAAATCAGCTTCTCTGCTGATAGTGTATGTTACTTCTACATCACCCTGAAAGCCGCTCTAATCAAGATAGTTGTCTTTGAATCCTTCGTTTTCTTCTCCTCGTGTAACTGGGACATCGAATGCGAAACCAGCAAACTGGGCTTGTGCTATTTACTCTTTAACAATTTATTATCTCCGGTTTAAAAATATGATTATTTTTGTTTGTCTTTTGGTATAGCATTAAATTTTATGTCGAAATTGTTGCTATGACTTTAGTCATAAATATGCATGACCATAGACAATATTGAAATATGAATATCTGAAGTTAATTTACTAGAGAAGGCTTTCAGATAAGGAAAAATGAAAAGTAATTTCTTGCTCAGTTTTTTGGTATTGTCTACCAGCTTTTTCATTAATACACCCTCTGCTCATGGTGAATCGGCAGATATATTTAAGCCTTTAATAGGTGATATCCGTTCATCACTACCATCAGGGTTGACTATGCGTTTACCTTCCTATATTCCTGCTTCCGATACTCCTATATATCCTTTTGTCACTTCAGATAAAAAAGGTTTAAAAGTCAATATTAGCCTTAAATCTGACTGTGAATCTTCTCCAAATCCAAACTCGTGTATTATTGGTGCAATTGCAGCTATACCAACTAAAGCTGTAGAACATTGGCCTCCTAAAGGAGATAATCTTCAACGGGTAAATCTGGATAATGGGATTAGTGGTTTCTTCTTTACTCGCGGAAAAGGAAATGCAAAGATTAGTTATGTCGCTTGGGAACAGGATAATCAAAAGTTTGGCATTGTTACATTATCTGAAGTCGCTTCTCAAACAGAATTATTAGACATCGCTAAATCAATGACCGGTGAAAAAGCGATTATAAGTCAATAAATAATTTGTAGGGTGTGTGACAATTACGATGTCTCATCGAGACTAACAAACAAAATTTATTTTACCGTCAAACAATTTTGAATTTTGAATTTTGAACTTTAAATTGTTTCCATAGTTGAAACTAGGAGTTTGGAACCATTCATAACCCAAAATCTTCTCAGTCACGCACCAATTTATTAATAACTAAATACAAGGAATGTATCACAATGAAAATGAATAGAAATATCTCTTCCGAACTCGCTCAACAGTTACAAACAAATCTCGATTCTGCTGTAGAAAGTGCTGGAATAGCTGGTACGACAGTAGCTGTCATCAATTCTGAGGGTACTTGGTTTGGTGCTAGTGGAGTTTCTAATTTGGAGACAGAAAAACCATTAAATCCAGATGAATTATTCAAAATCGGTAGTATTAGTAAAACGTTTACATCAGCAACGATTCTCAAGTTGGTGGAAGAAGAGAAGCTTAATTTACAAGATACTTTAGATAAATGGCTGCCTGATTCTATTGTTGATAATGTTCCGAATGCTAAGGATATTAATATAGAGCAATTATTGAATCATACGAGTGGTATTGCTAACTATACAAACCAAAAGTGGTTCGCAGATGAATTAGCTTTTCAAAATGGTGCTGATGTTGATTGGAGTCGGGAAGCAATAATTAACAATTATGTAGCTGGTGAAAATCCTGATTTTGCTCCTGGGGAATCATTTAATTATTCCAATACTAATTATCTTTTATTGGGAATGCTAATTGAAGCTGCTACGAGTAATTCTTATCAAGATGAAGTGAACCGTTTAATTTTAGAGCCATTAGGTTTAGAAAATACTTATTTTGTAGGAGATAAAATTCCAGAAGATAGATTCGTTAATGGGTATGCTGATTTAATCGGAGAAGATGGAAGTTTTGGCTCGGATGGTATTCTTGAAGAGACAAAAAATTCATTTTCATCGCTTGCTTTTACCTTAGCAGATGGTGCAATTATCTCGAATACTAAGGATGTATCCCGTTTTAGCAACGCACTTTTTGGTGGAGAATTATTAACACCTGAAAGTTTGAATCATATGCTTTCCTGGTCAAATATTGATGAGAGAGAAGTAGAGGTTGGTGATGATTATGGATTGGGTATATATGAAGAACTAACTCCTTGGGGAGAAATTTGGGGTCATGATGGCGGAACTTTTGGGTACGTTAGTAAGATGCAATATTTCCCCGAGAAAGATACTACTATTGTAATTCTGACAAATCAAGCTTCCGATTCCTTACCATCTGCGATAGATTCTATATTTTCGGCTGTTAATAATACTTTATTCGGCGAACCTAATAGTAATATTACTACTGAAGAATGGCTCGATTCTTTAAGCAATAATTTTGTTAATGATTTAATTGATGTAGTTAATGGAATTGATAGTAAAGCTGATTTGATTGCTTTAATTAATGATAAAAATAAACTTGCAAAACTTGGCGATGATGATATAGACGGAGAAAAGTTTTTTCAACTTTTTACTAATCCAGATTATGCAGATGATTCAACCAAATTACAAAAATTTCTCAAGTTTGGTGGAATTGTCCCAGAAGAAAGCGATGTCATAGTAGGTAATGAAGCGGATAATACCCTTGCTGGTGAGGAACGTAACGATACTATCGCTGGGGGTTTGGGTAATGACCTAATTTTCGGTCAAGGTGGTGATGATGTTTTACGAGGAGATTTAAATAATAGTTCCGGTGGTGGAAGTGTTGGTGGGGATGACACCATTTACGGTGGAATGGGGAATGACCGTATCGGTGGTAAAGCTGGTAATGACCTGATTTTTGGTGAAGCTGGAAAAGACCGACTCTGGGGTGATGCTGGTGATGATACTCTAATAGGTGGTTTGGGTAATGATAGTTTGAATGGTGGTGCTGGTAAGGATGTATTCGTCCTGAAACTCAATGAAGGGACAGATAAAGTTTTTGATTTCAAAGTTGATGACGATTTGATTGATATTACTAATTTGGGTGTTGGTTTAGAAGATATTGATATTACCCAAGAAGGTAAAGATGCTGTAATTACCCTCGATGGTGCGGATATTGCAATTTTGCAAGATGTAAATGCTGATAGTTTAAGTGAAGATAATTTTGTCAGCGATGATTCTTCTGGATTATCCTTCCCCGAACCAACTGGTGAATATTCTGTAGGAACTGCTGATTATTATTTCCAAGATTTGGAAAGAGAAGAAATATATACCGAAGACCCTGACGATAATCGAGAGTTAACTGTTAAAGTTTGGTATCCTACCGAAATCTCCGAAGGAGAAACCGCTCCTTATTTGAGTGAAGAATTAAGTCGAGAGCTAGCATCGGGTTTTGGTTTGTCTGAGGAAGAATTAATTGAATTAAATAAACAGATATCTACCAATAGCATTATCAATGCTCCTGTTGCTGATACTGAATCCGATTATCCCGTCTTATTATTTTCTCATGGTTTCGGAACTCCATCGGAATTTACTACAACTAATGGAGAAGAGTTAGCTTCTCAAGGTTATGTAGTAGTCAGTATGAACCATACCTATGATGCTCCTCTAACTGTTTTTCCTGACGGACGAATAGTAGGTCAGTCTCCCGTATTTAACGTACAAAATGAAGCAGAATTTCTAGAAGCTGCTAGACAAAGTGTAGGAGTTCGAGCAGAAGATGCACAATTTGTATTAGATGAATTAGAAGATATTAATGCAGGTGAAGGACTTTTGAGTGGAAAACTAGATTTAGATAATGTTGGTTTTCTGGGATATTCATTAGGTGGTGCTACAGCTGCTGAAACATTATTACAAGATGACCGTTTCAAAGCTGGAATTAATTTAGATGGTTCGCTGTTAATTAATAGAGTTGATGAAAGTTTGAGTCAACCATTTATGTTTATGAACAGCGACGTTTTTGGGGTTGGTACTCCTACAGACCCATTATCAAAGGAATTGCAGGAAATACGAGAATCTTTTATTAAAAATATGCAAAATGATGGTTATCAACT
Organism: Calothrix parasitica NIES-267; assembly: GCF_002368095.1. Taxonomy (GTDB): domain Bacteria; phylum Cyanobacteriota; class Cyanobacteriia; order Cyanobacteriales; family Nostocaceae; genus Rivularia; species Rivularia parasitica. The sequence continues at coordinate 215,412 of NZ_AP018227.1, read as the reverse complement.
CACAATTGACGATACAAATCATCAAAGTTTTAGCGACATACCTATTTTCTTGAACCAGCTAAAAGATTCTGGGGTTGATTTAGGTGATTTAGAAAATTTTATTGCTCCGATTGACCCGGAACGAGCAACTACAATTATTAATGATTATACAGTTGCTTTCTTCGATAAATATCTGAATAACGAAGATAGTCCTTTACTCGTCGCTGATAATTCGACCTATCCAGAAGTTACTTTTGAATTGCTCGAAACAGGTGGTTCGATAAATCAGGAACCCATCTTTGGAACTGTTGATAATGATGTTATTGAAGTGGAAGATAGCAATAAAATTATTTTCGCTGGTAAGGGAAATGATTTAATTGATGCTTCTAATAGTAGTGAAGGTGACAATCGAATTTATGGTGGTGAAGGTGATGACATCTTAATTTTAGGAAAAGATTCTCGCGTTTTTGGTGAAGCAGGAAATGACCGTTTCTTTGCTACATCTGGTGGGAATAATATTGTCACTGGTGGTGAAGGTGCAGACCAATTCTGGGTTGCTGTTGCTGAAACTCCCGACGCTGCAAATGCTATTACTGATTTTACGATTGGTGAAGACGTAATTGGAATTGCTGGCTTAGGGATTGGGTTTGAAGATATTAGTATTACTCAACAGAACGATAATACTTTAATTGCTGTTGATGGAATGGGTTTAGGAATTTTGCAAGGAATTGATGCTAATGTTTTGAGTGTTGAAAATTTCGTAATTGTTTAATTATTTATTATCGAACTTCTAAATAATTTCTGAAAATTTAGAAACCCGGTTTTTTAAAGGAACCGGGTTTTTAATTTATGAGGAATCAACCGTAATATGTAAGCTTTTTAAATTTTCACCAATAAAAAATAAACGTTAGGTCAATAGCAAATAATATTTGTAGTAAAGGGAAGGTAGGTTTTGTCCCAGTAAAAGCGAGGTGGATCATGGAAATAATTAATTCTTGGATGGAGAGATATAAAAGCTTGGTCAAAAATTTTGAGAAAACCCTTGCAAATTCTAGCACCAAAGTTAATCTCTGCTTTGTTAGACTGATGCTTAAAAGATTGGCAACTGATTAGATAGATCCCATTCGAGGTTCTATAACTTAAACCTAAATTAGATGAGTGAGTGATTACTCGCTTCTTTCTCACGTATATATATATTCTATATAAAACGCTGCAAATGCTGAAATATGGTGATTGGAAGTTAAATTAGGTCACAATGACCTTATTCAAGCATCAATCTATTATCAAGCAGATAAACATTAAAAAAATATGATGCTTGTGTTCCTAGATACAAAAGAAATAAATTATAATGTGATATTAATAAGTGTATAGAAAAGAACAACAGCCCAAATAATGCAAATTTTGTATTCCTTTAATGACAGAAATAAAGGTTTTATACCCCTTAATTTATTTAAATTTTGCACAAAGGAAATACATAATTCACATCTAAGATTCTAAGCATTATTTATCTGACTATTTATTGCTTATTAACTTTTTACATGAGTTAAAACATTTTTTTGGCAATCGGTTATCACCTTTAGGAAGTAGCATTCTATTTAACTCCCTTGCTTTAGAATGAAAAGTTTTTCCAATTCCTCTATGGGACTTTTCGTGTGTGTAAATTGCGGAAGATAATGTATAGCTGATAGGTTGATGCGCGGCTAATTTGTATAACAATAAAATTAAAAAATACTGTAATGCGACCAAGATGGTCGCTAGCATTATACAAATTAAATGCGTAACAACTTATAACATGTATCTAGATTTTGCATGATTAGTGCAAAAGATTGGCACACAAGCATTTCTACGACTAGTACAAGAATAATTGGAGTCTCAACTATGTATGCACAACAGACTGCTTTAAAAACACCTACATACCTGGAATATGGTTCAGAAAGATTGTCTTCCCTGGTTAATATCTGCGAGATGAAGCATAAAACCTTGGAGATAATGGAAGTTTTCAAACAGATGACTTCATCATGGGGAAATAACAACATTGACAAGAAACCACTATGGTTGTCTGGGATAGCTGATGACCATACTCCATTTGAGTTTTCAGTTGCAATCGATAGCGATACTCCAGAGCTAAGGATTTTATGTGAATCCCAAAGAGATGGTTTTAGTTTGCTGTCTAATTGGCGAGCAGGGATGCAATTTAATTATTGGCTGATGGATAATTATGGCGCAAGTTTAACCAGATTAAATCAGGTTAGCGACCTATTTTTCCCTGAAGACGAGTCTGCCCATTTTGCAATGTGGCATGGAGCTTGCTTTTTACCCAACAAAAAATCAGAGTTTAAAATCTATTTAAATCCACAAGCAAAGGGTAAAGAGGAAACAAATGACATAATTAAGGAAACCTTTAAGCGTCTTGGATTAAAAGAGTCTTGGTTAGCTGTAGAGGCTGTTTTAAAAGAGCAAGACCCAGCCAAAAATGAACTCAAATACTTTTCTTTAGATTTATCTGCAAAACCAGAAGCCAGAGTAAAAATCTATTGGCAACACCGTGACATTACAGCAGAAGAACTGGAGAAAATGTACAGTGTTGCACGTAATTACGTACCGGGAGATATTACCGAATTTTGTCAGGCTATTGCAGATACGACAGTATTATCTAAAAGACCTGTCATTTCTTGTTTCGCTTTTATTGAAGGTAATCCAAGTACCCCAAATACAGCAACAATTCAAATCCCACTTACACCTTATGCTGATAATGACGCTGTAATGCGAGAGCGTATTTATAACTATCTCGTTGAAAAAAATCTTCCAGCTTCTATTTACGACAGTTCGATTAAAGCAGTGACAAGTCGTTCCCTTAATTCCCGTTCTGGAATACATTCATGCATTTCATTCCGTCGAGATAAGCAGAAAAAACCACGAGTCACAGCTTATCTGGCTTTGGAATCTCATCCATTTGATTACTTGAAATGAACGAAAAGTAAGTGAGTTTTAAATAATAAACTCATGTTACCAAGTGTAAAGCAAGTAAAAAGCTTATAAATAATTAGTTTTTTAGCTTTTTGCTAAACCAAAAATAAATTGATATTATCGTGTCGAATTACTTAGGAAGCATTTTAGTGAATTGTCAAAGATTGCATACTTACGCGGGAATATTATGGAAGAAATCTTGAAATTGATTAAAACTAAAGAACAAGAATTTTCTCAATTAGAATTGTTTAAGTTTTTTGGAGATACTCGCATAGAGGCAAAAGAAAGAATGATATGGGTTCCTTATATTGCTCCTTTAGTGATGGGTTTTGCAGAATTAAATAAAAGCGTTTTCCGAAAAGAAGGAGCTAATAATAAATTGCAGGAACTAATTAACAAGCATACCTACGAAGATGACTACCATTGGACGTGGTTTTTAGAAGATATTCAAACACTTGGCTTTGATAATTCACTTTTGTTTACAGATGCATTAAGATTTATTTGGAGTGAAGAAACGAAATGTACAAGAAAAGTATGTCAGCAAATAGCAATGCATACCTGGAACGCAGAACCAATTATAGTAGTAGTAGCAATAGAATCAGTAGAAGCAGCATTTAAGGTTGGCTTATCGGCAATTTCACCGGTGATAGAAGAATTAGAAAGAGTTAGCGACCGCAGATTTTATTACTTTGGTCAAACTCATGCAGAGATAGAAAATAGTCATTCAAATAATTCTTCAGAGGTAAAGAGTTATATACAAGAAATAGAATTATCAGCAGAGCAAAAAGTAAAAACTCGTGAAGCTATTGATCTAGTATTTCAACTTTTTACAGACTGTATGAACGAATTAATGTTAAACACACGCAAACAGCTTGAAAAAGCTGAGAAATTAGATTTAATAGTTTCATATTAGCAATCGATTGCATAAATTCTGACTGGTTAGTTTTCTTCACAACGTCGGGAGACGTAGCACGGCTACGTCTCTACATTCCATCAAAACTAATCGGATAGACGATTAGTAAGATTTAAATCAGACGTTTATTAACTCAATCAATTTAGTAACCTTAATGAAATTACCTAACAGTCCCCAAAGCCCATCTTTTTTACAAGCGTTTCAATGGGCTACCCGTCCCTCAGATTTTCTAAATAATTGTACAAAGCATTGTGGTGAGATTTTCAGGACAAATTTTCCTGGCCCCGCACTTACTATTTTTATTAGCAATCCGAAAGCTATTGAACAGATTTTTACTATTCCTCGGGAAGTACTAAATTCCGGAGAAGGAAATAGAATTTTTCAACCTGTTTTAGGACAAAACTCTTTGATGCTCTTGGATAGTAAACCTCATAAAGAAAGTCGTAAGTTATTAACCCCGCCATTTCATGGTGAACGTATTCAAGTATACGCTAGGCTTATTTATGACCTGACTGAAAAAATACTTAGCCAATGGAAAGTTGGAGAAGTTTTCAAAGTCCGCTCATGTATCCAGGAGATATCTTTAGGTGTTGTTTTACGAGCTGTTTTTGGTTTAAGTGAAGGAGAACGTTTAGAGAGATTACGCGAAAAATTCCTTGTCATGTTGGAGATGGTGGCTTCTCCTATTTTCTTTTTACATCTTGTAGCTAAACCTTTACAACAAGATTGGGGAACTTGGAACCTATGGGGACAGTTTCTACGCTTACGTAATGAAATTGATGAACTTCTTTATGCTGAAATTGCACAACGTCGTAAGCAACACCTATCAGAACGCACAGATATCTTAGCCTTACTAATGGCTGCTCATGATGAAGATGGTAAGCCAATGAGTGATAAAGAACTGCGGGATCAATTGATAACATTGTTGATTACAGGACAAGATACAACAGTTACCTCAATAACATGGGCTTTGTACTGCATTCATAGAACACCGAAAGTGCGCGAAAAGTTGCTTGAAGAATTGAATAGTGTTAGTGATAGCTCAGATATAAATACAATTTCTAAACTTCCCTATTTAGCTGCAACTTGTCATGAGACACTTAGAATGTATTCTCCTGTTGTAGTTGGATTCCCGCGAATTATTAAAACCTCATGCGAGATAATGGGTTATAAATTTCCTGCTGGTACACACTTGATTCCAAATATTTATTCAGCTCACCACCGTAAAGAAACATTTCTAGAAGCAGAAAAGTTCAAGCCAGAACGTTTCTTGGAAAATAAATTCTCTCCTTATGAATATTTTCCTTTTGGTGGTGGTAATCGGCGTTGTATCGGCTATGCTTTAGGTCAGTATCAAATGAAGCTAGTATTAGCTATTATTCTGTTACGTTATCGCTTGTTATTAATGAATCAAAATCCAATCTATCCAGTTCGTCGTGCTGGAGGGCTAGCACCTGCTAAAGAAATATACATGATGATAGAATCTTGAAAAATACACAGCTTTTCTCAATTTATCTTAAATTTAGACTGATTTTGTCCACCTTTAATCATCACTATTTATTAAGCTAAATAGCTTACTAAATCTGATTATCAAAACATGAATGTGATTTTTTCTCGCCGTCAAATACTCCAAATATTAGTTAATTCTTCTATCGCATTAGGCTTAGATTTTTCTAATAGAGACCAAATGCAATCTGCTATTGCAGCACCAATTCAAACAACAATATCTCTTGATGATATTTTAGATAATGACGCTGAAGTAAGAAAGATAGCTGCTGATGATTTTGGACACTTAATTAGTAAATCTCCAAAAGCAGTTGTTAAACCAAATTGTGTCGAAGATGTTGTCAAAACAATTCAATTTGCTCGCCAAAATAAAATTAAAATTGCTGCACGGGGACAAGGACATTCTACCTATGGACAATCACAAGTAGAAAATGGTTTAGTTGTCGACATGAGCTATTTAAATAAAATCCATTCGATAGATAGCAATCAAGTCGTTGTAGATGGAGGGGTTGTATGGATGCAATTAGCACAAGAAGCATTAGAAAAAAATCTTACACTCCCTGTTCTTACAGACTATTTAGGACTTTCTGTTGGTGGAACTTTATCGGTTGGTGGTATTGGTGGTGCAGCCCATCACTATGGATTACAAGTAGATAATGTACTTGAATTACTAGTAGTTACTGGTGCTGGTAAATTAGAAACTTGTTCCCGTTCGCAGAATACCGATTTGTTTGAAGCAGTTTTGGCTGGTTTAGGTCAATGTGGAATTATGGTTAGGGCAACAATCAAGCCAATCGTAGCACCTAAAAACGCACGTGTATATTCCCTGGTTTATGAAAGTTTAAAAGATTTTATTCAAGATCAGCGTTTACTAGCAAGAGATAAAAGATTCAATTATTTCAAAGGAGCGATAATATCTAAACCTCAAGGAGGATGGAACTATATTTTAGAAGCTGCTAGCTTTTGGTCTCCACCTACCGAACCTAATAATGATGCTTTGCTAACTTCTTTAAAGCACATTAAGAGTATGACAAAAATCGAGGATAAATCTTATTTTGACTTTATTAATGTACCTGTAGTAGCTATGTTGAATTCAATAGGAGCCTGGTCTACGCCACATCCTTGGTTTGATGTATTTTTACCTAGTAGTGCAGTGGAAGACTACGTAGAAGAAATACTTTCTTCTCTTACTCCTAAAGATACAGGTAACGGATTTATATTTTTGTATCCTGTCAATACTCAATCGACAAATATGCCTTTATCTCGACTTCCCGACGAGCCAATTGTATTTCTTTTTGACATTTTACGAAATCAAACTTCAGACTCTGCAACTAGTAAGCAGATGTTAGATAGCAATCGAAAACTGTTTGAGCAAGCTCGCGATTTAGGTGGGTACCGTTATCCAATTGGTTCAATTCCTTTTTCTCAAAATGATTGGATGCAGCACTTTGGCTCTAAGTGGGATAAGTTAGTTAGTTTGAAGCAGAAATATGACCCAGATAATATACTAAATCCAGGTCAGGGAATTTTTAGGATTTGAGTAAACTATTTCAATTTCTTTTATTTATATTTAGTTTCTCGATTTACATAGAATCTATTCCACTAATTTGTTGCGAAGGTATTATGGAAGGAATACTAATGATAAACTTTGTTCCTTCTCCCGGTGAAGATATACATTCTAAGCTGCCTTTATGTTTTTCGGTAATAATTTGATGACTTATAGATAGTCCCATACCAGTACCTTGACCAATTGGCTTAGTGGTAAAGAAAGGATCAAATATTTTTTGCTTAATATTATCTTTCATTCCCACACCATTGTCAGCTATGCTAATAATAATTTTATTGGCAGTATCTATTTCTGTGGTAATCCGAATTGTAGGAGCTTGTTTTGATTCAAATAATTCACCTACTCCTGTCGATAGTGCATCAACTGCATTAGTAATTAAATGTAGAAAAACTTGATTTATTTCGCCTGCATAACAACTTACTTGTGGTAATTGAGTGTAATCCTTAATAACTTGAATACTTCCTAATTTTTGTACGAGAATCATTAACGTACTATCGAGATTTTCATGTATATCAATATTTTTAATTTTTGCCTCATCTAAACGCGAGAAGATACGTAGTGATTTAACAATATCTCGTATGCGCGATGCACCAATTTTCATTGAATTAATTAGATTTGGTGCATCTTCTCTAATATAGTCTAAGTCTATTTCTTCAATTTTTTCGATAGCTTGAGGAATATTGTCATCGCAACAGTTTTCTTGATAAATATCAATCAATTCTAATAAAGATTCTATATATGTAGAAGTATATGTTAAATTTCCATAAATAAAGCTAACTGGGTTGTTAATTTCATGAGCTATACCTGCAACTAATTGACCTAAAGAGGACATTTTTTCATTATGAACTAACTGTGATTGAGTACGCTTTAGTTTTTGTAAAGTAGCTTGTAACTGTTGGGTAATAGCTTGTAATTCCTGATTTTTTTCTTTTAGCTGTTGCGTTCTTTCATTCACTCGTGCTTCTAAGGTAGAATAAAAACGAGCATTTTCTACAGAAACAGCTGCTTGTGCTGATAATACTTTCAAAATTTCCAGTCTATCTTTTGTAAATGCACTATTAGTAAGATTATTCTCTAAATATAAAATTCCGCTCATCTTAGCATTATGAATAATAGGAGATACGAGGATAGATTTTGGCTTATTTGAGATAATATAAGGGTCGTTTGTAAAATTATCAGCACTATTTGCATCGTCTAAAATAACAGGAAGTTGAGTACGGTGAACGTAATTAATAATAGATACAGGCAATATATTTTGTGCATTTCTTATCAGATATTGCAATATAGATATCTCATTTTTTTCGTTTAATGAGGCTTCAAGAACTAATTCATCTTGATTTTTACCAATAAAGAAAACTTTTTCTGCTCCTGCATTTAATTTAGCTAAATGCATCAGTTTATGTATTAAATCTTCTAGAACAACTTCGCTACTTAATGCTAGAGATGATTTAATTAAAGTTGAAGTATCTAAAGCTAAACTCTGGCTAAAACTAGTTGAAGCTATTGTCCCTTTTGTCTCTGGAGATATATTTGCTTGAGTACGAATAATATAGTCGGGATAATTCTCTTCTAAATCTTTAACTTTGGCAAAAGCACCCCATTTGACATAACCATAGTAAGCATCTGTCATATAAATCTTGGCAAGCTTTTCTTTACCTTGCTCAGTATAGAATTTTGCCGTAAGTTCGTTAGCAAGAGCTTCTTCGGCTATATAATCATGTTCTCTCGCTCCCGCAATTGCTTTATCATATAAATCAATTGCTAAATTATTTTTGCCTAATATTCTAGCTTTTTCAGCTTCCACTAAATCATATTTATGTTGAAAATTACAGGGAGAATTATGTGCCCATAGCTTCATTTTTTTCTGATTGGTTTCTACTTGATTCAAGTATTTTTTTCTTTCTGGTAATGATTTATTTTTATAATTAGCAAGCAGAGATAAAGAATAATAAAAATTATTCACAAGGTACATGAAGAAAGCTGGATTAGCCTCTTGATATTGCTTTAACTGCTGAGCAGCACTAATAGCAGCTTGATAATCACCAAAAATATAGCTAATATGTGTTTTACAACAATAAAAATTACTCATCATAGTTGAATTGTCAGCTAAGACAGATGGTATCTCCATCTCATTAAAATCATTACTAAGTAATATAAGTTTATTTGAAGATAAACCCTGTAAATTTAAAATAGTTTGTTTTACTATTTTCATTCCTAAAGTATAAGATTCACTTTTAAAATTATTACTTGCTATCTCAATATATTTGGTTACTTCTTTAATAACTATATCTAAGCGGTTATTACAGAGAAAGTTATAGTTAACAAAATGAAAAGTATTATAACTGGAAAAAATTAAGTCTCCCGTTTCTAAGCCACTTTGCATTCCTTCAATTAGATGGGAAAGAGTATTACATGCAGGCTCTTTAAAATGCTTAATCATTGTATTGTAAATCAGAAAAACTTTTGCTTTTAGTGAATAAGCATTTAGATGAGAAAGTAATTGAATTCCTAATTTTCCAAAGCTATAGCCTGAATTAATATCTCCAAACTTATCACAGAGCATAGCACCATAACCACTATATGCATAAGAAGAATATATGCTATTACCATATTTGACAGATAACCTCACCATAGATAATACCATTAACGGAAATAGCAATGACCCAGATTGAGAAGCAACAGGGGTAATAAACATTAGCATTTTCATTATTGCTAATTTATTAGAGTCTTGCATTTCTGGCAAATAAAGTAAATCTTCTATTTTTTTTCCAGCTAAAGCTAATTTAGTTTGAGCAAATGCAGATAAAACATGGATCATTTTAGCTCGATTTGGTAAATTTAATCCCAAATCTTTCAATACCATAACCCCTATATCTAGTGCTTTCGTAATCTCTCCTTTTGCCGTATAAAATTGAATTTGTATTTCATAAACTCTCACCTTGTCTAAAATATTTTCACATTTATCTAACGAGATATTGGCTAACTCATGTGATTTATCAAAATTGCCAGTTAAATACTCAACTTCTGCTGTCTCTATATATAATCCAAGACTCAAATCATAATAGCTCTGCCAAGAATTTTCTACTAATAGCTTTAAGCCAATATTTAAATAATTAATTGCAGCTTCAAATGCAGAATTTTTCTTAGCTTTTTGACCAGCTAACAAATTTAGATTTGCTAATTCACACTTTTCTATATCTTTTTTCAGTAAGTCAATACCGAAATTTAACTGATTAACAATATCTAAAATGTTATCTGCTAGTTTCTCTTGGCTACTTGATTCTTTTAAAAGCTGTCCAATTCTTAAATGTGTGGCTTGTTTTTTATTTTCTGGAATTAATGAATAAGCTGCTTGTTGAACGCGGTCGTGCAAAAATTTATAACCAATTTGATTGTTATCGAATGAACTTATTTTCTCAGAGTCATCGAATAATAAAGGGATTCGATAGTTTTGGTTCAATGGTAAAATCAAACCAGCCTCAAGTGCTTTATTTAAGCAACTCGCAGTTTCATTGATTGATTGTTCGTTTACCACAGAGAGTACATCTAAGGTAAATTTATCTCCAATACAAGCAGCTAATTTCAGCACCTTTTGCGTGATTTCGGGTAATTTTTCAATTCTTGATGCAACTAAATCCACTACGCTTTTATCTGTAATTCCAACAGACTGTATATCTTGAATATTCCACAGCCATTTTTGTTGATTAAAATCAAACTTGAGTAGAGATTCCTGGTACAAACTCTGTAGTAGTTGAGTAACAAAGAAAGGATTACCAGCAGTTTTGTTAAAAATTAGTTTTGCTAGCGAACTACTATCTTCTTTGTTGTCATTGAGAGTTTCTGCAACTAATTCTGCTACATTGTGATTCGAGAGGGGTTCAAGGGTAATATTATTGATATTTTTATATTTCTCAATTTCTTCAACTGTACTAATTAAGGGATGAGTTGGATTAACTTCGTTATCTCGATAAGCACCAATTATTAATAAATATTCAATACTAACATCCGTGGCTAGTAACTGCATCAATTTTAAAGTTGAAGGATCAGCCCATTGCAAATCATCTATAAATATGACTAAAGGATGCTCTTTTTTTGTAAATAAACTAACAAATTTTTGAAATACTTGGTTGAGTCGATTTTGAGCTTCTACAGCTTCTAGTTGTGGTGCTTCTACTTGCTTTCCAATGATTAATTCAACTTCTGGTATCAAGTCGATTATAACTTGTCCATTATTACCAACAGCCTTTTGGATTTTATTCTGCCATCTTTTTAATTGTGATGAAGGTTCTGTTAGTATTTGGTTGCATAAACTTGAAAAAGCTTGTATTAAAGATGCATAGGGAATATCTCGTTTAAACTGGTCGGATTTGCCGCTAATAAAATATCCTCCAGCTTTTGTTATTGGTTTGTTTACCTCATTAATTACTGATGTTTTACCAATACCAGAATAACCAGATACTAAAATTAACTCACTGTTACCCTTAGTCATTTTTTCAAAAGTATTTAGTAATAACTGTACCTGTGATTCTCTTCCATACAGCTTTTGAGGAATCAACAGCTGAGAAATAACTTCTAATTGACCGGGAGTAAAATTCAGAATAGTTCCAGTTGCTTGAAACTGTTCCCAGCATTGTTTAAAATCTGCTAATAAACCTTCAGCACTTTGATACCTATCTTCGGCATTTTTTGCCATTAATTTTTCGACGATTGCACAAACCGTAATATTGGTATCTGGGTTTAATTTCTGAATTGGAGTCGGTTGCTCGGCAATATGAACATGTATTAATTCTAAAGGGTCACTACTAATAAATGGTAACTGCCCTGTTAACATTTCATATAATGTTACCCCTAATGAATAAAAATCACTACGGAAGTCTAAACTACGATTCATTCTACCCGTTTGTTCGGGAGATATATAGGCAAGGGTTCCTTCTAATTGATTGCAATTTGTTTGCTGGGTTATTTCTTTTTCTAAGCATGAAGCAATACTAAAGTCTGTAAGTTTAATTAGTGGTTTATAAATTGAAGTTACACAATTATTCTCTGATAAATTTTTAACAATAATATTGGCTGGCTTGATATCTTTATGAATTATTTGCTTTTTATGTATATAAATAAGTGCTTGAGTAATTGCAATTGCGACTTGGAGAATTGTTTCCAAAGATGGTCTATTGCTTTCCAAATACTGTCTTAGAGAAATACCACCAAAATCTTCAAATACAATGGCATAATGTTCGGCAGAGTTTTCTAACTCCAATGCTTTAACGATATTCTCATGTTCAAGTTTTTTAGCAACAGAATACTCGTGCTTGAGACGTGCAATCGCTTCTAATGTGGGATAGTCGTCTCTTAGTACTTTGAGAATGACTGCGAGATTCCCTTCTTTTGTACTACGATAAATATTAGTGCTTACACCAGTATTAATTTTATCAAAAGTATATGCTGGAACAGATATATTCTTCATTATTGTTTTAGAAAGATTAAAAATATATTTCTTGGTTTTATAGTTCCCAAATTTTCTGCTTGGATTTAATTCTCTTGAAAAAATTTATCAAAAATTTAGCTTCCTAGTCTAATAATTTCAATCACCAATAAAAAACCGACTTTTTAAGCAAGTCGGTAAGGTAAAAAATTAATCAAATTTAAATCCTAAAAGCTAACAATTTTAGGCTCTAATTGAGTGATTTAAAAGATTTTCGCCAATGAAGCGTTAAATTTCAGAATTATCTATCAAATATCAAGTAAATACAATCTTCTCACTTACATCTAACCCGGTAACACCATTAATCATTGATAAGTATTTACATTAAAAGAAACTTTTGTACTACCGTGCATTTCGGTTAGTTGCAAAGTGCTGGAATCAATCCCTAAACCTTTTACATCAGTAACAACTTCAAAATCGGAATCGGTTTTACCAGTAGCAGTTTCATTGATTTGTTTTTGAATCGCAGCAGCACGAGCTATTTCTCAGCCCATATCGTTGCTTTTGATGATAACTACTCGACCTAAAATATATTGATGCCATCTATCTTGAGATATAAATATGTACCAGCTAATAGGATGATTAATGCCCAAATTTTAAAAATAGATAAATTTTTCAACGGAATAGAACTAGAACTTAATAGCCAAACTCTTTGACTCATTGACAACTTTATATTGTATTAACGTCTGCAATTTTAAATTATCTGGCAATCATTCAATAAGGATACTTAGTAAAGGTTTTATAAAAGATATTGAAGATATAAATCAATATTATGATTATGTGACAACAGAAAGTTGGTTTATCTTAATCAAGGCAAAAAAACAAAGATACTTATTTGATAACAGGTTAACTAAAGCCGAATGTATTTGGTTAGTACAAGAAATCAAAAATTGGTTGGAACTGAGGTAGCTTGTAGGTTGGGTTAGACGCACAAATAATTTTTATATTTATTACTTTCAGTCGGAGACTAGTAACCTGCTTCAAGAGGCTCTGCCTCTAGATACTTGACATGAGGCAGAGCCTTTATTAATGCATTCCCAGCCTGGAGACTGGGAACAAGTCTAATGTAACTATATATCAAATATCAAGCAAATACAATGCTGCTATTAACATCCAGACCAGTAATACCATTAATCATTGCTAAAGTATTTCCATCAAAAGCAAGTTCAGTATTACCATCGATTTCATTCAACTTCAAAGTATTTGCATCAATTCCCAAACTAGCGCTACCCAAAATACCAATTACATCGCTACCAACTTCAAAATCAACAATGGTATTCGCAGCTTCGGGAATTTCTCCGGTGGCAATCCAGAATTGGTCTGCACCTAAACCACCTGATAGAATATTCTCACCACCGGATTGGACAAAGAATTTATCATCACCCTCACCACCCAAAACGCGATTATTTTGACTGAGATAAATTACATCATCACCGCTACCAGCATCAACACGATTGTTACTTCCACCAAAAGCTAAATCAATTTCATCGTTTCCAGCACCAGCAAAGACTGTATCGCTATTTCCATCAAAATCACCTATTCCGGGAATTAATATATCTCTCTCCGGAGTTCCAGAAACTAGATTTATTTCTGTTTCGCTTTCCTGTCCTGCTGCTTCTTTGGGTGTAATGCCGAATAAAGTTTCGTACATAATATCGTAAATGCCGGTATTATCTACGGTGGAAGGTAATTTATCGGCGTTCAATCCATAGGTTTTAGAGACAATGCTACCAGGAACATCAGGAGTTCCTACCCAAGCGACTCCGAAGTCACCCATTTCCCCATCGATACTATCTTTTGATTGAAATGGTACCCAAGGTTTTTCTTCACTTGCTGTACTACCATCAACACCATCGAGATAATTAACGTCGTTTCTTTCAGTGGTAGGATTAACGTTGATAAAAGGAACTTCGGATTGGGATGATAATTCCGGATTTTCCTCATCAAAATTTCCATCGGGACGGTCGTAAGGTTTGAATTGAAACACTTCCAAACCACCACCATCGCTATCTGCGGCGGTAACTAAAAGCGTGTTGGGGTCTTGATTATCAATGTAGTCTATCGCTTCCCCAATCGCCGCATCTGCACGACGCATGGCTTCAATTGTACCGGCGGCATTGTTGTTATTACCGAAATTATCGGTTCCTTCTTCTTCAACTACAGCAAAGAAACCATCAGGGTCTTTTTCGAGTATTTTCAAAGATGCATCAAGCATTTCTGCTACTGTAGGAGCAGTTTCAACGTATAAAGGTAAGGGACTATCGGTATTTAAACCAAGTTCTTCCTCAGTACGGTCATCAAAGGTATCATCAGCAGCGAAAACACCAAGCAGCTTTTCGGGAGGAGTGTCGCTATTAACTGCTTGATTCATTTGGTCTTCGGTATAAACCACCGTATAACCCAAAGACTCAGCCAGTTCAATCAAGTTGATGCTGGGACGACGTTCGGGTCTGGTTTCGGAAGCGTCGATTTCTGGTGTAACGTGAAATCCTGTAGTACCGATGGGTAGCATATATAATTCACCACCACCCATAATCACATCAGTCCCCGAACGGATTACCTGCTCGATAATTTCAGCAGCTTTATCGCGAGCGCGAATATCGTCACCGTCACGGTTAGTTGTAGCAGCAGCAAAAGCAGCGGTTCCCGGTTCTCCTAAGTCTCCAGATTGAATTAAAGCAGTTGCTTTTCCTGCTTCGATTGCTTCTTCTAAAATCGTGAACCCTGTTTTACCGGAAGCTGGAGTTATCTGATTATTATCTTTATCTAAACCAAAGGATTCATTAAATACCTTAATTCCGTTAGCGTGAGTAACTGCACCCCCATTAGAAGTACCCGTTAACCGGTCTTCCATATGTCCCAGGTACACCCCAGCATTGGACATTTTATCCCAATTGAGTCGTCCGTCGGGGCCTTCATCGATATTCCGGAGAGCCATAAAATGAGATGGACTGGTTCCGTCAGGATGAATAAATATGACGTTACCGGTATCTTTTGTTGCTTCCGGTGCTGGTGTCGGTGCGGGGTTGCGAGACTCAAGTTCGGTATCGAATAGGGTTTCATACATCAACTCATAAATCCCAGTATTATCAACCGTGGAAGGGAGTTTGTCTGCATTCAATCCTGAAGCTTTAGCAACAATGGAACCGGGAAAATCGGGAGTACCAACCCAACCCACACCGAAATTAAATACATCACCCGACGCATCGGGAGCGGCTGTAAACGGTAAAGTATTTGCACCATCTACACCGTCAAGGGGAACCCGACGAGGTTCGGTGGTCGGATTTTGATTGATTGTCCCTACAGGTTCACTAGGGTTCCGAGGGTCGCGGACTTCTAAACCACCTGCATCGCTATCAGCAGCAGTTATTACTAAAGTATTAGAGTATTTATCGGCAAAGTTGAGAGCTTCTCCAATTGCTGCATCACCCCGAATCATCGCTTCGAGGGTTCCGGAAGCATTATTATTATTACCAAAGTTGTCTGTTCCTTCTTCTTCAACAATAGCGATGGAACCGTTATCAAAATTGGGATGCTTTTCCATCAATTGCTGAGTAACTTCGAGCATTTCAGCAATGGTAGGAGCAGTTTCGAGATACAAAGGTAATCCCCGTTCCTCTAACACCTCTTCGGGACGGTCGTTAAAGGTATGGATGGGAGCGAATACACCCAAAACTTTAGTTGGTGGTTCGGGATATTTGGCTGGGTCTAATAAATCGTTAAGTTCTTGCTCGGTATAAACTACGGTGTAACCGTTGTTCTTTGCTAATTCAATTAAATTCTCATCAGGACGCTGCAAGCGCGAGCCAAGCTCATCAAGTTCTGCTGCACTACCGTGAAAACCCTCTGTACCTTCAGGTAAAAGCGTAACTTCACCACCACCGAGAATAAAATCAACTCCAGATTCAATTACTTGTCGAGTAATATCACCAGTTCTTCCACGGGGAGGGGTGCGATCGCCATCTTCATTAACCGTCTCACCAACCTGAGCTACAAACGCAGCGGTTCCCGGTTCGTAAATTGCTCCGGACTGTACCAAAGCGGTGACTTTACCAGCTTCGACGGCTTCCTGGACGATAGTTTTACCGACATTACCAGATAGCGGGTTAATTTCAGAACCATCTTCTTCTAAACCGAAAGACTCTGCATAAACCTTGGCACCAGTTGCGTGGGTAACTGCACCACCGTTGGAAGTAGCACCAAGCTGGTCTTCCATATGACCCAGATACACACCAGCATTATCTAGTTTGTCCCAATTGAGCCGTCCGTCGGGGCCTTCTTGGACAAATCTTGCAATCGCATAATGAGATGGACTGGTTCCATCTGGATGAACGAAAATAACGTGATTACCTTTAGTACTGTTAGCCATATTTATTGTTAAATGTCTATTAGTTTTTACTTAAGAAGGCAAAGCAAGAAATATTACTTGATGCAATCATGCTTATAACTACAAAGATATATAGAAACTGTTTCCTAATACTTATTATTCAGTTAAATATAAGTTAATTTTTGGTAAAAAAAGAATTTGCTTATTTGATAAATAATATTTTTTCGTCTTACTTGAGAAGTATTTTATAAAAACAAACAGATATTCTTTATATCTATCTGAATCATATAAAGAATATCTGTATGCATAAAAAACATTGATGACAGAGAGTTACAGAATTATTTATTAATGATATATGCCCTATATTTAATAATTTAAATGAATATAAATATTATAGTTAAACAAATTATAATATCACGAATGAGATATTTATATATCGACCCAATAAGATTATATTTATAATTGAAAAATATTTATATAACTATATATTAAAAATCAAGAAATAGTGTTTGGTGTATATGATTTTTTATAGAGCATTGAGATAAAACCGTTGCAGGAAAAATTTGTAGAGACGTAGCAATGCTACGTCTCTTTCAACTGCGATGAAAACACAACTATCTATCAAATATCAAGCAAATAAAACACTGGTATTAACATCCAAACCAGTAATACCATTAATCATTGCTAAAGTATTTCCATCAAAAACAAGTTCAGTATTACCATCGATTTCATTTAGCTTCAAAGTATTTGCATCGATTCCCAAGCTCGAACTACCTAAAATCCCAATTACATCAGAACCAACTTCAAAATCAACAATAGTATTTCCCGATTCCGGAATCTCTCCGCTAACAATCCAAAATTGGTCTGAACCCTCGCCACCAGATATGATATTATCCCCACCGGATGCAAAGAATTTATCATTACCTTTACCACCAAGTACGCGATTTTGATTACCAAGGTAAATTACATCATCCCCGCTTCCAGCATCAACCCGATTTTTGCTTCCACCAAAAGCTAAATCAATCTCATCGTCACCAGCACCCGTAAACAAAATACTATTGTCACCCTCGAAGTTACTTCCAGCGATGAATAAATCTTCACCACTACTACCCGCAACTAGTTTAGATTCTTCGCTCTCCATGGCACTTCTACCCAAACGAGGGTCTAAATCTAAAGATTTATCTAACTCTAGGAGGATGACTTCATTATTATCGATACCCTCACTTCGTCCGGTGGAGAAAGGATAGTTATTATCGTTAGCAACTAAAATCGTGTTTTGGTCGATAACTAAAACATCCTCGATGGTAACAAAGGGAAAATCAAAAGTAGTTTCACCGTCATTGTTGAGGTCGTTGGGGTCTTGGATATTTAATAAATCAACGATTTCTGATTTTTCTACATAACCGTTTTCATCTATCTTAGAAATATCAACTTTGAAAATCTTTTTGAATTCTGCTTCGTCCCCTTGCTTCCCATCCCGTTCGATAACTGAAAATTCCGAATCGTTGATAGGAGTAAAATCACCAATTGCATGACCGGGGACTGAGGTTTGATAGAAACCAACTAAGGCAGTATACTTGCTGGTTGTCGCATCAAACTTGTAAATTCGTAAAGCATCTTCGGGGTCTCCTTCTACCGCTCCTTCTAATAAAGGATATAAGGTTTTGCGGTCTGGACTAAAAGCCATTCCTTCAAAACCGCGAGATGAGGGAAGATTAGCAGGGACTATTTCTTGCTCAACCGCAATTCTTCCAGTTTTGGGAAAATCGGTAAAGAAACCATCCACACCCAATTTAATAAACTGTTCAAATTCACCTTCAGGAGTTTGTGGGGTTCCATCTGGGTTTAAAGTCAAAAAGCGTTCTTCGTTTCGCAGAGTATAGGGATGAATTTGCATTCCTGCTTCATGGGACCATTCGACATAAGGACGAATTTCTCCAGTTAATTGAGTTGTAATTTCAGCATTTCCATCACCATCAGCATCGACGGGATTGTCTATAGATTCCCTTAACACAAAACTGTTTTTCCAGGGACCAACACCTTCAGCATAAGTTTCACCGATATAATCAAAGACTTCTTTCGTTGCTAAATCTTGATAAGTCGTATCGGGAATACCATCACCAGTGACATCCTGACCAAAATCCGGAACAATACTAACAAAGTCACCATAAACAGCTTTTGCATCAGCTACGTCAAAATCTGGATTACTGAAATTGGCAACAATATCGTAAGGTACCGAAAAACCAGCACCTTTTTCGTTGATAAACTCGTCTTCAACATCCCCAAAAAGCTGTACTAAAGGTACGTCTTCCAAACCAGCTTCGGGAAGCAGATTATTTTGTAAATCAAGAAGATTCGCAACTTCAAAAGACTGGATAAAAATTCTGCTGGGGTCGGTAAAACCAGTTTCCTGCAAAGTTGAAACTAATGGTTCTTCCAAAGATAAACCTTGCTCGTCAAAGAAAGTAGGGTGTTTCGTCTCTGGATATATCCCAACTTTTTTCCCGGTTTCCGCTTCCACTTCTTGTACAAGCTCGATAACTTCTTTGAAAGTAGGAATTTCAAACTCACCGTTAAAAGATTGGTCGCGGAAGTCGCGAGACTGTACCGCTCGTAACTGCTTGATTTCAGCTAATGTAAAATCTTCAGCAAAATAAGCTGTAACTTCTTCCCCATCGAGATTCTTTGTAGATTTACGCTCCTCTCCAAATACCTCACCGATGTTGGTAGTATCATCTAAAATTGGTTCGTGACGCGCAATTAATACACCATCCTTAGTAATTACCAAATCCGGTTCGATAAAATCAGCACCTTGAGTAATAGCTCGACGATAAGCTTCCAAAGTATGTTCGGGTAATTCTCCACTAGCACCACGGTGGGCTATAACCAACGGTGGTTTTCCATCTAAAGTGTTGAAAAGTACTTCGGGATTTTGGGGAGAACGAACTAATGGTTCATCGCTACTTGCATCGCTATTTGTTAAATTCGGAGTAGCAATTGGTGCTTCAATCAACTTCCCTGTCGAATCGAAGTGAAGTAAAAATGGTCCAAATTCATCCCCGATCCAAATTGAACCGTCGTCAGCAATTACAAAAGATTCGATATCAAAATCCGCACCAGTCAGCAAACGTTTTTCGCTATCTTGATTAACAATATCGAAAGGAATCAAATTATCAGGGTCGGAAAGTTGAATAAACTGCTCAACTTCAATAGTTCCATCACCTGCGTTTTCTTGCTTAAAATCGGGATTTACCTGATAAATCCGCAATAAATAATCAGCACTATTATCTTTACTTCCAAAACCGTTATCTGACAAAAACCAGTAAGAACTATCATTATTCGGCGCAAACTGTACCCCGCTAAAACCTTGAACCGGTTGTCCTGGGAAGGGTCCCGTGCGTCCGTTCGCAGAAATATCAGCACCTGCTGGGGAACCCTCTGCAAAAGTATCGGCTGGTAACGATGCGAATCCTGTTAATTTGACATCAGCCATTGAAGTATATTTCCTTTTAATTAATGTTTATCGATTTAATAGCTGCAAAATTATCACCTTGTAGTCTTTGTCGCTTCTTGAAAACAAGAGACTAGAGGAAAATATCTAGCAATAATTGCGCTATTGAGTAATTATCAAACTCAATTAACGCTACCAATCTTAGATTAGAAATTAAACCTTAATATTCTGTTAATAGCTGATAAAGCTTATATTAATTACGAGATATTAAAAGATATAGCTTATTTGAACAAAGGAATGTTATGGAAATAGGAATGTGGAACTATAATTTTACATAAAGGTAGAGACGTAGCAGTGCTACGTCTCCATAACTGAGCGGACATTACTAATACGAATAACAATCAACTAAATATAAAACTTTTGGTGATATCTAAACCAGTTACATTGTTAATTACCGCTAAAATTTGACCGTCGAAATTAATTTCTGTATTCCCATCTATTTCATTTAATTCTAAGGTTGATGGATTAATTCCTAAACTCGAACTACCTATAATCCCAATCACATCAGAACCAATTTCAAAATCAACGATGATATTTGCAGATTCGGGAATCTGTCCGTTAACAATCCAAAATTGGTCTGAACCTGCACCACCAGATAGGATATTCCCACCATTAGGTTGAACAAAAAAAATATCGTTAGCTTCACTACCAACTGCGTGTTCGTTCTGACCGAGATAGAACAGGTTCTCGAATTGCTGATAGCTAGGGCTAGCAACAACTCCATTTTCGAGATTATTTGTGATATTTACCTTGATAGAATAATCATGGCTATTATCATCAGAGTAGTTATTAGTCTTATGAAAATCTGTTTTTACGACTGATACATCGTTGGACTTTTCAGAAACAAGATTAGAGTCCGCTTTATCTAAATCATCAATTTTTTTTTCTGAGAGTTTCAGAGCAGTATTTTTGCTATTTTTAAGAATCTGCTTGATTTCGGAAGTTATTTTTGGTCTTTCAGAAATATCAATAGCTGGTAAATCATCAATAATTTTTAAATCTTGAGAATCTATCGCTTGAGTTGGTTTAACACCCGCAGATTTTGTAAAGCTCTTACTAACAATATTAGGAGAGTTTACAACTCTTACACTTGCAGATGCAGAGGCTATACTGTAATTTCCACTTCTATGAAATGGTGGTCGCGAAATTAAAGTTGTTTCTACTTTGGGATTTTTTTTAGACAGAGGAGTTTCTGATATATCTTTAATTTCATTTAAGTCAATATCAAAACTTTTCTCATCGATGTTTTTATCAACTATCGGAAATAGTAAATCATTTTCTGTTTCATATTTCGTTGCTGCATCCGATAAAATTTTTAGAGAACTATTACTTTTGTTCCCAATATTATAATCAGTCGCTAATTGTTCGGGAAGTAATAGTTCCGAAAAGGAAGTTGTAATATCTAGAGGTAACTGTTCGGGTTGAGAAATTTCCGGAAAATTATTGATATGAGCAGAACTTTGATGAGCCATTTCAAGTCGTTCCTAATAGTAAATCATGGACAGTTTACCTAACAGATGACAGATACAAATCTTTTAGGCAAGGCAGATGCTATTAAGAATTTAAAATCGATATAACCTAATTTTATTTGGCGATAACAAAATAATTTATACACCTATTTAATCATAAAAGTCAAGCAGAATCACATGTGTTTTTTAGTGCAAATGCTACCGACTATATTTGCTACACGTGATTATTTAAATATCAAAATATTTCAATAAAGCTTAGTTATATAGGGAGTTTAGAGAATTATAAACTGATTAATTTTTATTTATTTTTTGCATTTTAAGTCAGAACAAACTTATATTATCTAGCTGATAAACCTCAGCTAACATGATATTATAGAATGTAAATTTTTTGCGATAATTTATCTATATTGTAATCTGAGATACTTCAATACATAATTATGATTCTATGAAGCTAATCTAGATTTAATTAATCAAGTATTTGCTTCCATGGCTTTGAGAATAAACTCTATATTTGATTAATAGCTATTCAAAATTCATATCGTTCCATCTTCCAAGAAGCAATGAATAGAAATATGATTATTAGTAAAAGCGTAATAGCTATTGCAAATGAAGCCTGCATTGGAAAACTACCAGCAGCAGTTTGTACTGCATAACGCTGTAATGCTACAAAGCCGTAAGGTTCAATCAGCCTCAAATATTTGTTTACATTCAAACTCGCTCCAGCAATATAAATCATAAAAGCAATTGCGGTTACGGAGCTAATCTTTTGAAAGAATGTTCCCAGCATTAAAGTTAATGACAAAATAAATAGTAACAATAAATAAATCATCAAAATGCTGGCAATATAACCCAATAAGTAATTAAAACTTAATCCATATAATACTGCAAAAATACCGACCACTATAGCAGGAATACCTAACATAATGACAGCAATAAATAAAGCATAAGCTGCAAATTTACCAAGAACAAAAGCCGAACCTGATAAAGGCTTAGAAAAAATCCATAACAAAGTTTGAGTCAATTTTTCTTCAACTATCGCACCTTGGCTAATTACAATAGTTCCAATCCACATTGGTATAGTACCCAACCATAAAAATAGTGACAACACACCAATACCTTGACTTGCAGATGGTGAAGAATTAGCACCTGCTAAAGAAATACTAGGTACCGCTGATAGTGACATCCAGATAATAAGTGAAAGTATCCAGCGTTTATTTCCCAATTTACGAAATAATTCTTTCTTAAATATGGGATAAAAACCGCGTAACCAATTTTTGGCAGAAGTTCTAACGAGCATTTTTGGTTTCCCCTTCGACTAAATCTACAAAAATATCTTCTAGTTCGTAAGATGTCCTACCAAATTCAGTTACAACCGTTTCATTATCAGTCAGAACCAAACGTAAGAGTTCGTTTTCTGCTGTGCTTGGATTGGTCACATTAGCGTATAGCTTAGTTGTTCTATCATTATTAACATCGGGAATTCCTTGTTCAATGGTAATATTTTTAATCCAAGATATATTCTGTAATTTATCGCGTATTGTTAACCCATCACCGCGTACTGTAATATAAAATTGACTGCGATTTCCTGCAAGTAATTCTTGAATATTTCCTTGAGCAACTAATTTACCGTTATTAAGAATCACTACCATATCGCTTACCCGTTGTACGTCATCAAGAATATGGGTTGAATAAAAAACGGTACTTCTTCCCCGAAAATTCTCAATGATTTGCAACATATCCCGTCTTCCTAATGGGTCTAAAGCTGAAGCTGGTTCATCAAGAATAATTAATTCCGGGTCATTTATAGCAGCTTGAGCAATACCAAGACGCTGACGTTCACCTCCGGAAAAACCTTTTATTGGACGGTCTGCTTTTCCATCTAAGCCTACAGTATATATAATTTCGTCAATTCGACTTTCAATTTTACTCTTGGAACCTGTAAAAAAGAACGAAGCGACAAAGCGTAAAGTTTCACGAGCGGTTAAGTATCCATAAAAACGCGGTTCTTGAGCTAAAAAACCAACTCTTTCACGTATTCTAACGCTATCTTTAATAATACTGTCACCCAGAATAGTACCGTCTCCACTAGTAGGTTTTGCCAATCCTAACAATAGTTTGATTGTAGTACTTTTACCTGCTCCGTTAGGACCGAGAAAACCACAAATAGAACCACGAGGTACGGCTAAGTTAAGGTTTTCAACAATTGATTTTCTACGATAGTTTTTTGTTAAATTGGTTGTAGAAATAATTAAATCGGATTCTGTCATAGGGAATGGGGAGTAGAAAGTAGGAAGTAGGAAGTAGCAAGTAGTAATTAGGAAGTAGCAAGTAGAAAGTAGAAAAATATTAAATTAGTAATCAGTGCTATATTACTTACATATTGCATTATTCTCAACACTGCCTTGGAATAAATTCCTAGGCTAATACACAAAGTCTGATAAATCAGACTGCGTAATTTTTTTAGTGCGTTTTGACATGATTTGCATATTAGCTGGTGATTTTTATTTCAACGTGGGGTATTGGGACCGAACAAAAATGGTACGATATTTTACCAATTACCAACTAGTAATTACCAATTAGTAATTGCATTCCAGTTGATAAAATATTCTTACTAAAGATTAATATATTTCCTACTATAGATACTGGTATTTTATATTAAGGTGGAGAGATGATGTAAAAATATATTTCCATCAATTCATTTTTATCTTTAAATAAATCTCACTTCAATTTATGGCAGTTCACGGTAATTCAGAAGCATTTATTCCCTACCGTCGCAGCGATATTATCAAGCTTTGCTTGGACGATGGACAGTTGAATGCTGCTGAATCTCAACAGTTTAAAGATTTCTGCGAAATTTTATCGTCATATTATCACTTTCGCTTTCATAAGACTCTCGAAGCAATCAAAGATAATTACGTACCTTTCAATCCTAATGCGGACGTTGAAGCTTTAGTTCCACCTAGCTTTGAACAATATGATGAAATGGAATCGAAGGTAGTCGATGGATTTGAGCATATTTTAGAAAGAGCAAATTATATAAAATTACCTGAATATGCTGTTAAACAAGCATTGGGTCAAACGTCTTTAATCGACTTAAAAACTGAAGTTGATTTTGATGATTTTGATAGATTTGTCTGTTATTATCGTGGGGATTCTGATAAAACTGTTACTCAAAAAAAGTTCTTTTTTTGGAAACAGGAAAAGAAAATTGAGATTTACGAAAGAATTGTTTTACTGATTAAGTTTAAAGAAGCAGATTATTTTGGTGCTAATAAAGACAAAAGAAAAGAGCTTAAATTTAGTCCCGGTAAAATGTATGTTTATTTTTATAAGAATATTCCAAAATTAGATATTGATTTGCTTTTTCCTAATGTCACTACTAGCATGACTTGGAAAGATAGATTATTATTCGGAGTTCCCGCTATTGGTGCTGCAATTCCATTGTTATTGAGAGCGTTACCAAATTTATTATTATTGATAGCGGCCATTTTATTCGCATTAAATGCAGAACCTTTGGTGAAAGATTTGCGGGTCGAAGAAAATCAAGCTAGAAACATAATGCCTGTTTTAGTTGCTACTTTATCTTTAGGAATGGCTTTAGGTGGATTTGCTTTTAAACAATATAGTAATTATAAAAGTAAGCGAATCAAGTTTCAGAAAGATATTACAGAAACTCTTTTCTTCAAGAATTTAGGAAATAATGACAGTGTTTTTCAAACATTTATCGATTTAGCAGAAGAGGAAGAGTGTAAAGAAATTATTCTCGTATATTACCATTTACTCATCAGTAAAAATCAACTTACCCCTGAAGAATTAGACGCTCGTATTGAAGCTTGGATGCAGAAAAAGCTAGGTATTACTATTAATTTTGATATCCACGGTCCTTTAGATAATTTAGCGAATATTTTCGGTAAAGTAATTACAAATGATTTGTCTGAAGAGGATGTACCAGAAATTCCTTTGTTAAGGTATGACAAGCAAGGATTTTGCTGTATTCTTCCTTTAAATGACAGTAAAAAAGTCATCGATTATGTCTGGGATAATGCTTTCAATTATAACGGAATAACTTTGTAAATTGTTTTGATAAAGGAAGTAGGAAATCAGAAACAATATTTTATGAACTAAATGTAAATCGCTGTATTGGCAAAGTCATAAGTCTTACATTATAACTTTGTTTTATTAAGTATCTAGACGTAAACTAAAAATGAGAATTATGAACTGGGGTTACTTGTCAGTATAAACTCTGAACTCATTTAGCTACAGTATAGGCTATATGTAGTATGTTATATCGCATCTACTACGTAACGGTGTACCTATTCCTGCATTATCTTGATTTTTGCTTAATAAAAAACTGCTGGCTGGTGCTACAGATGTTTTTCATAACTTCAGAGTTTGAAGAATATTTTGGTTCCGGATTTCTCGCTACTTGGCTGTTAGCTAGCACAACCATAATTATTTTATTTTTATTTTTTAGAAAAAAATTATTATCAGCAAAGCAGGAATTAGATAGGGAAATAGTTGGTCGCAAGCAAGCTGAAGAAGTGCTACTTTTAAGCCAAAAACGTTTAAAATTACTTAATACTATTTTAACTGGCGTTCCTTTAGGAATGTCTGTAGAGCAGATAATTAAAAATACTGTCAAAGAACTGAATAGGCATTTCCCGGATTTAAAAGTTGGTTTTTCCAATATAGATAATAATGGAATTTTAACTGTTATTCACTCAATAGAAATAGCAAATACGCCAATTTTAGAAGGATTCGTTGCTGATTTAACAACTGCTCCCGATTATTTTTTTACTTTAGCTAATGGTCAGAAATTTATTGTTGAGGATGTTGCTAAAAATCAATGTTTAGTGTCTTTAGCATCCGATATTTTAAAAGTTGGTAATCAAGCTATTTTAGAAATACCGTTACGAGATTCTAGTAGCTTAGTTGGTGTGCTTGGCTTTTATGATTCACATCCGCGAAACTGGAGCGAGTATGAAATTAATACGATTACTGAAGTCGCTAATTATTTAATTGTCGCGATTCGAGATATTCAAAGTCAACAAGAGAATAAACGAATTCAAGTAGAGCTTAGGGAAAGTGAAGCATTTTTGCGAACGCTTTATGAGGTAGCTGTAGCTCGTAATTTTGATTTTGACCAACGAATTCAATATTTGTTAGCAATGGGATGTCAAACATTTAGTGTAGAGTTTGGCATTTTGGCACGAGTTAAAGATAATTGCTACCACGTAACTGTAGCACAGGCTCCAGACAATTCACTTCATGCCGGATATAGCGTAGAACTCGAGCAAACTTTATCCTCTGAAGTGCTCGATAATGATGAACCTTTGGTAATTGCACATAGTCAAAATTCTCCTTGGTGCAATCATCCCGGCTATCAGAAGTTTGGTATGGAATCTTACATGGGAGCACGAGTATTAGTTGCTGGTAAGGTTCATAGTACTCTCTCATTTTCCAGTCGGAAACCACGAAAGCAGCGGTTTCAAAATACATATAGAGAATTATTGAAGTTAATGTCTCAATGGGTTGGTAGCCAAATTGAGCGAGAACAAGCAGAACAAGCTCTCAAACAGCAATTTAATCGCGCTTTATTACTCAAGCAAATTACTAATGAAGTTCGTCGGAGTTTGGATACAAAACAAATTTTTGAAACTACTGCGATTCAAATTGCTAATGCTTTCAAGGTTAATCGCTGTTTGATTCATAAGTGTATAACAGGTTCTGTGAAACAAATTCCTACCGTAGTGGAATATTTAGAACCCGCTTACCCGTCAATGCGACACTATCAAATACCAATTGAAGGTAATCTCCACGCTGAGAAAATGTTATCTCAGGATAGTGCGATCGCAACTCCGAATGTCTTTACTGAAGAGCTATTGGAGTCGCAGCTAGATATTTGTCAAAAAATGCAAATCAAGTCGATATTAGCAATTCGTACTTCCTATCAAGGTGAGTCGAATGGTAGTATTGGCTTGCATCAGTGTAATTATTATCGTCAGTGGACAAGAGATGAAATCGAGCTATTAGAATCTGTAGCAGCACAGGTGGGAATAGCTCTAGCTCAAGCTCATCTTTTGCAACAGGAAACTCAGCAAAAACAAGAACTTACTATCAAGAATAGTCAGTTGGAACAAGCAAAACTTGATGCTGAAGCAGCGAACCGTGCAAAGAGTGAGTTTTTAGCGATGATGAGTCATGAAATCCGCACTCCCATGAATGCAGTCATTGGGATGAGTGGACTGTTGCTAGATATGGATTTAACTCCCCGACAGTTAGATTTTGTGGAAACTATTCGCAGCAGTAGCGATACATTGCTAGCTATTATTAACGATATTTTAGATTTTTCTAAGATTGAATCGGGTAAATTAGATTTAGAGAAAATTCCGTTTAATTTACGTAATTGTATTGAAGAATCCTTAGATTTATTAACTTCTCAAGCTGCTGCGAAACACTTGAATTTAGCATATATAATTGATTCTCAAACTCCAACCTCGATTGTTGGAGATGTAACGCGATTGCGACAAATTTTAGTTAATTTACTTAGCAATGCGGTTAAATTTACCGAAGCAGGGGAAGTAGTTGTTTCTGTAAGTGCAAAACAGTTAACTAATTTTTCAACTAGTAATTATTCAAGCAACAATCAACCAAATAACTTTCAGATTCAATTTGCTGTTAAAGATACAGGGATTGGTATCCCTCAGAAGAAAATAAAACGATTATTTAACCCGTTTACCCAAGTTGATGCTTCAATGACTCGTCAATACGGTGGTACTGGTCTGGGTTTAGCCATCAGTAAGCGGTTGAGCGAAATTATGGATGGTGACATGTGGGTAGAAAGTACTGTAGGTGAAGGTTCTACATTTTATTTCACCATTGAAGCCGAATCAGCAGTAAATTCTCAAGTCACTAATCTTGATAACATTCAAACAAATATGATTGGAAAAAGAATTTTGGTAGTAGATGATAATGCTACGAATCGCAGAATTCTGACCTTACAAATGCAGAAATGGGGAATTAATGTTCTTACTGCTGAATCCGGTTTGCAAGCTTTGGAATTAATGAGCTTCGCAGAAAAATTTGATATGGCAATTATAGACATGCGAATGCCACAAATGGATGGCTCAAGCTTGTCTTCACAGATTCACTCTCTACCCGGTTACGAACAGTTGCCAATAGTAATATTAAGTTCAGTTGATAGGTTTACTCAACAGCAACTCGCAGTTAAATCAGAATTTACTTCCCTACTAAACAAACCAATTAAACAATCTCAACTATACGACACTTGCGTTCGTATTTTATGCGAACAGCAAATTTCTGTTTTACCTTCAACACCCACAAGCTCCAAATTTGACTCGCAATTGAGTGAAAAACTACCGTTACGGATTCTCTTGGTAGAAGATATGCCTTTAAACCAAAAAGTAGCCATACACATGTTACAGAGATTAGGCTATCGTGCTGATATCGCAAATAATGGGTTAGAAGCACTTGAAAGCCTGCACCGTCAAGATTACGACCTTGTGTTCATGGACGTACAAATGCCGGAAATGGACGGACTTCAAGCAACTCGCCATATCTGCAAAGAATGGGTACCACCAAAACGCCCCTGGATAGTTGCCATGACTGCGAATGCAATGCAGGGTGACAGAGAAGAATGTTTGAATGCGGGAATGAACGACTATGTTAGCAAACCCGTGCGTATTGAAGCATTAATTGAAATTTTTAACAACTATAAAAATTTACAGCATTCTTCAAAGCCAGACACCGATTCAACAGCTGTTTTTAATCGAGAAAAACCGGACAT
The DNA here is from genome assembly GCF_002368095.1 of Calothrix parasitica NIES-267. GTDB lineage: Bacteria > Cyanobacteriota > Cyanobacteriia > Cyanobacteriales > Nostocaceae > Rivularia > Rivularia parasitica. The sequence continues at coordinate 185,884 of NZ_AP018227.1, read as the reverse complement.
GAACCAACTTCCAGTTATTGATACTCAGATATTACAAGAATTAAAAGACATGGCAGGTGATGATGCTTCGGAAATGATAACAGAAGTAATTGATAGCTATTTTGAAGATGCACCACCAAAACTGCAAGAAATTTACCGCGCTATCGATCAACAAGATTCTGAAGAACTTCGTAATTCTGCTCATGCATTAAAGTCATTGAGCGTCACAATTGGTGCTGTATTGCTAGCTCAAGTATCCAGCAAACTAGAAGCTATAGGACGTTCTGGAACAACATCAAATGCTTCTACTTTACTTGAAACACTTGATATAGAGTACCAACGAGTCAAAACAGCTTTGCAAAAACACTATCCTACAAGGGGAACAACATGATTAATTCCGATTTGCAAAATAATCCACCTCAAATTCTCGTAGTTGATGACCAAAAAACGTTACGACTAGTGCTGCATAAAGCAATGGAGAAACAGGGATATCAAATAATCGAAGCCTGCAACGGACAACATTGTTTAGATATCTGTGAGAAAATGACACCGGACTTAATTTTGCTGGATGCTAGAATGCCTGGGATGGACGGCTTTACTTGCTGTAGCAAATTGCAAACACTTATGGGCGATAATTGTCCGCCCATTTTGATGATTACAGTACTCGATGACCAAGAATCAGTAGAACGCGCTCTACAAGTTGGAGCCTGCGATTACATTACAAAACCCATTGATTGGGACTTACTTGCGCGTAGAGTCAATCGCTTATTAACATCTCGCTGGGCCGTATTAGAAACCCGTCGTAAAATCGAACGTGAATGTCGATTAACAGTAAGTTTAGAAACAGCAAACCGAGAATTACAAAGCCTTGCTTCCACAGATGTATTAACAAAAGTAGCCAGTCGCTCTTATTTTAATGAGTATTTACAGCGCGAATGGAAAAGATTGCAAAAACACCAATTATCTCTTTCATTGATTTTGTGTAAAATTAATTTTTTACAAATAGATTATCAAGGAAAAGATGAATATTTATGTCACATAGCTGACACCATGAAAAAATGCAAAAGACGCTCCACTGATTTTATCGCTCGTTATAGCAATGAAGAATTCGCTATGATTTTAGCAAATACTAAAATTGAAGAAGCAAAAGAAGTCGTAAAAGCAATTCAAAATTCTATAGAATCATTAGAGATACACAACGAATTTTTAAAAATTAATTTTGGAGTGACTAGCATGATTCCTCTTGCCGAATCTGAAGCATATCAACTAGTCAAAAATGCAGAAAACGAGTTATTAGTTAATAACGAACAATTAACAATTATCAATTAATCATTAAAAAATTATACTGAAATAAAAATTTTTAGGGTGCGTGACGGTTCCAATTAATGATAAAACCCAAAATCAATTAGATATAGCACGTCACACACCCCACAATAATGATTGTTAATTGATAACTGACTTATCCTAAATAAACAATATACATACCGCCAAGATATAAAACAATTAATCCCAAAACATCATAAGTCAGATATAACCTTGATGGACGTGTTGCGCGGTAAATTAATCCAACAATTGCTAAAGAAGTCATCATCATTGCGATTACCGCAGTGAAAATATGCACTTGTGCCACTTTTGCAAAAAAATCACCTTTAATATAAACAATGTCGTAAATTCCTAAAATTGCCATATTAAAAATATTGGAACCAAAAACGTTAGAAATTGCTAAATCTACAGCATCTAATCTAACCGCAGCGATTCCAGCAGCAACTTCCGGAAGCGATGTAGTAATTGCTAATAACAGCGAACCAATAAAACTTTCTTCTAATCCCGTTTCTTTAACTACTTCATCTCCTAACCAAGCCAACCATACCCCGAGTACTATAATTGCCAAAGAACATAAAGCAAACGTTAAATAAGCTTTTCGTGGTTTAACATGCTCGTATTCATAAGCTTCGCTTTCTTGTTCTAATACTTCACTGCGTCGTCTCCTCTCAAACTTGGCAATCAAACGAGCGCTAACTAGATAAACTACAATTAGCACAATACTCGGAATACCAACCCAACCTAAAACTGGGTCCAAACCTCTATCCGCTAAAAATATTCCAGTAGCAGCAACACCTAACATCAAAGAACCCAAACCAGCAGCCAAACCGTGGCTAACCTGAGCTTGCTGGAAAAGCGGGCCTCCTCCAGTAATAATATCTAATATTGCCAGAATCATTAAGTTGAATAAGCAACTACCAAAAATTCCTCCTGCTGCTAAATCTGGTGCATCCAAATAATTAACCGCACTCACACCAGTAGCTAATTCTGGCAAAGAAGTGCTACCAGCAAGTAATATAGCTCCTACCCAATTACGTCCCAAACCACTTTTCTCAGCCACCATGTCGGCGCTTTGTGAAAGTTTTGAACTGACTGCAATCACGAGCGCGATACATATAATGACTTGAATCCAAAGCATTTAGGACTTCCTCTACGATGAGCTGTTTATCAGATGATATGTTATTACTTCCCGACCCGAATTGTAAGCTGTTTATTCGTAATAGTTAACAGTTAATTGTTGGGGATTGGGGGTTGGGAGCAATTTAAGGTCAAAGGTCAAAGGTTAAAGGTTAAATTCTCCTTGTCTTCCTATCTCCCCATCTCCTCCTCTCAATTAACTATCCCCCCTCCGACATGTTCATCAACCGGGGATAGGGTAAATTATGTTTTGCGAATACTCGCTTTGCTCTTGTTGTCAGGTCGGTTTTGTAAATGAATTCATCTCTTGCATCTAAAGGATAGCTTTTAAGTTGAAAGAAGGTTCCCCAATATTTTTCTTCTACTATTACTAAAACCGGAAGTTTTAAATAAGTGTATTTACTTGTATATGCTACTCGATATAATATTTTTGTCACTAATTGGCTGTCTACATTGTGTGCGAAGTAAAACTCTGTGATTACCTGGGCTTCTAACTCACCCATGTTGGAGTTAGATACGGCATTTGTCCAGATTTTATTATGAGGTATGGTAACAACATTGTCTTCTGGGGTTTGCAAGCGAATACCTCTGAGTCCGTAGCTTCTCACTTCACCATAAAAGTCTTCAATTTGAATGCGATCGCCAACTCGATAAGGTGCTTCAAATAAGCCAATAATTCCTGCTATGATTGAGCTTGCGTAGTCTTTGAAAGCGAAACCTAACGCGACTGCGACGGTACCCGTAACTGCAACTAAATTATCTCGGGATAAGTTTAAAAATAAGTTCATTAAAAATATGACAGTGATGGTTAAAACCATCATTCTAAAAAAAGGCAAAAATTGCTTGACTTGCAACCGCCATTCTTTTGCAACTTGCTCGGATACCCAAATGACTAATTTGTCAACAACCTTAATACTAATGTAGGAAATAGCAAGAACGATTAATCCTTGACTAATTTTCCAGGTTGTAATTTCTGTAATAATTTGTTTAGTTTGTTCGGCAGTTTCTTTTGCTGCATTATCGCCTGATTGAGCAAAAATGAATGGGTAATTGGTCATGGGTAATTGGTAATTGGGGATTGGTAGTTAGTAATTGGTAATTGGTAATTGGTAAGTGCTTTATCTCCCCTCTCCTTAATAAGGAGAGGGGTTGGGGGTGAGGTTTTGAGGTGTACCTTAATAGACTGAGAAAAGCTATATCCTACCATGTAGGACTATAACCAAAACTTTAAATACATCCCAATTTACAATCCCCAATCCCCAATTCCCAATTCTTAATTAATCAGATTCATAAATAATAAAATTATTATTCGACAATTCATTCTTTATCCGAGGATAATGAATCGGGTTAATAGTTAGGATTCCATTTTTTTGCTCGATTAAACCCTTACGACGCAACATTTGAACTCTACCTTTAACAAAAGACCTTTCATCTCCTAAACTTTCGCTCAGCCCGGTTAAAGTTAAATCGCCATGTAATAATACAGAATATAATATATAGTGTTCATCTGCATCTAAACGCGGTAAATTAGGCAATTCTGGATTTTGTGCTGACAAAATTCCTTTATTTTCATCATTTTCCTGATTGTCTTTATTATTAGACTCGTAGCGTATTGAATGTAAAAAAACTTGCGCGGCTACAGTATTTACTCCTTCACTTACAGAAGCTAATTTGCTAAAGTATCTATTTTGATAACTCTGGTTTTCGTCTGATTTCGGAAATTCAATATTCGGTTTAGCAAAAGTAATTTCAAATTCAGAAATCACTGGTTCAAACCACTCTTGTAATTGTTCTGGATTCAATTGTGGTAATTCTAAAGATTCACCGCAGTAAGCTTTAAAATGAGATACATGATTGAGGTATTCCCAACCGACTTCACCAGCACCAATTATCCAAAAACGAGAATTATCTTGAAGTAGAACATCTTGTAAATAATCGATTCCTTCCAAACCATCAACGCTACGCAAAAAACACCAGCTTAAATTAGGAATTACGACAATTTCCGGTTCTTTAGAGTCTACTGCTACCATTCCCCTACCAAGCTGCTGTCGCAATCTTTTTGCAATATCTTCAACTTCTTGGGGTCTACTTATCCACTGTAAAGGTCGCAAGCTAATTTCCCTTTCCAATGCCCAATCATGTAGGCTTTCAGTTAAAATCCGCGATACAGTTGTTACCGGAGAACTTAAAATCACCAAAGAATTATCAGCTACTTTAGGATTGCTGAGCCATTTTTCAAAAGCTTTATCTAAAGTTGATTGAATCGCTTCCACATCCGGGTTATCGCTAGGTAACTTATCAACAGCTGCGACTAATTTAGATGAAACAGAAGGTGGTAAATCAGTTAAGGACTTCTCAGGTTCTTGCGTTTCTTGCTCATCAGTAGAAAACCTGGACAGCAAAGAATTAGGATTTTCAGCCAACCAGCTTTGAAATCGACTAAAAATTGTACCCATTTGAGCTATTTGATTTGCAGCTTGTTCATGATTATTTTACCTTGCAACAGTGCTAAGATATTCGGCATGGGTTACTTATAGTAATAGAGTTATCGTGATGAAAGACAATAACTAAGTAAGTAAACAAAATTATTTACTCTTATTAGGAGCTAATAAAATTAATCGGACCTTTGCGATTGCTTCGTTTCACTCCGTTACACTCGCAATGACGTTGTGTAGTTAATTATGTTTAACTACTTATGCTATAAAGCACCCTCTCTTTTAATTCTCTCATTTTGGCAAAGGTAAGGTATTGTATTGTGCTTAAACCCGATCCAGAAAAAATCATAGCCTTTTCGTCACCGGAAGACCTTAGCTGGTGGCTACAAGCAAACCATTCCACTGAAAATGAGCTTTGGATAAAGATATTCAAAAAAAGAACAGGAATTTCTAGCGTGAGTTGGGAGGATGTTGTGATTGAGACGCTATGCTGGGGCTGGATTGACGGCGTTAAGAAATCAATCGATGATGAAGCCTATCTACAGCGTATTACACCAAGAAAAGCTCGCAGCAATTGGTCTAAGAAGAATACAGAACATGCTGAGCGCCTTATCAAAGAAGGTCGGATGAAGGAGCCGGGGCTTATACAGGTTCGTGCCGCAAAAGCGGATGGTAGGTGGGAAAAAGCCTATGCTCCAGCAAGTGAAATGACAGTACCAAAAGACTTTTTGGCAGCACTTGAGAGAAAACCGAAAGCGAAAATATTTTTTGAAACGCTAAATAAATCCAGTCGATACGCAATTGCTTACGGATTAGCCACTGCAAAAAAGCCTGAAACAAGACAGAGGAGATTTGAAAAATTTATAGACATGCTCGTGCGGGAAGAGAAACCTGGTTTTGGCTTTAATAAAGGCAAGAAAGCATAGTAAAGCGATGTAATAACGTGATTACTTGTCACAGCGTTAACGCATTACGAATTATTACCTGCAAAATTAATGCGATTAAGTACTAGTAAGTCAATTAATAATGATTAGCAAAAAACCCGATTTTTTCAAAAAACCGGGTTGCTTAATTGTGATAATTTTTACTCAGAAATTATTATAAATATTTAATTATCAAATACAATTGCTGTTTCCTCGCAGAAGTTGAATTTTTCAGGTTCGGAAGGACCGTCACTGTAAACTGCGCGTAATTTCCAAACGCAGCTTGAATCATTTGTTGACTCATCCCATTCAAGGGTAATTTCCTCACCAGTATTTATCGTACTACCTGTAAAGCTACGCCATGTATTGCTACCAACTTCCGCTGCCTCAATTCTGACTATTTTTGAATCTCCCGCATTTTCTACTGTGAATGTGCCCTCACTAGCAAAAGCAGGAGCTGCCATTGCTCCTAAGCCTAAAGTTGCTGCTGCTAGCTTGACCATTAATTTGTTAATCATCTTAAGTCTCACTTACAAAATATGTATTAAAAGTTGTATCCCTGCATCAGTGATAACTATCTAATAAGTGGAAGTCAAGAGATTAGTTGTCAAGGCTCAAAACACTATCTTTATCAACTTTTTAGGAAATAACTATTTTATTTATCTATATAGCCATTATTTGTAATTAGATATTCATAAAAGTATGATATGCATTTATTAAGTAAATGTTTATACTTAGATAGTCATCAAATAAATGGATTAAGCTTTGTTGAAGAATTTAAATTCAAAATTAGTCATAATCAAATCGGAGAATTATGTACAAATTGACCAAATTCTTCTGCACTCATTTCGTCAGGTTCCTGCTGTTCCCTCTCTAATTTCTCGCTTTCGGTTTCGTAGTAACGCATTTCACCTCTAGCGCTACGGGTTTGAATAATTTTTAATCGAGGAATGCGACGTTGTTCGTAATTGGTTAAAGCTTCACTAATACTAGATGCATTTGATAAGCTCTCTGCTATTACCCAAGCGTCTTCAAAGCTGCTGTTTGCTCCTTGTCCTGCTGCTGGAGCCATTGGGTGGGCTGCATCACCTAATAAAACAACTCTTCCTTTACTCCAATAATCTATCGGTAATCTATCGCAAATCCCTCCTTCCAAGATTCTTTCGGAGGGAGTTTCTTCGACTAAAGAGCGTAAAGGTTTTCCCCATTCAGCGATTTGTTCTAAAACGCGAGATTTTGCTTCGTCTTTGTTTGCAGAAAGGGAATAATCCTCAGATTTTCGTCGGTAAAGCCAAGCTATTTCTCCGTTACCAACATTCAACAAATACATAAATTCCCTGTGTCCTCTAACAAAACTCATCTGCTCGGGACTTATTAATTCTTGGTCGCTTTTAATTACGGCACGCCAAGACATACTATTTAAAAAACGAGGTTCGCCATCTGCAATTAAATTTCTCCTGACAACAGATTTTATGCCATCAGCACCAATCAATAAATCAGCACGAATTGTTTTTTTACTCTCTTCTTGATTATCAAAATATATATCTACACCTTCATTATCTTGGGAAAAACCAGTGCAGCGATGATTGAGATGAATCATGTTTGTAGGTAGTTTTGATGCTAAGGTCTGTTGCAATCGCCACCACCAAACTGTTATTAAAGGATAGCCATAATTATCTTCAAATCTATTAGAGCGACGAGTAAGAATATTTTCACCTTGAGTATTTTTTAAAACAGTTTCTTTGACGTGACAACTTAAATTTTTAATTTCTTCAACTATTCCTGGATAAATTTTATCTAGAATTTTGGAACCATTTGGTAGCAATCCTAAACCACCACCAACAGGACGAAAATCTTGGGCTTTCTCATAAACTTCTACGTTAAAACCTTTTTTATGCAATGCAACAGCAGAAGTTAAACCTCCTAAACCAGCACCTACAATAGCTATTTTAATTTTATCCATGATGAATTTTAATTAGAGAAAGAGATTAGTAAATAAGTAATTAAACAAAATTAATTACACAATGTCATTGCGAGTAGAACGAAGTGAAACGAAGCAATCGCAAGGGCTGGGATTGCTTCGCTTCGCTCGCAATGACGGTAAATATTTTTGTCTACCTACTTATGTTCGAGAGGAAGTAAAGACAGCGCAACTACGAATCTTATATCACAATTTATCTAATTATGAAAAAAAACACCCAGCCAACCGCCCGGTTACTAGGTGTAAATAATTAATAGCCTAATTTCTAAAAGTGAACTAACAGTTAGTTTGTTTAGAATTCCTATATCTCTAAACTGTTACCTGTTGAGTAATGTTGTTGATGGTGATTTGAATATCGTTAAAGTCTTCGTCACCACCGTTAGGTAAATCTTCAAAACCGAGGGTGTTGTTATCAAGCAACTTGATGTGGTCGAAGCTACCGTTATCTGTATTAGCACCCAAATATGAGAAGTAAATATCTGCATCACCACTGAATGCTTCATCAAAAGTACCATCAGCGATAATTAAAGGAACTACTACAGAACCTGCATCAAATTGAGCGTCTGCGGTTTCTGTATTATCATCGCTAATGGAGAATACTGGAGAAATAACGTTACCTAAAGCAGCTTCCATATAACCTTCTTCACCAACTGCTATTCCATCAACAGTACCGTTAATATTGTCAACTTCGTAGAAGTAAACTTCGTTGTCGAAGTTAGCTTCTCTACTGATAGTGTAATTGATTGTTGCTTGACCGGTTAAACCAGTTAAATCTATCGATTCGACTGTGGTTCCGTCTGCAAGAGTTGTAGTTTCGATTTCTTCAACTAAACCTTCTAAACCTTCTAAGACAGTATCTTCGCGGAAATCAAGGTTTTGAATCCGCATATCTAGTTCTGGTGCTACGTCTTCTTCACTGAAGGGGTTTTCTTCGGAGAAGTTTGCTTGCAAATACTCAGCTAAAGCATCTTGTTCGGAACCATCTTCAGCAAAAGTTGCTTCACCAGTTCGTTCTGCTTCTTCATCTTGATTTAAATCAACGCGATTCGCGCTTTCTCCTTGGGGGAAGGGATAATCATCACCACCACCAGCAAGGAATCCCAAGGTAACGAGACGGAAAGTACGACCTGCATCACCTTGTAATTCACCGTCTTTAGCGATTACATCGATAATTTCACCGTCTTCATCGACAACCGCTAAGGACTGTACTCTATCACCTGCGGGTAAATCATCGTCGAAGCTAAATTTTAAACCACTGACTTGTGGAAAGCGTCCTGGTGTCGCACCGTCTTCAGAAGCTGATACACCATGTTCGATGATAGCTAGTAATTCTTCAGCAGTTGCGGTTAATAAAGTTAAACCGTTGTTGAAACGCAGAGCATTTTTGATATCAACTTCAGAAATACCACCTTCTGGCTTTCCTGCAAGCTCGTTGGCTTCGGGAGGTAAAAATTCGGGTTCGGTTGCTCCGGGAGGTGTAACAACTCTACCGATATTATCGCGGATACCGCCACCATTTTTGATGGAAATTACGACTGAATCATCAACAGCTTTTGCAGCAGCTAAGTTAGCATCAGCAGTTAAGTTACCCAAATTGGTTTCTTCAGTACGAACGCTACCTCTAGTACCGTTGAGGAATGTGTCGGTTACACCGAAGAAGTTGCTTTCTAAATCGGTAATTACTTCGCGTAAAGCATCGGTAATTGCCACGATTTCGGGGTCGGGAGTACCGTTAACAGCGGCTACACCTGCATCATCTGTAGCGTAAGCACCGCTTACATCGGGGTTGACGCTTCCAGGAATGATATTACCGTTGGCATCAAAGTCAACTACTAAACGACCGACATATTTATAGTTACCGTCAGTATTTATAACCGCAACTGGCTTACCGTCGGCATCTGTTTTAACAATGGGATAAGCTCCTCCGGAAGAATCTCCATCTCTCAAACGGTCAGTGGAATCACTTAAGAGAGTGTTAGAACCACCAGCCATGATAATATCTACATTTTTGAGCAAACCAGCCAATTGTTCTTCAATGGCTATCTGCTGCATGTGAGATATCAAGACAACTTTGTTGAGGTCTGGATTATCTGCTAGTAGCGCATCAACTGAAGCTTGAATTTCAGCCGCTAATGCTGCGATATCTTCTGGATTCTCTGGTGAAATTGTCACATCACCAGGAGAAGAAATGCTGGCTAAGGTAGGAGTAGTCGCACCAACTACACCAATTTTTTCACCGTTAACGGTAACGATTGCGCTTTTAGCAATTTTACCGGCAATTGTACTAGCTTCTTGTCCGTCAGCAGCTACTAAAGGTGCTAAATTTTCATCGGTGCTGACATCTAAGTTGGAACTGAGGTAAGGGAAATTTGCACCTGGATAATCACCATCGGGAGCAATTACACTAGCAACAAATTCGGTACCCAAGTCAAATTCGTGGTTTCCTAAAGCAATTGCTTGGAATCCCAGTTCGTTTTGAATAATGATATCGGAACGACCTCGACCTTCTTCACCCAACAAAGGAGCTAATGAGGGGTCAGCGGAAGCATCTAAGAACAGACCGGGAATATAAGCATCACCGGAAGATAGAAGCAAAGTATTTTCATAATCTGCATTTCCATCACTATCTGCATCTTCGTTCTTCAAAGCATTAAGAACTGCTGAGAAGTTAGGAGCATCTTCTAATGCAGGAATACCACCTTCTTGGTCTGTTGCATGAAGAAGTTGTAAGGTAAAATCAGAAGTCGCAATTTCGTAAAGCGTAGTGGTTTTGCTTTCTTCGTTTGCAACAGCCAACATTGGTTTCTCGTTGGGGCTAGGACTATCGGTTGCAGCGATAAACTTCAATCCTTCTGGAGCAATATCTCCTTCTGTACGAATGTACTGATTAAATACAGGTGCGGTAGGGTCGCTGAGGTCGTAAACTAGTACACCACCACCAGCGCGTTCTAAACCAATAAATCCGTAGGGTTTACCATCTACCATTCCCACGGTTACTGATTCGGGTTCAGCACCTTTATCATCGGAACGTTCGTCAAATTCTTCTGTATCACCATCATTCGCATTGAAGAATTCAGGAGTTTGAGATGCGGTAATTTGAGCAATAGCGTCACCGCTATCAAATACTAAATTACCTTGGTCATCCCAGATAGAGAAGGAGCGACCACCATAGGAGTAAAGTTCATCGAAATCCCCGTCTCCGTCGGTATCACCAAGGGTATTGGTAATTTTCAAACGACCGAGATTTTCATCTTGCTTTAACTCTTCAGCATTTGGGAAAGCAGTTGGGTCAAGAACTATCTCATCATCGCCAATTCGTGCTTCTTCGTTGAAAATATCCCCTTCTTCTGTAATTACATTACCGTCTGCGTCCTCGATATCCCCATCCGGACGGATGCGAGCATCACCTTCATTTGCGGTAATGTAATAAGTCTGACCTCCTACCTTGAAGCTATCAATTGAATCGGGTTGGTACATCCCCAAAACTGGCCAATTTTGGATGTTTATACCGTCGTCTCTATTGCTCGCGTCAATGCCATTTCCTTCAGCATTGTAATCTTTGAAACCAAGAGGTTTAATGGCTTCTACAGTCGCAGTCGCAATATCAAGAACCGCAACAGCATTGTTTTCTTGTAGAGTTACAAATGCTGTTGAACTATCAGCAGAAACTGCAACGTATTCAGGTTCTAAATCTTGAGCAACTGTTGCATTAGGACCAAAGATGCGAACACCTGCGTCTATCAATGTTTGTTGTTGGTCGTTGAAACCAGTAAAACCAGCACTAGTTACATTTGTATTGGTTAAGTTTTCAACACCACCAGAAATATCGATAATACTGATAGAACCTTCTGGATCTACGTCGTAATCATCGTTGGGTTCCCCTTCATTCGCTACGATTACCTTAGTCCCATCGGGGGTAAAGGTGAGCATATCGGGAAGCGCACCAACTGTAACAGATTTTATAAATGTGCCGTCAGTGTTGTAGAAAGCCACGATACCGCTATCTTGCGCGGTATCTGCTTCAACTGCTACAGCAACAATACCGTTGTTGACTGCAACGCTATTAGCACCACCGTAGGTTACACCATCGATAGAAGTTACATCAATTTCACCAAACTTTTCTGGGTTAGCTGGGTCGCTAATATTAATAATTTCAACCGTGTCCCCAGTAGTTACAAACAAGCGCTTGTTTGTAGGGTCGTAAGCAACGATTTCCGCACCATCTTCACTGATATAGGTACCAATTTGGCTTAAATTAATTTTATCCATGTTCTCTTGAGGAAATGACAGACTGGCAATTAATGGGTCGTGGTCGCTAGCTCTTTGCGTAGTTTCCGCGAATTCAGAGTTTACCTGTACGATATCAAACTCTGCTTTATTCGCTAAGTTATCACTAACTAAAATATGATCCAAAGATTGTGAGTTACCTTGGAAGTTAAAGCTGTAACGTTCGTCTTCAGCAACGGTATTCGTCAAGTTAGTTAAACTCTCATCCAAAGTTTCTACGGGAGAAACAAATTCAAACTCGTTTAAATCACCAAGTACAACAACATTAGCGTCAGCGTTATCAGCTAAAATTCCATCGACGTAATCCTTAACAGCGTTAGCTTGTGCTTGACGTTCATCAAGACTTCCGTTGACTGTGACCTCTTCTTGTCGCGTTTCAAAAGGTTGCTCTAAACCTAAAATCGGAGCGCTACCACCCTTAGAAGAAAAATGATTGTTAACAACGGTAACTTCTTTACCGTTGAAAGTGAATTTTGCGACTATTGGTAAGCGACTACCGTTAAAAGGATTATCTTCATTGGTTTGCTGGTCGCTATCTTGAATCGATTCAACCGAATTTTCTACTAAACCAACACGTTCGGGATTATAAAGGAAAGCAGTACGAATATTACCACCAGGTTGACCACCGCTAGTTTTATCACCAATAAAGGTATTATCAATAAAACTATATGTCGGGCCACCTGCTGTTTTAATTGCATCAGCTAGCTGTTGTAAAGTGTCGCTAGCAGCAGTTACACCTGCATCGTCAGAACCGTCGTTATCCTGAATTTCCTGCAAACCAATGATGTCAGGAGTCTTCAGATTATTAACGATTTGAGAAGCAATTGCGTCAAATCTTCCATTTGCTACATCTTCATCCCCATCACTATCATTGGGATCAAGATTTAAAACGTTGTAGCTAGCAACTGTCAGTTTATCTGCACCACCTTCTATAGTTGTGGTTTCTGGTTGGAGAGTCGAAGGAGTGACGGTAAATTCCTGAGTTGGATAAATCTCGAAATTACCGAAACCATAACCAACAACCCCTGTTACATCTCCTAATTTTGCACCAACGTCAACATTAGGGAAATCAAATCCTGGTAAAATATCTGAATCTTCATCGATTTGGACTTTCTCGGGGTTAAAGTCATCGGGGCTAATATTGAGCGTACCTCTTTCACTAATCCCAGTCGCATTTTCACCGCTATCTACAACAGTAAAAATTTCTCCGAAACGACTAGTAGGAGAGACAGCTACTGCATCTTTCGCAGTTACTAACATTCCTTCCAACGATTCAAAGAAATCTATCCCATCTGTATCGGGGTCAAAGCTGGTAAAAGCATCATCATCAATATTTTCAGTAGGGGGAACTCTACCACCCGTACCAATTATTGTTGCTGTGGGAAGTGGATTACTGCTCGATTTTACGGTTACGGTAGGACTACTAATTTGAGTTGTGGAAAGATTTCTGGTATCGGTACCACCAGGAGTGAATTCGCTAACCGTACCGCTAACTTCTACATCATCACCAACTGTAACTGTCGGAGCAGAGTTAGTGAAAACAAAAATCGCGTCGGAGGTTGCATTTTGATTATCTCCCATAGCGTCTTGGAGATAAAAACCATTGCTATCAACTGCTGTGACAATACCTGTGGTGGTAACAGATTGATTTAAAAGCGGTGAAGTATGAGCGGTTCCTTGGATTGTGTAGATTGGGGTAATTGAATCTTCCGTACCAGTGGTAAAGTTCCAAGTTTCATTTCCAGAAATTCCCACGAAGCTGTTACCTGCTGTATCTTGAATCGCTCCAGTATCAACTTCTACATAGAATTCAGTTGATGGTTCAAGGTTATTTGTAGGATTAATAGTAACACTATCGCCGTTAACAGTAACTGCTGTCGAGGTCGCAATGTCGAAAGTTTCGACTTCAGAATCATCGTCAGCTTTCTTGATAACGATATTACCGGTACCTTTCTGGACGTTTTCATTAAATTTAATTGTTAAATTCGCATCAACTAAACCATCAGTTGTGTCGTCTTCTGGGGTTAGTGGGTTTGAATCGTTGAGTTCGGGAGCAGTTGTATCTTCCTCGGAATCACCATCGGAAAAAGTTTGTGATGCGTTGATACTACCTTTAGTGTTACTACCATCAACAGCAACCCAATTGAAATCTGAATCTTCGCTACCTTCCCCTTGTAATTGCAAAGAACTGTCTACAGGAGTTGAACCAGGTTGAGAGACACCAATATCAGTACTGGTAATTCCATCTGCTGGACCACCAACTGCAATGAAACTTCCTTCGTAGCTGAGAAATTGGACTACATTATTATTGTTATCTACTAAAGCAATACCATCTGGGGAACCGTTTTGAATTCCACTAATATCAACAGCAACTGTACCGAAACCATTACTTTGGTCGGGAATAGTACCACTTAAATTTTCAGTATTGTATACAGTTCCATTATTTCCGTTATAAAGAACAATTGACCAACCTGTTAGGTCAGTTCCAGCAGCACCAGCAATTTCGATAAATTCATTAGTGTCTGCACCAGAGTTATCGTAATGAAACTCGTTGATAAATACAGTCGCCACGGAAAGGTGTCTCCTCTTTAATACTTATACCAAAAGATGCCAAAATTTTTGAGTCACTCAAATGCTGTGATATGATGTCCGCTAAATTAGTTGCGATATGTCATTGCGAGGGTCACTACGTGAAACGTTAGCAAAGCGTGTCCGTCAGGACATAGCAATCGCAAAGTGTTGGGATTACTTCACTACGCTATCGCTGCGTTCGTAATGACAACTGATTAACCGGACATGATATGACTCTGTTAATACATAGAAATCAAAATGATTTACAGGTGATTCCTTTAAATATCCATAAACCCTTTCGCAATCAAAAACTGCCGAAGTATATTCAATTTTATGATTGTTGCTAGCATCTCAAGATTAGTAATATTAAGTACCTATCTTGAGATAAGAATATATCAACCCTGTTGTTTTTCTACTTCTGAAGTTGGATTAAGAGTATCTTCTTTGACATTATTAGTAGATTTATCATAACTGACTAAAATCTTGCTGATAGCAAGTCCACCACGAACGAATCCAGTTGTTTGAGCCATAATAATTGTTTGCTAGTTAATTTTTCAAAGTATCCATTGATAACTCAAAAAATATCTTTTCAGAGTTTTTCCTGAATTATTAAATAAGGAAGTGTAGATTTTATTACCTCACTTTAAGATGCTACGAAAACAACATTAAGTTATAAACCTTTTTAGATTAATGTTTGTTTAAATTATTCAAGAATTAAATTTGACGACTGTAGATGTAGTTATTGTGAGGTTATTAGCTGCATGCTAAAAGAAAGGAATAAATAGGAAACGCAAAATAATCAAATGTATTGAAATAGTATTATTATTAAGATTGTTCAAGCTTGCTGGTTATTCAAACTTTAACGATTTATTAACAGATTAAAATACTACAGCAACCCTAGTTTGAATGTGAGAAAACACGTAGATTTAATATTTAAATTGAAAGTAAAATTCTATTCTTACCTGGCAACTACAAGTAGTGACTACACATGCAAAACCCTTCGTGGAAGCGGGTTACTCAAAAGTCCAGGTCGCCGGACTTTGGTTGTGTAGTAGCGGTAATAAAGCGCCAGATTATTTATTATTTTCTTACAAATCATTTAGAATTGCTATATGTATTCGATAATCAAAAATTATAATTATTTAATTATTATTGAGTAAGCTACACAGTATGATAGGAGGATAATAAAAAAATATATTATTACTATCTTTTTATAGATTATAAATATCTCCTCAATCGTTGCTCTAATACTACGCTTTTCGCTGTGCCTGATAATTTCCTATTTTTGTAGTTAAATAATATCCCCCCTAATACATCTATCGGCTTAAATTTTTCAAATTACTCTAATTCTAATATTTATTATCCAAAGGTATTTAGTATCACAATTAGGTATCATTTACGAAGCGAATTATCTCCCATAAATAAATTATTAAATCCTTCATTTTTTAGTAATTATAAATTCAATATAGTAGTATTTAACACATTATAAAGTAGAGTATAAGAGGTTGTTAATTTTAGATAAAGTTGTTTTTATCTAAGTTTATTTACAGTTATTGAATGCTATGCTACTGATTGTATAAATTACTATCTTAGGTGCAAGCTAGTAGATGAGTTATGAATGTTAGTAAATGAAAAAAAACTTGTTTGACTGTTTTTAAGTTTGAAAAGATTGGCTAACCCAGTCATATTTAATAGTTACTCATCTAACTTTACTTTTTGCATAATATCTACCAAAATACAGGAACTTTTTTTTTGCTGTTTTCAGTAATGCCACTTAGCTAATTATTCTGTTAGCATCAAAAATGTTTGAGATTGATAAAAAATAGCATCTCCATTTTTCATGTGTCCGTATCAGGGATAATATTTTCAAGTAGTTTAGAATCAGTTTGAATGAGACCGTTTAAAATTTAGTATTTCGGATTTTGGATAGGATTATGAATAGTTTAACTGTTCCTAATTTCTGATAGAGACTAAATCTCTAATCGTCAATTCAAAGTCCGTCTTGGTAAAGTTTGGGGGACGGAAACCGACACCCCCAACTTTACCGCAAAATTGATTGACCGATGAAATGTCTGTAGTCAAAATTAAATAAATTATTCTAAAGTTTGACTGAGATACTTTGTATCGCGCAGCCTTTAAAACCGTTTATTTCCCTTGGGATAAAATACAGTATCTCAATGGCTTGGTATCAATTTAAATTAGCCTGATTTTATTGCATTGTACATCCTAAATGGCTGATTTTATGCTGCCAACTGTACAAAGTGTCAACATTTTCTATATATTTTGTGGATATAACAATGGATACTTTAAGCAATATCGAAGAAATAGATATTCAAAGATATTTTCAAGTTATAAAACGTCGCTGGTTACCTGCTTTAGGAGTTTTCGCACTAACAGTTACCGGAGCAACATTATATGCATTGTCTCTAGAACCTACTTACAAAGCAGAGGGAAGCGTAATGATTAAGAGCAATCGTACTTCTTCTCTGACAGGATTATCTGAAGATTTGGGACGTTTGGAAGCTTTAACTCAAAACAATAATCCTTTAGATACCCAAACACGTATTGTTACATCGAATCCCGTTATTCAAGCAACAATTCGCGAGTTGAATCTAAGAGATGAGGAGGGTAAACTTCTACCAATTCCTGCTTTAGCTGGTGGATTAAATGTAGAAGGAATTAAAGGAAGCGATGTTTTATTAATTTCATATAGCGACCAAAATCCAGAAAAAGCAGCCAAAATTGTTAATACAGTTATCAAAAATTATATTGAGCAAAATATTGCAGCAAATCAACAAGAGGCTAAAACAGCACGTCAATTTCTGACAGCACAAATACCAAAAGCTGAAGAATCAGTAAGAAAAGAAGAAGAGAGACTCCGACTGTTCAAAGAAAAGCATCGAATTATCGCTTTAGAAGAAGAAGCTGGTGCAGCGGTTGGAACAATTAATAAGTTGGAAGAACAAATTTCTCAAGTTCAAGCTCAGCAGAATCATGTAATTGCACGTTTAGCAAATTTACGCGCTCAGGTTAAGGTAGAACCGCAAAAAGCAGTGATATCGGCAGATTTGAGTCAAAGAAAAGAGATACAGGAACTACTTGCTCAGCTACAGGAAGCAGAAAGTAAATTAGCTCTGGAACTAACTCGTTTTCAACCAGGACATCCTACTATCGAATCTTTGGAATCAAAAGTTGCTGCTCTCAAAAGTCTGCTCCAACAAACAACAGCGCAAGTCTCAGGTAATCAGCAACAACTTCAACAGGGAAATTTACAGTTAGGAGAATTGCGACGAAGTTTAATTGCAGAAATCACCAGCGCTGAAGCAGAACGGGATGGATTACAGCAGCAAATTGCTACCCTCACAAATAAATATTACGTGTATAAGCAACGAGCCGATTTACTACCAGGATTAGAGCAGGAACAACGGGAACTAGAGCGCAAACTTAAAGCAGCGCAATCTACATATCAAACGCTGTTAACTAAAGACCAAGAAATTAACGTTGCAGAAAATCAAAAGATTCCCAATGCACGTATTATTTCCGCAGCTTTAGTACCCGACTCTCCTCAAGGACCGCGTAAACTTCTATTTATTATTGGTGGAGGTGCTGCTGGTTTACTGTTGGGGATAATAACTGGCTTCGGTCTAGACTTAATAGACCGTTCAATTAAGTCTGTCAAAGAGGCTAAAGAAGTCCTGAAATATACTTTACTCGGTGTGATTCCTGAGTTAGGTAAACACCACAAACCCCAAGCTTCTATTGCAGGAGCCAATAGAAGTTTACCGAAATTGATTGAGAGAGACATACCTTACTTTCCTGTCGGAAATGCTTATCAAATATTACAAGCTAATTTGAAATTCCTTTGTTCCGATGCTCAACTCAAAAGTATTGTAGTGACAAGTTCGGTTACTAGAGAAGGAAAATCGGAAGTTGCAGCTAACTTAGCCATTGCGATGGCTAGTGTGGGAAAACGGGTATTACTCGTAGATGCAGATATGCGTCATCCAATTCAGCATCATACCTGGGGATTAACCAATGCATTGGGTCTAAGCAATGTGATTATCGATAGAGTTAATATTGATTCCGCAGTACAAGAAGTTTCACCTAATTTAGATGTGCTTTGTTCTGGAGTTTTACCTCCCAATCCCATGGCTCTAATAGATTCTCAGCGAATGGCAAAGTTAGTCAATAATTTTACTGCAAAATATGATTTCGTGATATTTGATACTCCTGCTGTGGTAGGAACGGCTGATGCTGCAATATTGAACGAGCTTACCGATGGTATTTTGCTGGTTGTACGTCCGGGTCTTCTTGATTTGGATAGTGCAAATGCAGCTAGGGATTATTTAACTCAATCAAATCAGAAGGTTTTAGGAATGGTTATCAATGGAGTGGATTTAAAGAGCGAACCAAAAAGTTATTTGTATTACACCAAAGAAGCGATTGATTCAGCTACAAATATAAACGAGAATTCACCGGTAAAAGAATCGATATTAAACAAAATGAAAAACAACGAAGAACAAAATGAAAACAACTTGTCTAATAAATAATTATAATTATGCTAATTTTCTACCGGAAGCTGTTAATAGCGCTTTAAATCAAACTGTTAGTTTTGATGAAATAATCATTGTTGATGATGCGTCTACAGATAATTCGGCAGAAGTTATTAATACGTTTACTAAGGGGAGAAATGTTAAATCAGTATTGAAGCAGAAAAATCAGGGACAGCTATCTTCTTTTAATGAAGGATTTTTAGCTGCAACTGGAGATATTATTTTTTTCCTTGATGCAGATGATATATACGAAAGCGAATATTTAGAGAATGCATTAAAGTTTTATCAACGCTATCAGGAATGTGATTTTTTATTTTGTGCTTACGAGAAATTTGGGGTAGCTAAAGGGGTATTTCAGGAATATAACTTTGATGTTGATTTAGGTTATTCCGTAATTAAAACTTTATGTATTGGAGAATGGATTGGTTCTATTACTTCTACATTATCAATGCGTAGAGAAATCTTACAAAAAATTTTGCCTATTCCATATACGGAAGATTATCGAGTTCGAGCAGATGATTGTTTAATATGGGGTTCTTCTGTAGTAGGAGCCAAAAAGTTCTACATGTCTCGTTCATCTGTAATGTATAGAATACATAAAAATAATAATTTCTACAATGATAAATCTTTAGATGTAAATACCAGCTTTGAATATAAAAGATTATTCAAACGTTCAACGCTTTTAAATTATATTAGTCAAAAAAATTCCATTAGCTTACCGTTATTTTTAGCTTATACATCACTCCAAGAGTTAAAAACTATTTCTTGTCCCACAAAGAAAGATTTTTCTATTTATTTGAGAACTATATTCTTATTTGAAAATAACCTCTATTGGAAAATCAAAGGAATATTTATACTAAGCATTTACTTCTGTAAATTATTTACAAGCAGAAAAATATCTTAGTTGTTAGTTGTTAGTTATTAGTTATTAGTTATTCAGATTCAACTGTTCACTGTTCACTGTTCCCTAAATGCTGAGAAAATTAAAAGTTAAAAATCTATCAGAATTAAAATCTCATACTAAACTACGTAAAATTCTCAGTAATACAGGATGGTTGTTTGGAGACCGAATTCTCCGTATGGGTGCGGGTTTGCTGGTTGGTGTTTGGGTAGCACGTTATTTAGGAACGGAGCAATACGGTCTTTTTAATTATGCTTTTGCTTTCATTAGTTTATTTACACCTATTTTCACTTTAGGTTTAGACGATGTAGTTATACGTCAACTAGTTAAAGAATCTTCCGATAAACAAGAAATTTTAGGAACCACTTTTGCTTTAAAGCTTATAGGTGGAATTGTTTCAGTTTTATTAGCAGTCGGATGTGCATTATTATTAGGAGAAAAAAATCCACTTACTGTATGGCTGATAGCAATATTAGCATTAACGGGTATTTTCCGAGCTGCTGATACTATTGACCTGTGGTTTCAATCTCAGGTGCAGTCAAAATATACTGTAATTGCGAAAAATATTGCTTATCTACTAAGTACTTTACTAAAAGTAGGATTGATTTTAAATGAAGCACCGTTAATCACATTCGCTTGGGCAACTTTAGCAGAAATTGTTATTGGTGGAATTGGTTTAATTGGGATTTATCAAGTTAAAGGTTTTTCTAAAATCTGGAAGTGGAAGTGGAGTTTTACAACTGCAAAAAATCTACTTAGAGAAAGTTTTCCTCTTATTTTTTCAGGATTTGCAATTCTGATTTTTATGAAAATTGACCAAATAATGTTAGGTCAAATGAAAGGAGATATTGAAGTTGGAATCTATTCCGCAGCGGTAAGAGTCTCCGAGCTATGGTACTTTATTCCCACCGCGATTGTCTCTTCTGTTTCTCCTTCAATATATGCTGCAAAAGAGAAATCCGAGCATCATTATTATAAACGTATAGGGCAATTACTGCGATTATTAACCTATATATCTCTAGCAATTGCAATTCCCATGACCTTCCTTTCAACAAATGTCATCTTGATAATGTTTCGTGAGGAATATATCGAAGCTGCTAAGATATTAGCCGTGCATATTTGGGCTTCTTTGTTCGTATTTATGGGTGTAGCAACTTTACCATGGTTTATTGCAGAAGGACTTAACCATGTATCTTTAGGTAAAACTTTATTAGGAGCAATTCTAAATGTAATCCTCAACTTTTTACTAATACCTGAATATGGTGGACTTGGGGCTGCGATCGCCACAATTTCATCTCAAGCGGTAGCGGCTTTTTTTAGTAATGCTGTAGATAAAAGAACGCGAAAATTATTCAAAATTCAATTGCAG
This sequence comes from Calothrix parasitica NIES-267, assembly GCF_002368095.1. Lineage (GTDB taxonomy): Bacteria > Cyanobacteriota > Cyanobacteriia > Cyanobacteriales > Nostocaceae > Rivularia > Rivularia parasitica. The sequence goes on along the minus strand of NZ_AP018227.1, from coordinate 164,425 downwards.
TCTTTCTTGCCTTTTTATAAATACCAATAATAGAAAAACGAGTTAGATTATTACAGAAAAGTACATAGAGATAAATCAATTTTGTATTTATCATTATCTAATTAGTAGACTAGTAGCTGTTAAAGTATAAACGCATCGAACAATACCTATAATTTTACAGATAACGGAAAAATAATAATGAATAAACAGTTTGAAACTCCAATTACTTTTATTATATTTAAACGTCCGGATACCACAGAAAAAGTTTTTGAAACTATTAGAAAAGTCAAACCCAAAAAGCTGTTAGTAATCGCCGATGGGCCTCGAACTGACCGCGAAGGTGAAGCAGAAAAATGTGCTGCCACCAGAGCAATTATCGATAAAGTAGATTGGGATTGCCAAGTTATTAAAAACTACTCTGATATAAATTTAGGATGTGCGAAAAGAGTTTCTAGCGGTTTAGATTGGGCTTTTGATAATGTAGAAGAAACAATTATTTTAGAAGATGATTGTATTCCTCACCCAACATTTTTTAAATTCTGTGAAGAATTACTAGAAAAATACAGATACGATAGTCGAATTACTTCAATCGCGGCTCAAAATGCTCAGTTAGGAAAAAATCGTACCAACTATAGTTATTATTTTTCATCTTACAGTCACTGTTGGGGATGGGCAAGTTGGAGAAGAGCTTGGAAAAACTATGATTTACAGATTAAATTATGGCCAGAAGTCAAAGAATCAAATATTCTAAATGACATTCTTCTTGATTCTAAAGCAGTCAACTACTGGCAAAATATATTTGATTTGATTTACGAAAACCCTACCGGAATTACCTGGGATTATCAGTGGACATTTAGTTGCTGGATGCAAGGGGGATTAAATATTATTCCCAACGTTAATTTAATCAGCAACGTTGGTGTTGGTGAAGATTCAACAAACTTTAATACTTCCGAGGATTATTCATTTATCAATCTTCCCACGGAGGAGATGAAATTTCCTCTAAAACATCCACCTTTTACAGTACGAAATTTAGAAGCAGATAAATTTATTCAAAATACAGTCTATCGAGCAACCAGACTAGATATTTTCAAACAAAATCTTAAGAAAATGCTGCAAGAGAAAAAATTAATCGCACGCTAATAACTCTTTGAGGTAATAACTTGAATTTCCAACGAATCGAAAAAATTTCCACACATATATTAATCTTAATTACCGTAGGAGCATTTGCAATTAAACCTGCTATCGAAGTATCAACAACTCCTTTAGGAGGTGGAGCTGTAGATAAATTATTAAATGCTTCATCATATTTAATCTTATTTTTTTTAATTAGTTACTACTGGAAAGGTTTTTTATATGTAAGTTCCAAAAATTTACTTCAAATACTTTTATTAGTATTGATTTTATTTTCTATTTTATGGTCAGCAGATATGGGTTCGAGCTTAGGTCTAGTAAGAGGTTTAATTAGAATCTATCTGTTAGCAATTTACTTAGCGATGCGCTATACCTTCAAAGAACAAATTAGGTTTATAGCCTTTGCATTAGGAACAACAGCAGTTTTATCAATAATTTTTCCATTACTACCAGGTTTTACAGGAAAACATATTGCAGCGGAATTAGCAGGTTCTTGGAGCGGTATTTTTGGTCATAAAAATGAATTAGGTTACATGATGGCTTGGAGCGCGGGAGTTTTTCTACATTTAGCTCTAAGTGAATCTCGATTTCGCTATTTAAGATTGAGCTTCTTTGGATTGTCTGTATGTCTAATTATTCTTTCGCGCTCTACTACTTCTTTGATGATTCTTTTAACAATGATATCTCTTTTACCTTTATACAAACTTAGCACAAACAATAACTATAAATTACAAATAATCATGATAAGTTTTGTTTTAATGTTATTAGTTACCGGTTCAGTGTTAATTTTTGGCAATGCAGAATCTATAGTTGGCGCATCTGGGAAAGACCTGACTTTTAGCGGACGTACTGACTTGTGGGAACCGGTATTAACTAAAGTTTTAGAAAGACCTTTATACGGCTATGGATATGCTGGATTTTGGAATAGTCCACTAGCTTCTAATCTCAGGTTAACTTACGAATGGGCAAGTAATTCCCATAATGGCTTTATGGAAATAATGCTCGATTTAGGGCTTGGTGGTTTCTTAATTTTTACTATTGGTTTTATTCGCTTCTTTTCTATGTCTCTATATCGAGTTGTTTCCATAGCGAAAAAGCCAGAAGATTATTTACCAATGCAAATGATTGCCATACTGATTATCGTAAATATTTCTGAAGCTAGATTATTAACTCCTAGTTGGAATTGGTTCATGTATTTAACCACATCTCTAACTTTAACTATGGAATACCACAGAATGAGAAAAGAAGCATCGCTCAGTTTAGCTCAAGTTTAAAACAGTCATATCTGATAACAGCCGTCGAATAAACCAAAAACTTACTATTAAGTATTGCAGTTATTAAACTCTTATTTTTTCCTACTCTCGACTTCCTAAAATCAATGAAAGTTTTACATTTAAGTACCCATGATACAAGTGGTGGAGCGGCTCGCGCTACATATCGATTACATAAAGGTTTGCAAGAAATTGGACTGGATTCACAAATGTTGGTGCAAGAAAAATCAAGTAGCGATAAATCAGTTATTGCACCAAAAATACGATTATTTCAAGGTATTGCTAAAACAAAGTTGACCTTTGAAACTTTACCCTTGAAATTTTACAAACAGAGAAGCCAAAGCACATTTTTTAGTCAATGGTTACCGGATAGAGTTGTTTCTAAAATTTCCCCAATTAATCCAGACATAATTAATTTACATTGGATTAGTGGAGCTTTTATAAAAATAGAATCTATTGCAAAACTCAAGCAACCTTTAATGTGGACGCTTCACGATATGTGGGTGTTTACTGGAGGTTGTCACGTTGCTAAAGATTGTCAGGGTTATACCCAATCTTGCGGTAATTGTCCTCAATTAAATAGTAGTAATAATTGGGATTTATCTCGCTGGGTACACAAGCGTAAAGCCAAAGCTTGGCAAAAATTAATCAACTCAAATAATTTAACTTTAATTGCTCCTAGTGATTGGATAGCAGAATGTGCCAAGTCTAGTTCATTATTTAAAAATTCCAGAGTTGAAGTAATTCCCCATGGATTGAATATTCAAAAATATAGACCGATTAAACAATCAATTGCTCGTGAAATCCTGAATTTACCTCAAGATAAAAAGCTAATATTATTTGGAGCTATAGAAGCAACCAGTGATAGAAATAAAGGCTTTCATTTATTACAACCAGCACTACATAAATTAAGTCAATCTGGCTGTAAAGAGAATATAGAAGTTGTTATTTTCGGTGCTTCCCAACCAGAAAATCCGCCCGAATTAGGATTCAAAACTCATTATCTAGGACATTTATATGATGATACTTCTTTAGCTACTGTTTATTCTGCTGCGGATGTAATGCTCGTACCTTCCTTACAAGAATCTTTTGGACAAACTGCTTCCGAATCTCTTGCTTGTGGAACTCCGGTAGTAGCGTTTAATGCGACTGGTTTAAAGGATATAGTTTCCCATCAACAAAGTGGTTATCTTGCTAAACCTTACGAAGTTGATGATTTTACCCGAGGAATTTTTTGGGTATTGGAAAACGAAGAGAGAAATTCCAAGTTATCTTATTACGCTCGGGAACGAGCAGAAAGAAAATTTACTTTAGAACTTCAAGCACGTCGTTATTCAAATTTATATGAAGAACTTAGGTGTAAAAATTAAATACTCAATTAGAAATTATAGGTAAACCAATATAAATAATTATAGCTAATATGAAAGTCTTACTTTGTGCTTACGCTTGTATTCCAGATAGAGGAAGAGAAGAGGGATTTGGTTGGAATAATGCCATTCAAATTGCTCAATTAGGTCATGAAGTTTGGGTAATAACTTTAAACGCAGCGAAATGTTTAGAAAATCCACTATCTAATATTCCCAACTTACATTTTATTAATGTTGCTTACCCAATTTTAAAACACGTACCAGAAGGACGTTATAAATATCTACATTTTATGCGATATTTTGCATGGAAAGTCAAAGCAGAACAAGTTGCGCTGGAATTAGATAAAGAACATAATTTTGATATTGTCCATCATATAACTATTGCGAGTTTACAAGGAGGAGCATTATTTACAAACCTCAGTAAACCATTAGTTTTTGGTCCTATCGGTGGTGGTCAAACTGCTCCAGCTAACTTTAAAAAATACTTTTTCAAAAGTTGGTCTGATGAAACCTTGCGCTCCTTTATTAACTTGCAGCTAATGAGACTAAATCCATTTTTACGTAAAGCTTTAAATAAATGCGATTTAGTATTAGCAACAAATCAAGAAACCGTACAGCTTTCTCATAAAATGACTGCAAAGAATGTCGAACTATTTCTAGATAGTGGTTTACCTCCGGAATACTTTGCAATTGAACCTCCCAAGAGACAAGAATCTTCAGAATTAAGGTTGCTATGGCTCAGCAGAATTGAACCTAGAAAAGGATTATTCTTAGCTTTAGAAGCACTCTCAGAAGTTAATCCCGAAATTCCTTTCAAACTTACAATCATTGGTGATGGTTCTCTGGATTCATATGTCTCTCAGTGGATAGAACAGTTTAGCTTAGAAACAAAAGTAGATTATTTGGGTAGTCGTCCTTGGACAGAAGTGCAAAATGCATATTTAAACAATGATGTGTTTCTATTTACAAGTTTGCGCGATTCTTATGGTTCTGTATTACTTGAAGCGATGTCTCAAGCTTTGCCAATCATCACTTTAAACCATCAAGGAGCCAGAGATTTTGTTCCGAAAAAAGGTTCTATAAAAGTTCCTGTTACTAATCCGAATGAAACAGTTACTGCTCTTGCTCAAGCAGTTGAATATATGTATGAAAACCCTGAGAAACGCTTAGAAATGGGTAGAGCTAGCTACGAGTTTGCGAAACAACAAGCTTGGAATAATAAAGCGGTTGCAATTTCCAAATATTATCAGCAAATTTTACAAGGTGATTCCAGTATAGAAACTACAAATACACCATTAATGATGACCGCAGATTAAATTTTTCCTATAAAAAAATAACTTAAAAATAATTGAGTAAGGATAAACCGAAAATGACTTTACCTCTAGCTTTTATAATGTGTACCGAACCGGGTCGTTTAGAACCCCAATCATTAATGCTTGCAGAAAGTATTCGTAAATTCTGCGGAAATTTAAAAGATACACCCATATACAGTTTTCATCCTCGAACTGGTACACCGATTGCTGAAGAAACCCAGAAAGCATTTGAAAAATTAGGAGTTATTCACCAGCAACTACCTATAAATCAAGAATTTCACGAATATTATTTAGCAAATAAACCCTTGACCTGTGCTTATGCAGAACAGAATATAGATGCAGAAATTTTAGTTTTTCTTGATAGCGATAAATGCTTTTTTGCAGAACCAAAAGAATTTCTTTTACCGGATGGTTGTAACGTGCGAATGCGTCCCGAATACGGACAGGGAATCGGTTCTACAGGTAAAAATGACTCTCACGAATGGTACTGGCAAAAACTTTATCAAGTCCTAGGAGTAAAGCAAGAATTATTTGTACATACTCCTATCAAGAATAAAAAAATCAGAGCTTACTGGAATTCCGGTTTAGTCGCAGTTAGGAGAAGTGCAGGAATATTTCAATCCTGGAAAGAAAATTTTGAAAAAGTAATGCATTTAGATATTGCTCCTCCCCAGGGTATTTACTTTGTCGAGCAGTCAGTTTTATCTATCACTTTATGTGCTTTAGAAGAAAAAGTCTCTCATTTTTCCGATAGTTATAGCTATCCATTACCTTTACATAACCGGTTGTCTAAAGAATGGCGATTGAATAATTGGGATGATTTAATTTCAGTACATTACTTTAATTTATTCTACTATCACGATTGGAATAAACAAATAAAAAACTTGAACAAATTCAACCTAAACTCTGATAAATATAAGTGGCTATGTGAGAAAGTTATAGCTTATCAAATGCCGCGCACTTCAGTATTACATAGACACATGCTAAAAGTCAGAAAAGTAGAACAAAAATTAAAAGTATTTAACCTCAATTTAAGCGTTAGTAATTGGATAGAAAAAGTAGCCAATCTCTAAATATACTACAACTTTCAATTACTAATTACCGATTCCCAATTCCCAATTCCCTATTAATAAATTCACATGCGATTCCACGGCTATTATATTTTTAGTACTCAACCTTTAATTGTTTCCTATCTAGGAAGCTACCCTTTTTTTGGTGGAGTAATTTATCAAGACAAAAAAATAAAATTTAAACCTCTACCAAACTGGTTTCGTCCCAAACATGTTATAGAACATTCTCCTTACTGGTGCGCTTCTCCGAAGCAGATGCTTTTACGCAAGACAAAATCAATTCTACATAGTCTAGAAGGTAGAACTCATCATTTTATGGTGAATGCAAAAGATGAAGAGCAAATGCGTAAACGCTTTCAGATTCGTGGAGCGCACTTTAATCAAAATTTTTATATCAACGAGCATTTATACAACATAATTGAACAACCAAAGCTTTACGATGCAATTTATACCGCTCAGCTTAATTCATCAAAGCGTCTTCCCTTAGCAAAAAATGTTGAGAAATTAATGGTTGTATCCTATGGAGGAGACTTACATTCTTACTGTCCTGAATTAAAACATGCTGATTTCAATAGGGATTTTATCTCACGTCCCGAACTAGCAAAAAAATATAATCAAGCTTATGCTGGCTTAATTCTTTCAGCAGTAGAAGGAGCAAATTTAGCTTCTACTGAATACTTACTTTGCGGAATTCCTATAGTTAGTACACCTAGTAAAGGTGGAAGAGATGAATTTTTTACCACCGAAAATTCTGCTGTCGTACCTCCAGAATCAGAAGCAGTTTCTCAAGCGGTAGAAAACTGGAAAAAATTATCACCTGACCCCGCAAAAATTCGCAACCAAACTCTTGCAAAAATCAACGAATTGAGGTTGGAATATTGTGCTTATATTGCTCGACTTATAGAACAAGAAAGTGGTAAAAAACACGAACCAAGAATATTACAGGAAAAATATTTCTCTCCACCCAATGGTATTCAATCTCGTTATCTCAAACTAGACGAATTATACAGAATAAGTCCCCAAGATTTCAATACTAGATTCTCTATCTAAAAGCATAGATATTAAAAAAAATACTGATACCTAAAGTTAACTATATTTATTCATCAAACTATGAAAAAAGCACAGCTTGCAGTAATAATGACCTGTTTTAATAGACGCAGCACTACTGTTTCATGCTTACGTGCATTACATCAACAAAAAAACAGTGTAGAATTCGACGTTTATTTAACAGATGATGGAAGCTCAGACGGTACAGCAGATGCAGTAAAAAAAGAGTTCCCAGCAGTCAATATCCTCCAAGGGAACGGAAATCTTTATTGGGTAGGAGGAATGAGACTTGCATTTGCATCATCTATTAAAAAAGATTACGACTATTATCTGTGGTTGAACGATGACACAATTTTAGAAGCAGACGCTATCGAGCGCTTGTTTCTAGCAAATCAAAAAATATCAGAACAAACCGATAAAGACTTAATAGTTGTCGGTACCACCAAAGATATATTCACCGGAATTGCTTCCTACGGTGGTTCGATAAAATCTCAAAAATGGTATTCAAATAAATTCGACTTTTTAGGTTGTACTCAATATCTAGAAGAATGCGACACCTTCTTTGGTAACTGCGTATTAATTTCTCGTAACGTTGTCCAGAAAGTAGGAAATATCGACCCAGCTTTTATTCACAGCATGGGAGATACCGATTACGGTTTAAGAGCAAAAAAGAAAAATTGTTCAATATGGGTTGCACCAGGATATGTCGGAACCTGTAGTAAAAATTCAGTTAGTAACAGTTGGGTAGATACAAAATTAAGCGTATTAGAACGTTTAAAAAAAGCAATTCATATAAAAGCTTTTCCTCTGAAATCATGGACGGTTTTTTGTCGTCGTCATTCCGGATTATTCTGGTTTATTTACTGGATTCTTCCTTATCTCCGCGCTGTTATTGGTTATAGAAATTTGGCTGCATCTCCGACATTTGTTGAAGAAGTAGAGAAACAGCGAACAACTATCACGGATTAAATAGATTTCACTGATTTCACTGATTTCACTGATTTAGTTATTTTTCACAACTATCAACTAATAGCTAATAAATAATAACTAATAACTAACAATTAATCACTAGGAGCAAAAAATGCCGTTAAGGCTGGGATTTTTAGCAGCAGCACCTCGAATTTCAACACATCCCGATGCGGAAATGTCGGGACCTCGTTCTCGTATTTTAGGACTTATTCAAGGTTTTAAAACATGTAATTGGGAAATTGAAACATTTATTGTTGGTGATAGAGTTCCACAAAATTGGTCTGCGAAAGGTTCTGGTGAAGCAATTAGTAAGGGATTTTTTCGCACTTTAGCAGTAGATTTAGTGCGTTTATCTCTTAGTCTTATTAACTCTTGGAAAAGCTACCGAGAATTAGGAAATAAAGTCGATTTTGTTTATGAATATGCTGCGACCTTGCAGTGTTTGGGCTGGATATTTCAACGTCAAGGAATTCCTTGGATTTTACAAGCTGAAGCTTTACTTTTCTACGAAGCGAAAGCAGAGCGTAAAGCCTTGGTGTTAGATGGTATTGCTAAATGGATGGAAATTCAAGCATATAAAAAATGTGATATTTTAGCTTGTGTTAGTGAAACTTTAAAGGATATTTTAGTACAGGATTACGATATTGCAGCCGATAAGATTGTATTAGTAAATAACGGCGTAGATATCGATTTTCTAAATCCCGAACTACATCAACCGTCACGTAAATTTCCTGGTTTCACAATAGGCTTTGTCGGTAGTTTGTATGCTTGGTCTGGGTTGAATTTACTGTTAGAAGCAATAGCAGAATTACGTAAAGCTGACTTGGATATATCCCTGGTGGTAGTCGGTGATGGTTCAATGAAATCTGCTTGGGAAAAACTGGCTGAAGACTTAGGAATTTCGGAAAATGTCGCTTTTATTGGTCGAGTTCCTTGGCAGCAAGTACCGCAGTATATAGCCGGATTTGATGTTGGTTTTTCGGGACAAGTGCAGCTACAGATGGGTCAGATGTATCTCTCACCCATGAAGCTCTATGAATACATGTCAATGGCTAAACCAGTTATTGCTTCAGCTTTTGAAGATGCAAAGCGTCTAATTAACGATGGTAAAACAGGTTTTCTATTTCAACCAGAAAATAAGGATGATTTAAAACGTGCATTGCTGTTTGCTTTTCATCAACAACAAAATCTACCACAAATGGGAAAGTTAGCCCGCACGGAAATAGTAAATCATCACAGTTGGAATTCTAGGGTGCAAGTTTTAGTTAAAGGTGTCGAGCAAATTTTGGAAAAACGCTCATCACCGACGCAGCTTAATTCTGTTTCAAATCTGACGACTTGAGACTAAACACTAATACTTCTTACCCGTCCTTAAACATGAACTCTTCTCCGTTAAAATTTCTTGGTATTGAGGTGGATGCATTAAACATCACTCAACTCAACAATTTAATCGCAAAGTCTATTCAAATGAAGCGAAAATGGATTATTGCGAATCATAATTTGAACAGTTTACATATTTACCATCATGACCCCAAAATGCGTGCATTTTATGCAAAAGCAGATTATACACATATTGATGGTATGCCTTTAGTTTTTATTGGCAAGCTACGCGGTTATTCTGTCGAACGAGAACACAGAGTTACTTATGCTGATTGGGTATATCCCTTGATGGAAGAGGCTGCAAGTAAAGGCTGGCGGATATTTTATTTAGGTTCTAAAGTCGGGGTTGCAGACAAAGCCGCAGATATTTTACGTCTAAAATTTCCTGGCTTAAAAATTGCTTGCGCTCATGGTTATATCGATGTTCGCCAGGATAGTCAAGACAATCAGAATACAATTGCTGCAATTAATGCATTCCAACCTCATATTGTTATGGTAGGAATGAGCATGCCGCGTCAAGAGCATTGGATTCTCGATAACCTCGAACAGCTTCAGAGTAACGTAATTTTGCCTAGCGGTGCTTGTATGGACTACGTTGCTGGAGTGGTTCCGACTCCCCCCAGATGGATGGGGAAAATGGGTTTAGAATGGTCTTACCGCCTATTTAGCGAACCCAGAAGACTATGGAAACGTTATCTAATTCAGCCTTGGTTCGTCAGCAAATTATTAATTCAGGAAATGTGGGCTATCAAGAATCAACCACAGTTTAGTTTTGTAAACAAAACAAGAGTTTCTACTGGTACTCGCCGAACCCTTTCATTAGAAGAAAAATCTAGACTCAAACGCAGTCGGAAGTAGAAAGAAAATTTATCCGTTTGCAGTTATTATTCACATTATTATGCAGCAAATCCTCTTCCTTCACTTGATTCACAGACCATAGCGAATTTTACGTCAAGCGATTAGTATGCATGACCAATGGCTAAAAACTCATAACTCTCTCTCGTTTCTTAGAGAGACATATATAAGTCTTAGATGTATTTCAATTCGTTTGTAATTTATTCACAAGAGGTATTTTGTCGTGTTACATAGCAATGTAATCATAGATAGGTTTAAACCGGACTTACGTTCATCTCGAAGCGCAACTATTCAACGAGGAATATTTATTCGATTCCTGCGTGTGGCTGCATTAATTAGTCTTGACATGCTATCTCTAATTGTGGCTTGGGGTTTAGCAATTAATTATGCTTCTCCTTTACAGTCCGAATGGACCAAGAGTCCATACTTTTTATTATTAAGTTTAGGGGTTCAAGTTGCTATTCTTGCCACAATTGGTGTTTACCGAGCAGGTGTACATCGTCGCGATTATGTAAGTGTTATTAAAGCAGTTTCTTTGTCATCCATACTGCTATCATTTATCGCTTACACTTATGACCCAACTACCTACATAGCTCGTTCCACCTACTTGCTGTATTGTTTCATATCCATAACAAGTATTTGTACCGCTAGATTTTTATTCAATTTATCGACTAATTTTCTGCGTCAAAAAGGTAGGATGCGTCACTCAATATTTCTCATCGCAGATGCTCAACAAAAAGAGCAAATCATGGAAATCATAGAAAAAGACGAAAGTTATACAGTAAGAGGTTTTGCCGATTCAAGCTGTTTGGATTGGGCCATCAGAGAAAAAACATTTGCATATTTACGCAGCCAAAATGTAGAAGAAGTCTTTATTTCCTGGGATTCAATCAAGAATCGTTCTTTCCTCTGCTGGCATTTTTATAATGCGGGAATTACCATACATATTCTCCCGACAGAGAATAGACTTCCTTTCTCCACATCTAGATTTAGCTTAATCGGAGGATTACCTTTCCCCACAATTGCAGCACCGGTTTTTGCTGGATTTGATTTTCTAGTAAAGCGGTTGTTTGATATTTGCTTCTCGCTACTTCTAATTATTCTTCTCGCACCAGTATATATATCTATCGCCATACTTATTAAATTAGATTCGACCGGACCAATATTCTTCCGTCAAAAACGAATTGGTTTGCATCGTAAAGAATTTTTGATGTGGAAATTTCGGTCAATGGTTGTTGATGCTGAAAAAGTATTAGCTTCCATAGAAGATAAAAATGAAATGAAAGATGGTGTCTTTTTCAAAATGAAAAATGACCCAAGAGTAACAAAAGTTGGTCAATTTTTACGTCGTTATAGTTTGGATGAGCTACCACAACTATTTAACGTACTAACTGGTGACATGAGTTTAATTGGACCTCGACCTTTACCAATGCGAGATGTAGAGAAATTTCAAACCAAGCATTTTATTCGTCAAGAAGTTCTCCCCGGTATTACTGGTTTATGGCAGGTTTCCGGACGTTCAAATATTGATAATTTTGAGGATGTAATGAAATTAGATATGAGCTACATCGAAAATTGGTCAATATTACTTGATTTGAGAATTTTTTTGCAAACCTTCAAAGCTATACTGCAAAAAAGCGGCGCTTATTAATTGTATTGGTAATGCTATATTGCAATTGAAAATGATTTGTAAGGATTAAGAAACCCGGTTATCTAATAACCGGGTTTCTCCCATTTTAATAAATAGCAATTAAATATTTGATACTATTAGGACTTACCCAACCGACACATTTTTCTTGTAGGGTGCTGTGACACTTAATGAAATTTTGAACGTAGTAATAAGGTCTTGAGTGTCACGCACCAACCGGGTATTGTGACAATTGCGGCCATTCCTGTAAATATTTCAGGACTTACGCAAAAGTAACGTAACTGCGTCATTACGAGCGACAGCGACGTAATCGCAAAAATCCTGCGATTGCTTCCCTACACTTCGTTTCGGTCGCAATGACAAATCTTCGTTGCGTAAGTCCTATATTTGATACTATTAGGACTTACCCAACCGGCAGATTTTTCTTTTAGCCTGCTGTGATATTTTGAACAATTATAAACGTAGTTACAATGTCTTCAGTGTCACGCACCGGCTGAGTATTGTGACAGTTACGCAAGTCCTGGATATTATAAAATTGCTTTTATTCTTCAAATTATTAATATAAATTGCTTTTATTTTCTATTCACTAATCTAAAAAACGGAGCCTGCACCCTGATATATAAGCAGAACCTAAAATCTTAACCGAAACGTCCTGAAACGTAATCGCGAGTACGCTGGTCTAAAGAATTGTTGAAAATTTGGTCAGTAGTACCAAATTCAACCATTTGACCAACACGGCTTTCATCAGTACTGAAGAATGCTGTAAAATCAGCAACACGTTGTGCTTGTTGCATGTTGTGGGTAACAATTGCAATTGTCAATTCACCACGCAAACTATCAATTAATTCTTCAATCTTCATCGTTGCGATGGGGTCGAGAGCCGAACAAGGTTCATCCATTAACAACACTTTTGGTCGAACAGCTAAAGAACGAGCAATACACAAACGCTGTTGTTGTCCACCAGACAGACCCAAAGCTGATTTGTATAGTTTATCCTTGACTTCATCCCACAATGCAGCACCCTTAATTGCGGATTCGACAATACCATCTAATTCAGATTTAGGGCAATGTCTAGCAATTCTAATTCCATAAGCTACATTATCGTAAATGCTCATGGGAAATAGGTTAGGCTTTTGGAACACCATCCCAATTTGACGGCGCAATCTGTTCAGGTTAATGCGAGGAGAATAGATATTTTGACCGAAAAAATCAACTTTTCCATCAATCTTGACATCAGCTTCTAATTCACCGATACGATTCAGAGATTTAATAAAAGTTGATTTACCGCAACCGGAAGGACCAATAAGTGCAGTAACTTGCCTTTGGTAAATATCTAAAGACACTCCTTGAAGCGCTTTGAAAGTACCGTAGTAGAAAGCAAGGTTTTTGACGGTAATGGCTGGAATTAAGTTACTCATGAAGAAAGAAACTTTGATGATTAATCGAATAAACTGCAATTAGAGAATTGTCAAGGCTTTTGCGGTGCAGCCTTATTTAAGTTTTTTGCTGGTAATTATGCGAGATAGAAGATTTAACAAAACGATTAAACCTACTAACACAATCGAAGCTGTCCAGACTAACTGAAATATTTCAGGTCTATCGTCTTGATAGAAACGATAAATCAATATAGGTAACGAAGCTGTTTCTTCAAACAACCCTTTAGCCCAAAAATTACTGAACAAAGCTGTGAAAATGAGCGGTGCTGTTTCACCACTAGCACGAGCTATTGCTAATAATGTTGCGGTAGTAATTCCGGGTAATCCAGCTGCTAGTACGACACGAAAAGTAGTTTGGAATCGATTTCCACCCAATGCTGCGGATGCTAAACGTAGAGAATTGGGGACAAGTTTTAATACTTCCTCGGTTGTCAAAGCAATAACCGGAAGCATAATTACACCCAAAGCAAAACCACCAGCAACAGCACTAAATTGCTTGGTCGTCGCGATGAAAACACCGTAAGCGAATACACCGACAACAATTGAAGGTACCCCAGCCAGAATAGTCGTGACAAAGCGCACAATAGGAGCGACCTTAGAACCCTTGCCAAATTCTGATAGAAATATCCCCGTCATTACCCCGACAGGAATACTAAACAAAGAGCCAATCGTAACCATTTTGAGAGTACCAAAAATCGCATTGGCAAAACCAAAATCAATTACCTGATTGACAAACATTTCTGGTTTGAGATTGGACAGTCCCCGTCCGAGAATCTCCCATACTAGCGAGAACAAAGGTAACAGCGCCAAAAATGTGAGAAAGAAAGCAATCGCTGTCATTCCGTATTGGAATACAAATCTTTCTGGTGAAAGAGGACTACATACTTCTCTGGCTACGGACAAATCAATCTCCGGACGTTTTCTAGCACTCATTTCTCTTGACCTATTCAAGACATTTGCGAATTATTCAAGCAAAATTACTGCTAACTTTTAGGAATTTCGGTTAGACAAACTACTTATTCTTTCTATTCAGCCATTGCACTAATACCACAGCACCGATATTGACTGCTAGAGTCACAACGAACAAAACCAAACCTAAATAAGTTAAAGCTCCAACGTGCAGTCTATTTTCAGCTTCAGCAAATTCATTAGCTAATACAGCCGGAATTGTATAACTAGCATCAAGCAATGAAGCGCTGATGAATTCAGAGTTACCAATTACCATCGTTACAGCCATTGTTTCGCCTAAAGCGCGTCCCAAAGCCAGCATAGTCGCACCGACAATACCAGAAAATCCACTAGGTAACAATACTTTAACGATAGTTTCCCAACGAGTAGCACCTAAAGCCATAGAACCACTGCGATAATGCTGCGGTACTACCATTAATACATCCCGGCTAATTGCTGCCATTGTTGGCAAAATCATGATAGCTAGAATAATTCCAGCAGTTAATAAATTGTCACCGCTGGGTAATTCGGTATTGAAAAAGGGTAACCAATTGAAGTTTTCCGATAACCAGGTTTGCAGAGGTACGATAATCGGAATCAGAACAAAAACACCCCATAATCCAATAATTACACTGGGGATTGCGGCGATTAACTCGACAATAAAGGCTACAGGAGTACGGACGAAAGAAGGTAGAAAATCTTCACTAGTGACAAGAGCAATTGCCAATCCAACAGGGATAGCAATTAAAATCGCTAAAAAGCTGCTGACAAGAGTACCGTAAATGTAGGGTAACGCACCATAAACCCCTTCAACAGTATCCCATTCTTGGCTCCATATAAATCCGAGTCCAAACTTTGCAACAGCAGGTTGTGCTTCCTGAAAAATGATATAAATCATCCACAGGAACATAAACACTACAAATATGGCAAAAGTTCTTACCAACCACTGAAACCCTTGCTCCAGCCACAGATTTTTTGCGTCTTGAGCAAAAATATCATGTTTGTCATCCACTACAGAATTCGGTTGAATCGATGAATTAGCCATTACCAGTGATCTCGATTTTGGATTTTGCAGAAAGTTGAGTCAGTCCGGTCTTGAGGTCTCCCCCTTCGGGTAAGGCTAACGGCTCGCAACACCACTCCCCTCAACGGAGGGATGACGACCCACAGGGGTGGGTTCCCCAAGTAGAGGAACTGACGTTGGAGTGTCGGTCTCCGTCCCCGTTCACCGTTCACCGGAGGTGCGGCTCAGTTTGGGGTAAGAGTATCTTCCCTCCAACTTCTCTTCCCAAACTTTCTAAGACGGATTTTAGATTTTGGATGATGCTATTTCAAGATTGCACCTGAAACACACATCCTGATGGGACATCTCTAATAGTCCACTGAGACTCACATTCCGGTCAAGTCCGCTATACACACCTAAAGATAAGGGTGGGTATTAGCCCACCCTTTCTTCATTCAATTAACCACTGTAAGCGTGTTAGACAGACAACAATGTTGCTTTTTGCTAATCTGTCTAGAATGCAGATAGAAATACAGAAGTTAATTACTTAACTTGGCTGTTAACTTGGTTGATTACACGTCTTCTAACGCTGGTAGGAATGCTGGTGTAAAGCAACTTACCGTTGAAGCTTTGACCCTTGGTCATTACCCAGTTGATCCACTTTTTAACAGCAGCAGCCTTAGCAGGAGAAGAATATCTCTTGTTAATCATCATCCAGGTCAAACCAACGATGGGATAACCCTTAGAAGAATCTCCAACGAATACACGATAGTTCGCAGGAAACTTAACGCTAGACAAACCAACGTTAGCAGCTCTCAAAGAAGGAGCAACAAACTGTCCGCTTCTGTTTTGAACTTTTGCAGACTTAATTCTGTTCAAACGAGCGTAAGAGTAGTTAACGTAACCGATACCACCACGAGTACGCTTAACCAAAGCAGCTACACCAGAGTTACCTTTACCCTTTCTAGCTCCTCTGACAGGCCATCTTGGCTTCTTGGAAGTACCAACTCTTCCCTTGAAGTAGCCAGAGATAGTGCTGAGGTGGTTGGTGAAGATGAAGGTTGTACCAGAACCATCTGCACGAACAACAGGTGTAATTCTGCGGTTAGGTAGTTTAACACCAGGGTTATCCTTTTTGATTCTTGCGTCGTTCCACTTGGTGATTCTACCAGCGAAAATTAAAGGTAGAACTTTGCGGGACAACTTAAGGTTGTTAACACCAGGCAGGTTATAAACAACGGAAACAGCACCACCAGCAGTGGGAACTAAGATTGTGCCACGCTTTACTTTAGCGATGTCAGAATCTTTCATTGCTGCATCGCTACCACCGAAATCAACGGTACCTTTAACGAAGTTACGGATACCACAGCTAGAACCACAAGCAGTGTAGTTTACTTGTAAGTTCTTGTGTGTCTTGCGAACTTCGCGAGCATATCTCTGGTACAAAGGAGCAGGGAAACTAGCACCTGCACCAACTAGAGTTTCAGCTTGAGCAACTGCTGCGAAAACAGGACTCAATACAACAGCAACAGCAGCAACGGAAGAAGTTACGATGCGATTCAATGCGGTAGCTTTAAAATTCATAGTGTCTCGATTTGTGGGGATAGAGTTCTACGTGAGATGCCTACCAGAAATACCCTAACCTTTTACCGGTTAAGAGCCGTTAAAGGAGGCGGCAATATAACTTTAAAATTCGTTTAAATTTTGTTTTCTAAGTAATAGCAATTATTATTTTTTTAGATTAATTTTAAAATGTTTTTTATGAAAAATGTAGCGCATTTATCTTTGATGAATTAGATAGTTTGTAGGATAGAAAAACAAGAATAAAAATATCAATGCTATGGTTGATATACATGATGCTTTAATTTTGCACAAAGATAATATAAAGTATGAAATTTACGCTTGATAATTCATGCTTTATACATCATCATAATTCTCTGGTTTCGCTCTGTGCATCTGTCTTTTATTGAGTATTTCTTGCCGTTGTGCAATCCAGATTTCCAGAGCAAAATACATGATTAAGTCATTTCTCTTAAATAATTTGCTGGTTCCATTACGGCAAATTTCACCATCAATGCTGTTTGCTTCAGCAGCATTACATAGTTTGTTACTTGCAGTACCCGTACCTTCTAACTCTAGTAATAAAGAATTAGCAAAAGGCTCTAATTCACCTGATGAAGACACAACAGAAGTGTCAAAGGAAAAAGATGTTTGTGATGATGAAGATGCTTCACTTTCTGAAGGAGCAGGAGAAGATTCTTTAGGTGGAGATGCTTCACTTTCTGAAGGAGCAGGAGAAGATTCTCTAGGTGAAGATGCTTCACTTTCTGAAGGAGCAGGAGAAGATTCTCTAGGTGAAGATGCTTCAATTTCTGAAGGAACAGGAGAAGATTCTTTAGGTGAAAATACTTCACTTTCTGAAGGAGCAGGAGAAGATTCTTTAGGTGAAGATACTCCAATTTCTGAAGGAGCAGGAGAAGATTCTCTAGGTGAAGATGCTTCACTTTCTGAAGGAACAGGAGAAGATTCTTTAGGTGAAGATGCTTCACTTTCTGAAGGAACAGGAGAAGATTCTTTAGGTGAAGATGCTTCACTTTCTGAAGGAACAGGAGAAGATTCTTTAGGTGAAGAAATTGGAGAAGAGGAGAATGAAACCTCTGCTTCAAACAAAGAATTGTGCGATGACGATTCCTTACCAAAAGGTAAAGCATTAGAAGTTCCTGGAGACGGTTCAATTCCCCTTAGCGCTTTAGGTACTGAAGACAGTTCCGGTATCGAAGAAGATTCTTCCGTTTCTGAAGGAGGAGAAGATTCTTTCGGTGAAGATACTCCAATTTCTGAAGGAGGAGAAGATACTCTAATTTCTGAAGGAGCAGGAGAAGAAACTTTAGGTGACTTAGCTTCTATCGGTGCTGGAGCAGGAGAAGAACCTTTGGATGAAGGTGATTCTACTCTAGATGCTGGAGCAGGGGAAGAACCTTTGGATGAAGGTGATTCTGCATCTGATGCTGGAGCAGGAGAAGAACCTTTGGATGAAGGTGATTCTGCATCTGATGCTGGAGCAGGAGAAGAACCTTTGGATGAAGGTGATTCTACATCTGATACTGGAGCAGGAGAAGAACCTTTGGATGAAGGTGATTCTACATCTGATACTGGAGCAGGAGAAGAACCTTTGGATGAAGGTGATTCTACATCTGATACTGGAGCAGGAGAAGAACCTTTAGATGAAGGTGATTCTACTGAAAAAGAAAAAGAAACAGAATCGAACTCAGAAAATCAACCTCAACAACGTCCCGTAGATCCATTTGCTGATTTTCCCAAGTATACAGGTGTAAAACCTTATGTTTGTGGGACACAAATCGCAAGAATAGATAGACGTACTCGACGTACATCTGATTCTTTGAATGACGTTCAAGCTTATTTCGATAAAAAGTTAGCAGATACAGATTTCCAAGTAGAAAAACTTTCCGATAAACCTGATACAAAGGTTTACCAAATTTCTAAAGGAAATCTCACCCAATACTTACAGCTTTTTGCAGTTAAAGAGCAGGGTACGATGATTCTGTTATCTTCCCAGCGAGTTGACTGCTACAGATTAAGCAATCAAAAGCAGGAAGCAAAGCCTAAAACTGAAGAACAAGCATTATTATCAACATTCCAAAGTCTTTATGCTCAACTTGGTTGGACGGAAGAAAAGGATTTTGCTCCAACTTCCAAAGTTGAAATAATCTTCGGTAAAGACACAAACAAAACTCCTGATGAATTAGCTTTACTCGTAAAAAGTAAGTTAGAATCAGAAGGTTTTGAAACATCTCAAATCAACGAAGAAGCTTCCGGAATATTGTACGAAGTCAAGAAAGGTGAATTTTCCAAATATATTTCTTTTGTACCAACAAAAGAAGGTAAAGGAGCTATTATTCTTGCCTTGAAAAATCTTCCTAAATCTTAATTTCTAATGTGCATCGGAAAAATATACTTAACTAACGTAATTCGTAACTTTGATTATGGATTACGATTTTTTTATGGAATATATTTTTTGAAATTCATATAGAATTACTGTAGCATGAAGTTCTCGTCTAAGCTTTAACCCGTCTGGGACTGCAAGTCCCAGTCTAATAGCATAAGTCCTATGAATCTTATATCTTGCACCATTCTCAAGAAGAGCAAATAAACCCGGTTTCTATTCGTGAAAGCATTATTATGTGGTTGTTTAAGCAACGAGAAACCGGGTTTATGACACTGGTGCAATATTTGAGATGAATAGGACTCAAAAGCCCCATTATTAAAAAGCCTACATAAACCGAGTACCTTTTGAAAGCATTATTTATCGGAATCCAGTTTGAATATTGGAAAAATCAATTACTAGTAGTATTTGTAAGGTGTATTAAGACTTCAGTCTAACGCACCTAAACATAAAAAAACTGTAATTCATTGATTTATTTATTAATTACACAATACAAAAGATTCGTTTTTATTATAGCGATTTTCGGTTGAATGCAATACACTTTGATAGACCTCACCCCCAGCCCCTCTCCGATATCTTGGAGAGGGGTGTATTCTATCTAATTGAAAACTGCTATATTCCCTACAAATAAAAAAATCGCAACCCATAATTAAGAAAATCTCTTAACTAAGAATTACGACTTATAAATTACGAACTACTCGTAGCATCTTGAACTGAATGATTCCAAAGATGTAAATAAATCAATTCTAATTGATTACCTACTGTGGAAAAATAGTCAACGCGACGCACGCGTAATAATACAAAAAGCTGAAAACAAGCATAAGCCAAAATTGCTATTGCTATTCCTGCTGCACTGCTAATTAATGCTTGCAGAATTAAAGTAGCTGCTCCACTACCACCAACATTTTCCGCTGCACCATTTCTCAAAGTGAAAAAAGCCGAAATTAAACCACCAGCAGTACCTAAAATACCAAGTAAAGGCGCAATAATAATTACGCTTTCCAACAGCTTATTACTTCCCCCGATATCAACTAATTCTTTATCAGCTGCTGTTTGTACCGCTAAGTGAAAATTCTCTGGAGTTGGATTATTTAATTTTAACGGTGCAGAAATAAAACGTCCAATCGCCAAATCTTCCGCAGCAGTAGCGATTTCCTCTGCTCTTTCCCAATCGTACTGTGCTACCGTTAGCACATCTTGAACTACCTGTCTTTCCTGAACTACTAACTTAAACCAAAACCAAACGCGCTGCATCGCGTAAGCCGAGGTTATAACAGACAAGACTAGCAGGGGAAACATCATAAAACCCCCTGCTAAGAAGATATCAAATAGTCTGGTCATTTTTACTCAGGTAAGCGCTTACTGTAACAAATGATTCGCCTTATTCAGTAGAATACCTGATTTATCCAGCTTCTTAGGTTAAGCGAAGTTTCGTAAAAGGATAAGCTGTAGTTAAAGCAAACAAATCAGTTATCAGTGAACAGTGAAACAGTCATCAGTGAGCAGTTACCAATTTTAGCGGGGCATGTCCCGAAAGGACATAAAATTAAGATTGAATAACTTGTAGTGACTAACAAACTATATAGCTAGCCTTCATAAATACTTATTATTCACTGTTCACTGTTCACTGTTCACTGCTCACTGATTTACTTTCCTTTAAATATATGAATAGCAGCACCAGCAGCAGCACCATTAATGGTATTACTAACAGTGTTATCGCGGTTTGTAACTTCACCTGCTACAGTACCACCAGCTGCACCTGCTCCCAAATCTTGAATTAGGTTACGGTCTTTTTTGTTTCTTCTACCGCTATTAGCAGCATTGACAGCAGCACCAGCAGCAGCACCGTTAACAGCATTAGTAAGAACGGAATCGTTATTGGTAATAATTCCGGTAATAGCACCAGCAGCAGCACCGATTGCTGCATCTTCTAATAAATCGTCAGCTTTAGCTGGTTGTGCTGGTATTAAAGTTGCGCTGAAAATACCTGTTGCTAATAAACTGGGTAAGAATCCGCGTTTGATAAATTTATTCATTTCTACACCTTTTATTGATAAGTTGTTGGGAATTCGTTTTTAATATCTTGCATTCTAGCTATCTGACTAAATCGGAATACAAAACTGAGATTAGGAACTAATACAAGATACAAGGTTATTGAAATTAATTTTCTTTGACCTATGTTTATATTTTAGAAGAAAATGTTTAGATATTGTACGGATATTACACCACGTAATCTATTTTATTACTTTAGTCATAAGTGTTTAAAATTAAGCAGTATTATTATTTACTTAAATTAGCTGTAGGGTGTGTTATTACCGTATTCGTAACCCACCTTAGTTTCTAAGCAGCTTTATTAATAGTTGGTTCTGGGAGAGTTTCACCTGTTGCTTGATAAGCAATTACTAAAGATTCTAAAGCTTCGGTTCCATTATCAACTGCTTCTTCGTAAGTTTCGCCATGAGTTCGCCATTTTTGTCCGGGGAAGTCAGGAAAACCAACCAAAAAACAATTATCTTCCTCTGACCATTCAATTATCATTTTATACTTAAGTTTCATCGTTATTAATATTGATTTCTATTTCATCAATAGCTTTTAGCACATCTTTTTCTTGATAGCGTTTAGCATCATTTCCATCTTTACCCGAAACTGTTAGTTTTCCAGCATAAAATCGCGCCAATTTGTTAATTCAAACAGCACCGGTATCGGAACAGTCGAATTTTGTTGAGCTTTTGCAATTAAATCTCGCGCTAATTCAAGCAATAATGTAGTTTTCCCAGCACCAGGATTACCTAAAATTAATAATCTTCCTAAAATGTCTGATTCTTCAAAAGCTTCAATGATTGGTTTTCTTGCTGCCAACTCAGTTTTTCTACCCCCGAACACTTCCAATCTTCGTAAGGGTTGAAGCAATTTATCTTTAAAAGTATTTTGTTTATTTATTACCGAAGAATTTACAGAATTTCTTCCAATTTCTTCATTTCTATCTTCTGTTGCAATACGAATTATCCTATTATCATAAAGCGAATCATTTAACCGTTTCTCAACATCAATCTTCATTACCTTCAATAATTCTCGTCGCCAATCGTCCGGTGATTTTAATTTTGTTGTAGTATTATCAGTGCTACTGCTATCAGTCTTTGTTTTTCGCAGCATCCAAATTAGTTTGAATGTATGCCAAATCAAAAATACAAAAGCTATACTACCCACACTTACGAGTAAAACCTCTAAATCACGACTTTTATTTTCTGTCGTATTCCATAAACTGTAAATTCCGACTAGTACAACAACTTCAATTGTCAGTTTGACAACTAAGATGTTTTTACCAGGAAAGTGCTTAATTGCAGGTAGCTGATTGATTAGATATCCAACAGCAGCAGCGAGTAAAGCACCACACAAAGCTTGAAAAAGAGGATGATTAAGCATTTTTAGCGTAAGTTCACAACAATTTTAAAAATTATAATTTCCAAAATTTATCTTAAGGTAGAATATCTCCGTAAACTAACTACAGATTCATTGTTAACTGATAACTGTTAACTGATTTAAATATACATAAATAATTCCGTATATTCTGGGTACCTCTAAAATACTTTTGTTAAATAAGTATCTACTTCTGATGTATTGTGTGATTCAATAATTTAAATTCCCTAACTCTAATGGGTCTTTCGCTGGTACACTTGAACTTCAACTGTTTGCATTAATCTGCGCCTATGGTTCATATAAAGCGCGTGGAACTCACCAATTTCAAATCTTTCGGTGGTACTACTTCAGTACCGTTACTACCGGAGTTTACGGTGATTTCTGGCCCTAACGGTTCGGGAAAGTCTAATATTCTTGATGCGCTACTGTTTTGTTTGGGGCTTTCGAGTTCTAAGGGTATGCGTGCTGGTAGACTCCCGGATTTGGTCAATACAAATCAAGTCAGTAAGTCCCGCGCTACTGTGGAAGCTAGCGTGACGGTGACGTTTGATTTATCAGATTATGATTCTGATGAATTTGATGATGAACCAATTGTTTCTAATGTTGTGGTTGATGAAGTTGAAGAAAGTTCCACAACTGAGGAACATTCTTTAGAGGAAACAGCAGCAGAAACGGAAGAGGAAACAGCAGAAGAATCGGAAGAAGATGCTCAAGAAAGAGCTTTACACGAACAGCAAGAAGAAGAAATAAAAAATCGTCGCGAACAAATTCGGGCTAAACCTGGAAGTCCTGAATGGAGCGTTACTCGTAGATTAAGGGTGACTAAGCAGGGAACTTATTCATCAAGTTATTACATTAATGGAATTGGTGCTAACGCAACTGAGGTACACGAAGAGTTAAGCAATATCCGTATTAACCCTGAAGGATATAACGTTGTTTTGCAAGGGGATGTTACCGATATTATTTCGATGAAACCTCGCGAGCGACGAGAAATTGTTGATGAATTGGCTGGAGTTGCAGCGTTCGATAGGAAAATTAATCAAGCCAAGAAGACTTTAGAAGAAGTTAAAGAGAAGGAAGATAGCTGTCGGATTATTGAGACTGAATTAACAACGCAATGCGAAAGACTTTCTCAGGATAAAGCCAAGGCTGAAAAATATCAAAGATTGCGAGTGGATTTTCTCGAAAAGCAGAAATGGGAAGTTGTGCTGTCCTGGAGGACTTTACAAGGACATCAAGAACGATTGTCAAGCCAAATTCAAAATGGCGATCGCACTCTGCAAGAAAATGCTCAGCAGTTGTCTGAGGTGAACGAGAATATTGAATCAAAGCAAAAGGAACTTGAGGAATTAAATGCTCATGTCAAGGCTATGGGTGAGGAAGAGCTTTTAGCCGTACAATCGCAGTTAGCAACTCAAGAAGCTGAATGCAAGCAAGTCCAGCGTCGTCAGAGTGAATTAGAAACAGCGCGTAATGAAGCTGGAACCAAGGTAACGCAAACCCAGCAGGAAATACAGCACAATCAAGATTCTTTGACTCGATTAGCACAACAAAAAGAAACGGAAACGCAAAATACCGCTGCTTTACAAAGTCAGCGCGAGTCAATGCGAGAAGCTCTAGGAAAATCTCGCGAAACTGCTGCCGAAATTGCTTCTGCTTCCGAAGCTTGGGTAGTACAGCAAACAAATTTAAACCATCAAGTTGAAGCTGTACTGCAAACTTTAGAACCTCAAAGAACCGAGAGAGCGCAGTTAAGGGAAAGAAACAATCAGTTACAGCAACAAATTCAAGAACAAACCCAATTAGTTCAAGAATTAGAACCGCAATTAACAGAAAAACAAAGTCAGTTAGAGCAATTTGAAATTGGATTTAATTCTACAGTCGCACCAATTCAAGATTTAGCTGAGAATTTAGCCGCAACCGAACAGGAATTACAAATTCAGCAGCAAACTCAAAAGCGATTATTACAGGAGCAAAGAGATAAGCAGCGTCAACTCGATAAATTAGAAGCTCAAACACAAGCTCAACAGGAAGCTCAAGGAACTCACGCTAGTAAAATTATTTTGCAATCGGGTTTACCTGGTGTTTGTGGTTTAGTTGCTGAGTTGGGAAGAGTAGAACCAGATTATCAGCGTGCTTTAGAAATTGCAGCTGGTGGTCGTTTGGGACAGATTGTAGTAGAGGACGATAGCGTTGGTGCTGCTGGGATTCAGTTACTCAAGCAAAGACGAGCGGGGAGAGCGACTTTTTTACCTTTGAATAAAATTAGAGCGCCGCGCATTAATGAATCTGGTAATTTAAGATATGCCAATGGTTTTATCGATTATGCGGTGAATTTAATCGATTGCGAACCTCGTTACGATGATGTGTTTGCTTATGTTTTCGGGAATACGGTTGTTTTTGAGAATATTAACCAAGCCAGAAATCATTTAGGGAAAGTCCGTATTGTGACTTTAGAAGGAGAATTATTAGAAACCAGTGGTGCAATGACTGGTGGTAGCGTTACCCAGCGTTCGACTTTGCGTTTTGGTACGGTTGAAGCGACGGAATCGGAAGAAGTTAGGTCGTTAAGAAATCGTTTGGAAGAAATTGAACGAGTTTTACACCGCTGTAACGAAGCAATCAATACTCTTTCCGAAAGAACTAAAGAATTATCAACTCAACTTACCGAAACTCGTCAAGGAAAAAGAGAACAGCAGTTACGAGCGGAACAGTTACAAAAAGAAGTCCAAAGCTTAACTAAGCGGGTAGAAGATGCAAAAAATCAACTTACCCAGAATACAGAAAAATTAAATACCGCTCAATCTCGATTAGAAGTATTGGAGCGCGAACTACCTACCCAAGAGCAGCAATTACAGCAATTACGCGATGAATTAGCGCAGTTGGAAGAATCACAAACACCGAGCGAATGGCAGAATATTCAAGCAACAATTAAAAGTCAAGAGCAACAGTTACAGCAACAAGATACAGCATTAAGAGAAACAGAAGAAAAATTAAAAAATCTCGAAGTTCAACAGCAGGTATTGCAAGAAAAGATTCAAGAAGGAGTAAGACGAGTTGAAGAATATCAGCAAGAACAATTAAACCAACAAAATCAAATTGATAATCTCAAAGAACAAGAAACAACATTAACAGCAGCTATAAGCGAAACTCGCCAACAAATCCAGCAAATGGAAGCGCATTTAGGTGAAGAAAAGCAAAAACGCGATGCTGTAGAAGCACAATTACGACAACTATTATTAAAACAACAGCAATTGGAATGGGAAGTACAAAAGCTGCAAGAAAGCCAACAAAATCGTCGCGAAGAATTAGATAGGGTGTTGGCAGAATTACAAACGATTTCCACAGAATTACCGCAACCCCTACCAGAAGTACCCGAAAACGTAGATTTAGAAGAACTACAAAAAGAATTAAAATCTCTTTCCAAACGCTTACAAGCGATGGAACCAGTCAACATGCTGGCTTTAGAACAATACGACCGTACCCAACAACGTCTAGAAGAACTTACCGAGAAACTAGAAACACTAGAAGCAGAACGAACCGAATTATTATTAAGAATTGAAAACTTTACAACATTACGTCAACAAGCTTTTCAAGAAGCATTCGACGCTGTAAATGAAAACTTTAAATCAATTTTTGCCACCCTTTCCGACGGTGATGGTTACTTACAATTAGACAACCAAGAAGACCCATTTAACAGTGGTTTAAACCTAGTAGCGCATCCCAAAGGAAAACCAGTACAGCGCTTAGCATCCATGTCAGGGGGAGAAAAATCATTAACAGCATTAAGCTTTATTTTCGCTTTACAAAGATATCGTCCATCGCCATTTTACGCATTTGATGAAGTAGATATGTTTTTGGACGGGGCAAACGTAGAACGATTAGCTAAAATGATTA
Source organism: Calothrix parasitica NIES-267 (assembly GCF_002368095.1). Lineage (GTDB taxonomy): Bacteria > Cyanobacteriota > Cyanobacteriia > Cyanobacteriales > Nostocaceae > Rivularia > Rivularia parasitica. Next base: position 137,730 of record NZ_AP018227.1, on the reverse strand, counting down.
AGCAACAGGCAGAACTAGCACAATTTATAGTTGTAAGCTTGCGCCGCCCAATGATAGAATCAGCCGAACGTACAATCGGAGTTACTCAAGCCCGTGGAGCTTATACACAAGTTTTAGGGATTAAGTTAAAAACCGACAATACTTCTGCTTGAGTATCTGTTAATAATAGTGTATAGATAAACCGGATTCGAGATCGGGACTCGGTATATAATGACCTCTGAACAAATTATTAGACGCTCGGACATTTTAAACACCCAAGTAATCACCCGCGATAACGGGAGAAGGCTTGGCATCGTCAACCAACTGTGGGTAGATATTGATAGACGAGAGGTTGTGGCAATTGGATTGCGAGACAGCCTGATCTCCGTTTCTGGGATACCGCGCTATATGTACTTAAGCAGCGTTGACCAAATCGGAGACGTGATTTTGGTTGACAACGAAGATGTAATTGAAGACGTAGATACCGAAATCTACAGCAACCTAGTTAACTGGGAAGTAATTACAGAAGCCGGAGAAGTATTAGGAAGAGTACGCGGTTTCAAATTTGATGGTATCAGCGGCAGAATTTCATCCATAGTAATTGCTTCTTTAGGATTACCACAAATACCAGACCAAGTTCTTAGTACTTACGAACTATCAATGGACGAAGTAGTCAGCGTCGGTCCCAACCGACTGATAGTATTTGAAGGAGCAGAAGAACGAGTTACTCAATTAAGCGTTGGTGTATTAGAGCGTTTAGGTATTGGTAAAGCACCTTGGGACCGCGAAGACGAATACTACAACGCGACTCCTAAAACCGTAGCACCAGAAAATCAGCTACCATCGGGAGTACCTTTAGAAGCACCCCAGCCCAGAGTACGTCGTCCCGAACCCGTAGCAGAAGAAGTTTGGACGGAAGACGATGCTTACGAGGAACCACCTCGTCGTAGAGTAATGGAAGCACGTCCTATCGAAGAAGAAACTATCCGCTACGAAGAAGCAGAAGAAGACAACTGGAGCGAAGCAACCGGTAAAGATAGGTATGAAGCACCACCAGCATACGAACCCGAACCTTTCCCACCAAAAGCATATAAAGAAGAATACGAAACTTACGACGACGACCTAGAAAAAGACGCTTGGGAAGACGACGAAGCACCAAAACCAATAAATATCCCCAAGAAAGTCAAAGAAAAACAGCCAGAATACGAAGAAGAAGGCGGATATTAAGAATGTAAAGACGTAGCAGTGCTATGTCTTTTAGGAGTTAGGAGTTAGGAATTATTTTCTGGCTCCTTTTTTTGTATACTTGCAGAAAACTTCGCAATTCGCTAAGATTATTTTATGTGGCAATTATTCACATTGCTCAGAGGATGTTTAAGAAGCTGTAAATAAAACTCGTAAATTTTTATTACCTCCTAAATCCCCGTTAAAAAGGGGAACTTTAACCTCATTTTTTAAGGTGGGAAGGGGGATAATCCGAGAGCTAGGCTAAAAGCTATACTTTTCAAACATCCTCTGACAGTCATTTTTAGAATTCAATTAATTTAAAAAGGAATTTACACTATGTTTTTTACAAAAAAGAAGGAAAAAATTTATAAATGCATATTATTTCAAAAACTAGACTTAAGGAAGCCTATGAAAAGCATTCTGATGCTGAAGCAAGCATAAAAACTTGGACAAAAATTGCGAAATCACAAACTTGGAATAGTTTTAACGATATAAAAGAGAATTCTCCATTTTCACCTGATAAAGTTAAAAACTTCGTTGTCTTTAATATTGGAGGCAATAATTATAGATTAATAGTTTATATAGACTATCAGAAAGGAATTATATTTATACGTGACTTCCTCACTCATGCGGAGTACGACAAAGATAAATGGAAAAATGACGAATGGTTTGATAGTTAATACTAGCTAACATTATTAGAAAAGAGAAAGAAGTTTGTATTAAACAATTCTTCTTTCTCATAAACAACAAATTAATGGCAAATGGCATATACACAAAATCACTACACAAACTTACTTGTATCTTTCCCCCCACGTCCGATAAAGTCTGAAGAAGACTTAGAAAAAATTCAAAATATTGTTGATAGTTTACTTGATAAAGAAAAACTAACAGAAGATGAAGAAGATTATTTATATCTATTAGCAATATTGATTGAAGAGTACGAAGAAAAACAAGACTTAGTTCCAGATATTTATGGAGTAGAGCTTATCAAAGCTTTAATGGTGGAATTAGACCTCAAACAAAAAGATTTAATTCCTATTTTTAAAACTGAGTCAATTGTTTCCGATGTACTCAAAGGAAAACGAAAAATGACAGTCGAACATATTCAAAGGAGTGCAGAAATGTTCAATCTTTCACCTGTTGTCTTTTTCCCTTCAAATTAGTTTGAAGTAAAACCTGAATAAATTATTACTGTCAAAAATCCAAAACATCCAAAGACTCTTCAATTTCCAAATCCAAAATCTTTTCTTTCGTTTCCTTATGTTCTTGCACCTTACCCGCTTTTTGATATAAATCTGCTGCTATCTGAAAATCAGCAACTGCTCCTTGGGTATCTCCCAATTCATCCCTTAAATTACCGCGATTGATATAAGCATCTGCATCGCTGTCATTTATTTTGATAGCTTGAGTATAATCTTCAATTGCTTCGGGTTTATCTCCTAGCTCGTAAAAAGCATTTCCCCGATAAAAATAAGCATCTCCGTCATAAGGATTTATTTGAATTGCTTTGGTAAAATCTTCGATAGCTGCTAGATAATCTCCTAAATCACAACGAGCATTACCGCGTTTTTTGTAACCAACTGCATCATCGGGACTAATTTCAATTACCTGAGTAAAAACCTCAATCGCTCGTTGATGATTTTCACGCTCTAAATTATCTTTCAAGTTATCTCCATTATCATCCACTGGAGAATTATGAGAATTATCATTGATATTGAAAATAATTTTCTGCTTTTCTAATTTTTCTGTTTCTGGTTTTTCTATTTTTAATACATGAGGATTAATTTTTCTAGCTTGAGTATAATCTTCAATCGCACCTTGACTATCTCCAATCATCGAACGAACATCACCACGGTTTTGAAAAGCAACTGCATCGTAAGAATTAATTCTAATCGCTTGAGTATAGTCTTCAATCGCTCCGTAGTAATCAGCTAATTTATATCGAGTTAACCCGCTTTTGACATAAGCTTTGGCAAAATTCGGATTTAGATTAATTGCTTGAGTAAAATTTGCGATTGCTTGACTATAATCTTTCAAACAGTAAAAAACATGACCGCGCTTATAATGAGTACCAGCATCATTACTATAAATTTCTAACGCTTGACTATAATTTTCAATCGCTGCATCATAAAGCTGTTTTTCAAAACATTCATCACCTTGCTTAATATAAAGCTGATTTAAATCTTCTTCAGCTTTAACTGGTGTAACAAAATTGTGATTTGCTGTTTTCTGAAATAACTGCTGTTGAGGATAATTATTTGAATAGTTATTTGAATAGTTATTCGGAGCAATATTTTGATAAGTATTTGAATAATTATTGGTAGAAATATTTGGAGTAATATAACTTTTTGAAGACTGTAAATACTCCAAATAACTCCGTAAACCACCAGCATAAAATAACTGCTCAATACCAAAAGAGATTTTACCAGTCTTCAGCTTAATCATCTCAGTTGGTAAAAAACCAGCCAAAACCATATGATATTGAGATTGTGCTTCATTTACCTGTTCCTGAATTAAAACGCAAACAATAACTGCATTTTTTTGTACTTCATCAACAGAAACCGACCATCGAACCTTATTAAAATAACCGTGACGAGACTTTACTTCAATTCCAATTAAAGGATTATCAGTCAACGTGAAATCAACATTACCATCACCACCGAATCTCTTTTCATAATCGACTTCAGTAATAAAATCAGCCAATCTTTCCTTTACAACTTCCTCACCCAACTTTCCCTTAAGATAGCTAACAAAAACATCGCGTACAGAAGAAACGCGCTTGTATTTTTCAGCCATCACCCAGCAAAAATCGCGTAGCTGTTTTAACCTCTCACCAGAAATAATACTTAACTCGCTATGTTGCCCAACACTTTGACAATGCAGCAAACAACCATCAGCCAAACGCCTGATAAAGTCAGATTGTAAACTTCGCAGCAAGCTACTCCAATCCATTTACAGTTCTGCATTTTAGAATTTTACTATTTTAGATTAGTATCAACTCTGCGTAAAGATGAAAGTAATTATACTTAAGAAGATAGTAAAGGGTAGTCGTTTTTATCTAGTGTCTAATCAACTTCTTCAATACAACCTAAGAGGAAATTGTCATGGTGGTCAGAAGAGTACTCGAACGAGGACTAGACTGAGCAGGTTGTAATTCCTAGTATGGAATCAATTTCGTGACAAGTCGCACTAGGAAAAGGTAGTTTGATATGACCATAAATCTACAAACAAATCGTGATATTGCAACCACAAACTGGATACAACTTGGTTTTTACATAACTTCAGTCATCTTTAACGTCTGCTTAATTGCTCAGGTATTAACGGTTGGTGTTGCCTATTTCACCAATCCTGGCTGGTGGAATATCCATGTGTGGCTTGTGCGAGGGTATAGCGGACTGTCGCTGATATTGTTGGCAGAATCTTTTATTGCTCCATTCTCAGGTAGAATTCGAGCGCTCGCTGCTAGTCTGCCCGTGCTGCTTGGAATCCAGTTTTGCACCATTCATTTAAATACCCCTTTTCACTTAGAGGTGCTTCATCCTTTGATTGGATTCACGATATTCTATGTTTCTTCAAGCCTTGTACATCGTATATCGCGTGAAGTATTTAAGAAGTCAGATGCTGTAACTGAATCTTAGAAGATGATTATTGGCGTTGCTGATTAAAAGTATGATTTGCCCCCCAGCCCGCAATTCTGGGGGAGAAGAATAATTTCAAGTCCCCCAAAATTGGGGGATTTAGGGGGCTAGTAAATATGAGAAAAATAAATTCATATTTCAATTTAGCAACGCCTGATTATTTTGTATTAATATTGGTGCTTAACAAGCGAGAGAGGGGAGAGGGGCTAGAGTAAATAATCATTACCAATTATCAATGCCCAATGCCCCATCCCCCATCCCCCATGCCCAATTCTCATTACTGCATTCTATCAATCGTCCGATACTGAACCGCTTCAGCAACATGATGGGGTTGTAAGTTTTCATCACCGGCTAAATCTGCAATTGTTCGCGCTACTTTCAAAATACGGTCGCTCGCTCTTGCTGATAAACTTAATTTTCTGATAGCCATTTCTAATAAATTACGAGATGCATCATCTAGTTTGCACCATTTTTGAAGATGACGACTTTGCATTTGAGCGTTACAGCGAATAATCTTTTCATTTACAAATCTCTTTGATGCTCGCTCTCGTGCAATTAAAACTCTTTCTCTAACGGTTTCCGATGATTCTCCACTAGGTTGCTGGGTAATCTCTTCGGGTTTCAAACGATTTACCGCAACTTGTAAGTCAATTCTATCCATTAACGGTCCCGATAATTTACCCCAATATTGCTCTCTTTTGTTAGGAGAACAGGTACATTGTTCTATCGTGTCACCATAAAAGCCGCAAGGACAAGGATTGGTACTCGCTACCAAGGTAAACTGTGCGGGAAACATTACCGATTGTTTGGTACGGGAAATAGTTACTTGACCATCTTCTAAAGGTTGACGTAGAAATTCCAAAACATCTCTTTTAAATTCCGTTAACTCATCCAGGAAAAGTACACCTCGATGGGATAGAGAAATTTCACCCGGACGGGGATAACTTCCACCACCCACCAAAGATGGGCCAGAAGCAGAATGGTGGGGACTTCTGAAAGGGCGATCGCGAATTAATTTTCCACGATTTTTCAATAATCCAGCAACGGAATAGATACGGGTAACTTCCAAAGATTCATCGAAACCCAAAGGAGGCAAAATATGTGGTAAACGTCTTGCTAACATCGTTTTACCGCTTCCAGGTGGCCCTACAAAAATCAAATTGTGACCTCCTGCTGCGGCTATTTCTAAAGCGCGACGTGCATGAGCTTGTCCCTTAACATCTTTTAAATCTAAATTATGAATAAATGCTGCGTCGTGTGATTCTTCTTCTACAGTTTCATCAAGCTGTACCGGTTTATGACGTGAGGGATTATTTAGAAAATCGGCTACTTGAGTAATATTTTCAAAACCATAAACATCTAAACCCTTTACAACTGCTGCTTCCTGAGCATTATCAGCAGGTACCACCAAAGCCGTAATTCCCATATTTTGCGCCGCAGCAGCGATTGGTAATACACCAGCCACCGGACGCAAACTACCATCGAGCGAAACTTCCCCCAAGAATAAATAATCACCGAGTAAATCTGGATTAACTTGGTCGGAAGCCGCTAAAATGCCCACGCTGATAGGTAAATCAAAACTCGGCCCTTCCTTACGCAAATCCGCAGGAGTCAGGTTAATTACAATCTTTCGCATCGGGAAAGCAAAACCCGCATTTTTCAAAGTTGCTTTTACCCGCTCCTTTGATTCCTGAACCGCACTATCGGGAAGTCCCAACATTACAATCGCTGGTAAACCACCCGAAACATCAACTTCCACACCTACCTTAATTGCATCGATACCGACAATTGATGCACTCCAAACTCTAGCAAGCATATTTATATAACCGATTAATATAAAACTTTTAACTAATCAGTTATAGCTGAAAATTATTTGATGTTGCTGCTTGATAAGAAGCTCGTAGCTTGTAGGTTGGGTTAAGCGCACGAATGAATTAGTTTTTGAAATAAATGTATCATAGCGCTATAACCCAACATTAAATTATTGGTTTATTTTCATCATATTTGTCCGTTTATCCACCATATTGATGTTGGGTTACGACACTATTAAAAAATTTTCGTTATAAGTCAAATGTAATCTCATCGTGTCTAACTACTAAAGGTCATTTATGAATAGCTGTCCGTTTTGCTATTTAGTCAAGACCAATGATGCTTTGCTTAAAGTAGGAAGTACCATCGGAGGAAGAGCCGAAGTTGGTAATGAGAGAAAAAAAATGCGCGTTATGAGTTTAAAGCTCATTAAAAAAAATAATAATATTTTGAGGCGCAGAGCGCGAAAAATGTTTATGTCCTTATTTCAATAGAGACGTTTTAAAACGTGAGTTATTCTTCCTTCTTCCCTCTGTTATGGTCGATGGGGAGTATTACCTCCCGCACCTCCAATTCAGATCCGGACGTGCGCTTTTCAGTGCATCCGGCTCCTAGATATTCTAGTCCGTAGACTTGCCCATGTGGTGTATTTGGTGACAGCTTCTATGTATTGCTACCAGATTGCTGTTTTTCCAATTATCGTGATTACCATCCTTATGGTGGAGATGAATTGTTTCATCGTCTATAAAGTGGTGTCCACAATATCCACATTTGAAATCTTGCTTCTTAAGCAAGTTCGCAGTCGTACCGTTGTAGAGCTTATATTTGCGCTTGCTCCAGTAGATAAAATCACCGTCATATGGTGATTTATCTCCGGTAACAGCAGTATGCTGATTTAAGGCATACCCAACGGCGGGAAAAGCCTTCTTACTCAGTTCAACGGCTTCCCCAATGTTTCGAGATTTTGTGTTGAACTTCAAAGTAGCTCTATGTCGAAGTGCCCACATTGAATATTTAGAGCCACTAAGCTCACAATACTTGTGGTAATTCCTCCATCCGCGATATATCGGGGCTAAAAGTTTAGCCTTATCCGATATACTCAACCTCGGCTCGTTGATGATAGCTTTTAACTTCTTGCGAACTGCGCTAGTATTGTCCTTAGATGGGAAGCTACGGAAGCTGCCATCTTGGCATACCTTACATTCCCAGCCAAGAAAGTCAAAGCCCTTGGTCACTTTCGTGATTCGGGTTTTACTTCGATTGATTTCCATTCCACGAGCGTTTAAGAAAGTCTCAATAGAATTGAGTATCTTATCCGCGTTATCATCCGGTTTGAGGAAAATAACCATGTCATCCGCGTAGCGAACTGACGGGTGTATTTCTTCGATACCGTTTAGGGCTACATTGGCTAAAAGCGGGCTGCTCACTCCACCTTGCGGTGTTCCTTGTTCAGGAAAGTCCGGGTTAATACCGGATTTTAGACAGCGGAATATGCCGTCATTTATACCTTTACAAGCAATCAACTCCTTCATAATAGTTCGGTGTGAGATGCGGTCAAAGCATTTCTTGATGTCTAGCTCTATGACCCGTTTTTTCGTATTGCTACGAGTTTTGGAACGCTTTAGATGCTCGTATATGTATCTCTGTGCATCGTGAGCCGATCTTCCAGCCCTAAAGCCGTAACTTCTAGCGTGGAATGTCGCCTCATGAGCCGGATCTAGTGCGAGCTTTACTAGACACTGCCATGCTCGATCATTGATGGTAGGTATTTTTAGCATTCTTAAGGAACCATCCTTTTTGGGAATCGGGATACTCCTTAACCCTTGGTGTTTCCAATTGAGTGCTTCGCTTTTTAACTTCCAGTAAAGGGATAGCCTCTGTTTAAAGTTCAAAGCTTTCTTACCATCTATCCCAGCGGTCTTCCTACCCTTGTTGAGTTGAGTGACCTGCCGCAGGGCCAACATAATAGCTGACGTGGATTTCATGACCAATTTCTGTAAAGACCTTATTTTACGAAAGTCTCCGTCCTTGGTGGCTCGATATATTCGATTTTGTAGGCGGAAAAGATTTCTCTCGAATTTCTTCCAGGGAAGCCGTTTCCAAAGTTCATTAGTGTCGGCACTATGTCTAACCATGCTCTACTCCATGTAATAGTATCGTGAATACCCGTCGGCAATTACGCCAACTCCTACCCGGTGTGAGGATTTCCGCTCCCTTTAGCCTACATAGGGTTCGACCAACCCTTGACCTCTTCACCGTTTTTACCTATTACCTTTAAGAAGATACTTCGTTGACTTAGCTGGTTCAATTCGCCTATCTCACTCCCTCGATGAAGGACAGCTAGCAAAGGAAGACCGCTGTGGGAGTATATCTGAGATTTACTTCATCTATATAATGGATCAAGATGTGTAAAGGATGAGACGCTTTTTACGAACCCGAATAATTACTATTCTTATTTCGGCATATCAACTTCCCCATTAGCGCAGCAACCAGGTGTCCCCCAGTCCTTGTCACGCCCTGCTACCAGCTTCACTCTGCATTGAATGGGTCAATGCTCGGTGTGGTCAGGTCAAGAGTTACTAGTCATCCTCTAGAGTGGGTTATTCTCCCACATCCTCTCAAGGTTAGTAATCTTTCGATTACCCGATGTCATACGTGTCGGATTTTACCCGCCTTCCTGCATCGAATCGGTCGCACTCCCTCTTCCTTCGTGAATTAAAGCGGGAAAGTATTCAGTTGCTTTTTTAGATATCAACCCTATTCGTCCGGGTCATGTGCTTATTGTTCCTAAAAACCATGAGCCAGAGTTTTTTAATTTACCGAACCATGTTCTTTTGGAAATAATGCAGCTAGCAAAGCAAATAGCTAAAGCTCAGGAGACTATTTTTCAACCCGTTAAAGTTGGTATGTCAGTTGCAGGCTTTGATGTCTCCCACGCTCATTTACATGTTATTCCCATGCACGAATATCACGACATAACATCAAATCAAATACTCAAGGAAAAGGTACAACGTGTTAGTAACAAAGAGTTACAAGATATTAAATTGCAACTTCAAGATGTACTAAACGACAACCACTTGTATTAATACTTATTCTCAACTACTCTCTTGAAAGGTGATTATACGGAATACTTTCGCATAGTCAATATTGAGACGGCTTCTTTATTAATAACTTAAGGACAGTAAAACAAAAATGAGGCAGTATTCCCCACTCACGATTGTTTCTTATACAATCGGCCCGATATTGATTGTTTCCAATCATTTCGGTTCTTTGCTCGTTTTCAAGACTGGTTTGTCGTGTGGCGCTCTTATATGGATTATATTTTTATATCTAATCCGAATGCTAGGAACAACCGCTATCTACCATAGGCTGCTCACTCACAAAAGCTACCAGGCTCCTGCTCTATTTCTATGGTTGGGATGTATTGTAACCGCATCCGCAGGACAAATGGGACCTAGTTGGTGGAAAGCGCATCACTTGAATCATCATCAACATTCCGACAAAGAACTCGATGCTCATTCTCCTAATATGGGGTTGCAAAGGATGCGAGCATTTTATTGGTCTCAAGGTGGCTGGCTATTATCACCGGAATTCTTTCCTGCAAAACTGCCCAAAGATGTTGAGAATGATAAAGTTTTAAAAATAATTGACCGTTTGCATTTTGTACCTTTATTAGCTTTGGGTGCGCTTTCATATTTCATCGGTGGTGTTGAATATCTCGGCGCTTTTTCTCTGAGTACAACTATATTGTTCCACTGCGTGCAGACAGTTAATTCCTTCTCCCACATCGTTGGCGATCGCCCGTTTATTACAGATGAATTCAGTCGAAATAATGCCTTTGTTGCATTTCTAACTCTGGGTGAAGGCTGGCATAATCTCCATCACGCTTTTCAATCATCTAGTCGCCACGGTATCACTATTCGCTCTGGACAAGTTGCTTATCTTCCAGACCCTACATATAGTTTTATTAAGATACTGGAATTTTTCAAATTAGCATCAAAACCAAAAATGATTGCCGAAACAAATCTCTTAGCGCGTTCGAGGGAGCGAAGTTTCGAGAATTCAGAGTTGCCAATGGCATTAGAAACCTCGGTAGATTCTTAGGCGATCGCGAATTAATTTACTATGATTTTTTAATCAGCCAGCGATGGAGTAAATACGAGTGACTTCTAAGAATTCATAGAAATTTGGTTTAACCGTTAAGTAAGTCGGCTCAAAAAAATATAACTATATTTAGTTTTGTAAAAAAGCTTGAATTTCAGCTAGATAGGCTTTTGTAGTTGAGTTTATATTCTATTACATAATTTGGTTTATTTCCGCCGAGCTACTTACAGGAAAATCCCACTAATATTAAATTATGTCCTGTCAACTACTGTCATCGAAGTGCTAGTGACGACCAAATTGTATAAGGAAATCTTGCCTGTAAGTCAAAGTAAGTAGTTAGGTAGCATTAATGAATAACTGTCCATTTTGCAATTTAGTGAAGAGTGATGATGCTTTGCTCGAAGTAGGAGAGTATTCGGTTGCTTTTTTAGATATCAACCCTATTCGTCCAGGTCATGTGCTTATTGTTCCTAAAAACCATGAGCCAGATTTTTTCAATCTACCAGACTATATTCTTTTAGACATAATGCAACTAGCAAGACGAATAGCTAAGGCTCAGGAAGCTGTTTTTCAACCTATCAAAGTTGGTATGTTAGTTGCAGGTTTTGATGTCTCCCACGCTCATTTACACATTATTCCGATGCACGAATATCATGACATCACCTCAAAACAAGTACTTGAGGCGAGCGTATCACGTGCTAGTCAGGCACAGTTGCAAAAGATTAAACAGCTACTTCAAGATGCACTCAACTATGCTAATTAACAAGTCGTTGCAAACGAATCGCGAAGAATAGGGTTGAGTAATAATCGCAAAACTGTGACGAAATATGTCACAACCTACCTTTTTTGAATACCAGTTTTATTAACCCCCTATCTTAGTACTTTTTTAATCTACGGAAAAAGCAAGGTCTTGTTTAATAAGTTGCTGAGTTGCCGTGGTTTGCTCGAAGTCACTAAGCAAAGCGTTAATAGTTAATATTGTTCATTGTTCATCTCTCCGTCCTATCATTAAAAATTGACGAACTATGAGAACAAATAAGAAATGACTGCCCAAGACACCATTTTCGGCAAAATTATTAGAAAAGAAATCCCTGCCGACATTGTTTATGAGGACGACTTAGCATTAGCTTTCAAAGATGTAACTCCTCAAGCACCAGTACACATTCTAGTTATCCCTAAAAAACCCATACCTAAATTAGCCGACGCTTCCCCTGAAGACCAAGCTTTAATGGGACATCTTTTATTAACCGCTAAAAAAGTCGCCGAAGAAGCAGGATTAATTAACGGCTATCGTACAGTTATCAATACCGGTTCCGACGGTGGACAAACCGTTTATCACCTACATATACATATCCTCGGTGGAAGACAGATGAAGTGGCCACCCGGTTGAGATGATGGGGAGATGGGGAGATGGGGAGAGGGGGAAGAAGGGGTAGAGAAATTAACTGTTAACTGCTCACTGCTCACTGTTCACTGTTCACTGTTCACTGTTCACTGCTCACTGCTCACTGTTAACTGTTCACTGTTCACTGTTCACTGCTCACTGAAATGTTCGCTGATAACAGAAATTAATCAGTTGTATAAAACAAACTTAATTAAAATCCCTTTACAAAACGTAAACATTCCGTTAATGTATATACAGGTGAGTAAAAAGACTTACCAAATCATAAAAACGCAATTATCTGAACCATGACAACCACATTACAAAGACGCGAAAGCGCCAGTGCGTGGGAGCAGTTCTGTGGATGGATTACCAGCACCAATAACCGCCTATATATCGGTTGGTTTGGCGTGTTGATGATTCCTACACTACTATCTGCAATCACCTGTTTCATCATCGCATTCGTAGCAGCACCTCCTGTAGATATCGATGGTATCCGCGAGCCTGTTGCAGGTTCTTTGATTTATGGAAACAACATCATCTCCGGTGCAGTTGTTCCTTCTTCAAACGCAATCGGTTTACACTTCTACCCAATCTGGGAAGCAGCTTCTCTAGATGAGTGGTTGTATAACGGTGGTCCTTACCAGTTGGTATGTTTCCACTTCTTGATTGGAGTATTTTGCTACTTAGGACGTGAATGGGAATTATCCTACCGTCTAGGTATGCGCCCTTGGATCTGTGTTGCTTTCTCCGCTCCTGTAGCAGCAGCAACCGCAGTATTCTTGGTATACCCCATTGGTCAAGGTTCTTTCTCCGATGGTATGCCTTTAGGTATTTCCGGTACCTTCAATTTCATGTTCGTGTTCCAAGCTGAACACAACATCTTGATGCACCCCTTCCACCAGTTGGGTGTAGCAGGTGTATTCGGTGGTTCCTTGTTCAGTGCTATGCACGGTTCTTTGGTAACCTCCTCTTTGGTACGTGAAACAACCGAAACCGAATCTCAGAACTACGGTTATAAGTTCGGTCAAGAAGAAGAAACCTACAACATCGTAGCTGCTCACGGTTACTTTGGTCGTTTAATCTTCCAATATGCTTCCTTCAACAACAGCCGTAGCTTGCACTTCTTCTTAGCTGCATGGCCTGTAGTCGGAATCTGGTTCACCGCTTTGGGTGTAAGCACAATGGCTTTCAACTTGAACGGTTTCAACTTCAACCAGTCTGTAATCGATTCTAGCGGTAGAGTTGTAAGCACCTGGGCTGATGTATTGAACAGAGCTAACTTGGGTATGGAAGTAATGCACGAAAGAAATGCACACAACTTCCCACTTGATTTAGCTGCTGGTGAAACTGCTCCTGTAGCAATCAGCGCTCCTGCAATCAACGGTTAATAATTTAATAATAAGAGAGACGTGATGTATCGCGTCTCTACATCATAAAAACACCTTCCGAGAAATCGGGAGGTGTTTTTTGCTGTGCAATTTTATTTTTATTTTTTATAGGTTCGTAGTTGCGCTTAAGCGCCAAAAAATTTAAGGTAAAATTGAAATTTGGAAATATGAAAGCCAGTAGGGTGTGTGACGGTTACGATGATTTACAAAATATAAAGAAACGATTGGGATATACCGTCACGCACCAATCTGTTGAAAATCTCTATCTTATGATTATTTATTTTGCCCAAGGAAGCAAATAATCAACTATTTCTTGATATCCCCAATATCTTGCTTTATCTAAAGCTGTTTCTCCATATCTATTTTTAAAATTAATATAAACACTGCCTGTTTCCACTAAAAATTTTACAATTTCAAATTTTCCATTATTAGCAGCATAAATTAAACTTCTGTTTTTATGGCTTAAATCCGCTCCTGCATCAAGTAGAATTTTAATAATATCAATACGTTCGATACGAATTGCTCTTTCCAGAGCAGAACTATCAATACCAAAAAAGTTTGGATTCGCACCCGCTCGAAGTAAAATTTTAATTACTTCAATATTCCCCAAAGAAGTTGCCAATTCTAATGGTGTTGCATAAACATCCTGACATAAATTTGGGTCTGCTCCGGCTTCAAGAAGTATTTTAATAATTTCTAACCGACGTAAATTAATTGCTTGTATTAATGGAGTTAATTGTATTTCTGAGTGTTTCTGATTAACATTAAACCCATTTTGAATAAATTCTTTTACTTTGGGTAAATTATTATCAATAATTGCTTCAAAAATATTGTTATTTCCCATGTCAACTGATATCACCTTAAACAAATACATCAAGCAATCAAATTTTCAAAAACATCTAGTTCCCGTGCTTGCTCAATATAGCTAACTCCATATATCTTTGGTAAACGTTCCGTATTCTTCAAAACTTCCCGTACCTCTAAATTAGAAATACCTGCTAAATTACGATTTTCAGATAATGCAATTCCAATACCAATTCCTACACCTTGTCCAACACCACAGTTAAATTCCACGATTCTACCAGCTGAACAAGCATAACCTTCAAACCCAGAAGCAGGACTGATAACAGCAAGATTTGGAATATCTTTAACTAAAGCATGTTGAATACCAAAGTTAGATAATGGTGGTAAATGTAAACTAAATTGCTCTAATCCTTTTTCCAAAGCTCTATTACCCAAACCTTTGATACCTCCACGAATATCAAAATGGTAGCCGAAAGTTCCTAAAGCTTCATTTTCTGGGACTCCTCCAGCAAGCATTTCTGCTCCCGTCAGAGGTTCTACTGCTCCGGTAATATTTCCTGCGTGACGGATATATAATTCAGAAGCTGGTATTACTTCTGTTGCACCAATATTTTTAAACCAATTAGCAACAAAATTCATTTCTTGAAGCATTTTGGATGTCGGTAACGCTTTGTTTCTGGCTAAGCTTTCTGCTTGTTCTGCATTAACATCAAATAGTAAAGCGTTCCACGATAAAGTATTATCATTCAAAATAGCGATATTACCATTATCTAAAACACTTCCGCTGGTTTGTAGTGATAAAGTAGTACCTCGGAAACTATGATAAGCAATTGATAAAGCTTTTGAACGAACATCGATGTAGTCTTTACCCGCGTACATCGTTTTCAAATTGCCATTTTTATCAACTAAATCTTGTCTCAAATAATCTGCAAATTCTGAATTATTCCCAGCCGCAACATTTAATAGTCTTTGGAACTGATTATTATTTGTATCTACGAAACCTGCTAAATATTCGTATTCAATTCTTTTTAATCTATCAACAGTTAATCCTTTGGTTTGGAAAGTTAAAGTTACAGATAATTCAGAATCAGGTAAACCAAAAGTTTCAAAACCTTTTAATTTTCTCACTCCAGCAAACTGCGCTAATTCAGCATTTACCGTACAGTCAATAAAATGCTTTGCTTTGTAAAATTCACCTCGAACTAATTCAACAATACTTATTTTATTCTCTTCTTTAATTACCGACTTAATTTCTGCATTGCTCAGAACATCTGCTCTTACTTCTTGCAACATTTGGCGTAAAGTAAGATTGGCATTTTGTGGATTTAAAGCTATTTGATAAACTCCAGAGCGTTCCAGAAATTCGTCATAAATTGCTGGTGAATCTCCGAAAGTATCCAAATCATACTGCTGACGAATTGAAATTGGCACCGCAGAACGGTCAAGATAAGATAAACCACCTCTAACTAAATGACCGCCAATTCCTAACTGAGAATTTCCTTTAAATAATAATAAACTGCGAGGATATTTACCCGTGCGGCGATGATATTCTCTTGAAGCACATACTAAAGTTAAAATACCGGGAACTTCATCACCAAAACAAATAATATCGTATTCGCGAATCTTATCTGGATTTAAAGTTGAAGATTGTGGTGAAATTAAATATTTTGATTCAATTTTTTCTGCTTGCTCTAAATGAACTAAAGCTTGATAAACAAATACCGAAATATCGGCTCTAGTTGCCGCTAAAGTGGGATTTAATAATTTAATATCTGGATAACTTGCTACCAAACCAGCTTTTGTAGAGATAGCCATCGCAACTTTGGCATAGTCTGGAATTTGATTATAATCCCGATAAAATTCTGACAATCTATTTAATAAATCGCGTTCAACAGTTTCGGTAAATCCCAAACCGCTGATAATTGAAACTAAAGCATTCGCTCGCGTAATCCGATTTTTAGGGCGAAATTCACGATTAGGAAATCCGGTAATAAAAACTGTTTCATACGACTTTTTGATTGCAGAAAATGCCCAATGATTAGTAGGAACATCAACAAAAGGTATATATTCCCGCTTTTTGGGAATCGTATCAAATGTTGAAGTAATAATAGCAGCAAATTCAGCCCTAGTTACCGAGTTGTTGGGACGAAAACTACCGTCGGGATAACCATTTAAAATTCTTCGTGTTGCTAGAGCTTCAATAAATTTTCTTGCCCAATGGTTTTTTATATCTGGGAAACTAGTAGAGTTAGTTACCATAGTAATTGCGAAAAAATAAGTATATAAATCTACTTAGTAAGTAACTCTGCTTATGTTACCTTAGTTTGTCGATTTTGGAATCACTAAAATTATTCCTAACGTTCTATAGAGTAATAAAGACCATCCAGGTTAAAAATATGTATTTGTTTTTCGTATTTAAAACCAGTTTTTTCAATCACTTTCTTTGAAGCTTCATTCTCGGGTAAAGCCAACGCGATAATTCTATTTAAATTAGCTTCATTAAAACCGTATGACACAGAAGCTTTCGCTGCTTTTGTGGCAATTCCCTTACCCCAATGTGTTTTAGCTAAGCCGTAAAGAAGCTCTACTTCATTCAATTCATCTAAATAGCGCAGCCCGCAATAACCAAGCATTTTATCGGTTTCATCTTCTACAATTTTCCAAATTCCATAATCTCGTTTTTCCCAATGCTCAACAAATGATGCAGAAGCTCTTTCAACCTTTTCTCTAGGAATAGGCTTACCACGACTGGGAAGAAATCGAGTTACTTCTGGATCTGACCAAATAGCTGTAAGGGAATCCAAATCCGAAAGTTGAAGTGGCTCCATTGTCAATCCATCAATCTGTATAATTTTCGGGTTAGAATCGCCGACCATTTTTGATTTTTATATTGCTCCGAACAAAGAATTTAAAAGAATCTAATTTGTTCTATTATATGAATTTCTTAATCCGAGTTTCTAAAGCAAACCAAAACTGTCATTGCGACCGAAACGTAGTGTAGGGAAGCAATCCCAAGCCATTTTTAAGATTACGTCGCTGCCGCATGTCCGTTCCGGACACGCTGCGCTAACGGCCCGGACGTAATTAAGTTACTTTTACGTAAGTCCTAACTCAATATCTTTTTCTTGATAGTTTTAAAAAAGGTCAAGCAATTTTAGCTTGATGTTGAACTGCATTAGATTTAATAATCGCCTTGAGCATTTTATCACTTGCCATTCTTGCACCTGATAAATTTCTCGCTGTCGGCCCGATTTGTAAAGCCGCTAACCCACCCATAATAAATAACGAGCAATCGCGCCAACGTAAGTTATCATCTAAAACGGGTAAACCATTGATTACAGGTATTGGATATGCTTGTAAAACTTCCTTTAATAAAGGTTCGGAATTAACATCGAAACGGGTTCCGGTAGATAACCAAATGCGATGAAATCTTTCTTGCTCTCCATCACTATATTTCACTAACCACTGATTATCTATCCATTTAGCTTCAACAACTTGAGTATTTTCCTGAATTCTCAACTTACCGTTATGCGCTTGTCGTCTTAGCCGCGTTACCATTGCAGGAGTCATAGAACCACCATTTCGCGCTTGTTGAATCATTTCAAAACGCTTTTCAAAATCTGATTCTGCAAAAAATCCTTTGAGATATTTTGGTCCCAACCAACCAGCATCCGCGTCAAATATCTTTTCCTGTAACTGTCGTCGCATCGATATCTGTACGAACGCACCACGAGACATTGCACCTACCGCTAAATGTCCGCTTGTTAACCCTCCACCAATAATTAATACTTTTTCACCAGCTAAATATAGTTGACGTAAATCTACTGATTTAGAATGGCAAAGCTTATCCTCTGGATAATTTTGGTTAATTTGACTTATCCAATCAGGTATTTGTAGTTGACTACTACCAGTTGCGAATACTACTCGACGAGCTAAGATTGATTTTCCAGAATCCAACCACAAACGAAACCTCGATCCAAAAGGATTATTCAATGGTTGAATTCGAGTTATCTGTTCGCTAATAACTATATTCTCTAAATCCCAACGACGAATTACATCGTGACAAAAATCATTAAATAACCGAGTTCCTGGTAAATCATAGGGAGGAAAAAGCTCCGAAGAGCGACACTCTGCAAACTTGCGTAATGCAAAAGGATTTGGGTCTGGATGATGAACTGTAGGAGAGCGTAAATGCGGTATTTCCAATGCTGCAAATTGTTGCTCCCACTGACTCACCCATTTTCCACTTGGGTCAAACACCGCAATTTTTGAACGGATTTTCTGACGTTTCTGTAGCAGATGAGTAACTAAAGTCAGAGCATGAGGTCCAGCACCGATAATTGCTAAGTCGATTTTCCTTAGAAGGTGTGGTGGATTACTTTGCATCAAATTCAGTAATAATGATAATCGTTATCATAATAGCATTAGATTTATGCTTCTTATCCAAATTTTGATACTGCAAATCTTGCTTATTGTTCCTACTTATGCTTCACCTCCGAAACTTCGTGCAAAACCCTTTCGGAGCGTTTTATCTTTCTAACCTTCGGACGAGTTAATATACCTTGCGAAGGACTGAATAATAATGCTAATAAAAATAACCCAGAAATAAATAATACAATTGATGCACCAGAAGGCACGTTTTGATAATAACTAATATATAAACCGCCAACGCTACCAATAATACCGATTACAGAACCCAAAAGCATCATTTGATGAAGCTCTTTTACTAATAGAAAAGCAGTAACTCCCGGACCAATTAATAAAGAAATTACTAACACTACTCCTACAGCTTGCATACTGGCAATAATTGTTAATGTAATTGCTGCCGTTAATCCAAATTTAATAACATTTACTGGTAATCCGCTCGCTTGTGCGCCTAATGGGTCAAAGGTGTAAAATAGCAATTCCTTATAACAAAGTTTAACTAAAAGTAAAGTGACAAATGTAATTATTAAAGTCCTAAAAACATCTTCTGATGTAACCCCTAAAATATCCCCAAATAAAAAGTGATGCAAATCGACTTTACTTTTCAGGACGCTAATTAGCATGATACCTAGCGCTAAAAAGCCCGAAAATACTAAAGCCATCGCAGCATCAACTTTGACCCGAGATTGGGATTCTATCCAAGCAATCACAAAAGTGCTGAAAGTCCCGCAAACAAACGCACCCAGGAAAATATCAATGCCTAAAAATATTGCGATCGCAATTCCTGGTAAAACAGCATGAGCAATTACATCACCCAATATCCCCTGACGCTGTACTATCAGGTAAGAACCAACCACAGAGCAAAGAATACCTAAACTAGCAGCAATCAAAAAGGCATCTCGCATGAATCCAAAACTAAGCGGTTCTAAAAGCAAATTCAACATAATTGGTAATAGGTAAGTAGTTACGCTTTAGCGCCAAAAATCTTGAGCAACATCTAATAACTGATAATTGATAATTGGTAATTGGTAACTGATGATCCACACCGGGTGAACAACTGTTTACTGATAACTGATAACTGCTCACTGATAACTGACTAAGCTGATTTCTCTTGCCGATTTAAAAATAAAATATTATTACCATAAGCACGCTGTAAATTTTCGGTTGTAATAACTTCTTTCATAGAACCATCGGCGATAATATGTTTATTTAACAAGAATAAAGAGTCACATTGAGCTAAAGTTTCACCTAAATCGTGGGTAATTAAAATTAATATCTTGCCATCCTTTCTTAATTCATTAAAAATATCAAACATTATATCTTCAGTCGTTTTATCAATCCCCACAAACGGTTCGTCAAAAAATAATAAATCAGCTTGCTGTGCCAATGCTCTAGCTAAAAATACTCGCTGCTGCTGTCCTCCAGATAACTCACCGATTTGACGGGAACGAAATTCCCACATCCCCACTCTATGCAATGCAGATTTAACTATTTCTTTAGACTTGCGACTTGGCTTGCGAAACCAACCCGTACTAACGGTACGAGCCATCGTTACCACATTCTGCACCGTAATCGGATAATCCCAATCTACTTGGGTTCTTTGAGGTACGTAAGCAATAGAGCGTAATTGCTTGTGGATGGGACAGTTACAAAATTTAATCGTGCCACCTGAAACCGGAATTAAACCTAGTATTGCTTTGACTAAAGTGCTTTTACCAGCGCCATTTGGACCGATTACACCAACCATCTGTCCGGGAAAAACGCGAAAACTGACATCTTCAACAGCCACTACACCCCGGTAATCTACATCCAAATGCTCTACTTCTAGCACTGATTTCTCCTGTATGATAATGATAATTATTTGTGTTAAAAATCTACTTCCCTTCCAGTGGTAGCTACTGTATGATAACGATTATCATTCTACTGCACTATTCCTAATAAGTAATGTTTAGAAAATTACCTCTAAGCGCGATTACGGCATTAACACTAGCTCTTGGTTTAATTAGCTGTAGCGGTAACGAGCAAGTTAATTCCAATTCTGGTACAGAAGAAAATTCTGCCATAAATACCAGCAGTACTGCAACGGGAGACCGTCCTTTAGTTGTTGCGACTACTAGCGTCATATGCGACCTCACAAAGCAAGTAGCGGCTGAGACTGTTGACTTGAAGTGTTTGGTAGATGCAAGTCAAGACCCCCACACATACCAGCCTAAACCAGATGACCGTAAAGCAATCGAGCAGGCTGATTTAGTTTTGTACGGCGGTTATGATTTTGAACCTAGTATTATCAAATTAGTTCAAGCAAGCAGTAATGAAGCTCCAAAAGTAGCGGTTCATGAAGTTGCTGTTCCGAAGCCGATTATTGGAGAAGAACACGACCACGGACATTCCGGACATAAGGGAGAAAAGCACGACGACCACGACCACGAGAAAGAAGAAAAACATTCAGAAGAAAAAGCACCAGACCCCCATGTATGGCACGATGCTCAAAATGGCGTACAAATGGTCGAAGCTATTCGTAGTAATTTAGAGAAAGTTGTTCCAGATAACGCTCAATTGTATGCAGATAATGCCGAGAAAGTCACTGGTGAAATCAAACAAATAGATAGCTGGATTAAACAAAATGTGGCTACAATACCTGAAAACCAGCGTAAATTAGTTACCACTCACGACGCTTTAAGCTACTATACTCAGGCATATAATATTGATTACGAAGGTGCCATTGAAGGTTTGAGTACCGAAGTAGAACCAACAGCAGCAAGAATCGCCGAACTATCTAAAGAAATTAAGCAAGAGAACGTACCGACAATATTTGCTGAAAGTACCCATAGTCCAAAACTAATCGAAAGAATTGGAAAAGAAGCTAACGTGAAAGTTTCCGAGGAAAGACTATATGCTGATAATTTGGGCGAACAAGGTACTGATGCTGATAGTTATCAAGAAATGTTAATTGCGAATACTAAAGCCATTGTGGATGGTTTGGGAGGTAAATATACGGCTTTTGGACAATAATAGCCTTGAGTGAAATTAAAGTAATTAATAATTAGTTTGACTCGCTTGCAAGTTGTGTAATGGATGTCAATCAATCAGAATATCTGTGAAAAGCTGGGCTTCTTAAGAATGCATCAAGCTCAAAAGTTTGATTATTAGTTAAGTTGCTTGTAGATAAATCTAGAAGTCTGGTTGATTCTTTTTTCGGTTTGGGGTGTAATCCGGTTTTATTCGTAATTAATAGTTAATCAATATCGGGGAAAAAATAGGTGGTGTAAATATAATTCGTAATTCGTAATTCGTAATATGTCCCTCCGGGACACGCTACGCTAACGTAATTAATTTCCCGTAAATGATTTTAGGGGCTATGTCCTAACGTCCTGACGAACACGTTGCGCTAACAAACTCTAAAAAATCTACTTGGTAAGTATATCCGGGACCACCTGCATTTATTCGCATATCTGTTTCTAAATTTGAGTGTGAGATGAGAAGAATCATGAAGAAAAGTTTGTGGAAGTTTTTAGTAGTTAGTCCTGTTTTAAGCTTTCCGTTTGCAACATCATTATTAATTAATGACACTGCTGTTGCACAAACTCAAACCCAAGAAGAAACCTTAGAACAAGTTACTTCTGTTTCTCAGTTTTCTGATGTACAGCCTACAGATTGGGCATTTCAAGCATTACAGTCTTTAGTAGAACGCTACGGGTGTATTGCAGGATATCCAAATAGCACCTACAGAGGAAACCGAGCTTTAACTAGATATGAATTTGCTGCGGGTTTGAATGCTTGTTTGGATAGAGTGAATGAGTTGATTGCAACCGCAACCGCAGACCTCGTTAATAAAGAAGACCTTGCAACTTTACAAAGACTGCAATCAGAATTTTCTGCGGAATTAGCAACCCTTAGAGGAAGAGTAGATGCTCTAGAAGCACGTACTGCTGAATTAGAAGCAAATCAATTCTCTACAACTTCTAAACTCGAAGGTGAAGTAGTCGTGGGGATTACAGATGTATTTGAAGGGGATACAAACGACGACAACACCGCATTAGGTGCAAGAGCAAGAATCAATTTTGCTACTAGCTTCACGGGAAAAGACACCCTATACACCAGACTGCAAAGCAATAATATAGTTGGTCCCGATATTGGTACACCTGAAGGAAGTTTGGCTTTTGCTGGTGAGAGCGGAGATAATGACGTTGAATTAGATGCACTTTGGTACAGTTTTCCTTTAACTGAGAGTACTAACGTCATCGCGATCGCAAATGCAGGTGCAGCGGATGATGTTGTAGATACCGTGAACTTATTTGATGGTGATGGTACTGAAGGAGCTTTATCTAGCTTTGGTACTCGTAACCCCATCTATGGAGCAATGGATGGTGCTGGTGTAGGAGTTACCCAAGAGTTCGGCAAGAATCTATCTTTGAGTTTGGCTTATTTAGCTGGTTCTGCAAGCGACCCTACTCAAGATAATGGTTTATTCAACGGTTCCTACGGTGCATTAGCACAACTAACATTTGCACCAAGCGAGCGCTTTAAGGTTGGTTTAACCTACATCAATTCCTACAATCAGTTCAATGGTGCTGGTAGTAGTGCTTCTAACTTTAATACAGTTTCACCATTGGATAATATTTCTACCCTTGCAGATACTCCTTTTAGTGCCGACTCCTATGGTATCCAAGCATCATTAGGAATCAGTAAAAATCTAGTTTTAGGCGGTTGGGCTGGTTATACCAATGCTCGTAATTTAAGCACTTCAGCAGCCTTTCCAGACCGTGGAGAAGCTGAGATATGGAACTGGGCTGTAACTTTAGGATTACCCGATTTGGGTAAAAAGGGTAACTTGGCTGGGGTTATCTTCGGTGTGGAACCCAGACTTACTAGTTCTAGTATTGATGGTTTGAATGAAGACCCAGATACTTCCTACCACATCGAAGCATTCTATCAGTACAAGATTAATGACAATATCGCCGTTACCCCCGGCGTGATTTGGTTAACTGCACCAGACCACAACGAAAATAATAATGATGTAGTAATTGGTACTTTCAGAACTACTTTTACCTTCTAATAGTCCTTTTAGTTTTGAGTGGTTCGTTTTTTCAGTAATGAAGGGAGACGTAGCAATGCTACGTCTCTACAACCACACCTTGAAAGAATTACATTAGATTAAAAACTAAAAAATTTTCTCCAAAAACAACTATGATTGGATAATAACGATAATCATTATCATTATATGTCCTCAGAAAATTCCACAAACAACACCGCATCTGCTGTTAAAAGCTTAATTCAACGTCCCCGTCGGCTGCGTCGTACTCCCGGATTGCGTAGCATGGTACGAGAAAATCAACTAACTGTAGACGACTTGATATATACGATGTTCGTCATGGAAGGAGAAAATCAAAAAACGGAAATCTCCTCCATGCCGGGATGTTATCGTTATACTTTGGACTTATTGCTCGAAGAAATAAAGCAAGTTAGTGAATTAGGGATTAATGCTGTAGCGCTTTTTCCTCTGATTCCAGAAGCCAAAAAGGATGATGTCGGTACGGAAAGTTACAATCCTGGTGGTTTGGTACAAAAGACCGTCAAAGCAATTAAACAGACTGTACCCGACATAGTTGTAATTACCGATGTGGCTCTTGACCCCTTTAGTATTCACGGTCACGACGGTATTGTCGATGATAATGGAGTAATTTTAAATGACCCTACCGTAGAAGTTTTGGTGAAAATGGCAGTTTCCCAAGCAGAAGCAGGTACGGATATAGTCGCACCTTCTGACATGATGGATGGTAGAGTCGGTGCAATTCGTCAAGCTTTAGATGCAGCAGGATACTTTCATGTGAGTATTTTGGCATACTCTGCTAAATATGCTTCTGGTTATTATGGACCATTCCGCGATGCCTTGGATTCAGCACCGAAATTTGGCGATAAGAAAACTTATCAAATGGATGCAGCTAATGCTAGAGAGGCTTTAAAAGAAGTAGAGTTAGATATTGCCGAAGGTGCGGATATAGTCATGGTGAAACCCGCTTTGGCATACATGGATATTATTTGTCAGATTAAATCAACAACAAATTTGCCTGTAGCTGCATATAACGTCAGTGGAGAATATGCCATGATTAAAGCAGCCGCACAGCAGGGTTGGATTGATGAGAAAAAGGTGATTTTAGAAACTTTAACCAGTATGAAGCGGGCTGGAGCCGATTTGATTTTGACTTATTTTGCCAAAGAAGTTGCTTTGATGTTGCTTTAGTCAGTACTAGTGTCTTGGAATCCCCAAGGCACAAATTGGATATGATTGTAGGTTTGAGTGCAATAATTTCAATTAACTTCTCCTATCAAGGATTATAAATTTTATTATTCAAGCAAGCTTTTATCCAAAGTTAATGCAATGACAGGACAAGAATGATATTCATTCTCAACTTAACAATTTTTTACTATAATTGAAATAGCGTTAGTAATTATTGCTCGTTAAATAGTTAGTTGAAGGACTGGTAAATACACCCTGCAATTAGATTTTATTTGTCTAATATCCGGGATTAAATTTTGCTGCGTCTAATAACTAATCAGTGATAATTATTAACTAAAAAGCAATTAAATTAGAATAATGACTTTATCTTTTCGTCCCGAATTAAATTCTGCTGAGGAAGTTGTTTCATCTTTATCTACACAAAATAAACCAAAGGTTACAGATGAAGAAATGAGGCAAGCTGTGAGGACTTTACTACTTGGATTAGGAGAAGACCCAGATAGAGAAGGACTTAAAGATACTCCTAAAAGACTTGTGAAAGCCTTACAGTTTTTGACCAAGGGATACCATGAATCTTTAGACGAACTGTTAAATGGTGCAGTATTTACAGAAGATGCCAATGAAATGGTATTGATTAGAGATATTGATATTTTTAGTTCCTGCGAACACCATATTTTACCAATCCTTGGTCGCGCTCATGTAGCTTATATTCCTAATGGGAAAGTCATTGGATTATCAAAAATTGCCCGCATTTGTGAAATGTACGCAAGACGTTTACAAGTACAGGAAAGATTGACTTTACAAATTGCTGAAGCACTCGAAGGTTTACTCAAACCCCAAGGTGTAGCAGTAGTGGTAGAAGCTAGTCATATGTGTATGGTAATGCGTGGTGTACAAAAACCTGGTTCTTGGACTGTCACCAGCGCAATGCGTGGTGTATTTGCAGAAGATGCAAAAACTCGGGAGGAGTTTATGAATTTGATTCGACACAAGGCTAATTTTCATTAATTGATAATTTTAGGCAATGGTAAACAAAACTTCACTATTGCCTGCGACCCTATAAATTCAATTGACCAACCTAATGGGGAAACTCAGTGGTATCGGAAGTAATTATGATAATTACATAAAAAAATCCCTTTCCCCTCATTTCCAAAATTACTGAAAACGATTATCATTCACGTATGGATTATATTTAAGGTTGATAAATATCGATGAATCTATGACTGTACCTTTAATTAATGTTGTAGCTGGTTGTGCGGGTTCGGGAAAGACTGCTTGGATTCATCAGCAAATCCAAGATGCAACTGTCGAAGATAAAGATATTATTTATTTCAGTCCCGGTACTGGAAATGTTTCTATAGATAAAAACCGAATTGCAGCCGATTTTCCCCAAATACAAGTTTTTAGCGACAATCAAGAAGCTGATTTACTCAAGCAAATACCCGAAGCGAAAGCGGTTTATATTGAGTTGGGTTTTTACTTGGATTTAGGAAGTTTATCAGCATTATTAAATAATTTACCTTACCATTCTGTAGCTGTATTACCTCCCCATCTCAAAGATTCTGAATATCATGCTTGGGCTGATGAAATTATTCGGGGAGTTGGAGCAGAAACTGATTCATCTAAAAATTTGTGTAGAGTTGTAACTGATACTCAAGTTATTGATGAATATTCTTTAGAAGAGTTTTGGTATGAATTAACTCACGGTGCTTATGGTAATGTGACTCGTGCAAAGGCAATTTTTGATGTTAATGATGGTAGAAGTATTTACTGTGATTTCGTTACGGGTGTACCTCAACTAGATTTTTTAGAATTAAATTTACCTCGTTATTTAGAAGGTAGACCACAACGTTTTAGCGGTATTGAAGTAGCGGGAGAAAATTTGGATGAAACTGCTCTCAAACAAAATTTATCTGATTGTTTTTTATCAGATTTATTAGTTAAGCAGTATCAGCAACAAGTTAAACAGATGTTATTAGAAGGAATGCAGGTATGAAAATAGCAGTTATGTCATGTATTCACGGCAATATTGAAGCTTTGGATGCTGTTTTATTGGATATAGATAAATATAAAGCTGAAAAAATATTTTGTTTGGGTGATTTAGTTGGGTATGGTCCTTATCCCAATCAAGTAGTAGAAAAAATTCGTTCTTTAAATATTCCTACCTGTGCTGGTTGTTGGGATGAAGATGTGGTTGAAGGTTTAAATGCTTGTGATTGTAGTTATCCTTCGATGTTAGCAGAAAAACGCGGTCTTATCGCTCATGAGTGGACTAATAAACAGATAAAACCAGAAAATCGCGACTTTTTAGCTCAATTACCCCATATTATCCAAGAAGATAACTTGGCTTTTGTTCACGGTAGTCCCCACAGCAACCACGAATATTTATTACCAGAACTCGATGCATTTGTAGCCTTAGAACGAGTGATTTCATCAGGTGCAGATGTGCTTTTTTGCGGTCATACTCACGCCCCCTATTACCGTAATTTAGATTCAGGTAAACTAAAAATTCGAGTAGAAAGCAAAAATTTATCTGAAGAAAAAAGCTTTACAGCTAACTTGAAAAAGATTATTAATGCAGGTTCCGTAGGAGAACCAAGACATGGACGACCCAATGCAACTTATGTAATTTATGACACTGATACTCAAGAAGTGATATTACGAGAAGTTGCTTACGATTATCAAAAAACCTGTACAGCAATTGTAGAAAAAGGATTACCACCCATCTTTGCATGGCGTTTAGCGCGGGGAATAGAGTTTGCAGAACGCGCAGATGACCCGACTCATGTTTGTACTCGGTAACTACTCCCTTCCCGGCTTTATGATTACCTAATTGAGGGAGGGGGAAGAGGGGGTAGAGGGGGTAGAAATGTTATAGGTAATCCTAGAGCGTGATAGGAGTAAGAGACATAACTGCTAACTCTTTAAATCCAAAATCTAAAATCCAAAATTACTTATGAAGTGGGCAATTTTAAGCGGTATTGAAGGTAATTTGGCGGCTTATGAAGCGGTGATGGCGGATATTAAACGTCAAAGTCGTTATATAGAAGCTTTATATATTTTAGGAGATGTAGTTGGACCAACTCCGGATTCTGAGAAGCTGGTGGAACGTTTGCGTCAGCCACAGTCTGGGTTAACACCGCTCGTTTGTAAAGGCTGGTGGGAAGAACAATGTTTGATTCTGCATGGTTTATCTGCAAGTCCAGACAACAACGATTTATTAGAACAATTTGGTGGCGAGACAGTAAAATCACTATGGAATTGTGTTTCTCGTAATACTGTGGAGTGGATACGAAATCTTGATTTTGGTTTCTTTGAGTTAGATTGTTTATTGATTCACGGTACAACTGTATCTGTGGATGAAGCACTAACTCCGGAAACTTCTCCAGTAATTATGTTAGACCGGGTAGCGCGAATGCAAGCAAATAATTTATTTTGCGCTCGTTCTGGTTCAACTTTTCAATATAATTTAGAAGCTGGTTCGATTGATACGGGAATAACTACCCTTGATAATCAAACACCAAATCAAACTATCAACGTCAGTCCACGTATGGTTGTAGGTGTAGGTAATGTGGGTAGAAAATCAGGAGAAGCAACTTACACTCTCTACAATCCGAATAATAATCAAGTGGAATTTAAGACTGTTCGCTATGGGGTAAATAAGGGGTTTGGAGCTAAGAAAACAGCTGTTGGTTCTTGAAGTTAATATTGGTAAACAATTAGCTCCCAAGTAACTACGAAAATTTTATTCCCGAACAACTTGCGTTTAATGATGTTGATTAGCGTTTAGACTTTTCAATCATAGAGAGCCATTCCTCCATCTCAGTAAGTTGTTGCCAATCAAACATGAGTATTATAAAATCATCAAGTTGCTGCTCGTTTAACTGTTTGAGTTGATTAACTATCTGTGGGGTGAGAGACGAAGCGCTAAACTTAGCCCGAATTATGTTACTTGCCGATTGAATCTTACCTTCTAACCTAGCTTTGTTAATTTCAGCTTCATACCAAGCATCGATTTCTTGCATCGTTTTCATAAAATCTTCCTCTTCTGAAGTTAAGCTGTCAGTAGGTATATCTTTGAGGTAAACACAATATTTGATACATGCACTAATTATATCATTTTTTTCCTTGCGGTCTGGAGATAACTGTCTGATAGACTTAAAAGCACTCCGAGCAGTTTCTTTATTTCCCAACATTTTCAACCACATCGTTTCTGGACTATCTACCAGTTGCTCGATAATCACAATTCCCATCCGCAAAATTGGTGAAAGTCGATACACACCCACACCTAATTCTTCTGCTGGTTGAGCATTACATAATATCAATAGTTTTTCACTGCAATTAACCGTGAGAATCCAGGTAAATGGATTTTGATTTTCAATTTGTTTTTTTGCTTCCTTTGACAGTCGCTCTCGACTTGTTAATTCCGATTTGGCTTTGGCGTTTTCTAGTAGTTCTTTCTGCTTTCTATCCCAGTACAGATTCTTTCTAGTAATCGATTTATTAATATCGGTCTCTTCTAAATATGAACTATAGTGTTCAATAATGAGAGTAGAATGTTCTTGCATTAACAGGTCGAATAAACCTAAATTTTCCTGCTTCCACCCGGACTTTTCTCGCTCGACTGTAAACATTAAATCTATTTCTAGGTCTTCATCATTACGGACTTGAATATTTTGTAGAGTTTCCCCTTTCGTTTTATATAAAGACTGGATATAAAACTTGAAAAAGCGGTCATGTTTGTATTGAGCCATTTATATTTATCTAGCCCTTAACGTAGTCATGTTGTAAATAGTAATTTTAACTTTTTACGAGTGCAGCTAGCTAATTTATGGAGAAATGTTATAACCAAGCATTTCTTGCAGACGCGATGACACTTTCAATTAAAACCACAAAAAGCGATTGCATTTGAGAAAGAGTGCAATCGCTTGAATATTAAAATAATAGGTGTTGTGTCTGATAATAAATTAATTCGGGAGTCCCTTAAGCCTTGGGAACAATCACAAATTTACTTGGTACGTTTTTGGATATGGTGCGTGTATTGTATCTAGTTCCAGCCCAATTGGATTCCGAAATAAGAATTGTACCATTTGCATTAACTCGCTCAACTACACCTACATGACCATAAGAACTATTTGCACCACTTATACCAGCTTCCCATACAGCAATTGATCCAACTTGCGGTTTATCGGATACGTAAGCATCCTTTGATGCTGTATTATCCCATGTGTTTGCATGGCTCAACATACTATCTAAAGCGTCCTCGCTGTAGCCTAACTGTATCATGCGACCGTGAGCATACCAAGTACAATTTTGACCCTTAGAAGGAAATGGATTTCTTGAAGTGTACTCAGGCATATCTCCCCAATTATTAAATTCTTGTAAGGTCATTACAGGTGGTTGTCCAAATCTCCACTCCCCAGATTCTCGCCACTCAGTCCAAGCCTCCGTTGGATTTGTCACAAAACGTGTATAGAATTTGCCATCAGTACCCTCAATATGTTGGAATAGTGTGTTATTAAATACTGTCATGGTCGGTGTACCCAAGCTTTTACCATCGCTTTCCCAACCTGTCCAATTATTTCCGTCAGTTGAGCGAATATGTACTGCGTTATCTTCACCACGTACAGTTTGGTAAAGACGACCATTAAATACCTCTAACTCAGGTGCATCCAAAGTTCCACCATCGCTGTCCCAACCTGTCCAGCTATTTCCGTCAGTTGAGCGAGTATGTACTGCGTTATCTTCACCACGTACAGTTTGGTAAAGACGACCATCAAATACCTCTAACTCAGGTGTATCCAAAGTTCCACCATTATGTTCCCAGTTCGTCCAGTTCCCGCCAGAACTGTAGCGAGTATAAACTTCATCATCTTTACCACGGACAGTTTGATAAAGCCGATTGTTAAAAGCGATCGCCTCAACCTTCCCTTCAAACTCCTCTTCAACCTCTGACATTTCAATTGTCAAACTTTCACTGTCAATATTAATGGTTGTATAATCGTTCTCCGCTTTCATAATAGATAAATCGATTACGCTCAAGGATTGTTTTTGAACAATTTTTTGGAAAATATTCCCTTCATCCCCAGCAGCATCAACAAAATTAATCCGAGAATCAACCGCGTGTCCAATCTCTTCTAATAAAACACTTTTAATTCCGTAAATATTACCAGCATTTCGCTCGACAAAACCTTGAGACAAATAGATAGTATCGGTCTTAAATGCATAAGCACCATTTGCACCAACGACATCTAAATCCCCAGATATTTTTATTTGGGGCAAATCACCAAAACTTCCTTTCAACCAGCTTTGCTGTAGCTCAGATACAGTCTTCGTATCCCAACTTGTACCGAAGGCTGTATTCATCGAAGCAGTAAAATCTAAACTTGCAGCAAATCTTTGTAATGACGCTTGTGCTTCCTGTACTGCCTCATTAATAATGCTGCCATAGCTACCAATACGACTATTAGTATTAATATTTGCTCCTAATAAATCTTTTTTTGCAAAATGATTAATTAAATCATCTGCACTATCTTGATTACAGTTAATACCAGATGATGTTCCCGTAACTTCATCAATATCAGAATCATTAGCTAATCTGGTTACAGTATTGCTGGTGGAAGAAATTACCGGATCAAATATATTACCAATATATGAAGTATTTTCAGCAGTATAATCCTCCTGATTTTCCCCCATATCAATCAGCGTGTCACCCCCTGAATGCATCATTTGATTTGGACTAAATTCTTTAGAATCTGTTTGAAAAGGTTCTAATAAATTACTAGAAGGCTGATTTGAAGATGCATCTAAAGTTTGATTATTAGATATTGGCTGTTCTTCTAGCATAGTTATATAGTTATGCAAGTAATTATAGGCATAAAGTACTATAAAAAGTTGGAGCAAGTCTAGGATGTTTATGTAAATAATAGTTAAAAAGAATATTGCACCATGCAACTTATGAAGGCGAAATAAGTCAAAATCAAATCAGCACCAACTTAGGCTGTGTAGTTTGATAGAATTTGACCGTTTCTAGTTCATACAACTTTTGTGTCGTTATAAAACATGTAAAAAGCTTATTTGACCTTTTGGTATTTCTCAACAACCGCAAACCACTATCACGATTGCGAAAAACAGTATCCGCTTTAGAAGATTTGTTAGGTAGAGATAAACATTGCTGCTTCTAATCAATCCCCTTTCCCCAAATAACAATGACAATCAGGCTTTTCAATCAAGGACTCCATTAAACTATTAATCGCAACCGCCGCTAATAATCCCCCACCAATAGTACCAACGGTGGTAATATAATCTACACCAGAAGCCATTAACCGCCGTTTGGCTGCTGGAGCATGACTAAAACCGATGGGCATTCCGATAATTAAAGAAGGTTGTAGCAGTTTTTGTTCGACGAGTTTTAAAGCAGATATTAACACTGATGGCGCGTAACCGATAATTAAAATACAGCCAGGAGTTAACTTTTTTAAACCCTCGCGCCATTCTTGATGTTGCCAAAATTGATTTTCGGCTTCTGAAGCAGTGTAAACATGAGGGTCATTGATTAATATATTGACTTTTGTGCCTAAATGTGTGGTTATGGTATGGTCGAGAGCAGAGGAAACTGGGGGAATATCTACAACTATTTCGCAGTTATTTTTCAGAGCATTTCTTGATGAAGCTATGGCGCTGCGACTCAAGCGGATAAAATCTACTAAACTAACATCACCAGAAGCTAAAACAAGGGAGCTAAGTAAATCTCTTTCAATTTCATTTTTATTCGATAAATCTGGTAACAACTGCTGTAACGATTCGCTGAAGTCTTCCGGATGAGCTTCTACAGCTGCGTCTAAACCTTCCCAGAGTTTTTCTAATTTTTTAGTCCCCAAACTAGATTCTATTTCTAAATGTTGTAATTGTGCGAGTGCTTCTGCTTGGATATGTTGACAATGTTTATCTCTACCTAACAAACCTTCTAAAGCGGATGCTGTTTTTCGCAATCGTGATAATTGTTCGATGACAGATTGATATTGCTGCTGTAGTTGAGCGGTTAAGTTATCTAAATTGTCTGGTTCGGGATTATTTGCTAATAATTTTTGAATGTGGTCTAGTTGAAAACCTTGGGATTTCAGCGCAACAATTCGTCGTAAATATTGCACGTTTTTATCAGTATAAAGGCGATAGTTACCTTCAGAGCGTTCTGCTTCAGGTAATAAACCTAACTTGTGATAATGTCTCACCATTCGGGGAGTCAAACCACCACCAACTTCTTGAGTTAGCTGTTTGATTGTTAGGTATTGGTTTTTTATATTTTCGCTCGGATTCATTTGAGCGGTATTATTTTCAGATTTTTTATTCATACCAACATTTTAAACCTTGACATTGATGTTAAGGTCAATGAATTCTAAATGTAGAGACGCGATATATCGCGTCTCTACAAGGATGTCGGTTATCCATAAAATAATTATGACCTTGCGGTCACGCTGAGCCGCACGCTCCGCGTGAACGCTAACGTACATCAAATCAGCAACGCCAATTTATTTATGGGGACAATCCAAAATCGCAAATCTAAAATCCAAAATCGATTGACATTGACATTAATGTCAAGGTTTACAGTAAAAATCACATTATTTGCTGATTTTTTACTATGACTAGTTATTCCTTGAGAAAAATTGATTTTAGAAACTTGATTTCGGAACACCCTGATGCTGTGGCAGCAATTATGTGTGCTGTACTTTTACTATGCGGTTGGTTGTGTTTGCAGTTTAGTTGGATTGGATTGGCTTTACTAATTCTCTGTGCAGCTTATGTAATTGGGGGTTACGAAAGTGCAAAGGAAGGATTGACTACTCTATTTCAGGAAAAAGAATTCGACGTTGATTTATTGATGATAGTAGCTGCTTTGGGGGCTGCATTTTTAGGACTTTGGCGAAGGGAATATCATTTGATTGTTGATGGTGCGGTGTTAATTCTGATTTTTGCTATTAGTGGTGCGTTGGAAGGTTACGCTATGCAAAGGACAAACCACGCTATTAGCAGTTTGATGGGATTGACACCGGATACTGCGAGGATAATATTGCATGGTGAGGAAAGACAGGTTGCCATTGATAAATTAGCTATCAATGACGAAATTTTGGTTAAACCGGGAGAATTAATTCCTACCGACGCTGTGATTATCCAAGGTGCGAGCAATCTTAATGAAGCTTCTATCACTGGAGAATCCCTACCTGTAGAGAAAACTGTTGGTGATGAAGTTTTTGCAGGAACTATAAATGGTACAGGAGCTTTGATACTCAGAGTTCACCAACCACCGGAAAGTAGTTTGATTCAAAGAGTAATTCGCTTAGTAAAGCAAGCTCAAACCGAAGCACCACCATCTCAAATCTTTGTAGAAAATTTAGAACGCAATTACGCCAAAGTAATAGTAGTATGCGGTATTTTATTAGCGGTTTTACCGCCTTTTATTTTTAATTGGGACTGGGAAACAACTATTTACAAAGCTTTAATTTTTTTAGTAGTGGCTTCTCCTTGTGCGTTAATGGCTGCTATCATGCCTGCATTATTATCGGGAATTGCCAATGGAGCACGAGGGGGTATCTTATTTAAAGGAGGAGCAGTTTTAGAATTGGTAGGTAAAGTTAAAGCGATCGCCTTTGATAAAACCGGAACTCTGACGACTGGAGAACCGCAAGTTATCGATATTATCGCAGTTGATGGGGATGAAAACCAAATTCTATCAGTTGCTGCTGCGGTAGAAGTTTATTCAGAGCATCCCATTGGTAAAGCAATTGTCCAAGCTGCTAAGGATAAAAATTTGAATTTAGCACCTGTTAATAACGTAGTTTCTCATACAGGTTTTGGTATTAGCGGTGAAATTGAGGGAATAGATATTAAAGTTGGTAATGCTAAATTTATTCAGTCGGGTTCTGATTTACCAGCAAATTTAGTTGCAAAGAGCCAAAAATTAGAAACACAAGGTAAAACAATCGTTTGGGTTACTGATAACGAGAACATATTAGGAATTATTGCTGTTGCAGATACAATACGTCCTGAAGCTGCAAAAACTATTCAGCGCTTGAAACAAATCGGTATCCAAAATATTATCGTTGTCAGTGGCGATCGCCAATTAACCACGAGCTACATTGCCCAACAGTTGGGTATTTCCGAAGTTTACGCCGAATTACTCCCGGAAGATAAAGTAACTGTAATTCGTCGCTTAAAAAGACAATATCAAACAGTTGCAATGGTCGGAGATGGTATAAATGATGCCCCTGCTCTAGCAACAGCATCCGTGGGAATAGCGATGGGAACTACAGGTAGCGATATCGCTTTAGAAACAGCAGATATCGTATTAATGGCAGACCGTTTAGAAAAATTAGTTGCTACAATTCATCTAGGTCGTCGTGCAATTAGGGTTATCAAACAAAACATTGTCTTTGCTTTGTGCAGTATTGGTTTATTACTGGTTGCCAATTTTGCCACTGGTATTAATCTTCCTTTGGGAGTAATTGGACACGAAGGCTCTACAGTGTTGGTTACTTTGAGTGGTTTACGGTTGTTGAGAAAATAATAAATGCTGACCTTAGCGAATTAGGAATTAAAAAATTTATTGCCCGAATCATTTTAGAGAATATTTTAAAAGTCATAAATAGAACCACAAACTTTCAGATCCCCCTAAATCCCCCTTAAAAAAGGGGGACTTTTACCCCCCTTTTTAAGGGGGGAAGGGGGGATAATCCGAGTTTGGGGATAAAAATTATACTTTTCAAACATCCTCTAAGCAAAGCATTACAAATTTTATTATTCCAGTAAGCTTCTATCTAAAGGTAATGCAGTACCATATTACGAGAATGATTTTCATTGTCTGGGAGAATAAAGATGACTTCTCAAACACTAGATACAGTCCCCGTAACCGTTCTCACTGGTTATTTAGGAGCGGGAAAAACAACTTTACTTAACCGGATTCTCACCCACGAGCATGGTAAGAAAGTCGCGGTGATAGTCAATGAGTTTGGGGAAGTTGGGATTGATAATCAATTGGTTATCGATGCTGATGAAGAAATCTTTGAAATGAATAATGGCTGCATTTGCTGTACGGTACGTGGTGATTTGATTCGCATTATTGCTAATTTAATGAAGCGCCGTAATAAATTTGACCATTTAGTAATTGAAACTACTGGACTAGCAGACCCCGCACCTGTAATTCAGACTTTCTTTGTAGATGAGGATATGC
Source organism: Calothrix parasitica NIES-267 (assembly GCF_002368095.1). Lineage (GTDB taxonomy): Bacteria > Cyanobacteriota > Cyanobacteriia > Cyanobacteriales > Nostocaceae > Rivularia > Rivularia parasitica. The sequence goes on along the minus strand of NZ_AP018227.1, from coordinate 101,510 downwards.
GGGAAAAATTGAATTTAGATGCTGTAGTTACGGTAGTTGATGCCAAGCATATTTGGCAACATTGGGATGCGGATGAAGCTCAAGAACAAATTGCTTTTGCTGATGTAATTTTACTTAATAAAACTGATTTAGTAACCCCGGAACAATTGGAAGAATTAGAGAATAGAATACGGGGAATGAATGCAATGGCAAAAATCTACCGTACTCGCAATTCTGAGTTAGAAATGGATGCGCTTTTAGGGGTGAAAGCTTTTGATTTAGATAGAGCTTTGGAAGTTGATCCAGATTTTTTAGGCGAAGATGCTCACGAACACGATGAAACTGTTTATTCTATAGCTTTGGTGGAAAAAGGTGAATTAGACGGGGATAAATTAAATCAATGGTTAAGTAATTTATTACAAACCAAAGGTCCCGATATTTTCCGGATGAAAGGTATTTTAAATATTGCTGGAGAAGATGAAAGGTTTGTCTTCCAAGGAGTACATATGTTATTAGATGGGAAACCAGACCGTTTATGGAAGGAAGGCGAACAACGTAAGAATGAACTGGTTTTTATTGGTCGCAATTTAGATGAAACTCAGTTGAAGAAAGATTTTCTCGCTTGTATGGCTTAATTTCGATTAATAGTTATAACTTTTCCCGTCTATTGATGTATATCTTAAAACCTCATCCCCAGCCCCTCTCCCTTACTAAGGCTAGGGTATACACAGAAGTCCGCCGAGGGTTGAAAACCCCCGTCTAATAGCTTAAGTTGTCTAAAGACGACTAATTAATCAGTCCTATTTATAGGACTTCTGCTATTAGACTGGGACTTGCAGTCCCAGGCGGGCTATGCTTTTAAATACTTCTATGTACACGTAGCTTACTAAGGAGAGGGGAGATAAAGCACAGCTTGATTGGGGTGAGGTGAAGCTGTACCTCGGTTGCTGGTGGAAATGCTATATTTCGCCATTTTATTCCTTCTAAATTCTAAATTCTAAATTCTAAATTCTTATTTCGTTTTAAGGTAATGAAAACTATTAAATCTACTGACTTTGATTTAAATTGGAATAATATACTTTCTGATTATATAACCGCTGTAAATTGGTCGCCTGATGGTAGTACTTTAGCGATGAGTTCTGCTGCTGGTGAAGTAAAAGTTTTGATAGAAAACGAATTAATAGCTTTGCAAGAAGTCACTAATACTTCGATTGATGGATTAGCTTTTTCTACTGATGGAAATTTTCTAGCAGTTGGCGGACAAGATGGTAAAGTAAAAATTTGGAATACTTCTAATCATCAACTCGTTAGGACTTTAGAAAATGCGACCGCTTGGGTAGATAAATTAGCATGGAGTCCCCGCAACAATTTACTAGCTTTTAGCTTGGGACGTTATGTACAGGTTTGGGATGCAGACATTCAAGAAATTGCTGTCACCTTAAACTTTGATAATTCTTCAGTACTGAGTATTGACTGGAGCCATGATGGTAAATTTCTCGCTATTGCTGGTTACCAAGGTGTAAAAGTTTGGCGCTCTTATGAATGGGATGAAGACCCATATTTCTTTAGCGTACCATCGGCTAGTGTTGCTGTGGCTTGGTCGTCTGATGGTAAATACATTGCTTCGGGTAACATGGATAGAACTATCTGTGTATTGGAAACAGATTTTATTGCTAATGCGAAACAAGCCGAACCTTGGTTAATGCATGGTTTTCCAGGTAAAATTCGTCATTTAGCTTGGTCAAAAGTGACTACATCTAAAAAAGAGCCATTACTAGCATCTTCTAGCGCGGAAGGTATAGTTGTTTGGGAAAAACAAGATGATGCATCTTCGGGTTGGGGTGCGACTGTATTAGAAAATCACAAAAATATTGTAGAAGCAATCGAATTTGCACCCGATAATTTAACGCTTGCTTCTGCTGGTGCTGACGGTTGGCTTTGTTTGTGGAAAAAAGCAAAAAAAGTAACGCAAGTTCTCCAAGGTGCTAACAACGGTTTTTCTTGTGTTGCATGGCATCCCCAAGGTAATAAAATTGCTGCTGGGGGTCAAAATGGTGAAGTGTTAATTTGGTCTAAAGGTAATCGTGGGGTTGGTTTTGGTTGAAGATTAATAATTCTTCAGTACTCAAGATTCTCCCCCACTTTGTTTTTCAATAGCTTTTCTCACAACTTCAACTTCTAATTCAAGTGCTTGAGCAATTTGTTCGATACTTAATCCCATATTTAACATCCGGGGGATTGCTTCAAGTTTTGTTTCTTGCTTAACTTCCTGATAAAATCTAGTTTGTCGCCACTCGGTTAATCCAAACATTGCTTCTAACTCCTGTCTACTTTTATTTGAGAATTTGTAAATCAACATCCTTTCTACTAATTCTAAAAGCTGCCGACGGTTGCTGACATCTGCTTGTTGTACTTGTCCGATTAAGTTTCTCGCAACTTCTACCGCTTCACCTTCGGGAGCAACTACTAATCCAATTATCCCCAGTCCAATTGAAGAAGAAGTATCTGTTAATTCGTCTAGATATATTACTTGTATTTGCCCATCAGATAGTGATGTCTGATACGCAATCGGGATACCTGGGTCAAGGCTACGTTTAGACCATAAAACTACTGCTTTCCAAGTTTTATCTGGTCTGTATTGATTTAAATAAACAAATGCTTCTGTAATTAATCGCCAGTATAAATTATCATCATTCTGATATTGTACCTCTACAAAATAAATTGGGTCTTGGGGATATTCTGATTTAGGTAAAAATAAACCATCAATTCTTCGTGCAAGTTCTTTTATCTCCACAGAGGAAAATTCATAGTGTAAAGCTTGGGTGGGGGATTGTTGCAGTATTTCAAATAATACGCTGGGAAGATTTTGTAACAACGTATAGAAAATAGTATCTGTTTTCATCCATCAAAGTTTTGGAATCACTGGTAGAGCATATGTATTATACAGCAATGTTTTTACTAATTGTGATGACGAGCTACTGAAGCTTTTGAGCTACTTCATTGCGATTTCCAGCATTTTTCCAACGTCAAACTAACATCACTTGTAATTTGACTGAGTATTCTGAGATATCTCATCCTTTATGAAACAGAATATTTGTTTCTCAAGGGTTTTAAGTAAATTTTTGTTGTAATTTTTCAATCTTATCTATTAATATCTGAGCTTGAGCGGGTTTATTACGGAACCAATCTGTTGACCAAACTCGATGAATTTTCCAACCCAATCTTTCAAGGACTTGCTGTCTTAAACGGTCGCGATCTCTTGCGGTGGGTGAACTATGATAAGATGCTCCATCACATTCAATTCCTAACAAAAACTCACCGGGACGATTTTGATTAACAACTCCTAAATCAATTCTATAACCAGAACATCCTACTTGGGTACGAATCATATATCCTTTTTCTGCTAGCGTATGATACACATCTTCTTCAAAGGGTGAGTCAAATTTGAGCTTATCAGTATAAAAATTACCTTCAAGTCTTTCACCACCACTAGCAGCATATTCTAAGTAATCGCGCAACAATCTTATACCTTCGCTTTTAGTGCGTGTGGTATCTATATCACCAGCGACAATCGAAGATACCAAAGTAAGCTTTCTTTTGGCTCGGGTTACAGCAACATTTAACCGTCTTTCTCCACCTTGTTTAATCAAAGGACCAAAGTTGAGAGAAAATTTACCTTGAGAATCGCGAGCATAACCAACGCTAATTATAATTGCATCTCTTTCATCCCCTTGAACATTTTCCAATGCTTTGATAAAAAACTGAGGTGAGTTATCGCTGCAAAATGCTTCTAGCTCGGGGTATTCTTTACTTAAAACTTCTATTTGCTCACCGATAGTATCAGCTTGAGCTTCACTAAAGGCAATGATACCAAGGGATTGTTCGGGAAACTTTTGAAAATGTTCTAATGTAAGTTGAGCAACCACTTCTGCTTCACGTCGATTATCCCTGCGTCCACCACGATCGTAAATACCATCAGAAACATGTTTAAACCATACTCCCAAATCTGGATTTTGAACTGGGTTAGGAAAAGTTACTAATTGAGAATCGTAAAAATGTTTATTGGAAAAAGCAATCAAACGCTCATCTTGACTGCGATAGTGCCATTTTAATGTACGTCCAAACATAAAATTTGAACATTCATCTAAAACACTTTCATAACTTTCATCATCAGTATCCTCTAAATCTTCCTCGCTGTCTCCCGTGGAGAAAAATGAAGTGGGAGGTAATTGTTTGCGATCGCCAATTATAATAACTTGGTCGGAACGAATAATTGAAGGAACAACGTCTTCTGTACGAAGCTGAGATGCTTCATCAAAAATGAGAACATCAAAATGAACTACATTAGGGTTAACATATTGACTGACGGAAAGCGGACTCATCATCCAGCAAGGTTTTAAAGCTTTGACAAGATTGGTAATTCCCTTTTGGTTATTGTTAAGTAATTTACGAATGGGTAAATGTCTACTTTTTTTTGTTACCTCTTTTCTTAATTTTGGTAATTCAGCTTGAATAATTGAAGTTTTTTCCTGTTCTTCCCAACGTTGTAGGTGACGTTGTTTTAAACGTTCTTTAGCAGCATCAAGTTGGGAACTATCAAGTCTAGAAAATTCTTGAATTTGCTGTTCCTGTACCTCAACATTAAAATTCTTTAACTCAGGTTTTTTAGCAAGGATAGCATCAAGACAAGTTTTGTAAATACGCTTCTCTAAAATTGGGAACCAAAGTTTTGGTTCTATATTATGAACACGTAAAGCATCTAAAAATTTATTAGTTCCTAAACTTTCCAGTTTTTCGTAGGTTTCCTTGTAAGTTAGCCATTCTTGAAAATCAGCTAATTCAGATTGAGCTAAATTGATAAAATTTTCTAATTCTACGAAAGAAATTTTATTTACAGGTAGATAATAATCTGTAATATCACTTTCGTTAAAGTACGATAAAAGGTAATCTACTCCTTGATTAATATTGCTCCTAATTTCCTCAAAAACTTGAACAAGTTGATTGGTTTCTCGTCTCAGAGAAGGAGAAGCTATTATCTGCTGAAGGTTATCTTTATTTAGCGAATAGAGTTGTAATTCAAGCAACCAATTTAAAGCATCTTCAATTGGCTTTAACTCTGCTTCTTGACAAATTTGTGGATTAAACAAAGAACCAAAAACTTGATGGGGAAGATAGTCTGGCTGATTTAATTTATTTCGTAAAATAACAATAGGATTAGGTTTATTGTCTCGCAAAGCATCTATAAATTCTTGTAGTCCTAAATTTTCCAATTCTCTGTAAATTTCTTGAAACTTTAACCATTTGCTAAAATTTGGTAAATCAGTTTTAGTTTGATTAAGAAAGCTTATCAACTCAGTAAATGAAATTTGATTTTTAGGGTAATTTTGCTTAACTATGTCATTTTCATTAAAGTATAAAGTCAAAAATTCTATTCCCTGTTTAAAAATTTCAATAAATGATTCTAGTCTTTCAACTAAATTGGATAATTCCTGTTGTAGAGCAGAGGAATTTATAATACGCTGAATTGAATCATCAGCAAGAGAATAATTCTTTAGCCTAGTTAACCAAATTAAAGCTTGTTCAATTTTGATTAGTTCTGACTCCTTAGAAGCTTCTGGATTAAATAAAGAGCCAAAAATTTTACGAGCAGGATAATTATTTTGATATAGTTCATTTCTGGCTGCTTGTACTTGAACAGCTTGCGATAAATCGCGTTTTAATTCATGAAATGAAATCTTTCCTTCTCGAATGTGTATTTTCTGCAAACGCTGCATATCTTCTCTGTATTTAGCGTTCAAAATTCTAATTATCCAAAAACGGTTATATCTTTGAAAATTATTATTCAAAGCTGGTAACTCTGAAGAGAATAATTCAGAATGATATTTTTGTTTTAATAAAGTCTCATTTTCTGATAAATAGTTAACACTTTTTTTCAAGTTAGCGAAAGCATTCTCAGCATTTGAAATATCTACTTCTGTAAAATGTTCGGGTAAATCAGATGGAGCTTGTAAAATATGCTTGAGAGCAATAATGCTTTCCTCGACATCTTCTAAATTTAATAATGGCTGATTTTCTAAAATAAGTTGAAGTCGTTCGCTATCAGCTTGTAGTTGAAAAATAGCTCGTTGAAAATTCTCTATTTTCTGATGTAATTCCAATTCCAGAGTTTCCGAGCAAGATTGTAATTTACTTTTTCTCCAGATAGTAGTTACTTCTTCTCTCAAAAATGACAAATATGAAGAAAGTTCTTTCAATAAATTTAGCCCTAACTCTGAAGGCTGCTTTCTTTCGATTTCTTGAACATCTTGTTTTAAACTCTCGAATGCTTGACGAGCAGTCGCAACATCTACTTTAGTCCAATTTTCTGGAAGTTGAGATGGTGCTTTTACTATATGAAGTACTGTTGGATAATAAGTATCTAAAGTTTCTACATTAGATAAAGGCTGAATTTGTAGCTTTTCTTCGAGTTGCTGACTAAGAATTTTTAGAGAATCAATAGCTTGTAGAAACTCCTGAATTTTATCCTGAATTTCTAATTCTAATTCATAAAAATAATAATTAATAGAGCTTTTTGCCCAAATAGTAGTTTTTTCTCTCGTGAAAAAGGGTATAAACTTTGCTAGCTGGTTTAATAAATCTTTTGCTTCATCCAATCTATCCGTATTCCACTGATTAAAATTAGAAAATATGACATTTATATTAGGAACTCCTTGATATTCTTTTTTCAAAAGTTCGCCAAAAATATCAAAGGCTGATTTATCTAAAGGTTCCTGTTTGGAATGTAAACTTATAAGATATGAATTCAAAGATTGACGAGTATTTACCAATCTTTCAAATAATAACTGGTGATTTTCTGCTTCAGATACTTGTGAAAGATAATCAATTGTTTTTGATAAATTATTTACAAGTTCTCGTTTATCTGTGGTGCCACTATGATGTAAATTAAGACATATATGGTCTAAACCAGATTCTGCCATGCGTTTATAAACAACACTTAATGCAGTCTCTTTTTCCGCAACTAATAAAACAGATTTACCATCTCCAATTAGTTCGGTAATCATATTTACAATAGTTTGACTTTTTCCGGTTCCTGGTGGTCCTTGAACAACAAAACTAGAACCAGATTTTGCGGCTTCAATAACAACTTGTTGACTAGAATCAGCATCAAGAATCTGATATGTTCTTTCCGGTTTAACTTGAGAATCTAAAGCATATGCAGGTATCGGTTCTTGATAATTAGACTGATATTGATTTAAATCTCCACTAATTGCTTGTAAAATTGGGTGAGCAAATACCAAAGCTTCATTCTCAATAATGTCCCGAACCATTGCAGCTTTAGCATAAGAAAACAATGACAGAAAAACATTCTCTTTTATTTCCCATGTCTTGTGTTCTAATAAAGCCTCACGAACCAAAGCAATAATTTCGCTGTAATTTAATTCTTGGATTGTTTCTGCTTCTGGAAAATCAATTGCAAAGTTTTGTTTTAACTTCTGTGTTAAAGCTGGATTTAAAACAATCTCCTCATCTAAGACAGATATTTTATAGATATCCCTCCCGCGCTTCTTAGTTAATTCTACGGGAACCAAAATCAACGGTGAAAGTAAAGCGTCTTCTGGCTTATCTTTGTCATACCAAGTCAAAGTTCCCAATACTAAAAATAAACTATTAACTCCTCGTTCCTCAAACGAACGTCTTGCTTCACCACGAATTTTTTTTAGTCGTTTAAGTTGCTCGTTACCAGTTTGACGAGTAATTAATTCTAAAGAATTTCTTCTTGCTGGTAATTTTTGATTTTCTTTCAATAGATTAATATCTTGATACTCGCTATCAAGTATTTGAAATTGAAGTGATTTTTTCCCTTCTGTAAGATTTTTAAAGAGAATATCCGGTTCATCTGTCAAAATCTGCAAACTTCGAGGGCTATCTTGCTTAAACTTGATTAAAGGATTCCGTCGTCCTAAATCAGCCAGTCCAGCTTTCCACTTGACTATTTTTTGAATAAGTTTTTGTTGATAATCTGAAGCAGGCTGTTGCATACCGGCTGATACCATAGATACACGTACAGCCAAACATTATACTTATTAAATTTACTTTCGTCTTTGCTTTATTAGCTTAAGAAGGCTACTAAAGCTTTTAAAGTTATGTAAACTTCTATTCGCTTCCTAGTGAAAGTAGTCCATGAGGAAATAGTGGAGAAAGCGATAAATTTATTTGATAGCAAGCAACCTTTGCAGCACCCTTAGAAAGCATTCATGATTGTCAATAAATGTCAATTATTGCCTACAAAAACAGCATCTAAGTCAAAGCTCTCCAAGACTGTGAAAGTACTTGCCCTGCTGACTTTGCAAACACAAACGTTAATAATAAACCTACCGCTAAATCCGGCAGTATCGAACCCGTCAGAAAAACTAATCCTGCTGCTATAAGAACAGAGACATTGGCAATGATGTCATTTCTCGAACATAACCATACAGAAGACATATTTAGATTATCCTTTCGATGCCTAGCTAATAAAAGCAAACAGATTAGATTGGCAAATAATGCTACAAATCCAATCGCACTCATAACGGTTGCTTCTGGAGTTACACCCGAAGAGAACTGATAGATTGCTCTAGCAAAAACTGCTATTGCAAACACAAACATGATGATTCCCTTCAGAAATGCTGACCCAGCCTGAGCTTTACTACCCTTATTAATGACATACAAACTGCTTGCGTAAACCAACGTATCACCTAGCATATCCAGTGAGTCTCCAGTCAAAGATATCGAATCCGCACGAATACCTGCTCCAAACTCAACAAAGAACATCACCAGGTTGATGAATAAAACTACCCAAAGAACATTAGCTTGCTGCTTTTTCAGCTTCGTTAGCTCAGAACCTTTGTTTTGGCAGCAGTTATCACTCATGGTTTTCCTATGATTCTAATATTCAAACGAACATTTGAATGACATCACATAAAAAGTTCATTCTAATGTTCTTTAGAATGACTTATTCAGCAAGCTGCTTTAATGTATAGTAGAGAACTTCTGCTACACGTTGGTCTTTAAGAGAATAATAAGCTAGCTTGCCATCGTTTCTATACTTTAAAATTTTGAGGTCGCGTAGTTTTCGCAAGTGATGAGAAGCAGATGCAATCTTGACATCGAGCATAGAAGCGACATCACACACGCAAAGTTCTTGACCATTGCTCAGAGCATGAAGAATCTTTAAGCGCGATTTATCAGCTAAAGCACTAAAAAGAATTTGAGCATTTTCGAGAGTATCATTCCCCGGCAGTGCTTCACCAACCTCTTGCACTAATTCCGAGTTAAAACACCGGGTTCGGCAAATGTCGCTTTCTTTGGCTTTAGTCACAAATCTTTACGCACGCGAGGTTTTACAACTCAATTATAGCTGTTGATGATAATGGTTTATTTTTGTTACTACCCAAACAAGCCTTCACATCAAACCAAGTTTTTACGCTATTATGATAATGATTCTCATTCTAATTGTGTATGGTCAGTTCATTATCCCAATCTCAGGAAGGCTTGCAAGAAAAAGATACCCAACAGCTTGAGCGGATTCGTCATACTTGCGCTCATGTCATGGCTATGGCTGTACAAAACCTTTTTCCGGGGACAAAAGTTGCAATTGGACCAGTTACAGACACGGGTTTCTACTACGATTTTGATTGTCCTGTAAGTATTACGACTGATGATTTAGGTAAAATTGAAGCTCAAATGCGGCGAATAATCAAAGCAAATTTACCTATTATTCGCGAGGAGGTAGAAAGGGAAGAAATTAAACAAGAAATTGCAGCTTTAAATGAACCATATAAGTTAGAAATTTTAGAACGAATTCCTGACCAAGAAATAATTAGTCGTTATTTTATTGGTAGTCCTGATGGTGGTAATAGAGAATCATCATTGCTTGCTGTAGATAATATAAGTAATATAGAATCTAATCAAGCTGATAGTTATTGGTGGGATTTATGTGCGGGACCCCACGTAAATTTTACTAGAGAAATTGATAAAAAAGCGTTTGCATTATTAAGCGTTGCGGGAGCATATTGGCAAGGTGATGAAACCAAGCCGATGTTACAGCGTATTTACGGTACAGCTTGGGAAACTCCAGAAGAATTACAGGCTTTTTTAAAACAAAGAGAAGAAGCATTAAAACGCGACCATAGAAAATTAGGTCAACAATTAGATTTATTTAGCATTCAAGAAGATGCTGGTGGAGGGTTAGTATTTTGGCATCCAAAAGGTGCAACAATTCGCCACATAATTGAAGATTATTGGCGTAAATCTCACATAGAATCTGGTTATAAATTACTATATACACCCCATATTGCTAATTTAGATTTATGGAAAACATCGGGTCATTACGATTTTTATAATGAAAATATGTTTGATTCGATGGATGTGGAAAAACAAGCTTATCAAATTAAGCCGATGAACTGTCCTTTCCACGTTTTGACTTATAAAAATAAGCTACATTCCTATCGAGAATTACCGCTAAGATGGGCGGAATTAGGAACAGTTTATCGTTACGAACGTTCTGGAGCGCTACATGGTTTGATGCGGGTGCGTGGGTTTACTCAAGATGATGCTCATATCTTTTGTTTACCCAATCAAATTGCTGATGAAATTTTAGGAGTATTGAATCTTACCGAGCAGATTTTATCTGATTTTGGTTTTAATAATTACGAAATAAATCTTTCTACTCGTCCCAGTAAATCAGTAGGGACAGATGAAGTGTGGGAGTTAGCAACTGCGGCTTTAAAATCAGCATTGGATAGTAAAGGTTGGAACTATATTATAGATGAAGGTGGCGGTGCTTTTTATGGGCCAAAAATAGATATAAAAATTCAAGATGCAATTGGTCGTTTATGGCAATGTTCGACGATTCAGGTAGATTTTAATTTACCTGAAAGGTTTGATATGCAATATGTTGCTGATGACGATACTAAAAAACGACCAATTATGATTCATCGGGCTATTTTTGGTTCGATAGAACGCTTTTTTGGAATTTTAATTGAGAACTATGCTGGTGACTTTCCTTTGTGGTTAGCGCCAATTCAATGTAGATTATTACCAGTCAGCGATGAAGTAAGAGAATATGCAGAATCCGTCGCGAGGGAATTGCATAAAGAAGGATTGAGAGTAGAAGTTGACGGTAGTGGAGAAAGATTAGGTAAACAAATTCGTAATGCTGAATTAGAAAAGATTCCTGTAGTTGCTGTTGTTGGAAAACGAGAGATGGAAAACCAAAATTTAAGCGTCCGTACCCGAAAAGCTGGAGATTTAGGAGCGCTGTCAATCAATGACACAGTTACTCATTTACAATCAATTATTGCTTTAAATACAACTATTTAGCCAATAATTTTAGCTATTAACTACGTCATAAATAATATGAGTTTTTCTTTTGGTAAACAATCTCAAAAAGCGAGTTCTGAGAAAACTAAGCAAATTAAACAATGGATTTATCAAGCTTTGCAAATAGATGATGAAATTTCTATTTCTTTAAGTCAATTACAATGTACCGAACCTGGATGTCCACCAATTGAAACGGTAATAAATATAATGACTAATCCCGTACAACAATACAAAATTCACAAATCTATTGCTGAAATCGAGAATACAGATATTAGTTTACTCAAGCAGAATAAATAATCTTTATTATAATTTTATTAACCTATATCTAATATGGCTTGTCACACATTATTTGTTTGTAAATCCTGTTATTTTTCACCTACACAACGCGATTACATGGGCGAAAGAGGTGGTAAATATTTATTAAACAGATTACTAGAATTGCATCATCAATGGTCATTAAAGTCTAAATTTTTGATTTCAGAAGTGGAATGTTTAAGTGCTTGTAAAAGACCTTGTGCTGTAGCGCTAACTGCTCCAAACAAAACTAGTTTAATGTTTGGTGATTTATCTCCATTAGAAAGTGCAGCAGATATATTAAAATTATGCGAAAAATATCGTGCTAGCACTAATGGTATAGTTTCACGAAATGAACGACCAGAAGTTTTACAAAAAGGCATATTAGCACGAATTCCAGCACCGATAGACCAGCAAGTGTAATATGTCCCTCCGGGACATGCTGCGCTAACGTAATTCGTAAAAATAGAAAATCCATTTTACGTCTAAATAATTTGATAAAAATCAAAATTTAGTAATAAATACAAGGAGAAATCATGACTCAACTAACTGCACCCAAATCTGATATTATTCCTGATATTCCTAAAAGAGGAATGCCTGTTACTATTATTACCGGGTTTTTAGGTAGTGGTAAAACAACATTACTCAATCAAATTCTTCAGAACAAAGAAGATTTGAAAGTTGCCGTGCTTGTAAATGAATTCGGTGATATTAATATTGATAGTCAGTTGCTCATTTCTACAGACGATGACATGATGGAACTGAGTAACGGCTGTATTTGTTGTACTATTAACGATGGATTAGTTGATGCGGTTTATCGAATTTTAGAAAGAGACGAACGCATTGACTATATGGTCATAGAAACTACAGGTGTAGCTGACCCATTACCAATTGTTTTAACTTTTTTAGGAACAGAACTCAGAGATTTAACTAATATCGATTCCATACTTACTCTAGTTGATGCAGAAGCTTTCAACAGCGAACATTTTCAAAGTGAAGCTGCTTTAAAACAGATAAATTATGGTGATATTATCCTCCTCAACAAAACTGATTTAGTTGGTGAAGAAAAGTTAGTAGAGCTAGAAAGTTTTGTTAAGGAAACTAAAGCTGGTGCAAAAATTCTCCGCACTTGCCACGGTAAAGTTGCTCTACCATTAATCTTAGATGTGGACTTGACTCCTAAAGAAGAATATTCTTCCTTGATTGAGGAAGATAGTCACGAGCATCATCACCACGACCACCATGACCATCATGAACATCATGACCATCATGACCATCATGACCACCATGACCATCATCATCATTCAAATCATTTAGAAAACGATGGATTCATTTCCATTTCCTTCCAAAGCGATAAACCTTTTGATGTGCATAAATTTGAAACATTTCTTAATGAAGAAATGCCAGAAAATGTGTTTAGAGCCAAGGGTATCCTGTGGTTTAGCGACAGCGAATTACGACATATTTTTCAACTTAGCGGTCCTCGCTATCAACTCAATGCTGATGAATGGTCAACCACAAACCGTCAAAACCAGCTAGTTTTCATTGGTCGCAACTTGGATAAGAATGAAATTTATTCTCAACTTAATAACTGTTTGCTATAGCATTCCTAAATCATTTGTGAGATTTTAGAAACCCGGTTTTTTGGTTGGAAAAACCGGGTTTCTGGCACTTAGCTTTCTCACGAATTATCTAGAATTGCTATATTATTTAATAGTTAGTTAAAGAACTGTAAATACACCCTGTAATTAGATTTTATTTGTCTAATTTGTACGGTGATATTTTACTGTATCTCGAATCATAAATATCAACGAATAACTAATATAAGCAGATAAGCAAATTTAATTGTATGTTTACCCTACAGTTATATAGCTGTTCCCCGTTCCCCGTTCCCTATTCCCTATTCCCTATCCAAACAATATGTTGAATTAATTTTGCACGGGTACTTAGGAATCCGATTTGATATGTGAATAAAGCTAACTTAGGGAAAAACGCGCTCACCTCGATACTTTTATCAAAAAAAAACAATCCAAAATTCTCTAAGAATGTCATTATATATAGGTAATCAAGTACTGGAGATAAGAAAACGGTTTACGCACGTCCTTTAGCAAGATTAATCGAGCAACTGCAACGCTTACCCGGAGTTGGACCCAAAACCGCTCAAAGATTAGCGCTGCACATCTTGAAACGACCGGAAGCCGAAATAGAAGCTTTAGCACAGGCTTTGATTGATGCCAAAAAACGGGTAGGTTTATGTCGGGAGTGCTTTCATTTATCTTCCGAACCCGTTTGTGAAATCTGCCGCAACCCCAAGCGAGATAACGAAACTATATGTGTGGTCGCGGATTCTCGCGATGTAATTGCTTTAGAAAAAACCAGAGAATTCAAAGGTAGATATCATGTTTTAGGAGGAGTGATTTCTCCTATAGAAGGTATTGGTCCGGAGCAATTAAATATTCAACCTTTAGTACGACGGATAAGTCAACGAAAACCTAAAGAAGTTATTTTAGCTATTAGTCCTAGCGTAGAAGGTGAAACCACTACGTTATATGTCGGTCAATTGATTAAGCCATTCACCAAAGTAACAAGAATCGCCTTTGGTCTACCTGTAGGTGGTGATTTAGAATATGCTGATGAAGTCACTTTGGCAAGGGCTTTAGAAGGTCGGAGAGAATTGGATTGATAATCAGAAAAAGGGGATTGGGCATAGGTTGAGAAAGGATAAACTAAGTTACTAGTACCGCTTCGCGGAAGTAAGAAGTAAAAAGTAAGAAGTAAAAAGTTTGATATCTGGGGCTTTTCAGCCATTTTTAATGGTTGCCTTATTTACGCCGCACTGTACTAGTTAATTTCTAACTCTTAACTCCTAACTCCTAATTCTCAACTTGTAACCTTTGCTTTTACATTATTTGTAGCAAGGGATGATATTGTTTGCAAATCTTTCATCAGTTGTAAAGGATTTTTTTGGTCAACAGAAAATTGTTGGCTTTGTACTAATAAATATTCTAAAAAAGTACTAGCAGTAATCGAAAGCTGTTTTTTCTTAGGATATACTACATGCCATTGACGATATAAGGGAAAACCTTCAACGTCTAATATCGCGAGTTTATTGATTATATCTGTTGAATTTAAGGTATGAAGAGATAAAGCTGAAATTCCCAAACCGTCAGATACTGCTTGCTGGATAGCTTCATTACTCCCAAGCTCCAAATTTATCGGTACCGATATTTTATTCTGAGCAAAAAATTGCTGTACTACTTTACGAGTCCCAGAACCTTGCTCTCGCATAATGAAAGGTTCATTCGTTAAATATTTCAAGGGAATATTTTGCTTATGAGCAAAAGGATGATCTATTGGAGCAACTAATACTATCGGGTTGTCCAAAAAAGCCCGTGTTTCCATATCCTCTCTTTCTGGAGGACAACTGAGAATATAAAGGTCATCAAGATTCTCATTTAACCGGGACAGCAACACATTGTGATTGGTTATTTCCAAAGAAACGCTCACACCAGGATAAAGTTGACAAAATGGTTTGAGCAGCTTGGGAATAAAATATTTTGTCGTTGTAACTGCTGCTAATCGCAGTCTTCCTTGCTTCATTCCCTTTAAATCAACAATAGTAGTTTCAAGTCTGTCCAGACATTTGAAAATTTCCTTACAAGTACTTAAGACCTCTTTTCCTGCTTCCGTTAGATAAATACGCTTTCCGACATACTCAAACAGAGGTACACCTACAGCCTGCGTAAGATGTTTGACCTGCATCGAAACAGTCGGTTGAGTTACAAATAATTCTTCTGCTGCACGAGTAAAACTAGAATGTCTAGCAGCAGCTTCAAATACTTGCAATTGGTCTAAAGTAATAGACTTTAACAGAGTGTCTTTTTGTCTGACATCCCCTACATAACTTTTCATAAAATTATTTACTATTAGTAGCTATTTAACAGCGATATTTTCCAACTTTGGCTTAATACAGGTTTTATTTCCCATATGTATAGAATTCGTGACTTAAGCAACATTTGCGTTGCTTTCACTCAATATACATTACTTTAACAACATTTACGTTGTTAAAGTTTATTTAACTTAATATTTGCTGTCGTTACTGCTCTCATACGTGTTTATTATTCAACATGAATAGATAAAACAAATGGTATGCATTGTTTTAATCTATTCATTTCTAATGTCAATTAAAAATCTATCTTTTTCAGGAATGGCCGCAATTGTCACAATACTCGGCTGGTGCGTGACACTGAAAACATTGTGACTACGTTCGTGCTTTGTTCAAAGTGTCACGTGCCTCAGCAATAATACGGGAAGAAAATCTACACCCTCCGGGTTCCTTAGTTGCTCATGGGGGAAACCACGCCATTTGCTACAACGCGCTTGTTCCCGCGCAACGCAATGGCTCCCCAAGACCGCACTAACTCACCGTATTTTGCCTCCCCTACTAGAAAAATGTGCCGGTTGCGGCCATTCCTATTTCTTCAGGACTTACGCAACGAAGATTTGTCATTGCGACCGGAACGTAGTGTAGGGAAGCAATCGCAGCATTTAGGGAGATTACTTCGCTTCGCTCGTAATGACCTAATTTCGTGGCTTTTGCGTAAGTCCTATTCTTATTAACAAGGGTTTAAACTCTGATTAAATATCGATTTTTAAATTATTAATATAGTCAAGCTAATTTCAAAAGTTTATTCATATCAAATGTAATTTAGTATAAATAATTGGCGAAAATTAAAAGTAAGTTGTTGTTTGTCTGGTTAGTTGTGAAAAGGAAATTTTTACTTACTTCCTCACTTTTCTAGATTTCTGATAAAAATTACTTTTCCTCTTTTAACCCTTCCCTTTTCGCTTCTTTAATTCAATTGGGAAGTCTTCTAATGGGGCACGATTAATTGAATACTAAGAAAGAAAATTGTTACCTATGTTTTACGTGACTACAGCCCATATGGTATTTTTTTGAGCGTTAATTTAAATTGTCTAGCTTTGATGACATAAAATTAGATGTATTTATCAAAATATATTTTTATTATCGCCTTTAATTCAGGTTTGAGAAAACTATAGAAAATCTATAGAGAGCTAGCCTGCTCTAAAGGTTTAATATCCTCAAACCTATATATCGCAATAATTTACGGTGTTATGCGTTGCTGCACTTTAGAGATAGCTCAAAAATAATGTCAAGTAAATCTAAGTGATATAAGCACGTTGGGCATAGTGGCAAGCTATAATTTTTTTGCGGATAACCATAAAAAAATTAATTATGAGTAACCCCCTTGTACAGGCATTTTTCGTAGGTAGAGCAGCCGCTGAAGTTATTAATGAGCGTATGGAAAGCGCTTTTACGGATGCTTTAAGCGAACTGGGTAAATTAGATGCTGAACTTAAAGAGAACATGCGCTCGTTTACAACTGAAGTGATGGAGCGAGCAGAACGTTCTGCTTCATCCTATGGTGATGGAACTGGGACTTCTACTGTTCCCGCTACGGGTACGGTCGAAACCAATTCGGAACCTCTTGATTTACAAGCAATGATTGACGAACTACGAGCAGAAATTGCCGTATTGCGTACCGAATTGCAACGTCATCGTACTGGTTCGGTTTAAAGCTGAAGAGAAAAAGTCGATTTTTGATAATAAAAGGAAATATAAAGGGGTATTTCCGTTGATAAAGATGCCGAGTGCTAGGAGATTTGCATCTCTTAGTCTCTGCTCGGTTGAACATCAACGGCTTTGCAAAAGCTATGGAAAAGGGTTATTCAGATAACGCATATCGTTGGAACCGCAAAAATTATTCTAGCAGGCGACGCTTCGTTGACATTTGGTCATTTGTTCTGACTTTGATGTTGAGGCTTTGGCTGTACAACAAGTCCTGGAGCTACCGTGGGGGAGCCACTGAAACCAAAAAGGCTGCAAGAAGAAAATGGCAAGCAGTTTGGATTCGTAATACCCTGCTAGATTTAGGACCTACTTTTATCAAAGTAGGTCAGTTATTTTCTACTCGTGCCGATATATTCCCTAGTGAATATGTTGAAGAATTAACTAAACTCCAAGATCGGGTACCTGCTTTTAGTTACGAACAAGTAGAAGAAATAATTGAATACGAACTTGGAAAGAAAATTCCCGAGTTGTTTGCAAGTTTTGAACCTATTCCCTTAGCTGCTGCTAGTTTAGGACAAGTTCACAAAGCCGTGCTGCATTCTGGGGAAGCAGTTGTTGTTAAAATACAGCGTCCGGGATTAAAACAACTTTTTGAAATTGATTTAAAAATCCTTAAAGGTATTACACGATACTTTCAAAATCACCCGAAGTGGGGAAGAGGACGAGATTGGGTTGGCATCTATGAAGAATGTTGTCGCATCCTTTGGGAAGAAATTGATTATCTGAACGAAGGTCGTAATGCCGATACTTTCCGCCGTAACTTCCGCGCTCAAGAGTGGGTTAAGGTTCCGCGCGTTTACTGGCGCTATGCTTCACCAAGAGTCTTGACGTTAGAATATGTACCTGGTATTAAAATTAGTCAGTATGAAGCTTTAGAAGCCGCAGGTTTAGATAGAAAGGTTCTTGCTCGTCAAGGAGCCGAAGCTTACCTGCATCAATTGCTCAATAATGGCTTTTTTCATGCTGACCCCCACCCAGGAAATATTGCCGTTAGTCCAAATGGTGCGTTAATATTTTATGACTTTGGCATGATGGGCAAAATTCAGTCCAACGTGCGGGAAGGATTAATGGATACGCTTTTTGGTGTTGCTTCTAAAGATGGCGAGCGAGTTGTTAATTCGTTAATCAATTTGGGAGCATTAGCTCCAAGTGATGACATGGGACCAGTGCGACGTTCGGTTCAGTACATGCTGGATCATTTTATGGACAAGCCCTTTGAGAAACAGTCTGTAGCAAGTATCAGCGAAGACTTGTACGAAATAGCTTATGACCAGCCGTTTAGATTTCCGGCTACTTTCACTTTTGTGATGAGAGCTTTTTCTACTCTTGAAGGAGTTGGTAAGGGGTTAGATCCAGACTTTAGCTTTATGGAAGTCGCTAAACCATACGCAATGGAGCTTATGAGTGATATGAATGGTTCCGAAGGGAACAGTATAATTAACGAACTGAGTCGTCAAGCAGTTCAGGTCAGTACTAGTGCATTTGGTCTACCACGTAGATTAGAAGATACACTAGAAAAACTTGAGCGGGGAGATGTGCGAGTGCGTGTCCGGTCTATTGAAACAGAGCGTCTGCTGCGGAGACAAACAAATATTCAGCTAGGAGGAATTTATGCACTGATAATCAGTGGATTTACCCTTTCAGCTACCATTTTGTTGGTTCAAAATTATGTATGGTTCGCAGTCTTTGCGGGTTTAATTGCAGCAACTGTATCGTGGCTGCTAATTAGATTGCTTTTGCGCCTCGACCGTTACGACCGTATGTATTAGTTTAAATATAAAACTATATGAAACTTAAATTCACGGGTTTTAGCGATCCGGGACTTATTCGTTCTAATAATCAGGATGCTTTTTACATTGACCCAGAAGGTCGGTTTTTTATTGTAGCTGATGGCATGGGTGGTCATGCCGGAGGTGAAGAAGCAAGTCGAATTGCTTCAATGCAAATTCAAAAGTACCTGATATCAAATTGGGACAGTTCTAAGTCTTCGGACGAATTATTACAGTCTGCTTTGTGGGAAGCTAACGAAGCTATTCTCAAAGATCAGCAAGAACATTCTGAACGAGCCGACATGGGAACTACTGTAGTCACAGTTGTATTCCGTCCTGGTGAATCTCCTTACGTAGCTCACATTGGTGATTCGCGTTTATACCGCTTCCGCTCTTCTTTATTAGAATTAATCACCGAAGATCATACTTGGGTTGCTCGTGCCTTAAAAATGGGCGATATCACCATAGAAGAAGCCCGAAATCACCCTTTCCGTCACGTTTTATCTCGTTGTCTCGGACGCGATGACTTACATGAAGTTGACGTACAACCTCTCGATATAAAATCTGGAGACCGTCTTTTACTATGCAGCGACGGTTTGACAGAAGAACTTGCAGATGAGCATATTGCCTACTATCTCCAAGAAAGCACAGCTTTAGAGAAAACAGCCCTCTCCCTAATCGAAGGAGCTAAGGAGCAGGGCGGACATGATAATATTACTGTTGTGATTGCTGAACTTGAAGAATAGTTTTTATCAATCAAAATACTCTTGAGAATTAGTTTTTATTATCTAATCGCCAAAATTAAAGTTTCTTTTATAGAGATGGTTGCTTTGCGATTGCTATAAAATGCTGATTTACCTGAATTCGTGACAATGAAAGCCCACGATTAGAAACCGTGGGATGAAATTGGAATAGGCACTTTGGCGCTGCCGTGAATGGTATAGTGATTGAAGTCAGTACAAGACTTTAAAACTTACTGAGGGACTCTCGGGAAGTATATATACGTCCTTCTTGCGAATTGGCGGCGTGGTTAAGGAGATATCACCCTTCCTTTAAGGAGAACGAGGTGAGCCTGGGAACCGGTTAGATTTAATGAATGGATAATATGGTTATTCTAACTATGCCATATGAATTCCACAGCTTTTAGCGGTGTGGAGAATCAATAATAGATCGGCAACCAGGACAAGAAAATTCATTAGCTGCAATAGGTAATCTGTAATACATTTATTGGATTATTTGACGCTAAGAGTAAAAATACTCATCAATTTGTTCAGTCTGAGCATTTTTTCTAGTTACAACTTGATACAAATAACTTAACCTCCGAAAAATATTTCGGGGGTTAAATTTTCATATTTGCTAAATTGACAACTTGCGCCTTAGAAGGTAATGGGAATATAATTCACCCTTAACTGCTTTATCTTTTTTTAGTCCACCTAGTAATCTTGCTTTAAACGAATCCGATTCGCAATAATAAAGCTGATTCATTCCTTCGGTTTACCGGGATACATTTATTCAAGTAAATTGAAAATCTCAAAAAAGTAACCGAAATATAGCTCTTACAACTTGAGGTTTATATCATTCGGAAGAGACGCAAGACGTATAAAAGCCAAAAATAAACATTACGACTGTGGGCAATAAGTCAAACAATTGTTATCTTTCTTTATATAGGGGTAATAATTTCAAGACAAACTAGTTGCTTACCCAGACCTTATTGGTTCTGTAGTAAACAATGCAGTTTCATTAGCCGTCTTTTTTATTCTTTAGTTATTGGAGTTTGAAAAATGGACCAACCAATAGAACTTTCCTTGGAACAGCAATTTAGCATTCGCTCTTTCGCCAGCCAAGTCAAAGGAATGAGTCACGAACAAGCTCAGGACTTCTTGGTTAAGCTTTACGAGCAAATGGTTGTTAGAGAAGCTACTTACCAGGAACTTCTGAAGCACCAGTGGGGCTTAGATTCAGGCACCAACTGGGCATAGTTAAATAGTTTCACAGTAGGCGACCTCCTTCTCTTGCTAGGTTCCTTCCATACGGAAAAAAGCTGGGGATGTCGGGGTGTCAACTAAAAACTATAGTCAAAAATTAAATATACTCGCTCAATCATTATCATTAACTTCTAAAAAGATGAATTAGTTCTGTTGAATTTGAACCTATCCAATCAACTTTGCTATCATCACTACAAATTTGCGCTGATAATTTTACCTTTACCATTAGTTCGTTAAATTCATAAGAAAGAGCGAATAACAGTAAAAGCCAGCCCAAAACTTTTGAACTACCAGCTCTTGTAGAGTTATCTATATATTTTTATAACTGTTTTTTAAGTCTTTACACGCAGTTTCGTAAACAAAATTAATATTTAGTGAGTAAATACCACAGTTTGTATATACATTCTGTGGTATTCGCTTAAGCAGAAAGGTCAAAAGGAGAATCTGTATTAATTCCTTGTAATTTTGCTAAGATTTGGGGTTTAATTTTTTGGAATTCACCTTTAAGCAAGTTTTTGCTGAATTGTGGTTTAGCAGAAGACGGCAAAGTGTGGCTCATATTTACCCAATCGAGCAGTCGCTGACGTTGAGCAGGTGCGATACTAGAAAGTAGGATATGACTGCATTTAGAAGGAGTTTCTCTCCCAAAAAATACTAGACGGTAATAACCAGTTTTGCCTAAAAGAGTGGCAATGTCTTTACCCGTATTAGTTTTGAGGTCAAGATAATGAGGAAGCCATTTTGCACCGAACTTGCGATGGTAAATAACTGTAATCCACAACAACATCGGGTGGGGTGCAGTTATAAACAAAAATTGATTGTAGCGGGTACAAACCAAACGCTTCTGAATTTCGATTTGGGGAAGCATTATCCACAAAGCGGGTGTAAAATTACCGTTTACATGGATATTTTGAGGAAAAACAATATCAGCAATCGGTTTATCTTTAGGCCAAACAGCTTGTCTTAAAATTTCTTCATTATTAGCCGACGTATTAACATCGAGCTTCGGATCTTGGCTAAAATCAGTTTTAACAGTAGGAGCAAGAGCTACGTTCTTACTTCTATCTTCACTTCCAACAGCAATATTATTATCAACATTAACAAGAGCTTGAGACCTTTTATAATATTCCTCTATAGATGCTAATTCCTTAAGAATTTCATTGATGCTTTGAGGACGCTCATTTGGTTTCTTTGCCAAACACTTCATTACCAAATTTTCCACCTCTAGAGGTAATTGTAAACTTGGGTTAGCCTCAGAAAAAAGGCGTGGTGGCTTATAATGATGTACTTTGTACCATCCTCCAAAAGAAGGGTTTTCAGGAATTAAAGGCATTTTACCCGTCAACATCTCGAACATCATTACCCCGAGACTATAAATATCCGAGCGGTTGTCAAGTTCCTTTCCTTCCATTTGTTCGGGAGAAGAATAAGCTAAAGTACCCAAATAATAATTAGTTTGCTTAGTATCTGAGAGTAGTAACTTCGCAATCCCAAAATCAAGGACTTTTACTAACTCTCCAAAACTAGCATCATGAATAGCCAGCATATTACTAGGCTTAATATCGCGATGAATAATTGGGCAAACTTTACCATCGACGACGATACCGTTATGAGCGCATTGTAAACCCGAAGAGATTTGACGTGCGAGGCTCAGGAACCTAAGTAAAGATGGTTTTTCGTCGCGGATAATTTGACTAAGGCTTTTACCTTGTAAATACTCCATTACATAAAACGGAGTAGATTTTTCGTCCACACCATAGTCCATCACTCGAACAATATTTATGCTTTTTTGACCTAATAAAGCACAAGTTTTGGCTTCTCGCTCAAAACGTTCCCTCAATCGCATTTTTTTATTTTGGACTGAGAGGGCCAGAAACTTAACCGCAACAGGAACCCCTCCCAACAAAACATCCTTAGCACGATAAACTCGACCCATCGCTCCAGTACCAATTATTTCCTGAAGCCGGTAGCGTTTGCCGAGTAAGCGACCAACGTTGGGGTCTGACATAAAAACTCCAATCTACAACAATATTAATTAAAAAAACCAGCCATTTAGAAGACTGTTGAATATAGCCACTATAAGTAAAATTCAATACAAACAAAATTTATAAAACTGGGACAAACCACAGGTGTCAACCCCAAAAAATGTATTTTAATTGAATCAAAGTCTCTATGTATCTATATAGCTACATAAAGGATTAAAAAAACTAAAATTTTACCTAAAACAGAAAATGGTAGATGTACACAGAAAAAATGTACGATTATTAACTTTATCTCAATTTTATAATGCCCAAATTCTAATCAAAAATTTAACTTCTCCCGAAAAAAAATATCCTTAAGAGCCAGAAATGCGAAAGAAAGTTAGGAATTAAGAGTTGGGAGTTAGAAATCAGGAGTTAGAAGATTTCCTACCTTGAATGAGAGGGGGAAGAGGGGGTAATGGGTAATAAGGCACTTGCAGGTAATAAAATATCCAGATTTGGGTTTCACCTTTGACGAGAAACCCCATCACTCTAGGTTTTCTCCGAAATGTATTTGATAAAGCTGGATATTTTATTTTTTGGATCTCCCTTGACAAAGGTACCTAACTCCTAACTCTTAACTCTTAATCCAAAATCCGTCTTTGAAAGTTTTGGGGAAGAGAATCTATAGCCCAAACTTTCCGCAAAATCCAAAATCATAAAGGTGTTAACCAATAAGTAGTTTTATCGATAACTTTTTTTTGAAAACCCAATCTAAGTAGTGTTTCTGCTGGGTAACCAACGTAACTCCAATGTGGTACGTCGTATTCTACGGTACGATACCAACCATTTTGATTTAAAGCTGTTATTTGCTTTTTATTAGTTACTTTTAAATCGATTGCTAATCCCCATAAATGTTGTGAAGCTCCTGGTGGTGCTACTGTACCCAAAATTCTTGTTTCTTTTCCCTGTTTTACTAAATCTAATGTTCTTGAATTCGTATATTTTCTCCAAAACTTTGCTGTTGTTGCAAAATTACGAATGCAGTCGCTATTTCCATATCCAGATTTGAGGCTAAATTTCGCTTGCAAATATGCTTTATTTAAAGCCTCAGCAGCTGGTTTTTGTAAATAACAATTTCTCGTACCTTTGACTTTTCCTTTTGTGATAGTATCTTGAAATTCCAAGGTTTCCTGATGATTTTTAAAGGCGACTTTTTCTGGTAGCTTAATTTCTGGTTTTAGATTTACAAATGGGGCACCGTAAGCTCGTAGCAAAATATATTCATAAGTATCGGGCGGAGGAATTATAGGGAACTGATTCATTAACGCTGCTATAAATCGTTCTTTATCTGTAAGTAACGGATTTGGTATGGGTGAAGGAGTTGTTATTGGTAAGATTATTGGTTTCGGTGGAGCCGTACATTCCTTACCTAAAAGTCTATCTACCAAACAATTTTCTTCATTTCTAACATCATTACTAGGGTTGCTGCGAGCAATCTGATTGCTAGCAACTAAAGTTACGATTAAATATGTAGCAACTATCAAAAAAGCAATTTTCTGAAACGGTGTTTTCATTTATTTTGTAAGTAAAACTTGATACTAAATCAAAGCTATATATAATTAAAAAAAGTAGTAAAGTTGGTGCAAAAACTTGATTAGATAACTCAAGAAAATATCTTACAGGTAACCGGTCAATTATAAAAATAATTTTCTTTATGTAAAAAAATAACAGTCCTTTTGCTTGGCGTTTTATTAAGGCTGTACAATCATTAATTGACTGTATCGGTTAAAATTAGATTAATCCTAAATGATGCTTAACCCTAAGTAAGACCATGCACAATTGTGTTGAGTTCCAAGACTCTTTTGATGTCATAGTTGTCGGTGCAGGTCACTCTGGTTGTGAAGCGGCTTTAGCTACTGCACGGCTGGGCTGTCGTACCCTGCTATTAACGCTGAACTTGGATAAAATTGCTTGGCAACCGTGTAATCCCGCTGTTGGTGGCCCGGCTAAATCTCAGTTAACCCACGAAGTTGATGCACTCGGTGGGGAAATCGGGAAAATGGCAGACCGTACTTACGTGCAAAAAAGAATTCTCAATTCTTCTAGAGGTCCTGCGGTATGGGCATTACGCGCTCAAACTGATAAGCGCGAATATGCAGCAGTGATGAAGAATATTGTCGAGAATCAAGAAAATTTAAGCATCCGTGAAGCAATGGTTACGGATTTGGTTTTGGGCAAGAATGATGAGGTTATTGGAGTCCAAACCTATTTTGATGTGGCTTTTGAATGTAAAGCGGTTGTCCTCACCACCGGAACTTTCCTAGGAGGACGAATTTGGGTTGGAAATAAGTCCATGGCTGCGGGACGGGCTGGAGAATTTGCTGCTGAGGGTTTAACGGAAACTTTACAACGTTTGGGATTTGAAACAGGTCGTCTGAAAACTGGAACTCCCGCAAGAGTAGATAAACGCACGGTTGATTACAGTAAAATGACTCCCCAACCGGGAGATGAAGATGTTCGCTGGTTTAGTTTTGACCCAGAAGTATGGGTGGAAAAAGAGCAGCTTCCTTGCTATATGACCCGGACTACCGCAGAAACTCATCAATTAATTCGCGATAATCTCAATCTTTCTCCTGTCTACGGTGGTTGGGTTGATGCGAAGGGACCGCGTTACTGTCCCAGTATTGAAGATAAGATTGTTCGTTTTGCCGACAAAGAAAGTCATCAAATCTTTATTGAACCCGAAGGAAGAGATATTCCCGAACTGTATATTCAAGGGTTTTCCACAGGGTTACCGGAAAATTTGCAACTACGTATGTTACGTACTCTTCCGGGGATGGAGAACTGCGTAATGTTACGTCCGGCCTATGCGGTTGAGTATGATTACTTGCCAGCGACTCAGTGTTTTCCCACATTAATGACCAAAAAAATCGCCGGTTTATTTTGTGCGGGACAGGTCAACGGTACAACTGGCTACGAAGAAGCCGCAGCGCAAGGAATTGTAGCTGGAATCAATGCTGCAAAATTTGCTCGCAATCAAGAAATGGTAGTGTTTCCACGGGAGCAAAGTTACATCGGTACCTTAATTGATGATTTATGTACCAAAGATTTACGCGAACCCTATCGAGTATTAACCAGCAGGTCTGAATATCGCTTGCTGCTACGTTCGGATAATGCCGACCAAAGATTAACTCCCCTGGGAAGAGAAGTCGGCTTGATTGATGACCGACGCTGGGAATTATTTACTCAAAAGCAAGCCAATATTGTTGCAGAAAAAGAACGGCTTTATGCCAAACGGATTAAAGAAAATGGTGATGCTGGTAAAGCCATAGTCGCAGATACCAAGCAGGTTATCAAAGGTTCCATTACCCTCGCGGATTTGTTACGTCGTCCGAAATTTCACTATGCTGACCTAATTAATTATGGATTGGGAAATCCCGATTTACAGCGTGCTGAAAAAGAAGGTGCTGAAATCGATATCAAATATTCCGGTTATTTAGCCAGACAGCAGAATCAAATTGACCAAATAGCCCGTCAAGCAAATCGTTCCCTTCCCGGAGAATTGGATTATGAAACCATTGACACTCTTTCTAAAGAAGCTCGTGAGAAATTAAATAAGGTAAAACCCCTCACCATCGGTCAAGCAGCACGGATAGGTGGAGTAAACCCCGCTGATGTAAATGCTTTACTCATATATTTAGAATTGCGTAAAAACCATAACCAGACTGAATCTCCAGCCTTAACGTGAAGACAATCTTCATAATCCATGAGTATAGTAGTATTTGTATCCGGGAGCGCTGGTATGATTAATAACATGCTAAAACTGAAAAAATCATTAATACTTCCCTGGTATATGTTGAAATAGATACTTAAACTTAATGAACTCTCCGTAACTGTCTCAGTAACGAAAGAGTTCTTTATAAATTCACATTTCAATTGCAAGGTGACACTTATAAAGACCGGTATCTAGGGTAAAGATTTCATGAATCACCCGTCTGTAAACGAATTTATACGCTCGTTAATACCCAAAAAATTATTATGTCTAAAACAGCTACTAAAAGCCTGGAAATTCCAGAACCTTCCGAAGAGTTAATCGTCAGCGAACCTTGGACGATGGATACATACGCTGATGGCTTGATGGATGAAATCTTTTCCGATCTTGACTGCATTCTAGATGGGAAAGGTAATCTCAGCAAGCAAATAGTTCAGCCACAGCAACATTTAATTCTTCATCAAGCTGCACCACCCCAGGTAGTTCCACCACCTACCATTGTGACTCCGCTGCAACAAGCCGAACAGCAGCGTATTCAAGCTCATCTTAATAGTATGGCTGGTAATGCGCCTAAAACGGCTAGAGTCAAAAAATCACGTCGGAAAATTTGGCGCAACCTCCAACAAATACTTAAAGTTGCAGCCGGTTTAGGTATAGGAATCGCCGCTATAAACTGGGCTATTAGCAGCGGTTTATTAAATCGTCTGACCTCCAAGTCACTGCAATTTGCTTTGCAAGAGCCACAATTAAAGCAACAAGTATTAGAAGCACAGTCAGTGTCGTCTGCACCTACTCAAGCTCAAATCAAGTCGGATTTAGCAGACTACATGCTTAGTGCGTTAGCAATTATTGATAGACAAAGAGAGAGCAAAGACAGAGCATCAGCAAACAACATTGCTCGAACTCCCGTACCAGCCAATCAAGCAGCTTTGGCTTATGCAAACCAGCCGGTTGGTCAACTTCCAACACCAAGGACTTCTAACAATTCAAAACCAACACCAACTCGGACTACCAGAATTGTGGAAAGAGTTTTTGTACCCGTATATCAAGCACCGCAACCAATGCGTTACGCACCTCCAGCAATAGCGCAAGCACCAGCACCAACACCTTTACCTCCAGTAAAAACAGCATCCAAAGGAGTAGTACCGAAGCCATCTGGTAGCAAAGCTAAAAAAGCCGCACCAGTAAAAGTAGCCAAAGCTAAAACACCAAAAACGATTAGCGCTTTTGCTTCTATCAGAGAAATTAAGCCAGTAGCTGTGAAAAGCAAACCCGTAAGTGTCAAGCAAGCTCCCGAAATTCCTAAAATGAAAGAAGCTACAGCTATCGCACCATCACCAGAAGCTTCGACCGCACCAGTTCAAGCTCAAGAGCAAAAGATTGCATCCGCTCCAACTTCTTCCCACATCTTGGAAGGATTATTGGAACTAGGAGAACAATCTGCGGCATTATTTAAAGTGAACGGTGTAAGTCGTCGCGTCCAAAAAGGAGAAACCATTGGTGCTAGCGGTTGGACATTAGTAGACGTAGCCAACGGGGAAGCAATCATTCGACGTAACGGAGAAGTGCGCTCAATTTTCGCAGGACAGAAATTTTAATTAATTAATAATTGGTATTTGGTAATTAGTCATTTACCGATACAGATAAATACAAGTTCGCCAAAACTTGCAGGTAATCTACTTTTCAAACAGATGTTTATTAACAGCATATTCAACTGTTATTAACAAGATATCATCAGGGTACACTTTTCAAAAGCATCTACGGTAACAATTTTAAAATCAGTTAGCAGTTACCTTTCGGGTTAAGCAGTAATCACTTGCTGAGGGTTAGTAATGGTTATTCATATCCAATAAATTTTATATGTTTCTAATTTCTATAGATTCGTTTTCCCGCAACTGCTGGGAGACGTAAAATTTTACGTCTTCTAAGAAACTTCAGGTATAGCAAGCTTTTCAGCTTCTTTCAAATAACCTAAAGTTTTTCCCATTTTTGTTGGGGGGGGGAAGTCCCCCCATGACTAGCTCTACAGGTTGTCAGAATAAATGTGCGGGAGCTACTAACTGTTAACCTTTAAATTCCAGCCTAAAATCTACAATATAATAACTGTTTGCTGCTCGCTGTTTACTGTTCCACCCATACAGAAACAGAACCACCATTGCAGCGAAATTCAGCCCAACCCCATTGATTAGTCACAATGGGTTGTTTGACATGCTCGGTTAAATCGTAAAACTTGGTGTCTGGTTTCCCAACTTCCATCCATTTACTTCCACTTGCTCCATTGCTCATAATCACAGCCATTGCTTGAGGATGCTCTGGATTACCCAATCTCGTCCACCCGATAATGTCCCAATGGTCAAAGTAATTATACTGATATCCATAAGCAAAATGCTTCCGTGCATAAAGGAATTTATCAATCAACCACTGATGGGAAGGTAAATAAATCGGATAGCGGTTTCCATCCCTGCCATAATCTTCATATTCTGCACCATAATAGTCCGCGTAAAATACACAGGGATAACCTTCTTGACGCAATAAAATTAAAGCATATGCTAAAGGTTTAAACCACGGTTCCACGGGAGCTTCCAAAGCCTGCAATGGTTGTGAATCGTGATTCTCGACAAAAGTTACCGCATGTGTGGGACGAGAAACCACCAAGGTATTATCAAAAATGCGCCGCATATCATAACTTTCACCGGATTTACTAGCGTAGTGGAAATTGTAATGTAAAGGAACGTCAAAAAGCGACATTCTTCCACCTACCGCATCAGCAAACCATTGCAAAGTACCTAAATCGTTATACCAATATTCACCCACTGTAAATAATTCTTTACCAGCGTGACGCTCCATTTCATCAAGCCATATTGGGAAGAACCATGACGAAATATGTTTAATCGCATCCAAACGGAAACCATTTACACCAGTTGTATCGAGATACCATTTACCCCAATTAATAACCTCGTCTTGGACTTCTTTATTTTGAAAATCGCAATCGCTTCCCATTAAATAAGAGAAATTGCCATTTTCCAAAGCCACATAATCATCAAAAACCTTACCTTCGAGTAGATATATAGTTGAAGAATCCTGAGTATATTCGTCGTAATCTACTGCATCAAAATGCCACCAATGCCATTCAAATTTTGAATATTTACCTTTTCTACCGGGAAACTTGTAATGGGTATAGCATTTGATATCGCGCATCCCACCTTGAGGATTTAACCTGTCATTTTGAGAAAAAGGAGTAGCTTTGGTTATTTCCGCATCATCTCCACCAATGCGGTGATTTAATACCGTATCCGCATAAACTTCTATTCCCGAATTTTGCAGAGATTTAACAGCATCTACATATTGTTGACGGGTACCGTACTTAGTGCGAACAGTTCCCTTTTGTTCAAACTCGCCTAAATCGTACATATCGTAAACAGCATATCCCACATCGTAAGTTCCACCCATACCCTTATAAGCAGGTGGAAGCCACATAGCCGTAAAACCCGCTTCAGATAGTTCTTTTGCTCTTGCCTTCACCTTGTCCCACAGCATTCCATCACCGGGAATATACCAATGGAAATACTGCATTATCGTACCGTTAATATTTGACATGGGTGTGCTGCTGATAACTGTACAATTAGGACTATATCTTGAAGAGAGTGAGTATAAAAATGCCGTATAGTCATACAGTGATTTATCAACAACCTTTGTAGCATTTAGCTCTAGCTTTTTGAGCAATACTCAAAAATTAAGAAACCCGGTTTTACTAAAAACCGGGTTTCTCAACACACCACAAATCTTGATATTTCCTACTCCCAAGTTCCCACATCTCGAAATTCTTGGGGTATCTGTGTAGATTGAGGGAATTCCAAAATCGTCTCCCTAACACCTAAATATCCAGATTCAGTAAAAGACATTAACATTCTGCCTAGAGCAAACCAAACCTCACTTTCAAATTCCCAATCACCATAACGTCCAGCTTTTCCCGCAATCGAACGTAAAGCCCAAAAAAAGCTATTTCTGACCACAGAACCGCCTTTTTTATACTCAGGAATATCTTCGTGGCTTATATATAGTAAATCATCTTCAATTCTGGCTTTCATGAATACAATTATCAATTATCAATTATCAGCTAACAGTAATTACAGATAAAAACAAATAGTTTGTAGTGGGAGCATCTTACTCCCTGGTTACCATAACTTTATTCCCAATTAGCAATTACCCAATCCCCAATTACCCAATTTCCACTTTCGCAGCGACTTGTTTTCGGACTGTTTCAATCAACTTTACCGTTCTTTGATAAGCGATTGTTTCTTTTCTATCTATAAAATAAGCTGCTGCTATTTGTAAGTCTTTAATAGCGGCTTGTTCGTAACCGAGATTGTGGTAAGCTACACCACGATTTACATAAGCGATGGCATTTTTGGGATTGAGTTTAACTACCTCGCTAAAATCACGTAAAGCTCCCCAATTATCTTGACTCTGAGCGCAAGCACAACCACGATTAAAATAAGCTCTATCGTCTGTGGAATTCAAACGAATTGCTTTTGAGAAATCAAGCAATGCAGCTTCTAAATTTTGCAATTCAAAATTAACTAAACCCCTATCGTTATAAATATCTCCTAGCAAAGTTGAAAATTGAGGAGTTTGAGTTAGTGCCAAATTATAATCATGAATTGCTTCTTGATGGTTCTTCAATGCTGCATTCGCTATACCTCTGTTATAGTAAGCCCGAAAGTCATGAGGTTTAAGTTGAATCGCTCTACTACTATCCCCAACTGCTGCTTGATAATTTCCTAACCTATATTCAGCAAGTCCCCGATTCAAATAAGCTTCAGTATTCTCTGGTAAAAAATTCAAAGCTGCCGTACAATCAGCAACCGCATTATGATATTCTTTTAATTGCAGGTGAACTAAGCAACGATTGCTATAGGCTGCGGGAAAATTCCTCTTTAAATCTATTGCTTGAGTCAAATCTTTAACGGCTTTTATATAATTACTTAGCTGAATATCCTTGATGCCTAATTGCAAAAAATCATCGGCCTGAAATTGATTAGAATTTGATGATGAATATGCAGGAAGAATCGGAATAAAACAGCCAATCGCAACAATAACAACCAAATTAATAACTAATCGGTAGCAGTAATTCATTAGCAAAATACCTACATAAAATTAATAGGGCAAGAAAAACTTACCCTATGTTCAAAAAAATATTATTTACTTATTCGATTTTGCTTTCTTACCAGCCACCATCAGCTTTAGATAAAACGTAGTCAGCTACGTCCTGAATTTGTGCGTCGCTCAAACGTCCTTTAAAAGCAGGCATTGCATTCTTACCATTAGTAACCTGATAGGTAATTTTTTCTACCGAATGCATGTCATACTTTTCTAAATCTTCTTTACTTAAGCTCTTGTTAGCTTGAACCAAGTTTCTACCACCTGCATGACAAGCAGCACAATTAGCATTAAATACAGCACCACCAGCAGCTGCATCAGCTAATGCAGGGCGATTGAAGCCTAAGCTGAAAACTGCCAAGCCTAATAGCAATATTGAAATAATCTTCTTCATTCTGTGTTCTCTCTACGAAATCAAGGACAATTTGGTACAATTCCAATATTTTCGCCATGAGCAACTTGGAACGTCAAATGACAAGCTGTCATACTTCGGTATTAGCTATTGGGTATAGGTCATAGCGCATAGGGCATTGGGCATAGAGGATGTGGAATTTTAAGTTTTGTTAAGCCCCGTTATGAGTATAGGAAGATTGTTGCAGTAGCAAGTAATGAATAACTAACAGCTAATGAAGAAAGAGCGGTCGAGCAACCTGTAGTAATAAACTGTCAGTTTACTTGCTACTTGCTACTTGCTACTTTCTACTTATTCCTAACTCCTTCAAACTGTCTCCGGTAACCCGACAAATCCGCCAATCTTCCAAAATATCTGCTCCCATGTGCCGGTAGAATGCTTTTGCTGGTTCGTTCCAATTCAAAACGCTCCATTCCAATCTTCCGCAATTTCGTTCTAG
Source organism: Calothrix parasitica NIES-267 (assembly GCF_002368095.1). Lineage (GTDB taxonomy): Bacteria > Cyanobacteriota > Cyanobacteriia > Cyanobacteriales > Nostocaceae > Rivularia > Rivularia parasitica. The sequence goes on along the minus strand of NZ_AP018227.1, from coordinate 68,722 downwards.
TGCAATGGTTGCTAGTTTTGTTAACAGCGCTTTACCGATACCTTTTTGGCGATATTCTTTTAATACAAACAAGTCTTCTAAATAAATTCCCGGTTGGGTAAGAAAGGTTGAATAGTTATGGAAAAACAATGCAAAACCTGCTGTTTTTCCACTAATCTCTGCCAATATTGCCTCTGCATACTTTTTAGAACCAAACAGATGCTCTTTGAGTTGTAAAGCACTTCCTGTCACCGCATCAGTTAATTTTTCATATTCTGCCAACCCTTTTATTAATTCAAATAATACGTCGCAATCTTCTGGTTGAGCTAGACGTAAAATTAAATCGCTATCGGTCGTCATTTAATTATTTAAAATACAAAGGATGAAGTGTTAAGTATGAAACACAGGCATCATAAATTTCGGGTAACTTTACAAAACTTTTTACAAATTAAGGCTATTTCGTACTTGCGATGGCAACAAAGAATTAACCTGTGAGGAATTCTTGCTCGTTTCTAATAAATTTCAATCAAGTTCTTTTCTACGTGATGGGGACATAATTCTTAAACCCCTAACAATTTCTTCAGGACTAGCTGTTCCATTCGCAACTTTTGGCATGATAGCCATCAATTCTAAAGCCAAATCCGTAGGTATTCCCGATGCTTCTAACCGTCTTAGCTCTAAAATATCAATACCTGCTTCCAATCCTTCTAGATACTCTTCTACGGTAACCCCAAAGTCTTGAATCTCCGGCATAAATATAGCCCCCAATTTCAAATTTATAATTTATTCCTACGTCTATTTTCTCGCAGAATTATATTCAAGCAACCTGCGGAGACGCGATAATTTATTTAATTATTGTTAAGCAAGATACTTTAAAATATATTTGGTAATATTCGTTAACAAACGATAAGAAACTCAGTTTCTTCTGCTGAGAACTTTGTATTTTAAAATTACTACTATCTATAGATTTACAGTTTTTGAGAAATCAGTAAACAATTATAATATTGATAAATATTGGAGAGTAAAGACGACAGGTAAAAAGGAATAAAAATATTTGCATTCAAATTAACCAGGGATTATTAACTGAGCGTAGCGCTAGCTGTAAATCCCTGCCTAATATCTAAAGTATCTAAAGTCCACCCAAACTCACATCTTAGAGTAGTGACAGAAACCCGGTTTCTTTACGATTTCACAGAGATATCCATATTTTCACGACTAGAAACCGGGTTTATTTGACCTTCTTGAGAATGTTAGAAGATATCAAGAACTGTAGTCCCACTTGGACAAGCTAAGCCATACGCTTCATGCATTCAGCTTGCTGACCCCCCTTAAAGTAACACTGTTAACTGTTAACTGTTAACTATTAATTGACTATATCAACCAACCCTTCAAACGCTTAGCAATGTGAGGACGACGCAATTTACGCATTGCTTTGCTTTGAATTTGTCGTACTCTTTCGCGGGAAAGATTAAACATATTGCCAACTTCCTCCAAGGTACAGGGTTCGCTACTTGCTAAACCGTAACGCAGAGAAATTACATCTTTCTCCCGTGGAGTTAGTACATCTCCCAACACTTCCCAAATCTCCTGACGCATCATGCTTTCATTCATTCTTGCTTCTGGAGATTGGTTATCTTCGTCTTCCAATAAATCCATCAATTCCGTATCTTCTTCTTTACCGACACGGTGGTTTAAGGAGAGCGCTTGACGACGCAATTGTTGCAATTGACGTAACTGATTTGCTGGAATATCCAGCACTTCTGCTAATTCTTCTTCGCTGGGATTTCTAGCTAATTTTTGCTTTAATTCTCTCTGTGCTTTCTTAAGTTTATTAAGCTTTTCTACAATATGGATGGGTAAACGTATTGTTCTAGCATCATTGGCGATCGCTCTAGTAATCGCTTGACGAATCCACCAGTAAGCGTAGGTCGAAAACTTGTATCCTTTGTCTGGGTCAAATTTTTCAGTAGCACGATTTAAACCCATCGCTCCCTCTTGAATCAAATCCAGAAAGGGAACTCCACGGTTAAGATATCGTTTGGCAATAGAAACTACAAGACGTAAGTTAGAACGAATCATTTTACGCTTGGCAACTTTACCTTGGTATAAACGATGTTCCATTTGCTTGAGAGTAACCCCCATTTGCTCTGCTATTGCAGTTCTATCGGGGGAATATCCTAATTTCTCTTGAGCTGCTGCTTGTGCTTGTCTTACTTCTTCAAGGATGCGTACTCTTCTTGCTAACTCTACCTCTTCATCGGGCTTGAGCAATGGATAACGCGCCATTTCTTTGAAAAATGCTCCAACCGCATCATCATACTCAGTTTTGTTGTACCCTGTAGGCCGCGCTGCCGCTAAATCATCCCCATTGCTTGCTTCATTTTCAATATTTTGAGCAATTATAGCTTCGTCGTCTGTCACTACTTCTAAAACGTTAATTGCTTCTGATTGATTCTCCTGGGCAACTTTTTGCATAGTTTCCATTGTTCCCAATTGTGCAATACTCATAGTTTTTTTAATGGGGAATTTTTGCTTAATACCGTAAATAATGAAAGTGACAGCTACCGCATTGACATTTCAAGCTGAAATTTTTCATATCTTTTATGCCTTTCACGCTTAGCTAAAAGCATCTAAGAGTGGTTATACAGCTTGAGTTTTACTTTTTAAGTAAAACTTTCTCTTTTGATACAGCTATAACCCACTCATATGGCATAGTTATACTTTTCACATACAAATATAAACTTGATTAACCTTTGTAAATATATTCTTCACTTTTTTCCTCTAACAGAATTTTCTTCTTATCGCCTCCTAATTTTTATTTACTGGATAAATATAAAAAACTTTAAAAAAACTCTATTATCGTTTAATAATTCAGCTAACTCATGTTTATCTTAATACTTTTACGATTTTTTGTTTAATAACTATCCACTGATAGTTCTATCTTTTAATTCGTAAATATATTACTTTTAGTACTGTCGGCTCAACTAAGGCTTGAAATATTGCAGGTAAAACTGTGAGAATTTATTCTCCATACCAAAGCATCTCATATACTGCCAAAACTGAATATCTATCAATGGAGAGATTAGCCCTATTCCTTAATCGGTAAAGAGGGCAAGAATTGACTTAAAGTGGCTGCTGGTTTATTTGAGAAGGAATAAGGAGGTATCAAAAAATCATAAAAATAGATGTTTATGTAAGGTTTGTTTATGAGATAACATATCTAGGAAATTTATCAACTATTATGTCTATTGAAAGTATTGCAAAATACATTTTAACTTATCTATAGGAGATTCTTAATACTTGGATAAGTTAAGTCAAATTTGTTAAATCCAAAAGAGCGATTATTAATCAGTAAAATAAAAAAGTATGTATACAAATGACCTAGCTGTCTCGACTGCTACAGTTGCTTCAACAAGCGGAGAATATAGTCTGCAAATTCCCCGCAGTCAATGGATTGAAGTACTGGTAGACTGTCCGAGAGTAACTGGATTATTTACCTACGGATTACCAGAGCAGTTAGAAGTAAAACCAGGAGATATTTTGAGTGTGCCATTCGGTACGCAAACTGTTGGTGGGATAGCTATTCGTAAATTAACAAAGCCTCCCCAAGACATACCACTAGAAAAAATCAAGAATATAGAAGATGTAGTTAGTGCTGGTTTTTTTCCGGATTTTTACTGGGAACTATTGAACCGAGTAGTCAAATATTATTACACGCCATTAATTCAAGTAATTCGCGTTGCTTTACCTCCCGGTTTGCTAGGAAAATCTCAGCGTCGCATTAGACTTATTTCTCATCAAAATAGTTCCTCTTCCTCTTCCTCTTTTCTTTCAAAATCATTCTCCCCCGCAGCAAGAAAAATTATTGATTTACTTCAAGGACAGCAAGAAGGAAATTACAGTTTTGTTTATTTACAACGACAAGTGCGCGGTGCATATCGTGCGGTAAGGGAATTACGAAAACTTGGTTTAATAGAAACTTATTTGGAACCACCTCGTTTAACAAAACCGAAATTACAAAAAGCAGTAACGTTAATCGCGAGTAATTTTGCAGCAGATTTAACCACCCGTCAAACCGAGATTTTAGAGGTACTTCGGCGACGCGGTGGCGAAATGTGGCTAACCGAATTATTACAAGTTTGCAGCGCTGGTTCTTCGACTATAAAAACCATCGAAAATAAAGGTTATGTTGCCGTAGAAGAAAAAGAAGTATTGCGAACTGATAGAACTGAAAATACAGATGAAACATTTACCGGACAACAAGCAAAAAACCTTACACCAGCCCAACAAATAGCTTTAGAAACTATAAATAATATTAATGGATATGCAGCAATCCTATTACATGGAGTCACAGGTTCCGGAAAAACAGAAGTATATTTGCAAGCAATTTCACCTTTATTGCAAACAGGTAAATCAGCATTAGTATTAGTTCCCGAAATTGGACTCACACCGCAATTAACTGACCGCTTTCGTGCTAGATTCGGTACCAAAGTTAGCGTTTATCACAGCGCTCTTTCCGACGGTGAACGTTACGACACTTGGAGACAAATGCTAGCCGGGGAACCCCAAGTCGTTATCGGCACCCGTAGCGCCATTTTTGCACCATTACCCAACCTCGGCTTAATCGTCCTAGACGAAGAACACGACTCCTCATTCAAACAAGATTCTCCCATACCCACCTACCACGCTCGTAAAGTTGCCACCTGGAGAGCAGAATTACAAAACTGTCCCCTGGTATTGGGTTCAGCGACTCCCTCTCTGGAAAGTTGGGTGAATTTGGGGGATAAGAGAGAGGGGGAGACAAGGGGACAAGGAGATGGGGAGACAAGGGGACAAGGAGATGGGGAGACAAGGGGACAAGGAGATGGGGAGACAAGGGGACAAGGGGACAAGATAACTCCTAACTCCTCACTCCTAACTCCTAACTCTTTCCCCCCATCTCCCTCTCTCCCCCTCTCCCCCTCCTCTTACTACCTTTCCCTTCCCGAGCGAGTCAATTCCCGACCTCTACCTCCGGTCGAAATTGTAGATATGCGAGAAGAATTACATCAGGGGAATCGTTCTATATTTAGCAGGTCTTTGCAAGAAGGATTGCAAGAGCTTGCGGAATCGGGACAACAAGGAATTTTGTTTATTCATCGTCGAGGACACAGTACTTTCGTATCTTGTCGTAGCTGCGGATACGTCATGGAATGTCCCTACTGTGATGTTTCGCTATCCTATCACCAAACCGAAGCCGGAGCGCCCCAAGTTTTGCGCTGTCATTATTGCAATTATGCAACTCCTCATCCGAAAAATTGTCCCGATTGTTGTTCTACCTATTTAAAATTCTTTGGTAGCGGTACTCAAAGGGTAGCCCAAGAGTTAGCAAAACAGTTTCCTGATTTACGTTTTATCCGTTTTGACAGCGACACCACCCGCAATAAAGGAGCGCATCGGACATTATTAACCAGATTTGCCAAAGGTGAAGCGCATTTATTAATCGGAACTCAAATGCTGACTAAAGGTTTAGATTTACCCCAAGTCACTTTAGTAGGAGTAGTAAGTGCTGATGGATTGCTGCATTTGTCAGATTACCGAGCTAGCGAACGCGCTTTCCAAACATTAGCCCAAGTTGCTGGAAGAGCAGGCAGGGGTGAAGACCCAGGGAGAGTTATAATCCAGACTTACACCACAGAACACCCAGTTATCGAAGCAGTACAGCAGCACGATTATCAAACTTTTATTCAAGACGAATTAGAACAGCGAGAAGCATTAAATTACCCACCATACGGTCGGTTAATTCTTTTACGTCTAAGCAGTTTAGACGACGTACAAGTAGAAAATACTGCAACACAAATAGCAGAAAAGCTTGAGGAACAACCGCAAATAGATGTATTGGGACCAGCACCAGCAAACATCTTGAGAGTAGCAAACCGTTATCGTTGGCAAATATTATTAAAATTCGCTCCCGAAGACCTACCAAAATTACCAGACTGGCAAGAAATACGTCAGCTTTGTCCCGATTCCGTTAGTTTGACCATTGATATTGACCCGCTCAATATTATGTAAAAGGTTAAAGGTTAAAGGTTAAAGGTAATCATTAAGGAGTTATTAATATTGATAATTTTTGACTCCTAACTCTTCACTCCTAACTGTTCCCTAATAACTGTTCACTGTTAATTCCGCAATTCTCTGGGCTAAATTATCTGCTGCGACTGGCTTGGAAAGATGTAATGTAAAACCAGCTTGTATTGATTCTTGTTGATTTGTTTCTCCTGCATAAGCGGTTAGTGCAATTGCTGGTATTTTCGCACCTTGCTCGGAAGGTAAGGCTCTAATTTGGCGTATCAGTGTATGCCCATTGACTTCTGGCATGGCAATATCACTGATAAGCAAATCGGGTTTTTTTTGCAAGAATAGTTTAAATGCTTGTGGTGCAGATGTTGCTGTCTGTACTGATGCTCCGTAGCTTTTGAGGACAAATTTTAAAAATTCTAGGTTGTCTGGCTCGTCATCTACTATGAGGATATTTATACCATCAAAATCTAAATTCTTAATTTCTTCTTTGTTAGTTTCAGTACTTGTTTTAACGTTGGACATTAAAGGTATTTCAACTGTAAATGTAGTACCTTTACCAATACCCGGACTTTCTACTTGAATGTTACCACCGTGAAGTTCGACTAAATGTCTGACTATCGCTAAACCTAGTCCCAATCCTCCATTGTTTCTGGTACTGGAACTGTTTTCTTGACGAAAGTAATCAAATACATAAGGCAAAAATTCAGAACAGATTCCTTTACCCGTATCTTTGATTTGAATTGTAGCTTGTGAACTATTGTAATTTAAACCTATATTTACTTTTCCTCCTGAAGTCGTAAACTTGACTGCGTTAGAAAGTATATTCCAGAAAATCTGCTGTAATCTGTTAGCGTCTCCTTCTACAAATGAGGTTTCTAAAGGAAAATCAGTGATAATTTCCACAGATTTTGCATGAGCAGCCAAACGCACAGTTTCTATCGCAGCGTTGATTATATTTACCAAGTTCACTTTAACTGGATTAAGCTGCAATTTACCCCGCAATATTCGGGAAACATCAAGCAAATCTTTTATCATTTCTGCTTGTAATGAAGCATTTCGCTCAATTGTTTCTAATGCTTGGTCAACTTTTTGAGGTGGAATTCTATTAGAGCGTAAAAGTTGAGTCCATCCCAAAATCGGGTTAAGTGGAGTACGCAATTCGTGGGAAAGTACAGCTAAAAACTCGTCTTTCACCCGGTTTGCTGATTCGGCTTTTGCTAATAATTTAATTCTTTCTAATTCAGCTTGTTTGCGCTCGGTAATATCTCTTAAAGTCACCAGATTCGCGGCTTTTCCCTGCCAATCTACTTTTACTACACGCATTTGTGCTATTAGTCCTTTCCCCGTTCCCGTAGAAATATCTACTTCGGTATTGTCTCCACCAGCGACAGGAAAACCAAATACTTCTCCTAAAAGTTCTTCTTCTTTACGGTTAAATAGCTTCAATGCTGCGGGATTGATAAATCTAACTATTCCTTGCTTATCTACCACTACTATCCCATCTGGATTTTTGGTAATTAGCATCCGCAACTGCTTTTCGCTCTTTTTAAGCGCAGCTTCTACTTTTTCTCTACGACTGCTTTCTGTTTGTCTTTGATGACGCTGTTTTTTTAATTCTGTTGCTTGAGAAAATAAACGTTGCTGTAAATCAGTTAAGTAACTATTACATTGTTGTACATCTTTAATGTCACACTTTGGCAATTCAATTACATCAACTGCTAACGTTACTGCTGATGGCAATCTTTGCAATTCATTTTCCGCTATATAGTCTGTTGCTCCTGTCTTGATACAGGTGACTGCATCGCGAACACTATTGCTACCATTGACAACTATAAATGGAACATCTAATTCATTTTCTTGCAATATTTGTAGAGCTTGAAAAATGTCTAGCTTTTGGTGCTGATAATCTGCTAAAATCAAGTCTAATTCTGAATTGATTTTAGCTAGATAATCTTTTTCGTTTCTTATTTGCTCTGTTACGAAAGTAAATTCAGTTCCGTGCAACAACGATAATATTTTTTCACTTTCTCGGGCAGAATCACACAGCAATAATAGATTTATTGGGACTGCCATAAGTGCCACTTAATGAATTTAATAATTAATGTTTTCTGAATATCTCTGAAATATGTTTAGAATATCTTGGAAACGATTTCCATGCTATGGCTAGTAAAATTAAACTTTTATTATGCCAAATAAAAACTTAATGCAACTGAAGTATATAAATACAATCAAATTTTTTTATACACTTTAGACTTCTACCATGATATTCACATATTAATGTGTGTCTTAAGAATTTTTTATTTATCTAAATATTGATTAACTATTGACTCAACGTTTATTCTATATAACTTCTTATTAAATTACTATTAAGCTTCACCTGGAAATAACTCGTTCAGACGATTGATTTCATCTTGGTCTACATAGGTTGGATTCCCTGATAAAATACCGATGACGTTGCGGAAGCTATTACCAATATGCATTCCTTGGCTATCAATTGTAAATTCGCGAATTTGCTTATCGTGGGTTGAACCTCGCATTTTGATTACCGCTAAACCTCTCTTAATTTCGCCGTAGACTTCAACGTATCGTAGGAGGATAATGGAATCGGTACTTGTAGAAATGTGAGATTCGGTAACCGAACTACCTCCTAATAAAGTCGGAGCTGTAGCAGTGTAAAGCCCGGTCATTCCCCGACCTCTAATTGTTGCATTCAAACTAGCAATAAATTCTCGAAACCCGTTGAGCGTAGCGACTTTTTCCAAAGCCGTCAAACTATCAATTACTACCCGATGGGGCTGAAATTCTTCTATTACTTCCTGCATTCTAATTAGATGATTCTCTAATCGCGTTGATTCTGGATAGCGAAACAGGATTTTTAACATTCCTTCTGCTTCAGCTTGAGCGAAGTCCATACCCCATCCCCGAGCATTCCTCATCAGCTGATGACGATTTTCTTCAAACGCGAAATAAATGCAGCGTTCAGCCGAACGGCTGCGGGCTTCGCCATTTTTAATTCCAGCGGAGATAAATTGAGTTGAAAGTAAAGTTTTGCCAGTACCGGTAGCACCAGACGCTAAAATAATTGAGTCGCGATAGAAACCACCACCACACATTTCGTCAAGTTCGTGATTACCACAAGAAATACGAACAGTAGATGAACCCCTATCCTCTGAAGTCATAGCTGAAAGGGGAATAGTCACAAATCCTTCATCGGGAAGAATAGTAAATGGGAATTCTCCCTGTTGATGAGAACTACCTCGATATTTAAGAATTTCTAAAGTACGACGACGCTTTTCTTCAATCAAAACGTTTCGTAAAATTATCACGTTATCAGCGACATACTCTTCAACTCCGTGAGCGCTGATTGGTCCGTATTCGTGATTGCGCTCCGATGTTAAAATTGCTGTACTATTAACATCTCGCAACGCTGAAGCAATTATAAATAAATCATCGCGAATTTGGGATTTATCAGGTATGTAGCTAAAAATTGCCCCTAAAGAATCTATGGAAACTCTTGTCGCTTTTGTTTTATCGATAGCATACTGAATTCGAGCCAGCAAAGGACTCAAATCGTAATCACCACTAACGTAGGGATTCTTTCCTGGTTCGGGGGAAGCATCAACAAAAATCCACTTACCTTCATCTTCCCACTTCGCAATATCCCAACCGAAACCGCGCATATTTTTGCGAATATTTTTGGGAGATTCTTCAAAGGTAACGTAAACTCCTGCTTCTCCTCGCTTTATTCCTTCAATTAAAAACTGACACGAGAATATCGTTTTACCACAACCCGCGCTACCAACTACCAAAGTAGTACGTCCAATTGGTAATCCCCCTTCAGAAATCAAATCAAAACCGGGAATTCCTGTTTCTAATTTTTCGATAGAATCTTCCTGTTTTTGGGGCATTTCGACAATATATATTGATTAGATAATTATCTAATCTATTCTTTACAGCTACTCGCTAAATATATCATGTTTTCTAGTATTAATTCCCAGGCCCATTAAAACCGTTTTTATATCGGATAAATCCCCAATGATTCTGACTTGTGGTAAAGGGGATTCTCTGATTAAAGTAGGGGTAACAATAATTTTTTCTTTCTCAGCAATATCAGGTTGTTTTAATACATCAATAATATGAATTTTATACTCGTCTAAAAAGTTTTCTTGACACAATTTTTCTAAATTAAATATTGCTCTATCAGACCGAACTGTATCTCCTGTTACATATAATTTAAGTACATGTTTGCTATCTAAACGACTTTTACACATTATTATTTAACGTTTTTTATTTAAGAATTTTGAGAAATTATCCATGTCATTTAATCTGCCTCTATATCCTTACTCATATTCTCAAGATTAATTTTGTTCAATCCTATAAAATATTTCCGATAATAAGCTGTTAAATAACCCATTAACTCTAATATTGTTAAACGTCCTTCTTTTGTATAAGCTTGAAATTTTCGGGAAGCAGTAGTATTTTTTTCTTTTAGAACTGTGGTGTGAATTTCGATAGCATCGCGTGGTGTTGCTTGCATAAACCCTAATTGTCTGGCTAAAGCAGCAAGTTTATCGGAAGTATTATGTTCAACTTTATGAACTCTTTCGTCTAAAGCTAAATCCATTATTTCACTATAATTTTGTACTAGTTCTGCAAAAATATCCGGTTTGCTTTCTTGTAAAGGAACTGAATCTGATAAACTCGCATTTTTACTTGTATTAAATGCTGCCATTGCTTCAAGTTGCTCAAATTCAACTTGTTCTTGTTGTTGCTGCTGCTGCTTTAAAATATTTACCTGTTCTTGTCGCTCTATTGCCGAACGAATAGCATAAACTAGTAATTTAGTATCAATATCAGTTTTATGTAAATATCCGATTGCACCTAATTCCAAAACTTTAACAGCAGCAGCCTCATTTAAAGCTGTATAAACAATAATTGGTAAGCTAGAAGCAACTTCTAAAATTCCTATTAGAGATTTAACTCCCCGACTATCAGTAAGCATTAAGTCTAGGAAAATAACATCAATATCGTTAAGCGATAATTGCTGCAATCCCTTCTCCAAGGATTGAGAAACAATTAACTCAAAACCTTGTTTAAAGGAAGAAGACTTAGCCTTAGATAACAATCTGCGGAAATACTCTATCTCCTCCGGTTCATCCTCAATTAAAAGAATTTGGCAGCGATGATTCAGCATAAATCATTATCGGTTATTTACCCAGAAGGTATGGATTAACAGTTTTCACCGTTCGGGTGAGTTGATTAACAAGCACGTAAATGCAGCTAAATATTAGCTGCTCAACCATCTTATTGGTCTTAGAAATTTTAGAAATAAAGCATACTCAATATCTTTATTAGTCTACAGGATGGTGCAGTAAGCTATCATACGATTTATTTTAAATTTAGCTATTTGTATATCATCTTCTATCAACTTTAAAAGTTAATAGAATTCCAGAACACATCTAAAGTATGAGTTAAAAGATGATTTTTTTCTTTATATATTGAAATTCAACTATCAAAAGACATAATTTTGCAGAGGTTTGTCGTTAATATTAAAAACTTAAAATTAAAAATTGAAAGTCATACATGACAGATTATAAAAATAAAATCTAAACTTCTAACTTCTAACTTTTAACTCCTAACTTTCAAAACGGTAGAGCAATAATAAAACTAGCACCTTCACCGGGTTGACTTCGGGCTGAAATGCTTCCTCCATGACGTTCAACTATCCTGCGACAAATAGCTAAGCCTAAACCCGTACCTTCATACTCGGTGGAGTTATGTAACCGTTGACAAGGTTCAAAAATTTTGTTGACATAAACTTCATCGAAACCAATACCATTATCTTCTATGACTATTTTGCATTGGTTATTCAATGGTTTATTTTGACTCTTCTGAGTTTGATAAATTTTGATAAATAATTTGACTTCCGGTTTCCGATATTTAAAAGAGTTGCTCAGAAGATTTTGAAATAGTTGATACATTTGACCGGAGTCAGCCGAAATAGTTGGTAATTCATCTACATCTAAAGATACATCTGGAAAACCATCAGCTTGAAAATCTGAAATTACCCCTCGAATAACTTTATTTAAATCTATTTCCGTAAAAAGTTGTCCTTGAGTAGTAACGAGAGAAAAACTCAGTAAATCCTCAACCAAAGATTGCATCCGAATTCTAATTTGAGCAATACGATTGAGATAGTCAATTCCTTGTTTGTCTAAAGCTTCGCTGTAATCTTCTTTAAGATATTCCGAAAGTATTTGTATCTTGTGTAACGGTGAGATTAAATCGTGAGAAACGACGCTGGCAAATTCTTCTAAATCACGATTGCTACGCTCTAATTCTATAACTAAACTTTTGAGTCTAGCTTCAGCTTGTTTGTGTGGAGTTATGTCTTGAATCTGAGAAATAAAGTATAGTGGTTGTTGGTTTTTATCCCTTACCAGCGAAACGCTAAGCAAAATCCAAACAATATGTCCGCTAGAGTGAAAATAACGCTTTTCCATTTGGTAAGTGCGAATTTCACTCGCAAGCATTTGACTTACGTAACCCAAATCGGTTTCTAAATCATCGGGATGGGTAATTTCCTGAAAGGTTGTTGCTAGCAAATCTGCTTCAGAATAACCAACAATTTCACACAAAGCGCGATTGACCTTCAACCATTTTCCATCAGGGGCTACTAAAGCCATACCAATTGCTGCATCGTCAAAAGCTAAACGAAATAAATCTTCACTGCTATCAAGCAGTTGTTCTTCAACTTGCTTTAACTGTGCGATATCATTATTATTTGTGGAAACAGGTTCGACATCTCCACCATTAAAATATTCCGACACAACGGCAATTAATTATATAGTCCGGCGGCACTATGTTGTCCAGATGTTCTATTACATCTTGGCATCAATAGCTTAGGTCAATATTACCAAAAGTTTTAAGTAGAGAATTTACGCAAATCGATTATTTTTCTTTCCCTACTCCCTAATATTTCCAAATTGATTATTTTCTGAGAAAAATTCGCTCAATGGTCTTTTATTATACACCAGTATCCGCTAATATCTGTTATATCGGTGAAAGCCATTCTAAGAAGGAATTCTTAATGTTGAAATTTGGATTACCCTTGTGAATCAATTCGGGAATTTGCTGATTTACGACTTTAGGAAATGTATTATTGATTTCACGATTTTAGAATCCTAGATTATCCTCATAACTAGAGCTAGTGAAATATACTTTTTTAATCCGAAATCTGAAACCGGTTTAGTTGTTAATGTAAATCTCTATGCAGATAATCAGGTCGTGCAGAAAATCTTAATTTTATTTAAAGATTTATACCAGATGCTAATTATAGTGCAAATAAATTATTGTTAAAAAACAACACATAAATAGAAGCACAAGCACATAATATCAGGAATATGTCAATATCTAATAGCAATAGATAAGCAGGGCAATTCAGCGAAACAATGTTTCTCCGATTACTTGTGATTTATTTTACAATTAACTAATTAGTATTCCTATTAATAGACAGACGCAAGGCTTAGTAATCGTTTATCGAACTTTATATGGGCAGAAAATAGATGGGACAAGGTTTGTTGCAGATAGGGTTAACCCTGGCTGTGGTGTTAATTATTACGGTCAATTTTGGTAAATATATAGCTAACGTATTCATGGGTAAAGCAACATTACTTGATAAAGTGATGAACCCATTAGAGCGAATTATTTATAAATTAGCAGACGTAAAACCTCAAGAAAATATGACAGGCAGAGAATACGCCTATTCTTTGCTGCTAAGCAACTTATTTATTGGATTTTTAGCTTATTTACTAATTACTTTTCAAGGGATTTTACCGTGGAATCCGAATAGTTTTGGTGCGCCTAGATGGGATTTAACGCTACATACCACAATTTCATTTTTAACTAATACCGGGCAGCAGCATTATTTAGGAGAACAAACCATTAGTCATTTTAGCAGTATGGCTGGTTTAACCTTTCTGATGTTTATTTCAGCAGCTACGGGTTTGGCAGTAGGTATTGTTTTTATTCGCGGTTTGACCGGTAAACCTTTAGGGAATTATTACGTAGATTTAATTCGGGGAATTACCCGTATATTGCTGCCAATTTCAATCATTGGAGCTATAGTATTCTTAGCTCAAGGAGTTCCACAGACCCTTTCAGCGCCTTTATTAGTAGAAACTTTAGAAGGCAGAACCCAGTATATTGCTACCGGGCCTATAGCATCTTTTGAAATCATTAAACTTTTGGGCACAAACGGTGGTGGTTTTTTTGGTGCAAATTCCGCCCATCCCTTTGAAAATCCCAATATTATTACTAATTTAATCGCAATTATCGCGATGATGTCTATTCCGATAGCGATGATTTTTGTCTATGGTGCATTCTCTAATAATATTAAGCAAGCTTGGCGGCTGTTTTGGATGTTATTTATCTTCTTCCTGGTTTTAGTTTGGATAACCGCAGCTGGTGAATTCCAAGGTAATCCTATAGTAAATTCCAATTTAGGATTTGAGCAACTACCTAATTTAGAAGGTAAAGAAGTCAGATTTGGGTGGGCACAAACAGCGCTATGGTCAGTCATAACTACCGCAACCATGAATGGTGCAGTTAACGGAATGCACGATTCCTTAATGCCTTCGGGAGGTTTTTCCACATTACTAAGTATGTTTTTACAGGTAATTTGGGGTGGAATCGGAACAGGAATAGTGTATTTACTAATTTATCAATATTTAACAGCATTTTGGGCGGGATTAATGATAGGTAGCACTCCGGAATTTTTCGGACGCAAAATCACAAAAAACTCAGTTGTTTTAGCGAGTGTGATAGTACTAATTCATCCCATAGCAGCATTAATTCCTAGTGGTATTGCTTTAGCTTATCCAATATCCTTGTCTGGAATCAGCAACCCAGGCTTTCATGGTATTTCTCAAGTAGTTTACGAATATATTTCGGCTAGTAGCAACAATGGTTCCGGCTTTGAAGGACTGGCAGATAATACCTTGTGGTGGAACTTAAGTACTTCTGCGACTATGTTACTCGGACGCTACGTTAGTATATTCGCAATCTTACTTTTAGCAGACACAATGGCAAGTACAAAATCAGTACCAGCAATTCCTGCTACCCTGAAAACCGACACACTTTTATTTACTAGTTTGACAGCAATTGTAATTTTTCTTTTAAGCTTTCTAATTTTCTTTCCCATCTTAGTCAACGGTCCCTTAGCCGAAGGATTTAGATTAGCAGCACAGTAATGAGTAATAAGTAATGAGTAATGAGTAATGAGTAATAAGTAATGAGTTAGGAGTTAGGAGTTAGGAGTTAATAATTAAAAATATTTCTCCCCATCTCCCCCTCTCCCCATCTCCCCCTCTCCCCCTTCTCCCTTCTCCCCTAAAATGCCTATGAACCCAGTCGCGACCACCTCCAAATCTAAACTTGCTACTTCTGCTTCTAAAGAACTTCGTTCTTCACGCAAAAAGGTAAAAGCAAGTAAAAAAGGTCTTTACGGTAGAGCAATAAAAGACGCTTTTGCTAAATTTAATCCCAAGCACATCATTAAAAATCCTGTATTGTTGGTGGTTTGGGTCAGTAGCTTTATCACTTTAGCGGCGACTATTTTCCCGCTATTATTTGGCTCACCTGCGAACTCGAACGCACAGCTTTTTAACGGTGCAGTTACCACCGTTTTGTTTATAACAATTTGGCTGGCTAACTTTGCTGAAGCTTTTGCTCAAAGTCGTGGAAAAGCACAAGCTGATGTATTGCGTTCGATTAAGTCCGATATCAATGCTAAGAAACTTTTCCCTGACGGTACCGTTTCTGAAGTTCCTGCTACGAGTTTGCAACGCGGCGATACTGTGTATGCAGTAGCTGGTGATATTGTTCCCACCGACGGGGAAGTAATTATGGGTGCTGCTAGCGTCGATGAAGGAGCAATCACTGGGGAGTCCGCGCCAATCCTTAAAGAAGCTGGTTCGGATGTTGCCAGTTATGTTACCGGCGGTAGCCGTATTATTTCGGATGAATTAATAATCAGGATTACAGTCGATCCCGATAAAGGATTTATCAATCGGATGATTTACGTTATAGAAAGAAGAGAACGCAAGAAAACTCCGAACGAAGCTACTCTCACGGTTTTACTAGCATTAATCAGCCTGATATTTTTATCAGTTGTGGCGACTTTCCCAGTATTAGCATATTACGTTAAAACTCCTATTAGCGTACCTGTAGTAATTGCTGTTTTTGTCGCACTAATTCCTACAACTCTTGCTAGCTTACTTAGTGCAACTACTATCGGAGGTATGGACCGTGTTGCCCAACTAAATTTGATTGCTACTTCAGCAAGAGCCGTAGAAGCTTGCGGGGATGTTAATACCTTAATTCTTGACAAAACTGGAACCGTAACCCGAGGAAACCGTTTAGCAGATGGTTTTATTCCTATCAACGGTCATACAATGCAGGAGATAGCTTATGTAGCTCTAGCTGCAAGTATATTTGATGACACCTCAGAGGGGAAATCAATAGTTCGTTTGGCACAAAGGCTGGGAGCAAGAATTGATTTTGATTATCAAGCAGCCTTACCAATAAAATTCAGCGCCAGAAACAGGATAGGTGGTACTAATTTACCCAACGGTTCGATGGTTCGTAAAGGTGCTGTAGACGCTGTTAAAAGTTTTATTCAACGATATGGTGGAAGCTTTTCAACCGAACTGAATTCAGCCTACGAAATGGTATCCCAACAAGGAGGTACACCATTAGCCGTATCCATGAATAATGAAATTTATGGGATTATTTATTTAAAAGATAATATCAAACCGGGCATTCGCGAGCGCTTTGGGCAATTGCGAAGACTAGGGGTGCGTACTATCATGATTACCGGCGACAATCATATAACTACCTCTGTAATTGCCAGAGAAGCAGGTGTTAAAGAATTTATTGCTGAAGCAACCCCCGAAGACAAAATCGCTGTAGTTCAAAGAGAACAAGCAGAAGGTAAATTAGTCGCAATGACAGGGGATGGTACAAACGATGCAGCCGCATTAGCTCAAGCAAATGTTGCAGTAGCCATGAATAATGGAACCCAAGCAGCAAAGGAAGCAGCTAATATCATCGATTTAGACTCAGACCCCACTAAATTAATTGATATCATCGGCATTGGTAAACAAGTACTGATGACTCGTGGTGCCTTAATTACATTTTCAGTCTTCAACAATATAGCTAAATACTTTGCAATTATTCCAGTAATATTTGCTCCCACAAACCTAAGTAAACTTAACTTAATGAACTTGACAAGCACAAATTCTGCGGTGCTTTCAGTATTGATTTATAATGCATTAATTATTCCAGTATTAATACCCTTAGCCCTAAAAGGTGTACCTTTTACACCAATAGCACCCAACCAACTTCTGCAACGAAATTTTCTAATTTATGGTTTAGCAGGCTTAATTATTCCGTTTATTGTAATTAAATTAATTGACCTGATAATTTCTTTAACAGTTTTAGCTTAACAGTTAACAGTTATCAGTTATCAGTTATCAGTTATCAGTTGTTCATCGGTCGGATTTTTAATTCCTAACTCCTAACTCCTAACTCCTAACTCTCTTAATCCAAAATCCAAAATCCAAAATCTAAAATCGTATGGTGTTTAAACTTCGAGGGATTGCTAGAGCAATTCGCGTTAGCTTGATTTTGTGGTTGCTTACTGCGATTATCTATCCATTATTTATACTTTTAATTGCTCAAATTCCTTTGTTCCAATATCAAGCTAAGGGTAGTATAATTCTTGATTTAAACAGCGAACCAATCGGTTCGGCTTTAATAGGTCAAACCTTTACATCTGAAGAGTATTTCCATAGCAGACCAAGTAGCGTGCTGTATAGTCAAGGAAAAAGAGCTACACCCACAGGAATATCTGGTTCTAGCAATCTTGCTCCCAGCAACCCCAAACTAATAAATCGAATTGTGGAAACAGCTAACGAGCTTCAAGAAGAAAATGTAGAGCCAACTCCTGATTTAATTTATACTTCTGGTTCTGGTTTAGACCCCCATATTTCATTAGAGTCTGCTAAAGAGCAGTCAGAAAGAGTTGCTAGTGCTCGTAACTTGCGAACCGACCAAATTTATCGTTTAATTTTCAAATATACCGAAGGGAGATTTTTAAAGATATTTGGTGAGCCTAGAGTAAATGTTTTGAGATTGAATTACGCTCTTGACCTCCAAGAAATTAATCGTAGGTAAAAGAGAAAAGGGGTTGGTTTTTTCCGCAGTTTTTGGCATGTGTATTAGCAGAGCGGGAATAATTTTACGTCTCTACAAACTGCCAGGATTAATAAAATGAATTAGTGGTGGTGCGTTTGATTAATAATTTTTATGGATTTGTAGAAACGTTATACATAATGTCTCCCAAGATTTACCGTAAAAATAAATCAATTAAAAATAATAAGACAGACCAGATTAAAACATAATCCAAAATCCCCCGGACACTTGTTCATGGGGGAAACCCCCAAGACCACAGTGTCCTCAAAATCTAAAATCCAAAATCCCATGACTCGCGTAATTGGTTTGATGAGTGGTACATCGGTAGACGGTATAGATGCTGCTCTAGTTGATATTTCTGGTAGGGGTTTAGATATAAAAGCAGAATTAATAGCTGGTGAAACATACCCCTATCCCACAGAAATAAGAGAACTTATTTTAGAAGTTTGTGCTGGTAAAGCTATTTCAATGTTTGAGTTGGCAGAATTAGATGATGCTATTGCTAGGGCTTTTGCTGAAGCTGCAATTAATATTCAAATAGGTCATCAAAGTGCGACTTTAATTGGTTCTCACGGTCAAACAGTTTATCACCGACCCCTGACTGGAAAATTTGCTGAAGGTAAACTTGGTTACAGCTTACAAATTGGTCGTGGAACAGTAATTAGCCATTTAACAGGTATCACCACCATAAATAATTTCCGCGCTGCTGACATTGCAGCCAGCGGTCAAGGTGCTCCTTTAGTACCTCGTGTAGATGCAGCTTTGCTCAGTCATCCTTCTGAGTCTCGCTGTATTCAAAATATTGGTGGAATTGGCAATGTTACCTATATTCCCGCTCGTGGAGGGGATTGGCTCTCGAAGATTCGCGGTTGGGACACAGGTCCGGGAAATAGCCTATTAGATTTAGCTGTAGAACATTTAACTGATGGAGCAAAAACTTACGACGAAGACGGAAACTGGGCAGCAAGCGGTACTCCTTGTTTGGAATTAGTAGAACAATGGAAGCAGCAAGACTATTTTCAGCTACCACCACCAAAATCTACAGGTAGAGAGTTATTCGGAGTTGATTACTTGCATCAATGCTTAAAAGATTCTCAAAGATTTAAACTAAATCCAGCAGACTTTTTAGCAACTCTTACAGAATTAACAGCAGTTTCAATCGCTCACAGCTACCGTAGTTTTTTACCACAAATGCCACATCGAGTATTTTTATGTGGTGGTGGTAGTCGCAACCTTTACCTTAAACATCGTTTACAGAAACAATTAGTATCAATACCAGTTTCCACTACCGATGAAATTATGATTAGCGCCGACTTTAAAGAAGCTATAGCCTTCGCAGTTCTAGCCTATTGGAGATACACAGATTCCCCCGGAAATCTACCCGCTGCAACCGGAGCTACCAAGGAAGTGCTTTTAGGAAATATTTACTGGTAACTGTTCGCTGCTCGCTGGTCACTGATGACTGTCGGTGGGCTATACTGAACTAGCTTCGCGATACTGCAAAAACACGGGAATTATCCACAGGTGGCTCATACTTTTTTACTCGAACCAGGACGCTGGACATTACAAGGAAATTGGTTGGAACGTAATGGTATGCCAATCAGCGTTAAAGGTATGACTTTGGTTGCTTGGAATCGAGATAACTGGTTCACTATGGTGACAAAACTTATTTTCCCTTCATCCGAACATCCGGAAATTGCTTTGCAGTACAAAGGACGCTTGGATGATGGAGAGCGTCAGTATACATTTTTACTACAACACAATTTATTAGGGCAAGTAGAGGGAGAAGGCTGGATTGGACCTGAGACAATAGTTCAGCGTTATTGGGTTTTAGGCGATCGCCAACGTCGCAGCGGTTTTGAAACTTTACATCGCGTCTCTAATGATACTTACCATTTAACTAGTGGAGTCATGGCAGGTCATTTTCTAATCAGCACAATGGAAGCAAATGTAGAACGCCAGATCGGTTAACAGTTACTGACCCCTGTTAAGGTAAATGGATGAACAACTGATAATTGAGAACTGTTGAATGTGGTGAAAATTTGGGAAAACTAAGTTTATCGTTGCATTATCGGAATTACAGCAATGCATCAAGATTTAATACTCCATTTTTTAAAATCTACTAGCCAAAATCAAGATATATATCCGCTTTTAATAGAGAATTTGGATAAGCTTGATAATAGTTTCGCAGTTGGGTTACGAGAAGTTGCAAATCGTCAGTTTGCTAGAGAACCAGCAAATGCGATTAATATAGCTAGGGTAATTGTCAAATTTAGTAATTTGATTCAAAAGTTTGAACAAGGAAACCCTGCTATTAATTTAGAGGTTGCAATTGCTGGTTATGAATCAGCACTTACAGTTATTAATCGCGATAATTTTCCTCAAGGTTGGGCTAGCATTCTACAAGCTTTAGTAACTGCTTATCACCAACGTCAAGACATATTATCTCAAACAATTGAAGAGTTAGAAAAAAATACCACTCAAAATCAATTTAAAATTAACGATTTAACACAGCAATTTGAGCAAGAGAAAAAACAATCTTACGATTTAAAAACACAACTTAAAAAAGTAATAGACCTTCAAAAAGAGCCTACACAAAAAATAGATTTTCAACCGATATTTTCAGCAATTAGAGAAACGCAATCAGCATCACAAAGCTTTAATACAGTAATCCTTTACGACATAGAAAATTTGACACAAGGCAGTAGCAATCCCAAATTTAATTTCTCTTTCAAGGATATCATTCAGGATATAAAAAGATATAATTTAGTAAACAAAATTGCCGGACAATACGCTTATGCTGATTGGAGCGATAATAGATTAAGAAGAATTAAACCTAGCATTCAAAAGTTTGGAATTGAACCAATGCAAATTTTTGGTTTTAATCATCATAAAAATGCAGCGGATATTCAACTAGTAATTGATGCAATTGAATTAATTCACAGTAAACCGACCTTAGAAGTTTTTGCAATTGTATCTGGTGATGGTGGATTTTCTTGTCTGGCCAAAAAGCTACATGAGCATGGAAAAATAGTCATTGGATGCGCTTATGATAATCATACTAATAAGTTGCTTCCTGCTCTTTGTGATTATTTTGTCAGACTACCCGACCCAATACAGCCAAATGGAGGTAAGCTAAATAATTCTACATCTAAAGTTGAAACACAGCAGTTCATAAATCATCAGCACCAGGAAGTTTTAAACTATTTGAGAAATAACGAGCCTTATCAAAGTTCTTTAAGAAAAGATGGTATGGCATTTCCAGCCGTACATAATATTTTTCTAGAGAAAATTTCAGGCTTTGACTACAAAGAATTAGGTTTTAGTAAATTTAAATTGTTTTTGAATTCGATTATCAAAGATACAGAATTTCAAATAGCTAAATCTGGTAGTAATCTTCAATTAAGTTAATGATAAATTAGCTTTAGATAATGATTTATAGTTGCACTTTAGTGATTCCGAGAAGAACCGCGAAAGCGCAACTACGAACCTTTTCTATTCCCAAATAAAGCAAAATCTACTTTCGCATTACCGATAATAATCACTACAATGATTTAGAGTGAAATAAATTATGAATAGCTTTGGAGTTAAGGGAAAGTGGGCTTATTTGACGATTTGAGCAAGTTTCTGGAAAGTCGCTTAGAAGAGTTCTTGCGGAATAACCCGCACTTGGAATTAGATGCACTACTAGAACAGTTACGGGAACAGGAAGAAGATACTTTAAAGTTAATTGCAGATTTGCAATTAGAAGAAAAGCGCAAGCAGGATGAAATTCTGTCCACAGCGCAAGAAATCCAGAGGTGGCACATCCGAGTACAAAAAGCTAAAAATGGTGGTAGAGAGGATTTAGCGGTAAAAGCGCAAGAAAGAGAAGCAGCGCTATTGCGACAAGGGAACCAGCTTTGGGGACAAATGCAAGGTGTAAAAGAACGGATTACCCAAGCTAAGGAATTATTGCAAAAAGTTCGACAAAGACGACAGGAAGTACAAACTAAATCTGCTCAAGCTCAAGCAGAACGTGCCAAATCTCAAGCACAACAACGAATAGAAACAGATGCAGGTTGGTGGAATGCTAGCAGCACATATCCAAGTTCTAATAAATACGATGATTTAGAAGAAAAATTTATTCGTTGGGAAACTGAAGCTGAATTAGATGAAATGAAACGGAATATGGGAAAGTAAATAGGAGTTAGTAATTATGAGTTATGAGTTAGGAATTATAGATTTTAAATTCCTAACTTTATTTTTGATTCTCTATTCCCTACTCTCTATTTCATTTCCAATAGATTTTCTATCTTTTTTAGTAATTAAGTACAATTCAAACAGCTTGTCCGGTAGCTTCGCGGGTATTATCGTCGCACTACCTCTAAAAGATTCCGGATAAATTATTGAATAATGGAACAAAGCATTTTTTTTAATCTTTTGTCGAGCTTACAATTATTATTAGTAGGCTATATTTCTGCTGTAGTTTTAGGAATTTTGATTGGGTATTTGGTTGGTATAAATAGAATAGTTTATCAATTAGGTAAGTGGATACTTCAGGTTCCAAATACTATTGTTCCCGTTGCTTTACTGCCAATTTCTCTAATTATTTTCAAAGAAGCTGAAGCTGCTGCAATTATTATTGTTTTCTTTAGCGCCATTTGGTCAATTATTCTCAATACCGCAGTAGGAATACGACACGGACGAAAACAAGGAAGAAATTTTAGAGTCGCAATTAAGCATATATTTGAAGGCTTAAGATTTGCTGTTTGGATTGCTTGGTTTAGCGCAATTTCGATAGAAATGTTAACTCTAAATCAAGGACTTGGCTTTATTATCTGGGATGCTTATAAAGAAAGCAAGGTTGATAACATTATTGAAGGTATAATCTGTATTGCCGCTATCGGATTATTACTAGACCAACTTTTAGATTTGACCGGAAATATTCTTGCAGAACTTGTCTCTGATGGACAGAAGAAGGAAGGTTAAACCATAAGTAATTATTGATTATTAACTCTAGAGGGGAAAAAAGGAGAGAGTTTTTTCATGAATAAACAAAGTTTAAGTATAGAATAAGCTTATTTAAATACTGATTAAATAAAAAATTAAAAAGAGTAACTATTTCTATAATAATTACTCTTTTATCTCTTTTAATTTTATTAAGCGAAATTTATCATACCTTATTAAAATTAGATTAATAACTATTCCCTAATTTTCGATTCTTCAAATTCTTCAACATATTCATAGTTATCCAACGATGCAGATACTTCAGGTTGAGAACTAGCATCTAACTGTTGCTGTTGCGTATAACTTTCATCTGAATATTCAGCCAAAAAACTACCAAAAAGCTTTTCATAATTGGAAGCAACTGCTAAAAATGCTCCACCCAAAATATAGATTGGCAAAGGTAAAGTAAATTGCTGCACCCAATCGAATAACTGTGAAGCAGCAAATAGGACTACAAAGCAGATAAACCAAATTTTCATACTGTTATTCATAAATTTATAAGCGGCGAAACCTTAATAGTTATTTGTTGCATGATACTTTATTGACGGCGGATACAACAACGGCAGAAAATACGACGAGATCAAAATTTGTTTTTCAAATATCGTCAGAATCCCAAATTATTTAACGCTAGCTGGATTCAGACGACGTTAATAATGGAAAAAATAGCCTTCAACTGATAATTAGTCGAATTTGATGACAATTATCAGTTGCATTTTGGGAATCATATATTTAGCCGCAAATTACTTATCCTTACATCGGTGCAAACGCTGTCAGACGAATGACTTATCCTTCCTCAGACCAGAAAATTTCTCAAATCGATACCCGCGAGCATAAAACAGCTTCTTGGATTTCATTGGGGTGGGCTTTTAAAACTGTAAGCTGGATGACTAATCGTCTTACTTTACCTCGTAAGATTTTTCTAGGACACTTTGTTGCATTAGGTATTACTGTTGGGGGTACTGGTTTTGGTTTAAGTATAGGAAATTCCTGGGTCAATGAAGTTAATCGGGAGAGGAAGCATATTAATCAAGAATTAAGACTTTTAAATAACCTGCTAAATACAACTTTGACGTTACAACCTATTACTGATGTTTATCCTTATTTACAAGAACCGCAAGAGTTTCAAAAAGCTATTGATAGAGTAAATAATTTTCAGAAAATACTGACTGAAGTTAACTCTAATAATTCAACAAAATTACAGCAATTAGTTAATAACTATAATGCTAGTTTGGTCAAATTTGCTCAAGATTCTAAAAAGACTTTAAAACAAGTTGAATCAAATCAGTTAAAGTCACAAGAAAATCAAGTAAAACAGTTAGTTAAAAATTTAGTTGCAAGTGATTCTCGAATCCAAACCCTGAAGTTTATAGATGAATTACAAGGCTTGCTTCAATCTATAGAGAATTTGGAACAAGAAGCAGAAAAAAGGTTGGAGCAAGCGGAAGTTTTGCGATTAGTAGTTGCAATTCTCAGCCTGATTATATCTTTAACTGTCTCATGCTTTATTGCTATGTATAGCAGCAGGATGATTTCTAAACCGATTTCAACTGTAACTGACTTGACTGAAAGAGCTTTAAAAGAAGCAAACTATGATTTAGAAATACCTGTAATAGGAAATATAGAATCAATAAAATTTGCTAATTCTGTAAACCAACTTTTTGAGCAGCTAAAAATAAACATTCAAAAGCAAGAAGAGGCAAAAATATCTGCTGATGCTGCAAGTTACGCTAAAAGCGAATTTATGGCAAATATGAGTCACGAACTTCGTACTCCGTTGAACGGTATTTTAGGTTATACCCAAATTATTCAAGGTTCTCCTAACTTATCAAAAAAGGAGCAGCGGGGTATCGAAATTATTCACCGTTGTGGCAAGCATTTATTAACTTTAATCAACGATATACTTGATTTTTCAAAAATAGAAGCCCATCAAATTAAGCTTCATTCTAGCGATTTTCATTTACCTTCATTTTTACAAGGAATTGTAGAAATATGTAAAATAAAAACCGAACAAAAAGGCTTAATGTTTATTTATTTAACTCCAGAAAATTTACCATCCGGAATTCATAGTGATAAAAGAAGACTGCGACAAGTATTAATAAATTTACTTAGCAATGCAATAAAATTTACCGATAACGGCTGCGTTACTTTACAGGTAGAAGTATTAGAAATAATAAAGGAACCTTTTTCGGAAAAAGTAAGATTACTTTTCCATATTGAAGATACTGGTATAGGAATGAAACCAGAAGTATTAAACAAAATCTTTTTACCTTTTGAACAATTAGGTGCAACAAAAAATAAATCAGAAGGTACGGGACTTGGATTGGCTTTAAGTCAAAAAATTATAGAAATGATGAACAGCCACATTAAAGTCAAAAGTCAAGTCGATATGGGAAGTGTATTTCAATTTGAAGTTGAATGTCCCGTGGCTGAAGATTGGACGGAAACAAGTAGCGTTACTCGTACTGGCAGAATTATTGGGTATACAGGTGAGAAAAAGCAAATTTTGATTGTAGATGATAGATGGGAAAATCGCTCTTTGCTGATTAATTTATTATCAAATGTTGGGTTTGATTTAATAGAGGCTGAAAACGGTCAAGATGGTTTAGAAAAAGCAATTAGATATAAACCAGATTTAATTATTTCCGATATAAAAATGCCAATTATGCATGGATGGAAATTACTTGAAGAACTTCGCAAAATAGATGATTTACAAAATACACTGTTTTTCTTTTGCTCTGTCAGCACATCTGAAATGGATAATAAAAAAGCTATCCAAGCAGGAGCAAATTACTTTTTAAATAAACCAGTAAAATCAAAAGAGTTGTATCGCATTCTAGCAAAAAAATTAAATATTACTTGGCGTTATAGTATCGAAAAAATTGTTAAACAAACAGCTTCAAAACCACCCCCTAAAAATAAGATAATAATTCCACCCGTTTCGGAATTATCAATGTTACTTGAATTTGCTAAAAGAGGTAAGATAAAGGGTATTCAAAAAGAATTAGATAGAATTTCGCAAGTAGATAAAGAGTATGAGGATTTTGTTAACGAACTGTATTCATTTGTGCAATCTTTCAATATTAATAAGATTCGTCAGTTTTTACAAGAAAATATAAAATCATAATATTATCAAGTCCTAATTGAATATAAGAGATTAATATGAATTCATCTTACGAACAAGAAATTGACTCAAATAAAAAACTAGAAACAATTTTAGTCATCGATGACAGTCCAACCAATCTAGAAATTTTGCACGATGTTTTAGGAAATGCTGGTTATGAAGTTTTAGTTGAAATGGATGGTGTTAGCGGAATTGAGCAAGTTGAAAGTAATCCTCCAGATTTAATACTATTAGATGTAATGATGCCGAAAATGGACGGTTTTGAAACCTGCCGTAGGTTACAAGCGAATCCATCAGCAAAAGATATTCCAATTATTTTTATAACTGCACTTACAGAAGCAGAAGAAAAAGTTAAAGGCTTAACTTTAGGAGCCGTAGATTACATCACCAAACCTTTTGAGCAAGAAGAAGTTTTAGCCAGAATAAGTCTACATTTAAAATTACGTAAATTAAATATAGAACTGGATAAACAAAAACAAGAATTAGAAATAAGAGTTAAAGAGCGAACTTCCGAACTATCTCAAACTTTAGATGAATTAAAACAAACTCAATTACAGTTAGTCCAAACAGAAAAAATATCTTCTTTAGGACAATTAGTTGCTGGTGTTGCTCATGAAGTAAACAATCCTATCGGTTTTATTTCAACTAATTTACATTATGCTAACCAATACATTGAAGATATACTTCTGTTAGTGCGGCTTTTTCAGAAAAATTGTTCTCATCCCGGTAGCGAAGTTGAAGAACAAATAGAAGCTATGGATTTACAGCATATTGAAAAAGATTTACCTAAATTAATGTCTTCCATGAAATTGGGTACCGATACTATCAAAGGTATCATGCAATCGTTACGAAATTTTTCCCGTACTGATGGAACAAATAAAAAATTAGTTGATGTTCACGAAGGGATAGAAGCAACATTAATGATTTTACAACATCGTCTCAAAGCTTATCCCAAACGTCCCGCGATTCAAATAGTTAAAGATTATAGTATCTTACCTCAAATAAAATGTTACCCAGGACAACTCAATCAAGTATTTATGAATTTGTTAGCGAATGCTATTGATGTTTTAGAGGAAACAATGATTGAAAAGCAAGATTTTCATGGTGATAATCATACTATTGTGAATCCTCAAATTCGTATTGCAACTGCTATAGATAAATATCAAGTGAATATTAAAATTTCTGATAATGGCAAAGGAATGCCAGAATCAGTAAAAAATGATATTTTTCAAGCTTTCTTTACTACTAAACCAGAAGGAAAAGGTACTGGATTAGGACTTTCAATTAGTTATCAAATTGTCACCGAAAATCATGGAGGAAATTTACAGTGCTTTTCTTCTCCTGGGGAAGGAACAGAATTTTTGATTCAGATTCCTTTTTGAATTTCATTTTATTAATACTTAATGGGGAATAGAAAATGGAAAATCTACCGAAATTATTTTAAGCTAAAAATTAAATTGAATATTTAGTTTTAAAATATAATCAAATCATATTTATTATTTACTAGTTATCAGAACTCATAAGTTTTAGAAAATATTTCCAGTTATATTAAATTTCAACTCTTGAATCAGTCCACATAAAATCATATACTTAATCCCTGTAGATTCGTAATTTAAATTTATCGCGCATTTGCGATTGTTACAGCACTTTGCAAGTAGATGAGATACGTTCTTTCTGCTCCCTACTCGCTACTTGCTACTTGCTACTCCCTCAAATCATTAGGTGTACTCACTTGGATGAAATCTGCTGTATTACGTGCTTTATTTAAAAAGAATGTAAGGATATGCGAACAAGTATACTTGTGACCTCTCTCCATGAACGCGGAGCGTTTTCTCGTAGAGTACCTTTTCCTTCCAGGAGAGAGGTTTAAAAATTGCCCTTTCCTTCTAGGGAATGGCTTCGGGGGTTAGATTCCGGTATTTTGAGGTAAAATATATTGCTTTTCAAAAATCCTCTAAGTATCGCAATAGAAGATAATCCAAAATTCGTCTTGGTAAAGTTTGGGGGACGGAGACCGACACCCCCAACGCTAGTTCCTACAACGGAGGGAACCTCCGCAACGGACTGGCTCAACTTTACCGCAAAATCTAAAATCCAAAATTGAAATGACCATTTCACAGCAAACCGGTAAAATCAGTTCTACCGAATGGGTAACGGATAGCAATGGAAATTTTGCTATATCTATTCGTTTGAAAGGAGAAAGGCTTTTTCATGAAGTCTCCCCTTTCCAAACCGTAGAAGTATTTGATACCCATGATAGGGGGAAAATGCTGACTATAGACCGCATGGTGATGTGTACCGAAGCGGACGAAGCAGCTTACCACGAGATGATTGCTCACGTACCAATGCTGACCCATCATGGTGTCAAAGATGTTCTGGTAATTGGTGCTGGTGATGGAGGTACTATTCGTGAACTAGTACGTCATCAAGGAATTGAAGCAATCACAATGGTGGAAATTGATGAAGCAGTAGTACGTGCTTCTAAGCAATTTTTACCTACTATTTCCTCAGCTTTGGAACATCCAAAGTTGAATTTACTTATAGATGATGGTATTAAATTTGTTAAAAATGCCAATGAAAGTTCTTATGACTTAGTAATAATTGATTCCTCAGACCCCGTAGGACCATCTGAAGGATTATTTACTTTGGAATTTTATCAAGATGTATATCGCTGTCTGCGTCCCGGTGGAGTGATAACGGTACAAAGCGAATCACCAATTTTTCATCAAAAGGCTTTTGTCGATTTAAACCAATGTCTCAAACAGATTTTTGGTAATGATTCGGTACATTGCTATTTAGTATTTATTCCCATGTACCCGACCGGAATGTGGAGTTTAACTTATTGTTCAAAACAAGGAGTTCATCCAGTTGAGAATTTAGATTGCGAAAAAGCCAAGCAGTTTGTCAAAGAGCATAAATTACGTTATTACAATGCAGAAATTCATAAAGCTGCATTTGCTTTACCCGAGTTTATTCGAGAAATGACTTCTTAAGTTGTTAGTTGCGCTTCATCAAAAAAAATGTTTCAAGGTCATACTATTAAAGCGCAACTAACATCCTAAAGATTACAGCTTTTCATGAGCAGCTAAAATAATTTTTTCTGTTTCCTCCCAACCAATACAAGCATCAGTTACGGAAACTCCATGCTTCAAATCTTTCAAATTTTTAGGAATCTTTTGATTGCCTTCATTTAGATTAGATTCTAACATCATCCCTACAATAGATGTGTTTCCGTCTGCTATTTGTTGTACAACATCTTCTAAAACACTAGCTTGCAATTTATGGTTTTTATAAGAATTACCGTGACTGCAATCAATCACAATTCTTGGTAGTAAATCTACTTTTCTCAACTGGTCTTCCGCTGCTTTCACTGAAACGCGATCGCAATTGGGTTTCCCACCACCACCACGTAAAATTATATGACCGTAATCATTGCCTTTTGTTTGAACAATACTGACCTGTCCTTGCCGATTTAATCCCAGAAAATGATGGCTATTTTTGGCTGATTGTAGAGCATTTAAAGCAACTTGAATATTACCATCAGTACCATTTTTAAAACCTACTGGCATGGAAAGTCCGCTAGACATTTCGCGGTGAGTTTGAGACTCAGCAGTGCGTGCCCCGATTGCAGACCAGGAAATTAATTCGCTGATGTACTGAGGTATAATCGGGTCTAGAGCTTCCGTACCTGCGGGCAATCCTAACTCATTAATTTTTAATAGTAATTCTCTTGCAGTTAATATCCCTTTTTCAATACGGAAAGAATCATCCATATCCGGGTCATTAATTAAACCTTTCCATCCTACAGTGGTTCGAGGTTTTTCAAAATAAACCCTCATAATTAACAGCAGCTTATCTTCGACTTGCTCCTGAAGCTTTTTCAATCTTTGAGAATATTCTAAAGCTAATTCTGTATTATGAATCGAACAAGGACCAATTACAATAAATTTTCTTTTATTTTGAAAGTCTAATATATCTCTTATTTCTTGTCTATATTTTAAAACATTTGCTTCTGCTGACGGTGTTAAAGGTAATTTTGATTTAACTTCTTGTGGTGTCAATAAAACGTGATAGTTCTCGATGTTAGTGTCAAATACTTTCTGCCGCGTGGATTGTCCTACTATCATATGCCTTTACTTTGAACACTGAATTTATGCATACATTGTACCGAAAAAATACCAACTTTAAAAAATAAAATGTATAAAATATAATCAAATATTTGAACTATTTATAGTACTTTTGATGATTCAAAATCACACTCAACGATGGAAACCTAAATAGTGCAATCACCTGCTGCATCTTTGTCATATTAATGATTACAGCCCTTACAGTCCTTAACTTCATTTGCTGTAAACTATACTAATGCTTAACAACCAAAACTTATACTTAAAAACAGCCTTAGACATTTAACTCAATAAATCTTTGTGAGATAATAAAGTTTCTTGAAAAAAAGTGAACAATTATCAGCTATCAGTTATCAGTGAATAAAAAATATAACTCCTAGCTCCTAACTCTTAACCCCCTACTCCTCAAATGCTTGAAACCCTAGAACAACAAAACAATTCCAAAGATTATTCATGGAACTTCTGGTTTACTTTGCCGATTTACCCATTCGGTAAACGGCGAACAATCCGCAAGGAAGTAGTTAAAGATACTATTTGGACCTTTGACCAACTTCAAGGAATTTTCTACGTTGTTGTTCCGATTCGCATGACGGTAGTAAAGCTGAGTGAAGGGGGTTTGCTGGTTTATGCTCCAATTGCACCGACCCCAGAATGCGTTCGTCTTGTTGAAGAATTAGTGGCAGAACACGGAAGAGTTAAGTATATAATTTTGCCCACAATTTCCGGCTTAGAACATAAAGTATTTGTCGGTCCTTTTGCAAGACGTTTTCCCGACTCGCTGATATTCGTCGCACCAAAACAGTGGAGTTTTCCCGTCAATCTTCCTCTAAGCTGGTTGGGTATACCCGCAAAACGCACCCAAGTGCTTCCAGAAGACAGCAGTCAAACACCTTTTGCTAATGAATTTGATTACAATATTCTCGGTCCTATCGAATTAGGAGCGGGTAAATTTGCAGAAGTAGCATTACTTCATAAATCATCAAAAACACTTTTAGTCACCGACTCAATAGTCTCCGTCCCCGAACAACCCCCTGCAATTATTCAACTTGATACATACCCCTTACTTTTCCATGCTAGAGACAAAGCAACTGACATCATTGCAGACACACCAGAAAATCGTTGTAAAGGGTGGAAACGCATTGCATTATTTGCTTTGTATTTTCGTCCCAGTGTCTTAGATGTGCCTAAATGGGGTGAAGTCTTTCACGATGCTGCTGAAGCACCAAAACGCGGTAGAAAAAATTATTTTGGATTATATCCTTTCAAATGGAAAGAGAATTGGCAACGTTGTTTTGAAGCATTGCGGGGTGATGCTAGGTTATTTGTAGCGCCAATTTTACAGACTTTAATTCTAAATCGCGCACCCAAAGAAACTATTACATGGGCCGAGCAAATTACTAATTGGGACTTTAAACGGATTATTCCCTGTCATTTCGACGCACCAATAGAAGCAACACCAAATCAATTTAGACAAGCATTTTCATTTTTAGAAAAACATAGCGGTAACACTTTACCTCAAGAAGATTTTCAGGTTTTAGAAGAAATTGATACTACTTTAAATAAATTAGGGATTCCTTCAGCTAAGGAGAAAGTTTAATAGTTATCAGTGAACAGTGAACAGTTATCAGTTAATAACCGGATTATTTCTACCAATCCCCAACTCCTTAAAATTATTTTTCACATCCTTCCATTCACTACCACAATAATAATATTTCTTATCCAAAATATTGGCGATGTAATAACCTTATTTACCACCGTTAATACGGAAAAGTTCGATAGCTACTTTTTTCATTGAAGTACCAAAAATTTTAAACTCTTCTTTTGGTGAAAAACTCGGAACATTAAATAAATTAATAAACGGTTCTCCATACTTGAAAGCCCAACCTTTACCTCTACGTTGAATAATTTGATAATAGATAGGACAACAAACTGTGGTGTTATAATCTGTCATAATTAAAAGGGTTATAAATTTACTAACTTATTAGATTGGAATCGTAATCATCCACTAATATAATAATTTTTGTAGTAGTATTAGCTATGGTTAAAATATGGGAAGTAGATTTATCCAAAGATGAACTTTATGCTGCATCACATTTTTGTGTTTATTCAGCAAGCCCTAGTTAGAGTTGCTGAAGTTGGTTACAATATAATTGCAGTTAGAGAAGACCTTTGTAAAAAGATATTAAATAGCGGTGCTAAAGGTATTGAATTTAAAGAACTCAATCAAACACGTTGGTAATTATTTTTTTGTTCAAAAATTATTTATAGCAAATTAATTTAATTACTTTACTTTTGTTTACATTCCCAAGCCGAAACCTGGGAATGAAACATTAATCTCACACAGTACCAGCAGCAGCACCTACTGCTTGTTCGTCTGCAATTCCTACTAACTTCGCGCTTAATTCCCACAAACGCTGTGCTTTATCATCATCTAAAGCTTCATTAGAAACTTCTTGTTCAAAAGATTTTCTACCTTCTTTCTGACGATTTCCCCAACTGTAGTAAGAACCGGATTTATTATATTCTGGGTCTGCAACTACATCTGCAACTCTTTCACCAGCTAATTCTTCGGATACATATCCACCAGTAATATTCTTCTGAAATAAAGGAAATATTTTCTGGAATAGGGAATAGTGATTGCGGAATAAACCAGTTTCAGCAACGCATCCGGGATATAGCGAGCTAAATACAATTCCGGTGGAATCGTGATAGCGTCTGTGCA
This sequence comes from Calothrix parasitica NIES-267, assembly GCF_002368095.1. Lineage (GTDB taxonomy): Bacteria > Cyanobacteriota > Cyanobacteriia > Cyanobacteriales > Nostocaceae > Rivularia > Rivularia parasitica. Next base: position 35,472 of record NZ_AP018227.1, on the reverse strand, counting down.
ATTCTCGCATGGTCAAAACATTGCACAGCTTACTATCTTTATAAGCTTTACCGGCTTTAAATTTCTTACCGTTAATCATTGAAATAGGTGCTTTAAAACCTGCTTCAAAACCTTGTAAATCTCCTAAATCTGGAGGTGCAGGAATGGGAATTTTTCCTCCCAATTCTTTCGGATTCGCGGTTACAGTTCCTAAAATTACCAACCTTGCTGCATCCGCTGAAGATTTTTGCAAATCTTCGAGCATCAAGTTACACAATAGAAAATGTCCGAGGTGATTCGTAGCAACGCTCAATTCATAACCGTCTTCGCTTCTTTGTGGTTCCTTGGCTAAGGGTAAATATACCGCAGCGTTACACACCAAAGCATCCAGAGATTTACCGCTTTCTCGAAAAGTATTCACAAACTGACGGACGCTCTTCAAAGAAGCCAAATCCAAATGCATGATGGTGTAGCTATCGGGTGACATCCCCACTTCATTGGCTACTCTTTGGGTTTTTTCTAAATTGCGACAAGCCATCACTACGTGCCATCCTTTTTTAGCAGCAGCTTTCGCAGCATACAAGCCAACTCCAGAGGAAGCACCCGTGATGACAACAGTTGATTTGCTATTTTGTGACATATTCTTAAAACTCTATAAATCTAAATATCAACGTTGATTTTAAATATGTTCTCATAACTCGTTTGCTTACTATCGCTTTTGTTAAGAGTACTTTACGAATATTAAGAATATTAAGGAATGTTTGCGAATTTGCAGCAGTAAATCTATTCGTCGTCTTTGAGATTGTTATGTTCGGAGCAACCAAATAACAAACATCCACAGCTTTCTAAAAAATATTGATTGTTGACATCTATATCTATATTTGGCTTATTTAGTGCAAATTCTGCTTCTAATTCTGTTAATCGAGTAATTTCAGATTCGCGCTCGGCTAAATATTCTTGTTTTTCTTCTTCAGTATCATCTTCCCAAAATTCATCATTATCTTTATTTTCTATTATCCAGTTTGTCCTATTTGCGATTTCAGAAGCAACTAATTTTTTGAATTCTTCTATATCGTTTTTATATATCAGATAAGGAATATGTTCCCAACTAAATAAATCATAATGATTCCAGTCGCACCTTTTGCAGCAAACATACGCACTATCATAATCTTCTAAGAGATAATATAGATAAGCTACTGCAAAACTATCAATATCATCATATTTATCAACCTGCGTCTCTAATTCTTTGATGATTCTTAGAGCATCTTCTTTTTCTCCAAGCTGAATTTTTACTATTGCTAAATTGTATTTACTTTTATTTTCAATATCTTGTTCATTAGTTGCTGCAATTAGATATTCTTTCGCAGTTTCAAAGTTTCCTGATTTTGCATAAGCTGTACCTAAATTATGGATTATATCTCTACTTTTATTTTTTGAGTATGCAATTGCTAAATTTTTGATAGCGTCAACTGATTGATTATTTGCTAAAAGCATGTAGCCATAAAGGAAGTATGGATAAAAGCTTTTTGGTTCCATTGATATACATTCTTTCTGTATTTCCAGAGCTTGTTCTAAACTTCCCCAACACTCTAAATAATAAAACCAAGCAAGGTTATGAGTTGATTTAATTGTCTTTTTTGTTGCATATGCTTTTTCCATTAATTCCAAATCTTCTTTACCTTTCAGCAAGCTCGGATTACTAAAATATCCAAGAGCGAGAGCATTCATAATATCAGTATCTCTAGGATTTTTAGCTAAATCTTCTTCTAACTTTTTAACTTCTTCTTCTGAAGGTTTAATTGTCATTTTAACTCTCAAAACCAACTATTATTTATCCTATTTTAGCTCGCAGCACAAATATTTTATTAATCAAGTTTTACAAGCTTTAGCAAATCGAATGTAGCGCGTTTAATTTGGGTGCAATACAATGCAGATAAACCTGACCACAACACTTGCTACAACGCGACGGCAGCAACAAAGGGAGAGAAATCAAAATATATTAATGTAGAGAATAATATGAATATTAATACTAACAAAAAACCACAACAAACTAACTCCCCACTACGAACTATTCCCGATGAAAGAGATTTTATTTCTATACTCATAAGTATATAGTCAAACTAAAAAAAACTTAAAAATTAACTATGTTGGATATAGAACTAAATTAAGTTTTCTTAATCATCAAGAAAATAATGCCAATGGAACAATTATTCCACATTGACTGGCAAACAATCTTTATTCCTAGCACTTCTATAGCGGAATTGTTTATCCGTGGTTCGTTAGTTTATCTGGCTTTGTTTTCTATTTTACGCATCTTACCAAATCGGCAAATCGGAACCGTAGGTATTAATGACGTACTTGTAGTAGTACTTTTCGCCGAAGCCGCTCAAAACGCAATGGCAAGCGATTATACATCTATTTCCGAAGGAGTAATTTTAGTCGGAACTATAATATTCTGGAGCTATTTTCTTAACTGGTTGGGATACAAAATCCCTGCTGTAGGTAATTTAGTAAGTCCACCACCTTTAATACTTGTAGAAGACGGTAATTTAATTAACGAAAATATGCAAAAAGAGCTTCTAACCGAAGAAGAATTAATGAGTCAGTTACGACAACAAGGTGTAGAGTCTATCGAAAAAGTGAAAAGAGCTTACATGGAAGCGGATGGAACGATTAGTGTGATTATTAAAGGTAATGGGTAAGAAGTAAGAAGTAAGAAGTAAGAAGTAAGAAATTAAAATAATCGAATTTATTAATCGTGAATTTGTTTGAAGCTATTCAATTATTAACTAATTACCAATTACCAATTACCAATTACCAATTCCTAATTTAACTATGAAACACGACGCTAACTAAAGGAACAAAAGTCCATACAAGCCAATTCAAAGATGCGAATTCGAGCTTTTGAGTTGTTTGTGGTGGAGATAAAAGGGCTTCTACTCTTTCTTCTAAACGCTTTGCACCGGGAGAACCTAATGCTGCACAAAGCACTTCTGAAGATATGGGGTTACTGCTAACAACCATTAGCAGAGATTCCGCTAGGAGCAACGGGTCTACAGATGAAACTGCGTGAGCATCGGCTCGTAGTTCGCGTAAGGTGAGTAACTCTTCCCATAAAGCTTCTGTATTAGGTAGCCAGGAAGTACATTCTCGCATCCACCCCAGCCAAAAAAACCAGAACGTATCGCGATAATGATAATGTCCTTGTTCGTGCGCTAAAACGGCTTCTAAATGATTGCTGGAAAGAGTTTCTAATAGTCCAGAACTCAATACTAATTCGGGTTTAAAAAAACCAATTTGACCGGCAAATAATGCTTGTGTATTCAGCAAGCGAACTGTTCGACCTGCGATATTCGCTTCGGGACAGTCGCGGACAGACTTGACAGACAACCATCCCAGCCATAGCTGTTTAACAAACATAATGGCGAAAAATGCAATACCAAACAATGCGATTACATAGCTATAGCAGCCCGTTTGCAATCCTCCCATTTTGCCTTGAGGCCCCATGAACAGTAAAGCAAACGTTGTGGTGAAAATTAATAAGGGAGGAAATAAGAAGAAAAATAGTGCTTTGTGCCAGCGTTCGTTTCGTTTACTGATGCTTCGAGTGCATTGATATCTGATTGTATAAGCAACTATTAAAGCTGCAAAAATTATCAATAAATGCATTTATTACTCCTCCCTTGCTTGTCGTGCAGCTTGAATCCGTTTTGCTATTGCTTGTATTTTCTCAGAATCAGCTTCATCTAGACTATCAGCAAAAGCAGCAATTACATCGGGATTTCCCACCTTGAGAAATTGCTGTAATTGTTCGTGGGCTTGAATAACTTCTGCTTGTTGCTTCGTTAACAGCGGCTGCCAATAAAAAGCTTTTCCTTGTTTATTACATTCGAGCCAACCTTTTTGGGTTAGTCTCCGCAGTACGGTAGTAACTGAAGTATAAGCTAATTCGCGGTTTGGGTCAGATAAAATACGGTCATGTACATTTTTAACCGTAGCTTTGTTCAATTGCCAAACAATATTCAAAATTTCCGCTTCCAACGGGCCAAGAGAAAGTTGTTTGGGACGGTAATGTGGTAAAGGAGCCATCTTGATTTTGGATTTTAGATTTTGGATTTTAGATTTTAGATTTTAGATTTCTGATTGAGAGGTGTTGCGAAATTTAAACACCAAATAAATATATTTGATTTGGGATTGTTCTTCTTCCAGACTACAGCGAACAGCGAGCAGTGAACAGTGAACAGTTAACAGTTATCAGCCCATAATTTATTTCTCCCCCCTCTTCCCCTTCTTCCCCCTCTTCCCCTTCTTCCCCCTCTCTTGTTTCCCCTTCTCCCCCCTTTCTAATCTCCCCATTTACACCGGTAGCGTATTAAAATCTCGGCAGTATATAAAAGCAGGTGTATCAAGCGCGTGAAATTATTTATTTATCATGCTCCGGAAGAAACCCCGACCCAACACATGCCACAATGTGCGATCGCAGTTGATGTGTTACGCGCAACTACAACGATGGCAACGGTCTTGGCTAACGGTGGAGAAGGGGTTCAATTTTTCAGCGATTTGGATAAACTTGTTGAAGTTAGCGAAAAGTTTCCCGCTGAAAAACGTTTACGGGCTGGAGAAAGGGGTGGTGCAAAGGTACCCAATTTTGATTTAGGAAATTCTCCTCTCGACTGCAAACGGGAAGTTGTAGAAGGAAAGCGCTTGTTTATCAGTACCACTAACGGTACTCGTGCTTTACAAAGAATACAGGAAGCTCAAACGGTTATTACTGGAGCGTTTGTCAATCTAAGTTCTGTGGTGGAATATTTAGCAAAAAATAAGCCAGAAAATGTCTGGATGGTTGGTTCGGGATGGCAGGGTAGTTATTCTCTAGAGGATACTGCTTGCGCTGGTGCGATTGCTTTTCATCTATTGGAAAAAACTAATTTATCAATAGATGATGTCGCGGGTAACGATGAAGTAATTGCAGCAATAGCACTTTATTCTCAATGGAAAGATGATTTATACCAGATGTTTAAATATGCTAGTCATGGTAAACGTTTATTAGGTTTGGATTGCAATGATGATTTAAAATACTGTTCTCAAATCGATACTTTAGATGTGTTACCAATGCAGCAAGAACCGGGGGTTTTAAAAAGATACGCTTGATAAGTTTTATTCAAATACGGGTGGTTATAAGGAACCTCACCCCAGCCCTCTCCTTATTAAGGAGAGGGTGCCATAGAAAGTAGATTGGGTTCGGTTAGGTTCATCAAAAAATATGGTTTTAACAAATAACCTATCTTTGAACCTTAACCCAACATTTATTGTGAATTAAAGGATTGAAAAAGAATGATTAATCTATTGATTATGGCTCTTTTTTCATAATCCAATATGTAATTGTTTTGTCAAATGTTACTGGAACTTCAATTTTTTTGCTAACTTCAAATCCATTACTTTCATAGAATTTTACTCCTTCTTCTGTTTGCGTAAATAAATAGCAAGGTAAATCATCACTAGAAGCTCTTTCTAAAATTGGTTTTATTAATGCACTACCAATTCCTTGTCTTCGATAATCTTTTGACACTCCCAAAATAGATAAACACCAATATGGCTGTTTTATATTTAAATCGTAATAGGTTTTATTCAACAAAGAGAAAGGGAAACTATAATTTAATCCTGTATAGTAGCCTGCTTGCAAACATCTCCATACATCTAAAGGATATCCTAAAGGCGGTATCCAAACTGCAACTCCTTTCATTTCTGGAGTTGTATACACATGTCTTAATGGCTGGAAATAACGCAAACAAGCTTCCCAAGTCTCACGATAATTTTCTTCACCAAACAAAACAATTTCTTGAAAAAAAAGTTGCGATAACCAATCTTCTTGTGTTTGCTCTTGATTTTCTGGTTCTATCCTAAACGCATCTATAAGAGTGTCTGCTGCTTGACTTATTTGAGTTTTTTCTAGACGAATAATTTCTAAACTCATGAGATGTTAATGAAATTTTGTTATACTTATTACAATTATTTATAACAAATTTATAAATTTCATCAGCAACGATAAATATATTTTTGATAATTTTTGGATTATCTTTGTGTAAAGTTTGCTGATTGAGTTAGATTCGCCTTGAATATAGTAAATCATTAATTATACTCATCCGCTTATAGGTCGGATTGCATTAAAAAAGCCCGCTATAGCGAGCTATGTATTATACAAGTTTTATAATTCACTGAAGAAAAAATTTTGTTTTTGCAAGTTGAGTTAGTTTAGTTTGATAGATATTATTCTCAATCAATAACTCAAGCCGATAATTTACATTTATGTTTGATTTAGAACCTAGTTAAACTATTGGACTATAAAAAATAATAGGTGTTTCTATAGCCCAAAATATTCACTTTCTAATTTTTTACCACAATACTACAACCTAGCATGATAGGTTATGCCTAGATGACTGCATAACCTATCATAACTATAGATTTAAAACTAAAATCCCGTATCTCCTTCACCACTTAAATAAACTTCCGGGAAAAATTGTTGAGATTTATTTGCGAGTAATAGATTCATACTACCTTTCCTTTTGTAATTTATAAGACGTAGATAGACCTCACCCTCATGCTCAAATAAAATTTCCCCTAATAATTAAAGGGATAACAAAAACTTTGTATCTATTCACATACTTATAAATACTGAGTTAAATATTCACTTCCGGAAAAATACTAATATTTATTTGTGTTTTACAATACTCATAACATATTCTAAACAATTATTTCGATATTTGTACAAATTTACTTGTACTTACTGTTTCAGTGCATTAAAAGTAGAAGTGTTTTCCGATCAGCTTCCAATAATCACCGAGCATAATTTTATTGATAATTAATATACTATTTCCATTTTTGTGCCAATAACTCTAACCCTTCATAAATTTTAGGATTGTCCATTTTTTTGCGTCTGTATATAACAATTGATTCAAAAGTTTCCCAATACCTAATGACTATAAAACGATAGAATTCATGCAGCAAGTCTTCATTAACAATTTCTTTTTTTATACATATAGACATGGCTTCCAAAAAGTTCAAAATATTAGTAATATCTTGTTCTTTTAGAGGATTATCTTCCAAATATTTTTTTAGCTTATCTTCTTTTTCTAAAGGAGTAGAGAAACCGTTAGTAATTTCATCATGTATTTGAGCAACAGATTTTTTAATTCTCGCATACTCCAAGTCATTCCATCTCATTATATAGTTGAATGTTCTATCTATTTTCCGGTCTTTTTCTTCTATATCTCTAGCTTCTTTCTGAGATTTCTCTTGTTCTAGTCTAAATATTTCTTGAGCGTCTGCATTTTGTTTGATGCTCTGCAACGCATAAAATGCACTGACTCCAGCAATACTTGTTGTCAGCGCTGTGGCAGCAAAACTCAAGGCTTCTCTATGATTCTTATTATTCGTTATAGAGTAAAAAAATATGAAGGGTGTTGCGACAATAAATGCAACGACTGATGCCTTTAGGCTAAAACGAAAGCTTATATTTAATGTAGTAATCTCGTCAGGGTTCTGACTCTTTTTATTTAACATAAATACTATCTGAAATACGTTATGGTACTATAATTTATGACTGACTAAATAGTTAGCCACTTAATCTTAATTTTTATTATTAGGAAAATTTAGCTCTGCATTATAATTCATATTTTGTTGCAACAAAATAATACAAAGCTTCTTCCAAGATGAAATATTTATACCGCAGTTAACAGCCTATAGCTTAATCATCTTGATATAAATCTACTGGACAAAGATGTAAACGTTGGGAAAGCCAGCTAAGATGCAATAATTGTATTAAAAAATACTTTAGACCCTGAGAATAAGCGGGTGGCTGGTATGACCAATCATTAGAATATATACTTATTTTTTGACTATGTGTCAACTGAATATTTACTGCTGTATTATAAAATACTCGATAAATATAATCAACTGGAATGAAGATTATGAGTTTTATTTAATGAGATGATTGCGAATTAAGTATATAAAACACTTAATTTGAAGTCATTTTTACGGAAATATTATTAAATTAGTCGCATTATGGTGTTTCTATTCTACAAAAATGAAGCGATTATTAGAAATGATTAACTACATAGCATGTAGTATAAGTTACAAATTACCATAAGCTAAAATATGCTTTCTCAATTCCTCAACAAACACCCTTACCTTGAAAGGAATATAAGCACGACTCGGATATAGTAACCAAGCTGCGGTGTTGAAATCTGTTGCGGTAACTTTATAGTCTGGAAATAGCTTAACCAGCTTACCTATATCAATATCTTCATCAATTAACCAGTGAGGAAGCAGCGTTAAACCCATTCCTGAAACTGCACATTGTTGCAGTGCTATAGCATTTGAAATAATCGTGTTTCCTCCAACTGAAATTTCCTGTATATTTCCAGTTTTATTCTTAAATATCCATCTGCTTCTAAAGCCAATTAAAGGAAAAAGCAGACAATTGTGTTCTTCGATATCCTTTGGTATTTGTGGTTGTCCATATCGCTTTAAATAATCTGGACTAGCACAAACTGAATAACGAGTTTCCATCAACTTTTGAATAATTAAAGTTGAATCAGCAAGTTGTCCCAAACGAATTGCAACATCAATTCTTTCAGTAAATAAATCAACTACTGAATCCGTAAGCAATAAATCCACCGTCAGTTCTGGATATTTCGCTTCAAACTCGGGTAATAACGGAACAATACACTTGAGTCCGAACGAAACCGAAGACGTGACGCGGATTGTTCCTTTAGGATTTCCAGAAATATCCTTTGCAATATCAGCTGCTTGCTGTATTTCTTCGATGAGTGGTTCAACCCGCTCAAAATAAGTCACCCCTGCTTCGGTGGGGGATAACTTACGAGTTGTTCGCTGAAATAACCGGATACCCAGTTCCGATTCCAAACCAGCAATCGTCCGAGATACAGAAGATGGGTCAATATTTCTTTCCCTTCCTACTGCTGCAAAACTACCATGTCGCATCACTTCCACAAAAATTTGTAGTACAGATAAATCCATTGCAAAGGTTAAGGATTTAAGAATTATGGGTCTGTGATTCGTGCGTAAATTACACGAGTTTAATTCATAATTTAGTATTTATTGTTCTTTTCGCAGCAACTATATTTTTATTAATTCGATTCGATAAACCAATATCAAAATATGAATAACCAAAAAATCGCAGTACTTGGACTTGGTGCTATGGGTTCTCGCATGGCTGTTAATCTGTTAAAAGCAGGTTATAACGTCACAGTTTGGAATCGCTCCCCCGAATCAACAAAACCTTTAGCAGCAAAAGGTGCAACTGTCGCAACCACACCAAAACTTGCAGCAAAATCAGCCGATATAGTTATTAGCATGGTTACAGACATCAATGCATCAAGAGCAGTTTGGTTGGATTCCCAAACAGGTGCATTATCGGGGATGCGTCAAAATGCAGTTGCGATTGAATCGAGTACCTTAACTGTTAATTGGGTAAAAGAATTAGCAGCAGAAATTACCAGTCGTGGAGTTGAGTTTCTTGATGCTCCCGTGGTTGGTACTCGTCCCCAAGCAGATAGTGGAAATCTTGTTTATTTAGTAGGTGGAAAAGCTGAAACTTTGAAGCAAGCAGAAAATGTTTTACTATCCGCAGGTGGTGGAAAAATTAATCATGTCGGAGATATCGGTGAGGGAATGGCTATTAAATTGGCTGTTAATGCGATGTTTGGAATTCAAATTGCTGCATTTGCTGAAATTATCGGGATGTTAACCAAAAACGGATTGAAATTAGAAAAAGCAATTCAATGTCTTGGTGATTTACCCGTAACAAGTCCAGCAGTGAAGAATGCAGCAAATTTAATCTTGAAAGATAATCATGCAGCGATGTTTCCAATTAGTTTGGTAGAAAAAGATTTTCGTTATGTAATGCAAACTGCTGCGGATATTAAAGCTAAAGTTCCAACTTCAGAAGCTATTCATCAAGTTTATTTAGATGCTGTTAATAAAGGATATGGTGGTGACAATATTACTGGTGTGGCGAAATTATTTATTTAATTTTTAGTTTTTAGTTTGTAGGTTGGGTTCACCAACAAATATAAATTCCAACTAACAATATATCTTTTAACCGTAACCCAACATTAAATTATCGATATTTCGTAATATTTATCTAAAATCATGATGTTGGGTTACGACACAATAAATAAGTACTTCTCTTACAAATCAAAATTAGTCCTCGTGTCTAACCCAACCTACTATAACAAGGAGCTAATTTCTTGGTGCGTTGCGCTCCGCGACAACACACCCTACCTTTTTTAATTTAACCTTAAATAACTACACTCCCAAAAAGTTTGCAAAATTCTCTTTCTGAGCAACAGAAGGATTTTTAACTGTTATTACCTCATATCTACTTGCGCGAGGTTCATCTAAGGTAACGCGATAATTACGCAATTCATCTTGATGAAATACGGTGATTTCAATGGTATCTTGCGGTTGATAATCTTTCAGTCTTTCGCTTAATTGATTTGCGGTTACTTTAATTCCATCTATTGCTAATAATTCATCACCTGCGTCTATTCCAGCGATTTGTGCGGGAGAAGCATATTCTACAAATTTAATTGATTCTTTACCGCTATTGCTAACTACTTTTATTCCTAAAAATGGTTCACTGCTCTTATCTTCAGCTAATTTCAAACCGAAAGGTTCAAGATATTCATCAAAAGGTAATTCTTCTATACCGTGGACATAACGTTGGAAGAATTCGGTTAAATCTGTTCCAGCTACTGATTCGATAATTTGCTTTAATTCTTCAGCGGTATAACCTATTTCGTCTTGACCAAATTTTTGCCACAATTTCAGCATCACATCATCAAGAGAACGCTGATTTTGATGACGAGAACGAATCAGTAAGTCTAATAACAATGTAATCATTTCCCCTTTTAAATAATAGGAGATTTGAGAATTTGGGCTATTAGCATCTTGACGATAAAGTTTTATCCAAGCATCAAAACTCGATTCGGAAACTGGTTGTACTTTACGTCCCGGTGTTGTTTGATATCGGGTTATTTCTTTACTTAAATTATTCAAGTATGTTTTAACATCATAAATTCCCGCTCTCAAAGGAATCAATAAATCGTAGTAGCTTGTAGTTCCCTCGCAAAACCATAGGGAAGGTGTATAGTTTTCTTGGTCGTAATCAAAAACTTCTAATTCTTTGGGACGAATCCGCTTCACGTTCCATAAGTGGAAAAATTCGTGAGCTACCAACTGCATAAAACGTTCGTATTTTTCACGGTCGTTAAATCCAAAACGTCGATAAATTAACGAACAGGAATTCTTATGTTCTAATCCACCAAATGATTGAGCGGATAAATGAAGCAGAAATAGGTATCGTTCGTAAGGTAAACCGTCAAACATATCCGCTTCTACTTCGATGATTCTCTTGATATCCTCAATCATCGGTTCGACTTCAACTTTACCTTTTCCCCAAATTGCTAACTGGTGGGGTAAGGAACGTACCTCAAAGTCATATATTTGATGGGTTCCAATTTCAAAGGGACTGTCTACAAGAGTATCAAAGTCTTCAGCAACAAAAGTATTTTTTTGGGCTTCAACTACTGGTAATGTTGTAGTAACCTGCCATTCAGGGCTTGGTGTTTGAATGGTAACGTTAATTGGTTGCTTATCAAATTCTGGTATTCTAAAAAATATTGCTGCTCCGTTAAAATAACCGTGACTTGCATCTAAATGATTTGTCCGGACGGTTAACTCGTTTGCAAAAATACGGTATTTAACCGTTACTTGTGAAATACCATTTGTATTTACTTGCCAGTGATTTTTGCCAATTTTTTGCCAATTTAAAGCTTTATCATTACTATTGGCAGAGAAATCCTGCAAATGCTTTGCATATTCCCGTACTAAATATGAACCGGGAGTCCATACTGGCATTTTCAAATCTAAAGTAGATAATGAATAATCTTCTAGATGTAAAGTTACCTCAAACAGATGGGCTTGAGGATTGGACATTCCAACTTGGTAGTTAATTGTTACTTTGTGTGGTTTTGTAGAGCTTTGGATTGGAGGAGCAGTTACTTCGGTCATTTTTTTTAAGAATAATCGGTCAAGAGTTTTTTATCTAACTTATAACTTATAACTCGATATAGTTTAGCTGTAACAAAAATCAAACAACACCATTTGTGAAAATTTTCATAAGTAGCAAGTACCGCTACGCTCAAGTAGTAAGTAGCAAGTTTTACCTCTTCCTAAAGAAAGAGGATTCGCGCAACAGTTCTCTCTTTAATATTAAATATGTTGTTTTTTCTGCTTAAAAGGAGAGGCTTTATACTAATTTCGGAGCTATGTTACTTATTACTTGTTACTTTAGCTCCCTATGAGCGTGGTAATCATCAAAAACCCGGTTTTTCTAAAAAAACCGGGTTTATCAAGTCTATTCCTTTGCACCCCCTTAAATCCCCTGCCCCCGTAATCCCCAACTTTGGGGGGTAATGGGGGATTTTCAATTATATTTTCCCCGATTATTGGGGGTCGGGAGGCTATTCATACTTTTATATGGCTAAGTCCACGCTGCGCTAACAGCAACGTCTAAATCCGGAATTAATTTATACTTATTTCAAATTCTGCCAGCCAAATTTACTAATTGCTTGAAATTGAGCAAATGAATTATATCTTGAGCGGTATTGATATTCACCCAAGATTTTTCATGAAGTTTTTCCATAATTTGGGTAGTTTCTTCTATACATATGTCGGTAACGTCCGCTAAGTCTTGGAAAGGAATATTGAAAATATCTTTTCCTTTTTCAGCTTCTTCACCATAACTCTCACCCAAAGAAACCAAAGTATGAGATAGCTTGACTGCTGGTGGTGCAGTTCGCATTTGCAGACGTAAATTAACGTAACGCATTCGTCTTACCATCAGTTGCAACATTCGATGGTGTAACTGGGGATCTTTAAATAGTATCTGAATAAAGCTCTCCCTCGATACGCTAATTAACTCAACTGAGGAAAGAGCAATTACATCGGTGGAACGGGGAGACTCATCCAAAATTGCCATTTCCCCGAAAAAATCACCTTTACCCAAAATCGCGAGAGCGCGAGTATCTTCACTGCTAGTACGTCGAACTTTTACCCAACCCGATACAATAAAGTAAACTGCATTACCCCAAGAATCTTCCATTAAAACAGCCCGTCCTGCGGGATATTCGTGCATTGTTGCAACGTTAAGCAGCCATTCTAAAGTTTGGGGATTGGCCGTACTCATTAAAGGGAAAATTTCACTAAAAACCTCTGTCTGCATGAAATATCTGCCACAAATAAATAGAAAAACTGTATGAGGGAAAGGTTTATATAGATAAAGCTACTCTATTTTAGATTTGTAATCCAAGAATTTTTAACTGTTTCATCTTATAAGAAGAGTCAACAAAAATAGTTTCTAACAAGAAATTTATTATGGATTCAATAATGCATGAATATCTTCTTCCTTGTAAACCACAAGTAGAAGTTCAATCTAAAATTTGCTTCAAAGAGTTTGCAGGAAGAATATATTCTTCCCACTTACGCTTCCTTAACTTAGGTAAACCCTAAGAGCGGACTGGCTCAACTTTCCGTAAAATCCAAAATAGGTCTTTTAATGCTTCTATTACAACACAATAATTTAGTAATACTCATCAGCGGTTTTACTGAGTATTTTGTGAGAACTTTGTTTTTACTTAGTAACTCTTGAGGAAGTAGTAAGTAGGAAGTATTCCAATTAATTTCGCTAACGCACTACAAATCATTTAAGCTTCCCCGGTCTGAAGACGCGGGGATTTCTGAAGAGTCCACAATCGAACTTTCTTAGGCTGACTTAAGCAGCCTCTACTGATTCCACTAAGTTCTAGACCTAGCTTTGTCGCTACTTTACGGATTATATTTGCCGCACCATTACAGTCAGCGTTTAGTAAATAACCTTTGCTTGTTTTATACAGACCACGCTTTACTCTTCTACCTGATTCCTTCCACCCGTTGGGTTTTTCACCATGTTTAGGCAATTGGTCAGTATCCAAAAATGAAGCTTTAGAAGTATAAGAATATAGCTGTTTCTACAAACTCAATACCGTATTGCTCACACAATTGTTCAATACGATTTTTTAGCCTTGCTGTAGGGATTTGAACAAACTTTTGATTGTTCTTTTTCCCCATGTCGCTACTATTTTTTTGACCTTCATTCCAGCCAAAAATAAGAGTCCCTATATTGTTTTCTAAGCAATGATTAACAGCAATTCTTGCAGCTTTATTAACTGCATCTCTCATTTGGCGATTACGTTTTTCAGTAATTCTTGCTAATCTCTTAGACCAAAAGCTGTAGGGTTTGTTTTCTTTGATTTTAGCTATAGATTTGTTGTACCACTGGTTTAATGATTTGAGATGTAGACCATCTACTACAAGAGATGTACCCACATTAGAAACACAAGTAAGCCAGTTATTTAACCCGTGGTCTATGCCTAAAACATTTGATTTATTTAGTTTTATAGGTTCCACAGAAGTTTTATAAACAAACTCCGCATAGAAACAGCCGTTACGAGGTAGTATCCTAATCTCTTTAATATTCGACCAATTTAAATTAGTTGGTAGTGGTAAGAAGAATTCAGATATTCCAAACCATGCTTTGACTTGGTTTCCTAACGGGAATCTAATTAAACCACTTTTTAATTTAAGCCATCTTTTAGGATAGGTAACAGTAAACAATCCGCCAGACTTTCTATATTTTGGTGGTAATGGTTTTTGGTTTAATTCTCCTTTTTTAGCTTTTGATAATAGCTTTTTAAAAGATTTAAAGGCCTCTCCAACATTTAAACAAGTTTGCTGCATCGAAGAAGCATAACCAGCGTTAAAATGCTTGTTAGTTTTCATTTGAGCCGTCAAATCGTAACCGCTAAGAATTTTTCCAGTCTTAAACCACACTTGCCGAGCTTGCGGAAACGGTGCAGTTATATAAGTTATTAGATTGGTGACAAAGATATTCAATGATGGCTTGCGTTTCTTTGTCCGTTTTTATCAATACCTGCTGACAACCAAACAATTAAATCACCTCCTGAAACAATTTGCTTATCCATATTTATTATGTTAGTTTAATGGTTGATAAGTGTCAATTTATCAACAAAATTAAATGAGAAAAGATTCTACAGGATATAGACTTAATCAGCATTCAGTAGGTTTAGCGACTGTTCATCTAGTTTGGATACCGAAAAGAAGAAAACCAGTTTTAAAGGGTAAAGTAAAGCTAAGACTATCAGGAATACTTGACTCTGTTGCAAACGATAAAGAATGGATTATCAAAGCAAAAGAAATTGCAGCAGACCACGTACATTTATTAGTAGAATATGATGAAAAAACACCTATTTGTAATGTTATTCGAGCATTTAAAGGTAGAAGCTCTAAGTTGTTGCGTGATGAATTTCCAGAATTAAAAAAACTCCCATCGCTTTGGACTAGGAGTTATTTCTATGACACATCTGCTAAAGTTAGTACTGCTAAAGTAATGGCTTATATAAATGACCCACACCATGATAGACATTAAAAGTCTAGGCAGATAAATGAGACACTGCGTTGCGGAGGTTCCCTCCGTTATAGCAAGTGTCGTCTGCTTATATCGCTTTTCCACCCCGGCTTAAAAGCGCGGGGCTACCAAGCTCACACACTTTTCTCGTGTTTCTTGTTTGGAATAGCTATAGCAAGTAGGACACAGATTTTTCCAAATTGTACACAGCTATGGTAACTACAATTAATTAAACTCTGTTCCCTATTCCCTATTCCTTACAAAGTCGGAATATCTGTAAGTATTCTTAAACGATGCTCTAAGTCTTCAACAATTTCGTTCAAGGAATCTAAAGCTTCTAACTGCTCGGAATTCAAACCTTTTGTATTCAAAGCGAGCCTTTGCTGTAGTTCGCGTACTTTATAATTTAACTGTTGGGAAGTTCCTAAAGCGTCACGAGTAATACGGGTTAACTGTTGTTGCTGATAAAACTTTAATGCAGCTCCACGCAATACCTGTAAAGTTGCTTCTTCACCATATATTCCTGGCATTACTCGTAAGCGTAATAACAAGCGCTGTTTCTGATACAAGCATTCTATTTCTACTTGTTTTGCTTGGTTAAATGTTATTGCAGGTAAAGAACTCAAGCGCTTCAACTCATTAAGTACCCCTTGAAAAGCTGATAATGGAAGTTCTTCTACTACCGACTGTACTATCCCATTTAAACTCCAAAGTATTCGACCTTGGTAAGTCTGTCTTTCCAAATATAAGCGACCAATACCTACTTCTAAAACTCTTGCTAGTAGTTCGTTGAGTAATGTCTTTGGTGGAAGTCTTGGGAGTATCTCGTCAGCACTAAATGATTCTGGGAGAGGTAATCTTAATACAGGTAAAATCTCTGGTGATACAACTTCAAAAATATTTGTCTCTGTATTTTTTGTATCGGATTTTTGCTTATTTACATTATTTGAAGGTGTAGAAAAAGCAGCTTGTTTGCGCTCTTTATTAGATAAATTTTTTAAGCTGAGTCCACCGGGAGAGTCGAATAATATTAAAGTATTATCTCCCGGTTCTTCTTCTTCCAAATCCTCTGTAATTAATTTATTCACAACGTTTTTACCACTATTGGAATCTATTTTAGTTTTCTTTGCAGATAATTTAGACTCTTCTGATGCGCTTTTATAGCTGAGGTATTCTGACAATATGATGCGGTGAGTATCTGCTGATACGGGCTGTATTGATACCGCAATTTTCAAGTAGGATAATATACTGTTTACATAATCTAATGCTACTTTTTCTTTAGGGTTAACGATGCCCAACAACAAACTGTTATATTCCAACTTCAATGGTAAAATCTGATGGTAGAGGCAAGTCTCGAAGCATAAGATACCTTCTTCTATTAGTCGAAATATTTGCGAGCGTTCTAGCTGTTGGTCTGGATTGAGAGATGATGCACCGTCAGTCCCTATAGTCTTAGATGGCTGTTGATTGGCAGCTACTGAATTAGTATCAGTTGGTTTGCCTTCGGAAGACAACATAGGTCAAATCGTTTAATATTTTACTCCATCGTATTCCCTCACTACGGCATTTGGCACTATATTGACAAAAATTTTGCAGTAAATAAAATATAATTTATTTGCTATTAATCACAAGAAACTTTAGTATCAATCTGCATCCGGGAAGCAAGTCTAGAATTAAGGAAGTAGACGCAAATGTTAAAACATAGTGTCAAAACATTGCCTACAATCCTTATTCACCGCGTATAGCTTGAGCTGCTAAATACACTTTTGTCCACTCTCCCATCACCTGATGAGTTTTACGCTTGAGATTTTTGGCGATTTCTTCTGTGGTTTTACCCATTTTGGACATTTCTAAAATTTGCTTTTGTACGGGTGATATTTTTTCTTGCAATTTCTCCCATTGATTTGGTGTCAACCCCAAATTATGTTCGAGCAAAGAAGTTTCCAACCAGTTTGAAACTAATTCTGGTTTATCTTTGAGTGCAAAAACCCGTACTGCATGATAGCCAATTTTCTCTCGCAACCGATAAATCTCTTTGATTGGTTTACCCAATTTTTTCGCAATAGCATCTTGAGTAAAACCCTTAAGATACATCTGGAGCCATTTGGTCGCGTCTTCTCCCAAATTCTCTTTGAGATATTCCTCAAATTCTGTTTTTACTAACTGACGCTGTAGCTGCTGTTCTTGGGCTTTTTCTTCTTCCTGGTAATCTTCGATAGCATTTTGGTCTACCAAGCTGACTCGATTTTCGCCATCTTCACCAAGTACTTCTTCAGAAACCAAACGCACCATATCTTTTGTCGGTACCTGGGTTAAACCACCTCTTTGGGTTCTCTTTAAATAGTTGACAAAGCGATATACCAGTAATGGCTGATTGCGTATTGGTCGCATGCAATACTCTTCTAAACTGGCAAACACTAAGGCATTTCTCAATCTACTATCTTTAGTAAACTCAGAAATGCAAGCCATCTGAGAAACCATATATTTATCACTTTGCAGCAATTCTTGGAGTATTTCTTGCAAAACATCCAATACTTTACGCTGGCGATCGCGACTTAATGAAATCCAAGTTTGAATCTTGGAACGCAATGTAGCTAAGCTTCCCAAACGAGTAATTAAGTTACGATAAGCACGTTCTCGACCCAACCCCAAGTAACGTTGGCACAAAATCCGATAGCGATACTCCATCGCTTGCTTGGCAATCTTTAATTCTTTGAGGTTAAGATTTTCAAAGCGTTCTTTATCGCTCCCGATAAGCCATTTAGTGATACTCGCTCTTGTCGTTTCACTGTGCTGCGAACATTCATCAGCCAAACGATTCTGCCAATATTCTTGTAGTTTTTCCGCTTCAGATGTCATATTGAGATTGCGCTCCTCAAAACCCTGCTTTAAAGTTTGCATCACAACCCCCACTTATCACAATTGGTGTATTCAACTAGTTGTCGCCACATTAGGCTAAAATATCCAAAAAACTTTATGGACTTTATAATGGACTCTATATTTTAATACGCCTGGTTTTAGTCTAGTTATGCAGAATTTTCCCCATTAACTTAAAAACTAATCAAAAAATAATCAATATAATAAGTTGTTTAATTGCGTTTTTAAGCTATTTTCCATGCTTCTAGCTAATGTAAACTTTTGCAAAGGAAAATATTTTATTTTCAGTTTAATTCTCTAAATATGTCTTAAGGCATATTTACAAAATGCCGGATAAGTGGATTGAAAAGCCAGTAACATCAGACTATTCTTTTACGTAAGCAATAGAATTCCTATTCAACGAGACGCTGTTTTAAACATATTAGTTTCAGTTTTAAAGTCTATAATTCAATTAGTATTTATTTTTACATATACTTTGTCACTCTTTGAATTTTGTTTGTATATCATTACAGTTAATACAGTTACAGTATTGCGTAATATGTATGAAAAGTTTTAATTACAAATCTATCAGTTAATTTTTGTGACAAAAAATTAGCTCAAAAGCTTCGTTAATTGAGTTGTAGAATCTGAAATCTAAGATATTATCTATAATCACTTATATTATTGTTTTTATTCGACCTCCCGTTACCATAAACTAATTGGAGCAACTATGTCTCCACATCACAATTATTTTGAAAAAAATACTAGTAACAGGAAAGTACCCGAACGGGTAATATTTTAGATACAGTTAATTTTTCTTTAATTAAAAGTTTTTATTTGATTGATTATAAAGACTAAATACTATAAATAAACCGGATGTTGGGCATGTAGTATAAAAGTCTTAGTAATGTCGGTAGTAACGTAACATTAAAGAAGCTTAATACAGCCCAAAACCAACATTTTATAATCGCGCTCTACCTACTATCGGATTTTCTACAGAGAGTCGATATTCTTCAACATCTTCTCCATAAGCGATTGGTAAAACAGCTTCAACGTTTTCATGGGGACGAGGAATAATTACCCAAGATTCGAGGGTTCCACCATAACAGCTTTCTGCGGCTTCAACACCAGCAGCCATAGCGGCTTTAACTTCCGAAACATCACCGCGAATATTAACTGTAAACCGAGCGCTACCAACTCTGATATAGCCAACAAGCGTAACTCTACCGGCTTTTACCATTGCATCAGCCGCAGCTAATACGGCAGGAAAACCTTTAGTTTCTAAAGCACCAACTGCCTGTGTTGACATTTATAATCTCCTGTATTAATAAACTTATGGGGTGCTAACAATAGTAGATAGCTACAGATATATTCTTTATCATCTCAGAAATCGAGCAATAGCGTACTAGATACGGAAAGGTTCTGATTTTGAAGTGAAGTGGATTGGTAAAACGCTTTCCACATTCTCCGGGGGATTGGGAACGATGTAATATTCCATTACTTGCCCTCCATGAGATTCTTTTTCAACAACTTCAATCCCCGCTTCCACAGCACGAGTGACTTCAGAAACCCTGCCCCTGACAGCGACAAAAAAGCGTCCGCTTTCTGACTTATCGTAAAACACTATTGAAACTGCGGCAGCCTTAACCATCGTATCCGAGGCTATAAGTATTGCAGGAAAACTTAGTGTTTCGATTACTCCTACTGCCATTGGCATGGCTTTACTCTCCTGACTCAAGCTATAAGTAAAAATAATTATACGGTGGTTTTGGTCTAATTTTTATCGAAAGTATATAGAAATATATATGGGAATGGGAAATGGGGAATAGGGAATAGGGAATGGGGGATAGGGAATAGTATTGGTTTATTGATATTTGATAATTGTTAAAATTTTGGCTCAACTCCACCAGAGACTGTAAGTCCCTATCTCATAGCAAAAGTCCTCTCAAGAGGACTGAATGTACAATATTGTTTAAATTTTCGAGTTTAATAATTTAGCAACCATCATTTCTGACGCTACCATCTGGCATAATTGTTCTACAGAATATTGCTCCATCGAAGTTTGTACCTTCTACAATTGCACCTTCTAAATTTGCATGATTTAAATTGTAGGGTGTGTTACGGCACGAGTTAATTTGAATGAATAATTGCTGTTGTGATAATGCCGTAACGCACCATTATGTATTAATAAAATGGTAAATAAAACTAATTTCAGCAATGGAAGATAAACAACCGAAAGAATACGATGCAGTATTAGGTGGACAAAATTCTGCTCCAAGCAATGGTCTAGTATTGGGAGGAATAGAAGGTGCTAAGCAGCGCTTGATAAATGGTGATGAAAACTACCGTCTCCTTGCGCTTTCACAATTGATTAATTATGGTCAAGAAGGTTTAGATTTAGTTATTCAATCTCTCAAAGATTCCTCAGAAAAAGTACAGTTACAAGCTTATAAATTACTGCGATATATTCCAGAAGTAAAAATTAGAGCAGCAATACAAGAATTTAATCCCTATCGTTTTTTTGAATGCGTTCATACAACATATTCTGGCTATACTTATTTACCAGTAGCTATAGGTTTTAATCCTAATGGTAAAACTCTGCTATTTTGTTGTGAGTGTATTAATGAATGCACTAAAGAGGAAATGAATAGTAGTATTTATGAGTATATGGATGGTTATGAAGAAGATGCAGATGGTGTAGATATAGAAATTATAGAAGTAGATGTGGAAACGGGAGAGCGTATTAGAATAATTGAAGGTCAATTTAAAGGAGTTTCCATATGTTCATTCGCTTTGAACTCAGATGCTCAAACTTTAGTAATAGGTGGAAATGACTACAAAAGCTCTACTGGAAGAATAGAGCTTTGGAATCTAGAAAAAAAGGAATTAATCAATGTTCTAACTGAGAAATACACGGGTTATAAAAATACTGAGCAACTTGCTTATAATGCCAAGCACAATATATTAGTCTGTGGAAGTACAAATGGAAAAATAATAGTTTGGAATTTAGAAACACAAAAACTAAGTTATATAGAAGGACATTCACGCGAAATCAAGTCACTGAATATCAGTAAAGATGGGCTATTTTTGGTCAGTAGTAGTTCAGATGCAACATTAAAAGTTTGGGATTTAAAAACTCAAGAAAATATTCATACTTTTAAAGCTCGTTATGCTGCAATTTCTGTAGTTATTCATCCTAGCGAAAAAAATTTAGTTTGTTGCCATTATTCTAATATTTATGTTTGGAATTTAGAAACAGGTGAAAAAAATCGTACTTTTGAAGAAGTCTACGGCATCGATGCAGAATTTTTAACTATTAGCTTAGATGGAAAAACTGTTGTAACTTGTGGAGAAGAAGTTTATGGTACTCCTTTAAGAGTATGGGATTTTGACACAGGTGAATATTTAATAATGCTACCAGAAGACGCAAAATCAGCAGCCATAAGTCCAAATGGACAAACTATTGCTAGTTTTAGTGGTTGTGGTGTTATAAAAATTTGGCGAGTACCATAGTTAAAAGTTTAATAAAATAATAGACACATTAAGCATTCAACAACTTCTGATAATCATCCTGCGTATCAATATCAATCGCTGCTTCCGCTACCGGAATAGTTAACACTTCATCTTGATATTTACGCATCAAAGCTTTTGCTCCTCTATCACCTTCAATATCCATCAATTCTGAGAAAATACTTTTATCAAATAAAGCTGGAACACCAACGACATCATCGTAAGCAGAAGCAATAATTTTATTTTTCGTATCCTGATATTTACTAATCAATTGATTAAAAACAGCTTCAGAAATTAAAGGTTGGTCAGCAAGTGCAATAATTACTGCATCTAAGTTAAGATTGCTTTGATTTATTGAATTAATTCCCGCACGAATTGAAGAAGACATTCCCGTTTCCCAATCCGGATTTTCTATTATTTGAATTGGTAAATTATTTATTTCTGGTTTAATTATTTCTGCGTAAGCTCCTAAAACCACTACAACAGATTCACAAATCGAATTCAAACCAACTTTTACAGCAAGAGATATTAAACTGCTTCCTTGATAAATTAAAAGTTGCTTCGGTTTTCCCATTCTACTAGCTTTTCCCGCTGCTAATATTATTAAACCTATGTCTTTCATTCACTATTAATAAACTGTAGTACTTTACTATAATCATTTCCCTCTCCTTAATAAGGAGAGCAGTGCGTTGCGGAGGTTCCCTCCGTTGAAGCAACTGCGGAAGAGGGATGTCCGTTAGGACAGGGTGAGGTTTCCTATTCTTTCTTTACATGAATTGGAGCGTTACGATTTCTCAAAAATCCCGCATTCCGTTGAGATATTACTGCTTGGATTTCAGAAACTATGGAAAGTGCTATTTCTTCAGCGTTATCTGCTCCGATATCTAATCCAACAGGACTATGAATATTAGCATCGGGTGTAATCCCTTCTTCTTTTAATTCTTCTAATATGCGATTTGTTCTTTTTTTCGGGCCAAGTATTCCCAAATATTTTAATTTTGAAGGTAACAGTAGTTTGAGCATTTCTAAATCATCTAAATAATTATGACTCATTACTACGGCTACGCTACGTTCTGTAATTTCAATTTTTTCTAAAATCTCTTCGGGAAGTGAAAGTAATATTTTATCTGCTTGTGCAAATCTTTTTTTACTAGCTTCTCTAGAGCGATTATCTAGTACAGTGACATCCCAACCTAATTGTTTGCTGAAATTTACTAATGGTAAAACATCGTAACCAGCACCAAAAATTATTAATGATAAAGGTGGTTGAATTACTTCGATAAAGACTTCTATTTTTTCTGCTTCTAAATCGTATTCTTTTAAAACTGATTGATTGTCTTGCAATGCTGCTTTGGTATCGTTTAAAACTTCTGTTAATAAATTATCATCTTTGAGATTATTGATAATAGTCTCGTCACCTAATAATAAACGCTGCCCTAATTGGGTTTTAGATTCACCTTCTGCTGAAATTACAGTTGCGATAGCTCCATAAGTCCGAGTTGATAAACACTTTTTGATAAAAGCAATTTCCTGTAATTTCGTTTGTTCTAAAGGTTCAATTAATACATACGCAATTCCCTGACAACCAAGTCCCAAACCCCAAATCATGTCTTCTTCTGAGGTGGTATCGTACTTAATTAAAATAGGTCTTTCGGATTCAATTACAGCCTGTGCTTTTTCAAAAACATCACTTTCTAAACAACCACCGCTGATTGCTCCGATTGTATCATCGTCATGACTTATCAACATTCTCGCACCGGGACTTCTATAAGTTGAACCGCTGACTTTTACTAATGTTGCTATTGCTGCTTTTTGATGATTATTTTCTAAATATTCTATAGCTGAAATGATATTTTTTAATTCTTTCATTTTAAAAATAGGGAGTAGGGAATAGGGAATAGGTATTTTAATTTAATAATTAATTATAGGATTTTAGAGGTGATTATCTTTTTTGAATGATAAGTGATAGCTGAAGTTTTTTTTATCTTAAATCATTAATGCGAATCTAAATGCGGGGAGACGTAGCACTGCTACGTCTCTACATTGTTGGTGGTTACATGACTTTATCGGGGGTAATTGGTAAGTTGCGAACGCGCTTACCTGTCGCATGATATACAGCATTTGCTACCGCAGCCGCAACACCGGTAATTCCAATTTCACCGATACCTTTTGTCCCGATTGGATTGACGTGATTATCAATTTCTTCAACCATTTCTATGTCAATGTCGGGAATATCGGCATTTACCGGAACGTGGTATTCGCCAAGGTTTGCATTCATTACTCGACCTAAATTTGGGTCAACTACGCTTTCTTCCATTAATGCCATACCGATACCCATGATGATACCTCCCATAAATTGCGATCGCGCTGTTTTATGGTTGAGTATTTTTCCGCAAGCGAATGCTCCGGTGTAACGGTTGATACGAACCTCTCCAAAGTCGGGGTCTATGCGTACTTCGACAAATTGAGCGCCAAAAGCATGTTTGGAGTATTCTTTCTCTTGGCTAAATTTGGCATCGTATTCAATTTCAATTTGTTCTCGATTATTTTTCTTTAAAATATTTGCATAATCTTCGATAGTTAAAGAATCACTTTGTTTGATTCCCCCCAGTTCTAAAATTTTTGCTTGCAATCCTTTAACAGCACCATGTACCGCGCTACCTACGCTACTTATTGTCATCGAACCACCGCTGACAGGTGCGCGGGGTAATTTGGTATCACCATATTCAAAACATACTTTCTCAAAGGGGAAACCTAAAGTATCGGCGATAAGTTGCGCCATCACGGTAGCCGTACCACCACCCATCTCATGAGTGCTGCTTTGTACTACAACGCTACCATCTGAGAGCATTTTGGCTTTAGCTGAAGCTGGTGAGGAAAAAGCTGGGTAAGTTGCTGTTGCCATTCCCATGCCAATTAAATAGCGTCCGTCGCGCATGGAACCTATTTCGGGATTGCGTTTTGACCAGCCAAATTTCTCCGCACCAATTTGGTAACATTCTTTCAGAGATTTACTCGACCAAGGTAAATTTTCGTCAGGGTCAGTATCGGCATGATTGATTAATCTTAATTCGATGGGGTCAATTTTTAAAGCATAAGCTAGTTCGTCCATCGCCGATTCAATTGCAAAAATCCCCGGAGCTTCCCCAGGGGCACGCATGAATGTAGGAGTAACTCGATTTAAACGTACTAAACGCTGAGAAGCCTGCAAATTATCGCAAGCATACATCATATGAGTTGCAACGGTGAATGGTTCGACAAACTCATCGTACATCGAAGTATTAGTAATACCATCGTGGATAATTGCCGTTAATTTACCTTCCCTAGTTGCTCCTAATTTAACGTTTTGCTCGGTTTCAGCACGATGTCCGACAACGTTATACATATCTTCGCGAGTTAACACCAACTTTACCGGACGATTGACCTGACGAGAGGCAATTACTGGTAATAACATGTGCGACCAAAAAGTACCTTTACAGCCGAATGCACCACCGATAAACTGACAAATTACCCGAATATTTTCTTCGGGAATTTCTAAACTGTCAGCTAAAGCTTTTCTGGTTCCATAAGTAGCTTGCGTAGAGCTATAAACCGTTAAAGTATCGTTATCCCATACAGCAATTGTGGCCGAAGGTTCTATAGGATTATGATTCTCGGTCGGTGTTGTGTAAATTTCATCTACTTTGATATCCGCTTTATTAAAAGCATCTTGAGGATTACCCCGGATAACACTTGGTTTCTTACCAAAAACTGTCTGTGGCTCAAATTCTTCATTACGCTGTTTTTGCATCTCCACAATTGGAGTTTCTTCTTCATAAGTAAATTGCACTAAAGAAGCAGCATAAGTTGCTTGTTCTAAAGAATCAGCTATTACTAACCCGATATGTTCTCCACTGTAGTAAACAGAATTATCTTGAAAAGGTAAATAGCTTTCTGCTGCGGTTCCACCCTGCATAAATGTTTTGAGTGGTTGTAATTTTGGTGCGTTTTCATGAGTAATTACTTTAATCACACCAGGTAAACTTTCCGCAGCACTCGTATCAATACTTTTAATTTTTCCTCTTGCGATAGTGCTAGGAATACCAACAGCATAAGCAAGATTTTCTTGAGGAAATTCTGCGGAATATTGCGCTCGACCAGTAACTTTCAGGCTACCATCAACGCGATTTAAAGGTTTTCCGATTATATTAACCATTTGGATTTTGGATTTTAGATTTTAGATTAATTCTTCTGAGCGTTTCTCTGCGTTTCAACAAAATATAGTGTTTTAACGCAAAGGGACGCAAAGGTATGCGCGGAGGTTCGCAGAGGGTTTATTCTGTCAAAGTTATTAAGGCTCGCACAATCGCTCTTTTCGCAAGTTCGATTTTGAAATTATTATGCTGATAACCTTGCGCTCCTTGTAATGCAGTTTCTGCTGCTTGTCGAAATACTTCCTCAGTTGGAGCAACACCAATTAAAATTTCTTCTGCATTTGTTGCTCTCCAAGGCTTATGAGCTACACCACCCATTGCCAAACGCGCTGTTTTAATGGAATTATTTTCAATTTCTAGTACAGCAGCTACCGAAACTAAAGCAAATGCATAAGATGCTCTATCCCTAACTTTCAAGTAATAAGACTTAGCATTTTTGAGAGATGGAGGTAAATCGACTGCGGTTATCAATTCGTTTTCTTGCAAATTAGTGTCAATATTTGGTGTGTCTCCCGGTAAGCGATGAAATTCTGTAGCGGGTATTTCCCTTTCTTCTCCCGATGGATTAACTACTCTCACAACTGCATCCAAAGCGGCTAAAGCAACGCACATATCAGAAGGATGGGTAGCAATACAATTTTCGGAAGCGCCTAAAATTGCATGAATGCGGTTAAAACCTTCTACTGCTGGACAACCGGAACCCGGTTCTCGTTTATTACAAGGTGTAGCCGTATCGTAGAAATAATAGCAACGAGTTCTTTGCATCAAATTCCCGCCAACCGTTGCCATATTGCGTAACTGTTGGGTAGCACCGGAAAGAAAAGCCTGAGACAACAAAGGATATCTTTCACGAATTAAAGGATGGTTCGCAGTAGCAGTATTACGGGCCAAAGCACCAATACGCACCCCACCGTTGGGTAATTCTGTAATTTCGGCTAGCGGTACTTTAGTGATATCAATCAAACTATCGGGTACTTCCACACCGTATTTCATTAAATCAAGCAAATTAGTACCACCACCAATAAACTTGGCTTGATTATTATTGCTTAACTCCTGTACAGCAGCATTTGAAGAATTAGCTTTTTGGTAATTAAATGGTTTCATCTGTGTTTAAGTTTGGTAATTGGTAATTGTTAATTGGTAATTAGGCATTGGGCATTGGGCATGGTAATAGTTAGAAGTTGAAAAATAATTTTCTTCCCCTTCTAGCCCCTCTCTCTTTTTTTTACCTTTGACCTTTAACCCCTAACCTTTGGCCTGATAAGCTTCCCTGACAGCTGCGACAATATGCGGATAAGCACCGCAGCGACAAAGGTTCCCGCTCATGCGTTCGCGAATTTCGGTGTCGGTTAATTCAATTGATGCGCTTGGGTTGGCAATTTCTTCTAAATCGGTCATTGTGCTGGCTTGTCCTGCTTCTATTTCCGAGAGCAAAGCTACCGCAGAACAAATTTGACCCGAAGTACAGTAACCGCATTGAAATCCATCATTATTCACAAATGCAGTCTGCATTGCATGAAGTTCATCACCTGTACTCAAACCTTCGATAGTTGTAATTTCGTCTCCTTCATGCATTATTGCTAAAGCCAGACAAGAATTAATTCTTTCTCCATTTATTAATACGGTACAAGCACCACACTGTCCGTGGTCGCAACCTTTTTTACTACCTGTTAAATTTAAACGTTCGCGTAATGCATCAAGAAGAGTAACGCGGGGTTCAATGTTTAAAGTATGTTTTGTGCCGTTAACTTTTAATGTCACTTCAACGGTATTAAGGCTGTTGCTTTCTATATTTGATAGCGGATTTGATTTAGTTGTAGTCATTTTAAATAATACCTATCCCTCTCGGAAAATGTTAGTTGTTAACTAAAGGGAGTAGTACTATCGAAAGAAATAAGTTAAGCAAAATACATAAAACTTTAGATAGTAAATAGTTATTCAGTGACCAGTGAGAAATTCTCAATTAATTGCTAATCTTTATCAATTATGAGTTCTCAAGTATCTCCCCAAGGTAAGCGAATGGCCATTTTTTCGACGGGCTTCATTTCGGGCATTTTATCGTCAATATCTTGTTTGTTTGAAATTCGGTTAGCATACCAATTTGCTCCAGGATAAGCCGTTAAACCATGAGCGAAAACGCTGATTAAAACTGTTACCACCATCTTAGAAAACTGCTGCTTCCCAGATATTTAATTCGTTGGGAAACAATAAGTGAGGGAAAATCGTACCGAAAGCAGTAGTTAAAGGTGACCCTATACCAAGTAAACGCAGAGGTAAATTATATTCTTGACGTAACAGTTTTAATTGAATCCGCGAAGCATCAGTAAAAAGAACGATTGCTAATGCAATTTCTGCTAAAGTTTTGATAACTCCGTTATTTGTTTTTACATCTTGCATCAACCTTAATACCGTGGGACTAATTAATAAACCTTTAGTTTACCTAAGCTATCAGTGGGGTAATGACGCTTTTTTCTAGCCTACGGAAAATCTATCCAAAGCCAACTGTAAATATTGCAATTGCAGTGAAAACTTCTTTAGTCATATCAAATTTATAGTTAATATGCTCTTTTTATGGTATATGCCAAACGAAGTTATTCAATCAACTTATTTATTAATATCCCGAATCAATTTCTGTCAGGCAAAGCAATTAGTATTAATAAAGAATTACCACAAAAACTATTGCTTCAGATAAAAAAATAAGTCTGCTGAGATTTAAAATATCCATCATGGGAAGGAAAATTAACCAATTGAACGTTTTGAGGTGCCAATTTCCAATAAACTATGATTGAGTAACTTATTTAAAATCACCTTAAGGAGACATCCTAATGTGAGTGAAATAAACAACGTAGCTTCTGTCCCAATGGAATCAACGCGGAGGGAATTACGCGATTTAGTACGAACTCAATTGCAAATGCTGCTCGAACAAGGAGACTTACGAGGTGCCAAAGCAATTCTCGTACCTGTTCAACCTGCGGATACGGCAGAAGTTATTGAAGGTTTACCGGAGACAATGCATGCTCTGGTGTTTCGCTTGCTTTCTAAAGATGAAGCGATTGAGGTTTACGAATATCTAGAACATAATGTTCAAGAGAAGTTAATACAGGAATTTCGTTCTCAGGAAGTTCTCGATATTGTTGATAAGATGTCACCAGATGACCGTGCGAGGTTATTTGATGAATTACCTGCAAAAGTTGTTAATCGTCTCTTAGGTCAACTGAGTCCGAATCAACGAGAAGCTACTGCTCTACTTTTGGGTTATGAATCCGGTACTGCTGGAAGAATCATGACTCCTCAATTCATCTTGCTTAAAGAAAATTTTACTGTAGCTCAAGCTTTGGAACGGATTCGCCGTCAAGCTAATGCTAGCGAGATGATTTATTATCTTTATGTGACCGATACTGCTAGACGTTTAACTGGAATTGTTTCGCTACGACAATTAGTAACCGCTCGAACAGAACAAACAATTGATGAAATCATCAATCGCGACCCGATATGCGTTCATACAGATACCGACCAGGAAGAAGTTGCTAGATTTATTCAAAAATATGATTTTCTTGCGGTTCCTGTAGTAGATAAAGAACATCGTTTAGTCGGTATTATTACTGTCGATGATGTCATAGATATTATTCAAGAAGAAACCACCGAAGATATTTACGCTCTTGGTGGTGGGGTACAATCTAGCGGGGATAATTACTTTCAAACAGATTTATTTACCGTTGCTCGCAAGCGCGTAGTTTGGTTGCTCGTTTTGCTCGTCACTAATACCGTAACCGGAACAATTATTAAATCAGAAGAAGATATTTTACAAAGAGTTGTTATCCTAGCGGCTTTTATTCCCTTACTTACTGGTACTGGGGGTAACGTCGGCGCTCAATCTTCTACGGTAGTGATTCGCGGAATGAATACCGATGAAATTCGTTCGCTAGGAACTCTTCAGGTGATTGGAAGGGAAGCTCTCGCAGGTGCAATTTTAGGAACAACGTTAGGAGTTATTGCTACTCTATGGGCTTTTTTGCTGGAGCGTAATTTACAAGTTGCCATAACAGTTGGTAGTAGTTTAGTTGCAATATCGATTTTGGCTTCAGTTTCCGGTTCTTCGCTGCCGTTTTTATTCCGGTCGATGAAGTTAGACCCGGCTTTGATGTCTGCACCGTTTATTACTACAGCAGTTGATGTTGCTGGTGTTATGATTTATTTTGGTTTGGCGAGATTTATTCTTAATTTGTGATTGTGAGTTAGTAAGAGAGTTAATTAAAATTGCACTTAATTTTATAAGAGATTTAGATTTATAGCAGTTCTCAGTTGGATAGAATACACCCCTCTCCGCTGACTTGGAGAGCAATGCGTTGCGGTGAGTCTAGTTGGGGGTGTCGGTTTCCGTCCCCCAAACTAGCGGTCTTCGTAGCGTCTCCGAAGGAGATACCCGGAGGGAGGAACACGACCGTTGTTAGCGGAGCGTCTCCGTAAGGAGATAGCAATTGCGGGAGAGGGGCTGGGGGTGAGGTCTATCAAGGTGTATTTCACCCAACCAAAAAACGCTATATATCTAAATTCTCCTCTAAATTATTGGCGGAATCATATTTTAAAGATTAGCAATTGAGATTACTTAACAAATAAAAGTTTTATTTATTACGAGTTCATCTCAGATAATCTTGTATTATCCCGTTTAAAATGAGCTAATTACTTATATTTTCGTTATCCGTGTATATATAATTGCTCAGAAAATATTTCAGATAAAACTAGAAAAAAATGTTTTTAGAGGTAGCGCTTCAGTGATATTATTTATTTTAGAAAGTGTTTTACATAATGGGTAGGCTTTGCCAAAATAAAAATTTTGCTAATATTCCCATTATAAAAAACGCTATTCATTCTTTTTTTGATTATCCCACGTTTTCGTCACAAAAAAAATTGCAATTTTATTTAAAAATGAAATTATAAATTAAAAAAACTTTTTGATTTATTTTATTATAGATTGACGGGAATAATAAAATATTTGAATTCAAATTATTATTTAATTGTTAGCAGATTATTAATAACCTCAGCAATGGTGCATTACGGCAATATCAAAGTTTGAATCTATTGTTCAGACGTATTTGTGCCGTAATACACCCGACATTATTACTGATAACTGATTTACAAATCTGCTGGAGAATCGGGAGCAACGACTTCACCAACACCGATATTTAATCTTGGGTCGGGGGTGGTAATCAATTCTTGAAGTTCGGAAACTTGTAAATTCATCTCTTCACAAGCTTTACCTAGTTCTTGTCTAAATGTATTTAAATCAGTACCATAGCCACATAAAAAAGCAGCAGTTTCTATTCCTTGCTTAGCGTTTGCTTTGGCGCAATCTACTAAATCAGTTCCTTTAAGTGGTGCAGAAGATGCCATATATATATTTGTAATTTGGTAAACATAATCTATGTCATGGTAACAGCAGTTGTGTCTATACTCATCTCTCAAATGGATGAACAGCTTTTCGGCTATGAGGAATAACTTTAATGGCTGTTAGGACATAATTCACCCGAAGGGTGAAAATTAATTATTGAGAACTGATACCGAATAAAATGCTTCATATAACAGATAAAGAATTACTTGAAAAGTTTCGCTATCTTCAATCAGATTTGCGCGACAGATGGGAATGTGTTGAAGGTGATGAGAGCGATAGTAGTGATGTTGATATTTTAGTTATTCCTTCTATTAGCCTTGACCAGCGAGAACTAAAAAAGGTGGAAGGTTACGAACATTATGAAGAACGATTATTATTTGCTCTAATTCGGTTATGGAATCCTTGTAACCGTCTAATTTATGTAACATCGGTACCTTTACATCCGAGTATTATCGATTATTATTTACAACTGTTACCGGGAATTCCTTTTTCTCATGCTCGCAATCGCTTGCTGCTGCTTTCTACTTATGATTCTTCGCTCAAACCTCTTAGTCAGAAGATTTTAGAACGTCCTCGGTTATTACGGCATATTCAACAAGCTTTAAGAATAGATAAGTCTTTTATGATATGTTACAACTCCACTGGTTTTGAAGCACAATTGTCTTTAAAGTTAGGAGTTCCGCTGTACGCTGCTGCTCCAGATTTACAAATTTGGGGAACAAAAAGCGGTTCCAGGCAAATTTTTGCTGAAGCTAAAGTTCCTCATCCAGATGGTAGCAAACTGATGTGGAATATTTCGGATTTAGCAGAAGCTGCGGCTAATTTATGGGAGCGTCAGCCAACTTTACAGAGGATGGTAGTAAAACTAAATGAAGGGATTTCTGGGGAAGGAAATGCGCTGCTAGATTTAAGACCGATTATTGAATTAGCAACTCCACAAGCATCTCATCAAAAAAGAGTCGCAAAGATTACCGAACATTTTCATCAAATGAGTTTTCAAGCAAAACAGGAGACTTGGGAAACTTTTTCTGGAAGAATAAGTGAATTAGGAGCGATTGTAGAAGCTTTTGTCGAAGGTGAGATTAAACTTTCACCGAGCGTTCAAGGAAGGATTACTCCGACGGGAGATGTGGAGATTCTTTCTACTCACGACCAAATTTTAGGAGGTCCGGACGGTCAAATCTTTCTAGGCTGTAAATTTCCTGCTGACGAAGAATATAGATTGCAGCTACAGCAGTTAGGTTTAAGAATTGGTCGTAGGTTAGCACAAAAAGGTGCATTAGAGAGATATGGCGTAGATTTTATTGTTGTTCGACAAGATGATGGAGTATGGGATATCCAAGCAATTGAAATTAATTTACGGAAAGGTGGTACTACCCATCCTTTTATGACCTTGAAGTTATTGACAAACGGTCGGTACGAGCCTTCTATAGGCTTGTTTTATTCTCAGCAGGGACGACCCAAGTATTATATAGCTACCGATAATTTGCAAAAAGACCGCTACAAGGGACTTTTACCCAATGATTTAATGGATATCATTGCTCAACACAGATTGCACTTCGATACCGGAACTGAAACGGGTACGGTATTCCATTTAATGGGATGTCTATCAGAATTTGGTAAATTAGGATTAACCAGTATCGGTGATTCCCCCCAACAAGCAGAAGAAATTTATAACAGAGTAGTAAAAGTCCTTGATGAAGAAACCCCAAACTGTGAAGATGATTTCTCATCGCTATCACAACAAACTTTCCCTATTTCTTGGGAAGGGAGTAGTTAAGAGTTAGGGAATTGGTCATGGGGGATAGGGGATAGGAGTTAGGAATTGGGAGTTAGGAGTAGCAAGTAGCAAGTAGTAAATAAATTATCAATTCGTTCTTATTTCCAGTACCTTAACCATACCTTTCCCACGGCATTACTCGTTATCCGCTACTCGCTACTGGTTACTTTAAAATATCCCCTTCCTTATCTTTCCACCTCTCTCTTCCCAAAATAATCGCAAAGCTTTCTGTAAGAAGTCATCATCACTGAAAGATATAAAAGGTATCTCAACAACATATAAATCTACTATTGTCTTAAATTCCCAATTCCCAATCCCCCATGTCCAATCCCCCATGTCCAATTCCCAACCCAGTTTGAATGCGATTCACTGCATAAATCCCAATTGTCCGCGTCCTTATCCCCAACCTTGGGGAAATAAATTTTGTTTGGCTTGTGGTGGAAAGTTACAGCTTGAAGATAGATTTATTCCTCTTGAACGCTTGGGTTCTGGGGGGTTTGCTCGTATTTATACGGTTTGGGATGTTCAAACACAAACTGAAAAGGTTTTGAAGGTGCTGGTGGAAACTTCATCGAAAGCGCTGGAATTATTTGAGCAGGAAGCGGAGGTTTTACAGCGCTTAAAGCATAGGGGTGTTCCCAAGATTGAACCGGATGGGTATTTTTTCCATAATCTTTCAAGTTCTAATCAAGATTTGAATTTACCTTGTTTGATAATGGAGAAAATCAACGGTCAAACTTTGGAAGAAGTTCCTTATTTGTATCCCCAAGGTTGTCCTCAAGATTTGGTTCTGGGGTGGTTACAGCAAGCGGTAGATGTTCTGCGACATCTCCACGAACGAATGATTATTCACCGTGACATCAAACCTTCTAACTTGATGTTACGTAACCCTCCTCCTACATTAAAAGGCGCTCAATTAGTAGTAATTGACTTTGGTGGAGCCAAACACTTTAGCGTCGCAACCCCTAACCGTCAATCCAGTTCTACAAGATTGTTTTCCACTGGTTACAGTCCACCCGAACAAGTTACTGGACGTAATATCGGGCCATCAGCCGATTTTTATGCTCTTGGAAGAACGATGATTGAATTGCTTACGGGTAAAAATCCTCAAGAGTTAGAAGACCCTTTAACCGGAAGATTACGCTGGCGAGAAGCACTCAAATTTTCTGCAAATGGTGAAGGTGTCAACCCCATGTTGGTAGATTTACTCGATGATATGGCACAAGAAGAAGTGCGATCGCGTCCCGAAAATGCTGTAATTATTCAAAAACGTTTAGCGCAAATAATCAAAACAACATCATATTTGGCAGCACGTCCGCAAAAAGGTTTTTTCGGAAACATAAAAGAATATATCCAAAAAACTGTCTGGGGAATCAAAGAATTTTTCCAGCAGTTCGTTGTAGGAACTACTCAAGGAGTAAGTCAAACTACTCAATTCACATTTAAAATAATTATCGGCATAATTCGCGGCAGTTTTGAAACCCTTTGGGCAATGATTTTAGCCAGCATCGGCGCTTGTATAGGTACAATTGCCGGTTTTTTCCTGGCATTTGCGACGGTTTTTGGAGATAGAACTGGGGAAGTTGTCAGCAATATACTGATAGCTTTAACATCCAATCCTCAACCAGTATTGGGTTCGGAAATAATTGTATTTGCAGTATCCGGTTTGGGAACCGCTTGGGGAATAACTGCTTCTGGAGGTTTTAATCAGAAGCGACGATTTTTGATAGCCTCACTAATGGGAATAATTGCTTACAGCGGAGGCTGGTTTATTCTACAGTTAATAACACCACAGCAGGGAGAAGGATGGGTAGGGCTGATATTATTTGCTATGTCACTGCTGACATTAGGCTTAGGACTTCGTTCGCATCACATCATTCATGCCATAATGACCGCATTTGGCACCTCAATTCTTTTCGCAGGCTTAATAAAATTAGGATTATCACCAGAAATACTAAACTCCTCCATCCCCTTCGAGCTATCCCAACTATGGCTCAAAATAGGTTTCTTCTGCATGTTAGGTATCTTCATGAGTTTTTGGTTAGGAATAAGTAATTACATAGTCGTTCCCCTACTGAAATTGCTGGGGTGGAGATGAACAGTTATCAGTGAACAGTTATCAGTGAACAGTTATCAGTGAACAGTTAGGAGTTAAGAGTTAGAGGTCATTACTTTTCTTCCCCATCTCCCACTCTCCCCCTCTCCCCATCTCCCC